>NZ_NESH01000009.1 GCF_003063355.1 Limnohabitans sp. Bal53 | reverse complement strand
AGAGAAAGGAGCTGCAGGACGACAATTGAACGTATAGTTATCCACAGCCAGCGGACATCAAAGCTGGCTCAAGCCCCTGGTCAAAATTCAATCGGCACAGGTGGTCAATATTGGATCGGCGGCAACATTCATATATTTATTTGTTAAGGATTTATTCACCAAATGACAATCGCTCATCTTCGAACGAAGCATCGAAATCGGGATCTGCATCTTCATTAATAAAGTCCAAGCCCCAATACTGCTCAGACGAATCAGCCTGATCAGAGGTGCGTATTCCAGTGATGTTGACCAATCAATCCAGCAACGTGACCAACTAGTCCAATCGTTGTAACCATCGACAGCTATCCGCCAGAAGCTGACGTAGGCTGAAAAATGTTAATGGGCTGCATTGAACTGATTACCGTTATGAAGCCAATCAGCTAAATCGAACTGATTGACTGCCATTTTGCTCATTTAAGTTTCTGGGCGTCCCAGCATTAAGCTGGATGGCATGCGCAAGACTCCCCGTGAGCGGCGGACACTAGCTCTTCAAGAATGCCGCAGTGTGCCCCCTCGTGGGTGCCGGAGCATCGCGCCCGCAGCCGTAGCAACTGCTTCTCCAGTGCCCTCATGCTCTTGAGGCGGGCGCGTACACGGGCAAGCTGGTCGTCCACCAGAAGATCGACATCGCCGCAGTTTGTGTCCGGTTTATCAACGAATCCAAGTAGTCGGTTCACATCGCCCAGCGGCATGTCCAGGGCCCGGCAGTGGCGGATGAACGACAGGCGCTCCAGGTGAGCCGCCGCGTAGTCGCGGTAGCCGTTGTCGCGCCGAGCCGGCGCGGGCATCAGGCCCTGTTTTTCGTAGTAACGGATGGTTTCGACATCAACGCCGGTGGCGCGGGCAAGTTCCTTGATCTGCATGACACGGCCCTGATTTTAAAAAGGATTTGACACTGTAGCGGCTCCAGGGTTTCCAATGCAAGTATTGAAAGGAAAACCCATGTCTGCCCACTGCTGTGACCACGACACACCGAAACTTGATGCCATTGTCAACCTGGCCCGTTACCGCAAGATCCTCTGGATCTCCCTCGTGGTCAATGCCGCGATGTTCCTGGTCGAAATCGTGGCTGGCGTTCAGTCTGGGTCACTTTCTTTGCTGGCCGACGCGGTCGATTTTGCTGGCGATGCAATGAACTACGCCGTGTCGCTCGCAGTGCTGGCTTCGGCGCTGGCATGGCGAGCGCGCGCAGCCATGCTCAAAGCCGTGAGCATGATGGGTTTTGGCCTGTATGTGCTGGGTGCAGCACTGTGGTCGGTGTGGAACGGCGGCGTGCCTCTGGCCACCACCATGGGTACGATAGCCCTCCTGGCGCTGATGGCCAACATCACGGTGGCATGGATGCTCTACGCCTTCCGCGAAGGCGATGCCAACATGCGAAGCGTGTGGCTGTGCTCTCGCAACGACGCCATCGGCAACCTTGCCGTGTTCATCGCGGCCTTGGGCGTGTTTGGTACCGGCTCGGCCTGGCCCGATCTTGCGGTGGCCAGCTTGATGGCGGTGCTCGCGTTGCACGGTGGCTGGACCGTGCTGCAGCAGGCGCGCAGGGAGCTGGGCGAAGAGATTGCCAAGGAAGACCACCATGGGCACGTCCACTGAGCCATCGGGCAATCGCCCATTTGACAGCACCGCCCACGCCCTACTGATCCAGAGCGCAAAAACTGCAGTCTCCGTTGATCAAGCCTGGCTTAACTTAGAGGCGGCACATGTCGTGGGACAGTTGCACATCAGGCTACACCTGCAGACCCACGCACATATGCTGAACTTGTCTGTGCGCACCCGCGATTGGCCCGAGGCTGTGGGACAGTTGTTGCGCCTGGCGCTGGTGCCGCTGGCCCACCTGAGCGGTCGTCTGCCGCTAGGCAACCCGGGGCGGTCCACGGTGAGCGCCTTCGAGCCTTTGCCTGTGCGTTCCGAGCTGGCTGAGCTGATAGCACGTGCACGCGACCATTGAAATGGATGCTGGTTAAAATCCGCCGCATGCGCGCTTTTCTGATCCTGTTGATGCTCACGCTGCTTCCGCTGCAATTTTCAGCTGCAGCGGCAGCGTCGTGCTGCGGCCACGTTCCTGCCACACAGGGGCCGCAAGCTAAGCACCATCAGCCCGGCCATGGGCAGGCAGTAGATGGTGTTAAAAACGGGGTCGTTGGGGACAGCGGTTTTGATCTCGATTGCGGAAACTGCCACGCGAACTGTGCCGCCGCTTTTACGGCGACCAACGCGCTTATGACGATCTCTACAGGTTCTGAACAGGTCGAACACCTCGCCGAACGCCGCTTGTCAGCCTGGCATGAGCAACCGTATCGTCCCCAGTGGTTCACCCCGACAGGTTCGGGGTTGAATGCCGTCGCCTGATGCGCTGACAGGCACGACTTCCCCGATCCCCCAGGCCTTAAGCGGCCGCCGCCTCAGGCGATGGCCTACCCGGATCGTTTTGGAAGGACCTTCTCATGACCGCTTGCTGGATCCAGCGAAATCCCAGATGGACGTGGCTCGTCGCCGTCTCCATTCTTCTCTTGCTGGATCAATCCACCAAGTCATATTTCTCCACCATCCTCGAACTGGGTGAAGCGGTTCGGGTGACCGACTTACTTAACTTCGTTCATGTGCTCAACACGGGCGCGGCATTTTCATTGTTGGCCGATGCCAGCGGGTGGCAACGCTGGTTTTTCATCAGCGTGACAATGCTGTTAGTGGGTGTCGTTTCATTGGTATGCCTGGCGCCACACGTTGAGCCTCTGGACCGCTGGGCGGGCGCCCTCGTGGTGGGCGGTGGTGGCGGAAATCTTGTGGACCGCATTCATATCGGCGCTGTGGTGGACTTCCTCGACTTTCACTGGCGCAATATCCATTGGCCGGCCTTCAATCTGGCCGATGTTTTCATAGTCTGCGCTACGCTGACCTGGTGCCTCTTTTCACTTAGAGCACCGATTCGCAAGACGCACGAGGAGCTTCTTTCATGAGACATGGCTGGCTTTGGATCATGGGCGCTTGGGCGTTCGCACTGATATCTACTCTCGGTGCGCTTTTTATCGGTGAAGTCATGGGCATGACGCCCTGTCTGCTCTGCTGGTATCAGCGCATTTTCATGTTCCCGTTGGCCATCATCTTGGGCATTGCCGCGTTCTCCGAGGATCGACGCGGGGCCATCTATGCACTAACGCTGGCACTTGGTGGTGCAGCGGTTGCCGGATACCACACCGCTCTCATCGCCGGGTGGGTGCCCAAGTGGTGGGTGCCTTGCGGCACCGGGCCTTCGTGCAGCGAGCAAAGTCTCGAAATTCTTAATGGCATCCAGATTCCCTGGCTGTCCCTACTGTCCTTCATCACCATCGTCTTCCTGCTTTTTGTTTACTTGAGAAAGTCCCGTTCATGAACGCCAAAAAATTCACTGTCATAGGGCTGGTGGCAGTCACTACCCTTTTCTTTTACCTGGGCATGAACGCCTACACATCGCGTGTGCAGACCGCCCAGGAGGTGCAGGTCAAAGCCGAGCAGACCCGCCTGGTACGCATGCATTCGCCGGTGTTCGGTCCGCAGAGCGCACCGGTCACCATCGTCGAGTTCTTTGACCCAGCCTGCGAGACCTGCCGCGCGTTCTATCCCATCGTCAAGAACCTGATGGCCCAGTACCCCGAGGACGTCAGACTTGTGATCCGTTATGCGCCGTTTCACAAGGGCTCGGACCAGGTGGTCAAGCTGCTCGAGGCCTCAAAAAGCCAGGGCAAGTACCAAACGGTGCTGGAGGCTGTGCTGGCTGCGCAGCCCACTTGGGCCGACCATGGACAGCCCAACATTGAGACCGCTTTCAAAGTTGCGGAACAGGCAGGTCTGGACATCATCAAGGCACGGCAGGACATCGAGAAACCCGGCATGCAGTCTTTACTGCAGCAAGACATTGAAGACCTCACCGTGCTGCAAGTCACCAAGACGCCCACCTTCTTTGTGAACGGCCGCAACCTGCCAAGCTTCGGACCCGATCAGCTGGCCGCGCTGGTGGCTGAGGAAGTGGCCAAGGTGAAGAAGTGAAACTGAAGTTGGCCAACGCACTCACTTTCAACCGGCGTCAGACGCTGGCGATGAGCGTCTCATGGCTCGCCGCAGGTGGTGTCCTGGCGGGCAGCACTTGGAACCCAAGATAGATCTGTTGCGCAACTCAAGACGCATCCAGATTGTGAATGGATTCATAACGAGATGCGACGACCCGACGCGACTCTGGAGCGTCTTTGGCGAGAGTGGCGCGAGACCACCCCTGAAGGGGTCGGCTACTCACAATTTGCCATGCTCTATAGAGTTTGGACAAAAAATCAGCATGTGGTGATGCGACGCACGCACCGACCAGGTGAAAAGCTGTTTGTGGATTTTGCGGGCCGGACCGTTGAAATCCGAGATCAAAACGGTGGCCCATCGACCTTTGCTCAAATCTTTGTGGCTGTGCTTGGGTACTCAAACTACACGTACATCGAAGCCACGGCAAGTCAGACCACCAAAGACTGGCTGAAATGTCACGCCAATTGTTTCGAGGTTCTGGGTGGTGTGCCAGAGTGGGTCGTCAGCGACAACCTTAAAGCGGCCGTTTGGCGGCGTGAACGGGATCGAACGGTGATTAACCCCGCCTACAGAGATTGCCTGAGCCATTACGACACGGCACCTTTACCGACGGGGGTACGAAAACCCAAACACAAAGCCAAGGCTGAAGTGGGAGTGCAAATCGCTCAACGATGGGCCTTGTTTTCACTTCGTGATCGCATTTTTTTCAGCCTTGCCGAGTTGAATGCAGAGCTCCGTATCAAGGCCGAAGAAATGAATCGCCATCCATTTAAACGGCTACCAGGCTGTCGATTGGATCGCTTTCTGGAAACAGAAAAAGCGAGCCTCAAGCCATTGCCTGGAACGGCATTTGAATTGAGTGATTGGCGATATAGCGTCAGGGTACAGGATGACTATCACGTCGAACATCAAAGACGCTTCTATTCAGTGCCTCATACGCTTGCACGAGAAGGCGTGGACCTCAGGTTTACCGCCACTGTGATTGAAATCTTCCACCGAGGTCGAAGGGTTGCCCTTCACCCTTTGATTGAGACACAAGGAGATGCCAGAACGATACCAGAGCATCGGCCCGTCATACACAACCGAGTGCTTGATGCCGAACCTCGGGCATTGTTGGCATGGGCGATGAATGTCGGCGGCAATGTGGAGTTGATGATACGGCATCAACTTGAAAACCGAAGCGACATCACAAACGGCGTCAAAGCTGCACGACGAATGCGTGACCTCGCAAGGGACTACGGTGAGGTCCGATTTGAAGAGGTCTGTGCCTACGCGATGCCATTGAATATCACCTCACTTCGCAGCATCACATCCATCCTCAAAGAGGATGCAGACAAACGTTTTTCTATCACTCAAGCACCAAAAGTCAAAGTCATTGGTGAATTGCGTGGTCCTAGTTATTTTGGAGAATCAGCATGAGCAGCACGCAACAAACCATTACTCGCCTTCGAGAGCTCAAGCTCGTTCCAATGGCCGATGCTTACGACATGCAGCTTCAGCAACCCAAATTGCATGATGTCAGTTTTGATGATCGCTTTGCAATGCTTGTTGATCACGAGGCATCCGAGCGTGAGGCCCGAAAGTTGAAGCGTTTGATCCGAGGCGCAGGGATGCCTGAATTGGCTTCATTTGAGGATGTTGAATACAAGGTAAACCGTGGACTAGACAAGGCACAGTTGGCATCTTTGGCAAGCTGTGATTGGATAAGGCGTCAGCAAAATTTGATCATCCAAGGCGCTACGGGTGTTGGTAAAACGTGGCTTGCGTGTGCATTTGGCCAGCAGGCGTGCAGGCTAAAAATGCCAGTCCTTTTCTATCGCGCCAGTGATCTTTACGGAGCAATCACAGAGTCATTGCTTGATGGCTCATTGCCCGCTCTGAAGCTGTCATTGAGCAAACCAAGTTTGTTGATACTTGACGATCTGGGTTTGGGTGAGATGAATCAACATGCGTCGCAGTTCTTGTTAGATGTGATTGATCGTCGAATGCGCACAGGATCATTGCTCATCACAACGCAGTATACAACCGATCAATGGCATGGGTTCTTTCCTGATCCCACGCTTGCTGATGCGATATTGGATCGCGTGGTGCATCAATCGCATCGGTTATCTCTGAAAGGGGAGTCCATGCGAAAAACAATGGCTCGAAAAAAAATGCAATCCAGCTGATAGTCTGAGTAGTCAGATTGACCATGTCAGTCTGACTACTATCCTGGTCAAATCGCCATACTTTTTCTTTGGTCAACTTGCTGGACTGAGTGGTCAGCTTTGACTGGAAGTGATGGTCACGAGGGATTGGAGCGGATGGTCAATAGGTTCTGGAATACGCAAGAGGCAAGAACTCGAAATGACTCCAACCGTTCAGCAATCGGGTTCAGGCCCTTTCTTTGTTCGCGGACCATTCGAAGCCAAGCAAGTCCAAATTGCCTCTCTTGATCAGGAAGCTTCTCGATAGCAAGACTCAACTGCTTGAGTATCGCTTGAGTTGCTGTGATTTTTCAAAGTCGACGCTTTCGCAGACGGCCCGCTCAAGTTGCTGTGCTCGATCTTCTTTGACCCTTACGTTATGCAATCGAATTGCTTTTTTCCGTTCGTAATCACGCTGCCATTCCAAATGACTAAGATGATCAGCTGCCTTTTTTTTCAACTTATCGTCAACCCTTTTGACGATGTGATCGATCTGCTGCTCAAGCTTGGCCGAGACCTTGTCTTGAATCACGCTGCGGTTATAGCGGCCATCAAACTCAATAGTCAAAATGTGACGTGGAAGCATGATGGAGTCACCTCCGTAGCTGTATTTCGTAAACAGCCTCTCAAGACTTGTAAGCGCACTGCTTCTTGTGGCTTTTGTTGATGGCTCCCAAAACCGAAACTCCAAGTGCCGCCCTCCTCTTTCCGCACGCATTTCGCAGACACGCGAGTCCCGCACTGCTCTAAGTTCGACATTGATTTCGAGAGCAGCCAATTGTTCAATGACAACGTCTGCAATTGCTACTGCTCTCAGTGCGTTGTCTATGGTTGCAGTGATTGGAATCTGATCTTCTAGGGAACTGAAGAAGGCCATGTCAAAGACCTTCTTTGGTGGAAATGATCTTCTTCCATCTTTGTAATCTTGGTAGCTTTGTCCTGTACCTTTCTCTAGATCTTTAATGCGCTCCAAGATTGCCTGATAGGTCTTGATACACCTGATGTCCTTGAACTGCTGGGGCTCTCTTAGAACAGGTTCAACAGCCTGCTCTGCCTTCTTGGCAAGTTTACGAATCAAGCTTAACTGCTCACGTGAATCAGCCGTCTCTTCATCTGGCAGCCTTATTTGTGGGTTGTTATTTTCAAAAGGCAGCTCTGGACGTGGGTCTTGCTTGCCTACCTGAAGCCTTGCCCAATGGCCTCGAAGCGGAAGTGGAATCCCAAACTTGACGCAGATTTTTCGCAGGCCCACATCACTAAGCCCCAACTCCTTGGCTAGATGCGTCATGGGCTTGGCCCAAACAAGCTCATAGAGCTCAACCCGAGACTTTTCCATGGCAGACCTCCTCTGAAATCGAAAACTAGAAAGTTTCAGATTAGGAGTTAAGTGCGCAGTTAATTCAAGTGGCAGGGATTGATAGAAGGAGTTGCCCTACGGGCTTACTTCCTTCACGTGATTGGCGGCTCTGGCTTGGTGATGTTTTTACTATATGTGTGTTACTTTTTTTGCTCAGCTTTCTTAACAAGTTATTTGCGAGATTTATATGACCATTTTAATTATCTCATGACTGAATAATAATAGATCCTGAAGCACATGAATGAAATTCCCGTGCTTCTTTTTTAAATACCAAAAATTCAAGATCGAAAATTATAGAGGCATCGATTCGCGGTGAGTCGATAAACAACTGAAAGGCAATCATGAACTACGAAAGCATTGACTACAGCGATATTGAAAAAAAATATCGGAATCTTGAGCGGTACATCGAGCAGATGTCTCAAGGCAAAGTGCGCAGCCTCATTGTCAACGGACCTCCTGGCGTTGGCAAAACATATTCAGCCACGACTTATATAGAAAAATATTCAACTCAAAAAAATAAGTCCATCACCGGTCACATGACACTTCTCAGCTTATACGGTGAACTTTATCGTCACAAGTCTGCTGGGCAGATACTGGTTCTAGATGACATCGATTCAGTCATGAACACAGTTCAGGGATTAAATATCTTGAAAGCTGCAATGGATACAACAAAACAAAGAGTCATCAGCTGGGAAAGTACTTCTGCAATGCTAAATTCACTCGGATTGCCTACAAGTTTTCATTTTGATGGCGGAGTTATATTAATCACCAACACGGGTTTCGGATCAGGTAAACAAAAGCATATTGAACATCTTAATGCGCTTAAAGATCGAAGTTACTGCATAAGTCTTGGCGACAAAGCACAAGAAACAATTTTCAAATATATCTGTTATGTAACTTTAGATAAAGATATTTTAAAAGAATATGCATTGAGCGAAACAAAGAAGCTGGAAATTTTAGGTTTTCTCGAAAAGCATATGTACGCCATGCACAACCTGAGCATTCGATCATTGGTCAAGTGTGCAGAGTTGATGATCATTGACTTTGACAATTGGGAAGAATTTGCCGTTACTGGTCTTGTGAAGATTTGAAGGAGAGAATAATGGATGACATGGTGAAGTTAGCTAATGGCAAAGAGGTTTCTTGGGATGAATTCTCAAAATGGAGCGGGCATAAGCAGTACATGAATACAATAAACCCTAACCTTGGCAAGAAATATTCTGATGAAGTTCGCAGAAATATGTCTGAAAGAAAAAAGGAGAAAATTGCCAGTGGAGAGTTAACCTTCAAGAAAGGTGACGATCACCCCAAGAGTCACCCTGTTTCAACTCCAAAAGGATTATTTGGTTCAAGGCAATCTGCAGCAAAAGCTTATGGAATATCTTTAAAACGATTTTCTGGGTGGATAAAAAATCCACGATTCAAAGATTTTAAATTTATTGATGATTCATTTAAATATTCGCTTCCAGAACAAAAAAAGCGCGAAGGTACTGAAATCCACAATGCAAGAGCAGTTGTTACCCCATTTGGAAGATTTGATACTGTTAAATCCGCATGCGAGGCTTTAGAAATTACATTAGGGACATTTTATGAACGATTGAGAGATGAAAGATATAAATCATTATATTACTATGCAGATGGAAACGGAATTGGAACTGCCTCGTCGAACTATATTGGATTAAAAGGAGGAAGTAATGGTAGCGCGAGAAGAGTAATGACTCCTATTGGCGAATTCTCAACAATTAAAGAGGCTTACACCGCCTTAAAAATTGACATGACAACTCTCTATAAAAGGCTGAAGGATGAGAAATATGAAGACTACTATTATTCTGATGGCAATATTAGCAAGCCCAAAAAGATAAACAAAAACCCCGCCAAAGGAGCTGGGAACGCCGCCTCACGAGCTGTTATGACGCCAATTGGTAAATTCAGCACTTTAAGAGAGGCGCACACCGCGCTTGGCATAAGCCGTCCAACATTGGTGTCACGTCTACGTGATAGTGAAAAGAGAGACTACTACTATATTTAATTAAACCAACTCCACCGCCTTGAGCTTCATGTCGTCATTCAAGTCAATGTAGCGTTGAGTGGTAGCAATGCTTGCTTGTCTCACAAGTCTTACCGAAAGTCGCCGACTGCCACAATTTTTCGCTAGTAAGGTGAAAAACGTACGGCGCCCACTGTGACTGATTCCGCCAGCAATGCCTTCCCGCTTGTAGCCCTCAACGTGGCTCAAATCTCAACGTGAGTAGTCCGGAAAGTTGCTCAATTTTGGATTTGATTCAACAAAAAAAGCCACTGACCGAAATCAGTGGCTTTTCCATTTGTTGGTAGGGCGTGACAGACTTGAACTGTCGACCAAAGGATTCTGGTTTGTGTAGCTTTCACTACTCCCTGGACTATGCCTTCACCATGGCTTGCGCTTTAGGTGGACGCCGTCTAGTCTCTACACCTTCAAAGTGATTTCTCACTGAGCTTGGCTCGGCATTGGCGTATGCATGACTGCACTTAGCTTTCACCGAATTTGACGTCATTCACACGAGGAGTTTCCTACCTCGGTGCACAATTTTCATGAGTCCTCTGCTCTAACCAACTGAGCTAACGCCCCTTAAAACATACTGATTCTAGGCTCTCGGCCACTCCAACTTTACTGCTTAAACTTTCAGCAAAGTGTGGAAGCGGTGTGGAAGCAAATTTTGACAACTGTGGCCTTCTTACCTGTTGATTTCATTGAGGATTTTTAGACAACTTAAGTTCTTAACTTGTTTATGAGTCCTCTGCTCTAACCAACTGAGCTAACGCCCCAACCGAAGCCGTGATTGTAGTGGGCAGCAGAGGGTTACTTGGACTGGCTCAGCGCGTTGCTCATCAGACGCGAGGTGATGTTGACGATCTGGATCATGCGGTCATAGGGCATGCGGGTCGGGCCAATCACACCCAAGGTGCCCACAATTTGGCCATCGACCTCGTAGGGCGAGCTGACCACTGACAGCTCCTGCATGGGCACGATCTGGCTTTCACCACCAATGTAAATGCGCACGCCCTCGGCCTGGCTGGAGACATCCAGCAAACGCATGAGCTGGGTTTTTTGCTCAAACAGGTCAAAAGCCCGGCGCAAATGCCCCATGTCGCTGGAAAAGTCGCTCACCGAGAGCAAATTGCGTTCACCGGCGATGACCACCTCGCTCTGGTCTTCGGCCAGGGCTTCGGTGCTGACCTGCACCGCCGCTTGCATGAGGGTGGCAATTTCGCTTTGCAGGCTGACCAGCTCTTGCTGCACCCGGCTGCGCACCTGCTCGATGGCCATGCCTGCGTAGTGGGTGTTCAAAAAATTGGAGGTCTCAATCAACTGGCTTTGTGAGTAATCGGTCTCAGTGAACAGGATGCGGTTTTGCACATCGCCCTCGGGCGAAACGATGATGACCAGCAAACGCCTCTCGGACAGGCGCAAAAATTCGATGTGCCGGAACACAGAAGCCCGGCGCGGCGTCATGACCACGCCCACAAAATGCGACAGGTTCGACAGCAGATTGGCAGCGCTGGCGATCACTTTTTGGGGCTGATCGGGCGTGAGCGCCGGCGTGTCCAAACCGTCGCGCTGCACCGTGAGCATGGTGTCCACAAACAGGCGGTAGCCACGGCTGGTCGGAATGCGTCCGGCAGAGGTGTGTGGGCTGGCAATCAGGCCCAGCTCTTCCAGGTCGGACATCACGTTGCGGATGGTGGCCGGTGACAAATCCAAGCCCGAGGCTTTGGATAGCGTGCGCGAGCCCACAGGTTGGCCGTCCGCGATGTAGCGTTCCACCAGGGCTTTGAGCAATAACTTGGCACGATCATCTAGCATCGGCACATTTTAATGATGTAATTTGCGAATGAGATCCAAGTTCCGTCACGTTGCGCTTTTTGGCAAATACAACACCGCCGCCCACGGTGGGGCGCTGGAGAGTTCGCGCCGCGCTTTGGATGAGGTGGCGCAGTTTTTGACGCGACAAGGCTGCGATGTCGTACTGGACAAAGAAACCGCCCTTCACACAGGGCTGAGTCACTACCATGTCCTGGAAATGGACGAGATTGGTACGCAGTGCGATCTCGGCCTGGTGATCGGGGGTGACGGCACCATGTTGGGCATTGGCCGCCAAATGGCCCGCCATGGTCTGCCCCTGATGGGCATCAACCAAGGTCGGTTGGGCTTCATCACCGATATTCCCCTGCAAAGCTACCAGGATGTGCTGCTGCCCATGCTGCAGGGCCACTACCAAACCGAAAACCGCAGCTTGCTGCATGCCCAGGTATTGCGCGACCACCGGTGTGTTTTCAGCGCCTTGGCCATGAACGATGTGGTGGTCAACCGAGGCGGCTCCTCGGGCATGGTGGAGCTCAAAGTCGAGGTGGATGGCCATTTTGTATCCAACCAACGCGCCGACGGTCTGATCATCGCCACGCCCACAGGCTCCACTGCCTACTCGCTGTCGGTGGGCGGGCCCCTGATGCACCCAGCCATTGGCGGTTGGGTCATGGCACCGATCGCGCCACACACACTTTCCAACCGGCCCATTGTGTTGCCCGAATCCTGTGAAATCAGCATCGAGATCGTGGCAGGACGCTACGTCAGCGCCAACTTTGACATGCAGTCACTGGCCGACCTGATTTTGGGCGACAGGATCATGGTCAAACGCTCCGAGCACACGGTGCGGTTTTTGCACCCAGCAGGTTGGAATTATTTCGACACCTTGCGCAAAAAAATGCATTGGAATGAAGGCGCTTAAACCGTGGCACTGACGCACATCACCCTGCGCGATTTCGTGATCGTGCACGAATTGGAGCTGGACCTGAGCTCGGGCTTCTGCGTGTTGACGGGCGAAACCGGGGCGGGCAAATCGATTTTGATCGACGCCTTGCAGTTAGCCTTGGGGGCCCGCGCCGAATCAGGCGTGGTGCGCGAAGGCGCCAGCCGCTGCGAGGTCTGCGCCGAGTTCGAGCCCACGCCCGCCATTTCGGCTTGGCTCGAAGAAGCCGGTTTCGAGGCCTGCGCCGAATTGCTGCTGCGCCGCACCGTAGACACTGCGGGCAAAAGCCGCGCTTGGATCAACGGCAGCCCCGCCACCGCCACCCAACTGCGCGAGCTGGGCGAACAGTTGCTGGACATCCATGGCCAGCACGCTTGGCAAAGCCTGACCCGCCCGGATGCGCTGCGCGGCCTGCTCGACGCTTACGCAGGCATCGACACCCGCCCACTCAAAGCCGCTTGGCACAGCTGGCGGCAAGCCCAACAAAGCCTGGCCGATGCGCAGCAAGCGCAAAGCACCTTGGTCAACGAACGTGAACGCCTGGCCTGGCAAGTAGGCGAGCTGGAAAAACTCAACCCCCAAACAGGCGAGTGGCAAGAGCTGAGCATCCAGCACAGCCGCCTGGCCAACGCCCAGGCCCTGATCGACGGGGCCAACCAAGGCACGCTGCTGCTCGAAGGCGATGAGGATGGCGGGGCGCTGCGCCAACTGTCCCGCGCCATCCAGACCCTGCAGTCGCTCGGTCAGTATGAGCCCGAGTTCAACGCCCTCGCCGATGTGCTGGCGTCTGCGCAGGCCCAAGCCGAAGACGTGGCCCACAGCCTGCACGCCTATTTGCGCAAAACCGACTTGGACCCGGCCCAGCTGGCACACCTGGACGAGCGCATGGGCCTGTGGTTGTCGCTGGCGCGGCGTTACAAGAAAACCCCGGACGAATTGCCGCTGACCCTGCAGGGATGGCGCAAAGAGTTGGCCCAACTCGACGCAGCCGCCGACATGGATGCGCTGCAAAAAGCCTCAAACGCCGCACAAACCGCCTGCACACAAGCGGCCAAAGCCGTCTCGCGCCAGCGCCAGCAAGCCGCCAAACCGCTGGCCCAAGCCGTCAGCAGCGCCATGCAGCAGTTGGGCATGCAAGGCGGCCGCTTTGAGGTGCACTTGCAATCCTTAGAAACACCCGTGCAACACGGCCTCGAAGAAGTCAGCTTTCTGGTCGCCGGGCACGAGGGCAGCACGCCCCGGCCCGTGGGCAAAGTGGCATCAGGGGGCGAACTCTCACGCATTGCGCTGGCCATTGCCGTCACCACCAGCGAACTGGGCGAAGCAGGCACCTTGATCTTCGACGAGGTGGATTCGGGTGTCGGCGGCGCTGTGGCCGAAACCGTGGGCCGCCTCATGAAACAACTGGGTCAACACCGCCAGGTCCTGGCCGTGACCCACCTGCCCCAGGTGGCCGCCTGCGCCGATCACCACCTGCTGGTGAGTAAAACCGCCGCCAAAGGCCAGGTCAGCAGTCAGGTGCGCGGCGTGAGCGGCGAAGAACGCGTGAGCGAAATCGCCCGCATGCTGGGCGGCGAAAAGTTGTCTGCCACCACCTTGGCCCATGCCCGCGAAATGCTGGGCAGCCCACCTCCCAAGCCCTCACCCCAACCCACTGGCCGCAAAGCCACCCAAAGCTGAGCATGGACATCATCCTCATCACCGGCATGTCCGGCTCCGGCAAATCGGTGGGGCTGCACGCACTTGAAGACGCGGGCTATTACTGCGTGGACAACTTGCCACCCGAGTTGCTGATTCCCTTTGTCAAACTTGAAGAGCAGCACAAAGAGCAACGCTTGGCCATTGCGATCGATGTGCGCAGTGCCAATTCCTTGCACCTGATGCCCGAACAAATGGCCTTGCTGCGCGACATGGGCATGACCGTCAAATCGGTGTTTCTGGACGCCAACTCGGACACCTTGCAGCGCCGCTATTCCGAATCACGGCGCAAACACCCACTGTCGGGCGGCAACAAACCCCAAAGCGACAAAGCCTTGTTTGAAACCATCGAGTTCGAACGCGAGTTGCTGGCCGACTTGCGCGAACGCGCCCACGTCATCGACACCAGTTTGCTGCGCTCGGCGCAACTGCAAACCTACATCAAATCCCTGGTCAGCGCCCCCACTGCCCAGCTGACGCTGGTCTTTGAGTCCTTTGGCTTCAAGCGCGGCATCCCGACCGACGCCGACTACGTGTTTGACGTGCGCATGCTGCCCAACCCCCATTACGAAAGTGCACTGCGGCCATTGACTGGTCGTGATGAGCCCGTGCAGACCTACCTGCGCCAGTCCGAAGAATTTGTACAGATGCAGCTGCAGATCGAGGGCTTTTTGAAGCACTGGATTCCCGCCATCGAGCGCGACCACCGCAGCTACGTGACCGTGGCCATTGGTTGCACCGGGGGCCAGCACCGCTCGGTGTTCATGGTTGAGCAACTGGCCCAACACTTCGGCACACGCTGGCTGACGCTCAAACGGCACCGGGAGTTGGACGCCATCTGAGCCAAGCTCTCATCCCGCATGGAACGCGGGGTCCATGCCTTTCACTGGGCCGCCAACAAAACCCGAATGGGCGCAGGCAAACCCATCGCCGGCCAAGCATCGGCATCCACCCACTGGCCCTCACAAGCTGGAACGCTTTTTCCGTCACCGAGCATGCGCACAGGGTGCAGATGCAAATCGCGGTGTGTCAGCACATGCTTCCAGGGTGTGATGAATTCCGCCTCCTGCCCGTTGGCCCAAGCGGCCAGTAAATCCGCTTCCGTGTCAAACACAGGCAAACTGAACAAACCTGCCCAAATGCCCGTGTCAGGCCGTTTTTGCAGCCACACCTGGCCTTGCGCGTTGACTGCCCACAACAGCCAGAGCGTGGCGCTGCTGCGTTTGAGCTTGCGTGTCTTAACGGGATAGGCCAATGGCTCGCCCTGCGCTTGGGCCTGGCACACGGTGCTCACGGGACAGGCCTCGCACTGCGCTTTGCGCGGCAAACACACGGTGGCCCCCAAGTCCATCAGTGCCTGGGTATAGCGCGGCATGTCGGCCGCTTGCCCAGGCAACAGATCTTGCGCCAGCGCCCACAAGGCTTTTTCGTTTTTGGCCACCGCCAAGTCCGCGCCATAGCCCAGTACGCGGGTCAGCACACGCTTGACGTTGCCGTCCAAAATGGCGGCACGCTCTTGAAAGCAAAACGCTGCAATCGCTGCAGCCGTGGATCGGCCGATACCGGGCAGAGTTTGCAGGTCTTCTGCGCGGCGCGGAAAGGCCCCGCCAAACCGCCCCACCACCTCTTGGGCGCACTTGTGCAGGTTGCGGGCGCGGCTGTAATAGCCCAGGCCGCTCCACAGCGCCAGCACATCGTCTTGCGGTGCGGCGGCCAAAGCGGCCACATCCGGAAAACGCCCCAGAAATCGGGGAAAGTAGTCCAGCACTGTGCTCACTTGCGTTTGCTGCAGCATGATTTCGGATAGCCAGACGCGGTACGGGTCTTGGGTGTTTTGCCAAGGCAGGCTTTGGCGTCCGTGCAGGCGTTGCCAATCCACCATGCGGCGGGCAAACCCTTCAGGTAAGGGCATCAAGGTTTCTGGCATGTGCGGCAATAAAAAGTGGTGCGCTGACCTTGCAGCATGGATTGGATGGGCGTGGCACACACCCGGCACGGCTCGCCCGCGCGGCCGTAGACCGCAGCTTCCAATTGGAAATAGCCGGTGCGCCCTTCGGCATTGACAAAATCTTTCAGTGAACTGCCCCCCTGCTCCACCGCCCGGGTCAGCACCTGCACGATGGCTGCATGCAGCCGGGCCACCCGGGGTTTGGACAACCGCGATGCTTTGGTGGTGGGGCGTATGCCCGCCATGAACAAGGCTTCCGAGGCGTAAATATTGCCCACACCCACCACTTCGTCACCCGCCAACAACACCTGCTTGATGGCGGACTGGCGTTTTTTGAGGGCCAAGGCAAAAGCAGTCACATCAAACTGGGCACTCAAGGGCTCCACCCCCAGCCGACCCAACAGCTTTTGCGCCTGGGGCGAATCCTCTCCCGGTGCCCAAACCACCGCCCCGAAGCGGCGCGGGTCGTGCAGGCGCAGCACCCCTCGGTCGGTCACCAGGTCCATGTGGTCGTGCGGACCCGCTTCGGGCTGGGTAGGGGCAAAGTTCAGGCTGCCAGACATGCCCAAATGCACCAGCAGCAGGCCTTGGTCCAGGTCCAGCAGCAGGTATTTGCCGCGCCGACGCACTCCCCAAATTTGCCGCCCCACCAAGCTGGCAGCGGGCACGCCCAGTGGCCAGCGCAGGGGCTTGCCCAGGTGCAGCGCCAGAATATGGGCCGAAGCGATGCGGTCGGCAAAACTGCGGCGTGTGACTTCAACTTCGGGGAGTTCGGGCATAGGCTCTGAGACAAAAAGGGGCTTGGACCGCACGCCTCATGCGCGCGGGTGGCTGGATTATGATGAAGCCATGAAATTCTGGTTTCGACTCGCCCTCATCTCCTCTTGCGTCTGGAGCGCCTGGGCGCAACCGGCCACACCAGCCCAAGACCCCCAACCAGCCACCGCAGAAAAAGCCACCGTGCCGCAATCTGCACTCGATGCAGCGCTGTTTTATCAACTGCTGCTGGGTGAATTGAATGTCCGCAGCGGCTCACCAGGCAGTGGTTTTTCGTTCATCCTGGACGCGGCTCGCAAAACCCGCGATCCGGCCTTATTCCAGCGCGCCGTTGATCTGGCGTTGCAATCGCGCTCCGGCGAATCGGCCTTGCAAGCCGCACAGGCTTGGAAAAGTGCCGTACCCGGGGCCACCGAAGCCAACCGTTACCAGCTGCAAATTTTGCTGGCCCTGAATCGGGTGAACGAAGCCGGGCAAGCCCTGAGCGTCTCGATCCGGGAGCTGCCCGCTGCTGAACAAAACGCGGCCATTGCTTCCGTGCCCCGCGTATTTGCCAGAGTGCAAGACAAAAAAGCCGCCGCTGACACGGTCGAAAAAGCCTTGGCTGCGGCCCTGAAACAAAGCAGCACCGCCGCCACGGCTTGGACGACCGTGGGTCGCATGCGGCGCGAAGCAGGGCAATTGGCACTGGCCGTTGACGCCACGCGCCAAGGACACGCAGCCGATGCATCGGCACCTGGCCCCCTGATCCTGGCGCTGAGCCTGGCCAATGCGGCCCCAGCAGAGATGACGCCCTTACTCACCCAGGCCATGCAAGGGGATGTGCAGCCCGAATTGCGACTGGGCTATGCCCGGCACCTGATCGGCCTGACTCAACAGCAAGAGGCCTTGCGCCAACTCGCCCGCCTGAACGCGGATCACCCTTCTTTTGCCGATGGCTGGCTGGTGCATGGTCTGCTGCTGCAGGAAACTGGCCAACTGGCACAAGCAGAGCAAAAACTGCAAAAACACGTGGAACTGGCCCAAGCCAATCCTGACAAGGAAACGCAAACCGGACTGGCTGAGGCCTTAATGGCTTTGGCCCAGCTGGCGCAGCGCCAAGGTCAACTGCCTCAGGCCGAGCAATGGCTGTCCCAGGTTCCAGCGGACGCAGACCCCATCAAGCTGGCCAGCCGACGCGCCGACCTGCTCACAAAGCAAGGCCGCACGGAAGAAGCACGCCTGGTTTTGGCGCAAATCAAAACATCCAACGCTGAACAAGCCACGCGCAAAACCTTGGTGCAATCCATTTGGTTACGCGACAACAAAAAGGCGGACGATGCCTACGAATTGCTCAAGCAAGCTCTGAATGCGCAGCCGCAAAACACAGACTTGATGTCAGAGATGGCCATGGTCACCGAAAAGCTCAAACGCTTTGACGAGATGGAAACCGTGCTGCGCGAGCTGATGAAACGTAAACCCGAAGACCCCCATGCCTTCAATGCTCTGGGGTATTCATTGGCAGATCGCAACCTGCGACTGGATGAAGCCCGGCAGCTGATCACGCAGGCCCTGAAGCTGGCCCCTGACGACGCCTACATTCAAGACAGCCTGGGCTGGGTCGCTTTTCGCCAAGGCCAACATGCCGAAGCCCTGAAAATTTTGCAGGGCGCTTACAAAGCCCGCCCCGACGCCGAAATTGCAGCCCATCTGGGCGAGGTGCTGTGGGTGATGGGACAACGCCAGGAAGCCGGCGCGATTTGGCGCGAAGGCTTGTTGCTCAAGGCGGACAACGACACCTTGATCGAAACCATGAAGCGCTTTCAATTCAAACCATGAAGCCAAGCGCACACGACACAAAGCCCACCCAAGAAGGCAGGCGACGGGTTTTGGCGCTGGCATTGTCAAGTGCTTTGCTGGCTGCAGGCTGCGCCACACCCCAATTGACCCCTGTGGACGCCAATGCTTATTGGTCAGGACGCATGGCCATACAGGTGCTCAAGAACCCGCCTGAATCGCTGAGTGCCGGTTTCGAGCTGCAAGGCTCGGCCCAAGCTGGTGAAATGGTCTTGTTCAGCCCCATTGGCACCACCTTGGCCCGCCTGGAATGGACACCCCAAGGCGCGCGCTTGGTGCAAGGTCAGCAACAGGTTGACAGCCCAAGCCTGCAAAGGCTGGGAGCTCGCCTGACAGGCACCGAACTGCCGATTGCAGCTTTATTCGAGTGGCTGGCGGGCCGCCCGGCCGAAGCCGCCGGCTGGCAAGTCGATTTGTCAGCCCATGCCCAAGGCCGCATCAGCGCAGAGCGGCGCGAACCGAGCCCTGGTGCCGTGCTGCGCATCGCGCTGGACCGTTGAACTGGCGTTTTTGGGGCGACGCCGGCCTGTAGCGATAATCCAGCCATGAAATCGCTGCACGATGTGCCCGCCCCGGCCAAACTGAATTTGTTTTTGCACATCACGGGCCGTCGCCCCGATGGTTACCACGAACTGCAATCGGTCTTCATGCTGATCGACTGGTGCGACACGCTGCATTTTGAAAAGCGCCCCAGCGGTGCCATCAGCCGCGAAGACCTCACACTTGCCCTGCCCGCTCAGGACCTGATCACCCGAGCAGCCCATCTGCTTCAAAGCCACACCGGTTGCACCGATGGCGTGCACATTGCGGTTGAAAAACAAATCCCCGCACAAGCGGGCATGGGCGGCGGCTCATCTGATGCCGCCACCTGCCTGCTGGCACTCAACCGCTTGTGGGGCCTGAACCTGGGTCTGCCCAACCTGGAGAAGCTGGGACTTCAACTGGGTGCGGATGTGCCATTTTTCCTGCGTGGGCACAATGCTTGGGTCGAGGGTGTGGGGGAGAAAATCACCCCCATCGAACTGCCTGCCGCACAGTTTTGGGTACTCAAGCCACCACAGGGCGTCGAAACATCTCAAATTTTTACGCACCCTGACCTCAAACGCGACACAAACGCTGCTACAATATCGGTCTTCGCTGCAGAGACATATGACTTCGGTCACAATGACCTGCAACCCGTTGCGCAGACGCTGTGCCCTGGTGTTGATCAAGCCATTCAGGCCCTCAACTCAGCTGGACTCAGACCCAGAATGACGGGTTCCGGCAGTGCCGTGTTTGCCCATTGCAGGGACAACACCATGAAAGTTTCGGTTCCTGACCGCTTTCTGGCCCGGTTTTGCAGCAATTTGGAAGCTCATCCTTTGCAAGGTTGGGCAACCAGCGATAGTTGATCGGTCGATCGCTGTTTCAGCGGTCAACCCGTGTAGGGGAGTCGCCAAGTTGGTTAAGGCACCGGATTTTGATTCCGGCATTCGAAGGTTCGAGTCCTTCTTCCCCTGCCAAATACGTTCATTCGTACAGGCCCATTTTTTCTGATCGCTGGAATGCTCATGCAGCCTGCTCCAAACACTCCCGACTTCATGCTGTTCACCGGCAATGCCAACCCCGGTTTGGCGGCCGAAATTGCCAAAAACCTGGGCACACAGCTTGGCGCTGTTGATGTGGGCCGATTCTCCGATGGTGAAGTCACCGTTGAACTCAAGCAAAACGTGCGTGCCCGCGAAGTCTTCGTGGTGCAGCCAACTTGCGCCCCCACCAATGAAAACCTGATGGAACTGCTGATCATGGTCGACGCGCTCAAACGCGCCTCGGCTGAACGCATCAGCGCCGTCATTCCTTATTTTGGCTACGCCCGCCAAGACCGCCGCCCGCGCTCCACCCGCGTGCCGATCTCGGCCAAAGTGGTCGCCAACATGCTCCAAGCTGTCGGTGTAGACCGTGTGCTGACCATGGACTTGCACGCCGACCAAATCCAGGGCTTCTTCGACATCCCGGTCGACAACATTTATGCATCGCCCGTTCTGTTGGGTGACCTGCGCCAGCAAAACTACGACGATTTGATCGTCGTGTCACCCGACGTCGGCGGCGTCGTCCGTGCACGTGCCCTGGCCAAACAACTCGGCTGCGATTTGGCCATCATTGACAAACGCCGCCCCAAAGCCAACGTCAGCGAAGTCATGCACGTCATTGGCGAGATCGATGGCCGCAACTGCGTGATCATGGACGACATGATCGATACCGCCGGCACCTTGGTCAAAGCCGCCGAAGTGCTCAAAGAGCGTGGCGCCAAAAAAGTCTACGCTTATTGCACGCACCCGATTTTTTCGGGTCCGGCCATTGACCGCATTGCCAAGGGCGAGGCCCTGGACGAAGTGGTCGTCACCAACACCATCCCGCTGTCGGCTCAAGCCGCAGCGTGCACCAAGATTCGCCAACTTTCCGTGGCTCCGCTGATCGCCGAAACGATCAACCGGATTGCACACGGTGAGTCAGTGATGAGCCTGTTCTCCGATCAAAGCTGATCTGGGAGAGGCCAACGTGGCCAGCCGTCCTTTTGGACTGGCTGGCTTTTTTGAGTCAGGACCGCACTGGTCGCGGTGGGTCCTAGAAGGAGAAATCTATGAAATTCGTCGCTTTTGAGCGCGCAAAGCAGGGCACGGGTGCGAGCCGCCGTCTCCGCAATTCCGGTCGTACACCTGGCATCGTTTACGGTTCCACATCGGCCCCCCAACTGATCGAGCTGGACCACAACGCTTTGTGGCACGCCCTGAAAAAGGAAGCTTTCCACGCTTCGATCCTGGACATGGAATTGAACGGTCAATCCAGCAAAGTTTTGCTGCGTGACTACCAGATGCACCCCTACAAGCAGTTGGTCCAACACATCGACTTCCAGCGCGTTGACGCCAACACCACTTTGAACATGAAAGTGCCATTGCACTTCAGCGGCCAAGAAGAATCTGAAGCCGTCAAGACTGACAAGTGCACGATCACCCACGTGGCGACCGAAATCGAAGTCGCTTGCTTGCCTGCCAACCTGCCTGAATTCATCGCGGTGGACCTCAAGGGCTTGACCATGGGCAAATCCCTGCACCTGAACGACATCACCTTGCCTGCTGGCTGCAAAGCCGTCACCCACGGCAAGAAGAACCCGGTCCTCGTGTCCGTGGTCCCTCCTGTCGTAGAAGTCATCGCTGCCCCTGTGGCCGCTGCGCCTGCCGACGGCAAAAAAGGCAAAGGCAAGAAGTAATCTTCTGGCTTGGGGCTTCGGCCCTGCACCTTCAAGGCCCGCGCAAGCGGGCCTTTTGCTTTGGCGTGATCCTGCGCATGCTCGCTGGACTGCCAGCAACAAGGATAATCACGCCCCATGATCAAACTGCTAGTCGGCCTGGGCAACCCGGGCAACGAATACGACGACACCCGCCACAACGCTGGTTTCTGGTGGATCGATGCTGTGGCCCGCGAACTCAAAGTGTCGCTGGTGCCCGAGCGCAGCTACCACGGCCTGGTGGCCCGCACCACCGTCAACGGCCAAAACGTGTGGCTGCTTGAACCCCAGACCTTCATGAATTTGTCGGGCAAGTCGGTCAGCGCACTGGCCCGGTTCTTCAAAATCCAGCCGCAAGAAATTTTGGTGGCGCACGACGAACTCGACATCGTGCCGGGCGAAGCCAAGCTCAAACTGGGCGGCAGCCACGCGGGGCACAACGGTCTGCGCGACATCCATGCCCAACTGGGCACGGCCGATTACTGGCGGCTGCGCATTGGTGTGGGCCACCCGGGCGACAAGGCCGAAGTCGTCAGCTGGGTTTTGAAGAAGCCGATGCTCGAACACCGCAAAGCCATCGACGACAGCATTTTCCGGGCACTGACCGCATTGCCGTTGCTGTTGGTGGGTGACATGGAAAAAGCCATGGTGCGCATCCACACCAGCAAGCCGCCGCGCCCCAAACCTCCGCGTCCTCCCAAAGCACCGAATACCGAAGCACCCAAAATGGGTGAACCGAAACCCGATTGAAGGGGCCTTGGTCTGATCACTGCGCCTGCAGGCGGCGGTACTTGGCCCAGAGCGATTCCTGATTTTCGACGTGCTGCGGATTGACAGGAATGCAGGCCACCGGGCAGACCTGCACACACTGGGGCTCATCAAAATGGCCGACACACTCGGTGCACTTGGATGGGTTAATTTCGTAAATTTCTTCGCCCAAATAAATCGCTTCGTTGGGGCACTCGGGCTCACACACATCGCAGTTGATGCATTCGTCGGTGATCATCAGTGCCATGGCTGGGGCTCCGCAAAAGTCTGCATCGTGGTCATATCCTGATTATCGGCCACAGGCATCAGCCCGAAAGACTGCAGGGCTGTTGCTTGTCCCAAGGCTTAGTCGGGACAAGACCCTACAAGCTGAACTGCACAAGCGGCATACGCCTAAAATGGACTGCATGATGAATGCCGATTTGCACTGCCACTCCGTCATCTCCGACGGTACCCTCACCCCCGAAGCCCTGGCTGAACGCGCCAAGGCCAACGGCGTGGAATTGTGGGCATTGACCGACCACGACGAGGTGGGCGGGCAAGACCGCGCCCTGGCCGCTGCCCGTGCGCAGGGCCTGCCCTATCTAACCGGTACCGAAATTTCGGTCACTTTTGCCCACCAGACTGTGCACATCGTGGGCCTGGGTTTTGACCCGCACAACACCGCCCTGGTGTCCGGCTTGCGCCGCACCCGTGGCGGGCGCGGTGAACGCGCCCAGGAAATGTCGGACGGCTTGGCCAAGGTCGGCAT
Organism: Limnohabitans sp. Bal53; assembly: GCF_003063355.1. Classification (GTDB taxonomy): domain Bacteria; phylum Pseudomonadota; class Gammaproteobacteria; order Burkholderiales; family Burkholderiaceae_C; genus Limnohabitans_A. The sequence continues at coordinate 27,244 of NZ_NESH01000009.1, read as the reverse complement.
TCAAAACGCTTACGAAGGCGCCCTGCAATACGTGGGCAACCCAGAGCTGATTTCACGCACCCACTTTGCCAGGTACTTGGTCGAGACGGGGGTGTGCAGTGACACCTCGGAGGTGTTTCGCAAATACCTGACCGAAGGTAAACCGGGTTATGTGCCGCACCGCTGGGCGAGGCTGCAAGAGGCGGTGCAATGGATCACAGAAGCCGGTGGGGCCGCTGTGATCGCACACCCGGCCCGCTACGGTTTCACGCCCAACGAAGAATACGCACTGTTCAGCGAATTCAAGGCGCACGGAGGCCGTGCAGTAGAGGTCATCACCGGCAGCCACTCCTCACAAGAAGCCGTGCGCTACGCCGAAACCGCTCTTGAGTTTGAGCTGGCAGCCTCACGCGGGAGTGACTTTCACAGCCCCGACGAAAGCCGCATTGATCTGGGCGCTTTACCCTGGTTGCCTGGCCAACTGACCCCGGTTTGGGAAATGCTGGCCGACCGCATTCAGTGAATCCTTCGCACCGACACGCCAGCCTTCAGTTAAGGGGTTTCGCAATGGCGCTCAAGTTAAGGTGCATGACCACGTTGTCGTCCAAATCACTTTGTAGTCACTGACTTTAGACTGCCAACATCCATGGCCCAGTTTTTCACCGTTCACCCCGACAACCCCCAAACCCGCCTGCTCAAGCAAGCGGTGGCGTTACTCAACCAAGGCAAGGTACTGGCCGTGCCCACCGACTCCAGCTACGCTCTGGTCTGCCATCTGGACGACAAAAACGCCGCCGACCAACTGCGCCGCATCCGGGAGGTGGACGACAAACACCACCTGACGCTGCTGTGCCGCGACCTGAGTGAGTTGGCCAACTATGCGCGGGTGGATAACCGGCAGTTTCGCGCCATCAAACAAGCCACGCCCGGGCCCTTCACCTTCATTTTGGAAGCCACCAAGGAAGTGCCGCGCCGCGTGAGCCACCCCCAACGCAAAACCATTGGCCTGCGTGTGCCCGAACACAAAGTGCTGCAAGAGTTGCTGTCCCTGCATGGAGCGCCATTGCTGGCCGCCACCTTGATCATGCCCACAGAGGATGACCCTTTGAATGACCCGCAGGAGATTCGCGAACGGCTGGAACACCAGCTGGGTGCGGTCATTGACGCCGGAGCCTGCACTTTGCAAGCCACCACCGTGATCGACATGACCGATGAGCCCGCTCAAGTGTTGCGCCTGGGTCAGGGTGACCCGGCGCTGCTGGGGCTTTGAGCCGAGACTTATTTCAAGTCGCCTGCCAGGCTGGCCAGCGTGTCTGGGGCCATGTCGATGTGTGAAGGATAGTGGGTGTGATCGCACCCAAGCTTGACACCCGCACCCGCCTTGATGGCAGCGCACATGACAGGCTTCAACTCAAAGCGGAGAAAGTGAACCGCTGAGGTCTTTTCATCGGTTTCGCGGTCCAAGTCTTCGTCGGCAATCGCATATACGCGGCCGTGGCCTTCCACCTCCACAAACATGCGGTCTTCCACGCCGATCAACTTGGCCAGCTCGCGGCGGCGTTCGTTGATGTCGGTGTACTCGATCATCATGGTGGCTTTCCAGTTGCTGCCGTCCGGCACCAACGGGGCATATGCGTCGATCTCTTGCAGGATGCCTTCTTCTTCGAAGACTTTTTCGATGCGGAGCATCTCTTGGATCTGGTAGCGGATGGTGGTTTCGCTCTCGAACTGCACATTGATGTGCTCACCCAACTGCACGCTGCGCAGCTTGCGGTGGGCGATCACCTCGGGCTTATGAACCTTGCGCCACTTGGTGTAAGCCTCCAAGGTCATCAGAGTCTCAGGCGTGATTTTTCCGGTCAGTTGCATGGCAGTATTCCTTATTTGAGACCGTAGGCTTTGCGCACCAGGGTCAAGGGGTGGTTCAGTTCAGGGGCACCGAGGCCATTGACCTCAAAGCCCTGGGCAATGTGGTGACCGCCCAGCGGACAGTCGGAGCTGATGAAGTCGGGCTTGGAGCCATCTTTCATGGTGGCCATGGCCTTGAACACGGGTTTACCGATCTTCATCGCCATCTCGTGTGAGCCTTTTTTGACGCCGTAGGTGCCAGCATGACCCGAGCAGCGCTCGATGGTGTTGATCTCGGTGTCCGGGATCATCTTGAGCATTTCCTCGGTCTTTTTGCCGATATTTTGCACCCGGCCATGGCAAGGAATTTGGTAACTCACATTGCCCAGCTTTTGCGGGAATTCTGTCTTGAGCAAGCCATCGCGCTTGCGGGCCATGAAGTACTCAAACGGGTCCCACATGGCTTCTTTGACCAACTGGGTGTCGGCGCAATCGGGGAACATCAGCGGGATTTCCTGCTTGAACATCAAGGCGCAGCTGGGCACCGCCGCCATGATGGCAAAGCCGTCTTTGGCGTACTTGGCCAGTACCGGGATGTTGGCTTCCTTGGAGTCCTTGACCGAGTCCAGATCGCCCAACTCCAGCTTGGGCATGCCGCAGCATTTTTCTTTCTCGACCAGCACATACGGGATATCGTTGTGGTCAAGGATCTTCAGCAGATCATGGCCAATGCCGGGCTCGTTGTAATTGATGTAGCAGGTGGAATAGATCGCCACTTTGCCGGGTGTTTTCTCACCGTCCACCACTTTGGAGGCCTTGGCATCCGGGGCGCTGGAGCGGAATTTCTGGGTGGCCAAAGAAGGCAGCCAGGCGTTTTTGTCCACGCCCGCCACACTTTCCATGACGCTGCGTGCCGCTTCGGTCTTGTTGAGGGCGTTGACGGCTTGCACCACGATCGGAATACCCGCAAACGAACCGTGGGTGTCGGTGGAGGCCAAAAACTTTTCGGCCGCACCTACTTCGCCTTTTTTGAACTTGATGGCCTTAGCCCGCAGCATGGTATGCGGGAAGTCCAGGTTCCACTCGTGCGGTGGTGTGTAGGGGCATTTGGTCATGTAGCACAGGTCGCACATGAAACACTGGTCCACCACTTTCCAGTAGTCCTTCTTGTCCACGCCATCGACTTCCATGGTGCTGGACTCGTCCACTAGGTCAAACAAGGTGGGAAAGGAATTGCACAGGCTCACACAACGGCGGCAACCGTGGCAGATGTCAAAAATGCGCTCCAATTCGTCGAAGCACTTTTCTTCGTTGTAGAAGTCGGGGCTCTCCCAGCCGAGGGCGTGTCGTGTGGGGGCTTCGAGGTTGCCTTCTTTGGCCATGCTGTGCTCCTTGGGGATTTTTAGCTGATTTTTCTGAAAACTCTGTGACCAGAGCCCTGAGAAAAACCCGCTGCGCCTTGCGGTGCAGCGGGCTCACGGACCGGAGGAATCAATCCACCAATTCGTTCAAGGCTTTCTGGTAACGGTTGGCGTGTGAACGCTCAGCCTTGGCCAGGGTCTCGAACCAGTCGGCGATTTCGTCAAAACCCTCTTCGCGAGCGGTCTTGGCCATGCCGGGGTACATGTCGGTGTACTCGTGGGTTTCGCCAGCCACAGCCGAAGCCAGGTTGTCACGTGTCGAGCCAATGGGCATGCCGGTTGCTGGATCGCCGGATTGCTCCAGGAATTCCAGGTGACCGTGGGCGTGGCCTGTTTCACCTTCAGCGGTGGAACGGAACAGGGCTGCCACGTCGTTCTGACCTTCAACGTCAGCTTTGTTTGCGAAGTACAAATAGCGACGGTTGGCCTGGGATTCGCCTGCGAAGGCGTCTTTCAGGCATTGTTCCGTGCGCGAGCCTTTGAGTGCTGCCATGGATATCTCCTAGTGGATTTTGAGTCGATTGCCCTGGCAGGATCGCCAGAGAACGATTAGGTTAGACCGAAACCCATCGGTCTTCAAATAGATTGATGCAATGGGATGGATAAAGCAAGGCTATCAAGACCGAAAGTTGATCGTCATCAACAACCACCCCCGGGTTTTTCCTAGCTTGGACAACACCAGCAGGAGCGCAAACACCGGCTCCAAAGAATAAAGGCGGGCTGGGTAAAATCAAGACAACCTTACAGACCTCAATGGTCTTGCGCGGCACTCGAAAAGCCGCTTTCTTTTTCAAAAAGACCCCGCCATGAGCAACGCACCCGCTACCCCGGTCACACAGCCCGGCCTTGAGAGCCTGTCCAAATCGTTTGAACCTGCAGCACTGGAAGCCCACTGGGGCCCCGAGTGGGAAAAACGTGGCTACGGTGTGGCCGGTTTCCGGGGCACCCAAGCGCCTGTGGCTGACGCCCCCGCCTTCGCCATCCAGCTGCCGCCGCCCAACGTGACCGGCACACTGCACATGGGCCATGCGTTCAACCAGACCATCATGGACAGCCTGACCCGCTACCACCGCATGATGGGCTTTAACACCGCCTGGATTCCCGGCACCGACCACGCGGGCATTGCCACCCAAATCGTGGTGGAGCGCCAGCTGCAAGCCAAAGGCATCAGCCGCCACGACATGGGCCCCACGCCAGCCGAAGCACGCAAGAATTTTGTGAGCAAGGTGTGGGAGTGGAAAGAGGAATCGGGCAGCACCATCACCAACCAGATGCGCCGCATGGGCGACAGCGTGGACTGGAGCCGCGAATACTTCACGATGGACCCCAAGCTGTCCAAAACCGTGACCGAAACCTTTGTGCAGCTCTATGAACAAGGCCTTATTTACCGTGGCAAGCGCCTGGTGAACTGGGACCCGGTGCTGCAAAGCGCCGTGTCAGACCTGGAAGTGGAAAGTGCCGAAGAAGACGGCTCGATGTGGCACATCCGCTATGACTTGGCCGATGGTTCTGGCAGCTTGACGGTGGCCACCACCCGCCCCGAAACCCTGCTGGGCGACGTGGCCGTGATGGTGCACCCCGAAGACGAGCGTTACCAACACCTCATCGGCCAACAGGTCAACCTGCCACTGTGCGGCCGCACCATCCCCGTGATTGCCGACGACTACGTCGACAAGGACTTTGGAACAGGCGTAGTGAAAGTCACGCCCGCGCACGACACCAACGACTACCAAGTCGGCCAGCGCCACAAGCTGGAGATGATCTGCGTGTTGAACCTCGACGCCACAATCAACCACAACGCGCCCGAGAAATACCGAGGCCTCGATCGCTTCGTGGCCCGCAAGGCCGTGGTGGCGGATCTGGAAGCAGCTGGCGCTTTGGTCGAAGTGAAAAAACACAAGCTGATGGTGCCCCGCTGCGCCCGCACCGGCCAGGTGATTGAGCCCATGCTGACCGACCAGTGGTTTGTGGCCATGAACCAAGTGGGCCAAGGCGACGCCACCGGCAAAAGCATCGCCCAAAAAGCCATCGACGCTGTGCAGTCCGGCCAAGTGAGCTTTGTGCCCGAGAACTGGGTCAACACTTACAACCAGTGGATGAACAACATCCAGGACTGGTGCATCTCACGCCAACTCTGGTGGGGCCACCAGATCCCCGCCTGGTACGACGAAGATGGCAACGTCTATGTGGCCCGCAATGAAGCCGAGGCCCAAGCCAAGGCCCCGGGCAAGACCCTCAAGCGCGACGAAGACGTGCTGGACACTTGGTATTCAAGCGCCTTGGTCCCATTCAGCACCATGGGTTGGCCCCACAACGAGAAAGTTGCAGACAACGCAGCTGGCGAACGTGCCGGAACCGGGCGCAGCGACTTTGCGAGCGAAGCGAGTATGAGCCAGACCGATTCCGGCACGCTCGCCAGCGGAACGAACGTCAACGCCAACAACAGCCAAAGCGATTACGACCTCTACCTGCCTTCCTCCGTTTTGGTGACAGGCTACGACATCATCTTCTTCTGGGTCGCCCGGATGATCATGATGACCACGCACTTCACCGGCAAAGTGCCCTTCAAGCATGTCTACATCCACGGCCTGGTGCTCGACGCCCAAGGCAAAAAGATGAGCAAGTCCGAAGGCAACGTGCTCGACCCGGTGGACTTGATCGACGGCATCACGCTTGAACCCCTGCTCGACAAACGCACCCAAGGCCTGCGCAAGCCCGAGACCGCCCCCAAGGTGCGCAAACAGACCGAAAAAGAATTCCCCGAAGGCATCCCGGCCTATGGCGCTGACGCGCTGCGTTTCACCTTTGCGGCCCTAGCCTCATTGGGCCGCAGCATCAACTTTGACTCCAAACGCTGTGAGGGTTACCGCAACTTCTGCAACAAACTGTGGAACGCCACCCGCTTTGTGCTGATGAACTGCGAAGGCCAGGACTGCGGCTTGAAGGAGCACACCAAGGCCGAATGCGAAGTCGGTGGCCCGGTGCACGGCTACATGTCGTTCAGCCAGGCCGACCGCTGGATCAGCTCGCAGCTGCAACGCGTCGAAGCCGACGTGGCCAAAGGCTTTGCTGAGTACCGCCTGGACAACGTGGCCAACACAATTTACGACTTCGTGTGGAACGAGTTCTGCGACTGGTACCTCGAAATCGCCAAGGTACAAATCAACACCGGCGACGACGCCCAAAAACGCGCGACACGTCGCACCTTGATCCGCACACTCGAAACCATCATGCGTTTGGCGCACCCGATCATCCCGTTCATCACCGAAGAACTCTGGCAAAAAGTGTCGGTGGTGGCAGGGCGTCCGGGCGAATCGGTCAGCATCGCGGCCTACCCCGTGAGCCAGCCAGAGCGCATCGACGAAGCAGCCGAAGCGCATGTGGCCAAGCTCAAGACCCTGGTGGACGCTTGCCGCAACCTGCGCGGCGAAATGAACGTCTCGCCCGCCACCCGCATGCCCCTGTATGTACTGGGTGACACCACCTTCATGCAAAGCGTGGCACCCGTGTTGCAGTCATTGGCCAAACTGAGCGAAGTCAAAGTGTTTGACACCGAAGCCGAATGGGCCGCAGCTGCACAAGCCGCACCCGTGGCCGTGGTGGGCGAAGCGCGTTTGTGCCTGTTCATCGAAGTGGACGTGGCCGCTGAAAAAATCCGCCTGACCAAAGAAGCGGCTCGTCTGGAAGGTGAAATCACCAAGGCCAACGCCAAGCTCGGCAATGAGGCTTTTGTGGCCAAAGCCCCACCAGCCGTGCTCGACGAAACCAGAAAGCGCGTGGCTGACTTTGGCGCCACACTCGACAAAATCCGCCAGCAACTGCAACGCCTAGGCTGATCGCCTGCACACCAAGGACACCCCCATGAGCCACAACGTCATCCGCAAAGCCGTGTTCCCTGTTGCAGGTCTGGGCACGCGCTTTTTGCCAGCCACCAAAGCCGCACCCAAAGAGATGCTGCCGGTGGTCGACAAGCCGCTGATCCAGTACGCGGTGGAAGAAGCCTATGCGGCGGGGGTGCGCCACATGATCTTTGTCACAGGCCGCAGCAAGCGCGCCATCGAAGACCACTTTGACACCGCTTACGAGCTCGAAAGCGAACTCGAAGCGGCGCACAAAGACGAACTTTTGGCCTTGGTGCGCTCGGTGCAACCCGATGACATGGTGTGCGCCTACGTGCGCCAAAACCGCATGTTGGGCCTGGGCCACGCCGTGCTCTGCGCCGAGCCGCTGGTGGGCAATGAGCCTTTTGCGGTGCTGCTGGCCGATGACCTGATGGTCAACCAAGGCCCATCCATCTTGTCTCAAATGGTTGACGCCTACACCAAGCAAGGCCGCTCGGTCTTGGCGGTGCAAGAAGTGCCACTCGATCAGGTCAAGCGCTACGGCATCGTGGCTGGTGAATCGGCGGGCAAACAACTCATCCGTGTCGAGCAAATCGTGGAAAAACCCAGCCCTGACCAAGCGCCTTCACGCATGGGTGTGGCCGGTCGCTATATCCTCACGCCGGGCATTTTTGACGAGATCCGCAACCAACCCACAGGCGTAGGCGGCGAGATTCAATTAACCGATGCCATCGCACGCCTGATGCAGCGCGAAGCGGTGTACGCATTCCAATACCAAGGCAAGCGTTACGACTGTGGCAGCAAGGAAGGCTTTCTGGAAGCCACGGTGGAGCTGGCTTTGCAGCACTCGCAGGTGGGCGCGGCGTTCCGCAGCTACCTCAAAGGTTTGAGCCTCTAACCCACCTCAGCCTGTCACTCGGTCATCGCAAGAGCGGGAGCCACCACTTCATTGCGGTGTCATCGTGTAGTAAGAAGCGATCCATGAATTGAAGTGTCATCGCGAGGCACGAAGCGACCCATGAATTCAGTCGTCCGTGGACTGCCGCGTCGCTGCGCTCCTCGCAGTGAGGGCTGTGTTGGACACCATGACGGTTTAAGGTGTCATCGCGTGGCACTCAGCGATCCACGAATTGAAGTGTCAACGCGAGGCACGAAGCGATCCGTGAATTCAGTCGTCCATGGACTGCCGCGTCGCTGCGCTCCTCGCAGTGACGGCTGTGTTGGACACCGTGAAGGTTTAAGGTGTCATCGCGTGGCAGTCAGCGATCCACGAATTGAAGTGTCATCGCGAGGCACGAAGCGATCCATGAATTAAATGCCATCGCGAAGAACGAAGCGAACCGTGAATTAAATGTCATCGCGAGGAACGAAGCGATCCATGAGCCGCTTGGGTGTTACGCACCTTGCAGCGCCCTCGAGTCAGCGGCGTTTGAGGGCAAACACAAACGCCGTTTCGGTCTTTTCCTGCATCAGCAAATCGTTGCCGGTCTGCCGGGCAAAGGCCTCAAAATCGCGCCAAGCACCCGGGTCAGTTGCCGTCACTTTGAGCACCTGACCACTGCTCATCTCGTTCAAGGCCTTTTTGGCCTTCAAAATGGGCAAAGGGCAATTCAGGCCGCTGGTGTCTATTTCTTTGTCGATCTGCATCATGTGTCCTGATTCGCTTCCTGGCTCTGCGCGGCACGCTCTTCCCATGTCATGAACTTAGGTTCAATCCCGATGGTGCGCAGCCAGTCACCCAAGGCGTAACCGGTGCCTGCAGGCCAGCAGATCAAATCCTGGAAGTTGAACATCTTGTACTCGGCCAACTCGGGCGACAAACGCACCTCGCCTTCGGCCACCGCATGGTAGGCAATGATCACCTGGTTCATGCGCTGGAAGTCGTAGACGCCGATCAGCTTGAGGGCAGACACCTTCAGGTTGGTTTCTTCGGCAATCTCGCGGGTGATGCCTTCTTCGGGTGTTTCGCCAGCCTCCATGAAACCGGTGATCAGCGCAAAGCGCCGCCCAGGCCAAGCGGCATTGCGGGCCAGCAAAATCTGGTCGCCCACTTGCACGATGCCCGCCAGCACCGGCGTGGGGTTGTTCCAGTGGGTGAAGTCGCAGGCGGTGCAACGCAGGCGCATCGTCTCGCCCCCGTCTTCCATTTGCGAAAGCCAGGCCAAAGGACTGGCACACATGGGGCAAAAACGGTATTCGGCCATGAAGACTCCAGTCAGGCGGGGAAAACACCCGTGGACAAATAGCGGTCACCGCGATCACACACAATGAACACGATGGTGGCGTTTTGCGCCGTTTTGGCCACTTGCTGGGCCACCCAGCAAGCACCGGCCGCCGAGATGCCGGCAAAGATGCCTTCGGTCCGCGCCATCTGGCGGCAGGTTTCCTCAGCGTCGTTTTGGCTCACGTAAATCAGCTCGTCCACCTGGCTCGGATCGTAAATTTTGGGCAGGTATTCCTCAGGCCACTTGCGGATGCCCGGAATGCGCGAGCCCTCACTGGGCTGGGCACCAATGATGCGGATGGCCGGGTTCTTTTCTTTCAAAAACCGCGACACGCCCGTGATGGTGCCGGTCGTGCCCATGGCACTCACAAAGTGAGTGACCTTGCCGCCCGTTTGCTCCCAGATCTCGGGACCGGTGGTTTCGTAATGGATGCGCGGGTTGTCGGCATTGGCAAACTGGTCCAGGATGCGGCCCTTGCCTTGCGCGGCCATGTTGTCGGCCAAGTCGCGGGCGTATTCCATGCCGCCGCTCTTGGGCGTGAGGATCAACTCGGCACCAAACGCCTTCATGGTCTGGGCGCGTTCAATTGAAAGGTCCTCCGGCATGATCAAGACCATGCGGTAACCCTTGATGGCCGCCGCCATGGCCAGAGCGATTCCGGTGTTGCCGGATGTCGCCTCGATCAAGGTGTCTCCGGGCTTGATCTCGCCGCGCTCTTCAGCCCGACGAATCATCGACAAGGCGGGCCGGTCTTTCACGGATCCAGCCGGATTGTTGCCCTCGAGCTTTCCCAAGATCACATTGCCCCGCGCAGCGCAATCGGCTGCTCCCAAGCGCTGCAATGCCACCACAGGTGTTTTGCCGATCGCATCTTCAATGGTTGGATAAATCATGGCCGTACTTTGCCATAACTTGAACGCCCCTGATGGCAGTGAGCCCGCCGGAAACGACCGTAGAAACCCGCCTTCTTGCCAACGCCCTGTTCAAAAACCCGGCCCTTCGGGTTTCCAAAAGATGACGCGGCCTAAAGCCCCGGAGGTGCTGCGATCTCTGGCGCAATGTGTCTCAACGCACTGAATTCATCCTGGCCCAGGCACAAACTGCTCAGAGGGCGTGGGCTGCTTGGTTTTGGCTCACTTTGCACGCGCAGCCACCACGCAACCACACGTTCGTGGCCCCGTTTGATGTCGTCCCAGAACACCGATACAGGAGTTTTTTATGTGCACTTTCGAAATGCGCCCCAACACCAAAGCTTGGTGTTGGGCCTTGGTGTCAACACTGCTGATCACCGCATGCGGCGGTGGCAAAGATCCTATTTTGGGGATGGATAACCGCATCTCGCTGGCCCCCAGCGTCAGTGCCACGGCACCCTTGGCCCGAACACCCGTGGTCACCGGCGTCGCCGTCAACACCCGCGTGACCGCCACCTTCAACAAGGCGATGAGCCCGGACAGCATCAGCACCAACACCTTCACACTCCAGTGCCCTGCAGGCGCAGCTATTGAAAGCAGCGTCAGCTACGACGCCAACAGCCGCGTGGCCACGCTGTCGCCAGCAGCCCATCTGCCCGTGAGCACACTGTGCACCGCCACCATCACCACCGGCGCACAAGACACCGATGGCATCGCTTTGCCCCTCGCCTTTTCTTGGTCATTTGAAACCGGTTCAAGCACCGACAGCACACCGCCTACCGTCACGCAGCAAGTGCCTGCACAAGATGCCGTGGCCGCGACCAACACACAAGTGACGGTCACATTCAGTGAGGAAATGGCCCCCGCCAGCCTGGAAACCAACAGTTTCACCCTGAAAACCACCTTGGGTGACACCCCTGTCGCTGGCACCGTCAGCTACGCAGTGGGCACACGCACCACGACTTTGGCCGAGGACCGCCACGATACTGGCTACAAAGCCTACTGGGGTTTCCCCATCCATCCCAACTGGGCTGTGGAAGCAGGGTACTTTGACTTGGGTCGATTTGGCTTCAATGCCACCACTTCTCCCAATGCCACTCTGACGGGCTCCGCCCGCATCCGGGGCTTGAACCTGGACCTGGTCGGCACCTTGCCGGTCACCGAGCGTTGGTCGTTGATGGGGCGGGTGGGTGCAGCCCATGCCCAAACTCAAGCCCGTTTCAGCAGCACTGGCGCTGTTGCCGTGAGTGACCCCACATCCAGCCGGAGGGAAACCAACTACAAATACGGCCTGGGCACGCAAAACGCCCTCACCCCCTCATTGAGCTTGAGGCTGGAAGCTGAACGTTACCGCGTCAACGATGCAGTGGGCCGCCGTGGCGATGTGGACCTGGTGACTTTGGGCTTGGTTTACCGTTTTGGTGGACCGGCAACCCAAGTCAAAACGGCAGTCTCCACCCCCTATGTGCCAATGGCAGAACCTGTTTCGGCGCCTGTTGAGCCCATTGCGGCTCCTGCCCTTATGCCCGCACCTGAACCCGCCGCAGTGCCCAGACCTGTCACACCACCGCCTACACCCGTCGCACCTGCACCCTGGGTCAAAATCAAACTCGAAGCCGATTCACTGTTTGACTTCGACCAAGATCAACTTCAGGCCGATGGCTAAAATGCCTTGAACAAACTGATTCAGGAACTGCGCCCCGTCAACATCGACGCGGTACAAATCACAGGACACACAGACCGCTTGGGCAGCCCCGCTTACAACGCCAAGCTGTCCCAAAGGCGTGCCGAGGCGGTCAAAATTTACCTGGTGCAAATGGGCGGCATCCCGACTGACAAAATCAGCGCAACAGGCGTGGGGGCGCAACAGCCCGTCACGATGACCAGCGATTGCAAAGGCACCCATGCCACCAGGGCGCTGATCACCTGTCTGCGCGCAGATCGTCGTGTTGAAGTGGAAGTCATGGGCTCTCAACAGCAGCCCTGAGGCCCCATCAAAATCTTTTATGAAAAGCCCACTCGAGAGCGCAATCCACGTCAAATTTGTGCCATAATTTGCGTCTTCACAAATACCGCCCGGGTGGTGAAATTGGTAGACTCAGGGGACTCAAAAATGTGAATACCCTAGTAAACACTACAGTTTACGTGGGTTGCAGCAAGGCTACAAAAAAGTGTCCTACGCAATGTAGAACGCTGACGCCAAAAGCACACGATTTTTTCAGCACAAAATCACGCTGAAAAAGCCCTCCAAATTCCTCAAAATTTTCAGCTATTTTTTGGCTGCTCAAACGTCCCGTTTCTGGACATCGAGCTGGGCAACTCTCAATTTGAGAGTACAGCTTGCACGAGCCTTGGGCATCTCTGTTGGAGACGTCAGGGATTGGTTTGAGGCACTTGAGATGAGTAAGACAAAGTCAATCTCGATCGAAGGTGATACCGGTATTTTTAACTTCTTGTACTGTTTATGGACGAGGGACAAGAGCTTTCAGGTTTGCGGGTACGCCCTTCAAGCGACTTGTCTTCGCACACGTAAATGCATGTTCGCTCTTTGCCCTTGACTTTGTCAGACTGCAACTTGCATGACATTTGTTTTTTGCCGCTTTGCGCCCATGCTGGCGACATCAATACAGCTCCAACAGCTGTCAGACTAAACATTGAGAACAACAATGGCAGCAGTGAAAAATTTGATTTTATTTCGACTTTCACAGCAAGTACCTTTTTGCAAATGGGTTTGATCATGAATCCATTTGTAAGATTTTACATTTGCACAAATTTATATTGCAAAGCATGTTTTTTGCTTTTACGAACGAACTTTCCATAACAATACAAAAGTACAAAATCACTTGGATCAGGTGTTAGATCAAATGAACTGTAATGACGGCCTGTAAACATTGTGAATGCCTGATTACACGGCAACCAACATAAAAACCCAAACCACCTCCCGCATGAGGACATCGAGCTTTTGTTCAAGCGTGTAAGAAAAATGAGAAAAGTATTTCTGCATAGCCTGTCATCCGTCTGGCCGTGATTTCAAAAACAGTCCATTTTTCGATGCAAATACCGTGATTTCAGGCGGTTTTCGTACATTTCGGCAAGTGCTTTGAGGCCAGCAAAGTGATCTGATCAATAGCCACCCTGCCCCCTGCGCGCCTGCTCAGCTTCTCGTTGCCGCTTTTGTCTCTCACGCTCCTGCTTCAGTGCCTCTTTCTGGCGATCCACATTAGCCTTTAACTGTGTGACCCGCATCTGCTCTGGTGTGGGTGGCTTGGCGGGCTTGATGGTTGCGGTCTTGGGTGGCTTGGGCGGTCTGAGCTTAATGGTTGTGCTTGTGAGCGGCTTGAGGTCATCCAGCAAGGGATAGTCATCCCCCTCGCTGCTAAGTTGGGTGGGAGCCACATGCACGCAACCCATGCCAAACTGGTACTGACATAGCAAGCGAGCATGCACCGCAGAGTTGGCCGAAACAACTGACTTGATCAACTGCCCGTTGATGCGGAGGGTGACGAGGTATTTGTTCATACCCATATTTATCGTCACTCTCCCCGAGTGGTTTTATTTCGCAAAGCCTTCGCGAAGTTTGACCGCAGCGGCTTCGATCTGCGCGTCCAGCTCGCCAGCTTCCACGGCCTGTTTGATCAGTTCCAGTGTGGGCACGAGTTCGGAAATACTGGCAATCTCAACTGCACTTTTGCCCTTGCTAATTTCAATCTTGCGGGCGCCATACCGGATGTTCAGGGCCAATTTATTGGCCTCAGTAGTCCACCACCATGCACGGACACGGCGTGGAACTTCAACACTGCGGCGACGGCCATCGGGATCAGTGACAGAGCGAAAACGGGTCATGGTGAAGTTAGTTCCATCTGCTTGACTTTTGGCCAACTGGATTTGCTCCCACATCTTACGGGCCAACTTCATGCGGCGCAGTACTTGTGGGTTGTTGCCAACGGCTTTCTTGGCCGCTGTGACCTTGAGTGATTGCAAGAATGCAACTGGTGTTGAGGATGCTGTGGACATGTGCTTTTCCTTTCAAATGTATGTAAAGCACAGACAATTGTGTGATCGACCACGGGGTCTGGGCAACCGCCGTGGCTTGGTATCCCGAGCTCTTGGCGGGACATTGGAAAACCCATCAAAAACAGCCAGTTTTAGCAGTGGGTTTTGCCTCGGTGATAAATAAACACAGCGGGTGGATCGAAGAACAGTTGAAGCCTGCAATCTCTACCGAGAAAAAAGAGCTGCGTCACTCAGTTGCAATGACGCCCTAAACCTGGACAGTGGTGTTCGCAGGGACGGAAATTCCGAGCGGTAGCGGAGACTTGTAGTCACTACCCGAGAAGGATGCTGTTGGCGGTTGCTGGCCAATTGACTCAAGAAGCGAACGAATATTTTCAGCACAAAGATTGTGGGGCCTAGCCCTTCGAATCACGAGCAAGCTCTGCAGACCACACCGCAACTTGCGAACACCGCGGACAGTTGGCACTTTGGCTGTCCTCGCAAGTTGCGTTTCATTTTGAAGCTGCACGTAAAAGGAGACCGCGAAACCGCCCTTCCCATGCTGATGGTTGTGCTCAAGTGCTGTGGAGTAAAGAACTCATCGAAAGACCGAGCCTTGCCCATGCTGAGCCTGATCAAGAAGGCTCAGTGTGGGTTGAATCTATCGAAAGTCCCAAGTCAAACATCACTGATCAGACACAGAAGAAAACATCTGTAAATCAAAAAATTCTCGTTAAACCATTGGGTCACATTGAGCTTTCGAACTACGAAGTAGACATCGGTGATGAGCCGATCACTGAGCTCTGCAAGAGCGACAGGGATGGCGAAGTCACTAGCGAACGCAAGTTCGCTCAATGTATTGGCGCGTCTGAGATATCGGTAAATGAATGCGTGGCCGTGTTTGAACTGGAGGACCACAAATGGCAAGGACTGATGGCTGTTTGAGCCAAGGCAATGGTCAAGCTCTGACCGCAATAACCGACGCTCCATCACAATGGGCACAACTCAAAGTGTCGGGTGAACCGACACCTCATGACAAGGGCCAGCAGATGTTTGGCTCAATGCTCCACTTAAGCGCCCTTCAAATCAGCCCTAAAGTAAATGATCTTTGGGTGCAATGCACAGATTTTCTGGTCACAAAAACTAGGTTAAGGCCGAGTTTTGCGTTTTTGGTTAAGGCTTGCGCGAATTACGGAATTAGGCTGAAAGGGGGCTACGCTGGAGGCAACCTTTAGCAAGAATAGACGTACAGCAAGTGATCCCCAATCAACTGGAGCATCAATTCCAGTGTGATGAGCCAGAAAAAGCCTGGGTCACCGACATTTGCCATATCCGCACACATTAGGTTTGGTTGTATTTGGCTGCCGCGCTACAGAAGAACTCTAGTACGGTTGTTGGTTGAAGTAAGTGATGGTACTTCCACAAACCTGACCTGTGAGCATTTTTGAGGAATTCAGATCTCAATGTGATAGGGTGTCCAAAAGTTGAGGTAATCTACCTAATATAAGGGGTAATTTATGAGTGGACGTTTTAAATTGCTTTCAGTGGCAGCAATGATCCTGCCGTTGTTGGTGGCTTGTGGTGGTGGTGGTGGAAGTTCGACAACCAGCACAAACTCAGTTCCAGGCGCACCCACTATTGGAGCGGCAACGGCAGGAAGCGGTCAAGCGAGCATCGCGTTTTCGGAGCCATCTTCCAACGGAGGCACGAACATCACTGCATATACGGCTTCTTGTGTGACGGGCGCTGTGACAGCCCTCACAGGCACGGCTTCCAGCAGCCCTATCACTGTAACCGGCCTGACCAATAGCGCCGCTTACACTTGCACGGTAACTGCCACCAACAGCGTGGGCACTGGGTCCGCCTCTGGGTCGGTCATCGTGACGCCGCTGGCTGCAGCGTCAGTTCCCGGTGCACCCACGATTGGAGCAGCAACGGCAGGAAGTAGCCAGGCGAGCATCGCGTTTTCGGAGCCATCTTCCAACGGAGGCGCGAACATCACTGCATATACGGCTTCTTGTGTGACGGGCTCAGCGACTGCCGTCACCGGCACGTCCTCCAGCAGTCCTATCACCGTTTCCGGTCTGACCAATAGCGCCTCATATACCTGCACGGTAAAGGCGACCAACAGCGTCGGCACAGGGTCCGCGTCCGGGTTGGTTAGCGTGACGCCGTTGGCTGCATCGGTGTCGAGCTATGCAACGCCCTCCAACTTTGCCGCCACCATCACGCGGACACTTACACCAAGCTCTACTCTTGCCTCCACCAGCACGGTCACTAACCGCTCGCGTTATATGATTTCTGACGCCAGTACGGCAAGCACTTCTTCAAACTACCTTGCCATTGGCGATACTTACAGTGCGACAACTGGGTATTCTGCGTTATCAGGCACCCTTGCCACGGCTGCAACCTACAAAGATTACCTCACCAAAACTATTCAATTGGTGGAATACCCCACTGGCAGCGGCTACTACAGGCTTGACTCGCATTTGCACCCCAACAACTCCATCGACGTAGATCCAACAGATTCCAAACTGAAATTCAGAAATAATTTTGGCAAAGCGGCTACGACCTACGGTTTCGTGACCTTTTCATACAATGCGAGCACCAAAAAGTTGAAGGCCCAAAGCCGGTACACATACAGCTACGATTCAAGCACCTTTGCTGCAACTTACACCTTGGCTAGCAACTACACTGACAAGTATGTCAGTCAAGCCTCTGGCGTTTATTCTCTGGCGTCAACGGGAACAGACTTTTACCTGTTTTCCACGCCTCTCAACCTGGGCATTCCAACTTTCATGGATCCAATGGCGACCAGCTTTGTCACCACAGGAGCCGCCTCTTTCATAAACAAGGTTTCAACAACAACGGCGTATGAAGCGCAAATCGCCTCGGGTGTGAATTCCACTTACAGCAACCAGGTATCTTCTAAGGGGGCAAATGAGACAACCAAGGCAAATGCCGCGGCTCGTTTGGCACTTATAAGGACGGCGGTCGTAAGCAATGGTGGAAGCTTGCGCTACGCCCCAGAGCTCTACACCTCATTTCGGAACGCTCTCTTGGCCAACACTTTGGTGAGTGATGCCATTTCAGACGGCACACCTGGTCAAAATCTTGTTCCTTATGTTTATTTCACTAACGAAATGGACAGTAGTGGTGTATACCATCCCTTCATGGTCGTCGTTAGCTACGGTAATCAAGCCTCGCCAAACGGGCTAAAAGACATTCCTAGTCCACCATGTTCTGGGACTTGTGGTACTGCAGTTACTCGATTCTCGAATCTCGAAAATTATATAACTATGATTCCGATGCGAGATTATGGCCAGGTAAGCGCAGTTACTGATAATGTGACTCTGACAACGAATTTGTGGAGTGACGCTGGCGGTTTGGTAGGTACAACGACCCTGCCAAAAAATGCCTATACCTATGCTGATATCGCTGATAACGGTCTGCTTATTGATGGCTCAGTGATGTATCCAGCGTTCAATAACACCTTGGTTCCTTCCCACTTGAGGGGTGAATTGTCTGCCAGTGGTTGCCATGTAGGTCAGGGTGGTGGTGGACCGCACTGCCACGCAGACGGCTATCAGTCTGGTCAAGGGCTGGGTTTGTACAACGATACTGACTATTCGGGTAACTCACATCCGCCTCTTATTGGCTTTGGTTACGACGGCATTGCACTCTTTGGCAAATACCGCACCACCACTGACAGCGCGATGCTGGGTTATGGAACATTGGATGAATTTGGTGGCCATAACCATGACGGTATTGGCTACCATTACCATGCGCACACTGTGGCGAATTACCAACCGGATGGCTTGTCTACCTCCTTCAAAAGCGACATGCATGTGTTGATGAAGGGGGCATATATTGGAAAGATTGACACGATTCCATACTTCCGAAGCCGTACCGTCAACAGCCTGAATACCAACAAATACATGGGTGGTACGGTACCTTGAGTGGTGGTCTTGTGCTTCCTCTTTTGAACAGGGCGGCTGCATGTATAGCAGCCGCGTTATTCTTTTCTTTTGCTAACATCTCGGCGGCTCAGGCACCGGCCCATTACAACGCCTTGGAGTTGAAACGCGAATCCGCCAACAGCGTGAACTTCACCTTTGCCTTGAACCTGCCCCAAGTGCTTCACCAATTGCTGGCACCTCAACTGGCATTCCCCTCTTTCTTGCAAAGCTACGCAGACTTGCCTGACCCTGCGTTTGACAAAGAAATCGTCAAAGCCGTGACAGCCCTGGGCGCAAAAGCCTATTTCACTTTACCCTCGGGCGCAAAGGTCAACATCAAAAAGTGGCAGTTGCCCGACACACAGTTACTGCGCCAATCTTTCAAAGTCAGCCTGCTGCTGCTCAATATGCCACCTAGCCCTGCCTCCCACCTTGACCCAGTGAACGTACTGGCCCAGGCGCAGGCCAAAACACCCATCAGCAGGGTAGTACAAATGCAGCTGCCCACTGCGCTTTACCCCATCGAGGTAAGCCTGCCCAACGACAAGTTCTGGCTCACCGAGCAGATTCCCATGGCCATTGTTGAGTTGCCCTGAGCTTGTGGGGTCGCTGGTGAATGGAATCCGCCTTTTGCCACACATTCGTTGCCTTTTGAGTGGCGCGTTGGTGCCGGCAAAGGCATGGTAAATCCAATGAATGTTGCAACCCTATGCCCCATCCCTATGTTGCGGGCCTGTTGGTGAGCTTTTTTTAAATGAACAATTGCTTGTACCGTCGTTTTTTTCGCAGCCTGTGGCGTGCTGTGCAGTGCTCATTCTGGCTTGCTCCTCTGGCACTCAGTGCCCATGTTGTGGAAACGGGTCATGGCACTTTCAGCCTGACAGGCAAGCAGGTTTTTGCGGTGATTGCCATACCTGTGGCGGCATTGACCGGCGCCGATGACAACGCTGACGGCGTGCTCGATTGGGCAGAAATCCAGGCGCATCAGGCTGACCTGATCGCGCAGGTTCAAAGGGGTGTGCTCCTGGAGGGCGACGGGCGCAAGGCTGTCTGGAGCCAGATGCTGCTGACCCCGGCAGCGCCTGGCAGCTTGGCCGCCGGGTCATCGTCGTCGGCTCCCTCGCAACTGGTGGCTGTTGGCGCCGCCGAATGGGAACGCTTACCTGAGGTGGTGACTCTGGAATATGGCTTGTGGAGCCGCACGCCTTTGGTGTCAATCGGAGCACCAGGACCAGTGGTGGAAACGCTCAAGGTCAAGGTCTCGCGCATCGAAGAAGGCAAAACGCTGGCCGAAGAGGTGGGTCTGCTGTCCCCAAGCCAATCACGTTTGGAGTTTTTTGCCCCTGTGCAGCGCCATGTGCTCAACTTTGCGCGCCATGGTTTTGAACACATCTTGGGGGGTGCCGACCATGTCGTTTTTTTGGTGGCGCTTTTGGCCAGCGGTATCAGCGTTCGGCGTTGGGCAGCCTTGCTCACCGCTTTCACCTTGGCGCATGGAGTGACCTTTGGCTTGGCCTCTATGGGCTGGGTCAGCGTGTCTTCAACGTTGGTGGAACAGGCCATCGCCGCGTCCATTGTTCTGGTGTCTGCATTGCATCTGCTGCGTGTGAAGGTAGTGCTGAAGTGGGAGTTGCTGATAGTGTTTGTCCTGGGCCTGGTGCACGGATTGGGCTTTGCGTCTGCCATGCGAGAAGAAGGCGCCAGCCAGCTAATTGCCCTAAGCCCCTATCCGGTGTGGAGCATTGTGGGTTTTAACTTGGGGATTGAGGTTGGGCAAATTTCTGTGGCCCTTGCTTTGTATGCCCTGGTGCTGGTGCTGCGCCGGCTGTATGCAGACAAGAGCGACGCCTTCTGGCAGCGCGCAGCCGGCGTATTGTCTTTGGTCGTAGGCACTTTTTGGTTGGTCGAGCGGATTGTTTAGCGGTTAGCTCCTGGACAGGCGTGCCAAAAGCCCATTCGCTGGATTCGATAGATTTCAGTGAATTGCTTATAAACAGTTTCACCTGCAAAATTAATTACAAGCTCACGCATTGCGCTCAACTGAGTTTTGCAGTCCTTTGCTGAAAAATATCGACCAATTTTGTCAGCAGGCCTGCAACCAGCATTCCCGCAAAAAACATAAAAAGACTTGCGTCTCACTTTCCAAACATCTTCAACAGACAGCTAATTCTGTGATCAATATTGCAAAGCACTACCCCGAACCATGCGAATTTAAAACACACAAAATACACATTTCCTTTGGTTTTAGCGTAAGTTGTTGATTTCATTGACCCGACAGCATGGACGGACTCAGGTTGCCCAGACCGAACCAAATAAAACACAATAAAGCACTGCTTTTATGTGATTTCGGAGGAACAGCTCATGGGCAAAGCAAAAACGCTTACAGCGCAGGAATTGCGCCGGGTGCAGGACTACATAGCGAGCCGGGCGCACGCAGCGCGTAACAGGGCTATGCTGCTTTTAACCCACCTTGCGGGCATGCGGGTTGGTGAAGTTGCTGCCCTAACCTGGGGTGATGTTGTCAACGCAGAAGGCCGCGTCAAAGATGAAATCCGCCTAAACGCCGATCAAACCAAGGGCGGCCACCCGCGCATCGTGTTTTTGAGCCCCAAACTGCTTAAAGAACTGGAAGCCTATGTCTGCACCGCCAAAAGACGCGAAGCGCATTGGGCGTTTTTTGCCACGCAAAAGGAGCCAAAGCGCGGATTTACAGCCAACACACTGGCCCAATACTTTTTGCAGCTCTACAAGGGCGCGGGTATTGATGGGGCATCCAGCCACAGCGGCCGCCGATCATTTGCCACTTCACTGAGTTCGAAAGGTGTCGGGGTTCGGGTACTGATGCGTGCCATGGGGCACCGCAACATCTCAACCACAATTGGCTACATCGATGCATCAGACGACATGCTTCGCCGTGCAGTGGCATTGGTGTAAAGCTGGCTGCATTACTCAATACTCAACTTAACAAGAGGCGTAACACCAAGTGTCGGTTCACCCGACACTTGATAGCAGGGGCCACTCCATGTTCCGCCCTGCTTCCTATTGGCGGACATGCAATCCACCAGCCTTGACAAGAATGGGTCAAAACAATAAGCCCTGGTGTTTGAGTGATGGCTCTGCCGAGACCATGCCTACCGCACCAGTGCAGCGTATCACCTGCCTTCTAGCGTACATGGACTCTTCCAACGAGTGGGAAGTCAGATGTGGCAATAAGTCTATGGCTTGCAGCTCAAGGCATTGCTGATCATTAGGCAAGGCCTCTTTGCAGGGAAATTTGTCGATGGCTGCATATTCAGAGATGTTTGCCGCCCATGCTCTGTGTCTTACAACCATGGCCACCAATAATCGGCGCTCGTAGTCTTGACTGGAATTCATGCGACGCCCCATAGGCTCTACCTTGCCGATGAATCTGTCAACCAGCATGGCCTCTGCACCTAACCGCCAAAGCTCTGCCTCGGGGTAATTTTTGATCAGGTAGGCAAGGTAGACATCACGCCAGAGATTTTTCTGTAGCACTGGGGTCAATCTCAAGACCGCGTAATCTTGGCGGTCGGGTCTGCCTTTCGCCGCTGTTGGCACCATAGAGGCAATCATGGCCAAAAGCTCCAGCTGAGGCATGGCATTTCGCCCGTATGGAAAGCGGAGAAACAAATCCGACTGATGCCCAACCGCCAGCGTTTGAGCAGTGACTATCTCAGGCATGGGGCTTGGAGCATTGATGCGCACACTGCCCGCACCAGCCGCCCAGTCATCAAAACTGGTTTTATGCACATCACGGTACTTGTTCACACAGGCAAGAACTTTTGCACCGTGCCGATTTAATTTGCTGCCCGTGCTGCGCAGTCCATGTAGGCAGCCTGCCGCGTAACTTGGGCTCAATCGCAAATAGTTATAGAAAAGTCGTGCGGAGGTCATTGCCGCGACCAGATGCCGTTTGGTTGACCGAGCAAGCCCAGTCAGCAGATTTGCCACCATTGCCCAATACCCCTTCCGAAGATTTACTAACTTTTTTTGTTAACCCTTTTTGTATGTATTCATTGGCTTAACCAAAAGCTGAAATCGGGGTGTGGCTGTCATGGTGATTGCCGCACATTCCATTCACATTTTTTGGAGAACTTCATGAGTGATCAAACTCAAGCCACAGAAGCATCAACTTTGGCAGCGGCAGTTCCAACGACGGAACGACCCAGCGCATTTGCCGTCAATATCGGTAATCTTTTGACAAAAGGCAACCCCGAGCAATCCATTGGCGAAGCCATAGACACGCTGGTCACGCAGCGCGTAGATTGGGAAAACAACGAATTGGCCTCTGCCAACGACGGCCTTTACGCCCTCCTCCAGCATTGCTATTCATTGAATAACGCCATGTCTGGTACGGGTGTAGCAGCCAAAGGCCTCAAAAAAGGTTTGGCCAATTACATCGATGCCAAGGGCCTCAAGTTCACAGATGCCACACCATTGATTACCAAGATCGTCAAGTGCGTGTTTGGTGTAGACCGCCGCCGGGTCAACGCCTATGCATCAGCCCTGAAAGTGGCTATTGCCGAGAAAAAACAAGTGATGGAGTTACCCAAGTTTTTTAGAGACAACGGCGGTATTGAGGAAGTTCGGCGCAGCAACACCAAGAAACCCAAGTCGGTCAAAGACAAAGCCGCTTTGGGCCGCTCGGTCCTTGGTGGTGATGTGCTGGCTACCGTATCGGGCGATTCGCTGAATGCCAACTATTCCACTGAGAGCCTTGAAGAAGGTGTGGTTCTTCTGGCAACGCGCGAAGACGATGGCACTTTTGCTGTTCGCAAGGTTGTACAGAACAAATCTGTCATCAACAGTGCTCTGGCGACCTTTGCCAGTGTGGGCGCCGAGCAAGAAAAAGCTCGCCAGCTGCAAGAAGAGCAAAACGCTGTGGATGAGCAACGCGCTGCCGCTCGCGCAGCCCTTAAAGCTGCTTGACCTGATGCAGTCCACCCACGGGTGATCACGCCAGTGTGGTCACCCAATTCGTTTCAACCAATGGAGACGCCACCATGGCCACAGCACACATCAATTCAGTAAAGGTCACACCGCCGCAATGTCTCAATGACTTTGCACTTCAACAATCGAGTCGATTCAAGTTAGACAGCATCTTGGATGCCACCCTGTCATTTCCGGACAACGGCGTCAACGGTATCGTGCTGCATGGTCTTTATGGCACCGGCAAAACCACCATGGCCAACTTGCTGCCCGGCTTGATTGAGACAGCCAAATCAGATCCAACCGCCAGCAGCATACCAACGGGAGATTTGGCAGATACGACTGATCCAGCCCAAAGTTATCACCCTTGCATTCAAGGCCAAAACGGCGTGGGCTTGATCAACAGCATTCAAAACGCCACCAGCTTTGTATCCTGGAATTCCAGTGGTCTGCATTATGTTGTACTGGATGAAGTGGATTTGCTGACCGATGCAGCCAAGGCATCTTTTAAGGCCCTGATGAACCGAACCAATGTGGTGTTCATCATGACCACCAACCACTTGAACGAGGTTGATCCGGGCGTTCAAAACCGAAGCGTATTGATTGACATGAATGTGCCCCCAGCGCAGCACTGGCGACCCATACTGCGGCGCATCTACACCCAGTCAGGTTTGGTGGCACCGCCGGACGCAACATTGGACCAAGTAGTCCAAGCTGGTAGAGGTTCTGCACGGTCAATATTCAGCGATGTGGTCATGAGCGCCAATCAAGCGCGTAAAGCTGGCCAGTCCAATGTGATCAAAATTTCAAACATCCGGAGCTGACTATGAAATACCCACAAGCCTATGTCTTTTTCAAAGCAGAATCAACAGTAACGTTTCGCGACATTCGGTTAATTTATGGAACGCAAACAGATATGGAGCTCATGTCGAAAGGTAAGAAGGTCTATTCTGCTCTTGAAAAAAGGGAATCACTTGCACGAAGAATTTCACAGGGATGCTCAAGTCGCCACAGAAGACAAGGCAGTTGCTTGGTTGTGAGCACTCAAAATTTAAATTCGCTTTTTATAACGAAATATTCTTTTGAGATTGATGACGTTGTATGGATGTCATCTTCTCAAGACTTTAAAAAATTACGCAGCGGTCTTGCTGTCTTTAAAAATTATTGGCTGTTCATGAGAGGGCTCAATTTGACAGTGCGGCACTACAAACTGGTCTCTCAAATTCTTGGCACAGATTGCCCAGAATTCGTGCGCAATAACGCCTTGTTTGCACAAGTTGAGAATCACATGGACACATTAGATGCAGACAAAATTTTACAGTCCATGAAAACAAGATTGGAAGGTATTGCGAGGCTTGGTAAGTATCATGTTTAAAACAAGATTTTTGCAGTTTTCTGGGTTAGAGCAAATCACCAGGGGCCAAGATCTCCAGACCGCTTGAAAACTGCAGCCCAATTTTTTGCACAGGCAAATAGCCGGTTCAAACAAGCCCTGCAGCCGTTTGAATCTGGCTTCCCAAGGCGTCTCGCCAGTGGCCCAGAAATTGACCGCTTGCTGCGGCGATTTACTTTGTCCTAGATGCTGGTTTGTCAGCGGATCAAGCCAACCTGTCTGCCGCCATATTTGCCTGTCGCTTCAGTCAGTCGTCCCAAACTCTCAAAATAAGAGTCCTGCTGGGACACCTATCATAATCACTATGATCACAATTCCTAACTCACGGTTCCAGCGAAGCTGGTGGCGTGACTCAATGAAATCACTTGCCTGATCTAGAGGTCTGGCAGGGGTTCGAGGAGACAAACTCGGACAAAAACGAAGGTTGGAGGGGGCACTGGGAAACTGGTGCCCTTTTCCTTTGCACCAGTCAGCTTCGGGTCGGTGTGATCTTGCTGTAGTGCTGCTCGGCAGTTACCACCGAATTTCCGCATTTCGCTCAAGCTTGAGAAGGTTAATCTTGCGAGCTTCTTTGCTTGTCTGCCAATGCTCGTTCGCGATCAATGATCAACTGCAGCTGCTCACGCTTGGTATCAGTCATACTGCCTTTGAACATTTTGTGCATGTCATGTTCAATTTTGCTAATCCTTGCTTCGCGCTCGGTGGGGCTCAACTCAATAAGTTCTTGATCATTCATTTTGAGATTCATCTCAATAGGTTTGCAGGCCAAATTTGACCCCAATGCTAGCCCATTAACAAGTCAGGCTCAAGCCAACCTGTCAGCAGCCATGGTTGCTGTCATCTTGCTGTAGTGCTGCTCCAACATGCCAATAGAAGTGCCCATCTGTTTAGCCAAGGTGTGCATGTCCATTTGCCCATCCATCAGGCTCATAGTTGCATAGCTGTGCCGCAAGGAATACAGGCTGCGGTTCTTGCCTGTTGTGGGGTCCACACGCATGTCAGCATCCGCCAGCAACAGCTCAAAAGATGTGTGCAGGCTGTTGGGTCTAACGCCCCCACTGGTGGCAAACACCCAAGCCTCACTCTTGGCTTCAATAGCCTGATCCAAGTCAGCACCAATGCCTTGTCGAACTGCCAAGCGTGTGAACACCTCAATTGCCCAATTCTTGGCAATCAGCCATCGTCCACCCGTTTTGCCCGATACCCAGATGCGTAGGTATCGCTGACCAGTCTTGGCATCCACATGCCATTCCAAGTGCCGCCACTGCATAGCCATGCTTTCCCTGCCTGAGCGGCATCCCGTGCCCAGCAGGACCTCCACATAGTCCCTGAGCAGGAGCCGCATTTCTCTGTGATTCTTGCGCTCGCCTCCCCTGCTCCAGTCGGGCATGAACGCCATGAGCTTGACCAGTTCTTCTCGGCTGAAGCCAGGTCGTGCTGAGCCTTTCTTGCCCTTGCGGTTCAGTTTGGGAATAGCCACCCGATCACTGAGCCAGCCTTGTTCAATGGCGTAGTCAACCACCCTGCTGTAGGCACTGGCATGGGTTGCCAAGGTGCTGGAGATGGGCACACGCCCCATCTGCTCATTGCGCCACTGTTCATACTCCCTGACCCGTTCAATCGTGATGTTTGTGAGCATGAACTTGCCAAAAAATGGCACCAGGTATTTGTTAATGGTGCGTATGTAGTCTTTGTTGGTTTCGCGTCTAATGCCACGCTCAATTTCTTGCTCCAGTGCCTTGCAACACTCACGAGCTACAGCATCAAACCGTCGGGTCTTTTGCGGCAAGCCCTCTTCTTCGCGGAAACGGGCACGGTCGTAATGCTCGCCTGCCACACGCATTGCCCAGTCGAGTCTGCGTTGCCGTGTGCTAACGCAATGCCATTGGCGATCTGACAGCTTGTATCGCATCTGCCAGACCTTGCTGTCACTTCGCAGATACAAAACCACTTCACCATCGCGCAGGTGATGCGTGGTTTCTTTTCTGGCTGTGATGTTGAGCGGTTTGAGTGAGGCGGGGATCACAGCAGGGGCTTGCCCGCTACTTTGCAGCTGTGCTGCCAGCTGTAAAAAATCGATCTGTTTCAACTTGCTGGGTCCAAAACCACAGCTTAAATTCGTACATCAAAAACTGCGACCAGAACCCTGGCGCACAGGTTGGGTTTTCTGGTTCAATCACCGTGGCAGCACCGTGGCTTGAGCACCCTGAGAAATTCAGTGGCAGGCAGGGTCCGCAGGTTCAGGACGAGTAATGGGGCACGCTTGCCAACGCTCACCGATCACTCAAGCCAAAATCTTTTGACCACCAGTCCCCAAAAAGCCAAAAATGGCGTCAAAAATGTGCAATAATTCGCGTCTTCACAAATACCGCCCGGGTGGTGAAATTGGTAGACTCAGGGGACTCAAAATCCCCCGCCGCAAGGCGTGCCGGTTCGAGTCCGGCCCCGGGCACCATCTCTGGAAACCCAGCTTACATGCGGGTTCCAAGCGAATCAAGGCCAACCTTCATCGGTTGGCCTTTTTTCTTTGTGATGTCCATGTATGCCGCATGTATGCCTTATAACCTTTATTCGGCGCTTGTTGGCGATTGTCTTGGTCAAATGTTGTTGCAACCTCGGGGGCTCTTGGCTCTGTAGCGTTGGCTGATGTAATCTGCCAGATATAGATGACTGAGGGGGTAGCATTGTGTTGGGTTCAATTTTCCCTGCATTCAGACCCCCAC
>NZ_NESH01000008.1 GCF_003063355.1 Limnohabitans sp. Bal53 | reverse complement strand
TGGGCGTGTCCGTTGAGGACATGCGCATGGACATCGCCGGCTTCATCCACGCGCAGGGCAGCTTCAACTTTGAGAAGGGCCCCCAGCAACTGGTCACTTTGGGTACTGGATTACCACAGGGCTTGGCCTCCACGGCTGCGGGTGAGGGGATACATGACATCTTTGGCACGCTGCTTGAGGCAGGCACGGGCGCGCAGCTCTCAGAGAACTTAGGCACGATTACGGGTTGGGACGTGGCCGTGTCGTACTTTGGGGCAAGCGACATCAACGTGTTCGTGGGCTACGGCAGCCCAGACTTTGACCAAGACAAATGGAGTGAGACCTCAGGCCTGTTTGGCTTCGCGTTTGAGGGGGTGGACTTTGCCTACGCCAACATGCAAACCACCTTGCCTGCTGTGCTCAAGGCACCGTTCCTGGGTGCGCTGGACAGCTTCTACGCTGCCAAGCTCAATGCGGAGAGCGCTGCCTTTGTTGGTGGAGGCGAGATCCTCAACGTTGAGGCCAAGAACCTAGAGCTGCGCTTAAACGATAACGATGCGAACTGGTTCCCTGGTACGCCTTTGGAGATGGGGCCTGCCGTCATTGACTGGGCGGCGAGTTTCCCTGCTGATGACGAGGCGGGCACCGCTGCGGGCCTGGGCATCAAGACCGGTGCCTACCTCAAGAGCGAAGACGAAGACACCAGCGAATACGCTGTAGAAGACGAAGCCCTGGGCTACTACACCGACAGTTTGGGCCAGCGGGTCAACGCGCAAGGCTTCTTGCTAGACGACTTAGGCGCGCGCATCGACCAGCTCATCACGCTGGACTTTGACGGCAATCAACGCTTGGGCGTGTCCGTTGAGGACATGCGCATGGACATCGCCGGCTTCATCCACGCGCAGGGCAGCTTCAACTTTGAGAAGGGCCCCCAGCAACTGGTCACTTTGGACACCGGTTTGCCAAAGGGTTTGTCTGGGGCAGGACTGGACTCCGTGTTGGATGGCATCGGTCAGGCTCTCGAAGCTACTACGGGTAGCAAGCTCAGTTACGACGGCCAAAAAATAACCAATTTTGATGTGGCCACCACATACTTTGGTGCCAGCAATATCGACTTGTTTGTGGGTACGGGATCTCCCGATTTTGATCAGAGCGACTGGTCTTCGTCAGATGACTTATTTGGCGTGGTATTTCAAGATGTTGACTTTGCCTATGCCAACATGGCGTCCACTTTACCCGCTGCAGTCAGAGCACTTGTTGGCGGCGCATTTGATAGCTTCTCTGCAGCCAAGGTAAGTGCTGACCGTGCCGCGTTTGTTGGTGGTGGTGATGTTTTAAGCATCGATATGCAGGATATCTCCCTGCGACTGAACACGAATGGCAGCGACTGGCCTGGTGGACTTTTCCGTGCGCCGGTCATTGATTGGGAGGCTAGCTTCCCCGGTATCGCCGCATCCGAGGGCGTGTCAGCGGTTCCTAAAGGAGCGCCCATTCAGACAGGCGCCTACGTGAAAAGCGAGGATGAGGACGCTGCGGCTTACACAATCGAGGATGAGGCGAGAGGCTATTACAAAGATAAATATGATAACCGCGTCAACAAGGAGGGGTTCTTACTTGATGCCGACGGTGACCGAATAAAAGAGATCATTTATATCGATTTCGGTGGTAGTAAATCTGTTGGTGTTGACATCGGCCTGGCTGATATTGCGTTAGCGGATTTTTTGTTCTTACGCGGATCGTTGTCATTTCAGCAGGGTGCTACGTACGGTGTGACTGTTGATATGGGGGGTATCGCTCCGCTGTTAGATAGCGTTGGCGCGGGTAGCACGGTCGATATGGAGGTCTCGTCAGTGACCTTTGGCGGGGCCAATCTCACCGGGTTTGCGGGCGTGAATGGTCCCTACCGGTACGGTGCGGACGAGACAGGCCCCAACGGCGTGCCAGATGGCATCCCTGACCTGATCGACGAGAGCGCGATCGGCTTAGAGGTCACAGATGTTGATCTTGGCCTGGCGATTATGACGCCTACTTTGTTAACTGCGTTGCCAGGGTTAGACCAGTATGCGCCGCAGTTCATTTCTGCCAAAGCAAGCGTTGCTTCAGCCTCGCTAGTGGGCATTGACCCGTCCTTTCTCGATGTGGGTGCGCAAGACGTTGAGGTCAACATCAACACCTTCGTGATACCCAAAGCGCCGGCGCCAGTCAATGCGGCGTTGCAGCTGTTTGGCCCGCCATCCATCAACTACCAGCTAAGTCCGTCTTTCAGAAACTACACAGAAGATGAAGACGGCGATGGTCTCTTATTTACGGGAGAAGATAGCAACGGTAACCTGAAACTGGATGCAGGTGAGGACCTGAATTTTGATGGTCTATTACAACTCAGTGAGGATCGCAATAACAACGGTGTGATCGATAGCGCTGGCTTCATGGTCGCAGCGGGTGGGAACAACGGCGTATTCCTCGACTTCGCCGAGGAGGTGATTCAGGCAGAGATTGGTTACGCGGACATCAATTTAGCTGGTTTCATGCAAATGTCTGCATCGATGGCCATGACCAAAAAGGGGTCGGAGACCGTCACGCTCTCCAACGGTGAGGAGACGATTGTGACGTCTCTGGCTATTGGTATCAACGATGCCAATGCCTTCCTGGGGATGCCAGCGAAGGTCGAGGGTCAGTCTGGCGCCTACCTCAAGAGCGATGACCTTTTGACCCAGCTCTACACGGTCGAAGACGAGGACTTGGGGTATTACAGAGATGAAGCTGGACAAAGGGTTAACAGCGACGGTTTCTTGCTGAGCAGTGACGGTTCGCGTATTGCCAGCGTTCAAGGTTACTTCTACGACAGCAATGCGGATGGACGGATTGATGAAGACGATGCCGTCAATGAGAATGCCATCGGTATCGTTATTGAGGATCTCGATGTTGGATTGATCGTTGGTAAAGAGCTGGTGATCAGTGCCGAGGGCGTTGATATTGGCGCCTACATGGCTGGGCGCGCGACCGTGGATTACATGGGCCTAAACGGTGTCCCGGGTGTCACGATGCAAGCCGAGGAGATGGCGATAGAAATCAACACGGGCGCACGCTTCTCTCTAGGTGTTGATCAGTTTGAGCAGGACCCCAATACGGGTCGTGTGCGATACGACCCTAACTTAGATGTGAATGTAAGCCTCACGACGATAGACTTTTCGCAGAGCACCTGGCAAGACACTTCACTGACCGTCAACCAGGACAGCGATCTAAGCAACGATATCGTTAACGCTGGTTACGCGATTGCGACAGGAAACCCGTCGGAGCCAATCGTTTTAGATTACTCGGGACAGTTTTTCCGTCTGTTCGGTAAAGCCGAGGTCGATTTGTTTGGCCTCGTATCGATGAACGGCGTCATGGACTTCCGTCTAGACGAAACCGATGGGTTGACGGCGTTCGCTGACGTGAACGTTCAGATCGGGCCCGATGACTTTAATCTGACACAAGAGGCAACAGGCTTATTGGTCATAAACGATGGCGGTGTGGCGCTTCGTATGGACTTGAGCCAGTCGCTGGAGCTAGGCCCGGTTGTTGACTTAAATGCAGATCTGCAACTTACACTCAATACCTTCGGTAAAGAGATCACTTACGTCGTTCCGGAGACTTTCCGGGATTCCACTGGATTCGACACCTTCTCGATTGGCGCTTACCCACCCGGCAAGGACGCCAGCTGGACTGGTATGTATGTGGCCTTGACTGGCGCGGGTAATCTGGATTTATTCAATGGCGCGCTAGACCTCAAAGGGGACTTTGCACTCATCGTTGCACAAAGTGGTAGCAAAGTCACCATGGAGCTTGGTGTGACAGCGGTGCTCGACCTGCCTGTCCTTGAGCCGCTTGGCGTGACGGGAACCTTGGGCTTGGTGGTGGATGCATCGCCCAGAGGCAATGAGACAGGTCTTTATGGCAGCTTAGAGGTTGGTGCGGCTAACAGTGACTCAACCATCATCGACGGTGGCGGTATCTTTAGCGTCAAGGGTCGTTTCTTATTCCAAATCAACACAACCAGCGTTTCCCAAAAAGTGCGTGGTCGAGATCCCGAGACAGGCACCTTCTACGATAAAAATGGCGAAGCTGTGGAGGTTGCGCTGCAGCCTTACATGCTCCGTATCGCGGGACAAGCGAGTATCGAGGTCGGTCCCATCGAGTTAAAAGGCGCGGTGGACCTGTTGATCGACAGTAACGGCGTTCAAGCGGCACTTGACGTGACGCTTGATCTGGGAGCTTTTGGAGAAATCGGCTTCACAGGCGCCGCAGCCTTTGGCATGGACACACGGGGTAAAGCGTTCTTTGCAATGTACGCCTCTATGAATGTGAACATGGGCGTCTCGATCATGAACATCAAGGCGTCTGCGACGGTTCAGATCAACACCAGCTCAGTCGCCTATACAACGCTCCCGGTCAATGGTGTGTCCCACACAATTGCTGCCAACACGCTTTTTAACATGGGGCTTGACGGTCAGTTGAAAGTCCTTGCATTTAACGTGGACTTCTCTGGCAATCTCAGTATTGTCAAGAATGTTTTCAAACTTGAATTCAGCGGAAAACTCAACTTCTTCAATGTTCTTAATGTCGATGTTGCTGGCTACCTAGACTCTGCTGGTAACTTTGACTTAACGGGGGGCGTGTCCGTACACATCCCGTTAGGTCCGCTGAAGATAAATGGCGGCATGAGCCTTCACTTCAGTAGCCAACCGAGTTTTGGTGCGAGCATTTGGGGTTCTATTGATGTCTCCGTGACGATCAAGATTGGTGGCGGCAAGGTGTTTGGCGTCAAGATTCCGTCGTATAACAAGACCTTCAGTACGAGATTAGCTGGCTTTAGCGGTAGCTTTGAGCTTAGCCCCACTTATGCATCAATGCGGGCGACCGTGACCTTTATGGGTATCAAGGTCTCGGGTAGCCAATCTTGGAGCTTTGGTGATCCGCCGGTCATCAGCTACCGCGACGGTGGAACCTTGTACCTGAATATGGGTGACAAGTCCGGTCGCTACGGCAGCGGTAAGCTTTACGACGACTTAATCAATGAGTCCTACAGCATTGAGCAAAGTGGCGGCACGATCACGGTGTCATCGATGGGCGAGAAGAAAACTTATTCAGCATCGCAGGTCACGCGCATCGTTGCCAATGGTGGTAAGGGTAATGACACGATTTACGTCGGCGAGAACGTTTCAGCGCGACTTGACTTCGATGGCGGGTTGGGCAGTGACACGTTCATCATTTACGGCGGCGCGGCGGGGTCGAGTATTCGCGGCGGTGCTGGCAACGACGTATTTGTCGGCGGTGTGCGCAGTGGCCTGACGTTCTCTGGCGGCGATGGCAACGACACCTTTAAGGGCGGTGAGGGCGCTGAAATTATCGATATGGGTGCTGGCGCCAACACGATTTCCGCTGGCGGCGGTGCAGATACTATTACCGTTAGCGGGACCTCTGACACCGTGGATGGTGGGCGTGGTGATGACGTGATTTACGCCTCTTTGGCAGGCTACGCCAACGTTTTAGGCGGCGAGGGCTATGACCGCTTAATTTTGTCTCCGTTCATATCAAGTGAGCCGATTGAGTTCAACGATCACGAGTTGGTAGTTAAGACGAATGGCAGTCGTCGCGAGATTGACTTCAATGACAGTCTTGATGTCATCAAACTAACGGACTCTGCTGCACAAACCACGATTTCATCAGCTGAGAATGCAAGCTGGGGCAGCACAGGGATGACGCTTGATGCCGCTGGTGTTCTTGACGTTACCAACGCGCATTTGGTTGGTCCCTTAGCAACTTTCAATATCGCGGCCTCTGGTATCCACGGCACCCTGAATACCGAGCTCGCAGGCCTAACGGTCCAGAACCGCGGTACCGCAGGCGTCAGCGGGGACGAGGACATCATCGTGCGTGAAGCCAACAACCTCAATATTGTTGATGGTTCTCGCGCCAATGGTGGTCTCTATGCTGCTAAGGGGTCGATCGATATCGCGCTGGCGGCTCTTGAGGCTAGGCTCAGTCTGACTTCGGGCGTGATTGCGACGGCGTCTGGTGGTTCTATCGACTTGCGTGCCGACGACATGGACTTTGCATCAGGCGCCAACAGCGTATCTGGCTCTGGTGCACTTGTCATCCGCACAATGACTGATGCACAGGGCTATCGCATTGGCGGTGCAGCCCAGTCACCGTTGGGCGTTGATTATTCTACTGAGGGTAACACGGGGTTTTTAGATCTGGGCGCGCGCGATATGTCCGCATTGGCGGATGGTTTCAGCAGTATCACGATTGGGCACGCGCATGCCGGCAGTGTGATGCGTGTAGGTGATTTGGAAAATGCCGCTGTGGGCGGCTCGGTCTTCTCAGCTAGGCTTGATGACACGACGACGTTTCTTGCGGACAGGATCGAAATTGTTGGTGATGTACAGAGCAGCACGCTGCTGACCCTTGAGGCACGTATCCTTGAGGTACAGCGACAAAACCAAAACGCTCCGGCGGGTGCCCCTGACGCGGGTCTGACAGCGTCCAGCATCGTCGCGCGTGTCACGGAGCAAATGTTGGTCAGTGGTTGGGTCATCGCCGACAATCTGATTGACATTGATGTCACTGCTAGCACGGGTGTTGCCGGGTTGGTGACGTACGGCGATGAAATCAATAGCCTGACAGCCGACCAAGGCGCAACCCTGCAGACACTTGCCTCGGATAGTGTGCTTCGCATTGCAACGTCGGGCTCTATTTACAGCGCGGCGGGCATGTACGCAGGTGTCAACCAAGGAACCGGCGCCTCGATTGCGGTCGATGCTGGTACGGGTTTGACCCTGCTGCAAGGCGGCACGTTTGCAACACGTTATGACAATGGCAGCATCACGTTGCGGGCGGGTAGCGCGTCCAATGCCGATGGTTACATTCATTTGATGGGCGGCAGCGCGGTGGTCTCTGGCGCTACTTTAGACGCCAACAACGACTATCAATTAACGGGTAGCGGCTCCACGCTCAACTTAAGCACTCCCGGTGAAATGATGCTCGCCGGCTCGCTCACCGCTGCTGGCAACATGAGCCTCAGTGCGAGCGAGGTCACCAACCCTAACTCGTCATATTTCAATAGCCTGAACGGGTCTGTGCTCACACAGGAGACCCGCAGCGTTGAGGTTGCTGCCATTTTGGCCGGTCTCAATGCTGGACCGGCTGGGCCAGTTGCAGCGGATGCGCTCAAGGCGCTCTTCACCGGCGGCAGCTTGAGCTTGGAGACAGGGACAAGCGTTTTAACAGCGGTCGCGAACTACTTGCCGTTTGGCGACTTGCCCGAAGCCACACGCTTACAAATTGCGGCTGCACAGGGCTATCAGGTGTTCACCGAGGGCGGCTACTTCAACCCCTCAACTGGGCGGTTCTTTACCACCATTGGTGACGGTCCCGTCGTTGCGTACAGCGTCGATGACCCGCGGATTAATTGGGGCGTGGATGGTAAGCCAGCAGCCGGTAGTGCATTTACGGCGCTGACGCCTGAGCAGCAAGACGCTATCGGCATGGCCTTGGGATACACGCGCCACGAGGGGACCGTCTATTTCAACCGTTTCGCAGAGCAGGGTGACGAGGTTGTGATCGGGTTCCTAGAGGGTGCGCAGCCTGACTACAACAACGCCTTGATTGATTGGGTCAGCGCAGGCGTGCCTACTCCCGCGATGGATGCCAACTTCGACGATGACTTGACATCTGCGCAAAAACTAGTGGTCGCCAATACGTTGGACTACCACTTCGACTACAACTTGATTCCGGTCAGTGAGTGGTCAGCTGAACCATTTGATTTTTCTTCGGTGAGTCTGGATGAGTGGCGCGACGGCTCAACGCTTGAGTACGGCATGGTCATCTCTGATGCGCAGTGGGGCGAAGTGGAGAAACCGTCAACAGGTACGCTTTACGCTGACCTGAGTGATGCGCAGAAGCAGATAGTTGATAGCCTCGTGGCGTTCGTTCCTGCACAAACTGACCGTCTAACGTTGAGCGGTGAGTTTGTCGCCGGCGATGTGGTGAGTGTCGTTATTGACGGCGTCACCTACAGCTATACGGTATTGGATGCAGACATTGGCGAGACAGATGCCGCGACGATAGACGCGGTGGCCTACGCGCTTGCGCTGAGCATGAATGACGGGCAGGACGCTGTCAATGCGCAAAGCAGCACGACGACCACGCTGGACTTCTCTACGCAAAGTCAGACCACTGAGGATGGCTCGGCTATTTCAAGCATCACGGTGAACCAGTTGGCTGCCGCTGGAATCAACATCGTCAGCACCGATGAGCGTTTGGTTGTTGATGGCAGCCAGCTGACCTTGTCCGGTACGTTTGACGTTGACGATCTCTTGTCGTTGGATATCAATGACATCGAGGTGCTCTATACGGTTCGTGCTGAGGATATCGGCGCAACAGACGCAGAGACGCAGGCTCAGGTCGCTGAGTCACTGGCAAGTGCGCTTGCCTTGGCATCGCCAAGCGAGAGCGTCACGCAGATTTCCGTGCGGGCGGCGCCTGGTGCGCAAGTCTTTGTGTTGAGCGTGAGCGACGAAAAAATCGCTGTTGAGCACAATCCGTTGAACGCGCTAACGGGCGACCAGTTGGCGGTTGTCGTTGCCAAATTGATGCCATTGAGTGAGACGCCTTACTGGGATCTCAGTGATGACCAGAAAGCGGTCGTGGTTAATGCGCTAGATGCTATCAAGACGGCGGGCGAGGAGATTAGTTTCTTCAGTGCCACAGCACCTACTGGTAAAAACCTCGTTGTTCGGGACCTGACACAGGTCGGTCAGGAGCGCACGTTTACGCAAGGTGTAACGCCTGACTACCGGAACGACAATATCTATTGGGGTGATGTCGGCGAACCAGCAGCGGGCACGGTATTTAACGACCTCACAGACGCGCAAAAAGAGGTGGTGGCGAGAAGCTTAGGCTACGAGCGTTTCGATGGCGTGCATTTCTTCAATGCACAGGCGCCGTTATCTGAAGTTTGGGTGAGTGGTTTCGCTGAGGGCGGCGGCGCCTACGATCTGAGCACCATGGATTGGGGGGGAGTGCCCGCACCCGCCCTCAACACGACTTTTGAGCAGCTGAGCGTCGCGCAGCGCGCCGTGGTCGCCAGTGAGCTTGGCTTTAATGCAGTAGATCAGGAGGTTTACGTTAAATTCAACGCTGATCAGAGTATCAGCGTCAAGGCCAGTTTGGTAGAGGGTGTTGGGGGCGACTACGACGCCACGCAGCTTGATTGGGGCATCATGCCGGTGGGTGAGCCTGGTGCGGCGTGGGCTGATTTGTCATCTGCGCAGCAAGACCAGGTGTTGTCTGAGTTGGACTACACGCGTTGGAGTGGCCTGGTTTACTTCAACGCCTCGGCGGCCAATTCCTATCGCCTAGGATTTGTCGAGGGGAGTAGCGCGGATGCTGATTACGCGAACAGCGAGATCACTTGGAACGCGTTAACAGACGGCATCCCATCTGCTGGCACCCCATTCGATGCGCTAAGTACGCAACAGCAGAGCGTGGTGCTACAGCAGGCGGGTTTGTTGGCGTACACGGGAACGGTTTACTACAACGCAGGTGCCTCAGTTGGCAAGCAACTCCTCAGCGCACTCACAGTCGATTACGCTGCAGCAGGGGCACCCAGCACACCCACAAAGCGGTGGCTGCTAAGTGACGGCGATAACAACCAGTATTTGATTTACGCCAATGACAGTGATAACGACGGTACGACAGATGCCATCGAGGTGATGGAGGTTCCGGTACTGTTAGGGCAGCGTGGTGCAGGCTTCCTGCTGACAGGATCCATCACGACGCTCCAAGCGGATTCTGACTTTATTGTTGACGTCGTGGGCGATGCCATTGTGAGTGGTGGTGTGATCGACCTGCAGGGCGCTGGGTCTGATTTGAGCATCACCTCTGAGCGCAGCGTCTATTGGCAGGGCGAGGCAAGAATTAACGGAAATATCACGCTCGTAGGTGAGGGCGCGCAAGGGGCTGACATGCCCTTGGACGGTGTGAGCGTCTACGTTCATGGCTCGTCAACGTTATCCAGTAATGCTGCAGGATCCAGCGTGACAATCGACGGCGCGCAGGATGTAGAAATTCACGGTGCGATTCTGGCTGGCGCGATTCGAGGCAACACGGGTACAACCTATTTAGGCCCCGACTCGACGATTGCCATCACCGCCGGGCAGCAGATATTACTGAATAACAGCCTCGCTGCGGCCAAGTCCGTGACGTTGCGAACCACGGGTGTACCTGGCAGCGATGACAACTACACCTCTGTTTATCTAGACACAGCGGCGGGTATTACGGCCGCTGGCTGGACCAGCGATCTATCTGGCGGTTTGGTGGACATTGCAGTCGATGGTGATGTGGTGCTCGGCGGTATGGTCCTCTCCGGCGGCAGCGTGGTGCAGTCTTTCGATGCAGGCGTGTTGACGGGAGAGTCCATCACGTGGAGCAACGAGCTATCCCGTGTTGACATTCAAACGGTCGGCAAACTAGATCTTGGTGTTGACACATTGGCGCTAAGTGGCGCGACTGTTGAGGTCGGTGCGCGCATCCACGCAAGCCAGTCAATCAAGCTTTCAGGCGGCGTTAGTAGCGATCAAATCGGCTTGAACGTTGCGGGTGCGGCCGTGGTCGCGGTATCCAACCCCGCTGGGGTTATTCAACTCAGCTCGTCGCAGGATGCGTTGATTTTGGGTCAAGTCGTCGCCGGTGGAGCGGTGTCCGACCACTACGACAGCGTGGGCGGGTACCTGGGCAGTACGGTTCAGAATTCTGCCGGCGATTCTGAGATTTATGTCAATGCTTCAGGACAGATTCGCTTAGGCCGTGACCTGATGGCCGGAAAGGTGATTGATGTCCAAGGCGGTGTGAGCCCGCATATCGCTACTGACGCCGACCCTTGGGCCGACCTAGGTATCGTGATTGGTGGCGGCGTGCAACTCAAGACGTGGCAGGAGGATTCCAGCATCACCCTGTCAGCAGACGGTGATCTGGCTGTCTTGACACCGTCTTGGACGCATGAAATCGTCGCCGACGGATTTGTGGAGTTTGCAGACGGGCACTTCAGCGCGCCAGTGACCGGTTTCAAGCTCACCGTCGAGGAGGGAACAGTCGATCGATCACTCGACATTCAGTTAGACGGTGTCCGCACGAGCAGCGCCGGAGGCATCAATGCCGTCGTTGCCGATTTGCAGGCGCAGATCAGCGCCTTCTTCGGATCCAAGGTGAACGTGGCATTGAGCGATGGCCGCTTGATGCTGACCAGCTTCTATGAAATGCGCATCGAAGAAACCGCCTTTTTGGGTGTCGATGGCGGTGCAGAGCGCCTGGGATTTACCCAAATTAAAGCGCTCTCACCGACTGGTGGCGCGACAACGTCCTCGCGCACTTACGCGGTTGACGCCAGTGGACAGGGCTCTGTCGTTAATCTAGGCAGCGCAGCCGCACCGACTGGCGCTATCTCGATTGCTGGTGCCATTCGGGGCTACAGTGCCGTCAACCTATATGCCGGTACGGGAGATACGGGCAATCAGGCGGTCACTTTTGAGGGCACCAGCCTGATTGAGACCTTGTCCGGCAGTATGGTCTTCAACCTATCGGGTGATACCACGATGCAGGGAGACTTTATCGCGCGTGGCGATGGTGCGAGCATCATTATCAACAGCTCCGGCACTCTGGCACTCAAGGGAAGTTTGACCGCGCAGCGCGATATTTTGATCGGAGCGGGTAGCGACGTCGTGGCGGGTGAGGTGAGCTTGCTAACTGACGGAACGGCGACATTCAACACCCTCGATGCAGGCAGTCAAATTGTGCTGTTCGGTGTCAACGATGTGGTGATTGACAGCAACGTTGGAAGGGGTAGCGCCGGGCTTGAGTTGATTCAGGCGAGTTCTGCCACCGGCACGCTAACGCTGAGTGAGGCCAGCGGCTGGCTCGAGTCAGACAATCTGATCGTCCTCAGCGGGCAACATGTGGATGTTGCAGGTGTTTTGCGCAACAACCAAGCCACCGCGGCAGACGATGATTTTGAGCTCATCATCAGCGCGGTAGACGACGTCTACCTGCATGGCGCGATTGGCATCGTCGGTTCTATGTTCATCGAGGCGGGCGACGATATTGAGGTTGCCAACATGGCTCTGAGCGCGCAGTCATCTGGCGCGTCGCTTGTGTTGGTCGCTGGCGATGCGGTCACCATGGGTGGCGACGCGCCGACGATTGCGAGCATCGAGGGTGAATCGACAGCGGTGATCGCGGAGGCGCACACCTTGTTGAGCGTTTCCGCAGGTGGTACCTTGCGCTTATCTGATGACGCACAGTTGATGAGTACAGGCGACGGTAGTGCGATCGAATTGCAAGCACAACGCATTTCTGTTTTGGGTCAGGTCAGGGCGGGTGCTGATAGTGCCTTCGCCTATGACCCCACCAGCGAGGTGATGTCATTTAATCCGGGAGCCTTGCCAACCTACACGGGTAAGGCTGCGTCAGTCAATGTTTTTGCTGTGGATGAAGTCACGTTAGGGGACCTAAGTGGCAGCTCTGAAACTGGCGGTGTCTTGTTTGCCACTGGCAGCCTCAACGTGCAGTCTGGTAGCAATGTTGATGGCGTTGGCTATGAAATGTCACGGCACAGTCAAGCCAAGGTCGATGCGTCGGGTTATGGCACGTGGTCGGATACAACGGTTGATGCGTCTCGCTGGCAAATCGTAGACGGTGTGACCTACACGGTTCGCATCGGTCAAATCGACTTCAGTAGTTCAGCGGACAGCGACAGCACTATCAATACGGTGCTCAATGATTTGCGCGGAAAAATTGATGCCCACGCTGGTTTCGCTGCCACACGATCGGGTGATGTTCTGACCTTAACCACAGGCGATAAGAAGCTACTTAGTGACGTGGTCACAACAATGACCAGTACGGTTCCAGATACGGGTACGGTCGCCATTGTGCTGGGCGATGGTAGCGTCGGTGCCGAAACAGATGCGACGGTGGACACCAGCCTTTGGAACGTTGTGGCGGGTGCCCGTTACAGCGTCACGATCGATACCAAGACCTACACTGTTACCGCGGGTAAGGACTACACGCTGGCCATGGTGAATGAGGAGCTGGTGCGATTGATCAAGGAGGGCCTCTTCTATACGGCCTCATTGTCGGGTAACGTACTCACGGTCGAAAATGCCGGTCCGACGACGGAAGAGAAAGACGACACGCGCTATGTGGGTGCGTTGAGCGCAGGCGCCGATGCAACCGCAGGTGTTGCAAGCGTGGCTGCCGGTAACGTTGATTTGCTGGTGGACGGCGAGTTAAACATCACCTCGGACGGTGACATCGTACTTCTTGGCGGTGTGAGTGCCACCGATGTGGGCGCAGATATTTTGATTCAATCGCGCTCGCAAATATATATAGACGCGCTGGTCAGTGCGCAAGAGACGCTCAGGTTGCGTGCTGGCATTGATAACTCGCGGGTTGGGGTGTGGGTCACCGAGGTACTCCTTGACGATAACGGCGACTACGAGTCAGGCGGGACACTGGACACTGATTCGGGCGGTGTGATCGATATCGAGTCGGTTGATGGGGTCACGATCAAGGGCGTTCTGGGGCAGCGTGAGATCACCGATGGCGATCTTGGTGGCGCCAAGGTGGGCGATATTTCAATTGTCTCGTTGTCAGGTGATGTGAACCTGATGCGCAACACCAACGTTCGCGACGCGCTCAATGTGAGCGGCGACAGCGTGGGCATTCTCTCTGGCAGTTACGTCTACGCGACCGGGCGGGAATCCGAGTTGTATTTAGAGGCACGCGATGGGTTGGTGTTGTCGGGCCGTGCTGTTGCGGCGGGTCTTGATGCGGCGATTGCCAAGGCATCTCGACTGGTGCACATGGTGGCGCCTACCATGTCTATCAACGGCACGATTGATATCACCTCCCTCACTGGGCGGGCGTTATTAAGCGGGGGCGACGCGATCGCTATTGGCGGCACAATTGTTTCTCGTGGAAATATCGATGTACATGCCGGCGTTGACATGGCCTGGACGCGACAGCAGATGGAGGCCAGCCTTACCCGGGCAGATCTAGACGGGGGAACCATCACGATCGCAGGCCAAGGCCTGCTGCAAGCGGTGGGAACCGTGACATTACTTGCAGGCGCCAACGTCACCCTGGATGCAGACGCCAATGTCGCATCTGTGGAGAGTGTGTTGGTCCCCACATACGTGACGGTGGAGAAAGAAACCCAGGTTCTGGTGGGCTCCATCAAGGTGGCATCGGGTATTGAGCTCGTGCCTGAAATCACCATCGTGCCTACCGAGGTGACCGAGCAGGTAGGCACTGACAAGGTGCAAATTGGCAGCAGCTATGAAACCATGGATGTGAGCCTCACCCAAATCGGCTACTACAACCCGAACGCGGCTGATAGCTTGAAGTTTGTCGAGACCTTGATTGAGGGCGTGCATTACCTGAACGACACCAGCCGCAGTGCACAAATCAAGGGCGTTACCATCGTTGACTGGACCAAAGCGGGCGATGAGCAGACGCCCACGCGGCAGGCCGAATCCGTGACAGGTGATCCTGAGTCAACGGCCTACAAGGGCTTTGCGCAGCTAAGCGACGCGCAGCGGTGGGCGGTTCTGAACGCAACGGGCTACATGCCTGTTTACGAGTTCGACTACACCAACTACCAGCTCAACCAGACGATCAACGGTACCGCAAGTGTCTTGACGCAGGACGATGGCACGTATCCTGACTGGAACCCAACGGGTGACATATCCAACACGACCAAGCAGGTCTACTACGTCGACTTGGCTAACTGGCGTGATAAATACATTTTGATGCCTGTGGGTGCACAGGCATCGCTGCTCAGTGCGGCGTCTTCAGGTGAAGCCAAGTACCTGACGGACATCACATTGAATGGTCAAAGTGACGGCGTTTGGGCCACATTGGACGTCGATGCTAAGCCGACCGGCGAGTATCTCGGCTTCGTGCAGGAGGGCGCCACCGTCAACTACTACAAGCCGGCCAGTGCCACCAGTTGGTCGGTCGGTTACGCTTCTGCAGGTAGCCAAAACTACACCTTGACCAATGGCCTTGGTGTGTCCAACGGCACTTTTACTGAGGGCGCATTCAAGACGTATCCGCAACTGAGTCAGGCACCTAGCTTTGCACAGGGCAGTCAATCGCAGAAGACCGCTACCGACTCCGCTGGACGCTCCATCATTGGACCATCGG
The DNA here is from genome assembly GCF_003063355.1 of Limnohabitans sp. Bal53. Taxonomy (GTDB): domain Bacteria; phylum Pseudomonadota; class Gammaproteobacteria; order Burkholderiales; family Burkholderiaceae_C; genus Limnohabitans_A. The sequence continues at coordinate 54,813 of NZ_NESH01000008.1, read as the reverse complement.
CTCTGGTTGATGCACTGGGGACCGGTACGACATTACAAACCTCGTCGAAGCCTGGCTACAGCCAGTTTAGTTATCAGGTGCCAACCTTCTCGAAGGTGAAGTACGGTCCATTTAAGATTTTCACTAAGTGGAAAGTGAGCTGGCAGACGGTCAGTACGCAGGTCAAGGTGAGTGACAGCCTGACGATGCAGTGGGCGTCACCGAAGGCTTCTCCAACGAAAGTGTACGACCCGCGCGTGCAGCTCACCTACAGTGTGTCGACGCAAACGGAGAACCTTTACAACTACCGGCCGGTCTACATGACCAGCATCAAGGATGTTGAGGTCGTCAACTTAAAGCCCGTCACCATATGGAAAGACGAGCCCGTTTACGAGACCAGGCTTGAGCTGGTGACCGATGTTCGGTATGACGTAGCAACAGGGCGCAGTAACTTTGGCACCGCTGACTCGGTGACTGCGGGGCACATCATCGTTGATGTGGGTGGCTCGGTGCTGATCAGCGGCAAGATGACCGCATCTGAGGATCTGTCCGTTGTCGCCGCGGGCACCTTCACCTTGGCTGGACAGGCTCAGACAGGCGCAGACGGCCTGCTGAAGCCCATAGCGTCAAAACTAACGGGTAATGAAATAACGGTAACGGCTGGCGGGAGCCTGCTGCTCGATGACTCCGCATCGTTGTTGGCTAGCCAAGGTGTCGCGCAGTCTGCCGCCAGCTTGACATTGAATGCGGCGGCAGACTTGAGCTTGGGCGGTCTCACGGGTAGCGATGATGGAACGATCTTTGACAGCGTCACGTTAAACGCGGATCAAGATATCTACTTGAGTGGCTCGATTGATGCCAACTCGATCGCGATATCGGCGGGTCTGGCTGCGGGCGATGGTGATATCCATGCGGACAGTGATGTTAGTTTGAACGCGTTGGCTGGCGATGTGGTGTTAACGGCCGGCCAATACGGTGGCGATATCAGCATGCACAGCGCGACATTAAAGGCGACGGGGGCAGTTGCTTTGTCAGCGCTTTCGGGTGCAGTGGTGCAGTCAAAGTTGACCAACGTGTCTGCGGTTAGTGCGGCCGATCAAATTATTTCAGGTCTGGTTCAAGCGAACAGTTTGGCGGTCGAGGCAGGTAACGCCATTACCCTGAAGACAGCAGTGCTCACGGTCGACAGGTTGCTATTGAGCAGCGCAGGAAATATCGAAATTGTCAATACCGGAGATATGCTGGTGACTGAGGTCCAGGCAGCCGACGGTGCGATTACGATCCACAACTACGGTGAGCTGGTTGTGCTCGCCGCGAGCACGCTGGGTAGGAGCGATGCCAACGATATCCGCTTGGTTACTGCCAACCTACCTGGTGCCGCCACTGCTGCGCTCAATGACCTGAGTGTGGGCAATATACAAACCGTGCAGCGCGGTGATGTGACTCTCTACGCACAAGGAGCGGTGGCGCAGCGCGCGGGCACCCGCGTAGTTGCTGATGTCCTGGATGTTCGTGCGAGCTTGTTAGGCCTGACGCCCGAAACTGGGCAATCGTGGCTGGTAGACCTTGCGACGCAGGTGAACACCTTGCAGGTCAATACCAGCGGCGCGGGCGATGTGCGCGTAAACCAAGATGAGAACGCGTCGTTGGCAACTGCGCGAGATGTCGTCGTTTCTAACACCCGCATTGGCGACGGTGACTTGGTCATTGAGGCTGCGGGCTCGGTAGATGTGGCCAGCGTGGTGTTGGCAAGCAACAGCAGCGATAACAATCTGAGCGTAACGGCAGCTGGGGATATCGTGGTGCGCTACGCGGACGTGGGCATTTATTTGGCAACAGCTGCTGACGCGCCGCAGAACGACATAAACGATGATGGTGACTTCGACGATGTCGGTGAGACGTTGACTGAAGCCAGCTCGGCTGGCGGCATTACCCTGAACGCAGGTGGATCTATCAGCGAGGGTGGTGCGGACGATGATGTCGATCTGGTCGCTAACCTGCTGACGCTGACAGCCGGAACTGGCATCACCGGGTTAGAGGTGGCGATCAATTCGTTGGATGCACAGACGACCGTTGGTGACATTGGCTTATCTGACTTTGACGGTGCTTTGGAAAAAGCGTCGGGCCTAGAGGTTAAGCGGGCTCAAACTGCCAAGTCTGCAGTTGCCAACACGCTAAATAGCACCGTTGACTTGACGGCGCAGGGGACCTTGCGGGTTGGTAGCGAGGGCTTGGTGAGCGGGGATATGTTGCGCTTAACCAGTGTGTCAGGCTCAGTCACGGTTGCGAAGCCCTTAGCTTGGAGTGACGCGACACCAACCGCCAACAACTCACTCGACCACAACGGTGGCATTGCCTTGGTGGCGGCGCAAAATGTGCAGCTGTATCAATTCGTATCGGGTGCCGTGTGGACCGAATACCGAGCAGGAGATGCATTTAGCTTCGGCGTCGCTGATTACGTGGAAGTCAACGGCGAGTTACAAGTCACTGGGCCAGGCACATTAACCGAGACATTGCCAACCGTCTTAAGCGCGGACACTTTGATTTTGGAGACAGGCGGCACCCTCAGTTTCCTGGAGGGGGTATTGACTGCGGGTAAGAAGCTTGAGCTGATTGCCGGTGAAAACGTCTACCTTGGTGGCACCATGACCGCCGGCTATGGCTACTCCCAAATCCAGGCACTCACCGTCACGGCAAAAGGGGAGCGGCAAGCCCAAACCATTGTTAACGCCAACGAGAGTGCGGTTGTGCCCAAGCAAAGTGTCGCCCAGGACACAGGCTTCATAAACGTTCAAATGGATCGACTCTCCAGCAGCAATTTTGCGTTGCGTGCCGCGCAGAATATTTATCTCAAGTTGGACAGCTTGACTCTCAGTGGTTTTGTTGGCGGCCTCGCTGGGTTTGATGCTGCAGCCAACATCGAGATGGATATTTTGGGCACGTTGACCGTGAACGCAGGTATCGTGAGAGCGGACGAGGCGGCGGGCACCATCAAGCTCAATGCTGCCAATATTATTTCCAATGGAGCTTCGGTGTTCATTGGAAATAATATTGACGTTACCAGCGCATCGGGCATTGGCTTAAATACCATGACCGACCATTTGACCGCTGTGTCAACTGGTCGTGGTGACATCGTCATCAACGAATCGGATGATTTAATCATCGACTTAGTGAGTGCCTACGACGGCGCCATAACGATTGGAACCAGTGGCGACACATATGTCCGCGACCTCCACATCGATACCGATCGCATCGGTAACGACATTGTTCTGCGGGCAGCTGGCGATGTATACATTGATTCGATCGAGTCCGCGGTAGACGCCGGGGCTGGTAAGCGTAACGGCAATGTCACGGTTGAGGCCACGGGTGACTTCCTGGAATGGGAAGCGCCGGTTTACAACGTGACGGCCAGCGGCGTGCAACAGGGTGTTCGCTACGTCGTAACCGACGTGGGTAATACCGACTTCACCGCGTTGGGTGCAAGTGAAAATGTCGTTGGTGCTGTGTTTGAAGCAACGGCTGCGGGTAATGAAAACTCGGGTACTGGTCAGGCGAGACCAACGGTTCCCGTCGACATCACGGGGTACGCCTACGACCAACGCGTTGCGGATGTGTATGGCTACACGGTTACGCTAATTGGCGCACCGTCCTCGGCTGTGACGCCTGTGTTGTTAGAGAGCGCAGCAGATGTCGGCAGTGGTGCCGAGCTGGAGGTGCGCGTTGCCAGCAACGGTTCTGCGATCAATGAGAGCGCGGCTTGGTACGTCCATGGGCAAGTCTTCGGCGCTGACGGTGTTGCGATTGGCGGTATGTTCGATGCGGTGTCCGCCAAAGGAATGGATAACCCGCAATTGGTGCAAGAGCTTGTCGGTGGCGGCTTCGTACTCGTGCGCACCACGTTCACTGATGGCATAGGCTGGGACATTTACGCCCAAACCTTCGATGCGGCGGGTACGGCGTTGAGCGACGAGTTCAGGGTTGATAGCGTGACAAGCTCCGATGAGCCAATGCCGATGGTGCAGATGCTCGCAAACGGCAAATTCATGGTGGTCTGGACATCGACAGACCAGCAAGGCTACACCGACATTTACGCGCAGGCGTTTGACGAATTGGGTGCCGCCAATGGCCAGGACTTCATGGTCAACAGTACAGTCAACGGTGACCAAGATTCACAGGTTGTCCAGACCTTTGGCGATGGCTCTTTCGTGGTGTTATGGACATCCAGCGATCAGAGTGGAAACCGCGATATTTACGGCCAGTTCTTTGATAAGGACGGCGACGCCGTTGGGACCGAATTTGGTGTCTACACCCAAGCCAGTGGCGATAATTACGAGCCTGTCGTCAAGGCCTCTGATGACACCGGATTTACGGTCATCTGGACCTCTACCGACGCTGATGAGCTAGATATCTATGGTCAGCGTTTTGGCATACCACTTCTAGGCACTGCCGGATCTGATGTGCTTACAAGCACACTTGGCAACGACATCTTGGTGGCCGGTGCAGGTGACGACGTCCTTCATGGTGCCATGAATGGGCTCAGCCGCGGCTATAACCTGCTGATCGGCGGGGAGGGCAACGACACCCTCCACGGCGGTGTGACTGATCTTGCCGTCTTCTCCGGCGACTACGCCGGTTACGAGATCACCGCGACAGTGGACGGGTTCTGGCAGGTCAAAGACACGCGTACGCTGGATGGCGATGATGGCACCGATGTTTTGAGTGGTATCACGACGCTGCAATTTGCAGATCAAAGCTACGAGATTGGTGCCCTGATCACGGTGGGCACCGCTGGCCCAGATGCCATGGTTCCTAACGCTGTCAATGGTGCTGATGGTCAAGACGTATTCATCGGCCTTGGCGGTGATGATGTCCTCAACGGCGGCGGTGGATATGACGTGGCGGTATACGCTGGTGCGTTTGCCGACTATGTGATTCGAGCGACATCGGCAGGTTGGCAAGTGAGCGATGCGCGCGGTGTGGCGATTGATGGAACAGACCTTGCCACCGACGCAGTGGATCTGCTTATAGACATGGAGGCTTTGCAGTTCAGTGACCGCACATTTGAGCTCAATGCTACCCCGTTTTTCGCCGACGCCGAGGGGACGTTTACAGGCTTGACCGCCAATGATTTAGTGGTCTTCGCTGGTAATGCGGCTGATTACTTGGTCACCGCTACCCTGGATGGTGACTGGCAAGTGACGGATACCACCACGGGGGTGGCCGCGGATGGCAGTGATCGCTTGAGCTATGTACTGGTCGATGTCGAGGGCGTGCAGTTCGCAGATCTGTCGTACCAACTACCCAATTCACCGCTGTCGGGCGATGACGCTAACAACACCATCGATACCGCGCAGCTGGAGTTGCGTCGGGTGGCGGTGTCCGTGGTGGATGGCGCTGACCGCAGTGATGTACTGGACGTCACGGTTGATCCGATTGGTCAACTAAGCCAGAGCCTCCAGACGCTGCAGCCGCTGAGCGATGGGCGCTTTGTTGTGAGTTGGTCGACCAGTGCATCTGGCGTGCTAACGCATCACGCACAAATTTACGGCGCTGATGGCACCGCCAACACCAACGTGATTGACTTCACGGATCCCGCCACATTCACGGTGTTGAGCAGTGGTTCCGTCGTGGCCACCTGGGCACATGATGACAGTGGCACCACCGACTATCTGGCGCAAATTTTTGCAGCAGATGGCGCCTCGGTTGGCGCTCAGTTGTCGTTTAGTGGTACCCCCGTGTTCACGCAGCTGACGCGTGCAGGCTTTGTCGCGACGTGGGCAGATGCCGCGAACGGCGAAGGTTTCATGCAGATATACGCCGCCAACGGTGACGCTGCGACAACAACGTCCAGTTATGTCAGCATGCCGAACGCCACAGCGCTCAGTGACGGTGGCTTTGCACTTCGTTGGGCTCAGCCCCTGGCGGGTGGTGAGCCCACGACCAGTGCAATCAACTACTTACAGGTCTTCAACACCTTTAGTGTGGGCGGGACGACGACCGAGATAACAGGCGAACTCACGGCGCTGCGCGATGGTGGGTATGTGGTGACGGGCTTGCAATCGTCCGCGGGAACGACGAGCTACCCCGTTCAGAAGTACGCAGCAAATGGCACTGCGGTGGGCGCTCTGTTGGCCTTTGACGTACAGCCATCGTTTGTCGCGTTAAGCAACGGAGGCTTACTGGCGACCTGGTCATCATCGGCCGCGGGAAGCACCACCTATTTTGCACAAGCCTTTGATGCCCTATCGGTTGCGGTTGGGGGCGAACACACGTTCAGCTTCGAGCCGCGCTTCACCGCGCTTGCCGATGGTCATTTTGTAGCTGAGTGGTTGGACACCAGCGATGGCAAGCATCATGTTCAGGCATACGGGGCCGACGCAGCGGCTGCAGGTGCGGTGCTTGATGTTGGCTATGCCCCCAATATCACCGCGCTAGTGGGCGGTGGCTTTGTTGCCGACTGGCATGACACGACGCAGGTCTTGCATTACGCGCAGGTGGTCGATAGCGTGGGTGCAGCGGTGGGTAGTCCGTTGGTCTTTGATGGGGCGCCTGATGTTTTGGCGCTGGCTGGCGGGCGTTTCGTTACCAGCTGGTCGGCTGACTTTGCGGGCTACACCCATGGCTATGCCCAGTTCTACGCAGCCGATGCAAGCATTGACGGCGCTCAGATGACCTTCATTGGTGCGCCGGTGGTGAGTCAGTTGGCGACTGGCGAGGTAGTTGTAACTGGCGAGACTGTCGACAGAGCTGACGATGTGTTGATCGGCCTTGGTGGCGATGACACATTAATTGGTGGTGCTGGCAGTGACGTGGCGGTATTCTCCGGCTTGTCTACCGACTACCTGATCGCGGCGACGCCAGCGGGCCATTGGCTGGTGACCGACCTGCTAGTGGCTGATGGCGATGATGGCGCCGACACGCTCATTGGTATTGAGGCGCTGCAGTTCGTTGACACCACGTACCACATTAGCCTGAAGCCCATTTTGGGCACCGCGCAAAATAATGTCTTGACTGGGTTCGTGAACCAGGATGATGTCTTGGTTGGCGGTGCTGGCGATGACACGCTCATGGGCGAACTCGGCGATGTGGCGGTTTACGCGGGTAACGCCAACGGCTACCGTATCACGGCCACGCTGGACGGAAACTGGCAAGTCAAGGACACCGATGCAACAGACGGCGACGATGGCGTTGACAAGCTAATCGGTATCACCACCCTGCAGTTCGCTGACCTGACCTATCAGATCTCGGCCGGCACCAGGGTTGGCACGCGCGATGCCAGTGGCAACGATGTCAACGACGCCTTGACGGGCAGCGCAGATAACGACTTCCTCATAGGCTTGGGCGGCAACGACACCCTAACGGGCGGTGCAGGCTACGACGTTGCCGTATTTGCGGGCAACTACGCAGGCTACCGCATCACGGCAACGCTAGACGGAAACTGGCAAGTCAAAGACACCTACGCAGCAGACGGCGACGACGGCACAGACAAGCTCGTGGGCATCACCCGTTTGCAGTTTGCAGACGTGGACTATCAGATTGTTGCGGACATGCATCTGGGCGACACAGACGCGAGCAGTCGGCTTGGGGGTACTGGCTCGGATGTGTTCATTGGTTTGGGCGGCAACGACACCCTGACGGGCGCAGACGGTTACGATGTGGCGGTGTACGCCGGCAACTTCGCCGACTACCGCATCACCGCCACCACAGATGGCAACTGGCAGGTCAGGGACCTGCGTAGCGACTCGCCCGAGGGCACCGACAAGCTCATCGGCATTGAGGCGCTTCAGTTTGCAGATAGTGCAAGCGGCCCGAACTTCACGCTATTGGTCACGCCAACGGTCGACACGCTCGGGACCAACGCCGTCACCACTACCGCCGGCAACGATGTGCTGATTGGCTTGGGCGGCGACGATGCGCTCAATGGTGCAGGCGGGTACGACGTGGCGGTTTACGCCGGTGACTATGCTGACTACCGCATTACCGTTACAACAGACGGTAATTGGCAGGTCAGGGATCTGCGCAGCGGTTCGCCCGATGGCACAGACACCCTCACAGGCATCGAGGCGCTGCAGTTTGCTGACCGCGCGGACGCATCCTTTAACCCCACCTTTGTGCTGAGCACCGATATTGTCCTTGGTAACGTCTCGGCAAATACGCTTGATGGCGGCCTTGGTAATGATGTGCTGATTGGCCAGGGTGGCGACGATCTGCTTAACGGTGGAGATGACACGGTCACCGGTGAAATTGGCTACGACGTGGCGGTGTACTCAGGCAGCTTTGCCGACTACCGCATCACGGCCACACTGGACGGTTACTGGCAGGTCTTGGATTTGCGGGCCAATTCGCCAGACGGTACCGACAAGCTCACGGGCATCGAAGCCCTGCAGTTTACAGACCAGACCTACCAGATCGAAGCCAATATCACCCTGGGAACCGCTGCCGGTACCGCGTTGAGCTCTGCGCTCAATGCTGGCGTGGGCAATGATGTGCTGATTGGCCTGGGTGGTGACGACACGCTGACTGGTGGTGCGGGCCACGACACGGCAGTTTTTGCCGGCAACTTTGCCAACTATCTGATCACGCCACTTGCTGATGGCAATTGGCAGGTGCGCGATCTGGACGCCACGCTAGATGGCGCCGATGGCACCGACAAGCTTATCGGCATTGAAGCCTTGCAGTTCAAGGACCAGGCCTACACCCTGCTCGCCGCGCCAGTTGCTGTCGCAACCGATTTTGATGACCTGCTCAAGGGTTCTGGCAGCACAGACACTTTGTCTGGGTTGGGCGGCAACGATGTGCTGATTGGTGGGGCTGGCAATGATGAGATCAACGGCGGCGAAGGTTACGACGTGGCGGTGTTTGCGGGCAGTTTTGCCGACTACCGAATCACCGCCACTTTGGACGGCTACTGGCAGGTCTTGGACACCAACCCATCAGCAGGTGGCGATGACGGCACCGACAAGCTCACGGGCATCGAAGCCTTGCAGTTTGCGGACCTGACCTACACCATCACAGCCAACATCACGCTGGGCACTTCTGCCAGCAATGCGTTGAGCTCTGCACTGAATGCTGGCGCTGGCAATGATGTGCTGATCGGGCTTGCCGGCAACGACACCTTGACAGGTGGTGCGGGCGTCGACGTTGCCGTGTTTGCAGGCGATGCGGGCCAATACCTGATGCGCCTCAATGGCGATGGCAACTGGCAGGTGATTGACAACAACCCCACTGACACCACAGCGACTTATGATTTTGGCGATGAGGGCACCGACACCCTGATTGGCATAGAGGCCCTGCAGTTTGCCGACACCACTTACACGATCACCGCGTGGCCAAAATACGCGCAGAACAACACGCTGACGGGCACCAGTGCCGACGAGTTGTTGGTTGGTGGCGCTGGCAACGACACCATCGACGGCGGCGCCGGCAATGACCTGATGGTGTACTCGGGCAATTTTGCCGATTACTCGATCAGGGGTTTGTCCAACGGGTACTGGGAGGTGAAAGACTCAAACGCCCTGCGTGATGGCACTGACCAGCTGATTCGGGTTGAGCGCTTGCAGTTTGCTGACAGCTCCTATGACTTCAACAGCGTGTTACATGTCAATACCGCGGGTGACGACACCATCACAGGCGTTGGCAGCATGGATGTGGTGGTGTACTCCGGTAATTACGATCAATACACTCTGGCCCCGAGGGTTGATGGCAGCTGGCAAGTTCAGGGCCCCGACGGCACAGACAAGCTGTTCTCGATCGAGGTCTTACAGTTTGCAGACCAGTCCTACAAACCGGCAGCTATTTATGTTGGCGACGAAGGGGCGAATCCTTTGCAGGCCACAGCAGAAATGCAAATTTTGCTGGGGCTGGCCGGCAACGATACCCTGACCGGACATGACGACAACACCATCGCGCTGTACGCTGGTGACTATGCAGACTACCTGATCAGCCCGCTGGCCGATGGCAACTGGCAGGTCAAGGACTTGCGCACCAACTCACCGGATGGCACGGATAAGCTGATCAGCATTAAAACGTTGCAGTTCAACGACCTGGCTTACAAGATCACCGCCGTCACGACGCTTGGGGATAGTCAGAACAACGCATTAACTGGCGACAGCACACGAGCGGATGTGCTGATTGGCGGCGTAGGCGACGACACATTGCAGGGTCAGCAAGCCAACGATGTCGCCGTCTTTGCTGGCAATTACGCCGACTACCGCATCACCGCAACGCTGGATGGCAACTGGCAGGTCAAAGACATCGACACCACCGTTGATGGCAACGATGGCACGGACAAAGTCATTGGCATCAAGACCTTGCAGTTCAAAGACCAGGCCGTTGATCTCTCGAGTAGCTTTTTTGTAGACTCATCCGAGGGCGCATTTGCGTTAAGCGGCACCTCGGGTAACGATGTGCTTATTGGTCTTGGGGGCAACGACACCCTCAACGGCGGGGCGGGCCAAGATATTGCGGTCTTTGCCGGTAACTATGCCGACTACACCCTGACAACAACTGCCGGTTATGGCGTGCAGGTTACGCATAACGTCGCAGAACTGGGTACCAAAGGCACCATCGTCGCAGGCGGAGTTGAGTGGGCTTACATCAATACCGCAATAAACCGTATCTACGTTGACAACCGGGTCATAAGTGGTGACGCCAGTCAAATCAAAGAACTAAAAATACTCGACATATATGACGGAGCGGTCACTTATGCCGGCGCCAATAGCAGTTGGACTTATTTCACACTACCGGCAGCCATTGCAAAGTTAGCTGATGGCACATCCGCATACGCGGCTTCTATTAGGAGTATGGGGGGGGGTGACTATGCAATTAAATGCAATGCCCCAACGTTTGCTGTTATTGCCGGGGATGGCGTTGACACCCTGTATGGCATCGAAGTTTTGCAGTTTGCCGATGCCAGCTACACCGTTGATGCCCCGGCCACTGGCGGCTCAGGCCCAGAGCCACTGACAGGCACCGACGCTAACGACCTGTTCAGCGGCGGCGGTGGCAACGATACGATCAGTGGCGCGGGTGGTTACGACACCGCCTATTACGCTGGCAACTTCTCCGAGTATCAGATTTCGCCTTTGACCGACGGCAACTGGCAAATCAAGGACCTGCGCACCAACTCGCCTGAAGGCACGGACAAGCTCATCAGCGTCGAGGCGCTGCAGTTTGCTGATATGGCCTATGAGATCTCGGCGTTGCCCAAGGTTGGTACCTCCGGTGATGACGTGCTTGGATCGACAGAATTTCCAGTATCTGAAATGCTCAGGGACCAGAGAAACCCTGATGTTGCATCTCTGGCAGGGGGCGGGTTTGTTGTGGCTTACACGTCATCGGCTCTGCGGTCTGGTACGAGCTATTGGGAGTATCCAACATTCCAAATTTACGGTGCAGATGGGCAAAAAATTGGGCAAGAAGTTCGTGTTGAATCGAACGTAGGCAATACTCAGGGGTATAAGGCTTTTGCAGCTGGCCTCGGTGATGGCAGCTTTATGATATTTTGGCGTCACTGGCCGGGGGCCGGGACCCGATCAGATATTTATGCTAAGCATTTTGACGCAAATGGTGACGTATTACGCGAAACATTTCTGGTAAGTACTCAAGTTATTGAGCATCAGTTCTGGGGCGGAGTGGCGGAATTGGCAGACGGCGGTGTCATAGCAACTTGGCACGATGTTGTCAGTTTGAATAAGGCGACACCAAATCTTCAAACGATAGCTTTCAAACGCTTTGGTTCAGACGGTGAACCCATTCACGATACAGTACCTGCTGGCCAGCTTGAGCCTGGGCGCACATATGAAATTGCGACCCTTGGCAATACTGACTTTAAGCAGGTAGGTGCAGTAAGCAATACGGCAGGCCTTAAATTTATTGCCACCGGCCCTGGTAACGGTACCGGCACGACATACGCCGACAACATTTTGAATGTTGATGTTGGGAATCCACAGACAGCCGCGTTGCCAAGTGGAGGATTTGGAATCTCTTGGTTAACCGGTACCCAGGCTATATCGATTAGGGTATTTGACGGAGATGGCGCATTTGTTCGAGACCTTGTGTTCTCTGGTGTCGGATCAAACATTGACCAAGCCTCGATAGATATAAAGGCACTGAAAGACAGCAGTGGTTTTGTACTATCGTTCAAGGCCAACAATACGGTATACGCTGGTGTTTTAAACCTGAACGGGACTACCCGGTCGACCTTTATCGCCACGGCCAGTGGCCAGTCAGATTTAATTACGTTAGCGGGTGGCGGTTTTGCAGTAACCTGGGCGACGGGGACAGACATTTTCCTTCGGCAATTTGATTCGAACGCCGATGCTGTCGGCTCGGCGGTTCTGGTTAACTCGACAAGCGGGGGCATTTCAGGTTTTAGAGGGGATCCTTCGATAACTGAACTGGCCGATGGGCGTATCTTTGTCACGTGGGTCGCTAATCAGTCGCAAAGTGACGCGGACAACACGGCTTACGGGCAAGATGTCTTTGGCAGTTTCGTGTTGAGTGAATTGCTCATGGTCGGTGGCGCGGGTAATGACACTCTGAACGGCAGCGACCGGCTCACCGACGTTGCCGTCTACGCAGGCAATTACGCCGACTACCGCATAGCCGCAACAGCGGACGGCAATTGGACGGTGACCGATCAAAGGACCAACTCGCCCGATGGCACCGACACCCTGGTCTCTGTGGAGGTGTTGCAGTTTGCAGACCAAGCCTACCAATTAACCGCCACCACTCTTTCGGGGACAACGGGCAACGATACGCTTACAGCCACTGCCGCAACGTCACTGCTTGCAGGCGGAGCAGGCAACGATCGTTTGGTGGGTGAAGCAGGGGGGTATTATGCCGGGAACACATACCTGCCAAAGCCCGTGCAGGAAATGGCGTGGGCATCCTACATCCGGGATCTCGGCGTCCATATCCCCACCAACGGCACCACCGATCAGACTTGGCAGTACTACTCTCCTACTGCTGTGTCCGCCACCTTATATTACTCCGTCGATAACTACGGTTTTGTAGATATCAATGGCTCTAGAGTGCTCACCGAGAGCGGTTATACAAAATATTTCACTGTAGGCGTCTCTCTGCGGCAAGGCTGGAATTCGATTCGAGTTTCGGGTACAGATACGGGCGGTCCAGGTGGGATGTTTGCGAAGCTTGCACTTCCAGACAACACGTGGATCTGGCATACCCGATATAGCACTGAAGGCCTCGACGGTTCACAGGTGCCCTGGTGGGCGCGATATAGCCTTGAAGCCCTAGGTGGTCCACAGGTGCCAGATGCCGGCGTGGCGGTGTACAGCGGCAATTCTTCCGACTACCGTCTAACAATGTTGACTGATCACGTTTGGGGCATCACAGACCTCAACCCAGCTGACGGCGACGATGGCTACGACGAACTTGCATTGGTTAAGGCTGTGCAGTTCAATGATGTGACCATTTCATTGCCTAGTCTTGGCAATTACGAGCCTGTTTTTGGCGCAACGCTTAACCCCGCGTCGTTGTACCTGTCCGCTGCAACCGGCCAAGTGAATTTATCAGCAGTTGACACCACGGTCAGCGGGGTGGCAACCTCGCGCAGCACCACAGTGTCTAGTTTGTTGGCCGAGCCTGCCTCGAGCATCGTCACGCCTTTGGTAACGGCCATTACGCCGTCGTATTTGAGCCAGGCCAGCTTCAACGGCTACGTGGTCGGTGATGGATCGGGCGTTGTGCAGTCGGTCGATGGCACTTACCCGGCCCTGGTCTCCAACGTTGCCAACACCTTGCCCGAACTGTTGAGCGCAGGCTCTAGCCAGACGCAGAGCGAACTCCTTGACGGCATGGGCGACGAGTCTGTCGCCACCCTTACTGTGGCCTTGACAGCGAGCACGAGCACGTTCACCCAAGCCTTTAGCACGACGGTGTCAAATTATGTGGCGCCGACCGCTGTGCCGCCGGGCTTTGTTAGTGTTTCTTCGGCGGGCTTTTCTGCGCCCGCCCTGCCTGATTTTGTGTCGAGCAGCTCAGACAGCTTGGTGCGCGATGCAGGTGCAAGCCTGGGCCAGCGGATCAACCCGGCTTACGGTGCACCGGTAGACTCGATCGATGTGTTCAAAGCGAACGCACAAGCGATGACGCTGGGTGACTCCTACCTCACGCAAGACCTGTTGGGCGGTGGGTTTGTGATGGTCACTACGTCAACGACCTCGACTGGTCGTGAGGTTTATAGCCAAACGTTCAATGACAAGGGCTTGCCGGTTGGCACGGTTAGCCTTTTGAACACGGACCAAACCGCTGCCGTCGGTGCGCCGATGGTGCAGGTGTTGTTTGACGGGACGTTTATCGTCACATGGTCGCTGGCCAGTGGAGAGATGTCAGGTCGGGTGTTTGGTGCAGATGGCACGCTACTTGAGAACACGGCCTTGCGCGCGCCGTCGCTGGCGACGATTGCCGGGCTCGCAGGTGGCGGGTTTGAAATGATTTGGACCACCATCGCCGCCGGTACGCGAACTATTTATGCCCAGGCTTATGACAGCTCTGGGAATAGCGCAGGCGCCGTGACACCTATACACACCAGCGCTGTGTTATCCGATGCAGTGCTGGATGCGCTGGACGCGCCCATCGTGCAGTCGTTGCAGGTCGCGAGCAGCTCAGGCGAGGTCGTTAGCGCTGGTTTTGTGGTGCTGTGGACGTCGCAGGAAGCGGACGTGATGCACCTTTACGGGCAGCGCATTGATGCGGCGGGCGACCTCAATGGAGCGGTCTTTCAGATCAATAGCACGGGCTACCGTGACTTGACGTTGAGTGCGGTACAGGCGCTGGACGCGGGTGGTTTTGTTGCGCTTTGGACAACGGGTAATGACGATGGCTCACACATCTATAGCCAGTTGTTTGACGCCGGCGGTATGCAGGTTGGCGACAACGCATGGGTAACCGCGCAGACCACTGGTGCACAAACGCTGGACAGCGTGCAGGCGCTGGCCGACGGCAGTTTCATTGTGTTGTGGAAAACGCAGACCGCTTACGAGGTGGTGTCCGCGGGCGCATTTGAGGTGGGTAACACCTATGTCATCTCGACTGTGGGCGACACCGATTTCACGGCGCTGGGGGCTGGCGCAAACGCGGTGGGCGAGGTCTTCACGGCGACGGGCACCGGGACCTTGGGGCAAACGGGTACGGCGATGCAGAGCCACTTCGCTGTTACAAGCAACGGACGCACGCTGACAGCGAGTACGGACGTGGGCGGCGCGACGGCAGACATTACAACAACCACGGCAACGGTGGCGGGCGTAGACGCCTACCAACGCAACCGCTTGGCTCTCGCCTCAGACAGCGCGCTGGGTGACGTGTACACCGTGCGCATCCGCGATGACGTGAGCGGGAGTGCCGTCGATACCGTGGTGACCAATCAAGGCGAGGAAGTGTCAGCCTTACTGCAGCGCCTGGCCGCGGCGATTGAGGCAGACCACCTGGTGGGCGGTGAAAAGACGATTCGTGCGACGGTGGATGCCAACACGTTTACGGTGACGCTAGACGCCACGCAGGCGAATACGGCTTTCTATGTGGACGCCGTGACCCTCACGCGCCCCGTCGGTGGCGTGGTGCAAGGCGCGGTGAGCGACGCCGGTACGACACCCGTGGTGCGCATTAGCGCCGATGCCGCGCAGCAAAGTGCCGTCACGTTTGCTCCGAGCGGATCACTTGTGGTCGAGGACACGCTGTACAGCATTCAGGTTAACGGCACCGACTACAGCGTGCAGGTCGGCGATGTGGTGGGAGGCCAGACGGTAGCCGCTACATGGCTCTCGGTTGGTGCGGCGCTGGCGCACCTGATTGAGCAGGGCGAGGCCGTTACTGTGCTGCAAGAGCGTTCGGTTGACTTAAGCGGCGTGCGCTCGGCACAAGCGGCGGTTTATACCTTAGACATCGAGGGTAAGCGCGTGACCTTTGACGCCATGAAGGGCGTTTCGGGTTCTGACCGTGCGGCGGGTTTGGCTGCGGCGTTGCAGGCGCAATATCCGGCGGACTTCACCACACGCGTTGTGGGCAGCGTGCTATGGATATCGTCTGGTGCCAGCGCGGCAGCGATTACAGCGACGAGCAGTAATGGCTTTGACACGCTGTTTGTGAATAGCGCAGAGGAGGCCGCCCACCGTTTGCAGTTGGTCGGTGCGGTGGATAACACGCCTTTCAGTATCAACGCCGTCGCGGTGACGCCGCTGAGCAGCTTGGGTGCAACGGTGCAGCAAACCACGCAAGCAGCGGACACCAACCAAATGCAGGTCACGCAGGTAAGCTACGCCGGTTCAGTCGCTGATAAAACGGTCTACACCGTGGTGTTGGACGGTGTGGCTCACAGGGTGCAAACCGGCGAAAACCTGGGTATTGCCCTGAGTGGTAATGGTTTGGGCGAGCGCACAACGGTGTCTTTGACCGTGACAGATGAAGAGGGTGTGACGGTAGCCGACCCCGTGGTGGCGTTGTGGGTTGCCAACGTGCAGACAACGCCAGCGGGTGTTGGTGATACGCGCTACCTTGATTTAACCGGTATGCCAGTCGACAAAGGTAATGTGTATGTGTTGACGATTGGTGATGTGGTTGCAAGCTTCACCGCCTACCCTGAGGACACGACCGATACCGTGTTGGCCGGTTTGGTAGCCGCCATCAATGCCGACAGTAGTGAGAGTGACGTTACGGCACGCGCAGACCGTTTGGTTGTGACGTCGGATTGGGACAGCGTCCTGTCCGCGCTCAAGACGCGCATCGAGACCGATACCGCGTTGACCGGATCCGTCAGTGGTGAGACCTTAACCCTCACCGGACTGAATGCCCAGCCGTTTAGCGTCAACGGCGTTTACGCCTCACTTGCAGCAGCGGTTGAGGGCGATCCGGCCACACCGTTGGTTCTGCACGGAGAGTCGGTTGCGCAGCGCAGCGACATCGCGTTTGTGGACGACACCTTGGTGGATGACGATTTCAGCTTGGTGCCCGGCGTGACGTTTGCCGTGAGCGTTGGCGAGCGCACCTACAAGACGGTGCTTGGCGACGCGACAGGCCAAGTGGCGTCGACGTGGGATGCGGTACTGGCTGATTTGGCTACCAAGATTGAGTTTGGCGAGAATCAGATCGTTGACGACACACAGGTTGGCACGAAGTTGTCTGTGACCTTCGATGCGAGTAGCCGCAAGTTGACTATGGTCGCCCAAACGCCGAATGTGGCGTTTTCAGTGGGCGGTGCTGCGGTAGATTACGCGGGCGTTGAGACCACAACGTACGCCAGCGCAACCACACCGACGGTGCATGCGGGAACGCCGGTGGCACAGGAGACGAGCGTGAGCTTCGGTGGCACGGTCGACGCTGATACGGCTTACAGCATTAGTGTGGATGGTGTTGCACAAACCGTGCGTGTGGGTGACACCTTGGCCTCGGGCAGCACGGTCGCGCTGAGCTGGGAGTCGGTTCTCAATACCTTAGCCAGCAAGCTGAGTGCTGCGAGTGCCGTGCAGGCAAGCGTTGTGGGGCAGTCGGTGACACTCACCGCGAACGCCGCAAATCAGTCGTTTGTGGTGCAGAGTTACGCACAGAACTATGCCGCCGATGCTGCGCCACAGGTCAGAGATTACGACTACGTGCTGGTGTCCACAGACCGGCCAGAGGGTCCATTTAGCCTTGCGACGGCGCAAGACAAGAGCCTGACCGTGGTGAGCCTACCGAGCCATGAGGGTGAAACACTCAGCCTGTCAGCGGGGAATGCGCTGGTCCTGGTGCCCGATATGGATGTGGGCTACGGCGAGGGTGTGCTGAACCTGAGTGCGCTACACAACATGGCGATTGGCGGCCAGTTGACCGCGGGTCTGTTGAACCTCGATGCCGGCGGTGACGTTAGCCTGAAGACCCAAGTGGGCACCATGAATATTGAGCTGAGAGATGGTGCTGATCTTCGGATTGAGCAGGGCGCGGCAGGCACTGCCTCAGCTGATCTCGTGATTGATACGCTGGTGATGAGCGGAGGTGCTGTGGATATCGTGGCCGATGGCAACGTGATCATTAACAGTGTGACAGGCAGTTTGGGGCAGCTGAACATCACGACCACCGGTGGCAATGTCTGGGTGAGAAGCATGGCGGATGGCGGAGACGTGCGCATTGAGGCAACGGGCGCCGTCGTCTTGGGTAGCCGCATGGCAGCGTCAGGTCCAGCTGATACAACCATTGAAGCGGATACCCTCAGCGTGAAGGCGGGCGCCGAGATCACGGTCTTTGAAGCCGACGGCGTTGACATCAACCAAATATGGAGCACGTCGCAATCGCGGATCACGGTGCTTGCTGGTGGTGATTTGGCCTTGAATGCCGATATCAGTACCAGCGGCCATGCCATTGACTTGCGCACCAGTGTGGGTGCGCTGACGCTCAATGGTGTGCTGTCTTCCGGTGGCGGTGCTGTGTCGTTGCAAGCCGCGAGCGGCGTGGCTATGACCGAATTGAGTGGCGTCACGACGCAGGGCGGCACCGTGGTGGTGGATGCGGGCGATGCTGCGCTACAAATGGCTAAATTTGCGGTGATTGACGCGAGCGGTGGTGCGTTGCGTTTGGCTGCCGGTGGCGTGATGACGCTGGGCACTGTGAAGACGAGCTACGCGGGTGTGGTGAATATTGTCGCGGGTGGTATCGCTGGCCAAGCGGCGAGCGATGTGGATATATGGGCTCCTAACGCGGAGTTGGTGCTGGTCTCCTCGGCGGGTGTTGGCTCTGCCGCGACGCCTCTGAGCACGCAAGTGAAAACGCTTGACGTGTTCAACACCGACTCCGGCGATATCGTGATCGAACAAGTCGGAGATGCGTTGGTGAAGCAACTGCGCCAAGACGGTGTGGGCGAGTTGGATTTAAGGACCCTGGGCGGCGATATCGTTGTGAGCGATCTGGGTGTCCAGACGGGCTTAGGCGCGGTTAGCCTCTACGCAGGTGCTGGTGCCGTTGCGTTGCACCAGGACGTCCGTACGCAAGGTGGTGCGGTGACGGTGGTCGCCGAGGAGGGTGATATCACCCTGGGCGCTGGTATCCGAGTCATCGGCGCACAGGATGGCGTTGGTCAGGACCTAGCGACGGGTGATATCGGCCTCGAGGCGCTACAAGGCTCCATTGTGTTGACGCCAGAGGCTTCGAACTGGGTGAGCGGCGATCCAGGACTGAGCGGTGTATTTGAGTCCAATGTGCTGTGGGCACTGCTCAATGGTCGGTATCAGGTGGATGCAACAACCGGTGAGGTGCTTGCGTTCAACCTCAGCGCTGACGAATCGACCGCTTATGGCTTGAGCGACGGCGACGTGTTGCGCTCCGCCGACGGTGCCTACTTGCAGACAACCGGTGGTGACCTGAATCTGCAGGCCCGCGGTGCGATCGGGCAAGTCGGGTTGGGTGGGTCGTACAGCCCACTGGCGCTGTTTGTGGATGCCCAAAGCCTGGTGATGGGCAGCAGCTCGCGTGGTGACGCGTCGGTTATTTCTGCAGACAGCCTGGCCTTGGGCAGTAGCGCGATCTTGAGCAGCCGGGCCGGTTACACGCAAATCGTCAACCTATCGGGGGGCCAGACGATCAACAAGCTGATGGATGCGGGTGGCAAAGACATTACGCTGGCTGCCAACGAGCTGGTCATCAACGCTGGGGTACGCAGTGCCAATGCGACCCTGACTATCCGGCCCTTGGAGTCAGGGCGTGCCATTGTGCTGGGTGATGCTTTAGGCGCAAGCGATGTGCTGAACCTGAGCACTGAGTCGGTTACAAACCTGGTCAGTGGATTGGGGCAAATTGTGATCGGCAGTGAGCAGGGGGCCAACCCGATCATCATCAACAGTGCGGTGCAATTTAGCGATCCGCTCAAGTTGCTGGCCAGCGGCCCGGGTGCTTACGTTCAGATCAACCAGGCATTGGGCGCGGAGTCGCTCACCATTGAAGGCTCCGGCCACGCCACGTGGCTGGGCGGCAACCTGACGGTGGACACTGGGCTGAGCATTCATGACTCTTTGCTGGTTAGTGGCTCGCGCACCATCGCCACTGACCTGGGTGACCTGGTCTTTGGTGCCCAAGGACAAAGCTTTTATCTGGCTGGTGATGCCGCAGACACGGCCGAGCGCCCCAATGTGGCGGACACGCTGAACCTGCACGCAATCAATGGCGGTGATGTGGTCTTCCTGAGCGCATTGGTCAGCAATGGGGTCGGAGCTGAGGGGCTCAAGGGCCTGGAGATTCGCGCCGATGACGTGACCTTTGAACAAAGCGTGGTGATTGACGGGGACCTGACGATTTATGCCACGGGTGACGTGACCTTCCAGCAGGGTGTGACCTTGCTCAACGGCGGCAGTTTGCGTATTTACGGCGCGAACCTGATTGATTTTGCGCAAGCCAGCACCTTGTCGCTTACAGGCCTGAGTTCGGGCGTTGCGGGCGAGATCGTGCTTGAGGCCGATGAGATCAACCTGCCGCTTAACAAGCTTGGTGCGATCAGTGGCTCAGGCATGCTGACGCTGCGCTCGACTAGCCTGACGCAAAAACTGGCGGTGGGCTCGCCCTACCTGACCTACACCGATGAGGCCGGCAACATGCAGGTGCAAGAAGACGACGAGTCTATTTTGAGCCTGAGCACCGCAGAATTGCAGTCGCTGGGTCATGGCTTTTCGCATATCGTGGTCGGCTCGGTGGCCAATGCACCGGGCACACTCCATGCCTCAACGGCGCACACCGGCGCGGTATTCATTGGCGGCGACAGCGTCAAAGTTGTTGGCTACCCGGCGACTCCCCTGTTCCACAGCAATGTGTCCATCTTCGGCAGCTCGATTTCGGTAGCCGATGCGCCACAGGATAATGTGGCCTTTGTTGTCGAGCCAGGCAAGAAGCTGACCTTGGATGCGATCAATAACATAGCGATCAATAGTGCCGTGAGCGCCTCGCTGATCGAGCTGTACTCGGCCACCGGCATCGTCTACCAAAGCAACAGCAACGACAGAGATAACGCCTATTTTGAGTCGATGACCAGCAAGGAGCTGATCGTGACCGCTGGCAATGGCATCAAGCTGCGCTCGGTGATGACCGAGTACCTTGATGTCTTGAACACGGGCGCAGGCGACATTGAGCTGGTCATCAGACCGGTCCTTGACCCGGCCGTGCTGGGTACGTATCTGGGCACCTTGCCAAGTCGGATCAATGTGGTGGGCCTGGCGCAAAGTAGCAGCGATGCCGGCGACATCAGTCTGCTAGCCATGGAGGGCTCTATCAGGGTGATGGGCCTGTTGGAGGGGTTGAGCTTGGAGGAGCAAGCTATTCTCAATGGCCGCAACACCACCGGTATTCACAATGCAGGCATGGCAGATGGCGGCGGCTCAATCAGCCTGGTCGCGGAGGGTCTTGGCAGCGACGTCGTGCTGAGCCAGAACATCACGGCTCAGGGCGCGATCTCGCTAAACGCAGCTGATGCTGTCTTAACCCAAGGTGCTGACATCGTCGCCTTGGGTCAGGGCAGCACCGTGACGGTCAGTGCTTTGGCCGGAAACATTGAGCTCGGCGGTGACATAAGCTCTGGTGATGGCGTCTTGGGCGCTGCCATCAGCCTGAAGGCCGACGCACGTATCGTAATGGGCAGTGGCACCGTGATTTCCACTTCGGGTGGGGCTGGTCAGGTTAGCCTGGATGCTAGTGGCGACATCGATTTGAGTCAGCTTCAGGTGGGCAGTTTTGCTGTTGTGCGCAGTGCCACGGGTGCCATCATAGATAACCTCGTGGGCGGAGGCTTCAACATCGACGGCGACACAGCAAGCGTTGTGCTGTCGGCCGCGACGGGTATTGGCGCCGCGGGCACATCGGATCTGGGCGCTGCTTTGCAAACGCGGGTGGCGCGTTTGGAGCTCACAAACAGCGTCAGTGGCGCCATTTATATTCAAGAGGCGACGGATCTCGAAATCGTCGATACCACGGCCAGCGCGGACGCGTCTGCCGGAATCAGTGCCGGCGGCACACAGGTTGACGGGGATACGTTGGTGTCGATCGTGGTGAGCGCGGGCGATTTGACGGTGTCGAGCGCTATTGAGACGAGCGCTATTGAGACGAGCGCTGCTGGTGTTGTTGTCCCAGGCAACAGCGATATTTTGTTGACAACGCTTGCAGGTGACATCACGATTGCATCTGGTGTGAGCGCTAGTGGTGGTGACGTGCGTCTGACTTCAAGTGGACAGATTGCTTTGACAAACACCGCCGAGGTCGCGACAACGATGGCGGGCAAGACCATTCAGCTGTTGGCGTCCGGCGGGGATATCGTGATGGATCGTCAGTCGGTGCTGGAGACAACCGATGGCTCGCAAGGTCTAATGGCTTCGGGCGATATCGTGCTTGGGCAATTGCGTGCGGGCACCGGGCAGGTGAATGTGACAGCGGGTGGGTCTATCAGCGACAGTGATCTGTTTGGTGGCGCCCAAACTACGAACGTGGTAGCCGATACCCTGAGCTTGGTCGCCCAAAACGGTATTGGGCTTGCGGAAAATGCCATTGAGATGGCTGTTGGAACCGTTGCAGCAATGGCCACAGGTGTGAATGCAGGTATCTTCCTGAACGAACGCGATGGTTTGAGCGTCGGCACCGTTGCACAAGCGTCCGGCCCTGCTGTTGCAGGTCTCACGACGGGTCTTGACGGCGCGCTGGTTCTGCGCGTGGGTATGGGCGCAGCGTCCAACGTAGTGAGCGCGTTGACCGTGGATGCGGCTTTGAGTGCACAGGGCACCGGCAACGTACTGATTGAGAACACCCATACAGATGTCCTTAGCACCCTGACGGTTAACACGTTAATCGACGCGGGTAGCGGAAGTTTGTCGGTCTTGAGCAACCACGATCAGCTGTATTTAGACAGCGCAGTGATGAAGACCAGCGGTGGAAGCATTGAGCTGAGCGCGGCGCGCAGTTTGGCGGATATCACCATGTCCGCTGCTGCACGCTTACAAACCGACGGTGGCAATATTAGGCTGCTCGCCGGTATCGACGGCAACGTAACGGTTGGCGTTTTAGACGCCAGAACTGCGGGTGATCGTGTCTCCAACACAGGGGTCGATCAGTCGCAGTGGGGTGCCGTGAGCCTGCAATCTTTGGGCGGCAGTATTTTGGACGGCGGTGATGCGCAGGTCGACGTTTACGCCAGCCAGCTTCGTTTGAATGCGTTGAGCGCGGGGCAATCCGTTGGGCAGGCTGCCAATGCGCTGGAAACCGACGTGCTGATGCTCAGCGGCGTTGCGGGAACAGGTGGCCTATACGTGAGTGATGCGAGTGACGTGACGATCGGCGAGACCGACGTCATCACGGTCAGCCGTATTGGCAGTGATGGCGTGGTGTCAGAGAGCATCAGTGACACCGCGCAGGCTGGTTTAACGAGCGCTGGGCAGTTGGTATTGCAGACCTTAGATGGCGCCATTCAAACCATGGTGACGACCGGGGATGTATTTGCCGGGGGCAATTTGCTGTTGCAGGCCGGTGGCGCGTCTGGGGCGCTGACTTTAGCGGGTGACGTGGGCGTGAGCGCTGGTTCTTTGAGCTTGGTCGCTGGGGCGGACATTGACCAACAAGCGGGTTCGCGTATCGGTACGAGCAGTGTGGGGGGTTCGGTCTATGTGCTGTCTGCTGGCGCAATTCAGCAAGGCGCGGGCGCCGTAATAACAACCACCGATGCGGTTGCTGCGGGCAACGTGGTCTTGGTTGCGGAGGTGGGTGATGTGTCGCTCGCCAATATAGCGGCAGGTTCGGGCGATGTAGCGATTCAGGCCGGTGGCAGTATCTGGGGTGCTACTGCTGCTAATGCGGCCACGATTTCAGCCTCCGGTTTGGTTTTGATCGCTGGCGGTGGCGTGGGGTCTGGCGTCACCGAGTCAGTTAACGGGGAGCTACCGGCTAAGTTCTTGAGGACAGCGGTCACTACCTTAAGTGCCAATGCGGGTGCCTTGGGTGTTTATGTTGATGACGTTGATGGTCTCGCCGTTGGCGACTTGTCCGTTAGTGCCAACCACATTGGTCTGGACGGTACGGCGTCAATCGTTTCTAAAGATACCGATGTACTGGGGCTGAGTGCCGCTGCAGGTGGTCATGTGGTTTTAAGCGCGGGCGGTGACTTGTCGGTGAACCGCGCGGTAGGCGTTTTGGGTGAGGGGCGCATACGCTTGTCAACAAGCGGTGGCGATTTGGCCATCAATGCAGCGCTTAGCAGCGACGCAGGCAACATCAGTTTGATCAGCGATATCGGCGCTATCTCTCAAGGCGCTGTCGCCATAACAACCGGTGGTGCCGGTGTTGACATTGAGGCAGATAAAGACGTCCTGATGGTGGATGGCGGACAGATCGTGACCGTTGACGGCTCCGCGTCCGGCAACCTGCGAATGGCGTCGGGCGCCAATTTGGCGGTCACAGGGATTGATGCAGGTGTTGCGAGTGTCAGCTTGATCGCAGCTGGATCGGTGACGGATGCAGGCGAGTCGGGCGTCGATATCAAGGCCAATGCGTTGCGACTAGATACCGGGCTGGGGATCGGTCATGGCAGTGGCGTGGCATTTGGCCTGCTTGATCTCGATGTGGCGACCTTGAGTGTTATCGCAGGGGATTCGGTTTACCTGAGCCAGGCAAAAGGCATCGTCATTGGGCAGACACCTGCCGTGTTGACCCAACGCGTTGATGTGGACGCAAATGGCGTGACGGTCTTGTCTGATGAGGCACAGCAGTCGGTTGTGGTAAGCGGCGCTGATAGTCATTTTGTACTCGTCACGTTGGATGGCGATATCCGCTTGACCAATGCCATTGCGCCCTCGGGACCTGCGGTACTTGCCAGCGGCAATATTTTGCTGGACGCTCGCGCAGGAACGGTGTCGACTGCACACATTACTTTGGATGCCGGCGTGCTTAGCACGGCGGGTAGCGTGAGTTTGTTGAGTGCGGGTGATATTCAACAAAATGCGGTGATTGAAGCCGGCGGCGTCGACGCGACCATTGATCTGCGTGCGCAGGGTGCGATCACTATGGCGGCGGGGACGAAGACAACAAGCTATAACGCCCAGGTCCGTTTGGAGGCCGTGTCTGGCGATATCACGTTGACTGAGATCGATACCCGTGCGGGTGCACTGAATACGGCGAAAGTCGCGGTCATCGCGCGAAGCGGTTCCATTGTGGGTGGTGGTGGCGCGAGTGCCATCCACATTGCAACGGCTGATCTGTTGCTGCACTCCGGTTCCGGTATCGGGGTAGCCAACAGTCCCCTGTTGACATCAGTGGAGACCTTGAGCGCCCGTGCCATGAACGGCGGCGTCTTCTTAACTGAGACCGATGCGTTGGAGATCACTGGTGTGAGCGTTGGGATCAACCGGGTAACGGAATCAGGGGGCGCCGATGCGCTGTCGCCCGATGTACAAGAAGACATTACAACCATTGGCGAGACTGCCCACGTGGTGTTGACGACACTCGATGGCAGCCTGACGATTAGCGGCGGTACGGACGTAACAGGCGTCACGTCGCAAGGCAATGTGTTGCTAGTCGCCGGTGAGTTGGGCGTTAGTGGTTCGGCCAACATGGTGCTTAACGCTGCGGTGAGTCTAACGGCCGGTGATATCAGTGGACGCAGCGCTGGGTCAATTGAACTGGGTGCAGCGGGTGGTGTTTTGGTCGGTGGGCTTGGTAAAACCATAGACCTCCAGGCGAGAACCGGACTCACAATGGCAGCTACCGCGGCCATTGTGTCGAACGAGGGGACTGTGGTTCTGGCGACTGAGCAAGGTGATGTGACCTTGGGCGAGATCAGCACAGGGGCGGCGGGTAGCACAACGGGGCAGGTTGGCGTGGTGGCTGCGCAGGGCAGCATCGTCGATAACGACAGCGAGACGGTTAGCAACATCACCGCCGGTGATTTGATGCTCTTGGCCGCGCAAGCCATTGGGGGCAGTGCAAATGCTCTCGAAACCGCGGTGAGTCGCATGAGTACATGGTCAAAAGCTGGCGGCACCTATGTGACGGAGGCCGACTCGGTGATCACGCAGGGTGTGAGTCTCGCGGCCAATTACGTCGACGCGTTGGGGGCGAGTGCGGTTGGCACCAGCCTGAGCCAAGCCGGGGTTGTGGCCGGCGGGCTGACCAGCCAGGTGTTCCTCACCACGCTCGATGGCAGCATTACCGTTGAACAAGGCGAGCCTGGTGTCGGCGGGTTGAGCGCAACCGGAGACGTCTTACTCGCAGCGAGTGGTGCGCAAGGCGATGTGGTGTTGCGCGCAGATGTGGTTAGCGCAGGTAACGTCACGGTGACGGCCGACGGTGCGGCTGTGATTGATGCGTTGGTCCAGACAAGTACGTCTGATAAGACTATTTCTGTCTCTGTGACAGATGGCATCACGATGAGCCAAGGTGCGGTGATACGAACCGCAGGCGTGACGCAAGCAGGGGACATCAAGTTGTTGACGCTGCACGGCGACATCGTTCTTGGTTTGGTGGACGCGGGTGCCAGCGGTAATGTGGCGGTTATTTCCGGTGATGGTGAGATTCTTGATGCGGACGCCCCTGGCGTCGGCGAAGACGACGGACAGATTGACGTGTTTGCGAAGGGTCTATTACTGTCAGCTGGTTTCGGGGTTGGTTCGGGAGCGAACCATGTCGAGACCAGCGTCACGGTCATGACCGTTCAGGCGACGGGCAGTGATGTATTGGGCGACACCGGTGTGTTTTTGACTGAAGCAGATGGCGTGGCGATCGGTGAGGTGGACGTCACGACTTGGACGTCTGAGCCCATTACCGGCGAGTACGTTCGCACACTAGACTTTAGTTCAGTGGTGCTTGAAGGTCCTAAGACCTATCAGCAAACGGTGACTAAGACGAAAAAAATCTTCGGTCAAAAAATACGCTACAACACCGTTGAGACGATCACTGTACCAGCACCGATCAGCACATTGGCTGTCAGCGTGGGTGGGAATGATTATGTGCAGGCCATTAGCCCGGGGGACACTGTGGCTGATGGCGTCGCCGCCTTAGCCGCGATCATCAACGCCGATGAGAGCGCTGGGTTGACGGCAGGTGTGGACGCTAGCGGTACCGTGCTGCAATTGACCGCTGGCGCTGGCCTCCAACCGATTTCTGCCGCCGTTGCGGGCGGCGCTAGCGGGACGGTGTTGGTTAACGAGACCAATCCGGGTGGCAGCGCAACGAGCACACCCGCCCAGAGTGGCCTGACGGTGGCGAGCAACGGCCATATTGTTTTGGTCGTGAGCGGTGCGGGTGATGTGCAGATCGATAGTGCGGTGTCTGCGCTGGGTGGCGGTCATGTGCTGGTGCAAGCCAACGATGGCGCCTTGCTCGTTCATCAGCCTATCGCCACCGGAAACGGCAGCATAAGTTTGGTCAGCCTTGCTGACCAAACTTATGCCGCTGGGTCATCGGTGAGCGCGATCGGTGGAACCATTGACCTGCAGTCAATAGCCGGCACTGTATCGATGCATGCGCAGACCGTCTTACAAACCACGGGACATGACGTATCGGTTGATGCCGCGGGTACGATTTCGTTGGGAGTGATTGACGCCAGACTTGCACAAGACAGGGCAGATGATTCGTTGGCTGACCAATCCACGCCTAGCGGTTCATGGGGGTCGGTCAACCTGTACAGCGGACAGGACATCGTTGACAGTGATCTGTCAGGTGTGTCCCAAACCATGAATGTGTATGCGGATACCTTGCGCATGATGTCGCTCGGGACTGCGGGGCAGCTGGCGAATGCTCTCGAGCTGGAGGTCGCTGACTTGAGCGCAGTTGTTGGCTCCGCAGGTGATGGTTTGTTTGTTGCTGAGGCAACAGATATCGTGATTGGAGCTATTGGTAGCACGCAGGTCAATCGCGTACTCATGGCAGGTGGCGTTACGCAGGGGGAAGACGTTGGAATAACGACCGGTCTACTGAGTGGTGGAGCTATCAGTCTTATTACAGTCAAGGGTAGTATCGTGATGATGCCTGGCCTTGGCGGCGACGAAGCGTTGAGCGTGCAGGCGGATGGTGATATCTTTTTGCAGGCGGGTCTGAATGACGTTGGTGCTACCAGCGATTTGATTTGGAATGCAGATGCGGTGAGTGTGAACGGTGCGGTGACAGTGATTGACCAAGTGATGCCGCGCTTGCCTAACGTCGCATTGACAACGGATACGGGCGTTTTTTCAACGGATGGGCGCACACAGCTTGGGCAGTTGACTCCGAGCGGTTTGGAGCGTGGTGCTGTTGTGCAGTTTAGCGGCAATGATGTTGGCAGTTGGTCGGATACGTTAGTACCAGTGAGCGGCCTCAATACAGTATTGATGCGCCAAATTGACTTAGCTGGCAATACTTCAGAGGCTGTTAGCTACACCTTTATCCTGGATCAATCTGCAGATGCGCCACGCCTTACGCTGAAGGACGATACGGGCCGCAGCAGCTCGGATGCTATTACGAGCGACGCAAGCCTGGCGTTATTAGACGTGGAGAGCCGTTCAACCGTCGCCTACAGCATTGATGGCGGTGAGACGTGGACATCGACCTTTACCGCTACCAGCGGCCTTAATAGTGTGCAGACTCGTCAAACTGATCTCGCTGGTAACTTGTCTGAAGCCAGCGATGTATTCACCTTTGTTTTGGATGTCACTGCGCCGGATGTACCAACCGCTGCGCTGTTGAACGATACGGGTGCCAGCGGATCAGACCTGATAACCAATGATGGTCGTTTGATCCTGTCTGATCTTGAGATTAGCGCTATCGTTCAATACAGTACCGACGGCGGTGAAAATTGGGCTGATGACTTTGTCGCTGCGAACGGTGTCAACAACGTTCAGGTGCGACAGGTCGATATCGCAGGCAATGCGTCCGAGGCCAGTGATGTGTTGAGTTTTACCTTCGATGACTTGCCGGCTTTTGGTATCAGTATCAAACTTGCGCAAGATACCGGACGCAGTACCAGTGACAAGATAACGAGAAACGGTGGGACGATTCTGCTTGGTTTAGAGAGCGCCGCCACGGTTGAGTACAGCGTTGACGCGGGCGAGAGTTGGTCACAAAGCTTTGTCGCGCAAAGTGGAGAAAATACTGTAACGGTTCGTCAAGTGGACCTTGCCGGCAACTTCTCCGTGCCGTCTTCTGTGTTGACGTTTAACTTGGATTTGGATGAGCCAACAGCACTCGTCGTTCAGCTGAAAAACGACACGGGAGCTAACGCGGAAGATGTCATCACAAATGATGCATCGTTGCAGGTCGAGGGAATGGAGGCGGGAGCGTTGATTCAGTACAGCGCGAATGAGGGAGAGACGTGGAGCTCGCTTTACCGTCCAGTCACAGGCGTGAATAATGTGTTGGTTCGGCAGATCGATTTTGCTGGTAACGTGTCGCTGCCAAGCGAAGCGGTTACCTTCACCTTAGATTCGGTCGCTGCGTTTGCGCCGGGTGTGGAGTTGGTCACGGACACAGGTCGGAGCGACAGTGACAAGGTGACGACTTCAGGCGACTTGGTGTCGACGGGTGTCGAGGCCGATGCGCACGTTGAATACAGCGTTGATGGTGGAAAAGAGTGGACAGACAGTTTTACAGCTGTAAGCGGTCTAAATAGCGTTCAGGTGCGGCAAACGGATGCAGTGGGTAACGTGTCTGATCCCAGTGACGTGTTTACTTTTAATCTAGATATATCGGCAGATGACGCGCCCAAAGCAGCGCTTCGTGTCGATACGGGCTCTGCCAGCGCAGATTCGATCACTAATATCGGTGCACTGCAGGTCAGCGGCGTCGGCATCGGCTCGACTGTGCAATACAGCGCGGACGGTGGCGTAACGTGGACGGGTCAGTTTTCCCCCCTAGAGGGCTTCAACAGTGTTCAAGTGCGGCAGATTGATTTGGCTGGTAACACTTCCGCGATTGGTGACGCGCTAGAGTTCAACTTGGATACCGGCGTTCCAAGCGCGCTTATAGTTGAGCTCACCTCTGATTCGGGCGCAAGCATATCTGATCTGGTGACAATGGACGCGAGATTGAGCTTCAACGGGTTGGAGTCAGGCGCACGCGTAGAGTACCGCGCGAACGGGGCATACAGGTGGGGAGATACCTTCACGGCGGTGAGTGGCACCAATTCGGTATCGGTAAGACAGATTGACGCAGCTGGTAATGCATCTGCAGCGTCAGACTTCTCATTTACGCTTGATAACACCGCGCCCTCTGCGCCTAAAGTGCGGTTGCTGGAGGATACAGGAAACACGTTCGCACAGCGCCATGACAAAGTTACGGGGATTGGAGATCTTTTTGTACGGCGAGTTGAGGCTGACGCCTCGATCCAGTACAGCGTGGACGACGGTGCGAATTGGTCGAGTAACTTCACGGCAGTCAGTGGCGAGAACATCGTTCGGGTTCGTCAAATAGACCTTGCGGGTAATGCATCGGCCCCATCAGCGGCGTTCAGTTTCCAATTATCTGTGGCGATCGCTACCCCGGCAATCAATCTCGTCGAGGACACCGGACTCAGCAGTACGGATGCCGTAACCAATTCGGATGCTGTTTATCTGAGTGGCATTGCAGACGATGCGGTGGTTGAGTACAGTACCGATGGTGGTGAGACATGGACAGGTAGCTTTACGCCTGTCGATGGTTCGATCAGTGTTCAAGTCCGGCAAACTGATGTCGTTGGAAATGTATCTCAGCCCAGCCGGGTGCTGAGTTTTACTCTGGACACGATGACGCCAGAGACCCCAGTTTTAAGCTTGAGCTCAGATACCGGTTCAAGCGGGTCAGATCTGCTTACGAATCTGGGAGTGCTCGTCATTGATGGTCTTGAGGACGGTACACGGGTTCAGTATCTCAAGGCGGGTAGTGATGATTGGACTAACAGCTTTGTAGCGGTCAGTGGCCTTAACAGTGTCCAAGTGCGTCAGACCGATACGGCTGGCAACGTGTCAGCGGTTAGTAATTTGCTGACCTTTAGTGTGGATAACACCGCGCCAGGTGCGCTAGGTATAGAGCTGGCAACTGACACTGGTAGGAGTAGCAGCGACAGTGTGACGAGCATGGGTACCTTGGTACTCAGTGGATTAGAAGCTGCTGCGACACCTTCTTATAGTGTGAACGGTGGCGAGTGGACGAACAGTTTCACAGCGGTAACCGGAAATAATAGTGTGTCGGTGCGACAGACGGATGCTGCTGGCAACGTGTCTGTCGCCAGCGCTGTGCTTGAGTTCACGCTAGATGACGTGGCCTCGGACGCACCGACCTTGGTGCTTGCAAAAGACACTGGGTTGAGTGATTCTGACGCGATCACCAACGACCCAACTCTCGCGTTAGGAAGCCTCGAGGATGGCGCGATTGTGCAATACAGCGCCAACGGCGATTTGGTGTGGACGGGTGGCTTCACGCCCTTGGTGGGCTCGAACGTGATCAAGGTCAGGCAAACGGACCTAGCAGGTAATGTCTCCGATAACAGCAAAGTACTCGAGTTCTTCTTGGATATGACGGCAGGTGCAGCGCCTGGTGTGGAGCTGTCCGCAGACACCGGTGTTAGCACGATCGATCGCATAACGAATTCAGGTACCTTATTGCTTGCTGGCGTGGAAGATGGGGCTTTAGTTGAGTACAGTTCAGACGGTGGGGAAACTTGGAGCGCGTCTTTCTCCCCAGTCGATGGTACAAATGTTATTCAAGTGCGCCAGACAGATACGGCTGGAAATGTGTCAGATGCCAGCGGTTACACCTTCGAACTCGATACCGTTGCGCCCACCAAGCCGAGCGTCACGCTGACAGTGGATACGGGGAGTGGTGCTAACGACCGTATCACCTCTAATCCAGCGCTTAAGGTGACCGGCGGTGAAGAGCAGGCGACGATACTCTTCAGTGCAAACAGCGGCATAGATTGGACAGATGAGTTCGTGCCGCTCTTGGGTGACAACACCGTACTGGTGCGTCAGAGCGACACGGCAGGCAACATTTCTGAGGTGAGTGCACCCTATACGTTTACCTTAGATACCACATCGCCTGTGATTAGAAGCTTGGCTGGTCAGAGCGGCGCAGCAGGTGAGGGTACCATTGTCTTGACCTACGACGGCCCAATTGATCCGGCTGCTTTGCCACAGGCCAGTGCCTTCAATGTGACGACTGCAGGCGTGCAAAACCCTGTGTTGACCATCACGGTTGCCGATAACGTGGTGACGTTGACGATGCAGGACGCATTTAAGCCCGGAGCCGTTTCGGTTAAGTACAGCGACCTGACGGCGGGTGACGATGATCGAGCGCTGCAAGACGTCGCAGGTAATGATGCGGCTGGCTTCCGCAGTGGTATCGTCGCTGACGGTTTTGTGCGCGGTGCGACGGTTTACATTGACACGAATAAGAACGGAGTTGCAGAAGCAGGCGTTGATTATTTGGTCGGTATTACCGATGCGACGGGCAACTTCTTTACGGCGAGCGATGCGCCTGTAGGCGCGATCATCGCGGTGGGCGGGGTCAACGTGGATACGGGTGTCGCTAACACCATGTCGCTCAAGGCGCCTGAGGGCTCTAGTACGATCAACCCGCTGACAACCATGGTGCAGGTGGTGTTGGACGAGCAGGTGGCTTCTGGCACAACCGTTGATGCCGCGAGCATTGCCGCTGCTTCGAATATCGTGGCCGCATCACTGGGTTTGTCCGACGCGTTGGGTGGAGCCAGTTTGACGGATTACGATCCCATTTCATCAGGAAACGTAGCGCTTCAAAAAGCGGCAGCGCAAGTTGCGACGATGGTTACGTTGGCCACCGGCGCTGTTTCAGGGTCATCCGATGAGGGTAAATTGCTGGCGAATTTAGCCAGTAATATTTTGGTATCGAGCGCTAGCGATGCGGTATTTGATCTTTCCGACTCTGGCGTCATCGGCGCTGCGCTTAGCGGAACGGCAGCGGGATCGAGCTTGGCTGTGTTGAGCATAATTTCTGATGCCGCGACAGCGATTGCGTCCATCGACAATACGGCTGGATCCATTGCCGCCATTAGTTCCGCGCAGGGTCGATTCCTTGATACGGTAGCGCCACTGTCGCCGTCCTTGACCGGGGCCGCGAATACAAACGACGCGTCGCCGACTCTGAGGGTGACTCTTAACACCACGGATAGCACCGGCGGTGCGGTGGTCGTCGGCGACACCTTGACGTTGCGCGACGGTGGTGTGGAAATTTCCTCATTTACCTTGACCGCAGCCGATGTCGCGGCCGGATTTAAGGACGTGCGTACCTCGAACCTGAGCGAAGGCACCCACTATTTGAGCGCTGCTTTGCAGGATCAGGCAGGTAATGTGGGTGAGGCGAGCGCCTCTATTCAGGTCAACGTCGATACGCAGGCTCCCGGGTTACCGACCGTTGGCATCATCGCTGGCGATGATGTGATCAATGCCAACGAGCAATCTGTTGCGGTGAGTGGTTTTGCCGAGGCCAATAGCACCGTCACGTTGACGCTTGGTGGAAACACCCGAACTGTGAGTGTTGATGCAAGTGGTGCCTGGCAATACGCCCTGCAGTCTGTAGACATCGATGCTATGGGGCAGGGTGCTGAGGTTGTGGCTGTGGTGGCATCCGATGCGGCGGGTAACGTGAGCGCGGTAGGGACGCGCGCAGTGACAGTGAGTACTGCCATACCAATGGCTATCGCAGAGATTGCTAGCGCGGTTGATGATGTTGATCCGGTAACTGGAAACATTGCCTCTGGTGGGACGACTAACGACCAGGTGCTCGGCTTGTCGGGTACGACCAGTGAGGTGCTGGCAGGCGGCGAGTTCGTCGTGGTGTATGACGGTACCACGCGCCTGGGTGTTGCTACGATGACAACGACAACAACATGGTCGCTGACAACACCAAGTCTTAGTAACGGTAGCCATACCTTACGCGCGCAAGTTGAAAATACGGCGGGTAGTTATGGCGCAGCGGGTACGGGTTATGCGGTCACGGTAGATGCAACCCTGCCTGCACAAACGGTTACCCTGAGCGCTGCATCGACTTATACGAGCGTCAGTAGGCCGGTTCTTAGCGGTGCGGTGTCGGATCTCCTTCCTGACGGCTACGTCGTTGGTATTTACGAAGGTCAAACCCGCTTGGGTGACGCATCTGTCGTCGGCAGCAGCTGGACCTTTACCCCCACCACTGATTTGTCAGATGGCAGGTATAGCTTTAGCGCAGCGGTTGTCTCTGCCTCGGGTATCAAAGGTGCTTCGAGCGAGGTCTTCTCGCTGGTTATAGATACTACTGCTCCAGATACGCCTGTCATTTACCAAGTGACCGCTGATGATTTTGTTAACGCCTCTGAGCAGACCAGTCTGATAAGCGGAAGAGCAGAGGCTTCCTCAATGGTGACCTTGACGCTTGGTAGCGTGACACATTCCGTTCAGGCGAGCGCGGCCGGTGTGTGGAGTCATCGCCTAACGAGCGCTGACATTATTGCGGTGGGTGAGGGGGTGCAAGCGATTAGCGCCACATCGCGAGACGGTGCAAGTAATGTCAGTGCTGCCGCTACTCGGACGATAACTATCGACGTTAGCACGCCGGACAGGCCTGTTTTTGGCATTGTGGCTGGGGATAATGCGGTTAACAGTGCGGAGCTCTTGTCAGGTATTCGCATTGCGGGGCTCGCGGAGGCCGGCAGCAGAGTTACCCTCACGCTGTCGAGTAACAACGTACAGTCACTCCTGGTTGGTGTTGACGGTACATGGGGGTACGACTTAAATACCGCCGCGATGAAAGGTATCGGGCAGGGGAGTAGCGTGCTGTCCGCTGTGGTGGCGGATGTTGCCGGCAATACCAGCGCAGTTGCGACGCAGACGATCACGGTTGATACGGTTGCACCGACGATGTCAACGGTCACTTTGAGTACGGGGACAGATTCCGGTGTGTTGGGTGATAACAAGACCAATATCGCGACACCGGCCCTCGATTTCACCGCCGAGATGGGGGTGGATCTTTATTTGGATGTTGGAGCAGGATTCATATCGGTTGGTCAGGCTACGGGCGCTTTGCAAACGGTTGCTGCACCGGAGCTTCTGTCTGATGGTTCGTTTATCGCCAAGCTTCGTGCGGTCGATGCTGCTGGCAATACGACTGAGCGTTTCAGCAAGGTGACCTTAGACCGCGCTGCGCCGAGCGTTGCTGTCACGATGGCTGATAGCGCCTTGAAAGTTGGCGAAAGTAGCGTGGTCACGTTTGCATTTACCGAGCCGGTGACTGGTTTTAGCAATGCCGACGTCTTGGCCACTAACGGCACTTTGAGTACCGTCGCTTCCGCGGATGGTGGTAAGACCTGGACGGCAACATTTACGCCCACGGCAAACGTTGAGCACTCAATCAACACGATCAGTGTCAGTGCAGCGTACACAGACTTGGCAGGGAACGCTGGTGCATCGGCTGTTAGTGCTAACTACCATATTGACACGTTGGCCCCCAGCGCAATCATCGCGATGTCTGATAATGCGTTCAAGCTTGGTGAGAGCGCGTTAGTAACCATTACATTCACGGAGGCTGTAACAGGTTTAAGCGTCTCTGATTTAACCGCGCTCAATGGTACGTTGACTGATCTCACGACCAGCGATCGCGGCAAGACGTGGTCCAGTACATTCACGCCTTCTGCCGATGTAGAGAGTGCGACGAATACGATTAGTCTTGCTAATACCTATACCGATGAGAGTGGAAACAGCGGTGTGGTCAGTGCCAGCGCGAACTACGCTATCGATATGGCGGCGCCTCGTGCGACGATTGCGATGTCTGATAGTGCGTTCAAGTCTGGCGAGAGTGCGCTGGTAACCATCACGTTCACGGAGGTTGTGACAGGATTAAGCGTCTCTGATCTAACCGCGCTCAATGGTAGGCTGAGCGACCTCACGACGAGTGATAGCGGCAAGACGTGGTCCAGTACATTCACGCCTTCTGCCGATGTAGAGAGTGCGACCAATACGATTAGTCTTGCCAACACCTATACCGACCTGGCGGGCAACAGCGGTATGGTTAGGGTCAGCGAGAACTACGCGATCGATACCAGGGCGCCGTACGCGACGATTAAAATGTCTGATCGGGAGCTGGAGTCGGGTGAGACTAGCTCGGTAACGATTACTTTTAATGAAAAGGTTTTTGGATTTAATACGGCCAATCTCAGCGCCGTAAACGGTTCCTTGAGTGATATCACTGAGAAATTGGACTCTATCGAGTGGACGGCGAAATTCACGCCGGTAGCAAACACACTAAGTCTGTCACCGGATAACCTAATAAGTTTTAGTAATGCAGGTTTGCGTGACTCAGCGGGGAACGTTAGTCATGGTACGAGTTACTCTGTTATATACGGTATTTTTACCGACGCTGCGCAAGCTTCGGCACCTCGCGCTTCCACTACCCTCGTTCATGCCTTTGATAGTGCAAGCGCCAGATTACTGTCCGCGTTACCTCTCGCCGTTGATGGTGAAGTCAGTGGGTATCTATCCGTCGTTACGGTGGATGATGCACTGGCTGGTAAGTTGGATAAGGGCTCCACTGAGGCTGGCGCGGGATCTATTTACTTAGCGACGTCGCGCGACGGTCTGGCGTCTCGTGTGATGCCAGGGCATGTACTGGGTGCCTTTGGAAAGACGCCGAAGTTCAGCGAAGAAGAAGCTTCATACCCGAGCGATGAGACATACTGGTTTGATGTATTTTCACGTGGAAGCGTGGAGGGGTACTCAGAGGACGTTCCATCGTCCTCTGATACCGAGCATGATGATGTTCCGGTTGAACCAACGCCACTCGAGCTTGATGAAAAACTGACCCGCAACACGACAGCCATTGATGCTTATACAAGTGGACAAGTTGATACACGCCAGGAAAAAAATGCAGGCAACGTATTGGCGAGCACGCTCAACCGCATGGACGTAAATAGTCGCCTGCGCGAGACGTTTGCAGAGCGCTACTTGAGTGGTCTGAGCAATAGAGGCTTATCGATAGCCGTTAAAGACGGAAACGAAGGAGTGGACACAAGTACCTTCGGCCAGTTGATGATGGATAGCGCTCTGAAAGATTTATTGCGAGACAGCAAAGCGAAAGGGCATGTCTTGCTGAGTTGTTTGCCTACAGATATTTCAAATGATGAAGATTTGCTCTTGCACAATAGCTATGGCTTATCCAAAGGACTCTTGGACTCGTATGTGGTTGGTAGCCCAGGAGAGCAACCCTGCGCTGCAGGATTACGTACCTTTAGTCAAGATACATTCGAGTACTGGATTGATGCTTTAGAGTTATTGTGATTCCTGATTGCAGATATTTAGCGTCAACTCGCTGCATAGAGATACCGGACCAGCAAAGTTTATACCGCTGGGTGACCGAAGGTCTGTCCACATAGAAGTGCGCTGCGATGTCGGGTCTCTTGTTCGCGCACCGTATCCATTTATGGTTTGGGGCCTTAGCCTTTAGAGAACCCCAGCTGTTCCCGCAACTCTCTCTGAATGTATGCTAAATAACGTCGTTGTCGTTTCGCAATCTGACTCGCGTGCCGCTGAGAAAACCATTGAAGAATTTTTAGTTTTGATTCCGTCAGCGTATTCGGGATTAGTTTGGAAAAAGGTTTTACCCATGCAGGTGAGAATCGCGTAATAAGTTCTTCCTCAAGAGAGATGAACGCTTGAGCAGATCCCCTCGCACCTTGCCGTCCTGCTCGGCCAAATAGCTGCCAGTCAATGCGAGGCGATTCGTGCACTTCAAACATGAGTACTTGCAATCCACCGATTGCTGCTATATGCCGCGATATACCGATATCTGTCCCGCGGCCAGCCATGTTGGTTGCGACCGTGATAGCAGCTTTTTGACCAGCCCGCGATACAACTTGAGCTTCGGTTTCATGCTCCTTCGCGTTGATAACTTCACAGCTAAATCCCTGATCACGCAATATATTAGCTATTTCTTCGCTGTCTAGGATTCTCCTGGTTCCAACCAGTACAGGTAGTCCCTTACGGTTTAGTGCTTGGACTTGACTGATCAAGCCTGTTAACTTTTCGGCTCGTGTACGAAAGATTCGCTGCGGCATGACATCCAGTCGAGAGGGGGCTTGAGGAGGGACTCGAAGGATGAATAGACCAAAGGTTTGCCACAGTTCAAAATCCAATCCTTGCAAGGTACCGCTAGCGCCACTCAGGCGGTGGTAGTGTCGAAAAAATTCCTGAAAGGTCATTCGTGCGGAAATTTTGGTTAATGGGGTCATTTCCACACCCACTCTAGCCTCTATCGATTGGTGTACGCCATGACTCCAAGAGCGACCTGGCATGGCTCGACCTGTACTGTCATCAACGATCACCACCGCACCATCTAGAATGATAAAGTGCCGGTCGCGTTGGTAGACCTCTCTGGCCATCACCGCAAGTCTGAAGATCTCTTCCCGCCTAGTCTGGGACTGCCAGTAGCTGTTGAACGCTGTTGCGAGTCGCTCGATTATTTGCTTACCTAGATCGCTAAAGTGGACAGCGTCAGTACCCTTTGCGTAAAGCGTGTAATGAAGCCCAACTTTTAGCTCCCCTACCAAGTCTCTGGCTAGGCGAATCGCTTGAAGCATGTCAGTTTTATCTTCCTCAGGACTCGCGATGATAAGTGGCGTCGTGGCCTCATCAATCAAAACACCATCTGCCTCATCGATAATTGCAGCGTGCAGGCCTCGCATGACAGGTTGGCGGTTAAGCGTCTGGTTTTCAAATCGCCATAGCCGGCGGGATAGCGGATCTCGCGATCCATTTACGAGGATGTCATCTCGTAAAAAATCAGCTAAGAGCTGGTTCGCGGTCGCATAGACCACTTGCTTTCTATAGCAAAGCGCAACTTCATGTGAAGGCGTGTCAGAAGTGATCGACGCGACGCTCACGCCGCAGGCACCGTAAAACGAGCTCAACAGCCGCGCATCTCGGCTTGCGAGGTAATCATTTGAAGTTACGATGTGCAAGGGCTTCCCACCCCACGCGAATATAACGGCGGCAATCCCAATAGCTAGTGTCTTACCCTCACCCGGTGCGAGCTGAATAAGGTATCCCTCGGTCATTGCCAAGGCAGCTAAGATCTGAGGGAGTGATGGGCGCTGGCCAAGCTCATGACACGCAACCTTGGAGACAACTTCAAGGGCTGCAATTTTGGTAGCCAAATTTGTTAACTTTTGATCGCCGGCGCTTCCTCCGATCTCAAGCTTATAAATATCTGAGCGAGCGTTAGATAATTCATCTGATGTGGGTGCGGTATTTTCTAGCGGTGATGTGTGGAGCTTTTGATTTAGATCAACTGCGCTGCGCCATAAGCGCCTGTATCCGTAACCGCTTTGATGACGGATAAGTGAAAGCCAACCCTCCAGGCTGTACCACGGTGTTAGGCTGGCATCTTGGGGGGCGTACCAGTGGGTTGTCGTACTCATCAGGTATTCGGCGGGCGGATCAAAGTTCTAACCTCTTTTGCATCAACTGCTTTAGAGAGCGTAGCATTTGTGAGCCAAGCGTTTGGTTAGGCAGGGCGAATCGAAGTGTCCCTGACATTCCATGAAGAACGGTACCGACGTTAGGGGCCTCTGCAGGCAGCGCTGCCTGCACAATGAAAAAAGGTTCTTTGCTTTTCATGCCGTCAGGCTCGTCTGTATCGACGGCGATATCTCCACCCCCCAGCCAGCCTAAAGCGACAGATGGGAGTTTCTCCCGCTGAAAGGGTATGACCGTTAGCGTTGGTACGGGGAGATTGATGTCCGCTTGTCCGACCAAGCGTATTTCGGCTTTGTTGTATGTGGTCTTGAAAAGAATGTCCGCTTCTTCTTGGGGAACTACTGCATAAAATTTGAGGTTGTGTGGATCTACAACTTCACCAAGAACCTGGTCGCTGCGAAGCCAGCTACCGCGGAGTTGGTGAATGTCAGGGGCGACCCATTTGCCATCCATCGTTGCGTAGACGCTTAGCTCGTCTCGCTGCTCCTGGAGTCGCTCTAGCTGAGACTCTAGGCTTTTGATGCGCTCCTGAATTACGCGCAACTCTTCCGGCGCCTGCTCCAAAGCAAGTCTGTAAACTGCCCTAGCCTCTGCTTGCTGTGACTTACTGATCAAGATATCGATATCCAAATCAGGATTCACAAATTTCGCGATAAGGTCGCCACTTTTTATCCAGTCCCCGTGCGTTACAAATAAGTGTTCCAGTCGCCCAGGTGTGCGGATGTATACCTTCCCAGAGATTTCGGTCTCGACGACACCTTTTGTTTTGATCTCGTCTGGAACAGGGACAACTCCGATGATTAGAAAAAGGCTAGCGATAATTCCAGCAGTTACTCCAACTGCACGGGTACGGTTACCCTGGGTCGCGTTTCCTCGTAGGTGCTTAAAAAGATTGAATCCTGGAGAGATAATTCTTGAATAAAGCGTCATCACCAAAACGAGAATTCCGAGTGGTAACCAAAACTCGAGTAAAAAGAGTGAGATACCTAAAGTGACCGCGATAAGGTAAAGCGCACTTAAAAATCCGTAGGTGGTTAGCCAATACCACTCTTTTTCATCAGTAGCTGGGTTATGCGCTGCAACAGTCCCCAGCAGATAGCGGTCAGCAAAGTACTTCCATTGTTGTTGTCCTTTTTGATAAAGGTTGGGTATCTCGCAGAAGTCACTAAGCATGTAATAGGCGTCAAATCGGAGTAACGGGTTACCATTAAATAGGACGCTTGATATCGATCCGATGAGCATGACATTGAACGCTAGCGCGTTGAGTAGTCCAGGGCTTGTATTGGACCAAACGATTGCACCGATACCTGCAAAGAAGAAATCTACAGCCATACCCGCGAATGACACGTATATTCTGTGTAGGCGATTCGGAAAACCCCAACTGCTGCTGGCATCCACGTAGGGTAATGGGGTGAATATCAAAAACATCAGCCCCATCACGCGCACTTCGCCACCGAAGCGTTTGCACACGAAAGCGTGACCGAGCTCATGAATTAATTTCAGTCCAGCAAGGCTTACGTAAAGCCAAGGCAGATTGCTTGCAGAAAGCACACCTTGTGACTGATCGCCGATCGCATTTCTGTTCTCAAATGCCACTACGCTTCCTAACACAACCACTAGAAGCCAGATACAGAGTGCCCACCAACCTGTGAGTGCATTAGTTAGCGGTCGAATGCTATTGAGCCATGTATTGGGATTCCACAGGGGAACCCTTACAAATAGAAAGGCGCCAAGTTTGGCAAGAATCTCTTTTCTTCTTTGATTTTTGTAGCGCTTCACGATTGCCTCGTTATCGGAAGCGTGCAGTGAATAAAGTAGATTGGATGTGTGCAGCTGCGACAATAGCTGTATCACTTCCTCGCGACTGGGTGCGTTACGCGGATGAGAGTTTACAAAAGACTCCCAAACCTCCTCAACTGAGTGGCTGAGAGTTAAATGTTGTATGAAGTAAAAGGCTTGCGGCGATAATCGAAAGTACTTCTGTGAATAGCGGTCTTGTAAGACGTGCCAAGTGCGACCACGAAATTGCTGTGTGGTGTGCTCAACACTATCCAAAAGGGCGACTCGCAGGCCAGAGACACGAAACCATGCGTCATTGAAAATGCTATTGGACATGTTCTCTTGAAATAATATTCCTTACCACCATAGTTTCAGTCTCAACCCATCGACCAGACGATGCGTCAAGATCCAGGCAACATTTCTCTCGCCAACTTCTATTCGAGCCAATCCAGTCATCCCTGGACGCCACCATTGGGCAGGCGGTTCAAGTAGCTCCGCCTTAATCAAAAATTGATTCCCCTCCTGACCATTTACTTTTGCGATGGGTATCAGCGATGTGATCCGAATGGCGATAACTGCATCTGGATTACTGATGAGTACAAATTCGCCTTTGGCTTGCGGGGTAATGTGACGCATCTCTCTCTCAGAAACCAGCAGAGAAACGTAAAACCCCTCTATTTTTGCGATTCTGAAAAGTTTGTCACCTTTTTTTACAGGTGCGCCTAAAAGTTCTTTACTCTCTCCCTCGACAATCACGCCACTGAAGGGGGCTTGGATAGTAGCCTCTGAAATATTATTGTCAATACGAGACCTCCTGGCCAGTGCTTGATTCAGCCTCGCCTGAGCAATATCGGTATCCGCCATTCGTCTCTCGGCACGTGATTTATTGATTTCTGTTTCTGCTTTTTGTACGTCAGCCTCCAGTTCTTTTCGCTGTTGCTGCAAATCCTTCGTATCCATCGTCGCCAAAACTTGCCTATCCGCGACCCAATCCCCAGCAGTCCCAGATACGCGGTCAATACGCCCATCAAACTGTGCACTGAGAATCTGTGTCTCGTCGGTAGTGATATTTGCCGTTGCGTCGACGCGATAATTCCATGTGCCAAACACCATATAGGCCAGTAAGAAAAAAGCGCCAAGACCGCTCAATTTGAGTAGTGGTTGTTCTGGCCCAAACAGACGTTGAGAGGCATTATGCGTGGCGCGTCTGATACGCCGCGGGAGACTGAGCGAGCCGGCCCACAGGTCCTGCAGTCTGGGCCTCAGTAACTCCAAGGAAATATAGAGAGGTTCGAGATCTGAGCGCCTGTTTACTGAAGTCGCGTACCCCAGTAACAACGCACCGCAAGGACGGCCCTGCGTATTCAGAATAGGAACAGCCACCATCTCTTCCGAGCCCAGGAGTTCTGCAACATCCAGCATTGCTGTTGAGTCAATCAGCCTCGCTTCAGTGTCTGGCCACCACACCTCATTGCCCTCGATGAGGGCTGGCGCCATCGCTTTCTCAATAAGTTGAGTTTGGTAGGAGTCACTTTCGAATCTGTCTAAGTGGCTAATAGCCGCCATTTTGATTTGGCGTCCGTCTAGCCACGCTAGGCTGGCGTGCTTTAGCTCCCATGCGACGACTAAGCCGTTAACCAAAGACAGACAAGCCGATTCAAAACGTTCTTGCTGTGAGACTTCCGCTGCTAGCGCCAACATCTTTCCTAAATGCGGTGAATTTACCTGTAACGCGTTTTGTATGGGGGCAGGGTTGAAGTCGCTGCAAAGTAGCCCTCTAAGAACAATCTCATTCAGCTGGTTACGGTGCTGAGGTTCAATATTCAAGATTAAAAAATGTTGCTCAATGCCCTGAAGAGCTAAAACGAGCACTAACCAAGAGCGTCCATCTTCATCTCTGGCAGGGGCGTGCGCGTAGCCACGAGTTTTTGCATTAGGTAGAAGGTCGCTGCCGGGTGGCATAACTGTCATTGGCTGCCAACCAATTGTTTCGCAAGACTGCGCTCGTTGATCAATTGTGTGGCTGTCCGTCAGCTCCATGACGATTGCGCTGCGTTCAGCTTTACAAAGCTTACGCATGATCTCGCAATAAAGCTGCCAATCAACTTCTATGTGAGCGGCCTGTTGTAGCGCTCTGAGCTGTGTGATCAACGCCCTCACATCTAGCTCAACAGTTGTTTCTAGGTGGGATTTAGCGGTGGAGGTTGTGACGCTGTTCACCGTAATTTTTCCGTGTCCAGGATGTTGATTGTTCCTTTGACCCCTGGCCGGATG
This sequence comes from Limnohabitans sp. Bal53, assembly GCF_003063355.1. Lineage (GTDB taxonomy): Bacteria > Pseudomonadota > Gammaproteobacteria > Burkholderiales > Burkholderiaceae_C > Limnohabitans_A. The sequence goes on along the minus strand of NZ_NESH01000008.1, from coordinate 11,350 downwards.
TTGCCAGCTGAATTGCCAATGGTAATTTCGACCTCCACAAGTCCACTCGTTGGATCTGCGACGGGCGATATAAAGGTGATTCGGCCGGTCGCTCTCGGAGTTAAGCTACCTATTTCGAGTTCTACCTCCCTCGAAGAGCCTAGTTTCAGGTGGTTCACTATGCCGTGTGGAACGGCTACCTTCAAAATAACCGTGGAGGCATCAACCAGTATGAGTAGGGGATCGCCTGGCTTTGCCCATTCACCAGGTTTCAACAAAACCCTAGTGATAATTCCATTTACAGGCGCTGTTATGCTGCGCTGAATTTGCTCACGCTTTGCAAACTCATAGTCGAGTTGCTCTCTTCTTTTTTCAGCGATAAGTTGTTCTAAACGTCCTGCAGACGATAAATACTCTGATTCAAGTCGCAGCAGCTCCTCTTTACTGATCGAGGCGGTTGCTGCGTAAACCGCTTTGCTATCGTTTAGCATCATTTCAAGAATTCTCGTTTTATCTCTGGTTGAAGACAATTCGCTTTTGTCCTCGAGTATCACTCTGCGGCGCTCTGTTTCGATTGCCTGTAAACGCTCATCTAGTTGCAAAAGCGGCTTACCCATTGTGACGCGCTCACCCAAACCGACCAACTGCTTGGTCAACAGTCCACCAACACCCGCGCTTAGAGTGATCTCATGTTTGGGGTAAACCAAACCGACAAACACATCCGCGTAGACGGATGCGGAGAATAATGATATCCAAAGTACGGCCAGTGCGTTTCGATAGAAACGCCTGCAAGTTGTTTTGACTTTAAACCGATTAGGCATATTTTCGTTCGTCGCTAGCTATTTATCGTTGACGATGGATGTTGGAGCTTTGCTATTATGTCCCGATTGTTCGTCCGCTAATTCGGGATTCGTCGAGTCGATTTTTCGTACGTTAGGTTTCCCAGCAAAACCAGTTTGCTTAGCTGTAGATAGCCTAACTAGAAATACCCAATAGTCGTGCTGCTCCTCCTTGGTTCACTTTTGAAGCCAAGCGCCGTCATGCTGCAAATAGTGACCCCGAGCCGGAGAAGCCGAAAGCGTTTCACTAGCGACCGATCGGCTAGGTGCAGCCCAGAGACAGAGATCACATGTCGAGAGGCGATGATGACACCTAAAAAAATGAAGGCATAAAAAGTCATAAAGCAACGAACACACTGACATGCTCGAGGCCCAGCCTCGGTTAGAGTAAACATGTCATGGCGTTTTCTTAGTAGGTCAACACGCGTGCATCCAGGCCCATCGCTTTGATTTCGTCAATCTTGGACTGTAGCTCGGCGGCCTTGGTGAATGGACCTACGCGAATACGAATCGATCGTTCTCCTTGCACGGTAGCGACATTTACCAGCGTCGCAATACCGTTGCGCAAAAGCCGCTGGCGCAGGGAACGTGCCTGGCTATTCTCGACAAAAACCCCTACCTGAATCACGCGACGACGTCCGTCGTCGGGGTAGTCAAAACGCGACGGGTCAGCACTGACAGCCGGCGCGACGCTGTCCATGTCACCGGCTAAAGTCGGTTGCTTGCGTTTGCTCTCTGCCTGCGAGGTCACCTGGGCCCCTTCTTACTTCGAGGCTCGGTCTACCACTGCCGCCGTGTCCGTCGGCAGGCTCTCAGCATGCGGCTTCTCCAAGGGAATGCTGGTAGACAAGGTTGGTGACGCCTGCGGTGAGGAGTGGCCTGTCCTGCTGAAAGCACTCATACCCTGTATTTGGACGTTGTACGTGCTCAATAGGAACCCTGTCACAAATTGGAAATTTGCGACGGCAACCTCATATCGTGATCTGTTCTCTATGGCTCTTCTGCGTGAATCGACTAATTCGAAATATTGGCGAATCACCTCACTAAGCTGACCGGATCCCAAACGTAATCTAGCCTGTTCATTTTTTAAAATAGACTCTCTTAGAGCTACTTCTTCCTGCGCCAAGCGAAGGCTTATGGTTGATGAGCGTAGCGACTCGCGTTTTACATTTAGGTCGTTTTCGAAACTGCGTTTGACAGCCTCAATCTCCAAGTCCGCTTGAGTGAGTCGACTGCCTTGTGCTAGAAATTGCTGTGTGGCTCTTTGATTACCGTTTAATGGTAGCTCCATGTTGATTCCAACATACCAAGTAGGGAAGCGAATCTTCGCAGCAGTGTTTCTCGCGTCTATCGCGCTGCTTCCGTATCCCGTTCCGGAATAGCCAGCAACAAGGTCTAGCGCCGGTTTCATTTGGTTTGCAGCGTAATCAAGCCGAACTTGAGCTTGCTGTTGTTTCAGTAAGGCGATGCGGTACAGCGGCCATTCACCGAGGGCATCCTGGTTATCTGTAGGCGGATTCTCGTTTGGTGAGTGGGTTGGTATATCTAGTATTTCACGGTTGGCGCGCGCGTCCCAATCGAGATGTAGAGCGGTTGCTAACTGGCTCTGCGCCTCTCTCCACGAGTTTTCCCCTCTCATCAATTCGGCGCGCCTGTTGAGCAAGACGCCTTGAAGGTCGCGCTCTAAGGCAGCTGGTGATCGCCCCGCGACAGCTCTTGCACGGGCATCAGCGATAGATTCCTCGGTTTTGGCTACAGCTTCGTGCAGCAAGTGCATGTGCGCTTGTTCCCGATATGCGTTCCAATACTGGGCGAGGCCATCAACAGCGGACTTCGCTATTTGCTGTTCAAATTGGATCGCTTGGATTTGGTGCTCTATTTCAGCTACGCGACGGTCGGTTTCCGTGACCGAGCGTCCAGCATTTCGAAGTAGTGGCTGCTTCACGCTAAGACTGAGTACCGTATTGAACTCTTTGGAGGTTGAGTGATCTATCGCGGTTACATTGTCATTTTTTCTTGTAATCCGGTAACTGACTGCCAGCTCTGCACCTGATGGCAGCTTCTGGCTCAGGCCGACTTCCGCGCTTCGATCTTTTTGATTTAATACGCTTGGACTGGCTGGATCAAAGTTCCCGAAGATGCCTTTTCTCTCTTCGACGGTTCGCTGCCGGCTGATACCATCATTACGTAGGCCAATCAGTCCTTTTGTTTCATAAAGGGCATCTTCACTCAAACTAATATAGCGACTGACCTCGGCACTTTCTCTAGCGTATCGAATCTCAAGATTACGTTCAACCAAAAGCTGTATAAACGCAGCAGGGGTGAGTCGCAGCGAGTCATCGTGGACCAGTTCCCGCGCATAGCCGTTTTGTGTTACTACTAAAGTCGCACAACCCAACACTGCGCGTAGAAAGATACATTTTGAAAGATTCATCGGCCGGCTAAACCCAAGTTTCATAATATGGCTATCAGGTGTTTCGAGCTCGGGCGGGATCCCTTAATTGATGACATGTATCCATCTCCTACCGGCAACTCGGTGCACTTTGAGCCTTGAGCATGCTGCTGTCGTGGATCTGTTCACCCATGGGTAGCAGCTTATTTTTCAATGAGTTTTGATCTGATCGGTTTTTGTGCTGGTTTTTGTTTTGCTGGTATGGGCAGTAACCGCGGACTCAGCGGCAGCAATCCGATCATCTTGTAGCTTGACTAAACGCTCGGTTTGCGCAAGCGAGATTAGGTGGGCGTAGAGAGGCGGGAGGTAATTCTTGGCTCTGATTTCTAAGAACTTTTGATCTGAAAGATTATTCAAGCGTTCTTCGTTTACAACATAGCATCCCGTCAAGTTCTTTACCTTGTCGTTATCGCGAACTCGCATGTTTAAGGGTGTCAACATGTTATTTGCTGACAAAAACTCAGCGAATTCGTTGGTAAGACCGTCCATCTGCTGGAGTTCACCTAAGTATCGTTTGACGTTTTCGATTACTTGTGTTGGCTTCCCGTTTTCGTCAAAAAGAGATGATCCTTCTGTGTCGCTAACTTGCGGGCTGCCTTCATCAATGCACACCACGTAACGTCCGTCTGATCCGGCGGGCGAGAGAGCAAACGGGTATCGTCTGATAATGGCAGGCACATACGATGCCTGCCATTGCCCAGATTCGTCTACAAATAAGTTTTCGCCAGCATTCAGACCCATTAAAACGACAGGACGGAATTGATCTTTTTGCTTATCCTCAAGAAAAACGATTGGGAAAATCGAAGCGGCTCGAGCGAACTCGTGCATGGTGACGTACGCGATGTGAAATTCAGACGCAAAATCAAAGCCTTTACTTTCCTTGATTTTTTTGGATGCGTGGCGTTCAGCATTAATTGGGACAATGTTTTGTGGCATATTTTTCCTAATCATTTAGTGTTGCATTTTGGAGCTAAAGCTCGGTTGCGTCCTTGTGTGTAGACGGAACCATAAAGAAGTTAACGCAGTGCTCGCATGGCAATTTCGCTTGTTAATGTCGCATCGCCACCGCATAGCATTGTGTCAAGTTTAGGCTTTTTTCCGATTTTTTCCTCACAAAATCACACAAATTGGCATTCCACCAAACCTATAGAAACTTCTCATAGTGAATCGCCCCGAATTTCGTGGAGGCCAGTTGGATTAAGTTGAGACCTCGGTCTCGTTCTTCGCGGCTAGCTGCCGGTAGTAGTTCACCTCAGCTTCAGCCGGTGGAATATACCCAATCGAGCTCAGCAGTCGGTGGTGGTTGAACCAAGCGACCCATTCGAGGGTCGCCAGTTCCAGTGCTTCCTTGATTTCCCAAGGGGCACGGCGATGGATCAATTCAGCCTTGTACAACCCATTGATCGGCGTTGTCGTAGCTGTCGCCACGGCTGCCCACCGAGGGTTCTATCCCAGCTTGGGCCAGGCGTTCGGTGTAGAGAATGGAAACAGATTGAGACCCTCTGTCCGAGTGATGTATCAATGCATCTGAGCGTTCAGGTTGCCTGTCAAACAAGGCCTGCTCCAGTGCATCGAGCACAAAGTCCGTGCGCTGCGAACTGCTCACCCGCCAGGCCACGATGCGCCGGGCAAACACATCGTTCACAAAGGCCACCTATTGCCAGCCCTGCCAGGTGCTGACATAGGTGAAGTCCGACACCCACAACGGGTTTGGTCGGTCTGCTTTGAACTGGCGATTGACCCGGTCCTGCGGGTACAGCGCTGCTTTGTCAGGGACCGTGGTGCGCACGACTTTGCCCCTGCGCACACCGTGTAATCCCATGTGAATCGCCCCGGATTTGAACTGACCCCCAAGAGTTGGACTCCGTTTAGTTCTGGAATATAGCCAGATACAGATCGTGAGATTCAGTAAGTTCCACGCGATACCATTCCAAAAAGCCGCGGCATAGGTGCCTGTGAGGTCAAACAATTTGCCAGACATCCAACCACCAAACGCCATGCCAATGAGAGTGCCGAAAATAACGGTCCCAATGCGTCCGCCGACCTTTTCAATGGGAAAGTAGGCTTTGATCACGATAGCGTAGGCAGGCACGATACCGCCCTGAAAGAGGCCAAACAAACCTGCAATGACGTAAAGCGCAACCACCCCGTCAAAGGGTAAAACAACGCCAAGGCCAAGCCTTGAAGTCCAGAAATAACGATTAATGTCTTTAAGCCGCCGTTGTGATCGGATACCCAGCCAAAAAGTAAGCGACTCACTACGCCAAGACCACCCGAGTTGTAAATATTCGGTGAACCCGTTTTGCTATTTGTACAGAAGTGTGGCGAAGTTTTTGCGCAGCGGGTAAAGCCAGATGTCTTTTGCCGGAAGTAGCCGCTCGTGGCTGGTAGATTTCTTGCCCCTGCCCGCTGTGCGTCCGACATTGATCCAGTTGGCAGCCTTGTAGCAAGTGCCCTTATGGCGCTCGTATTCCACAAAGGTCTCTAGCAGCACGGGCTCAAAACCATATCTGTGCTTCCAGTCCCCGGGCAACTGACGGGCAGCCAAGGAGAGTATCTTTGAGGCCAAGCCTTTGGACTCGATCCATGGCAGAACCAAGAAGCGCGCATTGTTGATCACCAACTGCAAGTTCTTTTGCCGCTGCTCTTCGCTCCAGCCAATGAACCTCTCCCTGTCTTTTAATTTCCAGGCGCATGCGCAAAAGCTGATGCAGGCAACGAGTTGCTCCCCGGCAAATACGTTGTAGCGAATCTGACTACCCGACATGGCCGCATAGCCCAAGTAGTGATAGCGCGCCATGTATTCATTCCACAGCAGCGAAGTGGCTTTGCCACTCACCACTTGCAGTGTGACGCGCGCGAGCTCATGGACGGGCTGCTTGATAGGGGTTTGCGCATCGCTTGCGCATCGCTTGCGCTGGTGCTGGGAAAGCTCGCTCGCTTGCGCACCACGCCGATTCTCGACGGTGGCAGCTCAATGAGTCCATCGGCTTGCATGCGCAGCAGTGCCACGCGGCATGTCATGTCCTTGAGCTGCCCATTGGGCTTGGTCCATCCCCACAGCTGGCACAGTTGGCGCGATAGTGCGGATCGCTGCAGCTTGGGGTTGTGCGCTATGAGGTCGCGGATGGTCTGGATGTCATCAGGGCTGAAGTCGCGCGCGCAGTAAATGGTCATGACGTGTTGGGTATTTCTTGCGGGCGGCACGCTCGCATTTGCGCCAGACGCTGGGCATCCATCTGCCAGGGTAGAAAGGCGTTGATATCGATTGGTGGCGCATTGCCATGATCGGCGCAAGCCTGCAAATAGGCCGTCAGCCAGGTTCGCAGATTCAGGCCCCACAGCTTCATGGTGGCCAACAAGCTGTACATCGTAGCGGCCAACTCAGCAGATCCTTCAGAGCCGGAGCCGTTGAAGTTTTTCCTTCCGACGACGGGTGAACGCATGCTGCGTTCGGCGGCGTTATTGTCAATGTCAACCCATGGACAGGCGACAAACACAGTCAAGCCGGCCCAGTGAGCGGTCATGCTCTCCAGCACTTTGGCCGCTGGAGGAAAGGTTTCAGGATGGGCCAAGCCTGCCGCGCAGTCGCTGGCCATTTGCCGCACGGCCTGCTCTAAATCGAGTTGGGCGCTTAGGCGTTCGGGGCTGCCTATAAGGAGCTTCAGCCGCACAGCGTTGAGGTGGTACAAGTTGCCAATCGTGTCGACCCACTGCAGCGCCCACTGTGAGCTCTCAGGGTAGGCGTTGGCCAGGTCCAAGAAATCGCGTCTTTGATGAGCCCAGCAAAAAGCCAGTTTCACCCCGGGGTTGAGCCGGGCAAAGCGTTTGTAGCCAGAGTAGCGGTCGCAGCTGATGATGCCCTGATCGACGCCGGCCAGTTCGGCCATGATCACCTCAGCGGCGCGCGACGCGTCGACCACGTAGTGAACCACCGAGCACGACTGAAACACCCACATGTACCAGCGGTGGCCAAGCTTGCCCAGGATGTCGACGAAGACAGCCCAACGGGTTTCATCGGCATGCCAATAGGGCTCGCAACGGAGCTTTGACAGCAGCGCATTGTCCAGAGGCTTGAACAAGGGCGCTATGGCCTGTAGCCCACCGGCCAAAGTGCCAGGCGCCATATTCAAGCCGTGATCGGCCAGGTCCTGCAGCAGACGCTGACTGGGTCGGCCATAAGCGAACTTGTCGAGCAATACGCTGGTCCACACTGAGATACCAAACTTACCCCGCGCGATGAGCCGGGCAGAACTCGGTGCGGTGACGATCCCTCGGACACAGCCGCATTGGCATGCTGGCACATAGCGATGGCGGTGAATAACACGCCTGTAGGCCTTGACCTCGATCTCCAGTACCTGCGTGTCTTCGGTACCGGCAAACTCTTTTAGGGCCAGGCCGCATTCGGGACACTGCGCCTTCGCCAAAACAATGTCCTCATTGCGCTGGCTCAGTTCGGCTTCAATGGTGCGACCATGGCCGATCGTGCCGCGCTGTTGTCCGCGCTTACGGCATGTTGCGGCTTTGGAGCGACTCTCGCTAGGTCGGCTTTGCTCGCACTTGCCGCCGAAGAGGCGCTTTTGCAGGTCGCGCACCTGCGCTAGTGCGAAGTCCAGTTGGCCCTGCAACGCTGCATTTGACTTCAGGGCCTGCGCCTTCAATTCACGTAAGAGGCGGTCGTGGCGAACCTCTTGCTGATCGAACTTGGTCACTGCTTTATGGTGCAGCGTTTGCCAGTACTTGGCAGCCTGCCTCAATTCGATATGCTCTTGCTTGGTGATCGTGACGAACTCTAAAGCAAATGGCGCTGGTGGTGCGTCAACAGCGGCTTTGCTGGCAGCGTTGGCGGGATGTGAAGATGAGGCATGCACAAGTGCAACGGTAGTGGAAAAAGGGGAGTGTGTTCAGCAATTTTTACAACGACCTATGGGTTCAGCGAATATTTACGAACTTGGGTGGCCTTGGGCAGATTTACCCCTGACAAAAAGGGACAATTACCATCGGTCCATCGATACTGATTTCCCCAGGTGTCAGTCCATCAAAACAACAACAGTACACAATTGATACCCCATGCCCCAAACTGCTTGAATCATGGTGTCTGCCGATGTTATATCGCAGCCCTTTAACTTTCGACGTAACCGTGTGATCACTTCCTCAAGCGCGTGTTTGGTCATCGGCATACCCTCAGAATTGATAAACAAGTCACACAGTTCACCTGATGACAAGGTTTTCTTTGGGGCTTGCGTGAGTGCGAGTATCAGTTCCTTCTCTTTCGAGGTTAAACGCAATACTGTGTCGCCGTTCGGCGAACGCAATACCCGATCATGAAGACTCAACTGCCACGCGCTCTGATTTTGGCGATTCTCGGAGCGATTCACCAGGCCCTGCAAAACTAACACCAGCTCAGTTGGAACGACTGGCTTGGTTAGGAAGAAGTCTGCGCCACCATTTCGATACCCCGCGATTTTGTCTGTGATTCCTGTACGGGCAGACAGGATAACAATACCGGCATCTGGTTGGCTTTTCCTGATGCGATTAGCGATTTCGATTCCACTCTCCACCGGTAAATTAATGTCGATAATAAAAAAATTGGATGGCTCACGTAAGATTAGATCATTTAATGCGGATCCACTGTTAGCTTCCTCGACGACGAATCCATAGCCACCTAAGTGAAGGGCAATCTCTTGCCTTAAGAGTGCGTCATCTTCAACAATTACGAGACGAGTCATACTAATTCCAATCATGGTAAGGAAACTTCTATATCGATGACACCGGCGTGGAGTCTCGCCTCTACGAATCCACCGATCAACGTAGCGGCAGACTTGACTATTCCTAAGCCAAGTCCGAGACCCGGCCTCCCACTCACCGCTGGGTGTCGGTAATACGGTGTAAACAGTCGTGATAAGTCGGGATGGGCATCGGGGATAAGGTGGTTACTGATTACGATGCTTACAACTCCTGTGTGTTCCGGGGCTTCGAAAGCATTGGGCTCTCGTTCATGGAGAGTGGTACGCTTTACTGCGATTTGAATCGGAGTACCTGGTGGGCTGTATTTTTTCGCATTGACAACTAAATTGTCTAAGATTATCCGCAGCATTTCGCGGTTTAGAGTGCGACGCACTGAACCTTTAGCCAGCACCGCATAGCGTGCACTATCATCAATGTCATCTACGCAATATTGAATCAATTCACAAATATCTACATCTTCTTTATCCAGGAACGCGTCTGTGTGACGTAATCTATTTGATACTGATGCTTGATGAAGCAAACTATCAATGCGATCGATTGATGCCATCAGTCTGCGGATCCGCGCATAATCCTCAAATGAATGATTGAATTTTCTTTCCAACGCAGTCGCAGCAAACCGAATCGTACTCAACGGATTTCTGATTTCGTGCGTCATCATGTCAATGAGTAATTCGCGCTCCCGAGTCGCTTCCCCATGCTGCATAGCCATTGTAACAGCCGTATCTAATTTTTTTTTTTCTTCGAGCTGTATAAGCTTTTGATCTTTAGTCTGATTCAGCACTATCCATACCAGGACAAGCGCTACAACCAACCCACTCATTCTAGGGTCACCCATACCAAATATTAGGAAGTCGCTGTCGCCCCAGTCTCCAAAATCGGTACTACTGGCTATACCTAAAGTCAGGATACAAAGAAGCATTGAAGCGCCAACGAGCAGGGGCCACTTGATGTACGCCGGTAATTTCTTTGCGCTGAACACGCCCACAAAAATGATGACCGGCAGGGCTGTCAACGAAATAAGATTGATATGGTGACTGATTTCCTCGAAGCCAATCAAAAGCGCGATAACCGCAGTGAGTTGACTAAAGTAGAGGAGGTTTACCAACTTTTGAAAAAGGTTTTTGTACTGATACTCTATTAAGACCGAATGTATCAATAGCCCGAACGCTGCAGTTCGAATCAAGAGTGCTATGTACGTGAGAAAGTACCGTGTGTTCGGCGTAAAGTCCGTAAACCATGCCACAGTTAGATCGCTCATTCCTATTAATGTAAGGAAAACGGCTGTCTGAAAAACAAGAAATGCTGCGCTCAGCATGTTTCTTTCAATTATTGCGAAAAGCAGCCCTAAGAAAAAAAGTATGCTCGCGACTGAGATTGCAAAACTGAGTTTAGCCAAGTTTAACGCGGAGGCATCGCGAACAACGCCGATGTCGAGCACTTCTACTGAAGCGACCGTCATTCCTGGTGTTTCAATTCGCAAATATCGTGGTCCGGATGCTTCTGGGTTAAGTAAAAAGCAATGGAGGCCATCCATGCAGGGATTTGAGCTGCGACGTTCTGCCTTTGCGCCGCCATCCGTTCTGAGCCATCGCCCACTGACAAACTCAAAGAGCGATATATGAGATAGGTTGTATGGAGAAATACGCACACCGATCTCTCTTGAAAGCAGGGACTTGGCGTCTTTCGCAATCGGCAGTGTGACGCGAACCCAGATAGGATCTGGTTGAAAGCCTAATCTAAGTTTGCCATTAGATTGGGTGTAACTGGCCGACGTCGGAGGCGTGAATGAGTCAATGTGGTCTGCCCTAACGAGATAATCGATATCGGCATTTATTGTGCTTGCAAAAGTCATGCTATGGCACAGCAATGTGACTAGAATCGAGCATATAAAGGGGAGAATCTTATTCATAACTTTAACTGACCCGCGCTGAATATTGATCTAATGTAAGTGAGGGTTTTTACTCTAACTTTATTTCATTGTAAACTAAATCTTTGCCTGACCTCCTGTGGTGTTGGAATCGCTGGAAACAGGCTCAAATGCAATACCTTTTCTGCCTTAGTCTTTGGTAGCCAGGTGCCCGGAGATGGTGGCTTTTTATCAATCGATTGATGCGGACTCAGGGTGTTGAAGTGAATGCGCCACTGCTCAATAAGCACTTGCGCTTCGCCCAAGCTGTAGAACAACTCCCCATTGAGCCACTGAACTGTTGCCGCCGATCCAATATTGACCACCTGTGCCGATTGAATTTTGACCAGGGGCTTGAGCCAGCTTTGATGTCCGCTGGCTGTGGATAACTATACGTTCAATTGTCGTCCTGCAGCTCCTTTCTCT
>NZ_NESH01000007.1 GCF_003063355.1 Limnohabitans sp. Bal53 | reverse complement strand
GGCACCATAGGCGGGTGGCCCGGCCGCTCGGTGAGCGACATCAAGCCAGTGAGGGCCACGTAGTTCATGTCGTGTCCGGCGGCCTGCGCCAACGGCCCATCCTGGCCCCACCCCGTCATGCGCCCGTAAACAAGGCGGGGATTGCGCTCCCCGCAAACAGCAGGCCCCAGACCCAGGCGCTCCATCACGCCAGGGCGGTTGCCCTCAATCAGACCATCGCAGCGCGCGATCAAGTCCAGCGCCTGCAAGCGGTCCTCATCGTGCTTGAGGTTCAGGGTGACGCGGCGCTTGTTTCGCGAGAGCAACATGCCTTCTTTGGGCGTGAGCTCATCGGGCAAGGCACCCGGCCCGGGGCGCACCACCAGCGTCACGTCGGCCCCCAGTTGCTCCAGCATCAGCCCTGCCAAAGGCCCGGGCCCAATGCCCTCGAACTCAAGGATCTGGATGCCGCTCAGCGGGGCGATGGGCAACGGGGTAGAAATGTGCACAGTCATGGGTCTCTTTTCTATGTTGATCTACTATATGTTCAAGTTTTTTACTTTTGGGTAATGGAAAGCCCTAAGTCACACATCTTTGGGAATGGACAGAATCAAGAGCACGAAACTGCAAGCCACCAAGGAAGCGAAAATGCCCATGTCTGTCGTTGTTACCGAGATCCGAAATGGGTCGATGTGGATCCGTCTGAACCGCCCAGACGCGATGAACTCACTGACCCCCGATGTGCTGGAGGCCATCAACGCGGCGCTGGGCGAGGCGGAGCGCCAACCGGAAGTCACATCGGTCGTGTTGACCGGTTCCGGCCGTGCCTTCTGCGCGGGCGCCGACCTCAAGTACGTCAAAACACAGGCCGGTGAAGTGGGTACCAACCGCTTTCTCGAAAACGTGTTGGCCACGATGAACCGCATCGAGAAATTCCCCAAACCCGTGATTGCCGCCTTGAACGGACTCACCCTCGCAGGCGGTCTGGAGCTGGTGTTGTGCTGCGACCTGGTGCTGGCCGCGCGCAGCGCCAAGATTGGCGACGCCCATGCGAACTACGGCCTTCTGCCGGGTGGCGGAAGCTCGGTGCGCCTGCCCCGCATCATTGGCGCGACCCGCGCGAAATACCTGCTGTTCACAGGCGATTTCGTCGAAGCTTCAGAGATGTTGACGGCCGGGCTCGTCAACAAGGTGGTGGACGACGACCAGTTGGAAATCGCCACACAGGCCGTGGCCGACAAAATCGCCACCAAGAGCCCGCTGGGCCTGCGCCGCATGAAAGCCTTGGTCGACGACGGTCTCCAGCAATCCGTGGACACCGCCTTGCGGCTGGAACTGCTGGCCTGCGAGGTGCACCAGCACAGCGCCGACCTGCACGAGGGCCTGGCCGCGTTCACCGAAAAGCGCGCTCCGCGCTTCACAGGCCGCTGAGGCAAGCACGCCATGCACGCCCCCACCTCCTCCGATCGGTTCGAAGCCCTGCGCGCTGCACAGCAATTCGCCTACGACAAAGCCCCGGCGATTCGCGCCGTCTACGAAGCCGCGCAGATGACGCCGCAAGACCTGCGAAGCGCAGGCGATCTTGCACGCCTGGCCGTGACCAGCAAAGACATGCTGCTGGACAAGCAGCGCGAGTCGCCGCCCTTCGGCGGATTTCTCGCGGTCGAGGAAACCGCCATCCGCCGTGTGTTTGTCTCGCCAGGCCCGATCTACGAGCCGCAGCTTTTTGACGATGGCACCGGCCACGGTTTTTCGCACACCTTTCGCCACGCGGGCATTGGGCCGGGCGACCGCGTGCTCAACACCTGGTCTTACCACCTGGTGCCGGCTGGTCTGTTGCTGGACGAAGGCATTGCCGCCACCGGCGCCACGCTGATTCCCTGCGGCCCCGGCGGCGCCGAGCAGCAAGCGAAACTCATTGTGGAGCTCGGCATCACCTGCATCTGCGCGTCCACCGCCTTCTTCGTGACTTTGGTCGAAACGCTGGAGCGCATGGGGTATCACCTGCCCTCGCAATGGAAGGTGCGCTCGGCCATGCTGGGCGGTGAGCTGGGCGACTGGATGGGCAAGCGCCGCGCGCTGGAACACAAATACGCGATCCAAACTTTCTCGGCCTACGGCACCGGCGACTTCGGGCTCATTGCCTACGAAGAACTTGGGAAGCCTGGCTACACCGTTCAACCCGATCGGCTGGTGCAGATTTGCGAGCCGCAAACGGGCGTGCCGCTGGGTGTGGGCGAACCGGGCCAAATCGTGGTCACCACGCTCGACCGAGGCTGGCCGCTGGTTCGCTTTGGCACAGGCGACGTGGCGCAGGCGCTGGCCCATTCGCCAGACGGCCTGGTGGATCGCATTGGGCCGTTGCAAGGCCGGGTGGGCCAAGGCGTTAAGGTGCGCGAAATTTTCATCTATCCGCGCAACGTCGAAGAACTGGTCATACAGGCTCCCTCCGTGCAACGCGCCCAGCTCGTGATCGGCAAGCAACAACACCGGGAAACCGCATGCTTGCGCGCCGTGCTCGCGCCCGATACCAACAGGGACTCTGCGGAAGCCGATCTCAACGAACGATTCAAACAGCTGACGCGTTTGAAACTTGACGCGATCGAGTGGTTGAGCCCGGAAGAACTCGCGGCCGACGCGCCCTTGCTGGTGGACAACAAACATTGAACGGCGTCATTGGCTTTGAACACCCACCCATCTGGAGTACCCCATGAGCACTGACTTTGAAGAATTGGTTTGCCGTGAAGACGGCGCAGTCGCCTACCTGAGCATCAACCGGCCGAGCAATGGCAACAGCCTTTCGCTGGGCACCATTCAAAACCTGCACAAGGCACTGAACACCCTGGCGGCACGCACCGATATCGCGGCCATCGTGCTCTCGGGCGTGGGCAAGCGCATTTTTTGCGCCGGGCACGATTTGAAAGAAATCCGCGACCATCCCGATGCCGAGTTCTTCAAAGAGTTGTCCGCTCAGTGCTCGGCCATGATGCAGGCCATTCAGATGCAACCGCAGATCGTGATTGCCGCGGTCGACGGCGTGGCCACCGCGGCGGGCTGCCAACTGGTGGCCGCAGCGGACCTCGCCATCGCCACCACCGGCTCGCGCTTTGCCACCCCGGGCGTCAACATTGGCCTGTGGTGTGTGACACCCATGGTGGCGCTGAGCCGCTGCATCGCACCCAAACACGCCATGCAAATGCTCGCCACGGGTGCCCTGATGGACGCCGAGTTCGCACTGCGCGTGGGCTTGGTCAACGAGCTGGTGAGCGCCGAGGACCTCGACGCGAGGGTGAGCGAACTCGCCCAACAGATCGCCAGCAAATCCACCTACACGCTCGCAACCGGCAAACGGGCTTTTTACCAACAGCTGCGCATGGGCTTGGCCGATGCCTATGAGTACTCAGGAGAGGTTGGGGTCCGAAACTCTATCCATCCAGACGCGGTGGAGGGGATTCAGGCGTTTGTTGAAAAGAGGCCACCTATTTGGCGGGGTCGCTGAACAGATAGATGTCGGGCGTGGGTCTCAACTACGGTATGTGATGACGCATTTCGACACTTTGCGCTTTGGAGTCACGGACTGCCTTAGAAGTTTAAGTCAGGTGAACGCCGCCGGTTTTCGTTGAGGCTTGATGGGATAAGGCACGCTTCTACCGTGGAAGCTTGCCTAGCGTGTTGCCAATGGTTGTTGGCCTCAGCTTCTGCCGCCTGGATATATCTGAAGGGTCAGAGCAACCAATGGTGGTTAAAGGGTAATCCCCTCGAAAAACCAACGGTGCGAGAAGTAGAATTTTCCAAGACAAAAGGCTACGTGAAGAATCGAAAATTTACCAGATAACGCTTAAATGCACGATAAAAACTTATATTAATCAACAACTTACAATCGAAACCTCATTCCCACTCTATTGTCAACAGTTGGTCGCGGCTCAGAGGAAAAGAGCGCTGCGTGCCAGCCGAGAACGGGCCCAATACCGACAGATCTACCGTCACTTTCGAGAGCCCCTTCCGGGGCTCTTTGCTTTCGATCTCACTCCTCAATGGTTCGTGACAGCGATTGGAATGCGAAAGAGACATGTTTTTTAATGCAATGACGGTATCAGGTGCTCGCTACCGATGGCGAAGACGGTATTTCAGGGTGGCTTGACGGTATCACAACCTTACTTGGTCATGACCCTTGTAGATCACACCGATTGTTGGACACCGCGCCGCAACGAAAGTGCGCTCTGCCCCACCTGGGAGCAGTTCACCGTGGGTGACGTCATGCCGAATCACCAGAGCGCAGAGTCTTGCAAGTCCACGGTCACGCGCCACATGCGCCGGTTGTGGTGCCATCTCACCGCCACGACCACCAGCAAGCCCAGCAGCAACGCAACGCTGATCATCTCCACAAGCGACGGCAACCTGTCCAACACAGCTGTCAGCGCCACACGCACCCCGTACCCAAGAACCATCACCAGCGTTAAAGCCAGCAGCGCACAGCGCAGTGCTCGGCTCACACCGTTGTGGGTTTTCAGGAACAGGACTCGCATGACGGGTGGTTACTCGAACTCAGTTTGTCTTGTTAGTGTTTTGGTGCTGAGCGAACGCCACTGGGGGTCACCAATGTGCAGAGAGACCAGCTTATCTGCAAACACCCAGAGCGCTGAGAATCCCGAAGGACATCCCCAAGCTGAGCGACTATTTTTACCGCAAAGTCATCGGTCGGATCGAGTCGACCACGGCCTAGACTGGGAAGCATCCCTCACTCGGAGTACCCACATGCACACCTACCTGCCACCCACCACCGAGTCCAACCACTCGGACAGTCTGACCATCTTGCGTCTTCCTGCGGTCACACGATTGACCGGCCTGTGCCGCTCGACCATCTACCGCCTGGTCGCTGAGGACAAATTCCCCTCCCCCGTCAAGCTGTCCAGCCGCGCCATTGGCTGGCACCGGTCCGACCTGGAACGCTGGAGTGCTGCGCGCCCCACGGCAAACCACTGACCTGCCTGGGCGTCCCAATCTACGGTTCGCCGCCTATTCAGCACGAACGACGGCCCGGCGTCGATTCATCGGGCGATCACCCTCATTGCGCGACTCAGAGGCCATTTCAAAAACTGGGCCCTCCTGCTTGAGGGTCAGCTCAGCCGACCTCCACTGCATGTCGAACTCAACAGGATTCACCTGCGAAATAATGTCACTTTGCAAAGGCGATGACAGGCAAGAAGCAGCATCCATGCGCCGAAGCGGCTTTTTGCAGAACTCACTGGAGGTGATGCATGTGCAACCTGTATGGAAGCGTTGATGCAGACACGCTTCGCACACAATTGTTCAAGGGACTCGATGGCCTGACGTGGGACCACACGGTGGCCCCATTGGGACAGGGCGTTTTTGTCAAACAGGACTCCGTCGCTCAGGTCGGGCAATGGGGCATGATTCCCCCCAGCTCCAAGGAGCGCACCCCCAAGACGCGTGAAGGTCGCCGCATGAGCACGAACAACGCTCGTCGCGAAACGGTGGCCACCGCATGGACATACCGTTTTCCCTGGGCACGCCAGCAACGGTGCCTGATTCCGGTAGCCTGGTTCCAGGAACCGTATTGGGGCATCACGCACGCGGACCCGATGTCGCTTTCAAAAAACACCTGGTGGCGATTCTGGAGAGAAGACGGCGAACCGTGGATGCTGGCCGGACTCTGGAGCGAGTGGACCGATCCGGCCACGGGTGAAGTGGTGCAGAACTACACCATGCTCACCCAGAATTGTGATGGGCATCCCCTGTTAGCCTTGATGCACAAGCCTGATCCCAAACAAGGGCCGGACAAGCAGGACAAACGAACGGTCGTGGCCATCGAAAGAGCCGATTGGGATCTGTGGCTGCATGGCCCAAAGGAAGCGGCAGAGGCGCTGATTCGCGTGCCACCACTTGAGCTGTTTCGCCATGGCGCCGCCGAGCCTGACAAGGCCCATGTGCTGACGCTGCCCATTTAGACCCGCTGGGTAGTCCGCTCAACCTGGACCGGCCCTGGCCCGGCATAGATCGTCTCCTGACTGTTTTGCCGAGTCACCATCCACCATGCGCCGTGTTGCTGGACGATGTAGTCGGAAGGGTCACCGGGGATCGCGGCCTCCAGATTCGCTGGCCCGCTGCCAAGCTGGGGGAATATCAGAATGGTTTGAAAGGTACTCACTGGGATCTTCTCCATTGGCGATCTCCTCCAGCATGTCGATGCCAGATGGCGCCGCGCACTGAACAAGCGCCCACCATGTCTGCCGGTACGACGACACACGGGTCTTGATGCTGGTCGGCTTTCTGGACGACATCTCTTCTCCATGAATGACCATGCCGTTGCTGGACACGCGGGTGATCACCGCTTTATGAAGGGGCGGCAACACATCAAGGTCCCCATCAAGCAAACGGGCCTGGAAGTACCTCAGGTCTCCCCTGTCGATCTTGGCCAGCTGAACATCGCCAGATTGAGGAGAAGATGGACGGGGCAGCTTGATGCCTCGGTCGCGCAGTCGGTAAACAGAGGCTTGCATCTGGTCGGTTGAATCATGAATACTGGATATTTAACCAGTATTCTGCCAAGGGCGCAAATCTGTCGGAATTTGTCCACCGGCGGAACCCTACCCGTGGCTGAAGTTGACCTGCAGCCAGCCGAAGTGTGGAAGGCTGGTGGAGCCCTTCATAATCAAGCCCTACCCCGGCTTGTTCGAGATACCGATTTTTCAACATGGACAAATTTTTGCTGCGGCAGCAGGTGCTGGATCGGCTCGCCGAAGACCTGCTGCAAGCCGAACAGGCAGTGCGGGCAGCCCATGAAACGGCGACTCACGAAGAGACCATCGCTGAAAACAAATACGACACCTTGGGACTCGAAGCCGCCTACTTGGCCACCGGCCAAGCGCGTCGCGCCGAGGCCATCCGCCAGGCGATGGTCAATTGGCGTCTATTCCGCCCGAGCCCCTACGACGCCAGCAAAGGGGTACAGCTCGGCGCCCCGGTGTGCCTGGTCGATGCCGACGACAAGCAGCAACAACTCTTTCTCGGCCCGGATGGGGGCAGCATGAAGTTGGTCAGCGGCGCTCACCTCGTTCAGGTCATCAGCAGCGAATCCCCTTTGGGCAGGGCCATGCTGGGTAAATGCGAGGGTGATGAGGTGTCGATACAAGTCGCTCCAGTCCGACAGCAGTTTGAGGTGCTGAGGGTTCATTGAGCCGCAAGGATGCAACTCTGAAGCCCAAACCGTGAATTCACGGGGGCAACATCAAAGGCTGCAACCACTGGACAGCCGAACTTGGAGAATTTTAAAGTCGCTTCAAGGCTGGGTCCAGACATAGGAAATTGTCGCCTAAACGTTCGCGAGTTTCGTAACCTGCCATTCGCGGAGCAGGGCTTCAAGCGGCAGCTTGACCCCGCAGACCTGTCACTCGATCAAGGCCCGCCAGACAAGTTTGCTGGAACGACTGCACAAGCCAAGGATGAGCTGGTGCTCCCGACCTATTGCGGTCGCCACAGAAATCGAAAGGCGTTTTTTCATTGAGTGAGGACTTCAAGGCAACTTTGCCGCCGCACCCGAACCCCAAGCAAAGCCGAGGTGCCGAGATCCCTTGCACTGAGTTGAACGGGAGAAATCACGGAACAAGGCAAATACCCTGCGCCGGCTTCAACGACCCAAGTTGGGCCAGTGCGGGTGGTGGTCGTCGATCACAAAAGGGTGCGAATGGCGCGCACCTTGCTCGGTGGTGCCCACGCCATGGGCGTGTCCAGCTGGCAGATCAGGGTGTTCGTGCTCAATGGACTCTGGATCCTGGGGCGGCCAGACCAGTGTGGCCCCCCAAACGGCCAATGCAGCAGCACTGCCCAAAACAGCAAAGGTCACGGGCATGCCAAAACGGGCACCCAACCAGCCGGCCAATGGGTAGAACAACAACCAGCAGGCATGCGACAGCGCAAATTGAGCGGCAAACAGCGCAGGTCGATCTTCTGGATTTGAGGATCGCCGCAACAAACGCCCGGAAGGCGTTTGGGCGGTCGAGTAACCCAAGCCAAGGGCGAACCACAAGGCCATTAGCGATGCATGTCCGACCACCAAGGTGCCCGCGAACATTCCCACAACCATCAACGCCATGCCTGTCAGCATCACGCGCCGGTCCGCCAGTTTCTCCAGAAGACTGGGCAAGGCCAGCGCCGCCACCATGGAGCCGGCTCCGAAGCTGGCCAACGCCAGGGCCACCGCGCTCTGGGTCAAACCGAACTTGCCTTGCACGATGACAACCGTGTTGACAAAAACCATGGCTCCTGCCGCTGCGACCGCCGCGTTCACCGCCAACAGCCCGCGCAGCCGAGGTGTGGCCAGATAAATTCGCAGGCCGCGTGTGGTTCGGTCGTAGATGCTGCGGCGCTTTGGAGCTGGATGAACGGGTAAAATCACCGACACCACCAACGCAGCAGAAGCCAGGAACCCCACCACCGTGCCTGCAAACAGGTCGTGAAAGCCGATCACCGTCAGCAATGCGGCAGCCAGCATCGGACTGACAAGGCTCTCCATGTCGTACGCAAGGCGTGAAAGCGACAATGCTTTCGTGTAGTCCGCCTCTTCTGGAAGGACATCGGGGATGGTGGCCTGAAAGGTGGGTGTGAAAGCGGCCGACGCGGCTTGCAACACAAAAATCAACACGTAGATTTCCCAGATCTGGGAAACAAATGGCAGCAGCAGGGCAACAGCCGCCCGGACCAGGTCCAGCGTCACCAGCATGGTGCGTCTGGGCAGGTGTTCGGCAAAGGCCGCAGCGACCGGTGCCACGCCCACGTAGGCGATCATCTTGATGGCCAATGCCGCTCCCAGAACCATCCCTGCGTTCTCGCCTGCCAGATCAAAGGCCAATAGCCCCAGCCCCACGGTCGCCAGACCGGTCCCGATCAACGCAATCACCTGAGCGGCGAACAAGTGACGGTAGGTGCGGTTGGAAAGAATGGCCAGCATGTTTTGGTTCAATGGATCTGCGTTCGGTAGCAAGAGCCGACAACTCAGAGGTACCGAGTGATTTCCTTGAACTCTTCCATGGAGTGCTGATGCTCTCCAGCAAGTGGTCCCACGAGATGTTCGAGGCAGTGGTCCAAATGGTCCTGGATCAGCGCCTTCTTGGCTTGTTGTACGGCCTTCTCCACCGCCTGCAACTGCTGAGCGATATCCAGGCAGGGACGGCCCTCCACCAACATCGCTATCGTGCTGTTCAGATGCCCATTCGCCCTCTTTAGGCGCTTGATGACGGCGGGGTGTGAAGCGTGAATGTGCGGAAGTGTCATGGACGTTATTATCCCCCCTAGGGGGATACTATAATCAGCTGTCTCACCCAAAAAAACCTCATGACTCTTCGCGCCCACCCCTCAACACTGCCTACTTTGGCAGCATTGGGTATGCGGTGGCTGGTGCTCATGGTGATCATGTTCGGGACGGTCGTCTCATCGATTGGACTCACCAGCTCCCACGGTCTGGCCGCTATAGTTGAATCGCATCAATCTGCGCTGACCGCTCCTGAAGATCCTCACGGCCATGAACATGCAGATCAAGGGGTTGAGGTGTCGGAGACAGATGAGCGTGCAAGTGCAGAGCACCCTCACCACGCGATGGATCATTCGCACGACATAGCCCACCATCTGCCCCTTGCCTGGGGCAATGCATCGCCGCAACTTCCCAGCTGGGAAATCATGGTGCGGCCCTGGATTGAAATGGGGCAGGCCTACCGGCTGGATCGCCCACCGATGGGCTAAGGCGCTTCTCCTCACCGCCTTTGCGCTGCGCCTCGCAGCGCGACCATTTCTTTCAGACCATCGGAGTCTTTTTTATGAACAGCCTTGTTCACGACAGGCTGCCCCATTCGCCATGGGCGATCGGGCACCCCCGTCTTTTTTTGCTTTTTGCTTTCTTCATCTGCCTGCTGCTTAGCAGTGCAGAAGCCTTTGCCCACGCCGTGACAGCGGGCGACAAGGGCTATATCCAGGAAATCTCGGGTGTCAACCTGCTGCCCTTTGTGTACCTGGGTGCCAAACACATGATGACGGGCTACGACCACATCCTGTTTCTGTTTGGCGTGATCTTCTTTCTCTACAGGCTGCAACACATTGCGATCTATGTGAGTCTGTTTGCGATCGGTCACTCCACCACCATGATCCTGGGCGTTTACTTCAACGTCGGCATCAACAGCTACCTGATCGACGCGATCATCGGACTTTCCGTCGTCTACAAGGCGCTGGACAACATCGGTGCTTTCCAGCGCTGGCTCGGGTTCCAGCCCAACACCAAAGTAGCGACGTTGGGCTTTGGCCTGTTCCACGGCTTCGGATTGGCGACCAAGATCCTGGAGTACGAAATCTCCGCCGACGGCCTTGTGCCCAACCTGCTCGCGTTCAACGTGGGCGTGGAAATCGGGCAACTGCTGGCCTTGGCGGTCATCTTGATCGGCATGAGCTACTGGCGCCGCACACCCAGCTTCATCAAACACGCCTACACCGCCAACGTCGCCATGATGAGCGCCGGATTCATTTTGGTGGGCATGCAGCTCACCGGCTACGTTGTGTCTTGAACACCCAAGGAATTTTTAACATGTACAACAGCGATACCCGTTCACAAGCCGATCTGCCATCTTCCAAGCAGCTCTTGCGATCCACCATTCTGGCTGCCGGGTCCGCCCTGGTTCTTCTGGTCGCCGTCGTGCTGCCAGCCGAGTACGGCGTCGATCCCACCGGCATCGGCCGCGTCCTGCGCATGACAGAGATGGGCGAGGTCAAGCAACAACTGGCGGCAGAAGCCGCAGCGGATGCAGCAGGCGCACCAGCAGCAAGCTCAACGGCAAGCGAAGCCTCGGTCATCGCCAACGCCAATGCGGCACAACCAGCGGCGAAGCCTGCACCAGCGAACACGGCGAGTGCGCCCGTCCAGCCAGTGGCACCCAAGGTCGAGTGGCGGGACGAGATCCCCTTCACTTTGACGCCTGGTGAAGGAACGGAAATCAAGATGAAGATGGTTGCAGGCGCCAAGGCTCAATACGCTTGGGTAGTCAAAGGTGGCGAAGTCAACTTCGACACACATGGCGATGCGCCAGGCAAGTCCATCAGCTATGAAAAGGGCAGAGGCGTAGCTTCTGATGAAGGCGTTCTGGAGGCGGCATTCACGGGCAACCATGGCTGGTTCTGGCGCAACCGGGGTCAGTCGGATGTTCAGCTGGTCCTTCGCACCCGTGGCGACTACAGCGAAATCAAAAAGTGATGCAAAAAGTGGCGCAGATCGCTGCGCCACTTCGCTGTCCATAGTCCGAAAGACCGGTTTTTTCCAAAGATCATGAGTGGCTCCTCGTAGCCGAAAACGCTGGTTCTGACCGACCTCACGCGGCTCCCATTGAAATCGGTCGCCCCGGCATCGCAGCAGAGGCGACCGCTGATGTCCCCTTCAGATTTCCGTTTGCTCGGAGATTTCGAGGGCGTCATCAACCTCGATGCCCAGGTATTTCACGGTCGACTCAAGCTTGGAGTGACCGAGCAGCAACTGCACAGCACGCAGGTTCTTGGTGCGCCGATAGATCAGCGTCGCCTTGGTCCTTCGCATGGAATGCGTCCCATATTCGGCAGGGTCCAGTCCCAGGTCCCCTACCCAGTGGCCAAGAATACGGGCGTACTGCCGGGTCCCAAGATGGGGTGAATCGTGGAGCCGGCTGGGGAAGATGAAGTCATCCGACTTCAGCGCAGCCTGCTTGATCCATGCCTGCAGAGCGTCTCGGGTAGCGGCCGTGATCTCGAACTGAACTGGGCGCTTGGTCTTGTGCTGCATGACGATCGCTCGGGTGGCCAGTTGCTCGCCATGACAGACGTCGCGGACTTTGAGCGCGACGAGGTCGCACCCTCGCAGTTTGCTGTCGATACCGAGGTTGAAAAGTGCGAGCTCGCGGACCCGACCCTCCATCTGCAGGCGGACGCGCAACGCCCAGATGTCTTTCAGTTTGAAGGGTGCCTTCTGTCCAACGATCTTTCCCTTGTTCCAAGGCTCGTGATGAACGGAATTGCCGGTGGTTTCCATGATGGTCTCCCATCGAGTTGAGGGACACACAGCATGCGCTGGCGGGGCGAAAGGTCGTTGTTTTAAATCAAATGTCTGGAAGATGCAGATGGCTGGGCGGTTGGTCAGTTTTTGAGCGGCTCAGGCGATTCGCGCTCTCGGCCAAACCCAGTCGGTGGGTCAACATCCCGATGGCGGTCAATCGTGATGGGTCATTTACCTTCTCTGTGAGGAATCCCGATAAAGCGAGGCACCTGCCTTGCGTATTCTTCGTACTGCTGTCCGAATTGGCGTTCAAGCCATGGCTCCTCCAGAAATGGTGCCAGTAGGTAGAGGAGTGCCCAGATGGTGACCAATGGATAGACGGAAAGCGAGTGCGTGACCAGTGCAAGTCCAACTAGGCCGCAGATGGTGACGACGTAAATGGGGTTCCTGCTCCAGCCATACCAACCCGTTGTCTTGAGTGTGCCTGCTTCACCATGAGCATCGCGCCAACCCAGTTTCCTGGTGATGTAAAAGGCAAGGCCGAATCCAGAAACCAGAAGCACCCATCCGATGGCGAAAACGGGCGTAGGCAACGCTCCTGCGCTGCGATAGTCGATGACGCTCAACATGCAGGTCCCCATTACAAGCGCCCGGAAGGGCCACCAGAAAGCGTGATACTTCCACGTCCCCAGCTCATCTGGCGGCCAGATGCGGAGGTTTGTCCATCGCAGCGAAGTGGCTGACAACAGCAAAAGACCGCCGCCACAGAAGAATGAAAGGATGAAAACGGCTGTAGTCACTTTTGAGGCCTGGCTCAACGCCCAAAATAGCCGTAAATGCACGGCGAAACGAACCTGCTCCATAAACTGTTCATCGAGTACTCTTGGATGTGCTGGCAGCCCAATGTGCACCACCTCTCTACCGTCCCAATCGTATATCGATGCGCTCGCCCGCCCACAAAAATCCTCTTGGTACGTCCATCCGGCACGGGCAGAACTGAAAATCGAACGCCTGCCTTCCCGTTATGCGATGGACCGCAACGGGTCGCCGATGTGAAACAAAGCGTGTTCTCTCACAATGAGCCATTCAAATTGACCTTGCGGCACCCTTCCACTTCCAAGCAAAGCCGAAGTTGACAACTCGGCTCTGAAGGGAGAGTAGCCGCACAAACGTAGGGTGTGGCTGCATTCAGAGCTTCACATGGCAAAGGGGCAATACCGTTCGTGGCTCCAATGTACTCAGACCGGTCCGTCGAAGAATAGTTGCCAGCGTCTTTGTTCTTGAACCCAATATTGGCGACGATCGACACTTCGGGATTGCCTTGGCGAAGTAGCTGTGTAGTTGACGATCGCCACCTCAGCTTGACGCGACCAGCGGAAAACTGAAACATTGCTCCATCGGGCCTGTGGGTCGGGCTCAGGGATGGTGCGCCTAGCGTCGACTTTGGATGACACATTGTGAAACGAACTGCTTTCGCGCGCATTGAAGTCTGCCGTTTGCAGCGCTTGCAACACTTGGTTATCACCGCGGACGTAGGCCGTCTGCCATTGGGTGCACAAGGCCAGGAAGCCGCGCCGCTCAGCAGCCAGTTCAGCGGGTCGAACCCAGTTCACTTCGTCAGCAATGATGACCGGAGTGCGCCGGGTTTGCAGCACATCCATGAGGTAGGTCATGTCGTCATTGGCCAGCGCGACGCAACCTTCGGTCGCATAGGGGCTGCGGTTATAGGCGACACGCGGTACGCCATGCAGCCAGATGCCGCTCCCGGTGCGCCCCAGGCGGCGGTCGTGCTCGTTGGGATAGTTCAGCGGCAGTGCGCCGACGCCGTAAAGCTCATCAACTTGCTGATCGTCCAGTCGGCTGGTGATGTGGTACACGCCCAGAGGGGTGCGCAAATCGCCTTCTAGTTGTTTGCCAAACCCGGCACGGCCTATGGAGGCATAGCTGCTGCGGATCAATTGCAGTCCGCCAGCCTGTTGCTCGAACACAAAAACCCTTGAGTGGCTGGCGTCCACCACCACCACATGCCGCACATTGCCGGCCAGCTCCAGCACCTGTTCCGGTACGGTTCCGGGTGGCGGCATCTCCTTGAGCGCGGCGAGTCGGCGATTCGCCTCCGCTCGGAGATTCTGCAGTTGTTCTCGAACCGCCGGAGGTCCATCTTTCACCGGAGCAAGGCCGGGCAAGGCTCCACTTTGTGCGATCAGCAGATCCCCGTAGACGAGCTGCCCCAGCTGAAAGTCCGGAACATCCCGCACCAGCGCCTCGGCCAATGGCAGCGCATTTTTGTTGCCCGCTGCGATCGTCCGGTAGATTTCAATCAGACGCCCTTCTGGCGAGGAGCGCAACGAACCGGTCACCAAGGCCGGGTTGCCCCTTGTTCTCGAGGTTGATTGGCTGCTTGCCCGTCCCAACGGTAAAACAAAAGTCCCGGCTGCCAACGCTGCACGCGAGAGCAGCGCCCGCCGGGTGGTGGAAGTATCAGGTGCCTTGGTCATGAAACTCGGGTTGGTCCAAGTCATTGCGCACTGGCGAGAGCGACCGAGGTCGCCAGTTCAAACTGTTCGCGCATGAATTTGGCCGTTTGTTGAAAGCCGGGCTGACTGAAGGCTGCGGTGGTCGAGTTCGAAGTCTTGCTGGTGATCTGCGACGGGTTGGTCCGAACGCCCTTGACGAGGTATTCAAAGTGCAGATTCGGACCAGTCGCTGTTCCGGTCGAGCCGACCGCTCCGATGGTCTGGCCCTGCTGCACGCGCTGCCCTGCCTTGACCGAAATGCGCTCCATGTGGGCATACGCGGTGGAATTCTTGTCGGGATGGCGAACCACCACATAGTTGCCATAGCCCCCTTGCCGGCCAGCAAAGCTCACAACGCCTTCGGCCACCGTGCGAATCGGGGTTCCGGCCGGGGCGCCGTAGTCCGTACCCTTGTGCGCTTTTTGCCCCCCATAGACCGGGTGGATGCGAGGTCCGTATGAACTGGTGACCCTGGAGAAGGCCAAGGGCGAAGCCAGGTAGGTGCGTTGCTGACTCGAACCATCGAGGCTGACGAATTCGCCAGCCGTTCCCGGCGCCTGGAACCATATGGCTTGGTGCGTCTGTTGCCCGTTTTGGATTTCGGCGCCCAGCAGTTGTCCCGTGAACAGAATTTCACCATCCAGCTCGAATGCTTCATAAATCAGGCTGAAACGGGCACCACGCTGCAGACTGCGCTGGAAGTCGAGGTCGCCAGAAAAGGCCTCGATCGTTTGCGCGGCCACAGCATCTGGCACACCAGCCTGGTCGGTGCCAGCGTAGAACGAGGAACGGATGGAGAGCGATGCCAGCTTGACCAGTCGCCTGGGGGTGGGCTGTTCGAGTCGGGAAGCGTATACGCCGTCCCTCGCCTCCACCACCAGCCGGTTGACCCGCTGGCTGCTGGCATCCACCGAACGAACCGACAGAGATTTAAGGCGCCCTTGCGGTGTTCTGGTGACAGACACCAGGTTGCCGGACGCGCCCGTGAGCAATGAACGTGATGTGGCGTCGCGGGCAAGAAAGGATTGCGCATCGCGATCTTCGACCCCCAGTCGCTTGAGCAAGGTCTGGAGGGTCTCATCGCGGCGAGTGAGCTGAGATTGGTGGATCGAGAAATCAGGGTTCTCCTCCGTCAGATCCGGGAGGGCGAGTGACGAACCAAGAGGTTCCACCACCTGCCGAATCGGCCCCTGGGTCACATCGGGCAGCGCCGGTGAGACACCAAAGGCCATGACGCCGGTGCCCAGCATCAGCGCACCCAAAACGGCCTGTGCGGGTTGCCGTGGGATGTGGATACGAGCTGTCAGAGAGAGCAATTTAACTGGATGCATGTGGGGAAGCTCGGCGGCCTGGGCGTAGTTTGAATCGCCTCAAACGGCGGACAGAAGAATCTGGATGTCCGACGCGATCGTGGCGGCATCGGTTCCGTAGGGTGAGAACAATCGGACCCGTCCGGCGGGGTCGAAGATGTACTTTCCCGCCGAATGGTCCATGGTGTAGGTGGACGGCGCCGATCCGGGAGCCTTCTTGAAGTAGATCTTGAAATCCGCAGCGACGCGCTCGAGTTCTGCGGGTTCGGGCCGCAAGGCGATGAAAGCAGGATCGAAGCTCGCCAGGTATTCCTTGAGCAGCGGTTGGGTGTCACGCTCGGGGTCCACGGTGATGAAGATCACCTGCAAACGGTCACCCTGGTCACCCAACTGGCGTTTGACCTCTGCCAAGGTTGTCATGGAGGTGGGGCAGACGTCCGGGCACTGGGTGAACCCGAAAAAGACCACCACGACTTTGCCTTTGAAGTCCGCCAAGGTCCGCAGGTTTCCGTATTGATCCTGGAGCCTGAAATCCTTTGCAAAGGCGGCACCTGTGACGTCGGTGCTTTTGAAGGATGGGACCGCGGGGGAGCAGGCCATCAGCACAGGGACACCGACCGCACCGGCCAACACCGCTTGCACAAACCGCCGACGATCAGTCAGAAGTTGACTTGGGTTGGTTGAAAAACGCAGGCCCATGTCACTTCCTGGCTTTGGCCACTTCTTCGGCCACGAGCGCCAGTAGCTGTTGATCGCCAAACGACGGCAGTCCACGGCCGTTGACGAAAAATGTCGGTGTCTTGGTCACTTCCAGCGCCGTCAGGTCTTCGATGTCTTGCTTCAGCACCGCATCGATGGCGGGGGTCTGCGCGTCAGCCTGAGCCTTGGCAATGTCCAGACCGGCCTCTTGCGCTGCACGGTACGCCAAATCGAGATTGGGTTTACCGTGATCGGCCCATTGAGGCTGGGCGGCCAAAACCATTTCCAACACGGGCAGGTACTTGTCCTGCAGCTTGGCCGCCTCCAGCAGCTTGACCACCTGATCAGAACCCCCGTGGAAAGGAGCGTACCGGATCACCACGCGCACATCGTTCGGGTACTGTTTCAAGATGTCCTTGACGATCGGATAGAACGCCCGGCAGGTCTCGCATGCAGGGTCGAAGAATTCGACGATGGTGACCGGTGCGTTGCGCGGACCAAAGACCGGGGAATGGAAGCGCACCAACCGGTTGTTCGCCTGAGCGCCCGGCTGGTCGCCTGACTGGCTGCGGGTCTCGTTGACGACCTCGCTGACTTTTTGCGCTTGCGAATTCTGGACCCGCTTCTGGTAGATATTCATGCCCAGGACAAAGAACAGCAGAACAATGGCGACCAGAGCGACAACAGTGATTTTTTTGGAGTTCATCGGGGTGACTTTCTGAGGTAGACGATGAGGAGGATTGCCAGCGCCATGAACGCGGCCAGAGACAGCCAGGGGATTTGCACGCCGTTGAGGATGTCGAGCTTTTGGTCCGCACAGGACACCCCGGCGCTGCAAGGCACCCAGGCCTTGGGGATCAGGTCCGCGACCAGCAAGGTGTGGTACGCGGCCACCGCCAGCCCACCCCAAGCCAGGGCGAGGGCGTAGATGGCGCCCCGCCGGTCATCGGTGAAGCAGGCGATCGCCAGAACGATGGCGATGGGAAACATGAAGATGCGCTGGTACCAGCACAGCACACAGGGTGTCATGCCCATGACTTCACCGAGAAACAGCGCGCCCAGGGTGGCGGCGGTGGCGACCAGCCAGGCCAGCAGAAGCAGCGTCCACGACCGGGTCATGTTGGACTCTCCGTCCTGGAGGCAACAGGGCGAAAGGACAGCCAGATCCAGACCGCTGCGGCTATCACGATGAACACATCGGCCAGGTTGAAGGCGGGCCAGTGCAAACTGCGCCAGTGCAAGTCAAGAAAGTCCGTCACTGCCCCATTGGCGATGCGGTCGATGAGGTTGCCACCGCCTCCAGCCACTATCAGCGCGCCCACCACCCGTTCGATCGGCGCCACCTGGCGCGCAAGGCAGAAGAAGGTGATGGGAACGACAACCACGAAGCCGATGACGATGAAGAACACCCGCTGCCAGCCGCCAGCATCGGCCAGCAGTGAGAAGGCTGCACCGGTGTTGAGCACGTGGACCAGGTTGAACCAGGACGTGACTTCAACCGCTGTGCCCAACGCAATGGTGCTGGCAAACCAGGCTTTGCTCAGCTGGTCGAATGCCAGAAGAATGGCCACGGCGGTGAGCCAGGCCAGGCGGGGACGGCCCCGCCAAGGAGTTGCAGACATGAAAAGACCCTGAAAGAACGGACATCGCCAGCCGCACGGGCTGGCACGCTTCACAGGGATCGGGGAAAAGGTGCGGCAAAAAACGCTGCCGCCAAAGAAGCCGAACCCTGGTCAGGCCAGGGTGGGCCACTGCGGCCGTTCGGGCCGCTCAACGAAAAGACCGTCGGTCCATGAGCGCGACCGAGCTTGCGCTCGGGAACCTGTGTCGCTTAAGGAAAAAGGCAGGTCGCTCAGGAGGGCAAGGGCACCCGCATGACAGGTCACGCAGTGCGGGTGCTGCGCATGGGAATCACCGGCCTGATCCGTGGGGTCGGCCTGCAGCGACGCGCCTGCCACGCCAGCATGCAACGCGGCACAGGGGTCTTGGAGGCAGGGCGCGTCCGTAGTCGCACCGGCCCACTGCAAGGGCAAGCAGAACAGGAACAACAAGGCAAACAGACAGGCACGCATGGAGGATTGATTGTAGAGGTACGCTTGCCAGGACACTATCGACCGGAGCCGCCGCCCGCAACTCGCGGCATCTCAAGCCCTTGGAACGCCCTGATCGTGGCCAGCAGCTCAGGCGCTACCGGCATAGGCCGAAACGCCCCGACGTTCGATCGGCCGGTGTTGCCCAGCGGCAGGCGGCCCAGCAAGTGTCCCAAAGGCACCAGCAACAGCCGCATTAGCTGACCATTCACTTCGGCCAGGTTGTGCGTCCGCCAGGCCAGCGCGAGCATCAGTCCATGCGTTTGCGCATGGGGGACCAACCTCGTCTGCCCGAGCACGTGCAGCGCTTCGAGCAAATGCCAAGCCTGCGTTAGATCCCTGCGATCAACCCGAAGATACGCCCCGCGCAAACGTTCGAAGGTGGGTGCGTCAAAAGCCACCGACGTTGTGGGTTCAGTGTGCATGGTCATGGTTTCTCAATTCATGATCGTGGGCCTTGATTTTTTGCTCCCCCAGTTCACCCCGCGCTTGCCTCAGCACTTGCCAGCCTCCATGCAGCGCCAGGCCCGCCATCAATGTTGCCACCAACAGGTCGGGCCAGGCGGTGCCGGTGCCAAAGACGCCCAATGCCGCCAGAAACACCGCCACGTTGCCAATGGCGTCGTTGCGCGAGCACAACCAGACGCTGCGCATGTTGGCGTCGCCTTCGCGAAAAGCGTAAAGCAGCCAGGCCACCGACACGTTGGCCAGCAGCGCCAGCAGTGCCACCACACCCATGGTCGGCGCATCGGGCACACCGCCGTTCCAAACGGCCCACAGCGCGCTGGCCAAAACATAAACACCAAAGCCCATCATGCTGAGCGCTTTGAGCACGGCCGCCCGAGCCCGCCAGGCCAGCGCCGAAGCCAGCACCGCCAGCGAGACGCCGTAGTTCAACGCGTCACCGGCGAAATCAATGGCGTCGGCGAGCAGGGACAATGAGCCCGACCTGAAGCCTGCGCCCAGTTCGACCAGGAACATGGCGGCATTGACGATGAGTGCCACCCACAGCACGCGGCGGTAGCGTGCCAGGTTGACGATTTGACCGGGGGCGGGGCATTCGTGTTCACAACAGTTGGAAGACATGGAAACTCCTTCAGAATGCTGTATTGAAAACCCTGGAGCCACTTCAGGGTCAAGCCCTTGTCCCAGTTGAACAGAGAAGACTTCATGCGCATCAAAGCACTCGCCCATGCCACAGGTGTGGAGGTGGACACCATTCGGTACTACGAAAAACAAGGCCTCTTGCCCGCGCCGGCTCGCCACGGTAACGGCTATCGCGACTACGCGAGAACCCACCTGGAACGCCTGGCTTTCATTCGCCATTGTCGAGCGCTTGAGATGCCGCTTGCTGACATTCGCCGACTGTTGACTGCGCTGGACGCGCCGGGCGAGCCGCACCCGGATGTGGACGGTCTGGTCCAGGGACAGATCGATAAAGTCAGGGCACGTCTCCAGAGTATGCGAGCGCTGGAGAAACAACTGGTGCTACTCAAGGCCAGTTGTGGCCGTTGTGACACCGATGGCACAGACTGCGGCATCCTCAAGGAATTGGTGGCGGCCGCCCATGGCGAGGCCTGCGCGTGCCATCCCCATCTTGCGCGCTGACCGACCATGACCACTTTTTTGCTTTACGTCGCCACCGCGTTGGCCGAGATCGTTGGTTGTTATCTGCCCTGGTTGTGGCTGCGCCAAGGAGGCTCAGTTTGGTTGCTGCTGCCGGCAGTGGTCAGTCTGGCGCTGTTCGCCTGGCTGCTCACCTTGCATGGTGCGGCCACGGGGCGGGTGTACGCGGCCTATGGTGGCGTGTACATCGGCGCAGCCATCGCGTGGCTGTGGGTGGTGGATGGTGTCCGACCTTCAGCCTTGGCCGATGTGAACAACCCGGAAAAGTACGAAAGTCAATGGCCCGCCAATGCTGGCTACGGTGCCGGCAAGCGCCCGCGCTCGGCCACCATCGTCATCACCAAAAACGACGGCGGTTTGATCGGGGCATAAATTTGGTTTGCGTGGATTGAAGCCCGCTTCGGCGGGCTTTTTTGGTTGAATATTTCCTGGTCTCGCCTTTAACCCCCGATGTAGCTCATCTCAGGCTTCGGTATGGCAGCCCTGTCGGGAAGTTCGGCCCATGGTGTTCGCAGTTGCGAATAGCGATCTGAACGCCGTTGCCACACAGTGGCGATTTCCCTGGCGAGTTGTTCATCTTCTGCTGTGGCCGCGCTTCTAAGAAGCTGGCGCAGATCGAAGCCTTGTCCTGCGAAGAGGCAGGTGAACAGGCGACCTTCAGTGGACAGTCTGGCACGATTGCAATCACCGCAGAATGCCTGGGTGACGCTGCTGATGACGCCGATCTCGCCCAGAGATGGAAGGTATTGACCGTTTGGCCCTGCATAGCCCCAGCGTTGCGCGGTTTCGCCCGCAGCGCTGGCGGGGAGGTGAACCAGGGGCATGTGTTCGGCGATAGTGCGCACCACTTCTTCGCTGGGCAGCACAGCGTCCATGTTCCAGCCGTTGGTGGAGCCCACGTCCATGAATTCGATGAAGCGCAGCGCCACGCCAGTGCCCTGAAAGTAGCGCGCCATCGGCAACACTTCGTGGTCGTTAACGCCGCGCTTGACCACCATGTTGACCTTGATATTGGTGATGCCGCTGGCTTGCGCTGCTTCGATGCCTTCCAGTACCTTGGCCACCGGAAAGTCCACATCGTTCATGCGCTTGAACACCCGGTCGTCCAGTGCGTCCAGACTGACTGTGACGCGGTTCAGTCCTGCGGCTTTGAGCGCCTTGGCTTTGCGGGCCAGCAGGGAGCCGTTGGTCGTCATCGTCAGGTCGATCGCCTCACCCTGAGAGGTACGCAGTTCGGCCAGTTGGATCAGGAGCGCTTCCAGGTTTTTGCGCAACAGCGGCTCACCCCCGGTCAAACGGATCTTCCTGACGCCCAGGGCGACAAACTGCCGAGCCACCCGGGTGACTTCTTCGAAACTGAGCAGCGACGAATGGGGGAGGTAGGGGTAGTCGGATCCAAACACCTCTTTGGGCATGCAGTAGGCGCAACGAAAGTTGCAGCGGTCGGTCACGCTGATGCGCAGATCGCGCAAGGGTCGTTGAAGCCGATCTTGGACATTTCCTGTCGGCAACGGATCCGCGAAGGACTGTGCCGACTGCTGTTGGGCGTACTGGCGATGGTCTATCAGGGGGAACACCCGTGCAAGCAATGGCTCACCCATGGCACGGCACCAGTTGGGAAACCGAGGGACCTTGTGTCTGCAAAAGCGTGGAGGTCACAGCGTGCTCACAAAGCTGTTCACTTCGGGGTGCAGTCTCTGGGTCTTGCGTTTGGAGACGGTGCCGATATTGAGAAAGCAGACCGCTTCTTCGCCCGCATCAAGACCAAACAGCTGGCGCATGCGAGGGGACTGCATCGCCTGCCCACTGGTGAGGCTGCTGCCGAAACCCTGCCCATGTGCCATCAACAGCATGTTCTGCACGGCCGCGCCCACCGACACCATGCGTTCCAGCGCGGGAATGGGCGGCTCGCAGGCGCCCAGCCTGGCTACCACGAGCATCAGCAACGGAGCACGGTGCGCCTTCTCGCGGGCGGTCTCTATCTGTTCCAGCGTGGCACCGGTGTCGCGGTCCACCAGCGCCAGCGCGAAGACTTCGGCCAGCAAGGCGCGTTTGTCCGCCGGCACGATGACAAACCGCCAAGGTCGGACCAACCCGTGGTCGGGCGCGGAGGCCGCGCTGCGGAAAATCGGCTCCAGCTGCGAAACGTTGGGGCCGGGCTCCACCAGGCGTTTCGGTGAAATGTTCTGGCGGGACGTGATCCAGGCCTCGGCCAGGTGGTCAATCGACGCATTGCGTTTCAGCGGATTGGTCGGCGGGGGCCAGGTCATGGGCATGGATGAAGCAGCGCGCATGGTGATCTCCTGTCTTCTAGGTCAGCAAAAAGGGTGGCCGAAGCCACCCTTTCTTCAAACGCTCAAACGAACCGGCGGTCCTTGAACGAGATCGACTTCTTGTAGTCGTCCACGCTGCCCACGCGCTTGACGCCGCCCCAGGTGCCCTTGTAGTACGGCACCACGTTGCGGTCCACCCAGGAGGTCACCACGTCACCAGCCACGCCCTTGATGTAGCCGAATAGCATGAAGGTCTGCCCCGGCTTGATCGCCTTGAGCGGGTAGGCCATGGCGTAGGTGCTGCCGAAGTCGTTGTAGATCTCGACCACGTCACCTGCCGCTACACCCAGTGCCTTGGCATCGTCCGGGTTCATCTCGATGTAGGCCATCGGATAACGGTCGCGCACGAAGCTGTTGTATTGGTCGTGGTAGGCGGTCTGCCAGACCTCGTTGGCGCGGCCCTGGTTGATCCAGAACTTGTACTTGGCCTTCTGATCCGCCACCATCTTGGGCAGGCCGTTCCACGGCGCTGGCTTGAATTGAGCCTTGCCGTCGCCGGTGCTGAACTTGCCATCGGCGTATTCCATCTCGGTGCCGATCAGCTTGCCGTCCTTGACCTCCTTGATCGGTAGCTGCACGCCGTTGTTGCCTGCCTTGCGCAGCAGTTCGTAGGTGGCCAGGTAGCCGGTGGGGCCACCCTGGCTATCAATAGGTTCCACGCCGGGGCGGCCCGCGCGGCGGAAGCCGTCGTTGAAGGCGTCTTCTTCGGTCTTCCAGTTGAAGCCGTCGAAGCGCTTGGCCATGTCCGCCTTGCCGTCTTTCTGGTACATCGCCTTCAAGGTATTGGCGATGTCGGCGGCGATCAGGCAGTCGGGCTTGGCCGAACCGGGCGGGTCCATGAATTTTTCAGACAAACGCATGCGACGCTCGCCGTTCATGGAGGTCAGGTTCATTTCACCCGGGTGGGTGGCCGGAAACAGCAGGTGTGCGTCGTCAGCGAGCTGCGTGGGGTAGAGATTCATGGCTGCCACGAACATGCCGCCCTGGTTCTTGCAGGCGTTGTAAATCACCTCCACCATTTGTTCAACGCTGGCTCCACGGGCGCGGGCCATGGCCTCGTCCACGATCTTGGCGCGCTTGCTCAGCACCATGCGGTGCTGCTCTGCATTCAGCGTGGTCTGGTAGGGGTTGGTGCCCCACAGTGTGTACATCAGGCCCTTGCCGTTGATGACTTCCTGGTCCAGGTAGATCTTGCCCTTGCCCGGATACGGCGGGCGTGTGTAGCCCTCCTGGTGACCGCCCAGGCGGCACACGCCGGTGCCACGGCGCCCGACGTTCTCGGTTGCCAGCACCAGACTGACCAGCGCACTCTGGATGACGTAGTTGTCATTGCCCCAAATGATGCCCTTCTCGTACGGGTGGAAGGTGCGCGGGCGGTGGCCGCTGGCCTTGGGTTTGTAGGCCCAGTCGGCGGCCTGCTGGATCTGGGCCACGGTCAGGCCTGTGGCCTTGGCGCCGTCTTCCAGGCTCATGTGGTTGGTCTTGACCGCATCGTCAAATCCGCTCGTGTGTTGGGCGATGAACTCCTTGGCGGTCCAGCCCTGTTGCACCACGTAGGTGAACAGCGTGTTGAACAGTGCGGTGTCGGTGCCGGGCTGGATGTCCAGGTGCAGCACGTTTTCTTTGCCCGCTACCTGCTCGCAGATGGCGACCGTGGCCGAGCGGCGTGGGTCCACGATGATGACCTTGGCTGCAGCGGCCGACTCGCCCGGAAACCACTTCTTCTTTTTGTCCACCGTGGAGCCGGAGAGGTTGGCCACCCAATGGTTCAGGAAGTAGTTGGTCTGGGTCTCATAAGGGTTGGCGCCGGTGACCAGAATGCAGTCGGCGAGCTGGGCGTCTTCATAGCTGTTGTTCAGCTCGCCCACGCCCATATCCCGGGTGGCGTGGCACTCGGAGTTGTAGGCCGGTCGGTTGTGGATGCGCACCATCTGGGTCTTCAGTGCGCTGAACATCAGCTTGCCGGTACCCCAGGTGTTCTCGAATCCACCACCCGCACCGCCGTGGTCGAAGCAGTCGTAGAACAAGCCGTCCGGGCCATCGGTGTCGAGGATCTTTTTGGTCAGGCCGGCGTACAGTGCCAGGGCCTGTTCCCAGCTGGTGTCCAACCATTGGTCGCCGCGTTTCACGCGCGGATTCTTCAGGCGCTCGCGCCCTAGGCCGTCGTGTGTGTACATATAGCTGGCCATCTTGCCGCCGCGGGTGCTGGAGAGGCCGCTGTTCACTGAGCACTCCTTGTCAGGAACGATCATGATGTTCCACTTCTTGCCGCCCTTGTCGGTGATGGTGTTGGTCATCGCCCGGGTCAAGGTGGTGGCGAAGGGAGGCAGCTGGGTGCGGAAGTCCAGGCCCAGTGCGTTCTGGTCCGGGGCGCGGCCGCCTTCGGTGTTGTGGTCCCACTTGTAGGCGTGGTAGCCACATCCGACGATGCAGAAGTGGCAGGTCATGTTAGTCTTTTGCGCGTCCTTCGGGGGCAGCGCGATGCGGTCATTGATCTGGGTGGTCATGCTGCTCTCCTTACAGGATGTTGGACTGGCGGCCGTAGATCAGACCGTCGACACCGACGGCGTGCACGCTGTCGGTCTTGGCGTCGTATTCCAGCAGGATGCGCGGCAGGTCTTCGGTGGCCTGGCCGGTCACCATCTGACCGCTGTTTTCGGGATCGAAGATGGAGAAGTGACAACCGCATTTGAAGGTCCTGGTGCCTGGCTCGTAGCTCACTGGGCAGCCCATATGTGTGCAGTACGAGCTGTAGGCCACGATGTCGCTGTTGGGACCAACGCCGCCGGGTACTGGCGAACCCATTCGAATGGCCAGACATGGCGAGCTGTCGTCGGGGTAGGCAAAACTCACCGCCTGGTTCAGCGGCAGCCCCTTGATCGAACCGACCGCCTTCTTTGGGTAGGGCAGGGTTGTTTTACCGGGCGCAGGCGGGGTGGCAGCACTGGCGTTGCGGATGGGAATGATCACCGAACCAGCTACGGCCGCAGCGGCGCCACCGGACTTCAGAAAGAAGCGGCGGCCAATTTTGACGTCGTCCATGTTGTCTCCTAATTTTGAACAAAAGGCGACACCTTTATGCAATGGCCGTGCCAAGACTGAAACCTTTTAAAAACAAGGGCTTGCACACTCAGGGTTTGTTCTATGGGTGGTTTTCGTAACCTTGTCAAAAATCAAGGTTACGAAAACGTAACGCAGGAATGCCCGTGAATCGAAGACGTTGTCTGACCACATGCCTTTGCGGCGCAGCCACGGCCGCGGTGTCCTTGCCGAGCTGGGGGGCGGACCGGCTGCGCATCGGTCTCACGCCCGTGATCCTGGCCGATCAGGTGGCATTCCTGTCGCGCTGGGGGCGCTACCTGAGCAGCCGGGTTGGTATCGAGGTCGAGTTCGTGGCCCGCGAGTCTTACCAGAGCATTCTGGACCTGCTGTTCTCGGGACAGGTCGACGCAGCCTGGATCTGTGGCTATCCCTTCGTGCGCTTCGAAAGTGAGCTGTCCCTGCTCGCCGTCCCGCTGTACCAGGGGCAACCGTACTACCAGGCCTATCTGATCCGCTCGAAGACGCCTGCCCCGGAGGTGCAGGGCTGGGCCGACCTAAAAGGGCGGGTACTGGCCTATTCCGACCCTCTGTCCAACTCGGGCTGGTTGGTGGCGCAGGCGCAGCTGGCCAAAGCCGGTGTCTCCACACGCGATCTCAAGCGGGGCTTCTTCACCCATGGGCACCGCAACGTGGCCGAAGCCGTTGCGGCACGGCTGGCGCAGGCCGGCTCCATCGACGGCTATGTGTGGGAGACCATGCGCGCTCAGGGCATGCCTGCTATTGCCAAGACCGAGGTCATTTGGAAATCAGAGCCCTTCGGATTTCCTCCGCTGGTCGTTCGACGGGAGCAAGAGCGTCCCCAGATGCAAACGCTGCGCCGGGCGTTGTTGCGCATGGGCGACGACGAGGTCGGCCGGGACCTGTTGTCATCCCTGAACCTGACCGGCTTCGCGCCTGGTGAAGCCAGCCTCTTCGACTCGATTCGCCGGCAAGCTCAGCAGGTGCCCGGCAGCGGGGTGGGGGGCTGATGCTCCGGCGTTTGCCCTACCGGGTCCAGATTCCGCTGGGACTTTCCCTGGCCGTGCTGCTGGCGGCCCTGCTGGTCACGGCCATTACCGCGCGGGTCCAGGCGAACAACGCTCGCCGCGACACCCTGTCTCTGCTGGACCGTGCCGT
This sequence comes from Limnohabitans sp. Bal53, assembly GCF_003063355.1. Lineage (GTDB taxonomy): Bacteria > Pseudomonadota > Gammaproteobacteria > Burkholderiales > Burkholderiaceae_C > Limnohabitans_A. The sequence goes on along the minus strand of NZ_NESH01000007.1, from coordinate 104,281 downwards.
GGTTCTGGTCATTGCCCAGGTGCGTCCTCTGTTGGCGGCCGACGACACCTGGCGGGTGTTCGCGTTGTTGCGCGACACGGCCCAACTTGTGCCGGGTGCGGACGTCGAACTGGCCAGACTTGCCATCCTCGCTCCGGATGGCAGTGTATTTGCCGCTTCGGATCCGGTGAAGCTGGCGACCGGGCAGCAGGTGCTGGGTGAGCCATGGCGCGAGCAGCCTATGCTGTTGGCGATGGAGGTCGATCGGCGGCAACAGCTGGATTTGCCCGATGGTTCGGTGGTGCTGCTGGACCCCATCCGCAGCGAGGACGGCCAGACACTGGGCTTCGTGTTCACCGAAGTGGAGTCGGCCGCATTTGCGCCGGACTGGTCATCGCTGGCGCGTACTGCGCTGATTAGCATTGTGCTGGCCGTCACCTTGCTCGGGCCGCTGGGATGGTGGGTGGGCAAGCGAATGGCCCGCCCCGTAGGCCTGCTGGTGGCGGTGATCGAGCGCATCGGTCGTGACGATCGAAGCGTGTTGCGCGACGAAGTGCCCAAGACCACAGACCCTGAACTGAGTCGCATCGGCGATGCGGTTGAGCAGCTGATGGGTGAACTCGAACGCCGCAAGGCGGCAGAGGAGCGTGCCCTGTCGGCAGAACGCCTGGCTGCCGTAGGCAAGATGACCGCCGCCGTCGCGCACGAGATCAACAACCCCCTGGCCGGCATGCTGACCGCCACCCAGACGCTGCGCCTGCACGGCGGCACAGAGACGATCCGTTTACGAACCATCGACCTACTCGACCGTGGTCTGCAGCAGATCCGCACCACCGTGGCTGCTCTGTTGCCGCAGGCCCGCATCGAAGACCGGCCGCTGGAGCCGGGCGACCTGGAAGACATCGTGACGCTGGTGAAGGGCACGGCCGACAAGCAGAGCGTTGTGATTCGATTCCAGGTCGAGGTTGAATCTGCGCTTCGTGTGCCATCAGCGCCGCTGCGTCAGGTCATGCTCAACCTGTTGCTCAACGCGATCAAGGCGGCGGGGGACAACGGCACGGTGTTGGCTCGGTTGCAGGCCGACGAAACCCGGGTGCGGTTCTGTATCAGCAACAGCGGTCCTTTGCTGAGCCAAGAGCGTTTCAAGCGCACGTTGGCCGCCGAGAGTGGCAAAGACCCGCGCGGCTTCGGCCTGTGGGTGTGCCAAGAACTGGCCAGTCACCTGCGAGGTCGGTTCGAGCTCGACACCTTCGAAACACAACACACCTGCCTCCTGTTCGAAGTGCCGAACCGGGAGGCGCCAGAAAGCCAGTCATGACCACTATTTTGTTGATCGAAGACGACCCCATCATGGGCGAATCATTGTTGCAACGATTCGAGCTGGAGGGCCTGCAAGTGACCTGGTGCCGCCGGCTCAGCGAGGCGCGCGAAGCGCTCGACACGCTGCCTTCGGCCGTCGTCAGTGATGTCCGACTGCCCGACGGACTGGCGACTGAATGGTTCGTGGCTTTGCCGGCCACCGTGCGGGCATTGCCGTGGTTCTTTCTGACCGGGTACGGGAGCGTCAACGATGCCGTGGCGGCGGTTCGTGCCGGCGCACGGGAGTACCTCACCAAGCCCTTCGATATCGAAAGTCTCATTTTCAAGATCCGTACCGCCGCGAACCTGTCGGTCGCCCACGATGACGAGGCACTTCTCGGCGTGTCCGTGGCCATGCGCCGTGTGGAGGCCATATTGCACAAGGTGGCCGTCCAGAAGGTGTCGGTGCTGCTGACCGGAGAATCCGGCGTGGGCAAGGAGGTGGCGGCTCAACTCATCCACAGCCTGGATCCCAAGGCAGTCAAGGGTGCGTTCGTGGCGGTGAATTGTGCGGCGATTCCTGAAACCATGCTGGAGGCGGAGTTCTTTGGCTACGAAAAGGGCGCATTTTCTGGAGCCGTGCGCACGCACAAAGGATATCTGGAGCGCGCTCACAATGGCACCCTGTTCCTGGACGAGGTGGGCGAATTGCCGGCCAGCATGCAGGCCAAATTGCTGCGCGCATTGCAGGAAAAGTGCTTCTTTCGCATTGGGGCGGAGCGCACCACCCAAAGCGACTTTCGCATCCTGGCCGCCACCAACCGCGACCTGTATGCGGACATGAACGCGGGCACCTTCCGGGAAGACCTCTTCTATCGGCTGGCGGTCATCAAAATCGAGCTACCGCCGCTGCGCGAGCGGCCGGAAGACATCCGCTGGCTGACCGAGAAGCTGCTGGCACAAATCGTGGTGGAGCAGGGGCGCCCTCTGGCCATGTCCGAACCCTTCTTGCGCGACCTGATGCGTCGGGAGTGGCGCGGCAATGTACGGGAGCTCCGTTCGTTCCTGGAGGAAACAGTGGTGCTCAGCGACGGAGGGCTGCTGGATTTGCCTGACGGTCACGCTTCAAGTTCACAGCAGGCCGCCGAAGCTTCAGAAGGTGGGATCGTGTCGTTGCAGCGCGTGGTCGAGAAGGTGGAGCGTTCGCACATTCAGAAGGCTTTGCAGCATTGTGACGGCAGCGTTGGAAAGACCGCCGACGTGCTGGGCATCAGCCGCAAGACACTGTGGGAAAAAATGAAGAAGCTGGCCATCCAGTCCTGAATAGGCGGGGCGTGGATTCAATGGAATGGGATGAATCACTTGAGACAATGCTCGGCAACAATGGGCACGCATTGGAATTGCAACCAGATTGAACGATAGGCACGCTATGAACAACTTACTGCTCCTGTGGGCGCGGCATGAAACCGAGGTTCGCCGCTGGCTTCTTTCGCGTGCGCCCGCTGCGCAAGAGGTCGACGACATATTGCAGGATGTGTTCTTGAAGGCCCTGCGGCAAGGTGCTGGGCTCGAGCAGGTCGAGCACCCCCGAGCCTGGCTTTTTGAGGTGGCGCGAAACACATTGACAGACCGGTTGCGGGTTGGCGCGCGCCAAGTGCCCCTGCCGGACGACATTGAACAACTGGCGTTGCCCGAAGTTGCCGTCGACAGCGTCGATGCACTCGCACAGGCTTGTCTGCCCAGAGTGCTGGATGAACTCGATGCCCAGGACCGAGAAGCCATCGAATTGTGTGACTTGCAGGGCATGGACCAGGCGACCTATGCCCTCAGTCAGAATATTTCCCTTTCTGCAGCCAAATCGCGCATCCAGCGAGCGAGAAAAAGGATGCGTGAACGCATGACGGTGGCTTGTCAGGTCCGCTTTGACGACGCCGGTCACGTGAGCGATTTTGTCCCGAGAAGCTCTTCGATCTCTGGCGCTGGCTGAGGCTCAATGGCGCCTTTGGGCGAAGCCTGCGACTGATTCCGGGAGGGATTTTCTCTGGAGCAAGAGGCCTGCCGCGTGCCGTTGCCATTGCCGTGGTGGTCCTTCACCAACTTTTTTTGTTGAAGTCTGCGTCCTTTTGCGTACCGCATCGTCTTCTGCGGTATGAACACCTCGACTACTCCCTTGCCTTCGCTGAGTTGGCCGCTTCGTCAACCCGTTTGGTTTCTCACTCTGGCTGCGCTCGTTTGGCTCGGCCTGTACCAGACTTTGTTGCCTGGATCGGAAGCAATGGTCGCCGCTTTGCCTGTGGAGCGCGACAGTCATCTGGGCGGCGCGCTGCAGTTTTTCCTCTATGACACACCCAAGGTCTTGATGTTGTTGACCGGTGTGGTGTTTGTCATGGGCATGGTCAACAGCTATTTCACGCCTGAGCGCACCCGCGCATTGCTGGCGGGGCGCACCGAAGGCGTGGCCAATGTGATGGCCGCATCGTTGGGGATCGTCACGCCTTTCTGCTCCTGCTCGGCCGTGCCGCTGTTCATCGGCTTCGTGCAGGCGGGCGTGCCGCTGGGTGTGACTTTTTCTTTCCTGATTTCCGCGCCCATGGTCAACGAGGTAGCGCTGGCGCTGCTGTTCGGCATGTTCGGCTGGAAGATCGCCGCGCTCTACCTGGGCCTGGGCATGTCGGTGGCCATCGTGGCAGGCTGGATCATCGGCCGGCTGAAGATGGAGGCGCACCTGGAAGACTGGGTGCGCGACATGCCCAAGATGTCGGCCGGTTTTGAAGCGGCCGAAACCACGCTGGCCGACCGTGTGCAGGCCGGTTTTGCCTCTGTGCGCGAGATCGTGGGCAAGGTCTGGCCCTACATCCTGGCCGGTATCGCCATCGGTGCTGGCATTCACGGCTGGGTGCCGCAGGACTTCATGGCCAGCTTCATGGGCAAGGACGCCTGGTGGTCGGTACCGCTGGCGGTGCTGATCGGTGTGCCCATGTATACCAATGCGGCCGGTGTCATCCCGATCGTGCAGGCCCTGCTGGCCAAGGGCGCAGCGCTGGGCACGGTGCTGGCTTTCATGATGAGCGTGATCGCATTGTCGCTGCCCGAAATGGTCATCTTGCGCAAGGTGCTCAAGATCCGGCTCATTGCCACCTTTGTGGGCGTGGTCGCCACCGGCATCCTGATCGTGGGGTTTGTGTTCAACGCTGTGTTGTGACCGACCTCTGTGCCCACCGACCGTTGCAACAACGAAGGAGACACATGACAACTGCACCGAATCGGGCCACTTGGCGACCACTCTTCCTGGGCGCCCTGGTGGCGTTCGCGCCGCTGTGGGCCAAAGCGCAAACCGCCGACTCGGTGTTCAAGACCGTGAAAGTGGGCGAACGTGCCTACGCGCTGGTGGGGGAACTGACGCAGCGTTCACCGAGCAACCTGGGCAACAACATGACCGGTGGCTTCATCGTGGCCGACGACGGTGTGGTGGTCATCGACTCAGGGGGGTCCAAAGCCGGGGCCGAAGTCATCGTGCAGGCTGTGCGTGCGGTGACGGACAAGCATATTCTTTGGGTGGTCAACTCCGGTGGGCAGGACCATCGGTGGCTGGGCAACGACCACTTTCAGAAGGTGGTGGGCGCACGGGTGATCGCGTCCGATGCAGGCAAACAGGACCAGAAAGCGCGCACCTTTCAGCAATTGGACATGGCGCAGCGCAACGTGGGCGAGCGTTTTGCAGGCACCGTGGCTGCCTACCCCGACGAGACCTTTTCTCGCCGTTACCGGCTACCGGTGAAGGGCGTGCAGATAGACCTGATTGACGTGGGCGGCGCTCACACCCCTGCTGATCTCATCGTGTGGTTGCCGCAGGAGCGCATCGCCTTTGCGGGTGACGTGGTGTTCCACGAGCGTTTGCTGGGCATCCAGCCTGGCCTGGGTCTGAAATGGATCGCTGCGCTGAAGCTGCTGCGCGACGACCTGAAACCACTGATCGTGGTGCCCGGCCATGGGCGACCCGGTCCGCCTGAGAGGGTGATTCCCGATAGCCTGGGTTACCTGGAAATGTTGCGCGACGGCGCGAAGAATGCATTCAAAGCCGGCGCATTTGATCCAGTGGAGGCCGCGTCTGCCATCGATCAGTCGGCCTTTTCTGACCTGGAGCGCACCGTGCACTACGTGTCGCGTGTCGGTCTGGACTATGTCAAGAAGCGCATTCTGGAAGATGCCGAGGGCCGCAAAGCCCTATGGGAGCAGCTGCAGTTTGCGTTGGACGGCGAGCCTGATCCGTGGTTTGACTTCGAGGAGGCGGCAGTGGATACGCGCCAGTTTGAAGCACTGCCGTCTTGATGGGGGCTGTTGCACCATATTATTGGTAAAATAGGCCTCTATCCCCCGTGAACACTGCGTATGCAGCTACAAAAGGAATAGCAAAATGAATGAATGGACCACCATCTGCCGCGTTGAAGACATCCCCGTTCTGGGCTCACGGCGCGTGGCGCGCACCCAGGGATTGGACGTGGCCGTATTCCGCAACGACAACAACGAAGTCTTCGCCCTGCTGGACCGCTGCCCGCACAAGGGCGGACCCTTGTCACAGGGCATTGTGTTTGGCACCAGCGTGGCCTGCCCGCTGCACAACTGGACCATTGGCCTGTGCACTGGTCAGGCCGCAGCTCCGGACGAAGGCTGCACGCCGAAATTTGCGGTCAAAGTAGAAGATGGACAGGTGTCGCTTAATGCCGCCGAGCTGGCGTGTCACGCCATTGACGAGACACGCCCCGTGGCCGGACCCAAGACCAGCTCCGATTGCGCAGCCGCCTGACACTGCGACAACTCTTTGCGAGCCCCCCACCGCCATGACCGTACTGCGGCAGACCCAATCGACTTGCCCGTATCCGCCAGGTCATGGACGGCACACAGCCCTAGGCCATGTCACTCTGGTCGGCACATCAACTCATGAATTTGGACTACCTTGAAGCGGGTATTGGCGGCCGACCGGGTTGATTTCGCCCAGCACCTTGCAGTACTCAGCCACCGCCGCCACGCCTGTGCCAGCAGCGGGAACAACGACGGCACTTGTGACAACCGCGCCTGTGGTGGGCATGCCAATGGCTTGTGGCGCAATCGCGATACCGTTCAGCCCGGCGCAGGCGGTCGGGCTTGAGGGTGGCGCGGGCAAATTGCTGGCACAGCCGGCCGCAGTCAGTGCGGCAAAGGTTGCGGCCACATAAGCCGCGCTTCGTTTCATTGAAAATTTCATGGTGTATCCGGTGTATTGGCGTCAAACCGAAACCCGAAATTAACACAAGCAAGGCGACGAAAACGAGGGGCAAACCCTTAAACCGGGAGTGTGTTGTCAAACTTTGCCCATGACTGGTTCGAGCCCCAAGCCAAGCGTCTAACTTTTCACCAGCAGAGTGACAGCGCCGACTGCAAAATCTACGAAAGTGCTGGAAAAATTGTAATTTACAATTTTTGGTCAATTACACGAAATATTACACGTTCAAAATTTTCACTCATAAGTCATTGATTTATATAGGTATTCCACGAGCCTGGATTTCTGTTAATCCGTAGGTCCCTGGTTCGAGCCCAGGTTGAGGAGCCACTCGGTTCATGACGAGAAAACTGCCAGGAGTGGTAGTTCAGTTGGTTAGAATACCGGCCTGTCACGCCGGGGGTCGCGGGTTCGAGTCCCGTCCACTCCGCCAAAGTGATGTTTGCGGGAATAGCTCAGTTGGTAGAGCGCAACCTTGCCAAGGTTGAGGTCGCGAGTTCGAGCCTCGTTTCCCGCTCCAGATCAAGCCCCTCAGGTTTCGGCCTGAGGGGCTTTGTTTTTGGGCTGAGCCTTTTGGATTCAAGCGTCGTGCAACACGCCACCCACCTCTTGCATGGCACCGCTGCGCGTCAGCTCGGCCAGCATCATGTCCAGCCAAGTCTGGAGGCTGTGGTCTTGGCCAAAGCGCTGGTGGAGCTCGCGCATGTAGGGCACCTTGGTGGCCCAGTCGCTGAATTCGGCACGCGAGATTTGGCCCCATTCGAGCAATTTGAATTTGAGCAGGACCTTGGTTCCGTAGCGTGCATGTCGCTCGGGGTTTTGCGCAAAGCTTTCGAGTTTGCTGCGGGCCAGGGCCAGTGCAGGAGCCACTTCGGTGAAGACCGCGCCGTGTCCCGGGATGATGGTGGCCGGATCGAGTTGCTCGATCAGGTCCAGTGTTTTTGCCACCTCGTCAAAGGCGGCCACGCCCGCCAATTCGGGAAACACCACACCAAAGCCGTTTTGCCAGAGCGCATCGGCCGACATCAGCAGGCGGTGTTCGGGCGCAAACAAGATCACCGAGTGCGGGTCATGTCCGGGAGCGGCATGCACTTGCCAGTCCATGTCGGCCCAGCGGTGGGTACTGCCCGGATGCAGCAAACCGGTGAAGGCAAAGGCGGGGCAGTTCTGGCCAGTGGGTTGGTAGCTCAGCTCGTCCTCGCGCCAATGCTGCACAGCCAGTGACAGGCCCGGCGGGATCCAGGTTTTCAGGGCCGGGTAATGCGCTTGCAGGGCCTGGTTGCCGCCGCAGTGGTCGCTGTGCAGGTGGGTGTTGGCCAGTTGGTCCAGCGTTCGGCCCTGCAGGGCGTGCTGCACCAGGGCCAGGGTTTGGGCCTGGTGGGTGACGTAGCCGCTGTCGACCAAGGTGGTGCTTTGCGCGTCCGTCAGCAGCACATTGTTGGCCGACAGCCAGCCGCGTTCGAACACGCGCACGCCTGGCGGCAATGTGCAGGATGAGCTCATTTGGCGCTGCGCAGCTCGCGGCGCAGGATTTTGCCCACGTTGGATTTGGGCAGCTCGTCGCGGAACTCGATGTATTTGGGGCGCTTGTAGCCAGTGAGTTTGTCTTGGCAAAAACGTGACACGGCTTCTTCCGTCAGCATCGGGTCGTTGCGCACCACAAACACCTTGATGGTTTCGCCTTGCATGCTGTCGGGGATGCCGACGGCCGCGCACTCGACCACGCCAGGGCAGGTCGAGATCAGGTTTTCCAGCTCGCTGGGAAAGACGTTGAAGCCGCTGACGATGATCATGTCCTTTTTGCGGTCCACGATGCGGGTGAAGCCTTGCTCGTCCATGATGCCGATGTCGCCGGTGCGCATGAAGCCATCGGCGGTGAAGGTCTTGGCGTTTTCGGCGGGCTGGTTGTAGTAACCGGTCATGACGTTGGGGCCGCGAATGCAGATTTCACCGGAGCTGCCGATGGGCAGGCTTTGGCCATCGTCGTCCTTGATCGCGATGTCGATGCCCGGCAGGGGCAGGCCGATGTTCCCGCTGAAGGTTTTTTGTGTGACCGGGTTGTTGGTGCCAATCGCGCAGGTCTCGCTCATGCCCCAGCCCTCGATCATGGCGCTGCCTGTGGCTTTTTGCCAGTGATGGGCCGTGCCTTCGGAGGCGGCCATACCGCCAGCCTGGGTGAGCTTGAGCGAGGAGAAATTGATGGTCTTGAACATCGGGTGCTGCATCAGCGCGTTGAACAGCGTGTTCACCCCAGGCAGGACGTGAAAGGGGCGCTGTTTGAGGACTTCGATGAACTTGGCAAAGTCGCGCGGGTTGGGCACCAGCGTGATGAAAGAGCCTTGTCGAATGGCCAACACGCACAGCGTCAAGGCGAAGATGTGGTACAGCGGGAGCGCTGCCACGTTGTTCACCTTGCGCAAGTCGGGGATGTCGGCCAGGGCTGGCGAGAACCAGCCTTCGGCCTGCAAGATGGCCGCCACCACGTTGCGGTGGGTCAGCACTGCGCCTTTGGACAAACCGGTGGTGCCGCCTGTGTATTGCAAGAAAGCGATGTCGTCCATGCTTTGCGCTGTGGGGCGCAAGTTCAGGGCGCGACCTTGGGCAATGGCTTTGTTGAACGGGGTGACGGTTCGCCCACCGCTCAGGGGCAGTTCGAACGGGGGCACCATTTTGGCCAGGTGGCGCACGGCAAAGCTCAACCAGCGGCCGTTGATCGGACCCAACAAATCGCCAATCGAGGCCAGCGCGACATGCTGCACCGCGGTGCGCTCGATCACGTCCTGCAAGGTGGCCGCGAAGTTTTCCAGAATCACGATGGCCGTGGCCCCGGAATCCTTGAGTTGGTGCTCGAGCTCGCGCGCAGTGTAGAGAGGGTTGACGTTCACGCAGGTGTAGCCGGCCCGCAAAATGGCCGCCATGGTGACCGCAAACTGGGGCAGGTTGGGCAGCATGATGGCCACTCGGCTGCCGGGCTCCAAGCCTTTGTTTTGCAGCCAGGCTCCCAGCGCGGTGGACAACTCGTCGAGCTGCTTGTAGCTCATCCATCGGTTCATGCAGACCGAAAACGGGCTGTTGCCGTGCTCGCGGAAAGAGCGCTCCAACAAGTCGGTGAGGCTTTTGTACTGAGTGGTGTCGATGTCGTGAGGCACACCGGGCGGATAATTCTTGAGCCAGATACGTTCCATGCGCTTGTCTCCTGTAGAGCTGCATTGTCACCAGCTCCCGCAGTGGCCAACACAGGGCAAGTCCTGAGTGGTGGGCTTGGCGGTCTCACAGGCGACAAAACCTGTGTGGTTCAGGGCCAGGCAAATCGGTGCAAAATGGGGTTAACCCTAGGCGTCGACATGAACTCCCCTTCTGACACGCGTACCAACCGATTCACTTCGCGGCTTCGCCAGCTTTGGCGAAGCGTGTTTGACGCAGCCCATAAAGGGCCGTCAGCAGCAGGGGGCCGCAAGAGTTTCAGCTGGGTGCCTATCCGCTCGCTCTCACCGCGTCATAAGCCGCGCATCGTGCGGCATTTGCAGGCCCTGCCCACCCAAGACCGTTATCTGCGCTTTGGCTACGCCGCCACCGACGAGCAAATTGACCGCTATGTGCAGGGCCTGAACTTTGTGCGAGACGAGATTTTTGGGGTTTTCAATCGCCGCCTGGAGCTGGTGGCCATGGCGCACTTGGCCTATTCGGTCGACCCGCAATGGGCCACTTGCGCCGAGTTTGGCGTGTCGGTCTCGCCTCGCCAGCGTGGCAAGGGCCTGGGGGCCAAACTGTTTGGCCATGCGGTGATGCACGCGCGCAACCAGGGGGTGAACCTGTTGTTCATCCATGCGCTGAGCGAAAACGTGGCCATGCTCAAGATCGCGCGCCACGCCGGTGCCGCCGTCCAGCGCGATGGCAGCGAGAGCGAGGCTTATCTGTCATTGCCGCAAGCGACACTGGACAGCCAGCTCAGTGGTCTGATGCAAGAGCAAATGGCCGAGTTGGACTACCAGCTCAAAATGCAGGCCCACCAATTCCGCCAGTGGTTGGCCACGGTGCAAGAAATCCGCCAGGGCGTGCGCGATGCCCGCCACACCTCGCGCGGGCCTTGAGCGATTGGGGTGACGGCCGTACGCAGGCGGGGCGTCGGTGGCCTGTCATCCAAATCCGCTATCCTTGGCATTTGTTCACTACAGCATGTCCTGCCAGCCTAGACCGTGTCTGACCCTTACCCTGCGCGCCACGCCGAGCGCGAAGACAAGCGGAGTTTTCTGCAAAAACTGGCGGAATTCATCCATCCCGGACCCGATTCGGCCGATGAGCTGATCGAGACCCTGGCCGAGGCCGAGGACAACCAGATCATCAACGCAGAGAGTCGATTGATGCTCGAGGGCGTGATCCGCATGGCCGACATGACCGCAGGCGATGTGATGCTGGCCGCCCCGCGCATGGACCTGCTTGACATCGAAGACCCCATGGACGAGTTGCTGCACCAGGTGATCGACACTGGGCATTCACGCTTTCCGGTCTACGAGGGTGAGCGCGACAACATCATCGGCATCTTGCTGGCCAAAGACCTGCTCAAACTGCAGCGTGCGCCCGAGTTGAATATCCGCGCATTGCTCCGCCCGGCGGTTTTTGTGCCTGAGAGCAAAGGCCTGAACGATCTGCTGCGGCAGTTCCGTGACAACCGCAACCACTTGGCCATCGTGATCGACGAATATGGCCGCACGGCCGGGCTGATCACCATCGAGGATGTGCTGGAACAAATCGTGGGCGAGATCGAGGACGAGTTCGATATCGCCGACGATGCGGGCGATATTTTTGGCTTGCCCGACCGCAGCTTTCGGGTCAGCGGCGACACCGCCATCGAGCGCGTGGACGAAGCTTTTGGCGTGGATTTGAGGCAAGCGCGGCAGGCCGAGGACGAACACGCTTTCGACACCCTGGGTGGCTTGATTGCCCATGAGATGGGCCACGTCCCGCACCGTGGCGAAAGCTTCGAACTGGCGGGCTTGCGCTTTGTCGTCTTGCACACGCGTGCCGGCGCGGTGCGCTGGTTCAAGGTGTCGCCCTTGCCCGCGCCAGGCGCAGACCAGCCCAGCAGCTCGGGCAGCATGCCTGTCCCCGGATCCACTGCATGAGCAGCCTGCGGCCAAGCGGGCTGGGTTGGCAGACGGTTTGGCCCGCATTGGCTGGTGCCGCACAAGCTGCGTCCATCGCCTGGCCGGGCAGTGGGCAGGCTTTGGGTTGGTTGCAGGTTTTGAGTTTGACGCTGTTGGCGGCAGGCTTGGCGCGTCTTGCTCACGCCTCTTTCTCTCGGGGCCGTGAGGCCCATCCCCTCAAACGAGCGGCCTGGTTTGGTGGCGTGTTTGCCACGGCCTGGTTGGCCGGCAGTTTTTGGTGGCTGTATGTGTCGATGCACCAAGTGGGGGGCTTGCCCGCACCTTTGGCTGTGCTGGCCGTGCTGGCGCTGGCTGCGGCGCTGGCGCTGTATTACGCCGCTGCGTCGGCGGTGTGGGTCAGCCTGGCGGTTGGCCTGGTGACCAAGCGGCCGGGTTGGGCCAGCGTTTTGTTTGCGGCGGTATGGACTTTGGCCGAACTCATGCGCGGGCGATGGCTCACGGGTTTTCCGTGGGGGGCCGGGGGTTATGCCCATGTGGACGGCACTTTGGTCGCCTTTGCGCCTTGGGTGGGGGTGTACGGCATGGGGGCTGTGGCCGCCTGGCTGGCCATGCGCCTGGCGCTGGCAGGGTGGCGCTTGCGGGCGCTCAAGCCGCTGATCGGCGTGGGGTTGGCTGCTTGGGCTTTGCAGGCCTTTGGGCCGGTGTTCACCACATCGGCGGGCACAGCGCAGGTGCAATTGCTGCAGGCCAATATTTCTCAGACCGACAAGTTCCAGGCCGCTAGTGGCGTGCGAGATGCCCTGCAGTGGTACGACGCGCAGTTACGCGCCAGTCAGCAGCCCCTGGTGGTGGCCCCCGAGACCGCGATTCCCTTGCTGCCGCGCCATTTGCCAGAGGGCTATTGGTCTGACTTGCAGACCCATTTTGCGCAGCCGGATCGACCGCTGGCCTTGGTGGGCGTGCCTTTGGGCAGCCTGGACGAGGGCTATAGCAACTCGGTGGTGGCGCTGGGGCCGCAGGGCGTTGCCCCCTACCGCTATGACAAGTCGCACTTGGTGCCCTTTGGCGAGTTCATGCCGCCGGGTTTTGCGTGGTTCATCCGCATGATGAACATCCCTTTGGGCGATTTCAAATCGGGCGGCTGGGACCAGGCTTCGCTGGCCTGGCAAGGCCAGCGCCTGGCCCCCAACGTGTGTTACGAAGACCTGTTTGGCGAGGAATTGGCCCTGCGTTTCAAAGACCCGAGCACCGCGCCCACAGCCTTGGTGAATGTGAGCAACATTGCCTGGTTTGGCGACACGCTGGCAGTGGACCAGCACCTGAACATCTCGCGTTTGCGCGCCATGGAGTTGGGCCGCCCCATGCTGCGCGCCACCAACACAGGGGCGACCGCCATCATCGACCACACCGGCCGCGTGACCGACCAGTTGCCCCGCTTCACCCGGGGCAGCCTGACGGGCGCTTTTGAAGGGCGTCACGGCCTCACGCCCTTTGCCCGTTGGGCCAGTGCCTGGGGTTTGGGCCCCCTGTGGGCGCTGTGCTGTGCGGTGGTGGCTTGGGCTTTTTGGCAGCGGCAAAGGCCGTAAAATCAAGGGTTCGCGCAAAACTTGCGCCCATCCCTAACCCTGGCCAGCTCGCTGCTGGCAATGCTTCGGCCATGTTGACCTTCCAACAAATCATCCTCAAATTGCAGCAGTACTGGGACGCCCAGGGCTGCGCACTGCTCCAGCCCTACGACATGGAAGTCGGTGCGGGCACCAGCCACACCGCCACGTTCTTGCGCGCCATCGGTCCCGAGCCGTGGAAGGCCGCCTATGTGCAGCCCAGCCGCCGCCCCAAAGATGGCCGATATGGCGAAAACCCCAACCGCTTGCAGCACTACTACCAATACCAAGTGGTCCTCAAGCCCGCACCGGCCAATATCTTGGAGCTGTACCTGGGTTCGCTCGAAGCACTGGGTTTTGACCTGAAGAAAAACGACATCCGCTTTGTCGAAGACGATTGGGAAAACCCGACCTTGGGTGCTTGGGGTCTGGGCTGGGAAGTCTGGCTCAACGGCATGGAAGTGACCCAGTTCACCTATTTCCAGCAAGTGGGCGGCATTGACTGCAAGCCGATCACCGGCGAGATCACCTACGGCCTGGAGCGCCTGGCCATGTATTTGCAGGGCGTGGACAACGTCTACAACCTGCAGTGGACCGATGGTTTGACCTACGGCGATGTGTACAAACAAAACGAGGTCGAGCAATCGACCTACAACTTCGAGCACAGCGATGCCGAGTTCTTGTTCACTGCTTTTGGCGCGCACGAAAAGCAGGCCCAGCACCTCATGGGTGCACAGCTGGCACTGCCCGCTTATGAGCAAGTGCTCAAAGCTGCGCACACCTTCAACCTGCTGGACGCGCGTGGCGCGATCAGCGTGACCGAGCGCGCCGCCTACATCGGCCGCATCCGCAACCTGGCCCGCAGCGTGGCCCAGAGCTATTACGAAAGCCGCGAACGTCTGGACTTCCCGATGGCTCCGCGTGAATGGGTTGCCCAAATGCCCAAGAAAGCCGCGTGAGGGAGAACGACATGACAACACAAAATTTGCTGGTTGAACTGTTTGTAGAAGAGCTGCCGCCCAAGGCGCTCAACAAGTTGGGTGCGGCCTTTTCGGGCGTGCTGGCCGAACAACTCAAGGCACAGGGCCTGGCCGCTGCCGACGCGGTGGTGACGGCCTTCGCCTCGCCTCGCCGCTTGGCCGCCCATGTGACGGGCGTGGCCGATCAAGCCGCCGACAAGGCCGTGCAGCAAAAGCTGATGCCTGTGGCCGTGGGCCTGGACGCCGCTGGCAACGCGACACCTGCGTTGCTGAAAAAACTGCAAGCGCTGGGCGCTGACGTGAGCGACCCGGCTGCTGCCGTGGCGGCGCTCAAACGCGCACCCGACGGCAAGGCAGAAGCACTGTTCTACGACAGCCTGCTCAAAGGCGCATCGCTGCAAGCCGGTTTGCAAAAAGCCTTGGAAGAAGCGCTGGCCAAGTTGCCCATCCCCAAAGTCATGCAGTACCAGCTGGAAACCGATTGCGAGCTGCCAGGCTGGAGCAGCGTGAATTTTGTGCGCCCGGCGCACAGCCTGATCGCCTTGCATGGTGCCACCGTGGTTCCGGTCAAGGCGCTGGGCCTGACGGCAGGCAACAGCACCCAAGGCCACCGCTTTGAGGCCAAGGTCTCGCCCGTGGTGTTGTCGCACGCTGACCAATACGACGACGTGCTCAAGCGCGACGGCTCGGTGATCGCCAGCTTTGCCGAGCGACGCGCCGAGATCGTGCTCCAGCTGCAAGCGGCGGCTGCGAAAGTGGGTGGTGGTTGCCAGCCGATTGAGGATGACGCCCTGCTGGACGAAGTGACCGCCCTGGTCGAGCGCCCCAACGTGCTGACCTGCCAGTTCGAGACCGAGTTCTTGGGCGTGCCGCAAGAGTGCCTGATCCTCACGATGAAGGCCAACCAGAAATACTTCCCGTTGATCGATGCGTCGGGCAAGTTGACGAACCGTTTTTTGGTGGTGAGCAACATCACCCCCGACGACGCGTCGTTTGTGATCGGTGGCAACGAGCGCGTGGTGCGCCCGCGCCTGGCCGATGCCAAATTCTTCTTCGACCAAGACCGCAAAAAGACGCTCGAATCGCGCGTCGAAGGCCTGTCCAAAGTGGTCTACCACAACAAGCTCGGCACCCAAGGCGAGCGCATGGCGCGGGTTTGCGCCATTGCCAAAGCCATCGGCCAGCAAGTGGGCGGCGATGCGCTGGCGCAGCAAGCCGAGCAGGCAGCCCGCCTGGCCAAGACCGATTTGCTGACCGACATGGTGGGCGAGTTCCCCGAGTTGCAGGGCATCATGGGCGGCTACTACGCCCGCCACGACGGCCTGTCCACCGAAGTGGCCGAGGCCATTGAAGACCACTACAAACCGCGCTTTGCGGGCGACGACTTGCCGCGCAACAACGTTGGCCTGGTGGTGGCTTTGGCCGACAAGCTTGAAACCTTGGTCGGTATGTTCGGCATTGGCAATGTGCCTACCGGTGACAAAGACCCGTTCGCGTTGCGCCGCCACGCCTTGGGCGTGATCCGCATGCTGATTGAAAAAGACGTGGCGCTGGGCTTGCCCGAATTGCTGGCCCTGTCGATGCCCGTGTTCGGCGACAAGATTTCGGGCAACGCAGAGGCGCTGATCGACTTCATTTACGACCGCCTGGCGGGCAGCCTGCGCGAGCAAGGCTTCAGCGCGCAAGAGGTCGATGCCGTCATGGCCCTGCGCCCGGCTCGTCTGGGCCAGGTCAACCAGTTCCTGTCGGCCGTGCGCGCCTTCGCTGCACTGCCCGAAAGCCCCGCTTTGGCCGCAGCCAACAAGCGCATTGGCAACATCCTGAAAAAAGCCGGCGAAGTGGATGCGCATGTCAACCCTGCTTTGCTGCAGGAAGAGGCCGAGAAAAACCTCTACGCCGTGATGCAAAAGTTTGTTCCCGAATCCGAGGCGCAGTTCAAAGCCGGTGACTACACCGCCAGCCTGCAGACCCTGGCCGCGCTGCGCGCCCCGGTCGATGCCTTCTTTGACGACGTGATGGTCAACGCCGAAGAAATGGACCTGCGGCTGAACCGCCAGGGTCTGCTGAAAAGTCTGCATGTGGCCATGAACCGCGTGGCCGACCTGTCGCGTTTGGCGGCCTGATCGGCCGACCCGAGACCGGTCCCTCAACGAGCGCGCATGAACACCCATTTGAAACTTGTCATCCTCGACCGCGACGGCACCATCAACCGCACGGGTGACGAGTTCGTCAAATCGCCGGACGAGTGGCAACCCTTGCCCGGGGCGCTGGAGGCGATCAGCCGCCTGAACCACGCGGGTTTTCATGTGGTGCTGGCCACCAACGAGTCGGGTCTGGGGCGCGGTCTGTTTGACATGGCCGCCTTCAACGCCGTGCACAGCCACCTGATCAAGAAACTGTCGGCTGTGGGCGGGCGCATCGATGCCTTCTTCTATTGCCCCCACTCGGCCGATGAGGGTTGCGGTTGCCGCAAACCTTGGCCGGGTCTTTTCTCGCAAATTGCCGAGCGTTATGGCGTGGACTTGACCGGCGTGCCCTGCATTGGCAACAGCCTGAGTGACATGCAGGTGGCCGAAGTGGCGGGTTGTGTGCCGCACATGGTGCTGAGCGGGCGGCACCCCGAATGGCTGGGGCAGGCTTTGCCGCTGGGTTTCCCTGCCGGCACACAGGTGCATGCCGATTTGGCCGCTTGTGTCGATCATTTGCTGAGCTCTGAATCGGGCTCGCGTTCACCTTTGACAACGTCGCCAACATGAATTTCATTCGCTCTCTGGTCCATGTGTTGTGGATGGCCATCACCGTCATCCCTTGGGCCCTGTTTGTGGTGCTGATTTCTTACTTCGTCAGCAGCACGCGGCTGTACTGGATTTGTGTGGGCTGGCTGCGCTTGGCAGTGAACAGCGGCACCTGGATTTTGGGTATCAAGAACCGCATCCAGGGCCTGGAAAACTTGCCTTTGGGTACCAAGGACCCTGCGGTCTTGTTGGTCAAGCACCAGTCGACCTGGGAGACCTTTGTGATGCCTGCGATCATGCCGCACCCGCTGGCCTATGTGTTCAAGAAAGAGTTGCTGAGCGTGCCCTTTTTTGGCTGGGCCATGGGGCGTCTGGACATGATCCACATCGACCGCAAGCAGCGCTCACGTGCCTTTGCCAAGGTGGTGCAGCAAGGCCGCCGCCTCATGCAAGAAGGTGTTTGGGTCATCATGTTCCCCGAAGGCACACGCATCCCGCGTGGTCAAAAGGGCGAGTACAAAAGCGGCGGCGCGCGCTTGGCCATCGCCGCTGGGGTGCCCGTCATCCCGATTGCCGTGACCTCGGCGCGCTGCTGGCCCACGCGGGCTTTTGTCAAAAAGCCGGGTGTCGTGGACATCTCGATTGGCCGCGCCATTGCGAGCGAAGGCCGCAGCGCCGACGAACTCATGCGCGAAGTTGAGACCTGGATCGAGTCCGAAATGCACCGCCTCGACCCTGAGGCCTACCCCGAGGCGCACTCTGAGGCACACCCTCGGGCCGCCGCCGCTGCCTCCGGTCATTGAGCCAAGTGCGGGCCAGCATGCGCGCGCCTTTGCAGTTTGTGCTGGACTTTTTCACCGGGGGTGACCCGGTCCAGCCCACAAGCAGTCCTCCATCCACCGCTTTGACCCCACCCGCAATGGACGCGCAGTCTGTCGCGCCAACCCCGCATACCGCGACAGCCCCGAGCTCAGGCGACTCAAAAGGCGCTTTGCCCCAGCCGCAAGCCAGCCCTTGGGGCTTCACCCACCCCGCGGCCAACCGCCATGCCCAGTTGCAAGGCGTCACGGTGTCTTACCGTTTTGAACGCTCCCGGCGCAAGAGCATTGGTTTTGTGGTGGGGGCGGATGGCCTGGTGGTGCGTGCGCCAGGCTGGGTGCCGCTGCGCGAGGTGGACGCGGCGGTGCAGGAAAAAGGCACCTGGATTGTGGCCAAGCTGCAGCAACTCAAAGAGCGACAGACCGAGCAGTTTCAAAAAGCCATCGAGTGGCGGCATGGGGCCGAGGTGCCGTATCTGGGCCGCACGGTGCAGCTGTGTGTGATGGAGCGCGGTGTGGGCCGCGTGCAGGGGCAGGACATCCCGCCCGATCGGTTGTTGCCGGTGACAGTGCCGCCGGGTGCCAGCGTGACGCAGGTGCGTGATGCCGCGCAGGTGTGGCTGAAAAAACAAGCCAAGGTCTTGTTTGAACAGCGTTTGACGCATTTCGCGCCGCAATTGGGCGTGCACTGGCAAAAGCTTAGCCTGTCGAGCGCCAGCACGCGCTGGGGCAGCGCCCGCAACGATGGGCACATCCGCCTGAACTGGCGACTGATTCACCTGCCCATCAGCCAGATCGACTACGTGGTGGTGCACGAGCTGGCCCACCTGCGCGAGATGAACCACAGCCCACGATTTTGGGAAACCGTGGGTGAGGTCATGCCCGACTACGCCCAGCGCCGCAAAGCCTTGCGCCAGGCCCCGGTGGACTTGAAAGAAGATTGAGGCAGGCTTGGCCTGAAGGTGCGTGCCTAGGGGTGGGTGCTGAACCGGATCACGCCATCGGCCCCACGTTCGCGGCGCATCTGGCCGGACAGCCACAGCAGGTTCAGGTGTGCCACGGCTTCGCCCAGGGCGAAGGTGGTCTGGTGAACATCGAGGGAGCGTTTGAACAGCACGGGCAAGAGCTCGTGGGCGCAGCACGCTTGCGCACGGCAGGCTTGAAGCAGCTCGGCCAGGCGCTCGGCGTGGTGCAACTTAAGTTGCGCAATGCGGGTGGTTGCGCCTAGAAACGGCCGCCCGTGCGAGGGCAGCACCAAGGTGGTGCCCGGCAGGTGAGCCATTTTTTCCAGCGAATCGAGGAACCACTGCAGCGGGTTGCCATCGGGCTCCATGGCATAGACGCTGACGTTGGTGGAAATCGACGGCAGCAGCATGTCACCGCTGATCAGCAACTGCTGCTGGTCATCGAGCAAAGCCATGTGTTCGGGCGAGTGGCCGTAACCGCTGATGCACTGCCAAACACGTTCGCCGATGCGCACCTGCATGCCCGCCATCAAACGCACATAAGCGCCAGGGATCTGCGGCACCATGCTGGGGTAATAGCCCACCCGCGCCTGCACCTGGGCCAGCTCTTCGGGTTGCTGCCAACCGTGTGCTTTGAAAAAGGCCACCGTGGGCGCGCCCCCAAAATTGGACAGCCCGCTGCAAGCGAGCAGGGCCGACTGGTACTCGCTGGTGCTCATCCACAGTGGCGCTTGCCAGCGCTCGCACATCCAGTGCGCCAGGCCCATGTGGTCCGGGTGCATGTGGGTGGCCAGCACGCGCAAGATGGGCAAGCCCTGCAGCACCTGCGCCTCTACGCCCTGCCAGGCTTGGCGGGTCGCCGGGTTGTCGATGCCGCAGTCCACCGCCGTCCAGCCCTCGCGCAGCACGTCCGGCTGGGCGGGGTCGGGCAGTCGGTCGCGCAGCAGCCACAGGTTGATGTGGTTGAGCGCAAAGGGCAGCCCCATTCGCAACCAGAAAACACCGGGGGCCACCTCGATGGCCGCACCCGTGGCGGGCAGCTGCTCGCCCAATGGGTAGTGCAAAGTGGGGCCGTCGACGCGGGCGCTGGAAGTGGACATCACGCGGTCTGGGGGCAAGGTGGACATGCGTCAGGGGCTTTGGGTTAGCATTCGAACATTTGACGTTGACGTTAACGTCAAAGATGAATTTTCATTTTAGGGGCGGGTTTTTTGCAGGCCTGTCCCGGTTGCGCAAGCTCAGGGGACCCCACACCATGGCGAACACCTTCTCGATCAGCGATTTGGCCCAGGAATTTGACCTGACCACCCGCGCGATCCGCTTTTACGAAGACATGGGCCTGCTCGAACCTGAGCGCTCCGGCCCGGGTGGGCGCAACCGCGTGTATTCCTCGCGAGACCGCACCCGCCTCAAACTCACCTTGCGGGCCAAGCGGCTGGGCCTGTCGCTCAACGAGGCCAAAGACCTGATTGACATGTACGACAGCCCCCGCGACACGGTGCCGCAGCTGAAAAAATTCCTCGTGGTGCTGGCCGAACACCGCCAGCAACTTGAGTCGCAGCTGGCCGACCTGGAGGCCACCTTGGACGAGGTCAAAACCCACGAAAAAGAAACCCGCAGTTTGCTGAACAAGGCCAACAAGGCGGGTGTTGGCGCCTGAAAGCGTGGCCAGATGGCCGCTGGTTTTGATTGACGTTGACGTAAACGTCAATTACAGTTCGACATGACCTTAACCACCGGATGTGATGTGACTTTAGCCCTGACTCCCCATGAACGTGTTGCCCAGAGTTTGGCCCGTCAGGGCATGATGAACCACTTGGGCGTGCGCCTGCTGTCAGCCACGGCAGGTCAGGTCGAACTGGCCATGCCGTACAGCGACAAGGTGACCCAGCAGCAGGGCGGCTTTCATGGCGGAGCCATGGGCGCATTGGCCGACATTGCGGGTGGTTATGCTGCCTTGACGGTGGCCCCCGAAGGCATGGAGGTCACCACGGTGGAGTACAAAATCAACTTCCTCGCCAGCTTTCAGGGTGGCGAGATTCACGCCATTGGTCGCGTCACCAAGGCGGGCAAGCGCATCATCGTGACCACCGCCGAGCTGGTGCACATCGATGGCAGCGGCAAGCGCTCGGACTGCGCCTTGATGCAGCAAACCCTCGTGCCTGTGACCAAGACCTATTGATGTACGGCGTTTGGTACCCAACGCATAGCCCCCAAAGGAGAAACCATGAACAACTTGCCCGGCCTGAATTTCCAACTCGGTGAAGACATCGATGCCCTGCGCGACGCCGTGCGCGACTTTGCCCAAGCCGAAATCGCCCCTCGCGCTGCTGAGATTGACCGCAACGACCAGTTCCCCATGGGCCTGTGGCGCAAGATGGGCGACTTGGGTGTGCTGGGCATCACCGTGGGTGAGGAATACGGCGGCGCGAACATGGGCTACCTGGCGCACATGATCGCGATGGAAGAAATCTCCCGCGCCTCGGCCAGCGTAGGCCTGAGCTACGGCGCGCACTCCAATTTGTGCGTCAACCAGATCAAGCGCAACGGCACGCCCGAGCAGCGCGCCAAGCACCTGCCCAAGCTCATCAGTGGTGAGCACGTTGGTGCCTTGGCCATGTCGGAGCCCGGTGCGGGTTCTGACGTGCTGAGCATGAAGCTCAAGGCCGAAGACAAAGGCGGCTACTACTTGCTCAACGGCTCCAAGATGTGGATCACCAACGGCCCTGACGCCGACACCCTGGTGGTGTACGCCAAGAGCGAGCCCGAGTTGGGCGCGCGCGGTGTCACCGCCTTTTTGATCGAAAAGGGCATGAAGGGTTTTTCGATCGCACAAAAGCTCGACAAGCTGGGCATGCGCGGCAGCCACACCGGCGAGCTGGTGTTCAACAACGTCGAAGTGCCCGAGGCCAATATTTTGGGCGGCCTGAACAACGGCGCCAAGGTGCTGATGAGTGGCCTGGACTACGAACGCGCTGTGCTCACCGGTGGCCCGCTGGGCATCATGCAGGCCGTCATGGACAACGTGATCCCCTACATCCACGACCGCAAGCAGTTTGGGCAAAGCATTGGCGAGTTTCAGCTCATCCAGGGCAAAGTGGCGGACATGTACACCGTGCTGCAAGCCGGTCGCAGCTTTGCCTATACCGTGGCCAAGAACCTCGACCTGCTGGGCGCTGAGCATGTGCGCCAAGTGCGCAAGGACTGCGCCTCGGTCATCCTCTGGACCGCCGAAAAAGCCACTTGGATGGCGGGCGAAGGCGTGCAGATTTTTGGTGGCAACGGCTACATCAACGAATACCCGCTGGGCCGTTTGTGGCGTGACGCCAAGTTGTACGAAATCGGTGCGGGCACGAGCGAAATTCGCCGCATGCTGATCGGCCGCGAGTTGTTTGCCGAAACCTGCTGAGCAGGCGTGTCATCCTGCGGTAGGCCAGTCCAGCGACAATCCCACCATGACCACATCACTGCAAAACCTTCTGGACAACAACCGCCAATGGTCGGCGCGCATGGTGCGCGACGACCCGGAATTTTTCACCCGCCTGGCCAACCAGCAATCGCCCAAATACTTATGGATCGGCTGTTCCGACAGTCGCGTACCCGCCAACCAGATCACCGGGCTGGACCCGGGTGAGGTGTTTGTCCACCGCAACGTGGCCAACGTGGTGGTGCACTCCGACCTGAACGCGTTGTCGGTCATCCAGTACGCGGTCGACGCCCTCAAGGTCGAGCACATCATGGTGGTGGGCCATTACGGTTGTGGTGGCGTCTTGGCCACACTGCGGGGCATGCGTGTGGGCCTGGCCGACAACTGGCTGCGCCATGTGCACGATGTCAAGGTGCGCCACCGTCGCCGCTTGGACCACCTGCCCGTGTTGGTGCAGGAAGACGCCTTGTGTGAGATGAATGTCATTGAGCAGGTGGGCAATGTGGCCCTGACCAACGTGGTGCAAGACGCTTGGGCGCGAGGTCAAAAGCTGAGCGTGCACGGCTGGTGCTATGGCATCAAAGACGGCCTGGCCAAGGACCTGGGCGTGAGCATGAGCGGCGCGCACGAAGTGGTCGACGTGTTCCGAAGCGCATTCAAACGCTATCCCCGCGGCAGTCTGTGAAGGCTGGTACGGACCAACGCGCTCTAGATCCTCAGGCTTATTTGTTTCGCTGATTCCCAGTTCTAAAGTAGATTTCTTTTTGATTTTCTGGAGAAAACCATGTCCGACCCCATCGTCATCGTCAGCGCTGCCCGCACTCCCATGGGCAGCTTCCAAGGCGACTTTTCTGCGCTGGCCGCCCACGACCTGGGTGGTGCCGCCATCAAAGCCGCCGTTGAGCGCGCAGGCATCAGCCCTGAGCTGGTCACCGAAGTGCTGTTTGGCAACTGCCTGATGGCCGGTCAGGGCCAGGCGCCAGCGCGTCAGGCGGGCTTCAAGGGCGGTTTGCCCAAGAGCGCGGGCGCGGTCACTTTGTCCAAAATGTGCGGCTCGGGCATGCGCGCGGCCATGTTCGCGCACGACATGCTGGTGGCCGGCACACACGATGTGTTGGTGGCCGGTGGCATGGAAAGCATGACCAACGCGCCCTACCTCATGCTCAAGGGCCGTGGCGGCTACCGCATGGGCCACGACCGCATTTTTGACCACATGATGCTCGACGGCCTGGAAGACGCTTACGAGCCCGGCCGCAGCATGGGCACCTTTGGTGAAGACTGCGCGGCCAAGTACAGCTTCACCCGTGCCGAGCAAGACCACTTTGCCACCACCAGCGTGCAGCGCGCCAAGGCCGCCACCGAGTCGGGTGCCTTTGCCACCGAGATCACGCCCGTGACGGTGAAAGACCGCAGCTGCGAACGCGTGGTGTCCATCGACGAAGGCCCGGGCAAAGTCAAGCTCGACAAGATCACCAGCCTCAAGCCCGCCTTCAAGAAAGACGGCACCATCACCGCCGCCAGCAGCTCGTCCATCAACGACGGCGCGGCGGCCATGGTGCTGATGCGCGAGAGCACGGCCGCCAAATTGGGTTGCAAGCCCCTGGCCCGCATCGTGAGCCACGCCACCCACGCACAAGAGCCCGAGTGGTTTGCCACAGCACCGGTGGGTGCGACCCAAAAGGCGCTGGCCAAAGCGGGCTGGAAGGTCGAAGACGTGGACCTGTGGGAAGTCAACGAAGCCTTTGCCGTGGTGCCCATGGCGCTCATGAAAGAGCTGAACGTGTCGCATGACAAGGTCAACGTGAACGGCGGCGCTTGCGCCTTGGGTCACCCCATTGGCGCATCCGGAGCCCGCATCATGGTCACGCTGATCCATGCGCTCAAGGCCCGAGGCCTCAAGAAGGGCCTGGCCACGCTGTGCATCGGTGGTGGCGAAGGCACGGCCGTGGCGCTGGAGTTGGTGTAATTTCAAGGCAGGAGCGGTCTCTGTACGCGCTATTGAATGCCCGTCTTTCGCGGCCGGAGGCCGCTCCTACAAAAAAATACCCATGACCACCATTCTTCTCATCGGCGCATCGCGCGGCATCGGGTTTGAACTGGCCAGCCAGTTCATCGCAGACGGCTGGCGTGTGATCGCGACAGCGCGCAGCGATGAGGGGCTTGAACGCCTGAAGGCCTTGGGCGCACAAACCCTGCGCCTCGATGTAGCCAACCCGGCCAGCAACTCAGGCCTGGCCTGGCAGCTCGACGGCGAGAAGATTGATATCGCCGTTTACGTGGCAGGCGCGATGGACCGCAACAGCGCCAGCACACCCCCCACCCGCGACAGCTTTGACGCGGTGATGCACACCAACGTGATGGGTGCGATGCAGGTCATCCCCCAGATCGTGCCCATGGTGCAAGAGACACGCGGCGTGATCGCCTGCATCAGCTCCATCATGGGCAGCCAGCAAGAAACCACGAGCGGCAACGCCGCGCTTTACCGCGTGAGCAAGGCCGCCCTCAACATGGTGGTGCGTTGCACCCAGGCCGAGCAGCCAGACATCACCGTGCTGGCCATCCACCCCGGCTGGGTGCAGACCGACATGGGCGGACCCACAGCACCGCTGACAAGCGAGCAAAGTGCGAGCAGCCTGCGCCAGACGCTGAGCCACGTCCTTGAACAACGCGACCCGAAACACCGTGGTGCATTTTTGAACCATGACGGCAGCACCCTGCCTTGGTGACCCGATAAAGAAAGACCGACATGCTGCTGAGCCCCGACCAGGAAATGATCCGTGACGCCGTGCGTGACTTTGCACAGCGTGAGCTGTGGCCCCACGCCGCCGAGTGGGACAAGAAGCACCACTTTCCCAAAGAAGCGCACAAGGGCCTGGCCGAGCTGGGGGCGTACGGCATTTGTGTGCCCGAGGAGCTGGGCGGCGCAGGTCTGGACTATCTGACGCTGGCGCTGGTGCTCGAAGAAATCGCAGCCGGTGACGGCGGTGTCAGCACCACCATCAGCGTGACCAACTGCCCCGTGAACGCCATCTTGATGATGTACGGCAACGCCGCGCAAAAAGCGCAGTGGCTCACGCCGCTGGCCCAAGGCCAGATGCTGGGTGCGTTTTGCCTGACCGAGCCGCATGTGGGCTCGGACGCCTCGGCCTTGCGCACCACGGCCGTGAAAGACGGCGACGAGTACGTGATCAACGGCGTCAAGCAGTTCATCACCAGCGGCCAGCATGGCGACGTGGCGGTGGTGATTGCGGTGACCGACAAGGGTGCGGGCAAGAAAGGCATGAGCGCCTTTTTGGTACCCACCAGCGCCCCGGGTTATGTGGTGGCGCGCTTGGAAGACAAGCTGGGCCAGCACAGCAGCGACACCGCGCAGATCAACTTCGACAACTGCCGCATCCCTGCCGAGAACCTGATCGGCCAGGAGGGCGAGGGCTACAAGATTGCCCTGTCGTCTTTGGAGGGTGGGCGCATCGGCATTGCCGCGCAGAGTCTGGGTATGGCCCGCAGCGCGCTCGATGTGGCGATTGACTACGCCAAGCAGCGCGAGAGCTTTGGCACGTCCATCCTCAACCACCAGGCGGTGGGTTTTCGTTTGGCCGACTGCGCCACACAACTCGAAGCGGCGCGCCAGCTGATTTGGCATGCAGCCAGTTTGCGCGATGCGGGTCGCCCCTGTCTGAAAGAAGCGGCCATGGCCAAGCTGTTTGCCAGCGAAGTGGCCGAAAAAGTCTGCTCCGCCGCCATCCAGACGCTGGGCGGCTACGGCTATGTGAGCGACTTTCCGGTCGAGCGCATTTACCGCGATGTGCGTGTGTGCCAGATCTACGAAGGCACCAGCGACGTGCAGAAAATCATCATCCAGCGCGCGCTTTGAGCGCCCAAATAGCCCTTTTGAGCCACCGCTCACGTATCATCCCGGCCCATGAACATCATCATCCTAGGCGCTGGCCGTGTGGGCGAAAGCGTCGCTGAAAGCCTGGTTTCCGAGCAAAACGACATCACCGTCATCGACCAGGACCCGGCTCGCCTGCGGCTGCTCGAAGAGCGCCTGGACCTGCGCGGCGTGGTGGGCAATGGCATTCAACCGTCTGTCCTGCGTGAGGCCGGTGCCAAAGATGCCGACATGGTGATTGCCTGCGCTGCGGCCGACGAGTCGAATCTGGTGGTTTGCAAGATCGCCCACGATGTCTTCAACGTGCCCACCACCATCGCCCGCCTGCGTTCGCCCGAGTTCAACGAGGGCGACGAGTTGCTGGGCAAGTCCGGCTTTGCGGTGGACCATGTGATCTGCCCCGAAGAGTCGGTGATGCGCTACATCGAGCAGCTCATTGAGTACCCCGAGGCCTTGCAGGTGCTTGAATTTGCCGACGGCCGCGTCAGCCTGATTGTGGTGCGTGCGGCGGCCGACAGCCTGCTGGTGAACCACACCATCGCCGAGTTTCGCGACCGCTTGCCGCATGCCGAGATGCGCGTGGTGGCCCTTTACAGGCAAGACGCGCTGGTGGACGCCTTGCCCGAGACCCGTATCCTGCCTGGCGACGAGGTCTTTGTGCTGGCCGACACCCGCAAGATCCGCATCGTGCTGGCCGGCATCCACAAAACCGACCAACCCGTGCAGCGCCTGATGTTGGCTGGTGGCGGCAAAGTGGGCTTGCGTCTGGCGCGCAACCTGGCCGACACCTACCATGTGAAGCTGATCGAGCGCGACAAAAAGCGTTGCGAATACCTGGCCAGCCAGTTGCCATCGAGCACCCTGATCCTCAACGGCGACGGCGCTGACGAAGACCTGCTGCACGAAGAGAACGTGGGTGAGATGGATGTGTTTTTGGCGCTGACCAGCGACGACGAGGACAACATCATGTCGGCCATGCTGGCCAAGCGCATGGGCGCGCGCCGCGTCATGGCCCTGATCAACCGCCGCGCTTATGCCGACATGATGCAAGGCAGCACCATCGACATCGCGATCTCACCCGCGCAAACCGTCATTGGTGAGTTGCTGGCGCACCTGCGTCGAGGCGACGTGGCGGCGGTGCACAGCCTGCGCCGGGGCGCGGCAGAAGCCCTGGAGGGCATTGCCCGCGGCGACATCAAGACCTCCAAGCTGGTTGGGCGGCGTGTCGAGGAAATCAAGCTCCCCAAGGGCGTGAGCATGGGGGCCATTGTGCGCGGTGAGGGCAAAAAATCCGAAGTGCTCATGCCGCACCACGACACCCTGATCGAAGCCGACGACCACATCATCTTGTTCATTCCCAACAAGCGCGATGTGCGTGCGGTGGAAAAACTCTTTCAGGTCAGCGCGACCTTCTTTGGCTGATGTACAAGACTTTTTTCCCCGTGCTGTCACTGATGGCGCGCATCCTGATCGCGTTTTCGGTCACCTTTTTGGTGCCCGGCATCTGGGCTTGGTTTGAAGACCACCACGACCTGCAGTGGATCTGGCTGGCCGGTTTTGGCCTGACCGCTGCCAGCGGCTTGGTGCTGGCGGCCATCACCCAGCGCCATCGGCGCGAATTGCTGGCCAAAGACGGCTTCTTGTTGGTCAACCTGGTGTGGTTGGTGCTGCCCGCTTATTCGGCTTTGCCACTCATGTTTTTGGTGCCCGAGATCACTTGGTTCAAGGCCTACTTTGAAGCCATGAGCGCCTTGACCGCCACCGGGGCCACGGCCTTGTCGGGGCTTGACCATTTGCCGGTGTCGGTCAACATCTGGCGCTGCTTTTTGCAGCTGATCGGTGGCCTGGGCATCATGCTGCTGGTGGTGGCGGTGCTGCCCATGCTGGGTCTGGGTGGCATGCAGTTGTACAAAGCCGAAACGCCGGGTCCCATGAAAGACACCAAGTTCACCCCCCGCATTGCCGAGACGGCGCGGGGCTTGTGGGGCGTGTACTTTTTGTTTTCGGGGGCGTGCCTGCTGGCTTACCGCTGGGCTGGCATGAGTTGGGCCGATGCCTTCATGCACATGTGCACCACCATGGGTCTGGGCGGTTTTTCGTCGTACGACGCCAGCTTTGGGCACTTCAATTCACCCACGATCGAGTGGGTCGCCATCGTGTTCATGACCTTGGCGGGCATCAGCTTTGTGCGCTACTTTGTGGTTTTGCGCAGCCGCTCCATCCTGCCCATCAGCAACGATCGCGAGATCCGCACGTACTTGGGTGTCCTGTTGGCCTCGACCTTGTTGGTGATGGGTTTGCTGCTGGTCCATGGTGTTTACGACGACGGGCTCGAGGCCTTGCGCATCAGTGCTTTCCATGTGGTGTCTTTGGCCACCACCACCGGCTATGCCGCCACCGATTACGCGCAGTGGCCGGTGTTTGCCCCGATCTTGTTGATGTTTTTGGGCTGCTTTGCATCGTGCGCTGGCTCCACGGGCGGCGGCATCAAGATGGTGCGCATGGTGTTGTTGATCAAGCAGGCCCGGCGTGAGTTGGTGCGCATCATCCACCCCCGTGTCATCAACCCGGTCACCTTGGGCGGCGCTGTGATCCCCATGTCGGTCATGACGGCGGTGTTGGGCTTCATGCTCATTTATGGCGGTGCCACCATGGGCCTGAGCATGCTGCTCTTGCTCAGTGGCATGGACATCGTGACCGCATTCTCGGCCGTCATTGCCACCGTGAACAACATCGGCCCCGGCTTGGGTCAGGTGGGCCCTTCCGGCAACTTCGGTGGCCTGAATCCTTTTCAGTTGAGCGTCTTGAGTTTTGCCATGCTGCTGGGCCGACTGGAGCTGCTGTCGGTACTGGTCTTGTTCAGCTCGCACTTCTGGCGCAAATAAAACTGACTTTTTTCACGTCAAAACAAGGAGACACGCATGCCCATCACCAAAGGATTCCAAGCCCTCGTTGACGAGGCCATGGCCCAGGTCATCACCCACAGCGTGGCCGAGGTGCAAGCGCGTCTGGCCGACCCTTCTGTGCAAATCGTGGACATTCGCGACCCACGTGAGCTCGAGCGCGAAGGCACCGTGCCCGGCGCTTTGCTCGCGCCTCGGGGCATGCTCGAATTCTGGGTGGACCCAGCCTCGCCCTACTTCAAACCCGTGTTCGCAGACGAGAGCAAGCAGTTCATCTTGTTTTGCGGCGCAGGCTGGCGCAGCGCCTTGGCCACCAAAACCCTGCAAGACATGGGCATGACCAATGTGGCCCACATCGACGGCGGTTTTGCAGCCTGGAAAAAAGCAGCGGCGCCCATCGTCACCATGGAACAACACAAAGCTGAAAGCGCTGCGCGCAAAAGTGCGTGATGGCGGTGCCATGCCCCTGCGGCCGCATCACCCCCAAAGGCCAAGCGCTGAACTTGGACACTTGCTGCGGCCCGTACCACGCCAACCAGAACGCCCCCGACGCCGAGCGTCTCATGCGCTCGCGCTACAGCGCCTTTGTGCGGGGTGACGTGCCCTATTTGCTGGCCACCTGTCACAGCAGCCAGCGCCCTGCCGAGCTGACGCTTGAAACAGGAGGCAAGTGGTTGGGTTTGGAAATCAAACAGCACCGCGTCACTGGTGCTGACACCGCTGAGGTTGAATTTGTCGCGCGCTTTCGGGTGGCCGGTAAAGCGGTGCGCCAG
The DNA here is from genome assembly GCF_003063355.1 of Limnohabitans sp. Bal53. Lineage (GTDB taxonomy): Bacteria > Pseudomonadota > Gammaproteobacteria > Burkholderiales > Burkholderiaceae_C > Limnohabitans_A. The sequence goes on along the minus strand of NZ_NESH01000007.1, from coordinate 74,544 downwards.
CACGAACGCAGCCGCTTTGTGCGCGAGCATGGGCGCTGGTTTTATGTCGACGGCGATGTGCTCTGAGCGGGCACTTCGTAGAGCTCTAGCGGCAATCCGTCCGGGTCGGCAAAAAACACGAATCGTTGTCCCGTGTATTCATCGGTGCGAATGTCTTCGACCGAAACGCCTTGTCCCTGCAGGTGCAGCGCCCACTCGCTGACGCTGGTTACGGCAAATGCCAGGTGGCGCAAACCTTGCGCTTCGGGATAGCTTGGGCGCGGTGGCGCGCCCTTGAAAGAAAACAACTCGATTTGACCGCCATCTGGCAAGGCCAGATCCAGTTTCCAGGAGTCACGCGCTGCACGGAAGTTTTCAGCCAAAATTTTCAGGCCCAACACATGCGTGTAAAAGCGTTTGGAGTGTTCGTAATCCGAGCAGATGATGGCCGCATGGTGGATGCGCAGCAGATTGGGCATGGTGAGCGTTTTGGCAGTCTTTCAGAGCCCCTAGTTTGCCTTGAAGCCATGGCTTTATGATCAATGCCATGAACTTTGAAGCCATTTTGTTTGACTGCGACGGCGTGCTGGTGGACAGCGAAGCCATCACCTGCGGCGTGCTGCGTGACATGTTTGAAGAGCAAGGCTGGCGCATGACGCTGGCCGAGTGCATGCAGCGCTTTGTGGGTCACACCGTCAAAAGCCAACGCACCACCATCGAAGCCCACACCGGTCAGCCGCTCACCGATGCGTGGCTGGAACAGTTTTATGCCCTTCGCAACGAGCGCTTGACGCAAAGCATCACCGCCATCGAAGGGGTGCACGAAGCCGTGGCACACCTGCATGATCACTGCCAGGGGCGCATTGCGGTGGCATCGGGCGCAGACCGCTTCAAGGTCGAGATGATGCTCAAGCAAGTCGGGCTGATCCACTTTTTTGAAGGCCGGATTTTCAGCGGCCACGAAATGCCGCGCAGCAAGCCGCACCCGGATGTGTACTTGGCCGCAGCCGCGCATTTGCAGATTGACCCGGCGCGCTGCCTGGTGGTGGAGGACACCACCGTGGGCATCACGGCGGGTGTGGCTGCGGGGGCCACGGTGTGGGCTTATGCCGCGCCGCCGGCCGAGCATGCGCCTTTGATACAGGCAGGGGCCAAGCGGGTGTTCTCGTCGATGGCTGAGCTTCGTCTGACTTGGCCTCAGCATTGAAGGCAACCTATGTACCGCCCACCTGAGTTTCTCAAAGCTGTCCAAAAAGAGTTGGCCGACTGGCGGATGTGGTCAGATCGGCTTGTGGTGTTGTTGTTCGCGGGGCTGGCGGGGCTGACTGTGGTGGTCTTCACTTGGCTGTCTGAGCACGCCTTGGCCACTTTTTTTGTGGCGTACCAGAAATGGTTTTGGTGGCCATTGTTGTGGACGCCGCTGTTGACCATGGCCATTGTGTTCGTGACCCGGCGCTTTGCGGCGGGTACAGCTGGCTCGGGCATACCTCAGGTGATGGCCGCTTTGTCGGTCGAGACGCCGCCACTTTGCCGGTCGCTTTATGTGTCATTGAAATTGAGCCTCATGAAGGTGGCGCTCACCGCATCGGGCTTGTTGGCAGGTTTGTCGTTGGGGCGTGAGGGACCTTCGGTGCAAATCGCTGCAGGTGTCATGCACAGTGCACGCCGTTGGTTGTCGCCCAACTCCCCTATCAAAGACTCGGGCTTGATCCTGGCGGGCGGTGCAGCGGGTATAGCCGCTGCTTTTAACACCCCATTGGGGGGCGTGATGTTTGCGATCGAAGAACTGTCTCGCCGTCCGGAAGACCGTCGCAGTGGCTTGTTGATGGCGGCCATCATTCTGGCCGGCTTGATGGCCGTGTCGGCGTATGGCAACAAGTCTCACTTTGGTGAAATTCGCGTCGACCAGATCAGCTTTGCGTTGCTGTTGCCCGGGATGGTGGTGGCGGTGCTGAGTGGCATTTTTGGAGGCATGTTTGCCCGGCTGTTGATCTACTCGCTGCACAACACCTCCAGCCACTGGGTTCATGCATTTCGTCGTTCTTCACCCATTTGGTTTGCGGGGGGCTGTGGTTTGTTGATTGCCATCATTGGCTTAAGCACCCAAGGGGCGACTTTCGGCAGCGGGTACGCCCACACCCGAGCCATGCTCGAAAACACCGACGATGTCTCAAGCCTGTATGTGCTGTTGAAGTTGGTAGTGACCTGGCTCACCACCTGGGCAGGCGTGCCTGCTGGCATCTTTGCGCCTGCGCTCGCCATCGGAGCGGCACTCGGCAACGACCTGGCCATGCTCATGCAATACCCCAACGCCCCCACCCTGATAGCGCTGGGCATGGCGGGTTTTTTGGCGGCGGTGACACAAGCCCCCTTGACTGCTTTCATCATCGTGATGGAGATGGTCACAGGTCATGAATTGGTGCTCAGTTTGATGGCCAGCGCCCTGATTGCCAGCGGCATATCACGCTTGATCAGTCAGCCGCTTTACGCTGCGTTGACCCATTCACAATTGGGACGTTTGCCGGGAAAAGCACCGGGTCAGGTTTGAGCAGGCGCACCTGAACGCATGCAGGGTCGTGCTCTTGTCAGGTCTGGTTCCGAAATTCTTCGGGCGTCTGCCCCGTCCAACCCTTAAAAGCCCGCATGAAACTCTTCTCGTTCTGAAACCCCACTTCGGCCGCGATCTGTTTGATGGAGCGCAGCGTGCGAAGCAGCAGGTCGGTGGCCAGGTCTCGGCGCACCGCGTCTTTGAGCTGTTGCAAGCTCGCGCCTTCTTCCTTGAGTTGTCGGTGCAGGGTGCGCGGTGACAGGTTGAGCCAAGCGGCCAGGTCGTCGGCGTTGCGGCTGTGTTCGGGGTGTTCGGCCAGGGTCTGGCGCACTTTTTCCACCAGCAAGCGGTCGCGCCGGTAAGGCCGCACCGTGAGCAACAGAGCGCGCTGCAGCATGCGTTGCAGGGCGGCTTCGTCGCGGCGTACCGGCAGGCTCAGGTAACCCGCATCGAACTGCAGGCTGTGCATGTGCGCGTTGAACTGGGTAGGGCCGTCAAACAGCACGCGGTAACTGTCGGCATGGGGCGGCGGGGCAAAACGCAGGGTGGTTTGTTGCAAGGGGATGCGTGAATCCGTCAGCCAACAGGCCACACCCAAAGCGTTGCGCAGCACCGAGACCACGGCAAATTCCTGCAAAGCGCCCAGTCCGCCTTGTTCGGTCAATTGCAGGTGCGCCACACCCTCTTCGGTGCTGACTTGCAAGAGGATGTCCTCAGTCAACAGGCCGTGGTGTCGGCACCAGCGCTGCATGGCCACGCCCAAAGTGGGGGCGGTCAGGGAGGCGCGCACCAGCATGCCGTAACTGCCCCAGGGCAGGCGGCGGCTGAACCAGCCCAGGGCTTCGTCGTCCAGCTCGCGCATGGCGGTGGCCGACAACCATTCCATTTGCAGAGCAGTGATCCGGGCCTCGGGGCGCTCTAAGGATTCTGGCGCAATTTGTGCCTCGGTCAAGGCGGGCAGCGGGTCCATGCCGCGCTGGGTGTACGCCTGAACAATGGCTTTGACAAAAGCCATGGGTGTCTCGGCGCGACCCGTGATGGTCGGTCGTAATGGTGCAGGTGGCTGGGGGTTCATGGGTCTTGAAATTGTGGCACGATTTGCAACCCATTTGACACCCTCAGGCCGGGCGCAAGTCTTAAGCTGGCAGGCATTGCCCCATAGGCGCAGCGGTTACCGTGTGCCCGGGGCCGCAGCCAAGGAAGACACATGACCGTTTTACACTCCCAACTGAACCCGCGTTCTGCCGACTTTCAAACCAATGCTGCTGCCATGCGCAACCTGGTCGATGACCTGCGCGCCCACTTGGAGCGTGTGGCCCAAGGCGGTGGCGAAGCCGCACGCGCCAAGCACACCGCCCGGGGCAAGCTGCTGCCGCGTGACCGGGTGCAGATGCTGCTCGACCCCGGCACGCCTTTTCTGGAAGTTGCGCCCTTGGCGGCTTTGAACATGTACAACAACGACGCGCCCAGCTCGGGCGTGATCGTGGGCATTGGCCGCGTGAGTGGGGTGGACTGCATGATCGTGTGCAACGACGCCACGGTGAAGGGCGGCACCTATTACCCGCTCACGGTGAAAAAGCATTTGCGCGCGCAAGAGATCGCTCAGCAAAACCACCTGCCTTGCATCTATTTGGTCGATTCGGGTGGCGCCAACTTGCCCAACCAAGACGAAGTCTTCCCCGATCGCGACCACTTCGGCCGCATCTTTTTCAACCAGGCCAACATGAGTGCGCAAGGCATTGCGCAAATCGCGGTGGTCATGGGCAGTTGCACGGCGGGTGGCGCTTATGTGCCCGCCATGAGCGACGAAACCATCATCGTCAAGAACCAGGGCACCATCTTTTTGGGCGGCCCGCCTTTGGTCAAAGCGGCCACGGGCGAGGTGGTGAGTGCCGAAGATTTGGGCGGTGGTGATGTGCACACGCGCCTCTCGGGCGTGGCCGATCATTTGGCGCAAAACGATGTGCACGCGCTGGCGCTGGCGCGTCAGGCTGTGAAAAACCTGAACGCGCAAAAGGCCCCCAACATCGCCACACACGCGCCCGTGCCGCCCAAGTTCGACGCGCAAGAGCTGTATGGCGTGATTCCCACGGATACGCGCAAGCCCTTTGATGTGCGTGAAATCATCGCCCGCATCGTTGACGGCTCGGAGTTCGACGAATTCAAATCGCGCTTTGGCACCACGCTGATTTGCGGCTTTGCCCGCATCGAAGGCATGCCGGTGGGCATCATCGCCAACAACGGCATTTTGTTCAGCGAGTCGGCGCTCAAAGGCGCGCACTTCATCGAGCTGTGCTGCCAGCGCAAGATTCCGTTGGTTTTCTTGCAGAACATCACCGGCTTCATGGTCGGGCGCAAATACGAAAACGAAGGCATTGCTCGCAATGGCGCCAAGATGGTCACGGCCGTGGCCACCGCTGCAGTGCCCAAGTTCACCATCATCATCGGCGGCAGCTTTGGCGCCGGCAACTACGGCATGTGCGGCCGCGCCTACAGCCCCCGTTTCTTGTGGATGTGGCCCAACGCCCGCATCTCCGTGATGGGCGGCGAGCAAGCCGCGAGCGTCTTGGCCACTGTCAAGCGCGATGGCATTGAGGGCAAGGGCGGCCAGTGGAGCGCGGACGAAGAAGCTGCATTCAAAGCCCCCATCAAAGAGCAGTACGAAGTGCAGGGTCACCCTTACTACGCCACCGCCCGACTGTGGGACGACGGCATCATCGACCCGGCAGACACCCGCCGCGTGCTGGCCTTGGGTTTGAGCGCATCGCTGAACGCCCCGATACCCGAGACGAAATTTGGACTTTTCCGCATGTGATGTGTATGATTTTGTAAATCCATACACATTCAAGAGGTTTCAAAGTGCGCACCAACATCGTGATCGACGACAAGCTCATGGCCGACGTCATGGCCTCGGGTGATTTCAAGACCAAGAAGGACGCGGTCGAAGAGGGCTTGCGATTACTCAAGCGCAAAAAGGCTTATGCAGCTTTGTTGGCCGCCCGTGGCACCTTGTTTTGGGACGACTCCGACGAGGCCTGGGCCAAGGCGCGCGAAGAAAGGCAAGTTGCAGAGACTGTGCAAGAACCTGCTGCGACTTATGCGGTCAAGCCCGCTGTTAAGGCTCGGAAATCCCAAGCTGGTGCTGAAACCAAGCTGCGTGGGAAAGGCAAGCCAGCATGATTTTGGTGGACTCCAGCGTGCTGATCGATCATTTTCGAGGCACGATCAACGCACAGACCCAACAGTTAGAACGCTGGCTCACTGGGGAAGATGGGCCGCCCGACATTGGTGTCGCCGATCTGGTTATTTTTGAAGTGGTTCGAGGCTTCTCCACGGCGAGTGCCCAGGCCCGAGTGCGCGACCTCCTGTTGAACTTGGAAGTGGTGGAAATTGGTGGCCTCGAGAACGCCCTGCAGGCGGCCACGCTCTATCAACGCTTGCGCCAATCTGGCCGCACTGTGCACAGTCCCATCGACGTGCTGCTGGCCAGCTATTGCATGACCCACGGCCACACGCTGTTGCACCGTGACGCGGACTTTGAATTCCTCAAAACTTTAGGAGGACTGGAGACATGGCCACAATGAACACATCCACCTGGCACAGCCACTTCAACCTGCAAGCGCGTTACCACGTCTGGGTCACGCACCGCCTTCTTGAGGCGATCTCGCGCGTGTCCGATTCAGACTATCGGCGCGACGTGGGCCTGTTTTTCAAAAGCATCCACGGCACGCTGAACCACATGCTGTTGGCCGAGCACCTGCTTTGGTATGCGCGTTTTGCCAAAGGCGCATCGCCCGTGCTGGCGCTGGACGCCGAGGTTGAACCCCACCGCGAACGCCTGGCGCAGGCGCTCAAGGGCGGATCGGCCAACTGGACACCATTGATCGCCAGCTGGAGCGCCGAGCGTTTTGATGGCCAGCTGGACTACCGGACGAGCCAAGGTGCCCCCCTTTCCTTGCCGTTTGCGGCCACCTTGTCGCATGTGTTCAACCACGCCACCCACCACCGTGGCCAGATCACGGTGGCGCTCACCGCCATGGGCCAACCTTGCCCGGAGCTGGACATGGTTTATTTCCTATTGGCAGAACAGGCGCCCAAAGCATGAGCACAGCACTGAAAATTTCAACCCATGGCGGCGTGCACACCATCACACTGTCCCGCCCCGATGTCCGCAACGCGTTCAACGACGAAGTCATCGCCGAGCTGAAAAACGCTTTTCTGGCAGTGGCCCAAGACAGCGCAGTGCGCTGTGTGGTGCTGGCCGCAGAGGGCCCAGCTTTTTGCGCAGGCGCAGACTTGAACTGGATGCGCCGCATGGCCGACTACACCCGGGACGAAAACCTGGCCGACGCGGGCGAGTTGGCCGCCATGCTGCGTGCGATTTATGAATGCCCCCAGCCGACCATCGCCCGCGTGCAAGGCGATGTGTACGCGGGCGGCATGGGCCTGGTGGCGGCGTGTGACATGGCGGTGAGTGTGGACACGGCACAGTATTGTTTGAGTGAGGTCAAGCTGGGGCTGATCCCCGCCACCATCAGCCCCTATGTGATCCGTGCCATGGGCGCGCGTGCGGCGCACCGCTACTTTTTGACGGCCGAGCGCTTTCATGCAGCCGATGCGCACCGCATCGGTCTGGTGCACGAGGTGGTGATGGCCGATGCGCTGGACGCCAAAGTAGCCGAGCTGACACAAGCGCTGGTGAACGCCAGCCCCAACGCCGTGCGCGCTTGTAAAAAGCTGGTGCAAGACGTGGCCGAACGCGAGATCAACGACGCGTTGGTGGCGCAAACGGTGGCAGGCATCGCCGATATCCGTGCCAGCGCTGAAGGCAAAGAGGGTGTGCAGTCCTTTTTGCAAAAACGCAAACCGTCATGGTCCTTGTGATGCTGCCCCAAAGTTTGTTGTCAAGCAGTCTTATGTCATCGCGAGGCACGAAGCGATCCACAGTGGAGCCGCGAGGCATGGATTGCCACGCTGCGCTCGCAATGACGGGGGACGCGTCGTTAAGTATCAGGATGTTATCAAGCTTCTTGATGTCATCGCGAGGCACGAAGCGAACCACAGTGGACCCGCGAGGCATGGATTGCCGCGCTGCGCTCGCAATGACGGGGAATGCGGTGTTAAGGACCAGGGATGCGTCGTTAAGTACGAGGGCGTTATCAAGCACCTTGACGTCATCGCGAGGTACGAAGCGATCCATATTGCGGCTGCAGCCTTTTAAGGAGTTATGAATGTTCAAAAAAATCTTGATCGCTAACCGTGGCGAAATCGCCTGTCGAGTGGCCGCTACTGCGCGCCGAATGGGCATCCAGACCGTGGCGGTGTATTCAGATGCCGACGCCAGCGCCAAGCATGTGCAGGCGTGTGACGAAGCCGTGCATGTCGGCGGCTCGGCCCCCAAGGACAGCTATTTGCGCTGGGAGCGCATTTTGCAATCGGCCAAAGACTCGGGTGCTGAGGCCGTGCACCCCGGCTATGGATTTTTGAGCGAGAACGAAGACTTTGCCAAGGCCTGTGCCGCTGCAGGTCTGGTGTTCATTGGCCCGCCCGCATCGGCCATTTTGGCGATGGGCCTCAAGGCCGAATCCAAGCGTTTGATGGAAGCCGCCGGTGTGCCACTGGTACCCGGTTACCACGGCACTGACCAGGACCCGGCGCTGCTGCAACGCGAAGCCGATCGCATCGGTTACCCCGCCCTCATCAAAGCCAGTGCAGGTGGCGGTGGCAAAGGCATGCGCGTGGTGGAAAAGTCCGAAGACTTCGCCGCTGCCTTGGCCAGTTGCCAGCGCGAAGCGATCAACAGCTTTGGCAGCGACGCGGTGCTGATCGAAAAGTACGTGCAGCGCCCGCGCCACATCGAGATCCAGGTGTTTGGTGACACGCAAGGCAACTGCGTGTACCTGTTTGAGCGCGACTGCTCGGTGCAGCGCCGCCACCAAAAGGTGCTCGAAGAAGCCCCCGCCCCCGGCATGACCGAGGCCCTGCGTGCACAAATGGGCGCGGCCGCTGTGGCGGCTGCCAAGGCGGTGAACTACGTGGGCGCGGGCACGGTGGAGTTCATCGTTGAACAAACGGCGTATGACCAGCCCGAATCCATGAAGTTTTTCTTCATGGAGATGAACACCCGCTTGCAGGTCGAGCACCCGGTGACCGAAGCCATTACCGGGCTGGATCTGGTGGAGTGGCAACTGCGTGTGGCCAGTGGCGAGCCGTTGCCGCTTCAGCAAAACGAGATCCGCATGACAGGCCATGCCATCGAGGCGCGCCTTTGCGCCGAGAACCCCGACAACAATTTCTTGCCCGCCACCGGCACTTTGCAGGTCTACCGCAAGCCGCAAGCCAGCAGCTTTGAAAGAAGCACGGTGCGCATCGACGACGGCGTGCGCGAAGGCGACACCATCAGCCCGTTTTACGACTCCATGGTGGCCAAGCTCATCGTGCACGGCGACACCCGCGAGCAAGCGCTGGCCCGGCTGAACACGGCTTTGGCGCAAACCCACATCGTGGGCCTGAACACCAATGTGCAGTTCTTGCGCCATGTGGTGCGCAGCGAGGCATTTGCCACCGCCAAGCTCGACACCGCGCTCATCCAGCGCGAAGCCGCTGTGCTGTTCAAACAAGAAACCGTGGGCTTGGCCGCAGCCGTGGCCGCCGTGGTGGCCCACACTTTGCACGCCGAAAAAGCCTTGCAGGGGGCAGACCCCTTCAGCCGCCGCGATGGCTGGCAGTCGCACGGCCTGGCGCAGCGCCGCTTTGAGTTTGTCTGGCAAGACCAGCCGCGTTCAGCCCGTCTGAACTACCTGCACGACGGCGCTCTGAGTCTTTCACTGGAAGGCGATAACGCCAGCGCTGCCGTGCTGACATTTGCCGCCCATGGCGCAGGCCTTTGGGTGCAGTGGGGCAGCACGCCCCGCTGCTTCAGTCAACTCGATTGGCAAGGCGAGACCGCGCACATTTTTACGCCACAAGGCGCGACCCGCATTACCGTGCTCGACCCCCTGGCGCACGCGGGCGAAGCTGCGCAAGAAGGCGGTCGCCTCACGGCCCCCATGCCGGGCAAGGTGGTGTCCTTTGCCGTCAAGGCGGGCGACAAGGTCAAAGCCGGTCAGCCTTTGGCCGTGATGGAAGCCATGAAAATGGAGCACACCATCAGTGCGCCCAAAGACGGCGTGGTGGCCGAGCTGCTGTACGCGCCGGGAGACCAAGTCGCCGACGGGGCAGAGCTGCTCAAGTTGGGCTGACAAAATCGGGCCATGAACATCACCATTTGCTTTGACAAGCTCGACCCCGCGCCCTGGGTGCAGGGTCTGCAACAAGCCTTTCCAGAGGCCTCGGTGTCTGCTTGGGCACCTGGCGCACCTCCCGCCGATCACGCTATCGTGTGGGCGCCGCCTCAGCAGTTCATCGACGAACAACCGGGTCTGCAAACCCTGTTCAACATCGGCGCAGGTGTGGACGCTTTGCTGCAGCTGAAACTGCCGCCAGCGCTGAAGGTGGTGCGTCTGGACGACGCGGGCATGTCGGTGCAAATGGCCGAATACGTGTGCCATGCGGTGATCCGGCATTTTCGGGAGTTCGACGGCTACGACGCCGACACGCAAGCGGGCAAATGGTCCTACCGCAAACCCCGCAGTCGCGCCGATTTCGCGGTGGGCGTGATGGGCCTGGGCGTTTTGGGTGAGCGCGTGGCCAAAGCGCTGCAGGTGTTTGATTTTCCGGTCAACGGCTACAGCCGCAGTCCCAAAGACCTGCCCGGCATCCGCTGCTTCAGCGGGGCGCAGAGCCTGCCCGAATTCCTGGCCGCTACGCGCGTGCTGGTCAACCTGATGCCGCTCACGGCAGAGACCGAAAACATCTTGAACAAAGACACGCTATCGCAACTGCAAAAAGGCGGTTATGTGATCAACGTGGCCCGTGGCAAACACCTGGTGGACGAAGACCTGCTAGCCCTGATCGACAGCGGGCACTTGGCCGGGGCCACGCTGGACGTGTTCCGCATCGAGCCACTGCCCGCCGACCATGTGTTCTGGCAACACCCGAAAATCACCGTCACGCCGCACACCTCGGCCCGCACCCTGCGCGAAGAAAGCATCGCGCAAATCGTGGACAAAATGCAGGCGCTGCAGCGCGGCGAGCCCATCCGTGGCGTGGTGGACCACCAGCGCGGTTATTGAACATCCAGACAATCCCATGACCCTTCCTTCCCGCGTTCAACTCATCGACGTCGGCCCCCGTGACGGTTTGCAAAACGAAAAGCAGCCAGTTCCGGCCGAGGTCAAAATTGGTTTGGTGCACCGCCTGCAGGCGGCGGGCCTCACCGAGATCGAGGTCACCAGTTTTGTGTCCCCGAAGTGGGTGCCGCAGATGGCCGACAACGCGGTCGTGATGGCGGGCATAGCGCGCCAAGCCGGCGTGCGCTACTCGGTGCTCACGCCCAACATGGTCGGATTTCAGGCAGCAGTCGCATCGAAGCCCGACGAGATCGTGGTTTTTGGTGCCGCCAGCCAAGCCTTCAGCCAGAAGAACATCAACTGCTCGATCGAAGAAAGCATGGAGCGTTTTGCGCCCGTGGTGCAAGCGGCCTTGGCGGCTGGCATTGCCGTTCGCGGGGCCATGAGCTGCACGGTTGGCTGCCCTTATGAGGGCGAAGTCTCACCGGCCAGCGTGGCCCACCTGGCGGGTTTGATGAAGCAGATCGGCGTGCAGCGTGTGGACGTGGCCGACACCATTGGCACTGGCACGCCGCTCAAGGTGCAGCGTGCCATCGAGGCCGCGCTGCAGCACTTCGACATCGACCACATCTGCGGCCATTTTCACGACACCTACGGCCAAGCGCTCGCCAACACGCTGGCGGCGCTGCAAATGGGGGTGTGGAACTTCCAGTCGTCGGTAGCAGGCTTGGGCGGATGCCCTTATGCCAAGGGTGCCACGGGCAACGTGGCCACTGAAGACGTGGTGTACATGCTGCACGGCATGGGCATTGAGACGGGCATTGACCTGGACAAGCTGGTGGATGCGGGGGCCTTCATCAGCGACTTTTTGGGCCGCCAACCCAACTCGAATGTGGCCAAGGCCTTGTTGACCAAGCGGGCGGGTTGAGTGGGCGGGGACAGGGCGTGTGCCACGCCCATCGCCCACGGGGTGGGCTCCTACGAGGAGCGCACCCACGCGCAGGACGTTTGCCGCGCCTATAGCCCACGGGTCGGCTCCTACGCAGGCCCAAGCCCTCGGGCCTCCATCAAGGCCAGTTGCTTGCTGACTGACCTTTGTCAGCTTGGGCCGCATCTTCTTGCATGGCGAGCGTCAGCGCCGCCGTCAGTTCGTCAAAGTGCGTGATCTCGGTCACCCCCGCGATGGTTTTGAGGCGGGGTGATTTGGGCTCAATCATCCAGGCCCGGTCGGCTTGACTGAGCATGTCCACGTCGTTGTCGTTGTCGCCCATGGCCCAGATGGTGTCAAAGCGCGGCTGAATGTCTTCGCAGCGAAATTGCACCAGCACATGGTGCTTGGAAATGCCGATGCGGGCGGCGGCCGGTTCTGTCGCGTTCGGGTCGGGCAAAAAGGCGCTGTTGATGCTCAATTCGCCTGTGCACACATCGCCTTGAAACTGCACCGTGTGCGCCAGCGCGAAGTCGGCAAAGATGCGTTTGCGCAGCACTTCTGCAGCGACAAAATAACTGTCGGACACCACGCCCACCATGAAACCGGCCCTCTTGAAGGCCTTCACGCACTCGATCACGCCCGGCCGGATGGGCATGGCCTTGGCCACGGCTTCGAATTTTTGGCGGTGCACAAATCGGAAAATTTGCGCGATGTTGGCGCTGCGTGTGAGCGCGTCTGGGTTGGCAGCATCCAGGTGCTTGTTCAGCTCATCGACCTGGCCTGTGGCCTGCGCCAGCAAGGTGGCGAAGCGGCTGGTGGTCACCGTGCCATCCATGTCCAGCAGCAACAGTTTTGTGCGGTTTTTCTGGCGCGTGATGGCGTAGTCCCACGAAGCGGTGGCCTGGCGCTGGCTTTCGTACATGGCGGTGATTTGTTCCACATGCAAGCGGCCCGATTCGCGGGCGCGGCTGTAGATCACACGCGAGACCTCGTTGGCCATCGATGTCAGGTCCAACAGTGGCTGGCTGTCGTGCTCCAGGTGGCCAATGTCCACCTCGGTGAGATTGGCGTTGGCGCGCCAAGCGTCGATCAGCAAGCCAATGTCCACGCCGTAGCCGTCTTCGAACGTGAGTTGCTGCAGCAGTGACTTGCGTGCCGCAATGATGCCGCCCAGGGGCTGGTTGAAGTGCGCCAGTTCCGGGAAAAATACCTTGAGCATGGGCTTGGCGGTGAGCTCGGTCACGCGACCGCCGCCCCGGCCAAACCGCGCTTTCACAAACTCGGCTTGGCCTGCAATCAGGGGGCGGGCCAGGTCGCTGATGATGCCGCTGCGCAGGCCTTTGAGGTCACCGTCGAGGTAAACCAGGATTTCGCTTTGCGCCACCCGCGCCCCATCGGCCATGGACGCACCCTTGCCCAGCAAACTGCTGGTGATCACGCGCGCGCCGGCTTCGCGGGCCAGGCTCACGGTGTTGTCGATCGAGCTGTCGTCCACCACGATCACTTCGGCGGTGGCCGAATCGCTCAGGGCGTAACGCACCACATCGGCGATGCGTTTTTGCTCGTTCAAAGCGGGGATGATGACGCTGACACAGGGCCCCAGAGGCGCCTCCAGACGCAGCGGTTCAGGTGTGGGCGCTGCCTGCATGGGCGTGGCCGTGTCCAGCTTTTGCCAATTGCCCAGGCGGCGGCCTAGCCAATGCTGCAGGCCTTGCCATGCCCTTTGCCATGTGCGTTGCCAAATGTTCATGGTGTTCACCTTTCGGGTTGATGCAAGCTGGGCGGCGCAGGCGCTGATGACCCGGTGCGTCGCTTTGTGCGACGCGGCCGCTGGCTGCGTGATGAACCTGAAGACTCAGGAGCGGGCCTGCCCGTGGGCGGCCCAATAAGGGCAAAAGGCTGCCCATCGAGGCTTCATTTTACATTTGAGCAAATGCAATCGCTTGAAAGGCCCGGCGTAAGGTGGGTTGTCACTTTGTCACCAAGGTGCCAGCGAGCACTGGCCAGTCGTCAAAGCAGCAGGTTCAAAAGGTATTGAACCGTCAATCTAGGCGAGCAAGTGAGCCAAGACAGGTCCAGTTCTCAGTTTCCAAGGGCAGCAAAGACGCGAGGCGAGCTTCGATCCCCGGCCCTCGGCCATCGTGGCCAGTCGCTCACATCATCGCGATGGGGGTGTGTGCGGCTTTCTCGTCCACTTCCAGGCGGTTGATCAGCGCCGACAGGTTGTGCTCCAGTTGCAGCAGTGTCACTTCGTCCATGTGCTGCAAAGCGTGGGGCAGGACGCCGGCAAAGGGGCCGGGTATTTTTTTGAGCAACTTCAGTCCCTCGGGCAGCACATACAGCTCCACCACGCGGCGGTCGGCGCTGGATTTTTCACTGTGCAGCAGCCCGCTTTTGATGAGCGAGCGCACCAAGTTGCTGGTGGTTGACTGGTGGATGTCCATCAGCTCGGCCAGTTTCGTTACACCCAGGCCTTGGTGTTGTGACACCAGGCTCAGGGCCCAGACCTGCGCGCCGCCAATGCCGGATTGTTTTTCCATGGTCTGGAAATGGCGCCTGACGGTGTTGAAAATCAATCTGAATTGCCGCAATACCCGGGCAGCGTGGTCATCCAAAGCAGGGTGTTCGCCGGGATCAGGCGATGTGCGCGGTGCAGAGAGGGGGGGCATGATGGCAAGCAGTTTGGAGTCTGCGAAGCATACGCCAAAGCGCCCCTGTCACATGGGCTCAACGACCAAAAAAAAGGGAGGCAAGCCTCCCTGAAGCCTTGTTCTGGCGTTGAAAAGGCCTGATTATTATATTGGTACAAATGAAATGGGTTGACGGGGAAAACCCTAGGGTGCCTCCAATGGGGTGTTGGACGACGTCCAAGTCGTGGCTGCACGCAGCTGCCCCACAACGCGCCGGGGCATGCACTTGCACGCACAATAGCAGCTTGTTTTTTTCAACAGCCAGTGCAGTGTCACCCAAATGAATGGATCCGAACATCAGGTTTTGCCCGAGGGCGTGCAGCGTGTGAAGGCGGCTTTGCAAGCTGCAGGCCACGCGCACAAACCGGTCATGCTCGACGGCGCTGCCCGCACCGCACAAGAAGCTGCCGACAGCCTGGGCGTGCAACTGGGGCAAATCGCCAAGAGCGTGATTTTCAAACGCAAGGAAGATGGCGTGGCCGTGCTGGTGGTGACCTCGGGCGACCGGCGCGTCGATGAAAAGAAAGTGGCGGCCCGAGTGGGCAAGTTGGGTCGGGCCGACGCCGATTTTGTGAAAGCCCACACGGGCTTCAGCATTGGCGGTGTCTCACCTGTGGCGCACTTGCATCCCCCGCTCACCTTGCTCGACCAGGACCTGTGGCGCTTCGATGAAATTTGGGCCGCCGCCGGGCATCCTCATGGGGTGTTTCGTTTGAGCCCACAAGACTTGCCAGGTTTGACCGGTGCCAGCGCAGCCGATGTGGTGCAGGACAGCACCGATACCCCAGTGAAGACGGCGCTCGTGGCCTCGCCACCGGCCCAGGAGGCAACATGAATGCCCGCATGAAACAGCTCGCGCACCGAGCCGCGCAGGTGCTGGCCAAGCCCGAGCCGCATGTGCCTTCGCCGTGTGTGTCGGTGTGCGTGATGGACCCTCAGAGCGCGACGTGTTCGGGCTGCTGGCGCAGCCTCGAGGAAATTGGTGCATGGAGTCGCATGTCCGATGAGGCCAAGCGCCTGGTCTGGCAGCGCATTCAGCAGCGCATCGTTTTTTAGATCCCTCAGGTCCGGCAAAACCTTGGCGGGCCTGGGCTCAGGCCGCCGTCGCTGCGTTGCGGTCCACCACGATCAGCACGTTGCAAGGCGACTCCTCCACCAGCGACTTGGCGGTGGAGCCGCTCCACCAGCGGCGCAGCAGGTTGGGTTCGTGCTTGTGACCGACTACGATCAGGTCGGCCCCCACGCGCTCGGCAAAACCCGACAGCTCGCGAATCACCTCGCCCTTGAGCACCTCGCCTTGCACCGCATAACCCATGGCTTGCAAGGCTTGCACGCCCTGAGCCAGTTGCTCTTTGAGGGTTTCTTCCAAAGGGCCGTTGTCGGCCGAGGTGTAGTAACCCATCTCCATCGAACCCACGTCCAGCGGATTGGGGGCCACCGCCACCAAGGTCAGGCGGGGCTGGCCCCAATGCGCCAGTTCCTTGAGTTCCACCAGCGCTTTTTGGCCGCTGCCCGAACCGTCATAGGCCAAGATGATGTGCTTGTACATGGGGGTCTCCTTGAATGGCAGGAAGTGACTCTGGCCCGGTGTGGACTGTGTGGTCACCTATTTGTGCAAATGCATTCTACGGACAAGCCGGCCCGCGCAAGTTGGTGTTGACCCTATAGACTTGGGTCAAGATCAAGGCGTAAAGCGAGACACCCCACACCGGCAGGCCCTCATGAAAACCATCGATTTCTATCTTGATTTCATCTCTCCCTATGCATGGCTCGGGTTTGACGCCCTGCCCCGGGCTTTGGAGGGCATCAGCCACCGCGTGGTGCACAAGCCGGTGCTGTTTGCCGCCATGCTCAAGCACCACGGACAGCTCGGTCCGGCGGAAATCCCTGCCAAGCGCGACTGGACGTACCGGCAGGTGCTGTGGCTGGCTCGCCAGCAGGGCACCCCCTTGCAGCTGCCCACCCAGCACCCCTTCAACCCATTGGGTTTGTTGCGCCTGGCCACCGCGTGCGACGTCGATGGTGAGCCCAGCCGTTATGTGTGCGAGAAAATTTTCCGCCACGTCTGGTGCACGGGGCAGGACGCGGCCGACCCGGAGCGCCTGGCGGCGCTGACAGCCGAATTGGCACCGGCCCAAGACCCCGGCAGCGCCCAGGTCAAGCAGGCTTTGCAAACGCACGCCCAAAAGGCGATTGCAGAGGGGGTGTTTGGCGTGCCCAGTTGGGTGGTTGACGGCCGTGTGTTTTGGGGGCAAGACGCGCTGCCCATGCTGCGGGCTTACTTGCTGGGGGACGCCTGGTTTGACGGACCAGATTGGCAAGCCCCGGCACACTGCGCTGCAGGCGTGCGGCGTTGATGGTCAAACAGGCTTGTTCTTGTCTGAGGCCAAGGCCTCTTGCGCGGCCTGCGCCTCCCAGCGGTTCATCAGCACCGCATAAACAGCCACGATCGCGATGAACACCAGAACCGAGCCTTGTGCGGCCATCCAGAAATAAAAGGGTGAGCCCAGCACATCGAAAGTCAGTTCGCGGACAAAAAGCGAGGGGCCGAAACTCGCCAGCAACCACACACCCAACAAAACAGCCGTCAAGCGTTTTTGGCGCGAACGCAAAGCAGGCGATGGTGTGGGCAAGTCGAGCATGCGCTGAGCTTAGATAAAAAACAGGCCGGTCAGGCCTCAGTGTTTACCCTCAAGTGGTGCGTGCCGCATGTGTCAGACACGTGTCACGCCAAGCGCATCGTGGTTTTGTGCGTTCTAACATGCTGGTACTTACCCTTGGTTTGGGGCTGGAAGGCGTTTCAGCAATTCTTCTGTAAGGAAGCGTCGACACAGTGCGGCCTGTGCAGTCTGGAAATCTTTTGTTTCAGACACGCAATACGTGGCGGTTGACCCCGCCGAAATCACATAAGCATCACATTAGGAGATGACTTTCATGACAACTGATAGCAACGCAAAGGCCTACTGGTCGGCGACGCTGGGCTTGCTGACCAAGGTTTTGGTCATCTGGTTCCTGTGTTCGTATGGCGCAGGCATCTTGTTCGCACCCGCACTCAACAGCATCCAACTCGGCGGTTATCCCCTGGGTTTCTGGTTTGCTCAACAAGGCTCGATTTACATCTTTATCGCTTTGATCTTCTGGTACGCCAAGAAGATGGGCGAGATCGATCGTCAATTCGGCATGCAAGAAGACTAAAAGGAAGACCAACATGGAACTCCAAACCACCATTTATCTGTTCGTGGGTTTGAGCTTTGCGCTCTACCTCGGCATCGCCTTCTGGGCACGCGCGGGCAGCACGTCCGAGTTTTACGTTGCTGGCGGCGGTGTTCACCCCATCACCAACGGTATGGCCACGGCCGCTGACTGGATGTCGGCTGCTTCGTTCATCTCCATGGCCGGTCTGATCTCCAACATGGGCTACGGCGGCGCCGTGTTCTTGATGGGCTGGACCGGCGGTTACGTGTTGCTGGCCATGTTGCTCGCACCGTACCTGCGCAAGTTCGGCAAGTTCACCGTGCCCGAGTTCATTGGCGACCGCTTCTACTCGAAGACCGCCCGTAACATCGCCGTGCTGTGCTTGTTGGTCGCTTCGCTGACCTACATCATTGGCCAAATGACCGGCGTGGGCGTGACCTTCGCTCGTTTCTTGGGCGTGACCAGCGAGCAAGGCATCTACATCGGCATGGCCATTGTGTTTGCTTACGCGGTGTTCGGCGGCATGAAGGGCATCACCTACACCCAAGTGGCTCAGTACTGCGTGCTGATCTCGGCTTACTTGGTGCCTGCCTTCTTCATCTCCTTGAACCTGACCGGCAACCCATTCCCTCAGCTGGGCTTGGGCTCTGACTTCATCGGCACCGACGTGTCCTTGTTGTCCAAGCTCGACCAAGTGGTGACCGATCTGGGCTTCAACCAGTACACCACCACGGCCGCAGGCTCCAAGCTGAACATGTTCGTGTACACCGTGTCCTTGATGATCGGTACCGCGGGTCTGCCCCACGTGATCGTTCGCTTCTTCACCGTGCCCAAGGTCGCTGATGCCCGCGCATCCGCTGGCTGGGCTTTGGTTTTCATCGCTTTGCTGTACACCACGGCTCCTGCGGTGGGCGCCATGGCCAAGTTCAACCTGCACGCCACTGTGAACACAGCCGCTGTGACCGGTGGTGACTTGTACGCTGCTGACGCCAGCTTGAAGTACGAAGCCCGTCCTGACTGGATGAAGCGCTGGGAAAAAACCGGTCTGCTGAAGTTTGAAGACAAGAACGGCGACGGCCGCATCCAGTACTACAACTCTGCCACCAAGAACGAAGCCGTGAAAGCCAAGGCCGACGCCGCTGGCTGGAAGGGCAACGAGTTGAGCGTGAACGCCGACATCATCGTGTTGGCCAACCCCGAAATCGCCTTGCTGCCCAACTGGGTGATCGCTTTGGTGGCCGCCGGTGGTTTGGCTGCTGCGCTGTCGACTGCTGCGGGCTTGCTCTTGGCCATCTCGTCGGCCGTGTCGCACGACCTGATCAAGGGTGCTATCAACCCCAACATCAGCGAAAAAGGCGAACTCATGGCCGGGAAGATCGCCATGGCTGCTGCCATTTTCGTGGCGGGCTGGTTGGGTCTGAACCCACCTGGCTTTGCGGCCGGTACCGTGGCCTTGGCCTTCGGTATTGCAGCTTCCACCATCTTCCCTGCGTTGATGATGGGTATTTTCAGCAAGACCATCTCCGACAAAGGCGCCAGCGCCGGTATGTTGGCTGGTTTGGCTGTGACGCTGTTCTATGTGTTCGCACACAAAGGCATCTTCTTCATCAAGGGCACCGCCTACCTGGATCTGATCGGTGGCGCCAACGCGTTCTTCACCATCACCCCCGAAGCCTTTGGCACCGTGGGCGCGATCGTGAACTTCGCTGTCGCTTACTTGGTCAGCAAGATGTCGGCACCTGTGCCACAGCACATCCAGGAATTGGTGGAGTCGGTTCGCGTGCCCAAGGGTGCGGGTTCTGCCGCCGCTGGTCACTGAGATCACGCTTCACTCAGTGCGGTAAAAGCCGCATTGATCTGAAATGCAAAAGCCCCGTCAGGCAGCTGACGGGGCTTTTTTGATGAGTGACAATACGTCACTAAACGAGGGAAATGCCATGGAAGTGTTGATTCAAGTGCCGATTTTTGATTGGTTCTTTTTACTGGCCCTGTTCCCAATCTCCTTTTTTTGGGTCAGGCGCTCGTATCGAATTTTGATCAAGCGTGATTTTTCAGAGGTGGCCCTTAAAAAAGGCATGCCACCCACGAACGCCGAGCACTATGCACCCTACGAGTTTGTGATCAACTTTGTGCCTGCCATTGTGTTGATTGGCGTGCTGGTGTCTTCGTTGTTGCCTCTGTTGTGGATGTTGGGGGATGTGAACTGGGACCTGGATGGCTTGATCTTGAGCCGCGACGACAGGCTCATGTTCGCGGGTGTGACGATCTGGCTCAAGGTGTTTGGCTCATTTGCCCTGAGCCGTCAGGCCCATGGACTGGGGCCAAAGACCAAAACCCGCAAGGGCGCGTCTTCCAAGTCCAACTACTGATGCCAATCCTTGGGCTGCCCCCATCAGCGGATGGTGCTTCGGCATGAATTGGAAGTTGCAATCAGCCCTGACGGTGGTGGTCGCTTTGGTCTTGGCCGTGTTGGGCGTCGGCCTGGTGTGGGCCGTGCTGACCCCTGAGCAGGCCGCGCAGCTGGGCAGCCTGCTGGCGGGTGTTTGGCCTGTGGCGCTGCTGGCGCTCTTGCCCGTGGTGGGGTTGTCGGTGTGGTTTTGGCGTGGGCACGATCGCCAATATGCACAAGGCCCGGACCGCTTGCTCGAAAGGGTCCAGCTGCTCAAGGCTGCGGCGCGAAGCCAAAGGATCGATGTCCGCGCGGAGTCGCCCGCGCTGCAGCGCTTGGGCGAGGCCATCAATGCATTGGCAGCAGAGCGTGACCGTTGGCGGGACGACGTGCAAACCCAAGTGGAACAGGCCAGCCAAAGCATCCAGCAAGAGCGCAACCGCCTGGCCGCGCTGATGTCCGAGCTGAACCAGAGCGTGGTGGTGTGCAACCTGGATGGCCGAATTGTGTTGTTCAACAACCGCGCGCGTTTGGCTTTCAAGCTGATGTCGGGCGCTTCTTCCGTGGCCGGCGGCGCAGAGTGGGTGGGCATTGGCCGGTCGATTTATGCCGTGCTTGACCGGCCCTTGGTGGCCCATGCGCTGGAAAACCTGCGTCAGCGCATGGCGCGTGGTGCCAGTCAGCCTTCTACACAGTTCCTGACCAGCACCACCTCTGGTCAGTTGTTGCGGGTGCACATGGCACCGGTTCGATCCGGCGAAGCCGTTGAAACCAGAGCCGAACCGGGTGGCGTGGACATCCACGGCTTTGTGTTGACACTCGACAACGTGACCCACAGTTTCGAGGAGGCTTCCCAGCGGGAACAACGGTTGCTGAGTTTGGCCGAGGCTACGCGTGCATCGCTGGCCAAGGTGCAGTCGTCCGTTGAGCTGTTGATTCTGGACAATTTGCCCCCTGAGGGGCGGCAGAAATCCCTGCATGCGGTGCGCGATGAAGTGGGTGCTATGGGCCAGCGCATCACCGACCTGGTGGCCCGCTCCACCGAAACCCTCAAGACCCGCTGGCCCCTTGAAGACATGCTGGGCGCGGACCTGGTGCTGGCCGCGCAGCAGCGCATTGCCGCGCATTGTGGGCGCGACATGGCCGATGTGGTGCTGGACACGGTGAACTCGCAGGTCTGGCTCAAGGTGGACAGCTTTGGGGTGCTGCAGGTGCTGACCTACCTGGCCAGCCGTTTGTTTGACGAGTTTGAGCTGCGTTTTGTGCAGCTGCGGCTGGCGCAGGCCGCTGACAAGGTGCACCTGGATTTGGTCTGGACCGGTCAGGCCATGAGCACAGAAACCGTGATGACCTGGGAGCTGGACCCGATGCACTTGGGGCAGGACCGCAGCCCCTTGACGGTGCGCGACGTGATGGACCGCCACGGCGGCGTGATGTGGTTCGAGCGCGAACGCACGCGCCACCAGGCCTTCTTCCGATTGGTCTTGCCCCGGGCCGGGGCGCAAGAAGGCATCGAGGCCGCGCATGTGCTGAGCCAAGACAGCCGCCCCGAGTACTACGACTTTGACCTGTTCCAGATGTCGGAGTCGCACCACAGCTTGGACGACCGCCCCCTCAAGAGCCTGAGCTACACGGTGTTCGACACCGAGACCACGGGCCTGAACCCCTCTCAAGGCGACGAGATCCTCCAGATCGGGGCCGCGCGCATCGTCAACGGCCGCTTGCTGCGCCAAGATGCGTTTGAGCAGCTGATTGACCCGGGCCGCAGCATTCCGGCTGCGTCCATCCCGATCCATGGCATCAGCCCCGCCATGGTGCAGGGCCAGCCGCGCATTGGGCAGGTGCTGCCCACTTTCCATGCCTATGCCCACGACACGGTGCTGGTGGCGCACAACGCCGCTTTTGACATGAAGTTTTTGCAGCTCAAAGAGGCCAGCACCGGCCTGCGCTTTGACCAACCGGTGCTAGACACCTTGCTGCTGTCGGCGGTTGTTCACCCCAACCAGGAGTCGCACCGCCTGGAGGCGATTGCCGAGCGCATGAACATCACCGTGTTGGGGCGGCACACCGCCTTGGGCGACGCGATGGTCACGGCCGAGGTGTTTTTGCGCATGATTCCGCTCTTGGCCGAGATGGGCATCCACACCCTGGGCCAGGCCCGCGAAGCGGCGCAAAAAACCTATTACGCACGTTTGAAATACTGAGCCACCGGGGCCTTAAAAACGCCCCGACTGGTAGCGCTGGCCCAGCACGTTTTGCAGCGACTGGATGACCGAAAACGCATCGCGCAGGTGGCCGCGCTCGAAGTTCGACAGCTCTTGCAGGTGCAGGTAGTTGTCGGGCTCCAGGCCTTGCTGCATGCGCTGGGTCTGGTGCGTGATGCGCTGGCTGGAGACGAACTCCAGCGCGTCGCGCAAGTCGCGTGAGCCTTGCTCCGACAGCTCACCCATTTGGGCGGCTTGCTCGATGCGGTCGCTGGTGTTGACCTCGTGCAGGCCTGCAGCCAGCGCGTAAATGCGCCCCAGGTCCACGATGGGCGCAATCGCCTGGTGTTTCAAGTCCACGGTGCCCGCGTGTTCTCCGCCTCGGATCAGCGAGATCTGGCCAAACAGGTTGAGCGGCGGGCGTTGCTTTTGTGCGTTGTTCACCACATGCGCCAAAAACAGGCTTTGCTTGGGTGTCTGTGCCAGCACTTCACTGCGCAAGCTGTGCAACAGTGCGTGCTGGCCGTGTACAGCACGCAGGTCAAAAAACACCGTCACCAGCATCAAGGCCTTGGGGTCTGGGGTGTGCGTCCACTTCTCAAAATACTGCCGCCAAACATGCAGCGGCTGACGCCACTGGTCGGTCATGGCCATCATCTCGCCCGGGCAGTGGATGTAGCCGCAAGCGGCCAAGCCATCACACACGCGGCGGGCCAGGGCCTTGAAATAGTCGCCGTGTTGGGCCGGGTCGTAGGCGTCATGGAGCACCATGCAGTTGTCTTGGTCCGACTTGGCGGTTTGCTCGCAACGCCCTTGTGAGCCGGCTGCCACCCACACATAGTCCACTGGCGGCGGGCCGAGTTCGGCTTCGGCCAGGTGAATCAGGCGGCTGGTCAGCGCGTCGGTGATGGTGGTGATGACGTGGCCGGTGTTGTAGGCGCTGGTGTGCGCTGCGCTCAGGTTTTGTTGCAGGGCTTTGACACGTTGGCTGATGGCCACCAACCCGTCCAGCCTATTTTGCTGGTGGATGTCGCCTGCCAAATACACCGCCGAGGTGCTTTGCTGCTGGGTCAGGTCGGTGGCGGTCACCATGCCGGCGATGCGATGGCCGTCCATGATGGGCACATGGTGGATGTTGTGCCGTGTCATCAGCAGCAGGGCCTCAAAAGCGGGGCTGCGCTGGTCCAGCGTCAAGGGTGCGAGGGTGGCGATGTCGGCGGCCGGGCGCGACAGGTCCAGCCCTTCGGCCACCACCTGGTTGCGCAAGTCGCGGTCGGTGACCAGGCCGAACAGGTGGCCCTGCTCGACCAACATGACCGAGGAAACACCGCGCTCGCGCATGGTGCGGGCCACCTCCAGCACGCTGGCCTGAGGCGGCAAGGTGATGGGCGGGTGCTTGATCAAGTCTTGCAAGCGCATGCTGAGCAAGTTGGTGTCGTTGCTGGGTGCGGTTGCAGTCGCTGGGGCGCCAGGCTGTCGGCCATCCAGGGGTATAGGCAAGAAGGGGGTGAGCGCTGGTTCGCGGGCCAGCAGGGCTTTCAGGCAGGCCTCGGGCACTTGCAGCAAGCGGGTGTCTTGGGTGCAGGTCACGTGGCAGCTTTGTTGCAGCGTCCAAGGCGTCACGCCAGCACCAAAAAACTCGCCCGACAGCAGCGTGTGGGTGCGCGCCAGTTCCGGGTCGTCCAGGTCCACACGGCCCTGCAAAATCAGCCACAAATGGGCACGCCATTGGCCCGCATGGGCCAGCCGATCGCCTGCGTGCAAATCCAGCACTTCACTTTGTGTCAACAGGTCTTGCCGGGCCGAAGCGCTGAGCAAACCCCAAACGCGGTGTTGGGCCAGGCTGTCCGAGCAGTCGGTGGGTGAGGATGACATGCGCTAAATCCGTTCTTTCGGGGGTGATGACCGAATTTCATTGTGGCAGACGCCGCGTGCGCCAGGCCACACGGGCCCGTGTTTTTCCTGATCCCGGTCAAGAAAAAGGGGCAAGCGCAGCATCCCCGAGGGACAAGGGGTGCGGCCCTAGAATGTTTGGCCTCCACCCCATAAAGCCCGTCCATGTCCCAAGGTCTCATCCGTATCCGTGGTGCCCGTCAGCACAACCTCAAAAACATCGATCTGGACATCCGCACGGGTGAGCTGACGGTGGTCACCGGGCCCAGCGGCTCGGGCAAGTCGAGTCTGGTGTTTGACACGCTGTACGCCGAAGGCCAGCGCCGTTATGTGGAGACCTTCAGCGCCTACGCCCGCCAGTTTTTGGACCGCATGGACAAACCGGCAGTGGACAAGGTCGAAGGCGTGCCCCCGGCGATTGCGATTGACCAGACCAACCCGGTGCGCAGCTCACGCTCCACCGTGGGCACCATGACCGAGCTGAACGACCACCTGAAGTTGTTGTTCGCCCGCCTGGGTCAGTTGTTTGACAAAGACACCGCGCAGCCGGTGCGCCACGACAACCCCGACACGATTTACGCCGAACTGGCCCAGCGTGCCGCGCAAGCGGGCGACCCGCGCCTGTACCTGACCTTCCCGGTCGAGCTGCCCGCCAACACCAGCGCCGAGCAGGTTGAGCAGTGGCTGTCCGCCAGCGGCTTCACCAAGGTGCAGGCTGAACGCGAAGTGGCCACACCCACCGGACCACGCAAGGTGCTGGACGTGATCGCCGATCGCTTTCGCATCGGCAACGCCGAAAAAGCCCGCGTGGTCGAAGCCATCGAAGTGGCCCTCAAACGCGGTGGCCGCCTGAATGTGTACGTGGAGAAATCGGGGTCAGATCCCAATTTGCCCTCCGCTGTGGCGAGCAGTGTCCCTTCATCCATGGATCGCTTCGTGCCTCGCGATGACGCTGGTTTTGTTTTGGAGAGCGAAGCGCGGTCATCCATAGATGCTGGTTTTGTCGTGGCGAGCGAGGCGCAGCTACCCATGGACGCGGGTCTTGTCATGGCGAGCGAAGCGCGGCCATCCATCTCTGAGCCGGCCAGCGGCTTCGACATCTGGCGCTTTTCAACTGGCCTGCATTGCCCAGACAGCGACCAGCGTTACACCGACCCGATCCCGTCGATGTTTTCGTTCAACTCCGCAGTGGGCGCGTGTGAAACCTGCCGGGGTTTTGGGCGGGTGATCGGGGTCGATTACGGCTTGGTCATTCCCAACCCCAAGCTCACGCTGCGGGCTGGGGCCATCAAGACGCTGCAAACACCGGCTTGGCAAGAAAACCAAGACGACCTGATGCGCCACGCCGAGGCCGCCGGCATTCCGCGTGACACGCCTTGGGACAAACTGACGAAGGCGCAGCAAGATTGGGTGATCAACGGTTCACCCGAGTGGAAGGGCCGCTGGAACCACCAGTGGTATGGCGTGAAGCGCTTTTTTGAGTACCTGGAGAGCAAGGCCTACAAGATGCACATCCGGGTGCTCTTGTCCAAGTACCGCAGTTATACCGAGTGCCCAACCTGCCAAGGGGCTCGTTTGAAGACCGAGAGTTTGCTCTGGCGCATCGGCAGCCACTCGGATGCGGATGGGGTTTTGCCAGTGGAAAAGCGTTTCATGCCAGCGGGGGTGAAGTGGTCGCGGGCGCAGTTGGAGTCGTTGCCGGGTTTGAGCCTGCACGACATGATGATCATGCCGCTCGATCGGTTGCGATTGTTCTTTGACCGGTTGTCGGCTTCAGGTCATTTGGGGCAGGCTGCCGTGGGCATGGCAGGGGAGGCTTCGGCCGGGGATGGGCTGGGCTCCTCATACGGCGGGGGTACACCGAAATCGTCGCCCAGCCCATCCCCGGGCGAAGCCGTAGGGGCGGGTGCACAAGCAGCAGCACAGGCATCGACAGAGACAGAGGCAGCGACAAAGACAGAGAAGGCACAGGACGATCGATCCACCACAAGGTCTGCGTCAGAGCGGGGGGCGGGCGACGATTTTGGCGTACCCCCGCCTCATGAGGAGCCCGCCCCCCGCTCTGATGCAGACCGAACCTCCGCAGAAACCACAGAGGCAACAGCACAGGGCACAACAAAAGGCCCAAGCGCCGAACAAAAAGCCCTGCAGTTGCTGCTGGAAGAAATCACCACCCGCCTCAAATACCTGTGCGACGTGGGCATTGGCTACCTCACCCTCGACCGCCAAAGCCGCACACTCAGCGGCGGCGAAGTCCAGCGCATCAACCTCACCACCGCTCTCGGCACCAGCCTCGTCAACACCCTGTTCGTGCTCGACGAGCCCAGCATCGGACTGCACCCGCGTGACATGCACCGCATCACCTTGGCCATGCACCGCCTGCGTGACGCGGGCAACACCCTGGTGGTGGTCGAGCACGACCCGGCCGTGATGATGGCTGCCGACCGCATGATCGACATGGGGCCGGGCCCCGGCGAGCGCGGTGGGCAAATCGTGTTTGACGGCACCACCGCCGACCTGCGCAATGCCGACACGCTCACGGGCGCGTACTTGGGCGGGCGCAAACAAGTGGGCCTGGGCTTCAAGCGCATGGTGAGCGACAGCACGCCGCGTTTGATTTTGGAAGGCGCACGCGAGCACAACCTGCAAAACATCAGTGTGGACTTCCCGCTGCAGCGCTTGGTCACCATCACCGGCGTGAGCGGTTCGGGCAAGTCAAGCTTGATACAAGACGTGCTGGCCCCGGCGCTCATGCGTCACTTTGGCAAAGCCACCGAAACACCCGGCGCGCACGACCGCCTGTTGGGCGCAGATCACCTGAGCGATGTGGTGTTTGTCGACCAGTCGCCGATCGGCAAAACCGCCCGTTCCAACCCGGTGAGTTATGTGGGCGCGTGGGACGCGATCCGCGAGATTTTTGCCACCGCACCACTCTCGCGCCAGCGCGGCTACACCGCGAGCAAGTTCAGCTTCAACGGCGGCGACGGCCGCTGCCCCACCTGCGGCGGCTCGGGCTTTGAGCATGTTGAGATGCAGTTCTTGAGCGACGTGTATTTGCGTTGCCCAGACTGCGACGGCAAGCGTTACCGTCCTGAAATTCTGGAGATCACCATCGAGCGCCAGGCTCTGGGTGGATCGCCACGCTTCGCTCGCGATGACGGCCAGGTTTCAAGCGACGTCACTGCGAGCGCAGCGCGGCAGTCCATCCCTGTGGGGTCTGGTGTCAGGCATCTGAACGTGGCCGATGTGCTGGACTTGACGGTGAGCGAAGCCGCCGCCTTGTTCGCGCAAGACCGCGACGTGATCCGCGCGTTGCAGCCCATCGTGGACGTGGGCCTGGAATACGTGAAGCTGGGCCAACCTGTGCCCACCTTGTCGGGCGGTGAGGCGCAGCGCCTCAAGCTCGCGGGCTTTTTGGCCGAGGCCGCCAAGAGTGCGTCCAAGAGCCGCCAGAGTCTGGCGCGCAAAGGCACCTTGTTTCTGTTTGACGAGCCGACCACCGGTTTGCACTTTGACGACATCGCCAAGCTCATGCGGGCTTTGCGCAAGTTGCTTGAAGCGGGGCACTCGCTCATCGTCATCGAGCACAACCTGGATGTGATCCGTGCCAGTGACTGGCTGATCGATTTGGGCCCCGAGGGTGGCTATGCCGGGGGCTTGATCGTGGCCGAAGGCACGCCGGAAGATGTGCGTCAGCATGCGACGTCGCACACGGGCTTGGCGTTGCGTGAGTACGCTGAGTCGATGGGCGAGGTGTTGGGTGTGGCTGAGCGGTTGAGTGCGGATGTGTACGCTCGTGGGGGCGAGGCTGCGGTGTCAGCGGGTTCCTCATACGGCGGGGGTACACCGAAATCGTCACCCTCTGACACCGCAGCCTCGCTCGCGAGCGTTCGAAGTCAGGGCGGTGTTAAGGGCTCGACCCCGCAACGCCGCGCGCCTGTTTTGAACAACAACATCCAGATCGTCAATGCCAAAGAGCACAACCTCAAAAACCTGAGCGTCAACATCCCGCGTGGCAGCTTCAACGTGGTCACCGGCGTGAGTGGTTCTGGCAAGTCCACGCTGGCGTTTGACATCCTGTTCAACGAAGGCCAGCGCCGCTATTTGGAAAGCCTGAACGCCTACGCCCGAAGCATCGTGCAGCCCGCAGGCCGCCCCGAAGTGGATGCGGTGTATGGCATTCCGCCCACCGTGGCGATTGAGCAGCGCCTGTCGCGTGGCGGGCGCAAATCCACCGTGGGCACCACCACCGAGGTCTGGCACTTTTTGCGTTTGCTTTACGTCAAGCTGGGCATCCAGCATTGCGTGCACGACAACACCCCCGTGCAGCCGCAAACGCCCGACAGCATCATCGCCCAGTTGATGACGCAGTTCCGGGGTCAGCACATTGGCCTGCTGGCCCCGCTGGTCGTCAACCGCAAAGGCGTTTACACCGAACTGGCCGATTGGGCGCGGCCGCGTGGCTACACCCACCTGCGTGTGGATGGCGACTTTTTGCCCACGCAAGGTTTTCCGCGCATTGACCGGTTCAAAGAACACAACATCGAGCTGCCTGTGGCCAGCCTCGATGTGTTGCCCACCAACGAGACCGCGTTGCGCCAAGCCCTGACCAAAACCCTGGAGCACGGCAAAGGCGTGGTGCATGTGCTGAGCGATCTGGACGGTCTGCGCGAAGCCATGTTCAGCGGCGAGTCCACCGCCCGCATTGGCCAGCACCGCGTGTTCTCGACCCTGCGGGCTTGCCCGGCTTGCGATACCTCGTATGCCGAACTCGATCCGCGCTTGTTCTCGTACAACAGCAAACACGGCTGGTGCCCCGACTGCGTGGGCACGGGCGTCAAGCTGAGCAAGGACGAGCGCTTGGTGTTTGACGATTCGGTGCAAGACGACAAGAACAAAGGCCGCGAGCAAAGCTTTGCAGAGCCCGAGATCGAAGACTTGGCCCATGTGGCCTGCCCCACTTGCGAAGGCACCCGCCTGAACGCCACGGCGCGTGCGGTGCGTCTGGGCGCCGCGCCGGGTCAAGGCTGGCGCATCACCGACATTGCCAGCCTGTCCGTCACCGATGTGCGGCACTGGGTTGACAAGTTGCAGCTCACCGGCCGTGACGCCGACATCGCCCGTGACCTGGTGCCCGAGATCAAGAGCCGCTTGGAATTTTTGGAAGAAGTGGGCCTGGGTTACCTCACGCTGGATCGGGGCGCGCCCACGCTCTCGGGCGGCGAGGCGCAGCGCATCCGCTTGGCCGCGCAGTTGGGGAGCAACTTGCAGGGTGTGTGCTATGTGCTGGATGAGCCGACCATTGGCTTGCACGCGCGAGACAACCGGATTTTGCTCAATGCCTTGCAGAGCCTGAGCGACAAGGGCAATACGCTGGTGGTGGTGGAGCATGACGAAGACACGATCCGCCGCGCCGACCACATCATCGACATCGGCCCGAGCGCGGGCAAACGCGGTGGCCGCTTGGTGGCTGAGGGCTCGGTTGCCGACATCACGGCCTCTGCCGATTCACAAACCGGGCGCTATTTGTTGCACGCGATGAAGCATCCAATGCAGATGCGCAGGTTGGTGGATGCCTCGCCACGCTCCGCTCGCGATGACGAAAAGTCCGTCATTGCGAGGAGCGCAGCGACGCGGCAATCCATGCCGGATGCACCACCTGCGCCTGAATTGCAGTGGCTCACTTTGAACGGCGCCAACCTGCACAACCTGCGCCAAGTCGATGTGCAAGTGCCGCTCAAACGTTTGGTGGCCGTCACGGGCGTCAGCGGTTCCGGCAAGTCCACCCTGGCCCGCGATGTGCTGCTGGCCAATGTGCAGGCGCTGGTCAGCCAGCGTTCCACCTTGGCGGGCCGAACCGCGCAAGACGCCGGCCAGCGCGTGGCCTTGAATGCGTGCAGCGACGTGCAAGGCTTTGAGACGATTGACCGGGTACTTGAAGTCGATCAAACGCCGATTGGCAAAACACCGCGCTCCTGCCCTGCCACCTACATCGGCTTTTGGGACACGGTGCGCAAGCTGTTTGCCGAAACGCTGGAGGCCAAAGCGCGGGGTTATGCCGCCGGGCGCTTCAGCTTCAACACCGGTGAAGGCCGCTGCCCCAGCTGTGAAGGCCAGGGCATGCGCACCATCGAGATGAGCTTTTTGCCCGACGTGAAAGTGCACTGCGAAACCTGCCGCGGCGCGCGCTTCAACCCCGAGACCTTGGCCGTGACTTGGCGTGGCAAAAGCATTGGCGATGTGCTGCAGATGGAAGTGGACGAAGCGGTGGACTTTTTTGCCAGCATGCCGGCGATCGCGCACCCGCTGCAGTTGCTCAAAGATGTGGGGCTGGGTTACCTCACGCTGGGTCAGCCCTCACCCACCCTCAGTGGCGGCGAAGCCCAGCGCATCAAGCTGGTGACCGAGCTGACCAAGGTGCGCGACGAAGTGGGCAAGCGCGGCAACAAGGCGCCCCATACGCTGTATGTGTTGGACGAGCCTACGGTGGGTCTTCACATGGCCGACGTGGACAAACTCATCAGCGTGTTGCACCGCTTGGTGAATGCTGGCCACAGCGTGGTCGTGATTGAACATGACCTGGATGTGATTGCCGAAGCCGACTGGGTGATTGATCTGGGACCGGAAGGCGGCAACGCGGGTGGCCGCATCGTGGCCGCTGCCACGCCCGAAGCCCTGGTTCGCCTGGGCACCCACACGGGGGTGGCGCTCGGGCCGGTGTTGGCGCGGGTGTGAGCCCCAGCCTTCAAGGGTGGGGCTGGAGGCGTGGCTGCTGCTGGGTCAAATGTCGGATGCCAGGCTTTCGGTCATGCCACTTGGGGCCCTTGCAACGGCTTTGAACCTTGGCCAACTCAGGCGGCTGTTGCGCCCAGCCGCCACAAGGAGGTGACTTCGGCGGCCCGGGCGGCGTGGAGCGCATCCGTTTTGTCGCTGGCTTTGGCGTGAACAGGTTTCACGTCAATGCGGCCCAGCACCTGCAGGCCCGCATCGGCTATCCAGCCCAGCAGGGCGTCGCGTGAGCGAAGGCCCAAGTGTTCGGCCAAATCGGACAAGATCAACCAACCCTCGCCGCCTTCGCACAGGTGTGAGGCCAGGCCGCTCAAAAAGCCTTTGAGCATCTGACTGCCCTCGTCGTAGACGGCTTGCTCCAACAAAGAGGTTGCGCGTGCGGGCAGCCAGGGCGGGTTGCACACGATCACAGCCGCCTGCCCTGGTGGGAATAAATCGGTGTGCAGCAATTGCACCTGGTTTTGAAGGCCCAAGCGCTGGAGGTTGTCTCGGGCGCAGGCCAAAGCGCGTTCCGACATGTCGGTGCCCACGATCTGCGCGACCCCGCGTCGGGCCAGCACGGCAGACAAGACACCGGTACCGACACCCACGTCAAAAGCCACAGCGTGTGACTTGAGCGCCTCGGGCATTGGCGCTTTGGCCACCAGTTCTACATACTCACCCCGTACCGGTGAGAACACGCCGTAGTGCGGGTAAATGCGCAAGGCCTCACCCATGTCGGGCACCTCAACCCCGTTCTTGCGCCATTCAAAAGCACCAATCACACCTTGCAGACTGCGCAGCGAGATCACCGAGGCTTGCCCGTTGGTCACGCCAAAGGCTTGTACGCAGGCGGCTTTGACGTCGGGTGCACGGCGCAGGTCAATCCCGTAGTCACCGTTCAACTCAATCAAGACTTGGCTCAGGATGCGGGTGCGTTGGGCTTGTGCCTGTCGATGGGTGTGGAAGGCCGCACCGGGCAGGGTGGGCGCATCTGGCGCTTGCTTTTTGGCCCGGATTTTTTTGGGTTTGTCGATGCGCCGTGTCAGTGCTTGCAGCATTTGCCGTGCATTCTGAAAATCGCTTCGCCAGAGCAAGCCTGTGCCCGCGCAAGCGAGGCGGTAGGCGGTGTCCGCCGTCATGGTGTCGTCTGCCAGCACCACCTGTTTGGGCAGCACTTGGTCGGAGCGCCAAATGGCGGAGCGTGTCGTGTCTTTTTCAGACCAGGTCAAAAGAGAAGGGGCGGTCATGCGCATGTCCAGTCAGTGGGTGGTGTATCGCGCACAGCGCCGCGAAAAAGGTGTCGGGGACCCATGTTTTCAGGTCAGATGTTGAAGCACATGGCGGGCCAGTTCAGCAAATCCGGCGCCGCGTTCACTGGGTGTGATGTAGCGGGGTCGGTGAGACAGTTGCGATTCAAAGCGACGGATATTGGCGACGCCTGCACTGAACGCAAAGTGTTCGAACATCACTTGATCATTCGTGGAGTCTCCCACATAAACCCAGCGGGCCCATTCGGCATCCAGGTCGCGTCCCCACAAGGCCTTGAGGATCCACCGGGCACCGCTGAGTTTGTTGTGCGATCCAAACCATCCGTTGATGTGAATGCTGCTGACGGTGGCAGTCATCCCCTCGCTTTGCATGAGGTGGACCACTCTCGCGATGGCGTCTGTGGGCAAATGCGTGAATTCGCTGTGGTCGATCGCGATGTCGGTTTCCCGGCCGGCACTGTCCTGGGCCAGCGCGGCGCCGGGCACCTCGCGCACGATGCGAGCGGCCACCTCTTGCATGCGTGCCCAGTTGGCGCAGCGCTCGGCAGCGCTTTGCTGGTAAATGGCCTGGGGCGTGTCGTTGGCTTGGGGCAGCCAGGCCGCCGCACCGTTTTCGGCCACCAGCGCATCCACGGGCCAGGCTTGGGCGAAATCGCGGCTCCAGCCCATGGGCCGCCCGGTGATGGGAATGACCATGAGACCCGCCTGCTTGAGCGCGGCCAGCGACTGCAAGGCGTCGGTTGTGATCACGCCCTCGGTGGTCAGGGTGTCATCGATGTCGGTGAACACGCCCAACCAAGGCTGGGGTGGGCGCTGCCATTGCGACAGGTCCAGCATCAAAGTGGGTCAGTAGGTCAAAGAGTTCAGGCGCTGCATGATGGCCAGTGTGGCCGCGCTCTGGTTCATGGTGTAGAAGTGGATGGCAGGCACGCCGCCGTTGATGAGTTGCTCGCACAGGTCACTGACCACATCCAGACCAAAGGCTTTGATTGACTCCACATCGTCGCCATAGGCCTGCAGGCGCAGCCTGATCCAGCGCGGTATTTCGGCCCCGCAGGCGTCCGAAAAGCGCAGCAACTGCGAGGAGCTGGTGATCGGCATGATGCCCGGCACCACAGGCACATCCACGCCCAGTTTGTAGGCGTCGTCCACGAAGCGGAAATACGCGTCGCTGTTGTAGAAGTATTGGGTGATGGCCGAATTGGCCCCGGCTTTGACCTTGGTGGCAAAAGCCTGCAAGTCGGCTTCTGGCGACTTGGCTTGTGGGTGGATTTCGGGGTAGGCGGCCACTTCGATGTGGAAGTCGTCACCGGTCTCGGCGCGGATGAAGCTCACCAGGTCGCTGGCGTAGTGGAATTCGCCACCTGCGCCGTAGCCGCTGGGCAAGTCGCCGCGCAATGCCACCAGGCGCTGCACGCCCATGGTCTTGAGCGTGGCCAGCTCGGCACGCACCGAGGCTTTGGTCGCGCCAATGCAGGAAAAGTGCGAGGCCGCGGCCACGCCTTCGGCCTGGATCGCGCCCACCGT
Source organism: Limnohabitans sp. Bal53 (assembly GCF_003063355.1). GTDB lineage: Bacteria > Pseudomonadota > Gammaproteobacteria > Burkholderiales > Burkholderiaceae_C > Limnohabitans_A. The sequence goes on along the minus strand of NZ_NESH01000007.1, from coordinate 40,978 downwards.
GGCAAACGTGCCCTCTTGGGTGGAGCCGCCAGCGCCGTAAGTCACCGAGCAAAACTCGGGCTTCAAGCTGTACAGCTTCTCGCGCACGCCGCGCAATTTTTCAGCGCCTTCGGGCGTTTTGGGCGGAAAAAATTCCAGGCTGATGGGCAACTTCAAACCAGACATCACAACACCTTCAAACATTCAATAGTCGTTGGCCTTGGCATAGGCCTTGGCGGCCAGATCGGCCTCGTGCGCCACACGTGTGGCCTCCCTGGCGGGTAAAACTGCCGCCGGGTCAGGCCAGCAGGCCTGCACAAAAAATTCACGGTTGCCGTCGCCGCCTTCGATCGTGCTGTTCAGCCAGGCGGTGACTTTCATGCCCAATTCCGTCAAGGCCGTGCGCACACGGTTTTCGATGAATGGGAAATGTGTGTCGTCTTTCACGATACCGCCCTTGCCCACCTGGCCCGGTTGCAGCTCAAACTGGGGTTTGACCAGCATGAGCAACTGGCCCGTGGGTTTGAGCAAATGCACCACACCCGGCAAGACCAGCGTGAGCGAGATGAACGACACATCGCCCACCATCAAGTCAAAGCCTTCCAACGCATCGGGGATGCGCTCGTCGCCGGGCTCGAGCTCGCGGGCGTTCACGCCTTCGATGCAGACCACCCGCTCGTCACCCTGGATGCGCGGGTGCACTTGGGCGTGGCCCACGTCAATGCCCACCACCTCGGCCGCGCCGTGCTGCAGCAAACAGTCGGTGAAGCCACCTGTGCTCTGGCCCACGTCGAGGCAGCGCAAGCCGTCCACCTGCACGCCCGTGGCTTTTAAGGCCCCTTCGAGTTTCAAGCCACCGCGTGAGACGTAGCGCGACTCGGCATCGTCGAGCAACTGCAGCGCAGCGCTTTCAGGCACCTCGTCGCGGTTTTTGACAATCGCACGCCAAGTCCCGTCGGGTCGCTGCCACTGCACGCCCCCGGCGATCAGTCGCTGGGCCTGGGAGCGAGAAGCGGCCAGGCCGCGCTCGACGAGAAGTTGGTCAATGCGCATGCGTGTTCTTAATAACGGTAAGTGTCGGCTTTGTAAGGACCGTTCTTGGACACGCCGATGTAAGACGCTTGCTCGTCGCTGAGTTCGGTCAGCATGGCGCCGACTTTCTTCAGGTGCAAACGTGCGACCTTTTCATCGAGGTGCTTGGGCAACACATAGACCTTGCCCGACTCGTACTGGTCTTGTTTGGTGAACAGTTCGATCTGGGCGATGGTCTGGTTGGCAAACGAAGACGACATGACAAAGCTGGGGTGGCCGGTGGCGCAACCCAGGTTCACCAAGCGGCCTTTGGCCAACAAAGTGATCTTCTTGCCATCGGGGAAGATGACGTGGTCGACTTGGGGCTTGATCTCGTCCCACTGCAGCTTTTCCAAGGAAGCAACGTCGATCTCGTTGTCGAAGTGACCGATGTTGCAAACGATGGCTTCGTCTTTCATGGCGGCCATGTGCTCGTAACGGATCACGTTCTTGTTGCCGGTGGCGGACACGAAGATGTCGCACTTGTCGGCGGCGTACTCCATGGTCACAACCTTGAAGCCTTCCATCGCGGCTTGCAAGGCGTTGATCGGATCGATCTCGGTCACCCAGACTTGGGCAGACAAAGCGCGCAGGGCTTGGGCCGAGCCCTTGCCCACGTCACCGTAACCGGCAACCACGGCCACTTTGCCGGCGATCATCACGTCGGTGGCGCGCTTGATCGAATCGACCAAGGATTCGCGGCAGCCGTACAGGTTGTCGAACTTGCTCTTGGTCACCGAGTCGTTCACGTTGATGGCGCGGAACATCAGGCTGCCCTTGGCGGCCATTTCGTTCAGACGCAGCACGCCGGTGGTGGTCTCTTCGGTCACGCCGATGATGTGTGCACCTTTGCGGCTGTACCAGGTGGGGTCCACGGCCAGCTTGGCTTTGATGGCGTTGAACAGGCAGGTCTCTTCTTCGCTGGTGGGGTTGGCGATCAAAGACGCGTCTTTTTCGGCGCGCTTGCCCAGGTGCATGAGCAGCGTGGCGTCGCCGCCGTCGTCCAGGATCATGTTGGGGCCTTCGCCCTCGGTGCCGGCGGGGCCGAAGTCAAAAATGCGGTGGGTGTAGTCCCAGTAATCGGCCAAGGTTTCGCCCTTGATGGCGAACACGGGTGTGCCCTTGGCAGCGATGGCGGCTGCCGCGTGGTCTTGGGTCGAGAAGATGTTGCAAGAGGCCCAACGCACATCGGCGCCCAAGGCTTGCAGGGTCTCGATCAGCACGGCCGTTTGGATGGTCATGTGCAAGGACCCAGTGATGCGCGCGCCCTTCAAGGGCTGGGCCTTGTTGAACTCTTCGCGGATGGCCATCAGGCCTGGCATTTCGGTCTCGGCGATTTTGATTTCTTTGCGGCCCCAATCGGCCAAGCCGATGTCGGCGATCACGCAGTCAGCGTTAACGGTGGAAGGCATACGTGCATTCATGAGAAAAGCTCCAAAGCAATGTGAATAAGCCACATGCGTGGAAGTAAGCACTGAATGGAAGGTACAGGCTCACCACACGTCAAGTGGATGAGCGTCGTTGCTGTTGGAAGGTTCCGAGCCTCACGCCTGCTGCCAGCCGGGTGGCTGGTGGGCGCTGCAACGCTCCTCGGAATGGCGCATTCTACAGCAGCCTGTCGATTCCCAAGGAGCGATGAGGACTTTTACGCAGCGGTTGTTGAAGCCTCGGGCTCAGGCGCACAGGGCCAACACCGCCAAGGGCGCGGTTTCGGCCCGCAGCACCCGTGGCCCCAGGCTGACCGGCACAAAGCCTGCGGCCAGCGCCGCCGACTCCTCAGCAGGGCTCAGGCCGCCCTCGGGGCCGCTGAGCACGGTGACCGGGGTGGGGCCTTGCGCGGCGTTCTGTACTTGTGCCAGGGGCTGTGTGCCTTCGGACAGTGACAGCACCCATCGCTCGCCGGGCGGGGCCTTTTTCAGCCACTCATTCAATGTGACGGCCGCGTGCACTGTGGGCACCCTGTTGCGGCCGCACTGCTCGGCTGCGGCTACGGCCACGCCTTGCCAGTGCGCCAGTTTTTTTTCAGCGCGCTCACCTTTGAGCTTGAGCACACTGCGCTCGGCCACCAGGGGCGTGATGCTGGCCACACCCAGCTCGGTGGCTTTTTCGACCAACCAATCCATGCGCTCGTTGGCGGTGATGCCGGCCAGCAGGTGCACGGGGCGAGAGGCTTCGCGCTCAACCGCGAGGTGTGCGCCCACTTCCACTTCTACATCGCTGCGGCCCATGCGGGTGACGGTGGCGTCAAACTCGCCGCCCTCACCATTGAACAAAGTGATGACATCTCCCGGCTGCATGCGCAGCACCTGCACATGGCGGGCGGCACCCGCAGGCAGGCTGAGCGGCAGGCCTGTGGCCAAAGGTGTGGGGCAGAAAAAGCGCGGCATGCTCACATGCGCCCGTAGGCAAATCCGACCTGGGGCGTGGTGCCTTCGATCTCGTCGATCAATTTCAGCAGCGGGCCCAACTCGCGGTAACGGTCGCAGGTGCTGCGGATGTAATGGAGGAAGCGCGGCGCATCGGCCAGGTACTTGGGCTTGCCGTCGCGCAGGGTCAGGCGGGCAAAGATGCCGGCCACTTTCAGGTGGCGCTGCAGGCCCATCCACTCGACGGCGCGGTAAAACGCGCCAAAGTCGCTGTGCCAGTCTTCAAAGTCCATCAACCCGGCTTTGCGGGCTTTTTCCCAATAGCGGATGGTGATGTCGAGTACAAAGTCTTCGTCCCAGGTGAGGAAGGCGTCGCGCATCAGGCTGGCAATGTCGTAGCTGATGGGGCCGTAGACCGCGTCCTGGAAGTCCAAAACGCCGAGTTGGGGAGTGGCGCCAAAGGGCATCATCAAATTGCGCGGCATGAAGTCGCGGTGCACATACACGCTGGGCGCGGCCAGGTTGCGTTGCACGATGAGGGCAAAGGCCTTGTCGAACACCTCGCGTTGTGCACCTTGCAGTTGCACGCCCCGGTGCTGGGCCAAATACCAATCGGGGAACAGACTCAGTTCTCGGTTCAGCAAAGCTTCGTCATAGGGGGGCAGCACGCCCGGGCGCGAGGCCAGTTGCCACTGCACCAGCGTATCCACCGCCTGCATGTACAGGCCATGGTTGGCCTGGGGGCGCTCGGTATCGATGGCTGACATCATGGTGGCGTCGCCCAGGTCGCTCAGCAGCATGAAGCCGTGGGCTTCATGCCAGTCCAGCACTTCAGGGGCATTCAGACCTGCGGCCTTCATCAAGGCGGCAATGCGCACAAAGGGCTCGGAGTTTTCCTTATCGGGCGGTGCGTCCATGACGATGCGGCTGTCGCCCTGCACGGTGTCGACGCGCAGGTAGCGGCGAAAGCTGGCATCGGCCGAGGCCACGCGCAAACTGTCGGGCAAAAGACCCTTCTGGTCGGCCAAACCGGACATCCAGTGGTCAAAAAGCGCCTGCCGGGCCGGATCGGTCCAGCTCACGCTGTTGGCTGGGTTGGGGCTGGGGGCTGAAGTGGGGGGCTGGGTGGGGTGGCTCATGGATAATCACATTTTACAAAGCCCGCATCAGGCGCTTTGCCCTTAGCTCCCGCGTGTCCCAACCCTGTCCCTTCGCCGTGCCCCTTTTTCCCGTCTCTTGCTCGCAGCCCCCAGTGGCCCATGTCCCTTTGCGGGCGGTGGTGTGGGCGGTGTTGTTCGTGTTGCAAGTGGGCGCACTGGGCGGTCCGATGGGGTTGGCGCAAGCCCAAACTCAGACGCCCACGCAGGCAGCAGCCCCTTTGCCGGAGCTGGTCTTGCGCAGCAGCCCCCTGCTGGAAGAGACCATCTCCAATCGCCAGGCGCAAGAGGGTGCGGTTTACATCCAAGGCCAAAGTTTGCGCGTGCGGCCCGATCTGGACATGGTCATTGAGGGGGAGTCCAGCCTGCGAAAGCCGGGGCTGAGCATCCAGGCTGGGCAATTGTCGTTTGACCAAAGCCAGGACGTTGTGGAAGCCACAGGCCAAGTGCGCCTGAGCCGCCCTGGCAGCTTGTTGACCGGCCCCAAGCTCAAGCTGCAGGTCGACAGTTTTCAGGGAACCCTCACTCAGCCCGAATTTGAGTTGTACAACAGCGGCGCCTATGGACAAGCCGACCAGATGGAATTTCTGGACAATAACCGCGTCATCCTTCGCCAAGCCAGTTACACCACCTGCAGACGCACGCCCGGGCCGGAATGGTTGCCGGCATGGGTACTCAAAGCCACACGCTTGAGCCTGGACGAAGAAGAGTCGACCGTTCAGGCGCAGGGGGTGCAGTTGCGTTTCCAAGACGTTCCGGTGCTGGGCATTCCCGCCGTCACGTTCCCAATGACCACAGGGCGCAAATCGGGGCTGCTGCCGCCAGTGGTCGGTATCACGACCAACAGTGGTTTTGAAGTGGCACAGCCTTACTACTTTGACATTGCCCCCAACCGCGATGCCACCGTGACCACCCACCTCATGAGCAAACGCGGCGTGGCGGTGGACACCGAATTCCGTTATTTGGAGCGGGACTACAGCGGTCAGGCCCGGCTGAACCTCATGCCCACGGACAAACAGCGCGAGCAGGCCCGCTGGGGCTGGTCCAGCCAGCACAACGGCAGTCTGGACACGGGCTTGGACAGCGTGGGGCGCATCGGCCTGGGACTGAACCTGAACCGGGTCAGCGACGACAACTATTGGCGGGATTTTCCGCGCGCTGGGCTGGTGCTGACCCAGCGCTTGTTGCCGTCCACAGGGGTGTTGAGTTGGGGTCGCGGCAACCTGAGTATGAGCGCTCAGGTCCAGCGCTGGCAAACCCTGCAAGACATCAGCGCCCCCATCACCCCGCCCTATGACCGAGCACCCCAAATCGGGCTGCGCTATGGTCAGTGGCATGCCGAAGGCCTGGACTGGTCGGTGCAGGCTGACACCACGCGCTTTGAGGCCAACTACGACCGCATCCCTTTGGCGAGCTCGGCGCAGCGCCCTGTGCTTCGCAACGGTGAGCGCAGCTTTGTGTTGGCGCAAGTCAGCCGCCCCTTTATTCGCCCGTGGGGATTTGTGACACCCAAGCTGCAACTGCATGCGACCCGTTACCAACTTGACCAGCCGCTTGATTCGGGTGAGCGCTCGGCCAACCGGGTATTGCCCACCTTCTCGCTGGACTCGGGCCTGGTTTTTGAGCGCGAGACCCAGTGGTTTGGCCGAGGCGTGACACAAACTTTGGAGCCACGCGCTTTTTATACGCGCACGCCGTTTCGGGACCAAAACCGTTTGCCGGTCTACGACAGCGGGGCCACCGATTTCAATTTGTCCACCATTTACAGCGAAGCCACCTATGTGGGCCATGATCGTTTGGCCGACAACGATGCTTTGACGCTGGGCGTGACCAGCCGGTTTTTTGATGCCAACAACGGCGCTGAAATGCTGCGTGTCGGCATGGCCCAGCGCATCCGTTTTTCGGACCAACAAGTGGTCTTGCCTAACCAGAGCGCTGTGACTGCGGGTCTGAGCGACTTGTTGCTGGGTGCGGGGGTCAGATGGGATGACCGCTGGGCGCTTGATGGCACGGTGCAGGTGAACAGTCAGACTGACCGCGTCAGTCGAACCACCTTGCAAGCACGCTACAGCCCCAGCCCGTACCGTGTTTTGAATGTGGCCTATCGTCTCAACCAAGGGGTGAGTGAACAGGTGGACTTGGGCTGGCAATGGCCGCTGAGTGACTTGCTGGGGCCGCGCGATGAGGCCACTGAAAGCGCTTGGACCCGCACAACGGGTCAAGGCCTGGGCCCGGACCGCTGGTACGGCGTGGGCCGCATGAATTTCAGCATGACCGACAAACGCTTTGTAGACAGTTTGCTGGGTCTTGAATACGACGGCGGCTGCTGGATTGGCCGCATTGCGTTTGAGCGAAACCAGAAAACCGTGGATGCGGCCACCAGCCGATTGTTGTTCCAACTCGAATTCATTGGCCTGGCCCGTGTAGGCGCTAGCCCTTTGGAAAGTTTGCGAAAAAACATCCCTCGTTACCAGAACTTGCGAGAATCCTTCATTGAACCGAGCCGTTTCCAGCACTATGAATAAACACCTGTTTCCTGTTCGCGCTTTATGGGCCGTCTGCGCTTCGGTCTGCTTGGCTGCGGCCTGGTTGCCGCTGAGTGTGTCCGCCCAAAGTACGGCACCTTCTGTACCGAGTCCGGTGGCCATTCGCTCGGCTGACTTCATCGTCGCCGTGGTCAATTCCGAACCGGTGACCAACCGGGAAGTGCAAACCTTGGCCTTGCGCCTGCAGCGCGAAGTGCAGGCGCAAGGCCGCCCGCTGGATGCCGCCGAGGCCAAGCGGCTGGCTTTGGAGCAACTCATCACCGACAAGGCCCAAATCCAACAAGCTCGCGATGCGGGCATCGTGATCGACGAAGAGGCTTTGGACCAAGCCGAGGCGGGTGTGGCCAGCAACAACCAACTCACGCGAGAAGCCCTGCGCCAGCGTTTGCAGCAAGATGGCGTGGCCTTGACCACTTTCCGCGAACAACTGCGCAACCAACTCTTGTTGAGCCGTGTGCGCGAGCGCGAGGTCGAAGCGCGCATCCGCATCAGTGACATCGAGGTTGAGCAGTTCTTGCAAGAACAACTCAAGACCCTGGCGGCGCGGGCTCAGGTTGAGTTGAACCTGGCCATGATCCTGATCGCCGTGCCGGAAAACAGTTCCGAAGCTCAAATCCAGCCGCTGGAGGCTCGGGCGCGTGATGTGGCGCGTCGCGCACGCAGTGGCGAGAATTTTGCCGAGTTGGCCAAGTCCTTCTCGCAAGCTGCGGACCGGGGGGCCAATGGCGGCACCATGGGCTTGCGCCCTACCGACCGTTACCCGGAACTGTTTGTACAGGCCACCGCTGCTGTGCCGGTGGGCGGTGTGGCCGATGTATTGCGCTCAGGTGCCGGTTTTCATGTGCTCAAAGTGCTCGAGCGCCAGCAGGCCCCTGCCACTTTGACGGTCACGCAAACCCGTGCGCGGCACATTTTGCTGCGCCTGAGTCCGCAGCTGACCCAGGCTCAGGCGCTGGCGCAGCTGAGCGCCTTGCGCCAGGACATCGTTTCGGGCAAGGCCGATTTTGCGGATGCGGCCAAACGTCTGTCGCAAGACGGCAGCGCTGCGCAGGGCGGTGACCTGGGCTGGGCAAGTCCGGGCATGTTTGTGCCCGAGTTCGAGCAGGTCATGAACCGCTTGCGCCCCGGCCAGGTGGCTGAGCCGCTGGTTTCGCGCTTTGGGGTGCACCTGATTGAGGTGACCGAACGGCGCGATGCCCCCATGAGCGATGCCGAGCAGCGTGCGCTGGCGCGCAACGTTTTGCGAGAAAAGAAACTCGACGAGGCCTATGTGGCCTGGGCTGAGGATGTGCGTGGGCGCGCCTACGTCGAGATGCGCGAGCCTGTCCAATGAAGCACATTGCCCGCAAACGCTTTGGCCAACACTTTCTGACGGATGGCGGCATCATCGATGCCATCGTCGACGCCATTGCGCCGGTGGCCGGTCAGCCGATGGTCGAAATCGGCCCTGGTCTGGCCGCGCTCACACAGCCCTTGGTCGAGCGCCTGGGCCATCTGACGGTGATCGAGCTCGATCGCGACCTGGCCGTTCGCTTGCGTGAACACCCGCAGTTGTCGGTGGTCGAGTCGGACGTGCTCAAGGTCGATTTTCGGGCGCTGGCCGCACAAATGCTGGCCAAGGCCACGGCGGCTCCTTTGGGCAAAATTCGCGTGGTCGGTAACCTGCCCTACAACATATCCACACCCATCTTGTTCCATTTGTTGGCGCAGGTTGACGTGATCGAAGACCAGCATTTCATGCTGCAAAAGGAAGTGATCGATCGGATGGTGGCCCAACCGTCGACCTCGGACTACAGCCGTTTGTCGGTCATGCTGCAATGGCGCTACGACATGGCCAATGTGCTGTTTGTGCCGCCTGAGAGTTTTGATCCGCCCCCGCGTGTGGACAGTGCTGTGGTGCGCATGGTGCCGCTGGCCCAGCCACCCGTGCTGAACGTCAAAACCCTGGAAACCCTGGTGCAGGTGGCCTTCAGCCAGCGTCGCAAAATCTTGCGCAACACCTTGGGCAAATGGCTCGACGAAAAGGGCTTTGCCGGGCAGTTCGATCTGCAGCGTCGCGCCGAAGAGGTGCCCGTGGCCGAGTTCGTGGCTTTGGCCCAAGCTGTCTGACGCGTCGGGGCATTGCCGCCCCAAAGAAAAAGCCCGTCAAAGACGGGCTTTTTTGTGACTTGCCGCGGGCGCGGCTCAACGCGGCATCAGGCGGCTGCGAGCCAATAACCTGCGTTGAATGGGCTGCTCATGCGCAGCGCCAAAGGCGAGACGTCCACCAGTTTGTCGGTGGGCATTTTTTCGCCTTCTTCCATCGATTCGGCCATCACGGCGTCCTCGGTTTGTGCCTCATTCGCCCGTCCTGCTTGGCTGTTTTGCGCAGAACGGGCTACAGAAAAGAATAGAAGCATCGGAAGGGTATCTTCCGGTCTCCCCAGTAATCGGCCGTGTCGCGGAAGATGTCGAGCAGTTGCTCGCGGGCTTCCTTGTCAAATTTGACATGTGCGGGAATTTGCTCCAGCACCACAATGAAGCCAGGCTGTGGGCCCGACTTGTGCAAAGGGTCGGTCATGCAGTCGTACAAGGCATCAAAGTTCTTGCCAAAGTGCGAGGGCAATGTGAATTGCGCGCCAATCAAGTCCAGCACATCTTGTTTGCTCTGGGCTTCGGCCAGGTTGGCATACAAAAAGTGGTGGCCCAGTCCTTGGGCGGCTTCTTGCAAATCGCTCACGCGGTAGGCGCGAATCGACTGCACGATGTTCGACCGCACGCCCTTCAGGGGCGGCTCTTGGTCTTGACGTGTCGGGATGTCCATCTCCGTGGTCTTTCTTGAAAACTAAAAATCAGGGTCTGTCGACAATCAAGCGAAAGCTCGCGTAATGGTCTTCGGTGTAATAACAGGCTTTCGGTTCTGACGGCACTGGGCCACCGCAGACAATGCGACGGGCTCCACGGTGACGCACGCCGGGTGTCCTGACGGTGTATTCGCGGTAAAAACCCCTTGCCTCGCGTGGCAAGAGCCGCTCGCGATTGCCAAAAACCGTACCGTCCTTTTCGTAAGGAAAAGGACCGCCCTTGCGGATTTTTTGGTAGGTTGTCTGGCCTTCACGGGGCAGTTCAGTGACCAACAATGTGGACTGAGTTTGTGCCGCTTGGGGTGAGCGCGCTTGCACCAAAAATGTGCATGCCAGCAAAATAAAGCCCATCAGCATGGCGAACCACCACCGACGGGCTACAGATCTTTGTGACACCCTCATGAATACACCTTTCAGGAGCATCCGGGTTTACCCGAAAACTCGAAGGCGTTAGTGTGTATCAAATGCGATAAAAATGCAAGTGATTGCCCATTAAACAGGCAAAGACAATTTGTTCATTTTTGCCTGCATGTGAGTGCACACACCTGCGGTGTGGTTCAGCGGGCTGCGTTTGCATCGGCCACGGTAAGCGCCGTCATGTTCACAATCCGCCGAACCGTGGTGCTGGGCGTCAAAATGTGCACCGGCTTGGCCGCGCCCAACAAGACTGGGCCTACAGCGATGTTGCCGCCCGCAGCTGTTTTGAGCAGGTTGTAGGCAATGTTGGCCGCATCGATGTTGGGCAGAACCAACAAGTTGGCATCTCCCACAAGCGTGCTGTTGGGCATGAGTGACTGCCGAGCGGCGGCGTCCAAGGCTACATCGCCGTGCATTTCACCGTCTACTTCTAGCCAAGGTGCATTTTGGCGCAGCAAGTCCAGCACATCGCGCATCTTCACGGCGCTGGGTTGGTCAGACGAGCCGAAATTGGAGTGTGAGAGCAACGCCGCCTTGGGTTGGATGCCGAAACGGCGCATTTCTTCTGCGGCCATGATGGTGAACTCGGCCAACTGCTGGGCCGTTGGGTCGTAGTTGACATGGGTGTCCACCATGAACACTTGGCGGCCCGGTAGCATCAAACCGTTCATGCAAGCGTAGGTGTTCACACCTTTGCGCTTGCCCACCACCTGGTCGATGTAATTCAGGTGCATCGGGTTGGTGCCCCAAGTGCCGCAAATCATGCCGTCCACGTCACCTTTGTGCAGCAACATGGCGCCAATGAGTGACAAGCGTCGGCGCATCTCGATCTTGGCGATCTGCTGGGTGATGCCCTTGCGTTCGGTCAAGCGGTGGTAGGTCTGCCAGAAATCGCGGTAGCGGTGGTCGTCTTCCACGTTCACGATGTCGTAATCCAGCTCTTCTTTCAGACGCAGGCCGAATTTTTCGATGCGCTCGGCAATCACGGCCGGGCGACCAATCAGGGTCGGGCGGGCAATGCCTTCGTCCACCACGATCTGGGCCGCACGCAGCACGCGCTCTTCTTCGCCCTCGCTGTAGGCGATGCGCTTTTTCAGGGCGCGTTTGGCGGCTGTGAAGATGGGCTTCATCATGGTGCCGGATGCATACACAAAGCCCTGCAGCTTTTCTCGGTAGGCATCCATGTCGGTGATGGGGCGGGAGGCGACGCCGGAGTCGGCCGCAGCTTGTGCAACCGCTGGCGCGATCATCATCATCAGGCGCGGGTCGAAAGGTTTTGGAATCAGGTACTCAGGGCCAAAAGCCAAGGGTTCGCCTACATAAGCGGCCGCCACCACTTCGCTTTGCTCGGCTTGCGCGAGCTCGGCAATCGCGTGCACAGCGGCGATTTCCATCTCCAGCGTGATGGTGGTGGCACCGCAGTCGAGTGCGCCCCGGAAAATATAGGGGAAGCACAGAACGTTGTTGACCTGGTTGGGGTAGTCGGTGCGGCCCGTGGCCATGATGGCGTCGTCGCGCACGGCTTTGACGTCTTCGGGGTTGATTTCCGGGTTGGGGTTGGCCAACGCAAAGATCAAAGGCTTGGCCGCCATTTTCTTGACCATGTCTTGCTTGAGCACGCCGCCTGCCGACAGGCCCAGGAACACATCGGCCCCTTCAATCACTTCGGACAGGGTGCGCTGGTCCGTCTTTTGCACGAACTGGATTTTGTCCTCGTCCATCAGCTCGGTGCGGCCTTCGTAGACCACGCCGGCCAGGTCGGTGACCCAAATGTTTTCACGGGGGATGCCCAGCTTGACCAACAGGCCCAGGCAAGCCAAGGCCGCAGCGCCGGCGCCCGAAGTGACCAGCTTGATCTGTTGGGGGTCCTTGCCCACGACCTTGAGGCCGTTCAAGATGGCCGCGCCCACCACGATGGCGGTGCCGTGCTGGTCGTCATGAAAGACCGGGATCTTCATGCGCTCGCGCAGCTTGCGCTCGATGTAGAAGCAATCGGGTGCCTTGATGTCTTCGAGGTTGATGCCGCCAAAGGTCGGCTCCAGCGACGCGATGATTTCGACCAGCTTGTCCGGGTCTTTCTCGTTGATTTCGATGTCGAACACATCGATGCCCGAGAACTTTTTGAACAGCACGCCCTTGCCTTCCATGACCGGCTTGCTGGCCAGCGGGCCAATGTCACCCAGGCCCAGCACAGCGGTGCCGTTGGTCACCACCCCCACCAAGTTGCCCCGGCTGGTGTACTTGAAGGCATTGGCTGGGTCTTTGACGATTTCTTCGCAGGGGGCTGCCACGCCAGGCGAGTAGGCCAAGGCCAGATCGTGCTGGTTGACCAGCTGCTTGGTGGCCGCAATGGCCACTTTCCCTGGGGTGGGGAACTGGTGGTATTCCAGGGCGGCTTTGCGCAACTGGGCACGTTTTTCTTCGGCTTGGACCTTGTTGGTCATGGTGGGGCTCCGTTGTAGGGAAGTGCTGTCAGGTGGGCAGGGGTTTGGCCACCTGGGGGTGTTGATGAATGGATGGTTCTGAAGTCAGCCAATGGCCAATATTTTCATTGTAGGCGTGGCAATGAACCACTGGGGGTGAGGTAATGCCCCTCTCAAGTGAGTTGGCTTTTGACTTTTACGCACAAATCGAGCCGTTCCAGCGCAGGTGCTTCCAAGCCTTGTGTTGCAAAGCCTGCGCCACGCTGACCGAGCGTTGCCCTGGGATGATTTGAAAAGACGCACCGGCTTGCAAACGGCCCGTTTGGTCCACCGCCAAATAAAAGCCGCAGCGCCCGCTTTGCACCATGTCTTTGGCGGCCAAGGCATAACCCATGACAGCGTTGAATTTGCCGCAAGGCTCGCGCGGCTGGGTCACGCGCAAAACCACGTCGCCAAAGTCCAGGCGGTCACCCACATAAAGGTCTTGTTCGAGAATGCCTTGCAGGCTCAGGTTCTCACCCAAGTAACCCGGCGCCAAAGCTTCTTCAAACATGGTTGCGCCCCGAGCTTGGCGCTGCGCCTGCCACCAAAGCAGGTGTTCTGAAGGCAAGGCATAAACCGCCTTGCTCAGGCCCCCATGCACCGACAAGTCGGCCTGTTCGTCACCGGCCAGCCCCAAAACCCCGACCTCGATGGGGCACGAGACCGTGGTTTTGCCAATGGCCGACACCAGCTTGCGCCCACCGACAAGGAGGGGGCGAACCTGACCTGTCTGTAGGGAGCGCAGCGTGCCCGAACCAGTGGGCAGCGAACTCGGCTGCATGGGCGCTTCAGCCTCGCATCAGGGCTTCGATCTCGTCGGCCTTGACCGGCACACCCCGTGTGATCAGCTCGCAACCGGTTTCGGTCACGATGGCATCGTCTTCGATGCGGATGCCGATGTTGTGGAATTGATCGGGCACACCGGGTGCAGGTCGGACATACAAGCCCGGCTCGATGGTCAGCACCATGCCCGGCTGCAGGATGCGGCTGGGGCGGTCCTTGATCAGCTCGCCACTGAGTGGGTCCTTGCGCTCACTGACCTGGCCCACCTGCGAGGGCTCCACATAGCTGCCGCAGTCGTGCACGTCCATGCCCAACCAGTGGCCGGTGCGGTGCATGTAAAACTGGAAATAACTGCGGTTGGCGATCACGTCTTGTGCGTTGCCGACCTTGTTCTTGTCAAGCAAGCCCACATCGAGCAGGCCCTGCGCCAAGACCGCTACGGTGGCTTCGTGTGGGTCGACAAAACGGGCACCCGCCTTGGTGGCGGCCACAGCCGCGTCTTGTGAAGCCAGCACCAAGTCGTACAAAGCGCGTTGCGGCCCGGTGAATGTGCCGTTGGCGGGGAAGGTGCGGGTGATGTCGCTGGCGTAGCCATCGAGCTCGCACCCTGCGTCGATCAGCACCAAGTCGCCGTTTTGGATCAAGGCGGTGTCGGCGCGGTAATGCAGCACGCAGGCATTGGCCCCGCCCGCCACGATGGAGCCGTAAGCCGGGTACTGCGAACCGCTTTGGCGGAACTCGTGCAGCAATTCGGCATCCAGGTGGTATTCACGCACCTCTTGGCCCGCACGCAGCATGGCCGCGCTGCGCTGCATGGCGCGAATATGGGCGCGGGCGCTGATGGTGCTGGCGCGGCGCATGATGTCTTGCTCGTGCGCATCTTTGACCAGGCGCATCTCGTCGAGCAAGCTGCACAAGTCACGCTGCTGCTCCGGGCACAAAGCGCCGTAACGCACCCGCGCACGCACCGACTGCAACCAGCCGTTCACCAGGCTCTCCAACCCATGGTGGATGGCAAAGGGGTACCAAACGGTGCTGCGGTTTTCGAGCAGTTTGGGCATGTGCGCGGCCATTTCCCCAATGGGCAAAGCCCGGTTCACGCCCAAAGCAGCGGGTGCCGCGTCTGGCCCCAAACGGATGCCGTCCCAAATTTCGCGCTCCAGGTCTTTGGGCTGGCAAAACAGCGTGCACTCACCCTCGGCGGTGATCACCAAACTGGCATGCGGCTCGGTGAAGCCGGTCAGGTAATAAAAGTAGCTGTCGTGCCGGTACAGGTAATCGCTGTCGCGGTTGCGCTGGCGCTCGGGCGCGGTGGGGATGATGGCGATACCGCCTGCGCCCAGTTGGGCGGCCAGGCGAGCACGGCGTTGGGCGTAAAGCAGGGTGGTGTCGGTCATTTGGAGAACAGTCCCATAAGAAGATGCCATTATGTTCGTTGCCCTTGGGTGGCGAATGGCCACACAGTCACCCGGGTGCCTGATCAGGCGCTGCTGCCGTTGAGCTGAGCCAGCCGCTCAGGTGTGCCCACGTCGGTCCAGTCGCCCTCATACACCTCGCCTGACACCAAACCCCGGTCCATGGCCGCACGCAGCAACGGGGCCAGCGCCAGCGCCACGCCTTCGGGATTGCCAGTGGGCAGACCGCAGTCGGCAAAAAAAGCCTTTTTGTACAGGGCCACGGTGCTGAAGGTGTACGCGCAACCGGGGCTGCCTTTGGGCAAGTTGAGCACCTGGCCCGTCGCTGACAGGCCAAAGTCGCCGCCCGGGTTGTGCCTGGGGTTGGGCACCAGCCACAGGTGGGCCAGCGCAGCGCTGGCGGCAAAGCGCTGCATGGCCTGCTGTGTGAACATCAAATCAGGGGCAAACACGTCGCCTGCCACCACCCAAAACACCTCATCGAGCTGGGGCAGGGCCCGCACGATGCCGCCTGCGGTCTCCAATGCGCGGCCAAAATCCTGGCCTTCGTGCGAATAGCGGATGTGAATCTCTGACACGCCGGGCCACTGGATGTGCTCACCCAAGTGCGCCGGGAACTGCTCACCCAGCCAGGCGGTGTTGACCAGCTGCTGCACAAAGCCGCCCCGGGCCAGGGCCTGCATGGGCCAGTGCATGAGCGGCTGGCCGCGCACGCGCAGCAAAGGTTTGGGGGTCTGGTCGGTCAGGGGGCGCATGCGCTCGCCGCGACCGGCGGCCAACACCATGGCCTGGGCGGGCGCCCAGGTGCACAGCGATGGCGCTTGAGAGGGGTGGTTCAATGAAGTCGGCATCCCCGGATGTTGCCACGGCTGCAGGCGCTCCCGGGACAGCCCATGCCAAATGCCACGCCCTAAACTGCAGCGTACATGCCATTCGCAGCCGATGCGCCAGGCCGACCCCAGGAGACAGACCCCATGACACGCCCCCACATCAGCGTCATCACCGCAGCGCAAAACGCCTCACAGCGCCTGGCCGATCGCCACACACCTTTTGTCATGAACGACTGGTACGTGGCCGCCTTTGGCGAAGAGATCAAGGACCAGTTGTTGGCCCGCACGCTGCTGGGTCGGCGGTTGGTGTTTTACCGTGCCGGTGACGGCCGCGTGGTGGCGCTGGAAGACCGCTGCCCGCACCGCTCGATGCCGCTGTCAGCCGGCACGCTGGAGCAAGACACCATCGTGTGCGGCTACCACGGCCTGCGGTTCAACACCGAGGGCGACTGCATCGAAGTGCCTTCGCAGTCGACCTGCCCGCCCAACATGGGCATTCGGGCCTACCGCACCATCGAACGCGGCGCGGTGGTCTGGATCTGGATGGGTGAGGCCGATCAGGCCGATGCGTCCAAACTCCCTGCGCAAGATTGGATGGCCGATGTCCAGTGGGAGCGCTCGCAAGGCTATTTGAGTTTGCAAGCGAACTACGTGCGACTGCACGAAAACTTGCTGGACCTGACGCATTTGAGTTTTTTGCACGCCAAAAGTTTTGGCACGCCCGATTACGCCAAGGCGGCCTTTGAAAGCGTCATCGGCGATGGCCAATTTGCTTTGCTGCGCAACGTGGTGCCCACCACCTTGCCGCCTGTGTGGGGCATCCCGACCGGGTTGACGGGCCAAGGCCAAGCCGCCCGCATCGTGCGCTCCGAGTTCCGCAGCCTGGGGCTGCACGAGGTCTCGGTCACTTTTTACGATTGCCACCTGCCGGAAAATGGGCCAGAAGGTGCGCGCCCGCAGTTTCGCATCCGCACCGCCCACATGCCCACCCCTGAGACGGCCACCAGCACGCATTACTTCATCGTGCACGGGCGCGACTTTGCGCAAGATGACCCCCAAACCACCCGCTTCATGCACGACCAGTTGTTTGTGGCTTTTCAGGAAGACGTGGACGGCCTGGCCCTGCAGGAGATGGCCTTGGCCAGCACCCCGGCCGAGGATTTGTACGAGTTTTCTGTGGCTGCGGACGCCCCGGCAGTGGCCATGCGCCGCTACG
Organism: Limnohabitans sp. Bal53; assembly: GCF_003063355.1. Classification (GTDB taxonomy): domain Bacteria; phylum Pseudomonadota; class Gammaproteobacteria; order Burkholderiales; family Burkholderiaceae_C; genus Limnohabitans_A. Next base: position 23,890 of record NZ_NESH01000007.1, on the reverse strand, counting down.
TGTTGGCGCGCCAGCTAAAAGAAGCCAAGGCCTGACCTTACCCCGCTGTTGAGCGCAACGCCCCCATGGCCTCGCCCATGACGATGGGGCGGGTCGGGGTCCAGTCGGACTTGAACTGCATCACTCCCTTAGGGAACAGCATCACCACGGTGGAGCCGAGCAAAAAGCGCCCCATCTCCTCGCCTTGTGCCAGGGTGATGTTGCCCATCTCGTAGGTCCATTCGCGCACTGTGCCCGGGCGCGGCGGGTTGACCACGCCGTGCCACACGGTGGCCATGCTGCCCACAATGGTCGCGCCCACCAGCACCATCACGAAGGGGCCGTGGGCGCTGTCAAACACGCACACCACCCGCTCGTTGCGGGCAAACAAACCCGGCACGCCGCGTGCCGTGGTCGGGTTGACCGAGAACAAATCGCCTGGGACGTAAATCATGCGCGTCAGGCGCCCCGCGCAAGGCATGTGGATGCGGTGGTAGTCGCGGGGGCTCAGGTAAAGCGTGGCAAATTCGCCGTTCTCAAACTGAGCCGCCAGCGCCGCATCGCCGCCCACCAGGGCGCGGGTGCTGTAGCCGTGGCCCTTGGCCTGGAAGACCTGGTCGCCCACCACCGGGCCGCACTGGCTGATGGCCCCGTCCACCGGGCTCACAAAAGCCTCTGCCGCGATGGGCCGGGCGTCGCCCCGCAGAGGGCGGGTGAAGAATTCGTTGAAGCTCTTGTAGCTGACCGTGTCCGGGTTGGCGGCTTCTGCCATGTTCACGTTGTAGCGCTTGACAAACCAGTTGATGATGGCCGTGGTCGCGCCGCCCCACTGACTGCCCGCCACCCAGCCGGCAAAGGCGGTCAGGGCTTGCTTGGGAATCAGGTACTGGGGCAAGACCGCCAGGCGGTCCGAAAAAGAAGGGGAACTTGACATGAAGGGGCCGCAGGCGCGGTACAGAAGAAGGCCCTGATTTTATCGGTCACCTGCCCAGCTGCTCAGGCATGCAGTCAAGGGCACAATCCGGGCATGAATACCCCCTTGCTTTCGGTCGATCATTTGGTCAAATGCTACGGCGATGCCACGGTGGTCAACGACCTGTCATTTCACATCAACCCTGGCGAATGCCTGGGCGTCATCGGCCCCAACGGTGCGGGCAAAACCACCACGCTGCGCATGTGCTTGGGTTTGTCCGAGCCTGACAGCGGCGACATCCGCTATTTCGATGGCTTGCAAATGCCCCGTGATGCGCTGGCCATCAAAGCCCGTTTGGGCGTGGTGGCCCAATCGGACACGCTGGACCCGGACTTCACGGCGCAAGAGAATCTGCTGGTCTTTGGCCGCTATTTCGGCTTGCCCGATGCTGTGATTCGCGAGCGCATTCCGCAGCTGCTCGAATTTGGCGCCCTCAGTCACAAAGCCAAGGCCAAGCCCGGCGAGTTGTCTGGCGGCATGAAGCGGCGCCTGAGTCTGTCACGAGCCCTGATCAACCACCCGCAGCTCTTGATGCTGGACGAGCCCACCACGGGCCTGGACCCTCAGGCGCGCCACCTCATGTGGGAGCGCCTGCAGGTGCTGCTGCAAGAAGGCAAATCCATCTTGCTGACCACCCATTTCATGGACGAAGCCGAGCGCCTGTGCAGTCGCCTCTTGGTACTGGACCAAGGTCGCAAGATCGCCGAAGGCAAGCCCCGCGACCTGATCGCCGAGCACCTGGAGCCCGAGGTGGTCGAAGTGTTTGGCCAAGGCGCTGTGGCGCTGGCGCAAGAGGCCAGCTTGAAAGCCCTGGCGGGCCGGGTCGAGGTGAGTGGGGAAACCGTTTTCTTCTACACCCAAGACAGCCGCGCCCTGATGAATGCGCTGCAGGCCTGGCCCGCGCTGCGCACCTTGCACCGACCTTCCAACCTGGAAGACTTGTTTTTGAAATTGACCGGACGCCAGATCCGAGAGGAAGGCTGATGATGAGTCAAATTCAAAACAACATCTGGGCCGCGCCCCGCCTGTCCATGCGCTGGTGGCCCGTGTTTCAGCGCAACTGGCTGGTCTGGAAAAAGCTGGCCATCCCCAGCCTGGTGGGCAACATCGCCGAGCCGCTCATGTGGTTGGTGGCCTTTGGTTATGGGCTGGGGGCCCTGGTGGGCCAGATCGAGATCGGCGGCGAGAAGGTGCCCTACATCCTGTTTTTGGCCAGTGGCAGCATCTGCATGAGCGCGATGAACGCGGCGACCTTTGAGGCGCTTTACTCGGCGTTCTCGCGCATGCATGTGCAAAAAACCTGGGACGGCATCATGAACGCCCCGGTGCGGCTCGATGACGTGGTGCTGGCCGAAATGCTCTGGGCCGCGTTCAAGTCATTGTTCAGCGTCACGGCCATTTTGGTGGTGATGCTCGCTTTGGGCATCAGCCACAGCTGGAAGCTGCTGGTGGCCTGGCCTGTGCTGCTGGGCGTGGGCATCACCTTCAGCTGCATGGCGCTGATCTTCAACGCGCTGGCCAAAGGTTACGACTTCTTCACCTACTACTTCACCCTGTTCCTCACGCCCATGATGTTCCTTTCGGGCATCTTCTTCCCGCGCGAGCAACTGCCCAGCTTTGTGCGCGCGATCGCCGACTGGCTGCCGCTGTCGGTGGCGGTCGATTTGGTTCGCCCGCTGTTCTTGGACCGCTGGCCTGACCAAGCGTTGCACCATGTGTTGGTGCTGGCGGGGTTTGCAGTGGTGTCGTTCTGGATTGCGCTGGCGTTGACCCGGAAGCGGTTTCGGAGTTAAAGCGAAAGGCTATTGACTTCGGCAGCAACTGGTTGTGGACTCAATTTTGTCAACGATGTCGACAAAATTTTGTGAGATGTTAATTCCTTGTTAATCCCTCTACCCACGCCATCTGCCCTGGCAAACACCGGGTTTCTAAATCGTAGTGTTCCACGGCAAATGAACGAGCCTGCGCGCCCAGCCGCGCCCGCTCTGCGGGGTTCTTGCACAAGTCGATCACCTGCTGTGCCAGTGCCGCCGGGTCAAAGAAGTCCACCAGTTGCCCGGTCTCGCCGTGGCGAATCGCTTCGCGCACAGGGGCGGTGTTGCTGGCCACGATGGCGCAGCCTGCGCTCATGGCTTCGAGCAAGCTCCAGCTCAGCACAAAGGGGTAGGTCAGGTACACATGCACCGTGGACACCTGCAACACGCGCAAAAAGTCTGCATAGGGCACCTTGCCCACAAAGTGCACGCGTGACAGATCCAGCTCGTCCTTGACCTCGTTCAAAAAGATATCGCGCCAGGTGCGCGCTTTGCCATCGGGCCCGGGCGGTGGTGCAGCGCCGTAGCTGACCTCGTTGCCGCCGATGATGACCACACGGGCCAGGGGTCGTGCTTTCAGGATGGCAGGCAGAGCCCGCATGAACTGGTGGTATCCGCGATAGGGCTCCAAGTTACGGTTGATGAAGGTGATGACTTCGTTGCTGCGGTCCAACTGCAAAACGCCTTGCTGCGTTTGCACGCGGATGCTGGCCTTCGCATCGGGCTTGACCAGATCGGTGCAGATGCCATCGTGGATCACGGAGATGCGCGAGGTAAAAGGCTCAGGGAACAACGACGCCTGCCAGTGCGTGGGCGCAATGCCCGCGTGCGCACGCGCAAAGTGCAGCTCGTAGTTGGCGTTTTTCATCTGTAGGCGGCACGCGTTGTCGGTGTCTGGGTTGCCGAACTCCGGGTCAAAGCCCACGTCCGCTCCTTGGTGCTGGTAGAAAAATTCGCAATAAATGCCCAGCCGTGCTTGGGGCCAGACTTGCAGCAAAAAAAGGCTTTCGCCCCAACCGGGGTGGGCCACGATCACATCGGGCACAAAGCCTTGTTCGCGAAGTTTCATGGCGGCTTGCCAAGTGGCTTCGCCACGCAGGGTTTTGGTGTCCAAGTCGGCCAGCCAGCGGTGCGTGCCTTGTCCGGTGCGTCCCGTGACGGCATATCGCACCAGTTCTACGCCAGGCACCGGCGGGCAGGCGTTGATGTGCAAGGCCACCACGCGGTGGCCTTGGCTTGCCATGGCAGGGGCCAGGTGTTTGAACTGGCCAGGGAAATTTTGGTGGACAAAAAGGATGTTCATGGGGTGGCTCTTGGGCTTGAATGATCGCATGTCCACAGGTTGTCAGGGAGCAGTGGAGTCGGCCCGGTAAGATGGCAGCTGAACCCCATTTATTCCGTTCTTTACCCCGTTTTCAAGGAAGTACAGCGATGAGCATTCAAACCGTAGGCATCATTGGCGCAGGCACCATGGGCAATGGCATTGCACAGGCGTGTGCGGTGTCGGGCATTCAGGTGGTGATGGTCGATATCTCGGACGCGGCCGTGGCCAAGGGCGTGGCCACGGTGGGCAAAAGCCTGGACCGCTTGGTCAACAAAGAAAAGATCACCGAAGCCGACAAGGCTGCAGCGCTGGCCCGTATCCAAGGCTCCAGCAACTACGATGACTTGAAAAGCGCTCAGTTGGTGATCGAAGCTGCCACCGAAAACCACGAGCTCAAGGTCAAAATCTTGAAGCAACTCGACGCCCTGCTGGCCCCCGACGTGATCATCGCGTCCAACACCTCGTCGATCTCGATCACGCAACTGGCTGCCGCCACGCAACGTGCCGACCGTTTCATCGGCATGCACTTTTTCAACCCCGTGCCGATGATGGCACTGGTGGAAATCATCCGTGGCCTGCAGACGAGTGACGCCACGCACGACGCGGTGCACGACATGGCGCTGGCGCTGGGCAAGACCCCCATCACCGTGAAGAACGCCCCCGGCTTTGTGGTCAACCGCATTTTGGTGCCCATGATCAACGAGGCCTTCTTTGTTCTGGGCGAGGGCCTGGCCGAAGCCGAAGCCATTGACGCGGGCATGAAGCTCGGCTGCAACCAGCCCATTGGCCCGCTGGCGCTGGCCGACATGATCGGTCTGGACGTGTGCCTGGCCGTGATGGAGGTCTACCTCAAGGAGTTCGGTGACAGCAAGTACCGCCCCAGCCCTCTGCTCAAAGAAATGGTGGCCGCTGGCCGCCTGGGCCGCAAGACCGGCCAGGGCGTTTACAAGTACTGAGTGTCAGCGGATGAATCGGGGCTGGCCAAGCCAGACTCCGAGACTGTCGCGTTCGTGAACGCGAAACGGCCAGTCCGACCTCTAACATGGTGTCATGAACACCACCCCCCATCCCGAAGGCCAGATCGACTGCACCGTGCACGGCGCAGTCCTTCAAATTTGCATCAACCGCCCTGCCAAGCGCAATGGCTTCACGCCCAAAATGTTCCGCGAATTGGGTGAGGCGTACTCCCGGCTCGACGACGACCCCGCCTTGCGGGTGGGCGTGCTGTATGCGGCGGGTGCGCATTTCACGGCCGGGCTGGATTTGCCCACCATCGCGCCGCTCATGCAGCGTGGCGAAAAGGCGGTGCCGCTGGGATTGGTCGATCCGCTCAACCTGGGCATGGACGGCTACCGCCGGCGCACCAAACCCATGGTGGTGGCGGTGCAGGGCATCACCTACACGCTGGGCATCGAGCTGATGCTGGCGGCTGACATCGTGGTCGCGGCCGATGACTGCCGGTTTTCTCAGCTGGAGGTGCAGCGCGGCATCATGGCCACGGGCGGGGCCACGCTGCGCATGGCCGAGCGCGCTGGCATGGGCAATGCGCTGTTGCATTTGCTCACGGCCGATGTGTTTGACAGCGCCGAAGCCCTGCGCCTGAACTTTGTGCAAAAGGTGGTAACCGCTGATGGCCTGTTGGCCGAGGCCATGCGCATTGCCGCGCAAATCGCCGCCCAGGCGCCGCTGGCGGTGGTGGCCACACGGCAAAACGTGCTCAAAGCGGTGGAGCATGGTCCGCTGGTGGCCATGCACGACTTTTTGCCGGTGCAGCAGCGCTTGTCGCGCAGCGAAGATGCGGCCGAGGGCGTGCGCTCATTTGTGGAAAAACGCGCGGCTCGTTTTACCGGCAAGTAGGCGTCGGGCGTGCGCCACAATCGGTGCATGACCGAACCCCACGCCTTGCACCCTTACGCCGAACTCACCCCCGACCGGGTGATGGACGCCCTGACCGAGCTGGGCCTGTGGCCCGACGGCCGTTTGCTGGCGCTCAGCTCTTACGAAAACCGCGTGTACCGTGCGCACCTGGACGAACCCGTGCAAGGCAGCGCGGCGGTGGTGCTCAAGTTTTACCGGCCCGGCCGCTGGAGCCGGGCACAAATTCAGGAAGAACACGACTTTGCCGCCGAACTGCTGGCAGCCGAAGTCCCTGTGGTGCCGCCCCTGGTTTTGAACGGCCAGACCCTGCACCAAAGTGCGGGCTTTGATTTTTCAGTGAGCCCTTTGCGCGGCGGCCGAACGCCCGAGTTGGATGATTTTGAAGTGCTCGAATGGATCGGCCGTTTTTTGGCCCGCATCCACACCGTGGGCGCGGCCAAGCCTTTTGCGCACCGGCCCACACTCGATGTGCAGACCTTTGCCCTCGAGCCTGCCGAGTGGCTGCAAACGCACCAGATGATCCCACTGGAGGTCGAGCGCGAATGGCGCGAAACCTTTGCTGAGGCACTGGCCTTGGTGCAAGAAAAAATGGCGCAGGGTGCAGCAGACCGTCGCCTGATTCGCCTGCACGGCGACTGTCACCCGGGCAATATTTTGTGGACCCCGACCGACTTGCCCGGCGGTGGACCGCACTTTGTGGACTTGGACGACGCCCGCATGGGCCCGGCGGTGCAAGACCTGTGGATGCTGCTGTCGGGTGACCGTGCGCAGCGCACGCAGCAACTGTCGGCCTTGCTCGATGGGTACGAGCAAGTGCGCGACTTTGACCGCGCCGAGTTGCGCCTGATTGAGCCCTTGCGCACGTTGCGCTTGATCCATTACAGCGCCTGGCTGGCGCGGCGTTGGGAAGACCCGATTTTTCCGGTCAACTTTCCGTGGTTTGGCACGCCTGACTATTGGCGCGGCCAGGTGTTGATGCTGCAAGAGCAAATCGAGCAGATGCAGGAAGAGCCACTCAGCGTGTGAGCTCAGCGCCGCGCAGGCTGTACGCCCAGCGCCATGGCGCAGCCAATCAAAGCGGGTTGTTCGACGCGGATCACGTAGGTTGGGATGCGTTTCATGTAGTTTTCAAAGCGGCCTTTGGCTTCAAAAGCAGCGCGAAAACCCGACTGCGCAAAGTAGTCGCCCAGTCGGCCAATGACGCCGCCCCCAATGAAGATGCCACCACGAGCGCCCAGCGTCACGGCCAAGTTGGCCGCCGCGTTGCCCAGCAAGCGGCACATGCGGTCCAGGGCTTCTTCGCAGGCCACATCGCTGGCGGCCAGGGCACGTTCGGTCACTTGCGCAGCCACCAGGCTTTCGGCCTCGGTGCCATTGAGAACGCAAATGGCGCGGTACAAATTCTCCAGGCCCATGCCCGAGATGGCGCGCTCAGCAGACACGTGGGTATGGTTGCGCCACAAGATGCGCAGGATGTCGGCTTCGCGTTCGCAGGTCGGGGCCAGGCTCACATGCCCGCCTTCTCCGGCAATGGGCACCCAGTCGCCGCGGCGCGAGCGCACCAAAGACGACACGCCCAAACCCGTGCCCGGGCCGATGAGGCCCTTGGGAGCATTGGGCACGGGCTCGCCCGAGCCAATTTGTTCCAAATCGTCCCCGCTTAAAGCTGGTGCGGCCATGGCCATGGCTTCCCAGTCGTTGAGCATGAGCAATTGCTCCAGGCCCAACGCTTGGCGCGTGGCCTCGATGGAGAACTGCCAGTGGTTGTTGGTCATCTTCAGCGCATCGCTGTCGATGGGGTTGGCAATGGCAATGCAAGCCTGACTGACCGCAGGCTGGCCCACGCGTGCCAGATAGGCTTGGGCGGCTCCTGCCAAGTCGGCAAATTGCCCTGTGGGCAACGTGATGTCGTGAGTGATGGGCGAGCCGTCGCCGTGCACCAAGGCAAAGCGGGCATTGGTGCCGCCAATATCGCCCAGAAGGCAGGGGGTAGAGATGTGCAAGGTGTTCATGGTCATGAGGGGGTGGGCTGCAAGCGTATCAGTGCGTCAGCGACCTGCGTGCCGAAAAGTTACCAACTTGTTTCAAGTTTCAGGCGGGCCATCGGGGCGTTGTGGGTCTTGACGCTGCCAGTGGCAATTCAATGCGCACGCACAGGCCTTGGGGTTGGGCTTGGGTCAAACTGACATGCCCCGCGTGGCGCTCGACAATTTCTTTGACGATGGCCAAACCCAAGCCGCAGCCGTTGCCCGTGTCCCAGGGGTCCTGCAAGCCGCGGTGGGTGATGCGGTGCACCTGCAATGGTCAGCACAAAGCGCGCATTTGTTTGACCGGGTGACTGGCGGCAGAGTGGGCTGAGGTGGGTGAGCGCTGAGTCAGCTGTTGGTGTGAAGGGGGTCAATGTTTGGCCGCTTATTTTTTCGGATCGTAGAGCACCCCGCCCACGCCCACGCCTGCGCCCACACTCACCGGCCCGGGTGTGCTGGCCCCAACGCCTGCCCGGCCGGTGACCTTGCCGGAGCCGTTGACCCCGACCCCCACACCCACCGGTCCGGATTGGGCCTTCACGCCCGCATTCACGCCGCCCGTGCCCATATTCACGCCGATTGAGACACCGGGCAAGACGGGCACATTCATGCCGATGCCCGCGCCCGTGTGGACGTTGCTGCAGCCGCTCAGGCCCAGAGTCAGGGTCAACCAAGCCAGAATTGTGTTCAGGCGGGGGCGCACGGCCAAAGGTGTTTGCAGGGATGTCATGCCCTGATTGGACCACCGTTCAGCCGCAGATGTGTCAGCCATTGTGAGCCCCGGCCAAACTGGTTTTGCGCTCAAAAATGACGTCCCGGATCGGGTCCGATGTGCCAAGGTGTGGATCAGCTCAGCAGCGCATTGACGCGTTTGACATAAGCTGCTGGGTCTTCGGGCAAACCGCCTTCGGCCAGCAGGGCCTGGTCAAACAGGATGTGGGCCAAGTCGTGGAAGTGGACCGAGCCATCGAGCTTTTTGACCAGCGCGTGCTCAGGGTTGACTTCGAGCACGGGCTTGACTTCAGGGGCTTGTTGACCGGCTTGCTTGAGCATGCGGGCCAGTTGCATGCTCATGCCGTCGTCGGTGACCACCAGGCAGGCAGGGCTGTCCACCAGGCGGCTGGTCACACGCACATCTTCGGCTTTGTCTTTCAGCGCTTCTTTCAGTTTGGCCAGCACGGGCTTGAAGGTTTCGGCCGCGTCTTCGGCGGCTTTCTTCTCTTCTTCGTCTTGCAGCTTGCCCAGGTCAAACGCGCCTTTGGCCACACTTTGCAGCGGGGTGCCGTCAAACTCGTGCACAAAGTTGAGCGCCCACTCGTCCACGCGGTCGGTCATCAACAAAACTTCGATGCCCTTTTTCTTGAATACTTCGAGCTGCGGGCTGTTCTTGGCGGCGGCCAAGGTGTCGGCGGTGATGTAGTAAATCGCGTCCTGGCCTTCTTTTATGCGGGCTTTGTAATCTGCAAAGCTCACACTCACGGTGTCGCTGGTGGTGGACGCAAAACGCAGCAGCTTGGACAGGCGGTCTTTGTTGCCAAAGTCTTCGCCCAAGCCTTCTTTGAGCACCGCGCCAAACTCGGCGTAGAACTTGGAATATTGGCCCAACTTGGCTTTGTCTTCGTCACTCAACACGTCGGTGACTTCATCAGAAGACTCGGGTGCTTTGTCGTGTTTCGCCAAGTCTTCCAGCATCGACAACACGCGCTTGGTGCAGCCTTCGCGGATGGCTTTCACGTCGCGGCTTTCTTGCAGCAGCTCGCGGCTCACATTCAATGGCAGATCGGCGGAGTCCACCACGCCCTTCACAAAGCGCAGGTAGCTGGGCATCAGCGCTTCGGCCTCGTCCATGATGAAGACGCGCTTGACATACAGCTTGATGCCCGCTTTTTTGTCGCGGTTCCACAGGTCTTGCGGCGCTTTGCCTGGGATGTAGAGCAGCTGGGTGTATTCGGTGCTGCCTTCCACGCGGTTGTGCGTCCAGGTCAGCGGGGCTTCAAAGTCGCGGCTGATCTGCTTGTAGAAGTCGGCGTATTGCTCGTCGGTGATGTCTTTCTTGGGGCGGGTCCACAAGGCGCTGGCCTTGTTGATGGTTTCCCACTCGCCGGTCTTGACCATGCCGCCGGGTTTACGGCCAGCTTCTTCGTTGCTCGGGTCAATCAGCTCGCCGTCTTGCCACTCTTCCTTTTCCATCAAGATGGGCAGGCTGATGTGGTCGGAGTATTTGCCGACGATTTCTTTGAGCTTCCAGGTGTTGGCGTATTCCAGCGCCTCTTCGCGCAGGTGCAAGATCACGCTGGTGCCGCGTTCGGCGCGGTGGATGGTCTCGACCTCGAAGTCGCCCGTGCCACCGCTGATCCAGCGCACGCCTTCTGCCGCTGCTGCGCCTGCGCGGCGGGTTTCGACGGTGATTTTTTCAGCGACGATGAAGCCTGAATAAAAGCCCACACCGAACTGGCCGATGAGTTGTGCGTCCGATTTCTGGTCGCCGCTCAACTTGCTCATGAAGTCTTTGGTGCCGCTCTTAGCGATCGTGCCCAGGTGGTCAATGGCTTCTTGCGCCGTCATGCCGATGCCGTTGTCGGTGATGGTCAGCGTCTTGGCGGCTTTGTCGAAAGACAGGCGCACTTGCAGCTCAGGTGCGTCTTCGTACAGCGCGTTGTTGTTCAGCGCTTCAAAGCGCAGCTTGTCGCAAGCGTCCGAGGCGTTCGAGATCAGCTCGCGCAAAAAGATCTCTTGGTTGGAATACAGCGAGTGGGTGACCAGGTGCAGCAGTTGCGCGACTTCGGCCTGAAAGGCATGGGTTTGTTTGCTCATAGTGGTTCAGTAGAAAAAGTCAGAAAACAAGAACGCCCCACAGCTTGGGGCGTCGTGGGTGGATTTCAAGAGGTCAAAACGACTCGTTCGGCCCCAAATACCGCCAAGTCCCCGCTGGCATTTGGCCCAGTTGCACCCCGCCCATGCGGATGCGTTTGAGGCCCACGACTTTCAGGCCCACTTGTTCACACATGCGGCGGATCTGGCGCTTTTTGCCTTCGGTCAGCACAAAGCGCAATTGCTCGGGGTTTTGCCAGTCCACTTTGGCGGGCTTGAGGGGTTTGCCGTCCAGGCTCAGGCCGTGGCGCAGGCGCTCTAGCAACGCCTTGGGGAATACGGCTTGCACGTTGGCACTCACGCGGTCGAAGTCGCCAATGACGGTGAGTTGGTTGGCTTTGCCGCCATAGGTGGCCGATGCGGCTGTGGCGGCAGCGGTGTTTTCGTGGCCGGTATAGGCCACCCGCACCAGGTATTCCTTTTCCATCTCCGAGTCTTCGCCGATCAACTGACGCGCCACGCGGCCGTCTTGTGTCAGCACCAGCAAGCCGGTGGAGTCGATGTCCAGGCGTCCGGCTGGGGCCAAGCCGCGCAGGTGGGGCGGCGTGAAGCGCAGCTTGGACGGGTCGCCGCCCCAGTGGCTGCGCGGGTTGATCAGGGTGATGGCCGGTTCGTGTCCGTCCTCGGCCTGGCCGCTCACATAGCCCATGGGCTTGTGCAGCAAGATGGTCACTTGTCGGTCTTGTTGCTGCTCGGCGGCTTTGTCGATGGTGATGCGGTCGGACAGGGTGACCTGCTGGCCCATGGTGGCGGGCAGACCGTTGACGAATACCCAACCTTGTTCGATCCAGGCATCGGCCTCTCGGCGCGAGCACATGCGCAGCTCGGCCATGCGTTTGTTCAGGCGAGAGGTGCCGCTGGGCGCGGCTGCTTCGCCCTTGCCTTCGGGGCGGGGGGCGCGTTTGAAAGCGGGGGGCTGGGTCATGGGGCTTGAGGGGTGCAGAAATGGACCGAATCGGCAGGGTGCCCATTGTCCCTCTTTTGCAACTCAAAATTGCGCCGTGCGCAGCCCCAGCAAATCCAGAATGCGCAACCCGCCGTATTCGATGCGGATGAGTTGGCGCGCTTCGAGCACACGCAGCGCTTCGTTCACGCGCTGGCGCGACAGGCCCACCAAATAGGCCAGCTCTTGCTGTGTGATGCGCAGCACCTCGCCCACGCCAGAAAACAGCACCGGGTTGAACAAGGTGGCCAGGTGCCGGGCCAGGCGCAGTTCGGGATTGGTCATGCGGTCGAGTTCGCGAGCCGCAATGAACTGGCCCAGCCGCTCGTTGAGCTGCTGCATGATGAAGCGGTTAAAACCCAGCGAGTGGTCGATCAGCCAGTGAAACGTCTCCAGCGGCAGGCCGGCCACCACGCTGGGGCGCAGGGGCTGGATGTTGTAGCGGTAGACCTCGCGCTTGAGCGCTGTGCCCTCGCCAAACCAGCCGCCTGGGGGCACGCCGGTGAAGGTCACGGTCTGGCCGCTTTCGTTGTCGCTGCTCATTTTGAGCAGGCCCGAGATCACACCGAACCAGTAGGTCACGGGGCGGCCCACGCGGCACACATAGTCGCCCACCTGCGGGTCGCTCACCACCAGTTGCGGCACGATTTCTTGCCGCTCCTGGTCTTGCAGAAGATGCAGCCACGGAATCATCTGAAGTTCCGCTTCGTTGGGCGCGCGGCGGCGCTGGTAGACGCTGTTTTCTGGGGTCATGTCCAATTCGGTGCTTGTCAGGAAACGGTCAGGAGGGCTAGGGGTCTTCCCTGAATTGTCGTCCAAACGACAACTTGGCGTCAAATGAGTGCCTAACATCCGCCAAAGTTCAGTTGCATTGTGTTCGATGCACCGTTTTTGGAGACAGGTCAGGTCATGCAAACAACGTTTCCCCGTTTGATGCTCAAGCACGCTGCCGAGCGCCCCGCGGCGCCCGCTCTGCGCGAGAAGGAATATGGCATTTGGCAAACCACCAGCTGGTCAGATCTGGCCCGCTTGGTCCAATCGGTGGCCTGCGGTTTACACCAGGCTGGCTTGCAACGCGGCGAGCACCTGATCGTGGTGGGCTCCAACCGTCCGCGTCTGTACGCCACCATGCTGGCCGCGCAGTCGCTGGGTGCGATTCCTGTGCCGCTGTACCAAGATGCGGCCGCAGCCGAATGCGTGTTCCCCATCACCAACGCCGAAGTGCGTTTTGCCGTGGTGGAAGACCAGGAGCAGGTGGACAAGATGCTGGAAGTGCGCGAGCAGTGCCCGCAGCTGACCCACATTTATTTCGACGATCCACGCGGCCTGCGCAAGTACACCGAAGACGGCCTGGGCTCGCTCGAAGAGCTGATCGCTGCGGGCGGGGTGTTTGCACAGCAGCATCCGCAGTTCTTCAAAGAAGAAGTTGAAAAAGCCACTTACACCGATGTGGCGGCGATGTTCTTCACCTCCGGCACCACGGGCAACCCCAAAGGTGTGGTGCACACGCACAGCTCCTTGATCGACCGCGCCGATGCAGGCGCTGAGTTTGACAAGCTGACCAGTGCCGAAGACGTGCTGGCCTACATGCCACCGGCCTGGATCGGTCAGAACATCTTCAGCTATGCGCAGTGGCTGGTGTGTGGCTACGTGGTCAACTGCCCAGAATCATCGGCCACGGTGACCATCGACTTGAAAGAAATTGGCCCCACGTATTACTTTGCCCCGCCTCGCGTGTTCGAGGGCATGCTGACCAGCGTGATGATCCGCATGGAAGACGCGGGCAGCTTCAAGCGCAAGCTGTTCCACCACTTCATGGGTGTGGCCAAAAAGGTCGGCCCCGCCTTGATGGACGGCCAATCGGTGGGCCTGATGGACCGCTTGCTGTACGGCTTGGGCAACCTCATGGTCTATGGCCCTTTGCGCAACAACATGGGTTTCAGCCGCGTGCGTGTGGCCTACACCGCCGGCGAGGCGATTGGCCCCGACCTGTTCACCTTCTTCCGCTCGATCGGCGTGAACATCAAGCAGCTGTATGGTTCGACCGAAACGGCTGTATTTGTGTGCCTGCAGCCCGACAACGAGGCGCGTGCTGACACCGTGGGCGTGCCATGCAAGGGTGTGGAAATCAAGGTCGCCGACAACGGCGAGATCATGGTCAAGTCGCCGGGTTTGCTCAAGGGGTACTACAAAAACCAAAAGGCCACCGACGAAGTGTTGACGGCCGATGGTTGGTACCACACCAGCGACGCGGGTTTCATCGACGGCCATGGTCACCTCAAGATCATCGACCGCGTCAAAGACGTGGGCCGCATTCAGGGCGGTGCCAACGACGGCGCGATGTTTGCGCCCAAGTATGTCGAGAACAAGCTCAAGTTTTTCCCGCACATCAAAGAAGTGGTGGCCTACGGCGACCAGCGCGAAAAAGTGTGCGTGATGATCAACATCGACTTTGACGCCGTGGGCAACTGGGCCGAGCGCCGCAATTTGCCTTATGCCGGTTACACCGACTTGGCGCAAAAGCCCGAGGTGTACCAGCTCATCCAAGAGTGTGTGGAAAAGGTCAACGCCGACCTGGCTGAAGACGCCATGCTGGCAGGCAGCCAAGTCTCGCGTTTCTTGATTTTGCACAAAGAGCTGGACGCTGACGACGGCGAGTTGACCCGCACCAACAAGGTCCGCCGTGGCTTCATCGCCGACAAATACAAACCGCTGGTTGACGGCCTGTATGAGGGCAAAGCCGAGCAGTTCATCGAGACCGTGGTGAAGTTCGAAGACGGCCGCACCGGCAGCGTCAGCGCCACGCTCAAGATTTCCGACGCCAAAACATTCACACCCGTGAAGGCAGCAGCATGACCAAAAAAATCGGCGACGTCATTCTGGACGTCAGCAACATCAGTTTGCGCTTCGGCGGCGTGAAGGCGCTGACCGACATTTCATTCAACGTGCGCGAGCACGAAGTGCGGGCCATCATCGGCCCCAACGGTGCAGGCAAAAGCTCGATGCTCAACTGCATCAATGGTGTGTACACCCCTCAAGAGGGCAGCATCACCTTCCGTGGCCAAAAGTTTGACCACATGAACAGCCGCCAAGTGGCCGAGATGGGCATTGCCCGCACCTTCCAAAACTTGGCTTTGTTCAAGGGTATGAGCGTGATCGACAACATCATGACCGGCCGCAACCTGCACATCAAAAGCAACCTGTTCATGCAGGCTTTGCGTATTGGCCCGGCTCAGCGCGAGGAAGAAAAACACCGCGAATTCGTCGAGCACATCATCGACTTTCTGGAAATCCAAGCCTTCCGCAAAACGCCTGTGGGCCAGTTGCCTTACGGCTTGCAAAAGCGGGTCGACCTGGGTCGCGCTTTGGCCATGGAGCCGCAGGTTTTGCTGCTGGATGAGCCTATGGCGGGCATGAACATGGAAGAAAAGCAGGACATGTGCCGCTTTATTCTGGACGTGAACGACGAGTTCGGCACCACCATCGTGTTGATCGAGCACGATATGGGTGTGGTGATGGACATCTCTGACCGCGTGGTGGTGCTGGACTACGGCAAAAAAATCGGCGACGGGACCCCCGAAGAAGTGCGCAACAACGAAGAAGTGATCAGTGCCTATCTGGGCACCAGCCACTGAGGAGAATAAGACATGGCATTTTTTCTGGAAGCTCTGTTGGGTGGCCTGATGGCCGGCATGCTCTATGCGCTGGTGGCGCTGGGCTTTGTGCTGATTTTCAAAGCCTCGGGCGTGTTCAACTTCGCGCAAGGCGCGATGGTCTTGTTCGCGGCTTTGGCCATGGCCCGTTTTTCCGAATGGATCCCTGGCTGGCTGGGCATCGAAGACAAGTTCCTCGGCAACCTGATCGCCTTCATCTTGGCAGCTGCCATCATGTATGTGCTGGCCTGGCTGATTGAGCGCCTGGTGCTGCGCCACTTGGTCAACCAAGAAGGCGTGACGTTGTTGATGGCCACCTTGGGTATCACCTATTTCCTGGACGGTATGGGTCAGACCATTTTCGGCAGCGACATTTACAAGATCGATGTGGGCATGCCCAAAGATCCGATTTTCCTATTGGAGTCGGTATTCCCCGGCGGTGTGCTGGTCAACCTTGAAGACGTGTACGCGGCCTGTATCGCGGCTTTGCTGGTGGTGGTCTTGTCGCTGTTCTTCCAAAAAACTGGCACTGGCCGCGCCTTGCGTGCGGTGGCCGATGACCACCAAGCTGCGCAATCGATCGGTATTCCGCTCAACCGCATTTGGGTGATCGTCTGGTTTGTGGCGGGCCTGACCGCCTTGGTGGCCGGCATCATCTGGGGCTCCAAGATGGGCGTGCAGTTCTCGCTGACCACGGTGGCTTTGCGTGCTTTGCCGGTGATCATTTTGGGCGGACTGACTTCAGTGCCTGGCGCCATCATCGGCGGCCTGATCATTGGCGTGGGTGAGAAATTGTCTGAGGTGTACCTGGGCCCCTATGTGGGCGGCGGCATCGAGATTTGGTTTGCTTATGTGCTGGCGCTGGTGTTCTTGCTGTTCCGTCCGCAAGGCTTGTTCGGCGAAAAAATCATCGACCGCGTGTAAGGAGAGAAAACATGTTTTACAGAGAAAACGGTCAGTACAAGACCTCTTACCGCAGCGACCAGCAGATCTTTGCGATTGCGCAAGACCGCTGGGCCATCTTGGCGCTGATTGCCTTTGCGTTCATCGGTGTGCCCTTCATCGCCGATGAATACATGTTCCGCGCCATTTTGATCCCGTTCCTGATTCTGTCTTTGGCGGCTTTGGGGGTGAACATCCTGGTCGGGTACTGCGGTCAGATTTCGCTGGGTTCGGGCGCTTTCATGGCGGTGGGCGCTTACATGGCCTACAACACCTACATCCGCATCGAGGGCATGCCCCTGATCGTCGCGCTGCTGGCCGGGGGCTTCTTTGCCACCTTGGTGGGCATGTTCTTTGGAATTCCCAGCTTGCGCGTCAAGGGCCTGTATTTGGCGGTGGCCACGCTGGCCGCGCAGTTCTTTTGCGACTGGGCTTTCCTGCGCGTGGGCTGGTTCACCAACAACAACGCCTCGGGCTCGGTCTCGGTGGCCAACCTCAATGTGTTCGGTTTGCCGATTGACACGCCACTGCAAAAGTACATCTTCTGCCTGATCTTTCTGGTGGTCTTTGGTTTGCTGGCCAAAAACCTCGTGCGCTCGGCCATTGGCCGCGAGTGGATGGCCATTCGCGACATGGACGTGGCCGCTGCCGTGATCGGTATCCGTCCCATGTACGCCAAGCTCAGCGCTTTTGCTGTGAGCTCATTCATCGTCGGTGTGGCGGGCGGCCTCTGGGGCTTTGTGCACCTGGGATCCTGGGAGCCTGCGGCCTTCTCGATTGACCGCTCCTTCCAGCTGTTGTTCATGGTCATCATCGGCGGCATGGGCTCCATCATGGGCAGCTTCTTTGGCGCGGCTTTCATCGTGATCTTGCCGATTTTCCTGAACCAGTTCCTGCCAGCAGTGGGCGATCTGGTCGGTGTCAGCATCTCAACAGCGGCTGTGTCGCACACCGAATTCATGATCTTTGGTGCCCTGATTGTGTGGTTCCTGATCGTGGAGCCGCATGGCCTGGCCAAGCTGTGGTCGGTGGCCAAGCAAAAGCTGCGTCTGTGGCCCTTCCCGCACTGATGTGCAGCGTTTTTCCCGAGTGTTTTTACCCCAAGTGCTTCCCTTTTTTTAACAGGAGACAAACCATGAAGCTTCGTCAACTCGTCCTTGCCACCACGGTGGCTGCTGCAGGTCTTGCCAGTGCGCTGGTCAGCACTGTGGCCACGGCCCAAACCAAAGAGCAGTTCTTCCCCGTGCTGGTCTACCGCACAGGCGCTTACGCCCCTAACGGCGTGCCCTTTGCCAACGGCTATGTCGACTACCTCAAGCTGGTCAATGCGCGCGGCGGCATCAACGGCGTCAAAGTCAGCTATGAAGAGTGCGAAACAGGCTACGCCACCGACCGTGGTGTGGAGTGCTACGAGCGCCTGAAAGGCAAGAACGGCGGCGCGACCGTGTTCCAGCCTTTGTCGACCGGCATCACCTTCGCCCTGACTGAAAAAGCCCCTGGCGACAAGATCCCTTTGATCACCGCAGGTTACGGCCGCAGCGAATCGGCTGACGGTGGCGTGTTCAAGTGGAACTTCCCCTTGGCCGGCACTTACTGGGTGGCCGGTGACGTCATCATCCAAGACATCGCGAAAAAAGCCGGTGGCGCTGACAAGCTCAAGGGCAAGCACATCGCGCTGGTCTACCACGACAGCCCATTCGGCAAAGAAGCCATCCCAATTTTGCAAGAGCGTGCGGCCATGCACGGCTTCAAGCTGAGCTTGCTGCCGGTGACCCACCCTGGTGTGGAACAAAAATCGACTTGGCTGCAAATTCGCCGCGACCGTCCTGACTACGTGGTCAACTGGGGCTGGGGCGTGATGAACTCCACCTTGCTCAAAGAAGCACAAGCCACCGGCTACCCCCGCGAGAAAATCTATGGCGTGTGGTGGGCCGGTGCCGAGCCTGACGTCAAAGACGTGGGCATGGGCGCCAAGGGCTACAACGCCATCACCATGCAGCACGGCACCGAAAAGGGCTCTGCGATCGTGAAGGAAGTTCTGCAGAAGTTGCACGCCAAGAACCAAGGCACAGGCCCCAAGGATGAAGTGGGCGAAGTGTTGTACATGCGCGGTTTGTTCAGCGCCATGTTCGCGGTGGAAGGTGTGCGCCAAGCCCAAGAGAAGTACGGCAAGGGCAAAGTCATGACCGGCGAGCAAGCTCGCTGGGGTTATGAAAACCTGAACCTGACCCAGCCTAAGCTGGATGCCCTGGGCTTCAAGGGTGTGTTGCGTCCCGTCTCCACCTCTTGCGCTGACCACATGGGTTCCAACTGGGCCCGTATCCACACATGGAACGGCAGCAAGTGGGAGTTCTCCAGCGACTGGTACCAAGCCGATGAGCAGATCATCAAGCCCATGGTCAAAGCCGCTGCTAACAAGTACGCCGCCGAGAAGAAGATCACACGCCGCACTCCTGCGGATTGCCAGTCCTGATCGGTGAACAGCCCGCTGCGCAAGCGGCGGGCTGCATCTGCCGATGGCTTGCGCCAGCGGCAGATGCCACATGAAACCCTTGCGTGCAGCGGTTTCATTTGGCTTGAACCCCAGAATTTGAAAAGGCACAGTCCATGAGCGACAAAAACATTGTTCTGAACGTCAACGGCATCGAGGTCATTTACAACCACGTCATCTTGGTGCTCAAGGGCGTGTCCCTGCAGGTGCCCGAGCAAGGCATCGTGTCTTTGCTGGGCGGCAATGGCGCGGGCAAGACCACCACACTGCGGGCCATCTCCAATTTGCTGCAAGGAGAGCGTGGCGCGGTGACCAAGGGCTCCATTGAGTTGCGTGGCGAGCGCATCGAAAACCTCACACCGGCTGACCTCGTCAACCGTGGCGTGGTCCAGGTGATGGAAGGCCGCCACTGCTTTGCCCACTTGACCATCGAAGAAAACCTGATGACCGGCAGCTACACCCGCACCGACAAGGGCGAAATCGCGGCCAACTTGGACAAGGTCTACACCTACTTTCCGCGCCTGAAAACCCGCCGCACTTCGCAAGCGGCCTACACCTCGGGCGGTGAGCAGCAGATGTGCGCCATTGGCCGCGCCCTGATGACCAACCCCAGTGTGATGCTGCTCGATGAGCCCTCCATGGGCTTGGCCCCTCAAATCGTGGAAGAGGTGTTCAACATCGTCAAGGACTTGAACGACAAGGAAAAAGTCACCTTCCTGATTGCTGAGCAAAACACCAACATGGCGCTGAAGTATTCGGATTACGGCTACATCATGGAGTCGGGCCGCATCGTGATGGACGGCGCGGCCGAAGACCTGCGCACCAACGAAGACGTGAAAGAGTTTTACCTCGGGATGGGTGGCGGTGAGCGCAAGAGCTTCAAGGACGTGAAGAGTTACAAGCGGCGCAAGCGCTGGTTGGCTTGATGCATTGGGCATCGATCGCGCATTCCTTACCCAGCAGTCTCCTGAAAGAATCTCATGGCCCATCACCTCGATGCGTTGGAAACCCGTGCCCCTGAAGCCCGCGAAGCCGCGCTCATGGCGGCTTTGCCTGCGCAAATTGCGCAGGCCCAGAAAAACAGCGCCGCTTTGGCTGAAATCCTGCAAGGCATCGATGCTGCCCAAGTGATTAGCCGCGCAGCACTGGCCCGATTGCCCGTTACCCGTAAGTACCAATTGCTGGAGCGCCAGCAGGCCTTGCGGGCTCAGGATCCCTTTGGTGGTTTTGCCACCATTGGCTGGAAGGGCATGGTTCGCTCTGCAGGTGTGCGGCGTGTCTACCAGTCACCTGGCCCGATTTATGAACCCGAAGGCCATGCGCCCGACTATTGGCGAGCAGCGCGAGCCATGGCGGCAGCTGGTTTTGAGGCGGGGGACCTGGTGCATAACTGCTTTAGCTACCACTTGACGCCAGGCGCCTGGATCATGGAGAGTGGTGCCCATGCCTTGGGCTGTGCGGTGATCCCTGGCGGCGTGGGCAATACCGAGCAGCAACTGGCAGCGGTGGCCGACCTGCGTCCTGTGGCCTATTCGGGCACGCCCAGTTTTCTGAAGATCCTGATTGAAAAAGCTGCCGAGGCGGGCCAAAAGTTGTCGATCACCAAAGCCCTGGTGTCCGGCGAAGCCTGCCCGCCTTCTCTGCGTGATTGGTTCATTCAGCAAGGCGTGGCGGCTTACCAATGCTATGCCACCGCCGACGTGGGATTGATTGCCTACGAAACGGTTGCGCGTGAAGGCTTGGTGATCGATGAGGGTGTGATTGTCGAAATCGTGCGACCAGGCACGGGTGATCCGGTGCCCGACGGCGAAGTCGGTGAGGTGGTGGTCACGGTACTCAACCCCGATTACCCCTTGATTCGTTTCGGTACGGGTGATTTGTCAGCCATTATGCCCGGCACCTGCCCCACAGGGCGTACGGCTCAGCGCATCAAGGGCTGGATGGGCCGCGCCGACCAGACCACCAAAATCCGCGGCATGTTTGTGCACCCCGGCCAGGTGGCCGAGATCGTCAAACGCTTCCCGGAAGTGGGCAAAGCCCGGTTGGTCGTGACCGGCGAGATGGCCAACGACCAGATGGCTTTGCATGTCGAGACTGGCTTGCTGGCCGACGAAGGCCTTAAAAGCCGCGTGGCCGATGCGGTGCGCGATGTGACCAAATTGCGAGGTGAAGTCCATTTGGTGGCCCAAGGCAGCCTGGCCAACGATGGCAAGGTGATTGAGGACGCCCGCAGTTACCAATGAGGGGAGCGGCTTTACAGCGGGTGAGTGTCCCCTGCCAATGGCCGTGATGCACTGTTTTGGCGCAGCGCTGAAACGGTCAATTCCTTCATGAAAACAAGGTCTTACAAGGGTTAGCAGCTAGGTACTTTCCGCGATTTCACGACACTCTGATGGTTTTAAAATAATCAGTCATTTTTAGGAGTTTCTCAATGAAGCAATGGATCGCACTCGCCACTCTGGCTGCAGTTTCTGTGGGCGCTTATGCCCAAACCTTTCCCGGTAACAAGCCGGTGGCCATCGTGGTCCCGTTCTCCGCTGGCGGACCGACCGATCGCGTGGCGCGCGACTTGGCTGAAGCCATGCGCAAGCAGATCCCCGGCAGCAACTTTGTGGTAGAAAACACCGTCGGCGCTGGCGGCACCATTGGTGCGAACCGCGTCGCCAAAGCGGCTCCGAATGGCCACACCCTGTTGTTGTTCCATATCGGCATGGCCTCAACGCCTGCTTTGTACCGCAAGCTCGCGTACAAGCCAATGGAGGATTTTGAGTACTTGGGCATGGTCAACGATGTGCCCATGACTTTGATTGGCAAGCCCCAGTTGCCCGCCAACACTTACCGCGACTTTGAGAACTACATCCGCGCCAATGCGGGCAAGCTGAACATCGCTCACGCAGGCTTAGGTTCCGCATCACACCTGTGTGGCCTGCTGTGGCAAACCAACGTGCAGACCAAAGAAGCCATGACCACCATTCCATTTGGCGGTACTGGCCCAGCCATGACCGCCCTGATCGGTGGGCAGGTGGACATGATGTGCGACCAGACGACCAACACGGTTGGCCAAATTGAGGGTGGTCGCGTGAAGGCCTTTGCTGTGACCACAGCCAAGCCTTTGAGCAATCACCCCGTGCTCAAGCATTACCCCAGCTTGCAAGAGATGGGCATGAAAAATTTCAACCTGACGATCTGGCATGGCCTGTATGCCCCCAAAGGCACGCCTGCCGCCATCACCAAGACGCTCAACGACGCCTTGAAGAAAGCCCTGAAAGACCCTGAATTCATCAAGAAGAACGAAGGCTTGGGCGCTTTGGTGGTGACCGACAACCGCACCGACCCGGCCGAGCACAAGAAGTTCGTGGCTGCTGAGATGGTGAAGATCAAGGCCGCTGTGGACGCTGCTGGCAAGTACGCCGACTGATCGTTGATCAAACCTAACAACAAAAGCCGCTTTGAGCGGCTTTTGTTTTTTGGGTGACCCGTCTTGCCAGAGCTTGACGCCTTTTCTTGAAGTAAAAGGCAAGTCAAATGGAATCAGGCATCAAGAGAACTCAGAAGGACTACATGCTGGCTTTTAAACTGGCTGTGGTGGAGCAAGTAGAAAAAGGCGAGCTGGCCGATAAAGAGACGCAGCATCGGTATGGCATTCAAGGGCGCTCGACGGTGCTCCTGTGGATGCGAAAGCATGGACGCCAAAGCTGGGGGATTCGGGCATCATCGACAGCCATCACCGGTTTCACCGCCACCCGAACCTGCTCAAGGCGAAGGAATAGCAACTGTGCGCTCCAGCGAGCGAGCAGGTTTGGGTGGTACCCCCTGAGTTTTGACATCATTATTTGTCGACTGATTTGGGGGAATGCCAGTTTGCGGATTTCTGAGTGAGTTATGTTGAAACCAGATTCAGCTCAATCTGCATCAAGTGCTCGTGCTGCACCCAGTAAGGCCGGTGATTCGTCTGACTGTATGACCCATACGGGAATGCTGTTCAGATAGTTGGCGAAGCGACCTTTTGCCTCAAACTGTTGACGAAACCGCGAAGTTTGGAACCATCCTAGAAGGCGTGGCACGATGCCGCCACCGATGTAGACGCCACCGCGAGCACCCAGCGTTAAGGCCAGGTCGCCTGCAACAGATCCTAGAAATCCCGCAAACATATCGAGGCAAGCAAGGCAAAGCGGATCATGGTTTTCTAAGGCAAGTTGAGAAATCTCACCTGCATGCAGCAACCTAGGTGAATTTTCGTGGTCTTGAGACAGGATCTGATAAAGATCAACCAAGCCTTGTCCAGACAGTAAACGCTCTGCGGAGGCGTGACCGTATTTTTCTTGGATGCACTCAATTACACGAAACTCTTCAGCTGTTTGTGCCGCCAATGTGACGTGCCCTCCCTCACCAGAGATGGCCAACCAATGAGGGCCCACCGGTATCAAACCGGAAACCCCGAGACCGGTTCCTGCGCCCAACAAAGCCATCGGGGCCTGCTGTTGCGCCACTCCGCCACCAATTTTGATTTTTTGGTTCTCTGTCAACGAAGGCAGAGCAAGTGCAAGTGCGGTGAAATCGTTGATGACTTTCAACTTTTCGAGTGAGAGGCGGTGCTTTAAGGCTTCTATAGAAAAGGACCAATGATGGTTGGTCATGACGATCTGATCGCCCGTGATTGGGTTGGCGATACCAATGCCCGCCGCTAAAGGGTTCGGTAGTCCAGCGATAGATAAGTAAGCCTCAATCGCTTCGGCAAGGCCGGTGTAGTCGGCACAGGCCAAAACATGACAGTGCTGCAGTGGCGCTTGCGCATTCGCTTGCCATGCAAATCGCGCATTGGTCCCTCCTACATCACCGAGTAAACGAGGAAAAAAGGACATGACTTTAATTGACAAACTGCTCAGAGCCAACGATGCCCAATTTGGTCAAGCCCACTCTCTGTGCATTGGCCATCACGGCCGCAGCCGCTTCGTACTTCGCCTTCGCATGCGAGCGAATGTGCAACTCAGGCTG
>NZ_NESH01000006.1 GCF_003063355.1 Limnohabitans sp. Bal53 | reverse complement strand
ACGCTTTGGCAGCACCGCCGAACTTGGCAGCCAACACGGTGGTGATGGCAGCAGTCAGTGTGGTTTTGCCGTGGTCAACGTGACCGATGGTGCCCACGTTCACGTGGGGTTTGGTCCGTTCGAATTTCTCTTTTGCCATATCTTCGACTCCGAAAAGTAGTGGTCAACAACCAAGACAGAGGGCGCACAACCTGCATTGCGCGCCCCAAAACTGGTGCCCTTGGCGGGAATCGGACCCGCGACCTCTCCCTTACCAAGGGAGTGCTCTACCACTGAGCCACAAGGGCGAAAACTTCTGACAAACTCTACCGGTTGACTGGAGCGGGAAACGGGAATCGAACCCGTGTCATTAGCTTGGAAGGCTAAGGTTCTACCATTAAACTACTCCCGCACTGTTTGCGCCGCACGAGTGGATGCTGCGCCAATGCTTGGAAACCATTTCCAATTGCTCAAATCAATCCGGCGTTAGCCAGTTTGCTGGTGGAGGAGACTGGATTCGAACCAGTGTAGGCGTAAGCCAACAGATTTACAGTCTGCCCCCTTTAGCCACTCGGGCACCCCTCCAGAAGCGAGTCTTAGATTATGCCATCTTTTTGTGACGCCCCACAAGTTAGCTCACAAAATTTTCACCATGCGATGGTTTTTTCGCCGCGTTGCGCCAAAAAGGCATTGGCCTGCACGAAATGACCACAGCCTATAAATGGAACAGGGGCACGCAGGGCCGACAAAGGCGAAGGGTGGTTGGCCATCAACACCAAGTGATGCCCTGAATACCCCGCCGCATCAATCAAGGCTTTTTTGGCCTGGGCGTGTGCACCCCACAACATGAACACCACCGGTCTTGAACTTTGGGCCACAGTCTGGACCAACTGATCGCTCAACACCTCCCAACCCCAGCGGGCATGGCTGGCGGCTTGCCCGTCTTGGACTGTCAAACAGCTGTTGAGCAGCAAGACCCCTTGTTTGGCCCATCGCACCAATGACCCGTTTGTAGGCATAGAAACACCAAGGCTCTGCTGCAGCTCCTTGAAAATGTTGCGCAAACTGGGCGGCAGGCGAACACCTGGCGCCACCGAGAAGGCCAGGCCTTCTGCCTGGCCGGGTCCGTGATAGGGGTCTTGCCCCAAAATCACCACCCGAACTTCGTTCAATGGCGTCAGGCTCAGCGCCCGAAAGGGCTCGGACGGGTAAATGATTTGCCCGGCATTCAGGGCATCGGTCAGGCGCTCGGACAAGGCGAGCCCGGGCTCCGAGCTCAGAAAGGCGTCCACCAAGCCTCGCCACCCTGCGTCCAATTTTTGAAGATCTGCAGGCCAATTCAGCCCTGAATGGGGAACGACCCGTGGCTCTTCAAACCCCAGGCTTTGTTGCCCCGTCATGCGGGTCATCAGGCAAAGAGTTTGGCCAGCGCCTCACCGGGCTCGTTGGCGCGCATGAAAGCCTCGCCCACCAAGAAGGCGTTAACTTGAGCCTCGCGCATCCGCCGGACATCTTCCGGTGTTTGAATGCCGCTTTCGGTCACCAGCAAGCGGTCGGCCGGCACATCGGGCAGCATGTCCAAGGTGGTCTGCAGGGACACCTCGAAGGTTTTCAGGTTACGGTTGTTGATGCCGACCAAACGTGTTTTGAGCTTCAGGGCGCGCTCGAGCTCGGCTCTGTCGTGCACCTCCACCAGCACCGCCATGTCCAAACTGCGGGCCACCGCCTCCATCTCGGCCATGTGAGCATCGTCCAGGCAGGCCGCGATGAGCAAAATCGCATCGGCGCCCATGGCTCGGGCTTCGTAGACTTGATAAGCATCGATCATGAAGTCCTTGCGCAGCACCGGCAGGTCACAACTGGCGCGCGCTTGCTTGAGGTAATCCACGCTGCCTTGAAAGAACTGCTTGTCGGTCAACACCGACAGGCATGCCGCGCCGAATTCGGCGTAGCTTTGGGCGATGTCGGCCGGGATGAAGTCGGCCCGCAACACGCCTTTGGACGGGCTGGCTTTTTTGATTTCGGCGATCACCGCAGATTGACCAGCGGCGATCTTGGCACGCATCGCGCCTTCGAAGTCACGGGTCAGCACACGGCTTTCGGCATCGGCGCGCACCGCAGCCAGTGATTTTTGCTTCAGGGCTGCCGCCACTTCCTCACGTTTGACCGCGACGATTTTGTCCAGGATGTCACTCATGATTTTCTTTCTGTACGGGCTCAGTGGCACCGTTTTTCAAAATGCGAACAAAGACGCGGTGCATCACCCAAGCCACGACCACAAACAAAGCCGACACGCCCAAAGCGATCCATGCGCCTTCGTCCCGCCACATGGCTCAAGCCGCCATCTGGCCAAAGGCCACAAACTGCGCCAGCTTGGCTTTGGCCGCGCCCGACTCGATGGCCACACGTGCTCGCGCCAAGCCATCGGCGATGCTGCTGGCCACATTCGCCGCGTACAAGGCCGCGCCCGCGTTGATCATGACGATGTCGCGCGCTGCGCCAGGCTGATTGTCCAGCACACCACGCAACATGGCCATGGATTGCTCGGGCGTGTCGACTTTCAGAGCCCGGTTGCTGGCCATGGTCAGGCCAAAGTCTTCCGGGTGGATTTCGTATTCGGTAATTTGCCCGTTTTTGAGCTCGCCCACCAAGGTGGCCGCGCCCAGGCTGATCTCATCCATGCCATCGCGCCCATACACCACCAATGCATGCTCAGCCCCCAAGCGTTGCAAGGCACGCACTTGAATGCCCACCAAGTCAGAGTGGAACACCCCCATCAAGATGTTCGGAGCGCTGGCTGGGTTGGTCAGGGGGCCGAGGATGTTGAACATCGTGCGCACCCCCAACTCTTTGCGCACCGGGGCCACGTTTTTCATGGCGGGGTGGTGGTTGGGGGCGAACATGAAGCCGATACCCACCTCATCGATCGACCGCGCGATCTGCTCTGGCGACAGGTGGATGTTGCCGCCCAGGGCTTCGACCACGTCGGCACTGCCCGATTTGCTGCTCACGCTGCGCCCACCGTGCTTGGCCGTTTTGGCTCCAGCAGCAGCGGCCACGAACATGGCGCAGGTCGAGATGTTGAAGGTGTGGGCCCCATCGCCACCCGTGCCCACGATGTCCACCAGGTGTGTGGGGTTGGCCACATTCACTTTGGTCGAAAACTCGCGCATCACTTGCGCGGCGGCTGTGATCTCGCCAATGGTTTCCTTTTTCACACGCAGGCCTGTGACCAGCGCGGCGGTCATGACTGGCGACAGCTCGCCATTCATGATCATGCGCATGAGGTGGAGCATCTCGTCGTGAAAAATTTCGCGGTGCTCGATGGTGCGTTGCAGCGCTTCCTGAGGGGTAATGGGCATGGTGAGTTTCCTCTCGGATGGTGGAGTTCGTTAAAAAATTCAGTGGGGCGGCGCGTCGGTGAAGGCCAGCTTCAAACCAAAACCGACAAACAACAAGCCCGTCAGCCGGTCCAAGTAGCGCGTGCCGCGCTGCAACCAGTGGCTCCTATGGGCCAGCCAAGAAGCGACCCAAGCCCAGCCCATGCACACCAGCAAACTGTTCACATTGAACAAGCAGCCCAAGAGCACAAAAGACCAGGCCGGATCGGGGGCCTGCGCCGGAATGAATTGCGGCACAAACGCCAGAAAAAACAGCGCCACTTTCGGGTTCAAGGCATTGGTGGCGAACGCGCCGAAGAACACGGGCAGTAAACCGCTCGCTTCTTTGGGGGCTGGTCCACCCCCGTGCTGGTCAGAATAGCCCATCACAGCGAACGCTTGTTGCCCCTTGAGACCATCACGGGCTAGGCCTGTGCGCCACAACAGGCGCCCCCCCAGCCACAACAGATAGGTCGCACCGATCCACTTGATCAGATTGAAGGCCTCTGCCGAAGTGGCCAAAACGGTCCCGAAGCCCCATGCGGCGGCAGCCACGTGCACAAAACACCCCGCCGTGATGCCCCAGGCAGCAACCAGCCCACGCTGCACGCCGCCCCCCAGGGACTGGTTGACGATGTAAAGCACATCCGGCCCGGGTGTGAGGTTGAGCAGCACACCGGCCAACATGAACATCAGGACTTGCTGCGCATCAAACATGGCTTCAGTAAACGCCTGTCCGGCTAGAGGCAGGGTTAGTCTGCTCGGACGCATTCGCCATGAAGCGCCGGATACAACCGACAGCATGGTCGATGCCTGCAGCATCCACCCCCAAGTGCGTCACAAAGCGAAGGCCGATCAAACCCGTGGCCAACACGCCATGGGCCTTGAGATCGTCCAGCAGCGCCGGGCCACGCCCATCGGCCACATCCACAAACACAATATTGGTTTGCGCCGAACGCACGCTCAGACCCGGCACACCTTGCAGACCTTGGGCCAGCCGCTGCGCCAGCGCATGGTCATCGCCCAATCGGTCCATATGGTGATCCAAGGCGTACAAAGCCGCAGCCGCCAAAATGCCGGACTGACGCAAACCACCGCCCAACACCTTTCGCCAGCGCAGCGCCTTGTCAATCAGTTCACGGGAGCCGCACAAGGCCGAGCCCACGGGTGCGCCCAACCCCTTGCTGAAACAAACAGAGACGCTGTCGAAAGGGTCCACGATGCGCCGCACGCTGGCCGTGACTGGCCCGCCTTCGGCCTGCGCAACGGCTGCATTGAAGAGGCGGGCACCATCCAGATGCACGGCCAAGCCATGCTGCCGGGCGAGGGCAGTGGTTTGCCCCAAATAAGCCAGCGACATGGGGTGGCCGTTCCAGGTGTTTTCCAGCGCCAGCAAGCGTGTGCGTGCAAAGTGGCAATCGAGGGGTTTGATGGCTGCGGCGATATCGGCCAGCGCCATTTCGCCCAAGCTGTTTTGCGCCAGGGGCTGCGGCTGGATGCTGCCCAGCACGGCCGCACCACCGCCTTCGTAGCGGTAGGTGTGCGCGTTTTGCCCGACGATGTACTCGTCGCCCCGCTCGCAATGCGCCATCAGGGCGCACAGGTTGCTTTGTGTGCCCGAGGGCATGAACAGAGCCGCTTCTTTGCCAGTGATCTGCGCGATGCGCTCTTGCAAGGCATTGACCGTGGGGTCGTCGCCAAACACATCGTCGCCCACTGGCGCTGCCAGCATGGCCTCGCGCATGGCGGCGGTGGGCTGGGTGACGGTGTCGCTGCGCAGATCAACGGTTATGTTCATGGCCGCACCAGAAAGTTTTTGAGCATGGCGTGGCCATGCTCGGTCAGGATGGATTCGGGGTGGAACTGCACACCTTCGATGTCCAACTCGGTGTGACGCACGCCCATGATCTCGCCATCATCCGTCCAGCCCGTGACTTTCAGGCAGGGCGGGCAAGTGGCCCGCTCAATGGCAAGAGAGTGGTAGCGGTTGACGGTGAACTGCTCGGGCAAGCCCGCGAACACGCCTTCTTGCGTGGTGGTGATGACACTGGTCTTGCCGTGCATCAATTCCTGTGCACGAACGATCTTGCCGCCAAAAGCCGCGCCAATGCTTTGGTGACCCAAGCACACGCCCAAAATGGGCAGTTGGCCTGCAAAGTGCTGGATGGCGGCCACCGAAATACCCGCTTCAGCTGGCGAGCACGGGCCGGGCGAAATGACCAAGCGATCAGGCTGGCGGGCTGCAATGCCCTCGAGCGTGATTTCGTCGTTGCGAAAGACCTCGACCTCCGCGCCCAGTTCACCGAAGTACTGCACGATGTTGAAGGTGAACGAGTCGTAGTTGTCGACCATCAGGAGTTTGATTTTTTTCGACATGTTCACTCCAAGCCTTCTTCGACCAACTCACTGGCCCGCAACAAAGCACGCGCCTTGTGTTCGGTTTCGCGCCACTCCATCTCAGGCACCGAATCGGCCACCACCCCGGCCGCAGCCTGCACATACAGCGTCTGGTCCTTGATGACGGCTGTGCGGATGGCGATGGCCACATCCATGTCACCCGCATAGCTGATGTAGCCGCAAGCGCCGCCGTAGATGCCGCGTTTGACGGGCTCGAATTGGTCAATCAGCTCCATGGCATGAACCTTGGGCGCACCTGTCAAGGTGCCCGCCGGGAAAGTGGCTTTGAGCACATCCATGTTGCTCATGCCCTCGTTCAACACGCCTTCGACGTTGCTGACAATGTGCATCACATGGCTGTAGCGCTCGACCACAAAGGCCTCGGTCACCTTGACCGATCCGATCTGGGCGATGCGGCCAATGTCGTTGCGCGCCAAGTCAATCAGCATCACATGCTCGGCCCGCTCTTTGGGGTCGTTGATCAATTCCTGCTCAGCGGCCTTGTCCTTTTCAGGCGTTGCGCCCCGTGGGCGTGTGCCTGCCAATGGGCGGATGATGACTTTGGCGCCTTCGTCAGTTTGTTCCTGTCGCACCAGAATTTCGGGGCTCGCCCCGACGACATGGAAGTCGCCGAAGTTATAAAAATACATGTACGGGCTGGGGTTGAGCGAACGCAGCGCCCGGTACAGCGAGAGTGGGCTCTCCGTGTACCGCTTTTTGATGCGCTGACCCACCTGCACCTGCATGAAATCACCGCCTGCGATCAGCTCCTTGGCTTTTTCCACGGCGGCGATGTAATCGGCCTTTGCAAAGTCCCGCTCGGCCGGGTAGGACTGGGTGGCCTTGACCACCGGGGCGCTCACCGAGTACTTGAGTTGCTCTTTCAAATCGCGCAGGCGTTTTTTCGCGCCCACATAGGCCTCGGGCGTGGCCGGATCGGCATAAACAATCAGGTAGAGCTTGCCCGACAGGTTGTCGATCACCGCGAGTTCTTCGCACTGCAGCAGCAAGATGTCGGGCGTGCCCAAGGTGTCGGGCGGACAGGATTTTTCGAGTTTCTTCTCGATGTAGCGCACCGCGTCGTAACCAAAATAGCCCGCCAGGCCGCCACAAAAACGGGGCAGGCCCGGGCGCAAAGCAACCTTGAAACGCTTTTGGTATTGCTCGATGAAGTCGAGAGGGTTGCCCGCAGCCGACTCGATGACCAGGCCATCACGCACGACTTCGGTCTTGGCCTCTGCGCCAAATCCGCTGGCACGCAGCAATGTGCGTGCAGGAAGGCCAATGAAGCTGTAGCGGCCAAAACGCTCGCCGCCCACGACCGATTCGAGCAAGAAGCTGTATTGGCCGTTGTCCTTGGTGTGGGCCAGCTTCAGGTAAAGCGACAAAGGCGTTTCCAGGTCCGCAAAGGCCTCCAGCATGAGGGGAATGCGGTTGTAGCCTTGGCTGGCCAGGCTTTTGAATTCAAGTTCGGTGATCACAGGCTAGAGCCTCCAAAGCGCTCAACGACCTCAGGCGAGGTGTTTTTCATTCATCCAGGTGCCCGATCATGGTGTTTATGAAACCGGGCGCGGGTGGCGGGCAAGCCGCACAGTCGATGGGGTCAGGCTGGCCGACGCCAGGGCCAGGCTCCCCGGCCTTCCGCAAGGAAAAGGCTCGGCAGGCTGGCTGCGCTGGAGTGGCTGTGGACGATGAACATGATCTGTCAAGTGTAGCAAAGCCCGCAGACCCAAGTTCACCGGATCTGCGCCTGCTCGGCCTTAGTTCATCGGCCCGCGGCGCACAAACGCTCTGGCAAATCGGCCAGCGTGTCCAACCAAGCAGCAGCAGGGGTGTCTTGTACGCGCTGACCGTGGTTGTAGCCGTACGTGACCAGCACCACCGGACAGCCTGCAGCATGGGCGGCCTGCGCGTCGTTGCTGGAATCCCCCACCATCAAGGTGCGTGCAGCAGCCGTGCCCAGCGCCTCACAGGTTTTGATCAAGGGCAAGGGGTCGGGTTTTTTGCGTTCGAAACTGTCCCCACCAAACACGGGGCCAAAGAAGTGGGTCAGCGACTTTTCTTTCAGCAAGTCCTGCGCAAAGGCCAAGGGCTTGTTGGTCAGGCAGGCCATGGGCATGCCCTGCGCAGCCAAAGCCTCCAGTGCTTCCAGCGCGCCCGGGTAAACATCGGCAAACTGCCCATTGATGGTCAAATAGTGGTGCTGGTAACGCTGCCATGCACGGCCGAAAAGGGCATCCACCGACAGGGCAGGGCAAGCCTGGCCAACGCCTTTGACCTCTGGCCGGTTGATTTGATGCGCCAGCAAGGTGCGAATCAGATGCTCAGAGCCTTTTCCAATGGTTTGCTCGATCAGCGCATCCGAAACCGGCGGCAAGTCCAGATCGGCCATGGTGCGGTGCAAGGCCACCTGAAAATCACCCAAGGTGTGCACCAAGGTGCCGTCCAGGTCAAAAATGACCGCGTCAATCTGCGTCAGATCCTGCATGGGGCTGCCCCACTTCAGGACAAAGCGACGCGCATCTGGTCGATCACGGCTTTGTAATCGGGTTTGCCAAAAATGGCACTGCCCGCCACAAAGGTGTCGGCCCCGGCATCCGCGACGCGCCGAATGTTGTCGGCCTTGATGCCCCCGTCCACTTCCAAGCGAATATCGCGACCGCTGCGCTCGATCCACTGGCGCGCCAGTTCGACTTTGCGCAAGGCCGAATCGATGAAGCTTTGACCACCAAAACCCGGGTTCACGCTCATGATCAGGATCAGGTCGATGTCGTCGATGGTCCACTCCAGCACATCCAGTGGTTCGGCCGGGTTGAACACCAGCCCGGCCTTGACACCCTTGCTCTTGATGGCCTGGATACTGCGGTGCACATGGGCGCTGGCATCGGGGTGAAAGCTGATGAGGTCAGCACCGGCCTCGGCAAAAGACGCTGCCAATGCATCGACGGGCGAGATCATCAAATGCACATCGATCGGAACGGCCACGCCTGTCGCCGTTTTGGCATGCGGCTTGAGGGCTTGGCAAATCATGGGCCCAAACGTGAGGTTGGGCACGTAATGGTTGTCCATCACATCAAAGTGGATCCAGTCGGCACCGGCGTCGATGACGCTTTTGACTTCCTCGCCCAAGCGGGCGAAATCAGCCGAGAGGATGGAAGGGGCAATGCGGTAGGTCGTTGTCATCCCTGAATTGTCGCAGTTAACATGTGCGCATGTCTGCTTACACTGTTCAAATTGATGTACTGCCTCACTATGTGGCAGATCAGAGCAATCCCTTGCAGGATGTCTTCGCATTCGCCTACACCGTCACGGTCACCAACACGGGTCGGGTGCCTGTTCAGTTGATTTCTCGCCATTGGGTGATCCAAGACGAACGCGGACACAGCGAGGAAGTCAAAGGCCTGGGTGTGGTCGGTCAGCAGCCCTTGCTGCGCCCCGGTGAATCTTTTCAGTACACCAGTGGCTGCCGCTTGCGAGCAGCCAATGGCACCATGCACGGCAGCTACTTTTTTGTGGCCGAGGATGGCCACCGATTCGATGCACCCATTGGCACTTTTGTGCTCGATGCCTCCAACGCCATCCCCGGCGGTCGCACTTTGCATTGAGATGCCACCTGGGTTTGACTCTCGGTTAAGCTTTGCCCCATGGGTGAATTTGAACTGATTGAACGCTATTTCAAACGTGCTGCGCGGCAAGCAGATGTCGGCATTGGCGACGACTGCGCCATTTGGACACCCACCCCAGGCCACCAACTGGCCATTTCCGCTGACATGTTGGTTGAAGGTCGACATTTTCTCTCCACCGTCAACCCCTGTGATTTGGGCCACAAGGCCTTGGCGGTCAATTTGAGTGACCTGGCCGCCTGTGGTGCAACACCTCGTGCTTTTTTATTGTCTTTGTCCCTGCCTCGGGTGGACGAGGAATGGTTGTCTGGCTTTTCAACAGGATTGTTCGCCTTGGCCGATGCACATGGCTGTGAATTGATCGGTGGTGACACCACCCAAGGCCCTTTGAATGTGTCCATCACGGTGATGGGCGAGGTGCCTGTGCGTCAAGCCATTTTGCGCTCGGGCGCCCAAGTTGGTGACGACGTGTATGTGAGCGGCCATTTGGGCGATGCCCGTCTTGCGCTTGAAGCATTTCGCGGCACGGTGAGCTTGCCGCAAGCTGTTTTTGAGTTGGCTCGCGCTCGGTTGGAACGGCCTACTCCGCGCACGGCCCTGGGTGTTGGATTGCGTGGCCTGGCCACCGCCATGGCCGACATCAGTGATGGGCTTTGGGGAGATTTAGGTCACATTCTCAATGCCAGCCGCCTAGGGGCAGATCTACACTTTCCTGCGATTTCGAATTTGATGTTGACCCGTGACACATGGACTTGCCCTGCGGACTTGTTACAACAATGCGTTCTGTCGGGTGGCGATGATTACGAACTGGTCTTTACCTCTCACCCGTCCCATCATCATCAAGTGATGTCCTTGAGTGAGTCCTGCAACACGCCTGTCACACGCATTGGTCACATCACGGCCGATCCCCGCTTGCTTTTACTTTCTAAAGATGGGCGTGTTTTACCCAACACCTTCCGCTCATTCGACCATTTCGCTTGAAGATGTCCTCCATTTCTGACATATCCGATCCTTCGGTAAACCCTCCGATACGACCCACAGCTTCTTTCATGTGGCGTCATCCAGCCCATGCCATTGCCTTGGGATTTGGCTCAGGTTTGTCACCCAAAGCCCCGGGTACGGTGGGCAGCCTGTGGGGCTGGGCCTCATGGTTGTTGATTCAAAACAACTTGTCTCTGAATGCTCAGGCAGCCCTGCTCTTGGTTTCGCTGTTCATCGGTTGGTGGGCATGCACATTGACAGCAAAGAACATGGGCGTGAGCGATCCCGGCTCCATCGTTTGGGACGAGATCGTGGCCATGTGGTTGATCTTGTTTTTGATGATGCCTGCTGGCTTCATGGCTCAACTGTCGGCTTTTTTGCTCTTCCGTTTTTTTGATGCCGCCAAGCCTGGCCCTGTCGCTTGGGCCGATCGATTGTTCAAAGGGTTTGGATGGCGTGGCGGCTGGGGCATCTTGTTTGACGATCTGGTGGCTGCCTTTTGCACACTGCTGGTTCTTGCCTTGTGGAGATGGTTCTGATGTCAAATATTGCACTCAACTTGGCGGATAAGTTGATGTCCTTGGGTTGGATGATGGCCACTGCTGAAAGCTGCACAGGCGGCTTGATTGCAGCCGAATGTACGGATCTGCCCGGTTCAAGTCGCTGGTTTGATCGGGGTTTGGTGACCTATTCGAATTCAGCCAAATCTGATTTATTGGGGGTTGATCCGTCTTTGATCGCAAGCCATGGTGCAGTGAGTGAGGAGGTTGCCCGGGCTATGGCTTTGGGTGCCTTC
The DNA here is from genome assembly GCF_003063355.1 of Limnohabitans sp. Bal53. Taxonomy (GTDB): domain Bacteria; phylum Pseudomonadota; class Gammaproteobacteria; order Burkholderiales; family Burkholderiaceae_C; genus Limnohabitans_A. The sequence goes on along the minus strand of NZ_NESH01000006.1, from coordinate 259,818 downwards.
TACAGGACAAACGCACAGGCATCCATTTCGGTCACTGGTATTGCAGGACCAGATGGTGGTTCTGCTACCAAACCGGTGGGCACGCTTTGGTTTGGCTGGTGCATCGATGGCTTGGTTTATTCAGAGTGCCGTATTTTTACCGGCACTCGACAACAGGTGCGACAAGCCAGCTGCGCGCATGCACTATTGGGTTTAAGCCAGCGCCTGCCGATCCAGCAATGACGAGGTCAATTAACTCTGATATGTTGGAAGTTGTTAGATACATTGGCATCAAAAACGAAAAAACCCTCCGAAGAGGGTTTTCTTGAATTCCAACAGATGTTGAAAATTGGTTGCGGGGGCCGGATTTGAACCAACGACCTTTGGGTTATGAGCCCAACGAGCTACCAGACTGCTCCACCCCGCGGTATCTCTGAATTATACCTTACTCAGCTGCTGTTTCAGCAGTAGTTTCGGTACGATCGACCAATTCAACCAAAGCCATCGGTGCATTGTCACCCACGCGGAAACCCATTTTCAGGATGCGTGTGTAACCACCAGGACGTGAAGCCGAACGTGGGCCCAACACAGTGAACAATTTGGTGACGCTGTCGCGGTCACGCAAACGGTTGAACGCCAAACGACGGTTCGACAAGTTGTCCACTTTGGCCAAAGTGATCATAGGCTCGATCACGCGACGCAATTCTTTGGCCTTAGGCACTGTGGTTTTGATGACTTCATGCTCGATGAGCGAGTTCATCATGTTTTGGAGCATCGCAAGGCGGTGCGAGCTGGTGCGATTGAGTTTACGAAGGCCGTGTCCGTGACGCATGGTGCTTTCCTTTCTTTATTAAACAGACAGCCGTATCAGGTACTGCCCGTGCACAACCCGGATCATTTCCGGGAACTTGAGATTATCGCTTTTCCAGACCTGCTGGTGGCCAAGCTTCGAGCTTCATGCCCAAAGTCAAACCACGAGAAGCCAGGACTTCCTTGATTTCGTTGAGAGATTTTCGACCCAGGTTAGGGGTCTTGAGCAATTCATTCTCAGTGCGTTGGATCAAGTCGCCGATGTAGTAAATGTTTTCTGCTTTGAGGCAGTTGGCCGAACGAACGGTGAGTTCGAGTTCGTCCACTGGGCGCAACAGGATCGGATCGAAACTGCCCGCACCACCACGCACGGCAGGTGCATCAAAGGCCGACAGCTCGCTGCCTTCCAGTTGTGCAAATACCGCCAACTGTTCCACCAGAATCTTGGACGATGCACGCACAGCGTCTTCGGCTGTGATGGCACCGTTGGTTTCGATCTCAATGACCAGCTTGTCCAGATCGGTACGCTGCTCGACACGTGCGCTCTCGACGGTGTAGCTCACGCGCTTAACAGGCGAGAACGAAGCGTCAAGAACAATACGACCCAAGGCCTTGGTGGGCTCGTCGGCATAACGACGCATGCTGCCTGGCACATAACCACGGCCTTTTTCGACCTTGATTTGCATGTCCAATTTACCGCCTTGCGACAAATTGGCAATGACGTGCTCAGGGTTGATGATTTCGACATCATGCGGAGTCTGGATATCAGCCGCCGTAACGGGACCTTCTCCATCCTTGCGCAGGCTGAGCGTGACTTCATCACGGTTGTGAAGCTTGAAAACAACGCCTTTGAGGTTCAACAAGATGTTCACGACATCTTGTTGAACGCCATCAATGGAGGAGTACTCATGCACGACACCAGCGATGGTGACTTCAGTGGCGGAGTAGCCGACCATGGAAGACAACAAAACACGGCGCAGCGCATTACCCAGGGTATGGCCGTAACCACGCTCAAAAGGCTCCAACGTGACTTTGGCACGGTTGGCGGCCAATTGTTCGACCTGGATAGCTTTGGGTTTCAACAAATTGGTTTGCATTCAGACTTCCTCTCAATACCCCCGGTTCGTTACACCGGTAAGGCTGATGAAGCACCCGACCCACAATGCCTTGTGCGTCGGGAACGATTGAAACAGCGTATTAACGTGAATACAGTTCGACGATCAACGATTCGTTGATGTCAGCACCGAATTCGTCGCGGTCAGGCACTTTCTTGAAAGTACCTTCAGCCTTGTCGGCATTGACTTCCACCCATGCAGGCATACCGACTTGAGCGGCCAATTGCAGAGCTTCAACCACGCGGTTTTGCTTCTTCGATTTTTCACGAACAGCAACCACATCACCGGCCTTGACCAAGTAAGAGGGGATGTTCACGGATTGACCGTTCACAGTGATGGCTTTGTGTGAAACCATTTGACGGGCTTCTGCACGTGTTGAGCCAAAGCCCATGCGGTAAACCACGTTGTCCAGACGGCACTCGAGCAAAGCCAACAGGTTAGAACCTGTGTTGCCCTTACGGCGGTCAGCTTCAGCAAAGTAGCGGCGGAACTGCTTCTCCAGCACACCGTACATGCGTTTGACTTTTTGCTTTTCACGCAATTGCAGACCATAGTCTGATGTGCGCTGACCCGAAGTGCGACCGTGCTGGCCTGGCTTAGAGTCGAATTTGGACTTGTCCGCAATCGAGCGACGTGCGCTCTTGAGGAACAGGTCGGTGCCTTCACGGCGTGAGAGTTTGGCCTTGGGGCCGAGGTAGCGTGCCACTTGATTTTCCTTTATGCAGCTGCCGCATCAACAAATGCGGGAGCCAGGCGATGCAAGCATGGCCTGGCGGTGGGCTTGGTTTGAGATTAGATACGACGGCGCTTTTGAGGGCGGCAGCCGTTATGGGGAACCGGTGTCACATCGGCAATCGATGTGATGCGGATACCCAATGCACCCAAGGCACGAACCGAAGACTCGCGACCTGGACCGGGGCCCTTGATCTCGACGTCGAGGTTTTTGATGCCCTGTTCTTGGGCAGCACGACCCGCCACTTCAGAGGCGACCTGAGCTGCAAAAGGTGTCGATTTGCGCGAACCCTTGAAACCCTGACCACCCGATGAAGCCCACGACAAGGCGTTGCCTTGGCGATCGGTGATCGTGATGATGGTGTTGTTGAACGAAGCGTGCACGTGAGCAATACCGTCAGCAATGTTCTTGCGGACTTTTTTGCGGACACGTTGTGCGGCGCTGTTTGATTGTGCTTTTGCCATGGTGGTCTCTCAATCCTGCTTATTTCTTCAGAGCCGCAGCGCCTTTGCGCGGACCCTTGCGAGTACGTGCATTGGTACGTGTACGCTGACCGCGCATGGGCAGACCGCGACGGTGGCGGAAACCACGGTAGCAACCAATGTCCATCAAACGCTTGATGTTCATGGTGGTTTCGCGGCGCAGGTCACCTTCGATGGTGAAGACTGCGATCTGGTCGCGAATTTTTTCCAAGTCTGCGTCGGTCAGATCCTTGATCTTTTTCGAATATGCGATGCCAGAAGCTTCGCAAATTTGTCGAGCGCGGGTGCGACCAATACCGAAAATGGCGGTCAAGCCAATTTCAGCATGTTTGTGCGGCGGAATGTTGATGCCAGCGATACGTGCCATTTTCGTCCTCTAAAACTAATTCAATCAGCCTTGACGCTGCTTGTGACGTGGATCGGTGCAGATCACACGAACAACGCCTTTACGGCGGATGACTTTGCAGTTACGGCAAATTTTTTTCACCGAAGCAGAAACTCTCATGGTTCTCTCCTAAAACTCATCGATACCCAGACTTCACAGACCAGGTGAAAAATATGGCCCCTTGCAACAGCTCAGGGTTCTTTACCAAACATGCATCAAGCCGATTAAGACTTGAAGTTCGCTTTCTTCAAAAGCGAGTCGTACTGTTGTGACATCAAGTAATTTTGTACTTGTGCCATGAAATCCATGGTCACGACCACAATGATCAGCAGTGAAGTGCCGCCAAAGTAAAACGGAACATTGTATTTCAGAATCAAAAACTCAGGCAGCAAACACACGAAGGTGATGTAAACAGCACCCACTGCGGTCAAACGCAGCAAAATCTTGTCGATGTACTTGGCTGTTTGATCACCGGGACGAATCCCAGGGATGAAAGCACCACTTTTCTTCAGGTTGTCTGCTGTTTCACGACTGTTGAAAACCAATGCCGTGTAAAAGAAGCAGAAGAAAATTATGGCTGCCGCATAAAACATCACGTAGACCGGTTGTCCTGGTGCGAGCGCATTGGCCACATCTTTGAAAAACCTGACCACGACGCTCTCAGATGTTCCCGAACTGAACCAACCAATCAAGGTGGCCGGCAAGAGAATGATCGACGAGGCAAAGATCGGTGGAATCACACCAGCCATGTTCAGTTTGAGTGGCAAGTGTGACGATTGACCGCCATACACCTTGTTACCCACCTGACGGCGTGCGTAATTGACCAAAATCTTACGTTGACCGCGCTCAACAAAGACCACAAAGTAAGTGACCAGGGCCACCACCACGATGATCAACATCGAGATCAACGGGTTCATTGCACCAGTTCGAACCAGTTCAAACAAACCACCCAAGGCGTTCGGCAAACCGGCAGCAATACCTGCGAAGATCAGAATCGAGATGCCGTTGCCCAAACCACGCTCAGTGATTTGCTCACCCAACCACATCAGGAACATAGCCCCGGCAGTCAAACTCACAACTGCTGTCATTCTGAAACCCAAGCCCGGATCGATCACAAGACCAGCAGAGGCCTCCAGAGCTACGGCAATGCCGAAGGACTGGAAGATCGCCAAACCCAATGCACCAAAACGGGTGTACTGAGTGATCTTGCGACGACCTGCTTCGCCTTCTTTCTTCATTTGCTCAAACATGGGAACCACGTATGTCATCAACTGCATCACGATCGAGGCAGAGATGTAGGGCATGATGCCCAAAGCAAATACCGTAAAGCGAGACAGAGCGCCACCCGAGAACATGTTGAACAAGCTCAGGATGCCGCCTTGCTGACCATTGAACAATTGCTTGAGCTGGTCAGGGTCGATTCCAGGCACAGGGATATGTGCACCTATTCGGTAAACCACCAACGCCAACAGCAGGAAGACCAGCCGACGACTCAAGTCACCGTACTTGCCTGCTTTGGCTGTTTGATTAGCGTTGGTTGCCACTTTGTGTCTCGTCCATCAAGGTTCAGGCCACGGAGCCACCAGCAGCTTCAATCGCTGCCTTGGCACCTGCTGTCGCACCAATGCCTGTCAACTTGACAGCTTTGGTCAATTCACCCGTGTTGATCACCTTGACCACTTTGGCCATGTGTGCAACCAAACCGGCTTGCTTCAAAGACAAAACATCGACTTCAGCCATGTCCAGACGCGACAGCGTTGTCAGGGTGATCTCAGCGTTGTACTTGAGGGTTTGCGATTTGAAACCGCGCTTGGGCAGACGACGCTGCAAAGGCATTTGACCGCCTTCGAAACCCACCTTGTGGTATCCACCCGAACGTGACTTTTGACCTTTGTGACCGCGACCTGCAGTCTTGCCCAGGCCGGAGCCAATACCACGACCGACTCGGCGTGGTGCGTGCTTTGAGCCTTCTGCGGGCTTGATGCTATTGAGTTCCATCATCAGCCTCTTAGAGAACTTTGACCAGGTAACTGATCTTGTTGATCATGCCGCGCACTGCGGGCGTGTCTTGCAACTCGCTCACAGAGTTCAGCTTGCGCAAGCCCAAACCACGCACTGTGGCGCGATGGGAAACTTTGGTGCCAATCGGGCTGCGAACCAGTTGGACTTTCACAGTTGTTGCTGTCGTCATGTTCGTTCTCCGGTTCAGCCGAACAGTTCTTCAACCGACTTGCCGCGCTTGGCAGCCACGTTGGAAGCTGTTGTGCAGTTGGACAATGCGTCCAAGGTGGCACGAACCATGTTGTAAGGGTTGGACGAACCATGGCTCTTGGCCACGATGTCGGTGATGCCCACCACTTCGAACACAGCACGCATTGGACCACCAGCAATGATGCCGGTACCCTTTGGAGCTGGTGCCATCATGACGCGGGCTGCGCCGTGGTGACCGTTCACGGCATGGTGGATCGTGCCATTTTTCAGGTGGACTTTGGCCAGGTTGCGGCGAGCTTCTTCCATCGCTTTTTGCACAGCTGCTGGCACTTCTTTCGATTTGCCTTTGCCCATGCCAACTTTGCCATCGCCATCACCGACCACAGTCAATGCTGCGAAACCGAGGATACGGCCGCCCTTGACCACTTTGGTCACGCGGTTGACCGCGATCATCTTTTCGCGCAGACCGTCTTCAGGACCGTCGCTCTGCGGTTTTGCTGTAAATTTAGCCATTTGTAACTCCGATCCGTTTAGAACTGCAGACCTGCTTCACGGGCTGCTTCGGCCAAAGCCTTGACACGACCGTGGTAAGCGAAACCTGCGCGGTCGAAGGCGACCTTCTCAACGCCAGCAGCTTTTGCTTTTTCAGCAATACGCTTGCCGATGACGGTGGCTGCAGCGGCATTGCCGCCTTTGCCTGCAGCACCCAGTGCTGTACGCACTTCGGCTTCGGCGGTGGAGGCACTGGCCAACACTTTGGTGCCGCAGCCAGAAATGACGCTGGCGTAGATGTGCAAATTGGTGCGGCTCACGGTCAAACGCGCCACGCCCTGCTGGGCAATGCGGATGCGTGTTTGGCGTGCACGACGCAGACGCTGCTCTTTCTTGGTCAACATGATGCAGCTCCTTATTTCTTCTTAGTCTCTTTGATCGTGATCTTCTCATCCGAATAACGGATACCCTTGCCTTTGTAAGGCTCAGGTGGACGAACAGCACGGATCTCAGCGGCAATTTGGCCAACACGTTGACGGTCGGCACCCTTGATCACGACTTCTGTCGCGGTCGGAGTGGCCACCGTGATGCCAGCGGGCATCTCGATGTTGACGGGATGTGAGTAACCCACAGCCAGGTTCAATTTGGCGCCAGAAGCAGCCGCTTTGTAACCCACACCGATCAGGTTCAACTTCTTTTCGAAGCCTTTGGTCACGCCAGTGACCATGTTGTTCACCAGCTGACGCAAGGTGCCACTCATGGCATTGGCTTCACGTGAATCATTGGCAGGCGCAAAACTCAGTTTGCCGCCTTCGTTGTTCACGGTAACCAGTGTGTTTGCGGCGATGGCCAATTGACCACCAGCGCCCTTCACACTGATTTGTGTTGCATTGATCGACACATCCACACCAGCGGGGATGGTCACAGGCATTTTTGCTACTCGGGACATTCAGTCTCTCCTGCCTTTAAGCGACGTAGCACAGCACTTCGCCGCCGACACCGGCTGCACGCGCTTTGCGGTCGGTCATCACACCTTGGGGTGTGGTGACAATGGCGACGCCCAAGCCGTTTTGGACTTGTGGGATGGCATCACGGCCTTTGTACACGCGCAGGCCAGGACGGCTCACGCGCTCGATGCGCTCAATCACTGGGCGACCGGCGTAGTACTTCAGGGCGATTTCGAGAACGGCTTTGCCGTCTTCGGTTTTGACTTTGAAGCCGTCAATGTAGCCTTCATCCTTGAGCACTTGGGCAATGGCCACCTTCACTTTGGAAGAAGGCACCATCACAGCAGCCTTGGCCACCATTTGTGCGTTGCGAATGCGGGTCAACAGATCGGCAATGGGATCACTCATGCTCATGTTGTTATCTCCTGCCGATTACCAGCTGGCCTTGGTCACGCCCGGGATATGACCGGCGAAGGCCATTTCACGGATCTTGGCGCGGCCCAGACCAAATTGACGGAACGTACCGCGTGGGCGACCGGTGATTTCACAGCGGTTGCGTTGACGGGTCGGGTTGGCGTTGCGTGGGAGCTTTTGCAGACCCAGACGGGCAGCTGCACGCTCTTCATCGCTGCGCTTGAAATCATTGGCAACGGCCTTCAATTCCGCGTATTTCTTCGCGAATTTGGCTGCCAGTTTTTCACGCTTGAGCTCGCGCTCGATCAAAGCTACTTTAGCCACGTGGCACCTCAGTTCTTGAAGGGGAAGCGGAAAGCTGCCAAGAGCGCTTTGCACTCTTCGTCAGACTTGGCCGTGGTGGTAATGCTGATGTTGAGACCGCGCAAGGCATCAACCTTGTCGTACTCAATCTCAGGGAAAATGATCTGCTCTTTGACGCCGATGTTGTAGTTGCCGCGACCATCGAAGGCACGACCGGAAATACCACGGAAGTCACGCACACGGGGCAATGCCACGGTGACAAAACGGTCCAGGAATTCGTACATCTGAACGCCGCGCAGAGTCACCATGCAACCGATAGGTTGCTGCTCACGGATTTTGAAACCCGCAATCGCCTTCTTGGCTTTGGTGACCACAGGCTTTTGGCCTGCAATCTTGGTCAGGTCGCTCACAGCGTGGTCCATGACTTTCTTGTCGGCCACAGCCTCAGACACACCCATGTTCAGAGTGATCTTGGTGATGCGAGGCACCTGCATGGGTGACGTGTAGCCAAACTTGGCTGTCAGGTCAGCAGCGATTTTCTCGCGAAAGAGTTGTTGCAAACGTGCCATGCTCATGCCACCTTGATTTCTTCGCCGCTGGACTTGTAAACGCGAACGCGTTTGCCGTCAGCCTGCAACTTGATGCCCACGCGATCAGCCTTGCCAGTTGCAGCGTTGAAAATCGCCACATTGGATTGGTGAATCGGCATGGCCTTTTCGATGATGCCGCCAGTTGTGCCCTTCATGGGGTTTGGCTTGGCGTGTTTTTTGACGATGTTGATGCCGTCAATCAGCAGGTGCGAGTCGCTGGCGCGCGACGACACTTTGCCGCGCTTGCCCTTGTCACGACCTGTGATGACGATGATCTCGTCGCCTGTGCGAATCTTGTTCATGGCGCGTCCTTACAGTACTTCAGGGGCCAAGGACACGATCTTCATGAACTTCTCGGTACGCAGTTCACGCGTGACCGGGCCGAAGATGCGGGTGCCGATAGGCTCCAACTTGGCGTTCAGCAACACAGCGGCGTTGCCATCGAATTTGATGAGCGAGCCATCGCCACGGCGAATGCCTTTGGCAGTGCGTACCACCACAGCGCTGTAGATCTCGCCTTTTTTGACGCGACCACGTGGGGCGGCTTCTTTGATGCTCACTTTGATGATGTCGCCAACACTTGCATAGCGACGCTTGGACCCGCCGAGCACCTTGATGCACAGCACGGACTTAGCGCCGGTGTTGTCGGCCACATCCAACCGAGTTTCTGTCTGGATCATTTCTTTGTTCCCAACTTGTATTCTTTATCTGCAAGCCCAAAAGCCAACAAATAAGAATCAGTCTTGGACCCGTCATTCACACAGCAAACCACTTGCTGTGCTTCAGTTTGGGCAGATACCTGCGCCTTTTGCAAGGCGAAGCCCACGATTATGCCTGTAAAAAATGCCTTGTGCAATCCGTTTTTGAATTTTTTTGTCTTTCTTCACCACATGGCGCCATTTGTGGCCTCTTTTTGCTCTGCGCGTGGCGATGCCGTGTGGGGGCTTCAACTGCGCGCCCAAGCGCGAGACCGGGTGACTGCTTCTCGCCAGCGCGCCACATGGGCGGCTCTTGTAGGTTCTTTCCATTGCGGAACAAATCTCCGCTCTTCTTGCCATTGTGCTGACAGCTCCTCTGCACCTGACCAATAGCCGGTGGCCAACCCAGCCAGATATGCGACCCCGAGCGCAGTGGTCTCCGTGATACGGCTTCGTACCACTGGCACGCCCAGCACATTGGCCTGAATCTGCATCAACAGGTCGTTTTTGCTGGCACCACCGTCCACCCTCAGTTCAGTCAGTGCCAATCCACTGTCAGCGCTCATGGCCCGAAAGACGTCGGCGGTCTGCAAAGCAATGGCCTCCAATGCCGCCCGGGCTATGTGCGCCCGCCCCGTCCCCCGTGTCATGCCTACCAGGGTGCCTCTGGCCTGAGCATCCCAGTCAGGCGTGCCCAAACCGGCAAAAGCGGGCACCAAAAACACGTCCCCGGTGTCCTGCACGCTGCCAGCCAAAGCTTCAACCTGGGCCGCGCTGTCAATGATCTGCAATCCGTCTCGCAACCACTGCACTGTGGCGCCGGCCATGAAAACCGATCCTTCCAAGGCATAGGCCATGGGGCGTTGTGCTGCGCCCGGGCCTTGCCAGGCGACGGTGCTGAGCAATTGGTGCTGACTGGCTACGGGTTGGTCGCCCGTGTTCATGAGCATGAAGCAGCCCGTGCCATAGGTGTTTTTGGCCATTCCCGGAGCAAAGCAGGCCTGACCGAACAGGGCAGCCTGTTGGTCCCCTGCCCACCCTGCAATCGGCACACTGGCGCCCAGCAGGTGCGCATCCGTCTCGGCCATTTGGCCGCAAGAGGGCAAGATTCGGGGCAACACAGCGGATGGAATGTTCAGCAACGCCAGCATGTCGTCGTCCCAGGTCCCGGTTTTCAGGTTGAAAAGCAGGGTCCGAGAGGCGTTGCTGGGCTCGGTGGCATGCACCCGTCCGCCTGTCAACTGCCACAGCAACCAACTGTCCACCGTGCCAAAGGCCAATTCGCCCCGTTCGGCCCGCGCTCTTACGCCGGGTACATGGTCCAGCAACCAGGCCAGCTTGGTGCCCGAAAAATAGGCATCGAGTACCAATCCGGTTTTGGCGGCGATGGTTTCGGCGTGGCCTGCCGCTCGCAATTGCTCGCACAATCCGGCAGTGCGCCTATCCTGCCAGACGATGGCTGGGGCTACGGGCTGCCCCGTTTGGCGATCCCACAGCACGGTGGTTTCGCGCTGGTTGGTGATGCCCATGGCACGAATCTGTTGAGCGGTGATGCACGCCCGTCCCAGCACCTCGCGCAGCACAGCCAGCTGTGTTTGCCAAATTTCGGTGGCATCGTGTTCGACCCACCCCGGGCGTGGGAAATGCTGGGTAAATTCGCGATGTGCCATGGCCACCACCTGGCCGGCTCGGTCAAACACCACGGCGCGTGAGCTGGTGGTGCCTTGGTCAATTGAAAGCATGAAGTCCATGTGCATAAGATTAGCTCAAAGCAGCCAGTACAAACAGCGACAATTCCCCGATTGACCTTTGTACAAAGACACCAGCGAGACTTGGCACCATGACGACTTTTGCACACCACATGGCCTTCATCGGCGGCGGCAACATGGCCAGCGCCATCATTGGCGGTTTGATCCGTCAAGGTATGCGGCCCGATCAATTCACCGTGGTCGAACCCTTTGCCGATACCGCCGCCAAACTGCACAAGGACTTCGGCATCACCGCCTTGCCCGTCGCAGGCCCAGCCCTGGCCCGGGCTGACTTGGTGGTCTGGGCGGTCAAACCACAAATCTTCAGCGAAGCGGCTGCGCCGGTCATGGCCCACACCCGCGCCGCCTTGCACCTGTCGGTGGCCGCAGGCATACGCACCGACAGCATTGCGCGCTGGGTCGGCACCGATCGGGTGGTGCGCTGCATGCCCAACACCCCGGCTCTTGTGGGCCAAGGCATCACCGGCTTGTTTGCCTGCCCATCTGTCACTCCGGCAGACCAGACGCTGGTAGAACAAGTCATTGGCACCACCGGACAATTCATCTGGGTGCAGCAGGAGTCGCAGCTGGACGCGGTGACCGCCTTGTCGGGGTCCGGTCCGGCCTATGTGTTTTATTTCCTTGAAGCCATGACCGAAGCGGGCCAGGGCATGGGCCTGAGTGCCGAGCAGGCCTATCAGCTGGCGGTGGCCACGTTTGCGGGTGCAGCCAGCCTGGCTGCGGCTTCCACCGAATCGCCTGCGGTGTTGCGCCAGCGTGTCACCTCCAAAGGCGGCACCACCTATGCGGCCCTCACCGCGATGGAGGCTGCCGGTATCAAGCCCGCTTTTGTCACGGCCATGCAAGCGGCCGAGCGACGGGCGCGCGAGTTGGGTGACGAATTCGGCAAGGCCTGAACGCGGGTCAACACCCGCCAGGGGCTTTGGACATCAGGTATGAGACAGGACCAAACCCAGAAACACGCTAAAGCCTACCCAGTGGTTCAACCTGAAAGCTTTGAAGCAGCCCTCTCGGCTGCGGTCCTTGATCAACCACACATGCCACACCGCCTGGGCGGCCGCACCAGCCAAACCCACCCACAGCCAAGCGCTGCCCTCGGGCGCGTCCAGCAGCAGCGCCCATATGGTCAAAAAGGCCGCATAGAAACCCGCAATGGCCGCCACATCCCATTGACCCAGCGTAATGGCAGAGGTTTTCATGCCGATCTTCAGATCATCGTCGCGGTCCACCATCGCGTACTCGGTGTCATACGCCAACACCCAAAACAAATTGCCCATCAGTAGACCCCAAGCGAGCAGTGGAACTTCGCTTTGGACCGCCGCAAAAGCCATCGGAATTCCAAAACTGAAGGCCACCCCCAACACCGCCTGGGGCATGGACACAAAACGTTTGGCATAGGGGTAAGCCAAGGTCACGGCCAAAGCTGCAAACGACCAAGCGACCGTCACGCGGTTGGTACTGAGCACCAACACAAAAGCCCACAGCGCCAAGACCACCCCCAAAAGCAAGGCCTCTTTGACGCCCAAACGCCCGCTGGTCACAGGGCGCTGGGCCGTGCGCTTGACGTGTTTGTCAAACTCGCGATCGGCCACATCGTTGACGCAACAACCCGCGCTGCGCATGAGGATGGTGCCCAACGTGAACACCGCCACCAAATGCCAGCCCGGGAAGCCGTCAGCCGCCACCCACAAAGCCGACAAAGTGGGCCACAACAACAACAGCCAGCCGGCAGGTCGGTTCCAGCGAATCAGGTCCAGGTAAAGCTTGAGTCGGTCAATCATCCCCGAATTATCCGTCTCACGACCTATGCTGCTGCCCGCAACATACACATCGCTGCAGACTCAGCCTTTTTCACATCCAGATGAATGAACCCATTGCGATCGAGCGGCATGACCAGCCCCCCAAGAGGGCCATGTTTTCAGCGCACCCAATCGATGCCTTTGACCCAACCCACACTCTGAGCACCCGTGTTGTCGCTGTCCGCTCCAATCAGCACCGCAAGCACTTTGGGCGCGGCAGCGCCTGCTGGCAACTCCTCGGCAAACCATTTCGCAAAGTCAGCAGCCACATCGCGGGTTTCGGCTTGCCATTGGGCCAGGGGCGCACCCTTGCCTTGCAAAGTGATGAAGCGCACCCGTTTTGTGTAGGGGTTGGCCGCTTGCAGGCCCGCTGCATGCACGCTGTCCCACACATAACAAAGCGTAGCCGCAGGCAAGTCTTCGCCGCTCACGCTTCTGGCAATGCGCAACAAGGTGCGCTCTACAAAAGGCACCTGGTCCAGCGGGTGGTCAAACATCACGCAAACCTTGAGCGCCGCATCGTCACCGGCTTTGGTCAAAATGTCGGCCACAACTTGCCCACCCGTGAGTGGCTGGTCCAGACGCCAGCGCCATTGCAGGCGACCCGGCTCGGCTTTGGGCAGGTCGTGCACCCAGGTGCCATACGAAGCGCGGGTGCTGACCTTAAGGGCCCGCTCGCCTTGCACCTCGGCCAACTCGAAGCGGGTGGCGGGAATGTCGGCCTTGGACTTGGGAAAGCCCACAAAGCGCCAAGTACTGGCGGCTGCACCATCGGCGGGCACCAAAGGCGACAGGCTTTGCGCAGTGGCGAAAGCTGTAGCGCAGGCCATGCCCAGCGCCAGCAGCGCAGGAACAGGTTTCAACAAATGAATCATCCACGCCGCCAATCGTGGAACTTCTTCACCCAAGCCAGCAACTTTTGCGGTGCATGGGCACGCTTCCATTCACCGGCGGCGTACTTGTTGGCCTCGGCCATGGTCGGGTAAGTGTGGATGGTGCCCAAAATCTTGTTCAAGCCCAGGCCATGCTTCATGGCCAGCACGTATTCGGCCAGCAGATCGCCCGCGTGCGAGCCCACGATGGTGACACCCAAAATGCGGTCTTTGCCCGGCACGGTGAGCACTTTCACAAAGCCGTGCGCCTCACTGTCGGCAATCGCCCGGTCCAAGTCGTCGATGCCGTACTTCGTCACCTCGTAAGCGATGCCTTGGGCTTGCGCCTCTTGTTCGTTCAGGCCCACACGCGCCACCTCGGGGTCGATGAAGGTGGCCCAGGGGATCACGCGGTAGTCGACCTTGAAGGATTTGAAATCACCAAACAGCGCGTTGACTGCCGCATACCAAGCTTGGTGCGCGGCCGTGTGCGTGAACTGGTAAGGCCCAGCCACATCGCCTGCCGCGAAGATATTGGGGTAGAGCGTTTGCAAATACTCATTGGTCTCGACGGTGCGGTGCGTGGGCACCCCAATGTCTTCGAGGCCATAACCTTGCAGACGGGCCACACGGCCCACAGCGCAGACCAGCGCATCAAATGGAATGGCGCGCTCTTGACCTCCGTGCTCGACGATCAGGTATTTGGTCATCGGGGGCGACTCATCCTCTGTCATCGCAGACAACTTGTCTCCTGTCATCACAGGCAACTTGCCTCCCTGCATCGCAAGCAACATGTCTCCTGTCATCGCGAGCGAAGCGTGGCGATCCATGGACTGCTTCGCTTCGTTCGCAGTGGGGGTGGGCCGCCATTCGCAGCGCAGCGCCTTGTGTCCGGTGAGCACCAGCACGCCGTCGGCCTGCAGCGCGTCGCGCGCCAACGCAGACACCTCTTCGTCCTCGCGCACCATGATGCGTTCGCCCATCTCGACCTGCGTGACCTGTGCACCGAGGCGGGCGAAGCTTTGCGACAGCTCGCAGCCAATTGGCCCGCCGCCCAGCACCACGATGCGCTTCGGAATCTCGTCGAGCTTGGCAAACTCGTCCCACAGCGTGTCGCTGGTGACATAGCCCACGTCATCGAGGCCCGGCAAAGGCGGCACCATAGGGCGTGCGCCCGCCGCAATCACGATGCTGCGCGCAGTCAGGCGCTGCACCTGGCCGTCGTTCAACGTCACCTCCACTGTCCAGGGGTTCACCAACTTGCCATAACCCTGCAGCACCTCCACACCCAAGCCGGTGTAGCGCTCCACACTGTCGTGCGGCTCGATGGCTTTGATCACGTCGTGCACACGCTGCATCACCGCCTTGAAACTGAAGCTGGGCGCGGTGTCGCTCAGGCCGTACTGTGCACCGTGCCGCATTTGGTGGGCCAGCTTGGCGCTCTTGATCAAGGCCTTGCTCGGCACGCAGCCGTAGTTCAGGCAGTCGCCACCCATCTTGTGCGCCTCGATCAAAGTGACTTTGGCTTTGACGGCGGCCGCAATGTAGGCCGACACCAAACCTGCCGCGCCTCCGCCGATCACGATCAGGTTGCGGTCAAATTTCTTGGGGCGCACGCTGGTCCAGCGGGCGTAGACCTTGCGCTTTTGCACAGCCGCCACGATGCGGCGCGCCAACAAGGGAAAGATGCCCAGCAGCACAAAGCTGCCCAACAACGCCGGGCTCAAAATGCCCCGCACCGAGTCCAGCTGCGCCAGTTGCGTGCCCGCATTCACATACACCGCCGTGCCCGCCAGCATGCCCAACTGGCTCACCCAGTAATACGTCCAGGTCTTCATGCGCGTCAGGCCCATGAGCAGGTTGATCAGGAAAAACGGCACCACCGGAATCAGGCGCAAAGTGAAGAGGTAAAACGCGCCCTCTTTGTCCACGCCTGCATTGATGTCGGCCAAGCGCTGACCAAAACGTGCTTCGACCCACTCGCGCAGCACAAAGCGTGAAGCCAGAAAAGCCAAAGTGGCACCGAGGGTGGAGGCAAACGACACCAGCAGCAAGCCTTGCCACAGGCCAAACACGGCACCGCCGCCCAAAGTGATGATGACCGCACCCGGAATCGACAACGCCGTGGCCAAGACGTAAACCCCAAAGTAAACGGCAGCCACCATCACGGGCTGCTGTGCATAGAGCTGGTCAAAACTGGCCTGGCTGGCCTTGAGCTGCTCAAAGCTCAGGTAGCGACTCAGGTCCAAGCCGACAAAAGCGCCAATGACCAAGCCCAACAACAGCAGCAAAAGAGATTGTCTAAGACGCATGAAAGGGGAACTCCTGATGGGGCGATCACTTGGCGGATGGTGCGAGATGTGCACTCCCCAAGACTGTGAACGATAACGCTGATGAACTGACAGTTCGGTGCGGCTGGGCAAAAAGTTACAAGTGATCGTCACCACCCGAGCAAGCCAACTGCCAAGCCAGGTATTCCGAGCGACGCAGCCGGTATCGGGCCACGCTGCCTTCGTGCAACTGGTGCAGCGCCTCGGCCAACATGCGGGTGAACGCATCGTGATCGGCTGCAGGCAGACCCATACCCGCCACCACAGTAGCCAGCGCGTCTGGGCTGGGCGCTTGCAGGCCTTTGACCACCGCCTGCACGGCCTGAATCAGCGCTTCGCGGTATTTGATTTTGAGAGGGTTCGGCTCCACCATGGTTTGGGTGATGGCCAGATAACGCTGGCACGAACGCTCATACGCCCACACAAACACGTCGCGCAACAAATCGACCTCGTTGAGTTCATACACGCCCAAAGTCCCTTCGATGTAAGCCCGCTCGGGCACGTCGATGAACGACAAGGGGCACAGCTTGTGCTGGATCAGCGGCATGTTGGCAGCAATGCGCGACACGCGTTTGTTCACATCTTCAAACGGCTGCAAATACGGCAGCTGCACCATGAGGAAAAACACCTGCTCAAACGGATCGGGAATGGCGGCAGCTTTGCTCAGCAACAGCTCAAAACAGTCCTCAATCACCTGAGGCATGGCGACGGGGTGAAACGCCGTGCCCGAAATCTCCACCACGCGCCGACGCAGCCTTCCACTGGCCTGCGGGTCGCGCATCAGGTCTTGCGACAACACGGCATGCAAGTTTTTGAACGTGAAGGCATCAAAGCCCACCTCGTTCATGTCCTCGTCCGTGTCCTCAATCAGCATCTCGATAGCGGCTTTGTGGTTCAGGATCATCTGCGTTTCGATGGCGTCCTTGCCCTGCGCGGCCTGACCATGCTCGATCAGGTTTTGCGTGTCCAGGCGGCTGTAGGTGTTGCCCTCCAGCCGCGATGAAGCCCACGACAAATCCACCAACAAACGGCTCAAGATGTCGCGGGCGTAGGTGCCTGCGGGTCGCTCATGGGCGGGCGTGCGGCCCATCTCGTGCAGCTGGCTTCGCAGCGCGGCTGGCAAGTAAAACGTCACACCCGGCTGATACGACTCCAAAAACTCACGCCGATAACCCACCGGGCGCCGGTGCATCAGCGGTTGCCGGACCCGATCACGGATGCTGGCGCCTTCGGGCGAAACCGGCAAATCGGGTTCCGCCTCGGCCACGCCGACGCCCATGCTCAAAGGGGCACTGACGTCCCCACGCGCAAGCTGCGCCCAAGCCAACGCCACCGGCTTGTAAACCAGCGCAATGCTCTGCCCCTCAAACGCGATCCGCTGCGCATCGATCAGTTTGAGTAAGCGGCGCTGCAAAGTGCGGCGGTTCAGCGCCCCACCATGACGCTGCGCCATGGTCGCCTCGATCTCGGCAATGCCGATCCCGCCGGGGTGCGCGGCCACGATGGATTCGATCAGTTGCAATTCGGCGGCGGGGGTGATGCGGGGCATGGGGTGGCCTATTGAGGGGTCATTTGTCGCGCTCAGGGGATTTAGGGCCTCCAAGAGCGTCACTATTGATCGCCATTATGTCGCTCAATGTGTCGCGCTTGCGAGTCATCGTGTCGTGCAATCTGTATGTGAAGGCGTTGAGTCGTCGTCATTCACCGCAAATATTGCGGTGAATGAGCTGCATATTCGCCGCAATCGCGGGTACCAGTTGGTGCTTGGGGTGGGTTGGGGGACTGCTGATGATTGAACACAGAGAGTTTTTGTAGCTAATTTTTCGTATTTATTTGGGTATAGTGGAGTGCTTCATGCCTGCTGCGCTGGATGGTGCGGGAGGGAAGTTGCAAGGAATTGGATGCCGGGTTTGGTCTTGAAATTTATACCTGCATGCACATACAGCGCTTGGCCTGAACCCCATGGCACAAGCCGCTTGCAACGATTTCAACAAAAGGATGTATCGACTCAGACCGGGTGTATCAACCGGGTTTTGCGGTCTACATCACATTAGACCCTCCCGACACACCACTTACTCAACCAGAAAGAACACATGAAATTCACAAATGCAGAGAAGTTGATTGTCACGATGCTCGCGGACTTGCACGAAAAGCTTGAGATTGACGAAGTCAACACCAAGCTCATCAAGCAAGCCATCTACTCGAACAACACATGGGCTTTGTCTTGGGAACTTCCAGGAATCGTCGGTGATTCACCGGAGCCAACCCCAGCCGAAGTCAGCTTGATAGTCGACATTCTGGACATGTGGTCCTTCATCGAAGAGGCCCATGAGCGGTTCGATGCCACCGAAAAATCTGCGCTTGAAGCAAAAGCTGACCCGTTCGGCAAGCACGTCGCCTTCTCCGGATTCGATGGAAATAACGAATCGGAATACATGAGCATTGCGAACTTCTTGGTCAAAGAGATGAATCGATTTACTCGGTTCGCTGATCGCGACCTGAACTCTCATTGCCAAGTAATCGATGGCTACCAGCGAATGTTGGCAAAGTTTCTCGAAATCCGCCCCAAGCTTGATGGTCGAGGTCTTTCCATCGATGAAATGGCAGATGTGCTGAATGCTCGACGTCATTCGAGTTTCTAAATGCTGCGCGCTTCGGAGCCAGGTCTAACTGGGCGTTCAACGCGGACGCCAACACTGGCAATGGCTTCGCCATTTTCATGGCCAGTGTTGGTGCCTTCCGCCTTCGGCTCCGGCGCCGGTTAACTTTGGCGTTATGTATCAGGAGTCTTCGAATGACCGATCCCAGCATTACGGCTATTGGCGTCGGTTCCCTTGCCGCCTAAACGTTAATCCGCAAAGTGGATAGCAAACTAAGGACACGAACATTCAAGCTAATCGCGTAACGGCGTAACTTCACCCCAACCGCCCATACCCCCACCAAACCCGCATCCCCGTCGTCACCGCACACAAGCCCGCAAACCCATAAGCCAACACCGCAAAGTGTTCAGGCCAGATGCACATGGCGGCAAACACCGTGATGGTCTCGGTGGCTTCGGTCAGGCCGCCCAAGAAGTAAAAGCTTTTGCCCGGCAAGGCAGTGTCCGTCAGGCCACGTTTTTCGGCCAGTGCGGCAAACGCCAAAAAGCTGCTGCCAGTGCCGATGAAGCTGGCCAGCAGGGCTGCGGCGGGCAGTGCGTTGGCGCTGGGGTTGGCCACTGCAAAGGCCAGGGGAATGGCGGCGTAAAACACGAAGTCGAGCGCGATGTCCAAGAAGCCGCCCGCGTCGGTGGGTTGGGTCAGGCGGGCCACGCTGCCGTCCAGGCCGTCGAGCAAGCGCGAGGCGAGCAGCAGCGCCAAGCCCCACCACCACGCTTGCAGCGTTATAGCCACGGCGGCGGCCATGCCGATGGCAAAGCCCAGCCAGGTCAGCGTGTCGGCGCTGATGCCTGCGCGCACCAAGCCGCGTGCGGCAGCGTTCAGCGCGGGGCGCAAGAGGGTTTGGGCGTGGCGGTCAAACATGGTGGGGGCTTTCTTCGGTGGCGCGCAAGTGCACCACGCGCTGCGGGTCGGCCACATCTTGTTGGTCGTGCGTGACCAGCACCACCGGGATGAGCCGCTCACGCACATGCGCAAACACCCACGGGCGCAGCTGGGCGCGTAAGGCAGCGTCGAGTTTGGAAAACGGCTCATCGAGCAGCAGCGCTTGCGGCTCGGCCAGCAGCGCCCGCATGAGCGCGACGCGGGCGCGTTGCCCGCCCGACAGGGTAGAAGGATCACGCTCGCCCATGCCGCTCAGCTCGGCTTCTTGCAACGCTTGCTGCACACGCGCCTGGCGCTGTGCAAGCGGCAAGGCGCGGGGGACTGCAAACAGCAGGTTTTCGGCCACCGTCATGTGGGCAAACAGCAAAGCATCTTGAAACACCAAGCCGACGCCGCGCAGGTGCGTGGGCAAAGTGGTGAGGTCACGGCCGTTCAGCTGCACGCGGCCGTCAAACTGCAAAGGCTGCAAACCTTCGGACACACTGGCCAGCGTGCCCGCCGTGGCCGCCAGCACCGAGCTTTTGCCGCAACCACTCGGCCCCATGAGCGTGAGGATCTCGCCTGCGGGCACATGCAGGTGCAGGTCTTGCACCAAGGTCTGCGCCGCCGTGCCCAAGCGTTCGATGTCGATCTGGAGTCCCGCGTTCATGTGTTGTCTTTCATCGACCCGATCTTCTCAAATTGGCGTGGCCTGCCCCAGTAGGCGGCCAAAGCAAAGGCCAACACGGGCAAGAGCATCTGCAAAGCGGCATAAGCGCTCATGAGCGAGCGCTGCGCGCCAGACGCCAGCGTCACGGCCTCGGTGGTGACCGTCGCAAAGCGCCCCGCCCCCACATACAAGGTGGGCAAATACTGCGCCACACTGACCGCAAAACCCACCGCCCAAGCCGAGGCGATGGCGCGTTGGAGCAGCGGCCATTTGATGCGCAGCAAATCAGTCCATCGGCTCTGCCCCAAGCTGGCCACCAGGGCTGATTGGCGCGGATCGACCGCCAAATAGGCGGGCTCCAAGGCCAACAGCACATACGGCAGCACCATGACCGCATGCGCCAAAAGCAGGCCCAGCCACTGACCTTCCAGTCGCCACTGCAGCGCCACGCTGTAGAGGCCCACCACCCACAGCACCGAGGGCAACACCAGCGGCAGCAACCACCAGGGCCGCAAAGCCTGTTGCCAGCGGCGCGGTGTCAGCTCCAGCCAGGCCACCGACCAAACCAGGCACACACTGGCCGAAGCCGCAGCCAAACCCAAGGTGGTCCACACCGTGGGGGCACTGGCGATCACTTGCGCCCAGGCATCACCCGTCCACAGCGATGGCCAAAGCAGCGGAAAAGGCCAGACGCCCGACACACTGCCCACCGCCAAGGCCCACCAAACGGCCAGATATGCCCCACCGATGGCCCAGCCCATCCAGGGCGCCTGACCCTGGAACAACAGGGGGCTGCTCACGATTCTGCGCAGACGCGCCCAAGCACGCAGCACCATGACGGTCACCCCTGCCAACATCGCCACACTGACCGTGAGACACCCTGCCGCTGCCGCCCCTTGCGCCTGCATGGCCGCATCGGCATCACCCAACCATTGCCAGGCCAGCACCGCCAAAGTAGGTGGCGTCGCAGGGCCAATGATGAGCGCCATGTCCACCACCGTGAGGCCATAGGCCAACACCGCCAGCAGCGGCCAGCGTAAGCGCGGTGCCAGCTGTGGCCAGACCACTTGGGCAAAAGCTTGTGTGGGCGTGTGGCCCAAAGTTTGGGCCAGTGCAAATTCGGCCTGCCATCTTCGGCGCAGGTCTTCGCGTTGCAATTGCGTGGCCGCCACCCAGAGCAAAAACGGCACTTCCTTGAGCCACAGGGCCAAAATCAAACCCAGACCCCACGGGTCTTGTGTGGTCAACCAAGGCGGCGGCGCATCAAAACCGGTGATGCCCGGCGACACCAAGCGCAGAGCCCAGCCGCTGGGCGAAAGCCACAACACCAAGCCAATGGCCATGGCCGCGTGCGGCGTGGCCAGCAAGGCTGGCACATGGGTGAGCCAGCGGGCCAATTGCTGCCGAATGAAACCATGGGCCAACAAACGTGCCACGGTCCACCACACCAGCACCGTGGAGGCCAGCCCGGTCCACAGCGTCATGCCCCAAGCGCGCAGCGTTTGCGGATCGGCCCACAAGGCCTGCCAAGCGCTGACATCCAGCGCTTGCGAAGCGGCCGCCCACAGCGCCCAGCCCATGGGCACGGCAGCGATCAAGGCCAGCAAAAAGACGGGCAAGAAGCTCACACGCCGTAACGGCGGGTCCACTCTTTTTCGAGTGCATCCACCCAGGACGCATGCGGCTCGGGCAGCACAGGGGCGGTCACGGCCACTTGCCCGGGACGTGAGGCCGATTGAAAACGCGCACGCTCAGCCGCAGGCAAGCGGGCCACATCCAGCACCGTCGGGTCGCCCCAGACGTCGATGTCGGCCTTGCGTGCTTGCGCAGCGGGTGACAACAAGAAGTTGGCGACCACCTGCGCACCCGCTTTGCTGGGTGCGTTGTAAGGAATGGCCACAAAGTGCGTGTTGCCAATCGTGCCCTTGGCGAACTGCCAGCTTTGCACCGTGGCGGGCAGGCGTTTGGCAGCGATCTCGTTGGCCGCTTCATTGGGGTTGAACGTCAGCGCCATCACCAACTCACCGTCGGCCATCATCTGGCGCACGGCGGCCGAGTTTTGCGGGAACTGTTTGCCGCCGCGCCACAGGTGCGGGTGCAGCGCATCCAAAAACCGCCACAGCGGCGCAGCCTGCGATGCCAAAGCCTCAGGCGTCACGGGCTGGGCCAGCGCTTTCACGTCCGGCGCGTGCTCGATCAAGGCCTGCTTGACGAAGGTGGTGCCATGAAAGTTGGGCGGGCGGGGGTAGGTGATGCGCCCAGGTTGGGTGCGGGCCAAGGCCAGCAACTCGGCCATGTTTTGCGGCGGTTTAGGCAGACGCTGGGCATCGGCAAAAAACGTGAGCTGGGCCATGCCCCAGGGCGATTCGAGACCATCGGTGGGCACCGAAAAATCCACCAGCGTGGTGGGCTTGCCCACGGTATCTACCCACTGGAAATTGGGCAAAGCTTGTGCGAAGGGCGCAGACAATAATCCATCGCGCTTCATGGCCGCGAAGTTTTCGCCGTTGACCCAGATGAGGTCGACTGTGCCTTCGGTGTCTTTGCGCCCGGCTTGCTTCTCGGCGCGCACGCGCTTGACCACATCGGCCGCGTCGCTGATCTTGACGTGCTGCAGCTTGACGCCAAAGTTGCGCTGCAACTCAGCCGCGGCCCATTGCACGTAGGCGTTGATGCGCTCACTGCCAGCCCAGGCGTTGAAGTACACCGTCTGGCCACGGGCTGCATTCAAGGTATCTGCCCAAGCTGTGTTGGCCAGAACGGGGTCCGCCAGCACTGCTGCAAAGAGGCCCATGGCGTGTCGGCGTGTGAGCAAAATTGATGGGCTCATCGATAACTCCTCAGTTGAATCGCCTGATCCCTCAAGGTTCAAACCTCTTGAGACAAGGGCAAATTGAGCAAAAGGTATTGCGGTTTGAGCTTCAGCAAACCTTGCTCGTTCATGGCCAAACCCAAATAAACCGGCTTGCCCTGCACGTCGGCACGCATGTCTTGCGGGTTGTCAAAATGCAACTTGAACAAGCTGATGAGCTGCTGCTGACGCTTGGCGTCCAGCTCAATGCCTTGGTACAAGTCATTGAGCAAAGCGGTCCAGAAGTTGTGCATGTTGGTTCTATTGTCTTGCCACCCAGCGGTGTGTCGATGCCGATTGTGCTTGTTTTGACAAGACCGCTGGCTCAGGCCCAAACCACGCGGTTGCACAGCTCGTTCGGGTTCGCTTCGCCCGACTGCAGCGGGAAGTTCTGAACCAGCAATGCCGAGACTTCCTGCAACGCCTGAGTTAAACCGCTGTCGAAGTCCCCGGCTTGCAAGTACTCACTTAATTTTTGAACCACGACTTGCCAATGGGCATCGGGCACATGGCGGCTGATGCCCCGGTCGGCCACGATTTCGACCCGGCGCTCGGCCAGCAACAAGTAGATGAGCACGCCATTGTTGTGCTCGGTGTCCCACACGCGTTGCTTGCCGAACCACGACAGTGCGCGCTCACGTATCACCACCGGCAAAGGCGTTTCGCGCCCCGCACGCCACAGGTAGCTGTTGGGCAAAGCGGCTTCGACGCACAGCACGATCTCTCCGCTGTGTCGCGCTTCGCTGGCGCTCACTCGGGCCTGCAGCTGCTCGGCCAAGGCCGGCGGCACCGCCCGCTCGGCAGCACGCTCGTCCATCCAGCGGTGTCGCCACCATCGCACGACCTGGGTCAGGAGCGACTCGTGCATATCACCATCTCCCGGAGGCACCACCGCCCCCAAAATTGCCACCGCCACCGGACGAAAACCCACCGCCGCTGGAGCCACCCCAGCCACCGGAGCGACCTCGTCCGCCACCACCCCAGCCGTTAAAGTCACCGCCACGCCCACGGTGGCTGCCCTGACTGCGCCGCACTGCGGCACTGGGCAGGGCCTGCATGAACAGTGCCGACATCAGGCCCAACATGGCGGCGATGCCCGCCAGCCAAAGCAGACCGGTCATGCTCCAAACCACCACACCGACCACGCCCCCGGTCCCCAATGCGCCCCAGCGCTGCCCCAACACCCGGCGCAACACGCCCGCTACAGAGGGCAAAACCACCATCAACAAAACCGCCAAGTTCAGCCCATCGACCTCGGCCGCTCCAGTGGGCTGGCCAGCTTGTGCGCCGGCTTTGGGCAGCGGCAAGGCCTCGCCCTCAATGCGGGCTTGCAGGTGGCTGAGTCCAGCACGCAGCCCGCCGGCCACATCGCCCTGGCGAAATGCGGGCGTGATGACTTGGTCGATGATGCGTTGGGCCGCCAAGTCGGGCACTGCGCCTTCCAGCGACTTGGCGGGCGCTATGCGCAAACGGCGATCGTTCAGAGCCACCACCAACAGCAGGCCATCGCCCACTTCGCGCCGACCGATCTTCCAAGCGTCGCCCAGACGCTGGGTGAAGTCGGCGATGTCCTCGGGCGCGGTGCTGGGCAACACCAGCACCACGATCTGGGTGCCGCGCTGCTGCTCAAAGCGCTTGAGTTGCTGCTCGAGAGCCGCCACATCACCAGCGGCCAAGGTGCCGGTCTGGTCCATCACCCGAGCGGTGAGGGGCGGCACGGGCACGAGTGCTTGGGCCCACGCGGGCGACAGGCTCAATGTGACCCAGGCCAAAACCGCCAACAGCAGCCGGGTCAAGCCCTTGCCCAAGCGCTGAGCGCTGAACCCGCCCATTGGCCCAGGTTGGGGCATGTGGAAGTGAATCACTTACCGAAATCCACCTTGGGCGGCGCACTGATGGCGGCTTCGTTGGCCACCGTGAAATTGGCCTTGGGCGCGTAGCCGAACACCTTGGCCGTCAGGTTGCTCGGAAAACTGCGCGCGAGAACGTTGTATTCCTGCACGGCAGCGATGTAGCGGTTGCGCGCCACGGTGATGCGGTTTTCGGTGCCTTCGAGCTGCACGCGCAAATCGGCAAAACCCTGGTTGGCCTTGAGGTTGGGGTATTGCTCGGACACCACCATCAAGCGCGACAGGGCACTGGAGAGTTGCCCCTGCATGGCCTGAAATTGCTGCAAAGCCTGCGGGTTGGTCAGCACCTCGGGCGTGATCTGGAAACTCGTGGCCTTGGCCCGCGCTTCAATCACTTGGGTCAGGGTTTCCTGCTCGAAATTGGCCTCGCCCTTCACGGTGGCCACGATGTTGGGCACCAGATCGGCACGGCGCTGGTACTGGTTGAGCACCTCGGACCACGCAGACGTGGTCTGCTCTTCCAGGCGCTGGAAGTCGTTGTAGCCGCAGCCGGTCAGGCTGAGCACCAAGGCCGCTGTGGCCATCCAGGCGCTGGCTCGCGTAGCAATACGGTTCATAGGTCTTTTCTCCCAAGCGGTGTGACAAACGAAAAGCTTACCCCATGTGATCGCGGCCAAATGCACACCCCGATCAACAACCCGCTCAATTCCCCGTCAAACCGCCTGTGTCTGAGCGCCCGACCGCCACTTCAGAGGTTGGGCGCGAGCAAGCGCTGCAGGGCTTTGGCCTCCACGCCACTGCGCTGGGCCAGATCATTCACCTGGTCGTCGCCGACTTTGCCCACGCTGAAGTACTGCGCCTCGGGGTGGGCCATGTAAAAACCACTCACGCTGGCCGCGGGCGTCATGGCCAGGCTCTCGGTCAGGCCCATGCCGATGTCCTCACATTGCAGCAAGTCGAACATCGCCTTTTTGGCGCTGTGGTCGGGGCAGGCAGGGTAGCCGGGCGCGGGGCGGATGCCTTGGTATTTTTCTGCAATGAGTTCTTCGTTGCTCAGCGCCTCAGCGGCGGCGTAACCCCACAGGTCGGTGCGCACTTTTTTGTGCAGACACTCGGCCAATGCTTCGGCCAAGCGGTCGGCCAATGACTTGAGCATGATGGCGCTGTAATCGTCGTGCGCGGCTTCAAAGGCGGCGGCGCGTTTGTCGGCCCCAATGCCTGCCGTGACGGCGAAGACGCCAACGTGGTCAGGGGCTGTACCTTGCGGCGCGACGAAGTCGGCCAGGCAACGGCTGGGGCGCATCACGCCATCGATCAGGTGTTTCTCGGTCTGTTGCCGCAGGCCGCGCCAAGTCATGGCGACTTGATTGCGGGACTCGTCGGTGTACATCGCGATGTCGTCATCGTTCACGCTGTTGGCGGGGTAAAGGCCCAGCACGGCGTTGGCCGTGACCCAGCGGCCGTCGATGATTTTTTGCAGCATGGCCTGGCCATCGGCATACACCTTGCGGGCTTGCTCGCCCACGATCTCATCATCCAAGATGGCCGGGAATGGGCCGGCCAAGTCCCAAGTTTGAAAGAACGGACCCCAGTCGATGTATTGGGCGATCTCGCCCAAATCGTAGTTTTTGAACACGCGCCGGCCAATGAACTTGGGCGCGGCGGGCACGCCTTGCGACCAGTCGATCGGCGTCTTGTTGGCGCGGGCCTGCGCCAGCGTCCAAATCGGCGTTTGCTTTTTGCCCGCGTGCTGCTCGCGCACCTTGTCGTAGTCGGTGTTCAGGTCAGCGATGAACTTGGCCGCTTGCTCAGACAACAAGCCTTGCGCGACGCCCACACTGCGCGACGCATCGGGCACATAGACCACGGGGCCTGAATAATTGGGCGCGATCTTCACGGCGGTGTGCACGCGGCTGCAGGTGGCGCCACCAATCAGCAGCGGCATTTGGCGGTCGCGGAAGTACGGGTCTTTTTCCATCTCGGCCGCCACGTACTGCATCTCTTCCAAGCTCGGCGTGATGAGACCCGACAGGCCAATGATGTCGGCGTTTTCTTCTTTGGCTTTGGCCAAAATTTCGTGGCAGGGCACCATCACGCCCATATTGACCACTTCGAAGTTGTTGCACTGCAAGACCACGGTGACGATGTTTTTGCCGATGTCGTGCACATCGCCCTTGACCGTGGCGATCACGATCTTGCCTTTGGCTTTCACATCTTCGCCTGCGGCTTCTTGCGCCAATTTTTCGGCTTCGATGTAGGGCAGCAAATGCGCCACGGCCTGCTTCATCACACGGGCGCTTTTGACCACTTGCGGCAAGAACATCTTGCCCTGGCCAAACAGGTCACCGACCACGTTCATGCCGTCCATCAGCGGGCCTTCGATCACATGCAAGGGGCGACCGCCCTTGGCCAGAATCTCGCGGTAAGCCTCTTCGGTGTCGTCGCTGATAAAGTCGGTGATGCCGTGCACCAGCGAGTGGCTCAAGCGCTGCGCCACGCTCACGGGCGCATCGGGCGTGCCGCGCCAAGCCAACTTCGTGCTCTCGTCTTTGGCCGCGCCTTTGGCGCTGTCGGCCACTTCGATCAAACGCTCGCCCGCATCGGGGCGACGATTCAGCACCACGTCTTCCACACGCTCGCGCAGCGTGGGCTCCAGGTCGTCGTACACGCCGACCATGCCCGCGTTCACGATGCCCATGTCCATGCCGGCTTGGATCGCGTGGTACAGAAAAACGGTATGAATCGCTTCGCGCACCGGGTCGTTGCCGCGGAATGAAAAACTGACGTTGGACACACCACCCGACACCTTGGCGCCCGGCAGGTTCTGCTTGATCCAGCGCGTGGCTTCGATGAAGTCCACCGCGTAGTTGTTGTGCTCTTCGATGCCGGTGGCGATTGCAAAGATGTTCGGGTCAAAAATGATGTCTTCGGGCGGGAAGCCGACTTCATCGACCAGCACGCGGTAAGCGCGTTCGCAAATCTCGATCTTGCGCTCGTAAGTGTCAGCCTGGCCTTTTTCGTCAAATGCCATCACCACAGCTGCCGCGCCGTAGCGCTTGACCAGCTTGGCCTGGCGCTTGAACTCTTCCAAGCCCTCTTTCATGCTGATCGAGTTCACGATGCCCTTGCCCTGGATGCAGCGCAAACCGGCTTCGATCACCGACCACTTGCTCGAATCCACCATCACCGGCACGCGGGCGATGTCGGGCTCACCGGCCATCAGGTTCAAGAACCGCACCATGGCCGCCTGGCTGTCGAGCATGGCTTCGTCCATGTTCACGTCGATGACCTGCGCACCGTTTTCGACCTGCTGACGCGCCACGGCCAAAGCCTGCTCGTACTCGCCATTCAAAATCATGCGGGCAAAAGCCTTGGAGCCGGTCACGTTGGTGCGTTCACCCACGTTGACAAACAATGACCCGGTGCCGATGGAGACAGGCTCCAGACCGGACAACTTCATGGGGGGAACAGACAGGATTTCAGACGCGACAACAGACACAGGCTCACCTTGGGGCATTCAGGTGAGCGTCGTTGTGCAAAATCATTCAGACATTGAACGGTCCCAAGCCTGACCTGCTGCGCCTTGACGGCGGCGGGCTGCAACGCTCCTTGGGAAGCACTCGATTTTAGCCGGGGCCGATCACGGCTGCCTCACGGCTGCCTCACGGCTTCACTTTAGGTGAGTTTGCTCAAGTCGACGCCCTTGCATTGGCCAATCAGTTCAGCACTGGTGTTGACTTCGAACTTTTGGTAGATGGTGGCGCGGTGTTTCTTGGCCGTGCCCGGCTGGATGCCTGTGACTTCGGCGATCCCTTTGTTGGTCAAACCCTGCACGATCAGCATGAAGATTTCCTGCTCGCGGGCTGACAGTGTGTCAAAGGAACGCCTCAGCGCGTCGGTGTTGATGAACTCCTGGTTGCGCTGTCTGTCCATTTCAAGGGCTTTGTCTACGACTTGGCACAGCTTTTCCCGATTGAAGGGTTTGAGCAAGAAGTCGACTGCACCCAATCGGAAGGCCTCAATGATTTCGTCTTTGTCACTTTCACCACTGATGAAAATAATGGGGGTTTTGCGCCCCAAAGTTTCCATCTGCGATTGCAACTCCAGTCCGTTTAGACCGGGCATGCGCATGTCCAACAAGACCACAGCAGGCGATATGTCCAGTGACCTCTCAAGAAATGCGGTGGCATTGTCAAAGGTATCCACCGTATAGCCAAGCAGGGTCAACATGTCACTCAGATAAAACCGAATGTCATGGTTGTCGTCCACCAAAAAAATGTGCCCAAGTCGTTTTTTCATAAAAATATCAATACCGAATTTGGCAACTAATTTATCAAATATGTCGATTTATATAATTACCCAATTGGGTAATTTCGCAAAATTTCGCCATATCCCGTTGATTTTTTTCAAGGTTGACGATGGTAAGCCCACGCCAGATAGGCCTGTGGGTAGACCCGCTGGAAATGTTTTTTATGCGCCTCATACAGCGCGTCTTCACCCAGCAGCTTTGCACTGTCCAGGAGCTTTTCGATCACACGCGGCTCGGGGGAGGTGCGCATGGCCACCAAACTGGCCTCCAGCATGGCGCGGGCATTGCCTTCGTGGACCGGCGTGGTGGTGACCAGCGCGAACACGGCCGTGCCACGGAACAGCCAGGTGCGTTGCGCCAGTTGCAGCGCGGGGTCGCTCCAAAGCTTGAGGCGCTGCGCTGCTGGCATATAGATTTGTCGCACTTGCTCATGGTCATAAGCCACAAAGCCCAAAATGCCCAACAAAACCACGGCCAGCCCCGTCGCGCGGGCCCGCACTTGCAAGACTTGCCAGACCCAGCCCCGCATGAGCCACAGGCACAGCAACAGGGCCACCTGGAAGGGGCCGTACCACAGCGGGTATTCGAGCAAACTGTGCAAAGCCAGAACACCAAGCCCCCCCCAAGCCAGCTGTAGTCCGGCTCCTTGGTGACGCCATGGCCTGGCGCGAACCACCCACACCAACACACCCAAGCTCGCCAACACGGCCACGGGCACACCCCACACAAATGCGATGTGCAAGGGCAGGTTGTGGGCATTGCCCAACATGTCACAAAAACGCAACGAGGGGAACTCGGTGATGTAGTGCGCGTAACGCAACTGGTCCCAGCCCCAGCCGCCAAGCGGATGCTGTGCCACCAAGTGCAGCACATTGGCCCAAAGCGCCTGGCGACTGCCGCAGCCACCCAAGGATCCCATGCGCACCATGGCGCTGTCCGTGGCCTGGCCACTCAGGTGCAGCAGCAGCTCCGGCAAAAGCCAAGACGCCAGGGCATACACGCCCAACACCAGCCCGGTGAGCACCAAAGCCTCGCGTCCTTTGGGGGCTGCGCGGTGCAGCAGCATCCACACAGCGATGAACAGCAGTTGAAGCAACCCTGTGCGCGAGGCTGTTGCGGCCATGCCCATGGCCAACAGGGCCAGCATCCAGAGGGTGTGGATCATGGACAGCGCCAGGGCACGCCAGATCAAGACCGCCAAGATGCCCAGTGCGAGCAAACTCGCCAACTGGTTGCGCTGGCGCAAATTGCCCATGGCGTCGCCCAGATAGGCGGGCACATGCAAAGCCGGTGCCAAAAGCTCAGCCTGACCCAAAAACTGCACCAGACCCATGGCGCTGCTGAGCAAAGCTGCCCAAGCCCAGCCTTGAACAAGGATGGTCAAACTCAGGCGTTGCCACATCAACAAAGCCAATGCCAGGCAAGTCCAGCTGGTCAACCACGGCCACACATTGGGCAAAGGGGTGCTGGAAAAAGGCTGCACCCAGGGCCAGGCCAGCAACAACACCAGCAAGGCATGCTGGAGGCGGCCAGTGCCCTGCGCTGGTGAGCGGAACTCCGGCATGTGAACTCAGTCCACCAACAAACGCCCGGCTCGCGCCAGGCATTCACGTGAAATCACCAAAATCAAGATGCCTTGCACGAAGCGGGCAAGTATTTAAGTGGCAAACCATGGGTGGCCGCCGGTCCGCATCGCCAGCTGGCGATGGTCTTGCCGCCGTCGGTGCTGCCGTTGACGGCGGTGCTGCCCGTTTGAACAGGCGTCAAGCTGATGCTGTTGGCCGTTGCGCTGGTGCTGCCACGCAAGGCTTCGTGGTTGCCCACCACGGTGATCACGCCATTTGCATCAGCGCTGATGCTGCTGACGTATTTGCTGCTCTGATTTTCACAGGCCTTGGGCAATGCGCTGGAGACATCGGGTTGTGAGGCAGAGCTGATGGCTTCGTTCACCGCTGTTTTGCAACCGCCTGCCGCCAAGAGCATTTCGGACACTCGGGCACGGATGCTGTAGTCCTGATAGGCCGGCAAGGCCAGAGCGCCCAAGATACCAATGATCGCAATGACGATCATTAACTCGATCAATGTCAGACCTTGTTGCCTTTTTTGCATGGCATGTTTCCCCCCTGTAAATGGGTGTTGATGGTAATTCATCCCCCTGGTGAACTCCAGTGATGGAGCTCAATTTTTTGACCCTCAAAATACAAACAGCCGCAAGATGTCAGGCGACAACTTGCGGCTGCTGTAAGGGGTCAGAATCAGGCGGCGTTTTCAGTTCCCGCGCGTCGCGCCATGATGAATTTGCCCAAAGCCAACACCAGCAAGGCACCGGCCAAGCCCATGCCATAGCCCCACACCTTGTCTTGCGGCAAATAGGCCACCAGGCCGGGGTCTGTTTGCATCATGGTGCCCGCGATCCAGCCCAGCAGCATGCCGCCTGCGGTGATGATGATCGGAAAGCGGTCCATCAATTTGAGGACCAGCTGGCTGCCCCAGACAATGATCGGAATGCTGACCAACAGGCCAAAGATGACCAAAGGCATTTGATGGTCAGCGTTACCAGAAGTCTGGGCCGCACCGGCGATGGCGATCACGTTGTCCACGCTCATCACCAAGTCGGCAATGATGACGGTTTTGACCGCGCCCCAGAGCTTGTCGCTGCCTTGGATGTTGCTGTGGTCGTCGTCTTCATCGGGGGTGAGCAGTTTCACGCCGATCCAGATGAGCAAGAGGGCGCCCACGAACTTGAGGAAAGGAATCGCCAGCAGGGTGAGTGCGAAAAAGATCAGGATGACACGCAACACGATGGCACCGGCTGTACCCCACATGATGCCTTTGGTGCGCTGGTGGTCGGGCAACTGGCGGCAGGCCAGCGCAATCACCACGGCGTTGTCACCGCCCAGCAAAATGTCGATCATGATGATCTGGCCGACGGCGAACCAGAAATGAGCGGTCAGAAATTCTTCCACAGGGATGCCTTTCACCCGCCAAGGCGGGCCTTTTTGATCAATTTGCAAAAACAAAGCCGGATTTTCCCTCGGGAAATCCGGCTTTTGTATTGTGGCAAACCACAGCCCTGATCTGGGCTGGGTCTTGTCACTATCGCGAATGACGCTGTTTACTTCAGCTGAGCCTTGAGCAATTTGCCCAGTTCAGACGGGTTGCGTGTGACGATGAAGCCGCACTCTTCCATGATGGCCAGCTTGGCATCGGCCGTGTCGGCACCGCCAGAGATCAAGGCACCGGCGTGGCCCATGCGCTTGCCGGGAGGGGCAGTCACACCGGCGATGAAGCCCACCACAGGCTTTTTCATGTTGGCCTTGCACCACTGAGCGGCTTCGGCTTCGTCGGGACCGCCGATTTCACCGATCATGATCACGGCGTCGGTGTCTGGATCGTCGTTGAAAGCCTTCATCACATCGATGTGCTTCAAACCGTTGATCGGGTCACCACCGATACCGACGGCGCTGGACTGGCCCAGACCCACTTCGGTCAACATCGCCACGGCTTCATAGGTCAAAGTGCCCGAACGGGACACCACGCCAATGCGGCCTTTGCGGTGAATGTGACCGGGCATGATGCCGATCTTGATTTCATCGGGAGTGATCAGACCTGGGCAGTTGGGGCCCAGCAGCAGCGTGCGCTTGCCGCCAGCGGCTTCCTTGGCCTTCATCTTGTTGCGCACTTCGAGCATGTCACGCACTGGAATGCCTTCGGTGATACAGATCGCCAGGTCCAGGTCGGCTTCAACAGCTTCCCAGATCGCAGCGGCAGCACCTGCTGGTGGCACATAAATCACGGACACGGTCGCGCCAGTTTGTGTGGCGGCTTCCTTGACGGATGCGTAAATTGGGATGTTGAAGATGGACTCGCCAGCCTTCTTGGGGTTCACACCCGCGACGAAGCAGTTTTTGCCGTTCGCGTATTCCTGGCACTTCTCAGTGTGGAACTGACCGGTTTTGCCGGTGATGCCTTGGGTGATGACTTTGGTGTCTTTGTTGATGTAGATGGACATGTTTGTTCCTAATCAGTTGCGGACAGCGCCTGCAGCGCCATCCTGCAAAGTCATTACTTAACGGCTGCGACGATGGCTGTCGCGGCTTCGGCCATGGTGTCGGCAGAGATGATCGGCAGACCGGATTCGGCCAGCATCTTCTTGCCCAGCTCATCGTTGGTGCCCTTCATGCGCACAACCAGAGGCACGGACAGGTTCACAGCCTTGCAGGCGGTGATCACGCCGGTGGCGATGGTGTCGCACTTCATGATGCCGCCGAAGATGTTGACCAAAATGCCTTTGACATTCTTGTTGGCCAGCATGATCTTGAAGGCTTCGGTGACTTTCTCGGCTGTGGCGCCGCCGCCCACGTCCAAGAAGTTGGCTGGCTCGCCGCCGAACAGCTTGATGGTGTCCATGGTGGCCATGGCCAAGCCAGCGCCGTTGACCAAGCAACCGATGTTGCCGTCCAAGCTGATGTAGGCCAGGTCGAACTTGGAAGCTTCAACTTCGGCAGGATCTTCTTCGTCCAGGTCGCGGTAAGCCACGATTTCGGGGTGACGGAAAAGGGCGTTGGCGTCGAAGTTGAACTTCGCGTCCAAAGCCATCACGTTGCCTTTGCTGTCGCGGTTCAGCGGGTTGATTTCCACCAACGAAGCGTCGGTTTCCATGTAGCACTGGTACAGCTTCTTGAAGATGTCCACAGCTTGTGCGGTGGAGTCAGCGGGCATGCCAATGGCGTCCGAGATCTTCTTGGCTTGTTCGTCGCCCAGACCGGTCAGCGGGTCGATGAACTCGGTGATGATCTTCTCGGGGGTGGAGTGAGCCACTTCCTCGATGTCCATGCCGCCTTCGCTGGACGCGATGAAAGCGATTTTTTGGGTCGCACGGTCGGTGACCACGGACACGTAATACTCTTTGTTGATGTCAGCGCCGTCTTCGATGTACAGGCGTCGGACTTTTTGGCCTTCTGGGCCAGTTTGGTGGGTCTTGAGCTGCATGCCCAGGATCTCACCGGCGATGCGCTTGACGTCGTCAATGGTCTTGGCCACTTTGACGCCGCCGCCCTTGCCGCGGCCACCTGCGTGGATCTGGGCCTTGACCACCCAAACCGGGCCGCCCAGTTTTTGAGCGGCTTCAACCGCCTCTTGAACAGTGAATGCTGGAATGCCGCGGGGTACTGGCACACCGAATTGACGCAAGATTTCCTTGCCTTGGTACTCGTGGATCTTCATGAGGTCTTCTCTCAGAGGGTGGTTGATTTGACCGGTCTGCCGCGGTGATTCACCCGTCAGCAGGCTCTGGACACTGCAGCGTGCGACTGTATCATGCTGCAACGCACCAATCCTGAGCTCTGCGTCTTACATTGGCTTGACGCTGGGGACGCGAAATTTTGAGAAAGTAATACCCATGGCCAAAATTTTTATCGACGGGGAAGCCGGCACCACAGGTTTGCAAATCCGTGAGCGCCTGGCACTGATGCCGCAGGTCGAGGTGCTCAGCATCGACCCGGCCCGCCGCAAGGACCCCGAAGCCAAGCGCGAGCTGATGGCGGGCGCCGATTTGGTGGTGTTGTGCCTGCACGACGATGCCGCCATCGAGTCTGTGGCCATGATCGATGGCCTGCCAGGTCAAAAACCGCACATTGTGGATGCCTCCACCGCGCACCGCTGCCATCCCGATTGGGTCTTTGGTTTTCCCGAGCTGGCCGCAGGCCAGCTGGTGGCCGTGCGCCAAGCCCAGCGTGTGGCCAACCCGGGTTGCTACGCGACCGGAGCGATTGCCATCTTGCGGCCCTTGATCGATGCCGGTCTGCTGCCACGTGATTTTCCGGTGTGTTTGCCATCAGTGAGTGGTTACTCCGGTGGCGGCCGCACCATGATCGAAGATTTTGATGACGGCCGGGCACCTCTCTTTGAAGCCTATGCCTTGGGCCTGAAGCACAAGCACATCCCTGAAATCATGCGTTACACCGGCTTGACTTGCCGCCCGTTGTTTGTGCCAGCCGTGGGCAATTTCCGGCAAGGCATGCTGGTGCAACTGCCACTGCACTTGGACAGCCTGCCGGGCAAGCCCTCGGGTGCAGATCTGAACGCGGCTTTACAAGCGCACTACGCAGCCAGCCAAGCCGCTGGCGGCTGGGTGAGCGTGTTGCCCGCCACGGCCGATGCCAAGCTGGACGCCACCGCCCTGAACAACACCAACCAGCTGGAAATCCGGGTATTTGCCAACGAAGAGGCCCGCCATGCCGTCGTGATCGCCCGCCTGGACAACCTGGGCAAAGGTGCCAGTGGTGCGGCGGTGCAGAACATCTCTTTGATGCTGGGCCTGTAAAAATCCTCAGCCAGAGAGGCTCAGCAGGGCTGGGCGGCGGTGTGACCGCTGTCCACCCGCCAAAGCGGCCCCTTATTTCCAGCGCACCAGCTCAATGTGGACGCTGCCCTTGTCGCTGCTGAAGGTGACCTCGCCTTCTTGCACCGTGGCTTGCAGCTGCATGCTGCGTTCAGCCAGTTTGGCCAACTCTTGTGAGCCTTCGGTGGGCACGCGCCAGACCTGCAGCTTGTCCAGTCGCGTCAGTTTGGTCTCAATGCCTTTCCACCAGACTTCGGCTGCGTGGTTGAAGCAATACAACAACACCTCATCGGCCTTTTGACAAGCTTTCATGATGGGCTTGTCTTCGGGCTGACCGACTTCGATCCACATGCGGGTCTGACCGGTGAAGTCACGCAGGCTCACGTCCGGATCGTCCGGGTCCGACAGGCCTGCGCCAAAAGCCAACTTGCCGTCGCCTTTGCACACGGCTTGCAGCTTGTAGGCATTGATGGCCAAACCGAGCAGACGGATCATCATGCGCTCGTCGGTCTCGCTGGGGTGACGCGCCAGTGTGAGCTGGTGGTCTTCGTAGTAGCTGTGATCGATGTCAGCAATCGACAGGTTGGCTTTGTAGATGGTGGATTTGAGGGCCATATCCACCCATCAGACCCGGCGGGCCAGCTCGGCGGCCTTGCCGATGTAGCTGCCCGGCGTCATGGCCAGCAGCCTCTCCTTGTCGGCTTGAGGAATCTCCAGCGCGGCAATCAGGCCGTGCAGATCAGCAGCCGTCACGGTCTTGCCTCGGGTGACTTCCTTGAGCTTTTCATACGCACCCTGCACGCCATAGCGGCGCATCACCGTCTGGATCGGTTCGGCCAACACTTCCCAAGCGGCGTCCAAATCGGCGGCCAGCGCTTCTTCGTTGAGCTCCAGTTTGTTCAGTCCGGTCATGAGCGAAGCATGGGCCAGCGCGGTGTAGCCCAAGCCCACACCCATGTTGCGCAACACGGTGGAATCGGTCAGGTCACGCTGCCAGCGGCTGATCGGCAGCTTTTCGCTCAGGTGCTTGAGCACGGCATTGGCCAAGCCCAGGTTACCTTCGGCGTTTTCAAAGTCGATGGGGTTGACCTTGTGCGGCATGGTGGAAGAGCCAATCTCGCCGGCTTTGAGGCGTTGCTTGAAGTAGCCCAAGCTCACATAGCCCCAGATGTCACGTGACAGGTCGATCAAGATGGTGTTGCTGCGGGCCACGGCGTCAAAGAGCTCGGCCATGTAGTCGTGCGGCTCAATCTGGATGCTGTAAGGCTGGAACTTCAGGCCCAGGCCCCATTGGCTGGCCTGCGTTTCACCCAGCTCAGGCGTCTCGACCACTTTCCGTGCAAAGGCTTCCCAGTCAAAGTCGGGCCAAGCTGACAGGTGGGCGTTGTAGTTGCCCACTGCACCGTTCATCTTGCCCATGAGCTCAACGGCCGCGATTTTGTCGCGGCACCCCTTCAGGCGCATGACCACGTTGGCCATTTCCTTGCCCACGGTGGTGGGGCTGGCGGTCTGGCCATGGGTGCGGCTGAGCATGGGCACTTCGGCAAAGGTGTGCGCCATCTCGCGCAGTTTGGCGATCAAGCCATCCAGACCCGGCAAGAGCACCTGGGCGCGTGCCCCCTTGAGCTGCAAGGCATGGCTGGTGTTGTTGATGTCCTCGCTCGTGCAGGCAAAGTGCACAAACTCGGCCGCTTTTTCCAGCTCAGGGCGGTCCTTGAACTTGGACTTGATCCAGTACTCCACCGCTTTGACATCGTGGTTGGTGGTCTTTTCAAAGTCCTTGATGGCCACGGCATCGGCTTCGCTGAAGTTTTTGACCAAGCCGGTCAGATAAGAGCGCGCCCCGGGCGACAGGGGCTTGAACTCGGCGAAACTGGCATCGGACAAAGCGATGAACCAGGCAATTTCGACCTGAACGCGGCGGTGCATATAGCCCTGCTCGCTCATGAGCGGGCGCAAGGCATTGAGTTTGCTGGCATAACGGCCATCCAGCGGCGACAAGGCGGAAATGGGGGTGAAATTCATGCGTGGATTGTAAGTGCCGCATTTCGGCAGCACGATGGCGCGGTTTGTCTGCACCCAGACATGACCCCATGCCTGCAACACATTGCGCAAGACACCAAAAACATGCTTATGCTTCACCTAGAATCCGTTATCCATTTATTTGTTACTTCTTCTGATTTATGAAACTCATCGGCTCGGTCACCAGTCCCTATGTTCGCAAGGTGCGTGTTGTCATGGCCGAGAAAAAGCTGGACTACCAATTCGTCACTGAAGACGTGTGGTCTGCCCAGACCCAGATTCATGTGTCAAACCCCTTGGGCAAGGTGCCCTGTTTGGTGATGGAGGGCGGTGAAGCAGTTTTTGACTCGCGCGTGATCGTGGAGTACCTGGACACCTTGTCGCCTGTGGGCAAGCTGATTCCATCGGCAGGGCGCGAACGTGCTGAAGTCAAAACCTGGGAAGCCTTGGCCGACGGCCTGCTCGATGCGGCCCTGCTCGCTCGCATGGAGGCCGTCTGGACCGAACGCGAAGACAGCCAGCGCAGTCAGGCCTGGATTGATCGCCAACTCGACAAGATCCAGCACGCACTGCGGGCCATGAGCACCGGTTTGGGCGATAAAGCATTTTGTTCCGGCATCCACCTGAGCCTGTCCGATATCGCCGTAGGCTGCGCCTTAGGCTATCTGGATTTCCGCTTCCCGCAAATCGACTGGCGCACGCCTTACCCCAACTTGCACAAACTGCACGACAAATTGGCGCAGCGGACCAGCTTTGCGGAGAGTCTGCCGAACTAAACCCTTGGCGGGCGCAATGTCCGGCACGTCGTTTGACTTCAGGTGTTGGCGCGTTTTTTGAGCCAGCGCATCACGCCGCCCACGACGGGCAGTTTTTCGTACAGCTCTTCGGCCGCATCCCAGTAATCGCGGTGCATTGTCACCAAGCCCTGCTCGTTGAACACCACATGGCTGGCACCACGAACGGCTTGCAGCGTGGTGGTGTCAAAGCGCTTGAAGCGGAAGCGAAACTCCCAAGTCAGGAAGGCCTGTGCGCCGTCCACCACCTGACCGGTCACCACAAAGTGCGGTTGCTCCAGCGCCACGTACATGTGGCGGAAAATCTTCTCGATTTCGGGCAAGCCCTGCACCTCGTTGAAAGGGTCCTTGAAGCGGGCTTGTGCGTCGTAGACCGTGTGCAGCTGGGTCACGCTTTGCGGTGACAGGGTTTCAAAAAACGTGGCCAGTTTTTGTGTGGCTTGTCGCTTGTCCATGTTCGGCTTTCAATTCAGACTTAGAGCCCCGTGAACTTGCGCACCAGCGGGAAGTACAGGCGATAAGGCAGCAAGCGCAGCAGTTTGAGCCAAAGCGTGAAGCGCTTGGGGAAATGGATGTCGAACTGACCTGCTGCCCAGCCTTTGAGCATTTGGCGGGCGGCCTCTTCGGGGCTGATCAGGGCGGGCATGGTGAACTCGTTTTGCGCCGTGAGCGGGGTGGCCACAAAACCGGGGTTGACCACACTCACGCCAATGCCTTGGTCTTGCAGGTCGATGTACAGCGTCTCGGCCAAGTGGGTCAGGGCAGCCTTGGTTGGGCCGTAAGCCAGACCATTGGGCAGGCCACGCCAACCGGCCACGCTGCTGAGCAGGCTGATGTGACCACTGCCTCGCGCCAGCATGCCGGGCAGCACCGCGTGAATCACCTGCAAAGCACCTTGGTAATTGACCTTGTCATGCTGCAGCAAGTCGTCCATGTCCATGGCCGTGGCGCGTTGGGCACGGTAGTAGCCTGCCGCATACACGACCATGTCGAGTGGGCCTTCGGCCAACAGATCGCGGGTCATGGCCTGCACTTGGGAAGCATCGCTCACATCCAGTGCACGCCACTGCACGCCCGAATCCTTCTCGGCCCAGTCCAACACGCCTTGAGGGTTGCGGGCCGACACCACCACCTGCGCCCCAGCTGAGCGCAGCGCTTGTGCACAGGCCAGGCCAATGCCGGTGGAAGCACCCACCAGCCAAACCCGACGGCCTTGCCAGTCGGTCATTGGCGTGTTCAATTGCAGCCAGCTTCTGGCTGGCACCTGCGGGGCGGTTGCCGCCGTTTGTGGGCCAACTTTGGGCATGGCCATGTCGGCCGATTCGGTGGCCAGTGCAGCCGCGCCAGAGGAGTGAGGATTCATGCGCATCAACCCGGCTTGGCCGCCAAAGGCGTGCGGCGTGTGAAGGACAAGGTGACTTCGCCCAGCTTCACGCCCCATTTGCTCATGGTGGCTTTGTTGAGCATGACGCGGTCGTCCATCAGGTACATCCAGTCGTCAAAATCGACGTTCCAAACCCGGCCATCGACCGGCAAAGCCAAGGTATAGCCCCAGCGAAAGGCGTTGCCACTGACTTGGCCCGAGGCCTCGCCCACCACATCGTCGGCGCGGCCTGTGTAAGTGCCGTTGGGTCCGGCTTTGAGCTTCCAGACGCGGCGCTGCTTCGTGCCGTCCGAGTAAACAAAGGCCTCGTCCAACACGCCTTCGTCGCCGTTCCAGCTGCAGTCCATCACCACGGTGAAACGTTTGACCACCTGGCCGCTGCGGTCGGTGAACACGCCCCAGGCGTCGATGGTGCCGGTGAAGTAGGTGCGCAAATCCAGCAGCGGTTTTTCTTGTGCATAGTTTTGCACCTGAGGCCCGGCGCAGCTGGCCACAAAGGGCGTGGCCGCGACCACGGACAAAGCGCCCAAGCGGCTCAGGGCGGTGCGGCGTTGGATCATGGCGGGGTGAGGTTGTTGCATGGAAGGCTCCCGTGTTGTCTGTTCAAAGCGGCTCATGCCGAAGGGTGAGCCGAAGGATGGGCCAAAGGGTGCGCCAATTCAGGTCCCGCGATCAAATCGGGGCGACGCATCAGGCCCGCATACAAAGCCAGTCCGGCCAAGAGCTTGAGCACACAAGGCAGCAGGCCGTAAGCCAAGCCCAGCGCCAGCACGGCATCGTCACCTTGCTGGCCTGGGGCATAACCCCACAGGCCGAGCAATGGCAAAGACAGCACGGCGGCCAAAGCCAGATTGAGTTTGGTGGCCAGATTCCACCAGCCCATGAACGCGCCTTCTGTGCGGCCCCGCTCGCCACAGCGGTCAATCAGCTGGTTGAGCAGGGCGCCAGGCACCGTGAGGTCCGCGCCCAGCGCCATACCCGACAGGGCACACACGATCAAAAAGCCCGTCGTATCGCCCGCGCCCAACGTGACCACACTCACAAAAGCCAGCACCGACAAAGCCATGCCTGTGGCCCAAGTGCGCAGCAAACCGATGCGGTCGATCACCTTGAGCCAGAGCGGAAACGACAGCGCCCCGGCGGCGAAATACAAACCCAGAAACAACGGCTCCATGGCCTTGGGCGCTTGCAGCAGGTCTTGCACAAAAAACAGCACCAGCGTAGCAGGCACGGCGCTGGCCAGTCCGTTGAGCATAAAGACCATCAACAAGCGACGAAAGCCCGCATGCTGCCACGGCTGCCAAAGGCTGCCCACGGCATGACCGGGAACCGCCTCCAGCTTGGATGCCGAGGCGCTGCGCGCCACCCGCCGCCAAGACAACAAACCCAGCCCCAGCATGAGCACCAGCAAGGCCGTCGTGGCCCCCCAGCCCCACAGCGCAGGCAGAGCAGACGCCAGCAACACCCCCACCAAGGCAAAGCCCTCGCGCCAAGCGACCCAACGACTTTGCGCAATGCCTCCGCCGCCTTGGCGCGCCGCCCAGGCCTGGTGCAAGATGCCCAGCCCGCTGTAGGCCAAGTGGCTGAGCGTGAGCGCGCAACCCACCCACACCAGCAAACCCGTGGCCGACAAGGCCGCTGCGGGCGGGAAAAACAAAGCGGCAAACCCCAGCGCCACGGCCAACGCCAACAACACCGCAGCCACCCAAACAGCCTGCCATGAGTGGCGGTAAAGCTTGTCGCCCCAACGCCCAAGCCACGGGTCCACCACCGCATCCACACTGCGGCTGAGCAAAAGGACCGCACCCAACGCGGCCAACGTCACGCCGTATTGCTGGGCATACAAATTGGGCAAATGCACATACACAGGCAAAGCCACAAAGGCCAGTGGCAAACCCAGCAAACCATAAGCGGCCGAGGCCTGGCGCGGCAGGTTCGCAGGCGCTGACTGGGCCTGGTCGTTCATGGCTGCAAGCCTTGCAGCAACTGGGCGCGCATTTTGGGTTCGGACGTGCGCTCGTCAAGCCAGATGCCAAAAAACAATCGCGCAAAAGCCGGGTCTTTCACCACGCCCACACGTTGGCCATTGACCCAGAATTCAGCCCCCACGCCCGGCAGGTTGATGCCCGTGATGCGCTCGCCTTGGCGCACATCGGGAAACAGCTCGCGCATGGCGGCCAGCCAGCTTTGCGACTGGGCCTCGCTGAACGCGCCCACGCGCCGCATCTCATCGATTGAGCGGCTGGCAATGGCCGCACCTTCGAGTTTGCGCAAATACTGCAATTCCAGCGCAAACGAAAACTGCGTGTATGCGCCATGTCGAAAACCTACAGGGGTCCACAAACGGGCGTCGTACACCTCAAAACCCCAGACCCGCAAACGCACAGGCGCGGTCGGCACCACGCCGCCCAAGCCCGTCATTTCAGGGCGCGAAAAAGCCGCATTCGGGCTGGTCACGGTCGTGCTTTGCGCCCACGTTTGTCCCGCAAGCGCACCGCACAACAGCGCGCACCCCAGCACCTGCAAGCCCCATGGGTGCAGGCGGTGGGTGCGGGTGGGTGGGTGCGGGCGTTCCATGTGCAT
Source organism: Limnohabitans sp. Bal53 (assembly GCF_003063355.1). Taxonomy (GTDB): domain Bacteria; phylum Pseudomonadota; class Gammaproteobacteria; order Burkholderiales; family Burkholderiaceae_C; genus Limnohabitans_A. Next base: position 217,562 of record NZ_NESH01000006.1, on the reverse strand, counting down.
CAAGCGGGTTTAACCAAAGTGAACTGGATCACGTCGATGTTGGCCTCGTCAAAAGCCGCTTCGCAGTACGCCAGATAAAACGACCACAGGCGAATGAAACGGTCATCAAATTTCAGGGTCCGTACGGTGTCGAGTTGCGCCATGAAGGCCTCGCGCCAGCGGCGCAGGGTCTCGGCGTAATCAGGGCCGAAGTTCAGCTCGTCCACCACCTGCAGCCCGGCCGCTTGCGCTTGCTTGCGAAATTCGCTGGGGCTGGGCAAGCAGCCGCCTGGAAAGATGTACTGCTGGATGAAATCTGTCGATTGCAAGTAGCGCTCAAAAAAGCGGTCGTCGATCGTGATGCTTTGCACGCAGGCACGGCCACCGGGCTTGAGCATGCGGCTGATGGTCTGGAAGTAAATGGGCCAATATTCTTGCCCCACCGCCTCGATCATCTCGATCGAGCAAACCGCGTCGTAAGGGCCGTCGTCGATGTCCCGGTAGTCTTGCAAGCGCAAGTCGGCGCTTTGCTGCACGCCGTGCGATTGCATGCGGGCATTGGCAAAGGCCAGCTGCTCGGTCGACAAAGTCACGCCCGTGATGCGCGCACCAAACTCGGTGGTAGCGGCCTCGGCCAAAGCACCCCAGCCGCAGCCGATCTCCAGCACGCGGTCACCCGGCTGGGCGTTCACCATGCGCAAGGCTCGGCGCACCTTGGCCTTTTGGGCTTCGGCCATGTCTTTGGTGTGGTCGCCCTCAAACCAGGCCGACGAATAGTTCATCGTGCCGTCCAGCCACAGCTCGTAAAAAGCATTGCCCAGGTCATAGTGCGCGTGGATGTTCTTGCGGCTGTTGCTGCGGTTGTTGCGGTTGAGCAAGTGCTTGACGCGGTAAAACAAACGCCCCAGCCAGTGGCCATAGATCGCGCTTTCAATGTGGTCCCGGTTGGCAATGGTCAAGCGCAGCAGAGCGGCCAAATCGGGCGTGGTCCAGTCGCCGGCCATGTAGCCCTCAGCAAAACCGATGTCACCCGATTTCAGCACCTCGGCACACATGTCCCAGCGGTGGATGTGCAAAGCCGCAAACGGGGCCTCGTGTGTGCCAAAGACCTGCAGGTTGCCATCGGGCGCGTGCACCGTCAGTGTTCCAATTTTCAGGCGCGTCAACAAGCTCAGCAAGCGTGCAGCGGCTTTGGGCAAGCTGGCGTGCGCAATGGTGGTGGCGCGGTTACCCAAGGCTTGGGTGTGGTCTGCAGTCTTCATCGAGGTCGGCATCCGGTGGGGTCCAGTGTTCATCGGGTCACAAAATCGCGGGGCGGTTCGGGCTTGCGCCAAAACGGTACTTTTTTCAGCCACAGCAAGAGGGCATGCCAGTGGATGCGGGCCACCACACCCAAGGTCAGCAGCGGAAAGCGCCACATCACGCGGCGCAGCGCGGCTGCCGTTGCGGGCTCCAGCACGCCGCTCCAACTGGTGTCGATCAAAGGGCCATCGGCGTCGCCATGGTCCACTCGCGCCACGATGCGGTCTTGCCCGTTGTGCTGTGTGCGCATGAATCGAAAGCGGTACTCGCCTTGCACATCACAAAAGGGCGAGACATGGAACACCTTGTGGGCCAGCATGGTTTGGCCGTATTGCGGCTCGGGCAACAGGTAGCAGTGGCGTTCGCCAAAGGTGTTGTTCACCTCCGCCACGATGGCGGCCAAGCTGCCGTCGGCGTGGTGCGCGTACCAAAAACTCACGGGCTTGAAAGCATGGCCCAACACACGCGGGAATGCCTGCAGCCAGACCTCGCCCGTGGCGTCCTGGATGCCCTCACGCTGCAGCAGCTCGTCCAGCCAGGCCAACGCGCCACCCCGCTCGGCGCTGCGGCCGTCGCCATGGTCGGCATCGTGGAATGCGAACCAGGCGCGGCGGTTGATGGCCAGTGCCAACGCCGGAGGGCCAGACACCTTCGGCATGGACTGCCGCGCTGCACGCGCAGTGACGGGATTTGAATAGGGCGCTGTCACCCCACCCCCTTCGTCATCGCGAGCGAAGCGCGGCGATCCCTCCCCCTGGTTCACTTGCAAGGCCTGCACACTGCGCATCGGCAGCATCAAAAACGCGGTCGGGTAGGCGAAAGCATGGTGCGCCGGGCGGTGGCGCGTGTGGCGCACCTGGCCCCAACCGATCAGGGCGGTGTGGGCATGGACCGGGGTGGGTGTCATGCGGCCAGTCTGTCCTGAACTGGGCTGGCCTGTTCATGGATCAGTTTGAGCAAAGCGCGGCCCACTTGCAGGCCCGATTTCAAGCCGTCTTCGTGGAAGCCATAACCCGTCCAGGCGCCGGCATACCAGGTGTGCTGTTGGCCTTGCAGCAAAGGCAAACGCTTTTGCGCCTCAATGGCAGCCAGATCAAACACCGGGTGGGCATAGTCGTACTCGCCCACGATGGTGGCCGGATCGATCTCGTGCAAGGGGTTGAGCGAGACCACCACGGGCTGCGCAAACGGGATGCGTTGCAAACGGTTGAGCAGGTAGTGCAGGCACACGCGCGAGGACTCGCGCTCGCTGCTGGCGGCGCGTTCGTAATTCCACGCGGCCCAGGTCTTGGGGTTGGCGGGCAGAACGCTGGCATCGGTGTGCAGCACGGCGCGGTTGTCTTGGTAGCGAATGGCCCCCAGCAAGCTGCGCTCATAAGTGCTGGGCTCGCGCAGCATTCCCAGAGCTTGGTCGGTGTGGGTGGCGATGACCACCTGGTCAAAGCGCTCGGCATGCCCGTCGGTGATGACACGCACGCCTTGTGCATCGCGCTCGATCAAGCGCACCGGGGAGTTCAGGCGTTTGTCGTGCACACCCGTCAGAATTTTCTCGACATAGTTTCGGGCGCCGCCGACCACGCTGAACCACTGTGGTCGATTCGTCACCTGGATCAAGCCATGGTTGTGGCAAAACCGGATCATGGTCGCCACCGGGAACTGCAGCATCTGATCGGTCGGGCAACTCCAGATGCAGCCCAGCATGGGCAAGAAATACCAATCGCGAAATGGCTCGCTGAACTTGTGCGTGCGCAAAAAGTCTGACAGGGGCTGTTGCAGCTCTTTTTCGCGCTGCTCTTTGGCGATGCGGGTGCACAGGGCGTTAAAGCGCATCACATCGGCCAACATGCGCCAAAAGCGTGGGTTGACCAAATTGCTGCGCTGCGCGAACACGCTGTTCAAGTCGGTGCCGCTCCACTCCAGCGTTTTGCCGTTCAGAGCGCCCGGCACCTTCACTGAAAACGACATGTCGGACGGCGCGGTCTCCACCTGAAGCTCGGCAAACAGGTTGATCAGGTTCGGGTAAGTGCGTTCGTTGAACACCAAAAAGCCGGTGTCCACGCCGTGCGTGACCATGCCTTGCGGCGTGGGCAGGGTCACGTCCACCGTGTGGGTGTGACCGCCAAAATAGTCGCCCGCCTCGAAGACAGTGATGTCGGCATGGTCTTTCAAGGTGTGGGCCACGGCCAGGCCCGAAATGCCCGAGCCGACGATGGCCAGTTTCATGCGCGGCTTCATCGTGGTGCTCATGGCTGGGCCTTCAGGGCTTTGTCGATGGCCGACAACAGGGTTTTGCTTTCGGGTCCGGTCATGCTGCTGTATTGGTCAATGACTTTGCCGTCGCGGCCGATCAGGTATTTGTGAAAATTCCAGCGGGGTTTTTGGCCGGTTTGTGCGGTCAGCTGTTTGAACAAAGGGGACGCGCCATTGCCCGTGACTTGGGTTTTGGTGAACATCGGGAACTTCACACCGAAGGTGCTTTCGCAAAAGGCTGCTATTTCTTTGTTGCTGCCTTTTTCTTGTGAAAAGTCATTCGAAGGAAAGCCAAGCACCACCAAACCTTGGTCTTTGTATTGGGTGTTCAGGTTTTCAAGGCCCTTGTACTGGGAGGTGAAACCGCAAAAACTGGCGGTGTTGACCACCAGCACCACTTTGCCTGCATATTGGCACAGCGACTGAGGCTTTTCGTCCTGCAACCGCTCAACCGTGTGGTTCAGGATGGCAGGGCAGGCCACCACATTGCCGGCCTTTTGCGGGCTGGCTTGCGCAGCTTCAAGCCCCAAGCCCAGCACGGCAGCTACCACGGCCAAAAGCAGGCTCGGACCCCATTGTTTTACCCATGAGTGGTTCATTTGCACTTCAAAATTCATTTTGTGACTGATCAGTTTAAACTCGTTTAACCACATTGTCACGCCAGCCCCTTTTCATTGGAGATGCACATGCCCAAAACCTCGGGTTTTAAAGGGAACAAACAGGATTTGCCCCAGAAACCTTGCACGGTTTGTGGCAGAGCCATGACCTGGCGCAAAAGCTGGGCCAAAAACTGGGACAACGTGCTCTATTGCAGCGACCGCTGCCGGGCCGACAAGGCCAAAAGCCCCATCGGCACCCGGGGTTGAACATGACACGCCACCTGATTTTGGTTTTGGGCGACCAGCTGGGCTGGGACAACCCGGCCTTGGCTGACTTTGACCCGGCCCAAGACCGTCTGTTGATGATCGAGGCCGACAGCGAAGCCGACGAAGTCTGGAACCACAAAGCGCGAATTGCCATTTTCCTGTCGGGCATGCGGCACTTCGCCAATGAAGCGCACCGCCGCAAGATGCCCTTCACCTATATGAAGGTCGACGACCAGGCCTTGCCTTTTGACTTTTCCGGTCGCTTGGCCCGCGCACTGCAAGAGCATCGCCCCCAAGCGCTGGTGGCAATGGAAGCTGGGGCATGGCGCATGGAACGGCTCATCGAAGACGCTGCAGCGCAGGCCCAGGTGCTGCTGCGCTGGGTGGGCGATACGCACTTTTTGTGCAGCCGAGCTGAGTTTGCCAAATGGGCGGGCGACAAAAAAGAGCTGCGCATGGAGTTCTTTTACCGCGAGATGCGCAAACGCCACGGCATCCTGATGGAAGGCAAAGAGCCGATCGGCGGCCAATGGAACTACGACGCTGAAAACCGCAAAGGCTTTGGCGCCAAAGGTCCGGGCACCGTGCCCCCGCCCGCCCGCTTTGCACCTGACCGCGTCACACAAGACGTGATCACATTGGTGCAAACACGCTTTGCCCATCACCCGGGGACGCTGGACCACTTTGCCTGGCCCGTCACCCGCGAAGACGCGCTGGTGGCTTTGCAGCATTTCATCGACCAGCGGCTTGAAAACTTTGGCGCTTGGCAAGACGCCATGTGGACCACGCTGCCTTTCGGCTGGCACGCGCTGGTGGGCAGCAGCCTGAATTTGCATTTGCTCAACCCGCGCGAGGTGATCCTGGCGGCCGAGCAGGCTTACCACGCACGCGGCTTGCCCCTGGCGAGTGTCGAGGGCTTTATTCGGCAAGTGCTGGGCTGGCGCGAGTTCATTCGTGGTGTGTACTGGCAAGACATGCCACAAATGGCCGAGGCCAACCACTACGGCCACACCCGCGATTTGCCCAAGTGGTACTGGACGGGCGACACTCACATGGCCTGCATGCAGGCCACCATTGGCCAAACACTGCAACACAGCTACGCGCACCACATCCAGCGGCTCATGGTCACCGGGCAGTTTGCGGTGCTGGCGGGCCTGTCACCCCAACAAGTGAGCGCCTGGTACCGCGCCATGTATGTCGACGCGGTGGAATGGGTGGAAACGCCCAACACCTTGGGCATGGCCCTGCACGCCAACGGCGGGCGCTTCACCAGCAAGCCCTATGTGGCCAGCGGCCAGTACATCAGCCGCATGAGCAACTACTGCAAAGGCTGCCGCTACCAACCCGAGGTGCGCACCGGCCCCAGTGCTTGCCCCATGACCACGCTGTACTGGGATTTTTTGATCCGCCACGAGAGCGACTTTTCCGGCAACCCGCGCACCGCGCTCATGGTCAAGCATGTGGGCAAGATGAGCGCCGAGGACAAGGCGCAGATCGGGCAGCAAGCCCATGCAACCAGGGCGGGGCTGGACAGCGTCTAAGAAGCCTGCGTCATTTGCGCCGACTGATCTGCTTGAGCACATGCTGCTTGAAGGCCAGCGCCAGCGGTGACAATTTTTTGCCCGCTGGGTAGACGATGTGCCAGGCCGAGGGCAGGGGAAAGCCAGCCACGTCGATCACGCTCACACCGTTTTCTTTCTGGTGGCCATGCAAGGCATGGCGCGAGACCAGGCCCACGCCCAAGCCTCCGGCCACGGACTCCTTGATCGCCTCGTTGCTGCCCAGCTCCAGCCGCACATCAGGTCGAAACTTCATGGACCGGAAAAACTGGTCAGCGGCCATGCGTGTGCCTGAGCCCTTCTCACGCAAGATGAAGCGGCGCTGCGCCAACTCGTGCAAAGGCACGGCGCTGCGTTTGGCCAGCGGGTCGGACGTGGGCGCGATCACCACGATGGGGTTGGGCATGAAGGCCTCGTCGCCCAAGTCCATGTCTTTGGGCGGCATGGACATGATGTAGAGGTCATCGAGGTTGCCCTGCAGGCGCTGCACCACGCCGTCGCGGTTCAGGATTTCGAGCGACACGTCGATGGCTGGATGCCGCTTGCAAAAGCTGCCAATCAGGTGCGGCATGAAGTACTTCGCGGTGCTCACCACCGCCACCCGCAGCTTGCCACGCGACAAGCCCTTGGCGGCGTCCACGTTTTGCTCAAACGCGTCCCAAGTCTGGGCCACGGCACGGGCGGTTTGCGCCAGCTCTTGACCCACCTCAGTCAGGTAGAGCTTTTTGCCCACCAACTCGTACAGCGGCAAACCCACGGATTCGCTGATGTCCTTGAGCTGCATCGAAGCCGTGGGCTGGGTGACGTGCATCACCTTGGCCGCAGCGCTCACGCTGCCAGTTTCGGCCAAAGCCAAAAACAAGCGCAATTGGCGGAAGCTGACATTCATAGGATTTTATCTATATTCAAAGGTCGAAGAATCGATTTTACAAGTGGCCCGTCGATTTCTATGATCGGCGCAAGGAACACCCTCATGCAAAATCTGATCGACCCGGCCATTCTCTTTTTCATCTTCGGCGTGCTGGCGGGCACCGTCAAATCCAACCTCGAAATTCCGCCCGCCATCTCCCGCTTCTTGTCCCTTTACCTGCTGATGGCCTTGGGCCTCAAAGGTGGCTTTGCGCTGTCGCAATCTGGCCTGACGGCCAGCGTGGGCATCAGCTTGGCTGCTGCGGTATTGCTGGCCATCGTTATCCCGCTCATCGGTTACACCGTGCTGCGGCGCTTTGTTTCAGGTTTTGACGCAGCCGCCGTGGCCGCCACGTATGGCTCGGTGAGTGCGGTGACGTTTGTCACGGCGGTGCAGACGCTGGAAAACCAGGGCGTGCCCTACGGCGGACACATGGCGGCGGCCATGGCCTTGATGGAGTCGCCCGCCATCATCTTGGCGGTGGTGTTGGCCAATTCATTGCGGCAAAAGCAGGCCTCGGGCTTGGTGCTGCAAGCGGGCGGTGCGGCCGCACTGGGTGGGCCTGCCGCACCCCATGGCGCGTCGGTGGGCAAGATCCTGCACGAGTCCTTCACCGATGGTGCGCAATTGCTGCTCTTGGGGGCCATGGTCATCGGCCTGGTCACGGGCGAAGCAGGTCAAGAAGCGATGGCGCCCTTTTCGGTGGACCTGTTCAAAGGCATGCTGGCCTTCTTCCTGCTCGACATGGGCTTGATGGCGTCGCGCAACCTGCCGCAAGTCAAAGGCCAGTCGCCCGTGCTGATCGCTTATGCGGTGATTGGCCCCTTGGTGCACGCGGGCCTGGCCTTGGGTCTGGCGTATGTCTTGAACCTCAACGCAGGCGACGGGGCCTTGCTCATGGTGCTTGCCGCCAGCGCGTCCTACATCGCCGTGCCCGCCGTGCTGCGCACCGCCTTGCCCGAAGCCAAACCCGCGCTGTATTTCGGGCTCAGCCTGGGACTGACCTTTCCGCTGAACATCGTGCTGGGCATCCCGGTTTATTTAGCAGTAGCCCAAGCCGTTCTGGCCTGACAGTGACGGGTTGTCTGTCGTTTCTTAGACCGAGCGCATCAAGCCGCCGTCAACACGGATGTTCTGACCCGTAATGTAGGCCGCGCCTTCTGAGGCCAAAAAAGCGATGGTCGCGGCCACTTCTTCGCTGGTGCCATAACGCTGCATGGGCACGCTTTCGCGGCGCTCTTCTTTGGCGGGCAAACTGTCGATCCAGCCGGGCAAGACATTGTTCATGCGCACGTTGTGCGCAGCGTGCTCGTCGGCAAACAGTTTGGTGAAAGCGGCGAGACCTGCGCGCGCCACCGCAGACGTCGGGAACATGGCGCTGGGCTCGACCACCCAGGCGCTAGAGATGTTGACAATGGCCCCCGCTTTTTGCTGGACCATGATGGGCGCCACACAACGCACGGCACGCACCACGTTCAAGAAATACATGTCGAGCCCCAAATGCCACTGCGCATCGGTCAGCTCCAGCACCGGGCCCTTGGGGCCGTGGCCTGCACTGTTGACCAGCACATCGATGCGGCCCCAACGCGCCATGGTTTGGTCGACCAGCTTTTGCAGGTCTTCACTCGATTGGTTCGAGCCGGTCAGGCCAATGCCACCCAACTCCCGCCCCAGCACCTCGCCCTTGCCGGACGAGGACAAGACCGCCACCTGAAAACCATCTTGCGCCAGTTTGCGAGCCGCAGCTGCACCCATCCCCGTGCCGCCGCCCACCACCAAGGCCACCTTGTTGCTCATGCTTTGCCCCTTGTTTGTGTGATTTTTCGAAACATGCGGCCTGACCACTGCCCCAAATCATCCAGATACGTGAACACCACCGGCACCACCAGCAAGCTCAGCACCGTGCTGGTGAGCAAGCCGCCGATCACGGCAATGGCCATGGGCGAGCGGAAGCTCGCGTCGGCCGCGCCCCAACCCACGGCAATGGGCAGCATGCCTGCGCCCATGGCAATCGTCGTCATGACGATGGGCCGGGCACGTTTGTGGCACGCGTCGAGCAAGGCATCCCAGCGGCTCATCGGCGGCACAGCGGGATGATCGCCCTCGGCGGGTTTGCCGCGCCGCGCTTCGATCGCGTACTCCACCAACAAGATGGAGTTTTTGGTGGCGATGCCCATGAGCATGATCAGGCCAATGAGCGAGGGCATGGAGAAGCTCTTTTGCGCGATCAGCAGACCCACAAAGGCGCCCCCCAACGACAACGGCAGCGCTGCCAAAATCGTGATGGGGTGCAAGAAGCCCTTGAACAACAGCACCAGCACGATGTAGATGCACAGCACGCCAATCATCATGGCCAGACCAAAGCTGGCAAAGAGTTCGCCCATGACTTCAGCGTCACCCACTTCGACGACCTTCACGCCCGGCGGCAAGCTTTGCAGAGCAGGCAGCTTTTGCACCGCCGCTGTCACATCACCCAGCGGCATGCCCGACAGTTCGATCTCGAAGTTGATGTTGCGCTGGCGGTCGTAGCGGTCAATGACCGCCGGGCCGCCCGCCACCTCGATGCTGGCCACCTGGCCCAGCATGACGGGGCCACGGCTGCCGGGCACCATGAGGCGCTCGAGCGTGGTCAGGTCTTGCCGGGACTCGTCGCCCAACTTCACAACGATGGGGACCTGGCGCTCCGACAAATTGAGCTTGGGCAGGGCCGCGTCGTAATCACCCAAGGTGGCCACACGCAAGGTGTCGCTGATGGCCGAGCTGGTCACGCCCAAATCGGCGGCCTTGGCAAAGTCGGGGCGCACTGCGATCTCGGGGCGAACCAAGCTGGCGGTGGACGCGATCGACCCCAAGCCTTGGATGGTGCGCAGGTCGCGCTCCACCGCCATGGCCGCGGTTTGCAGAGCCTGCGGGTCTTCACCCGTGAGCACCAGCACGTATTTCTCGCCCGAGCCGCCCAGGCCCACCTTGGTGCGCACCCCAGGCAGTTGCTGCAAAGCCACTCGGATGTCGTTTTCAATCGCTTGTTTGCGCGGACGTGTACCGCGCTCGGTCAACTGGATGGTGAGTGTGGCCTTGCGCACCTCGGCCGCGCCGCCGCCTGCAAACGGGTCAGAGCCCGCGCTGCCGCCGCCAATCGTGGTGTAAACGCTCTTCACATCGTTCACCGTCATGAGCAGTTTGCGGGCGTGCTCGGCGCTGGCCTGGGTTTGCGCCAAGGTCGAGCCCGGTGGCAGCTCCACATAAACCTGGGTTTGTGAGTTATCGTCTGGCGGAATGAAGCCCTTGGGCAGCAAAGGCACCAGCATGATGGAGCCGATGAAAAACAACGTGGCCAACACCATGGTGACCAAGCGGTGCCGCATGCACCAAGTGGCCCAGACCATGTAGCGCTTGAGCCAGCCCGGCTCGTGCGCGGCCGTGACAATGGGCTTCAAGATGTACGCTGCCATCATGGGCGTGAGCACCCGCGCCACCACCAACGAGGCGAACACCGCCAGCGACGCCGTCCAGCCAAACTGCTTGAAGAACTTACCCGGGATGCCGCTCATGAAGGCCGTGGGCAAAAACACCGCGATCAGGGTGAAGGTGGTGGCAATCACGGCCAGACCAATTTCATCGGCCGCCTCCATGGCCGCCTGGTACGGCGACTTGCCCATGCGCAGATGGCGCACGATGTTTTCCACCTCGACGATCGCGTCGTCCACCAACACGCCGATCACCAAAGACAGTGCCAGCAAAGTCACCACGTTGATGGAAAAACCCAAATACGCCATACCAATGAAGGCCGGGATGACCGACAGTGGCAGCGCCACTGCGGTGACAAAAGTGGCGCGCCAGTCACGCAAGAAAAGCCACACCACCAGCACCGCCAAAATGGCCCCTTCGTACAAGAGCACCAAAGAGCCGTCGTATTCCTCTTCCACCGGGGTCACGAAGTCGAAGGATTCGGTGATCTCGATGTCCGGGTTTTGCAAGCGGTATTCGGCCAGCGCCTGACGCACCAAGCGGCCCACGGCCACCTCGCTCTCGCCTTTGCTGCGCACCACCTCAAAACCGACCACAGGCACACCGTCCAAGGTGGCGGCTGAACGCGCATCGGCCAGGGTGTCACTCACCGTGGCCACTTGGTCCAGGCGAACGCTGCCACCACGCGAGGTGGCCAACTCGATCTGGCCCACCTCTTGCGCGGTTTTGACGGTGGCCAGCGTGCGCACAGGCTGCTCGCCCACGCCCAAATCCATGCGCCCGCCCGAGCCTTCTTGCTGCACCTGCTTGAGTTGACGCGACACTTCGGCCGCCGTGATGCCCAGCGCCTGCAAACGGTTCACATCGAGCGCCACGCGCACCTCACGCGTCACGCCACCCACGCGGTTAACGGCACCCACGCCGCGCAGCGACAAGAGCTTGCGGGTGATGTCTTTGTCCACCAACCACGACAGGGCCTCATCGTCCATGCGCGAAGAGCGCACGGTATACGCCAGCACGGGCGAGCCGGCCAAGTTGAGCTTTTGCACCACCGGGTCGCGCAGGTCGCCGGGCAAATCGGCCCGCACACCCTGGATGGCCGAGCGCACATCGTCCACCGCTTCTTGGCTGGGTTTTTCCATGCGGAACTCGGCGGTGATCGATACCGATCCGTCTTGCACCTTCGTGGTGATGTGTTTGAGGCCTTGCAGCGGCGCCAGCGCGTTTTCGAGCTTGCGGGCCACATCGGTTTCGAGCTGCGAAGGCGCGGTGCCCGGTAAGCTGGCCGTGATGGAAATCGTGGGCACATCCAGGTCCGGAAAGTTTTGCACTTTCATGGACCCAAAGGCGATGAAGCCCGCCAGCGTCAGCAGCACAAACAGCATGACGGCCGGAATCGGGTTGCGGATCGACCAAGAAGAGACGTTGATCATGACGTCCCTTTATTGGTTGGCAGAAGCTGACGGGGCTGCCGTAACGGCGGGTGCATCGACCACACGCACCGTGTCGCCATGGTTCAAAAACGCGCCGCCGCTGGCCACCACACGGGCATCGGCTTTCAAGCCACTGGTCACCTCGACCCGATCGCCGCTTTGGCGTCCGGTTTGCACCTTGAGCTGGCTGACTTTCTGATCAGACCCCACGGTGTAGACATAACTGAAACCGTCGCGCACCACCACCGCCGTTTGTGGCACGGTGAGTGCTTGACTTTGGCCCAGCGCGATTTCGCCTTGGGCGAACATGCCTGCTCGGGCGCTGCCAGTGGCGGCGGGCAAGTCGACATAAACCAGTGCGTTGCGGGTTTGTGCATCGACCGAGGGCGCAACCATGCGCACTTTGCCCTGCAGCAACTGGCCACTGGCGGCTTTGACTTGCACGGGTGCGCCCACCTGGATGCGGCCAATCTCGGCAGCCGTGACTTCAGCGCGCCACTCGATGCGGCCTTGGCGAATCAGGCGGAACAGTTCGGTGCCCGCACCCACCACACTACCCACTGTGGCTTGCCGCGCCGAGATCACGCCCGCATCGGGCGCACGCACCTGGGTTTGGGTCAAGCGCACGTTTTGCAACTGCACCACCGCGCGGGCGGACTGCACGCGGGCCACTGACGAGGCCTCAGCCGCCAGCGCTTGGCTCAATTGCGCGTTGCTGAAAAACCCCTGCTGCTGCAGGCTGCGGGCGCGATCGGCCTGGGCCTTGGCTTCTTGGGCGCTGGCGGTGGCTTCAGCGAGCATGGCTTCGGCATGCGCCAACTCGGCCCGCAAGCTGTCGGCCTGCAAAGTGGCCAGCACATCGCCGCGCTGCACCCGATCGCCCACGTTCACACGCACCTCGGTGATCTTCAGGCCATTGGCCTCGGCTCCAACAATGGCCTCTTGCCATGCGGCCAAGTTGCCGTTGGCACTGATTTTGTGCGTCCAATCGACCTTGAGCGGTTGGGCCGTGGTGACCGTGAGGCTGGGCTTGGCGGCGGCAGGGGCCTTCTTATCGTCTGCGGCCCACACAGGGATCGCCAAGGCCAAGGCCAAAGTGGCCAGCATCCATTTCGGGAGATTCATCATGTCATCGCTTCCTGAGATTGCCCCTGAGTTTACTGAACCATTAGATGGCTGACGCACACACGGGGCTTAGCGAATCATGAATTAAAGAAGAACACTTTGAGAAACATAAACAATGATTTGTGATCTAATTTGTGAATACAAATTTATCCACTTAAATGCATAAAGCGCTGAAAGCGCAAGCGCATGACGGGTCAGGAAGAACACCATGAACAAGTTCATTCACTGGAGCTTCGCAGCCACATGCCTGGCCTTGGCAGCCGTGCCAGCCATGGCCAACAGCTCTGTCCCCGAGCAAAAATACCCCGCCGTCGAAGTCAAGGACGCGCCACTGGAATACCGGCAATTTGAAAAAGTAGAGATCACGGGGTCGGCGATTTTGGCGAAAGAAGCCAAAGAAGCCTTGCCCGTTCAAGTCATCACCCGACGCGAGATAGAACGCAGCGGCAGCACCAACTTGGCCGAATTGTTGCAACAACTGCCCGTGATGAACAACTTCGCGGAAAACGGTACGCTCGCGACCAGTGGTGGTCCACAATCTGCCGCCATACATGGCTATGCGAGCGGCACCCTGGTTTTGCTCAACGGCAGGCGTCTGCCGTATTACGGCAACAACACCATTGGCGGAGAACGCGCCTATGTCGATCTCAACATCCTGCCTTTGTCAGCCATCGAGCGCATTGAAATGCTCACCGATGGCGCATCGACACGGTACGGTTCAGACGCCATGGCTGGCGTGGTCAACATCATCACCAAATCCACCGTTCAAGGCGCGACCATCAGCACCCAACTGACCCGTCCAGCAGGCGGCAAAGCCGTTGGCGAGCAAATGAACTTGTCTTGGGGAAAAGGCAAAACTGAAATTGACGGTTTCAATGTGCAAGTGCACCTTTCCCTGGAAAAGCAAAAACCACTTTATGCAGGCGATCGCACCGCATCCAAAGAGGCTGCTTATGCCTTGGATGTGAACGGTCAAAAGCTTTGGTCACTGGGTTACAACCTCACTTTGCACGGCTGGCCGGCGAGCATACAGTCGCTTGGAGGCATCAACTCCCACCCTGTTCTGAACCAAACAGGCCGATGCCCCGATCAGTGGTACGGACTGTCCAATGGACAATATGTGGAGTGCTATCGCAATGCACAAACCGCGTTGTCGCTTTACCCCGGCCTGGATAAAAAACAAGTTTTTGCCAGTGGTGAAGTGCAACTTGACAGCAACTGGCGTGCCTTTGGCCAACTGCTGCTGGGCGAACATGTTCAATCTTTCGTCTCCAAAGACTCGTATGACCTGGGGATCCCACTCGATGATGGCAGCTATGCCTTGTTCACCTCTCAGCCCTTGGGCCCCATCACTCAGGCCTACACCAACAAGTCATACCAAGCCACCTTGGGCTTGCGGGGGCAAATTGAAGACTGGGATGTCGTGGCATCACTGTCCAGTGGTGAGCACCGTGTCGTTCGTGAATACACCGGTGGGATTATTCGATCAGCACAACGGCGAGCCATTCAAAAATCAGGTTTGACCCTTGAAGAGTTGGCACAAGATTACCGCCAGCTTTCTGCTTCCACCTGGGCCAAGTTCAGCCCTTATCTTCAAAAAGAAAATTTGTTACTGGATGACGCCAACACCCACTTGAACGCACTGGACTTGCTGGCCTCTAAAGAATTGACCCATACCGACCATGGCCCCATTGCCTTGGGTCTTGGCTTGAGCTGGCGCCATGAAAGCATCAACAATTTCGTCAATCCACTGATCAACACGACAGCTCGGCCAGACTTCAAAGCGGATCGCAGCAACACCGCACTTTATGGAGAGCTCCAAATCCCTGTGAGCACACGCAGTGAACTGACCGCCTCACTTCGTCAAGACCGGTACTCTGATTTTGGGCAAGTACAAACGGGGAAACTGGGCTGGCGGTGGCGACCTGATTCGGATTTCATGCTGCGGGCATCGGTCGGCACCGGTTTCAGGGCGCCGACCTTGGCCCAAATGTTGCCGCTCACCACAAGTCTGAGCTATACGCTTGACCCGATCAGTGGCAGTTATATTCCCGTGAACTACTACGGCAACCCCGATTTGAAACCCGAGCGTTCGATCCAGTCCAGCGTGGGCATGCGATGGGAGCCCCATCCCACCTGGACCTTAGGCGCTGATTTGTGGCAATTGCAACTCAAAGACACCTTTGGAATCATGGCAGCTGACTCCATCCTCAGCGACCCCGTGCTCCGTGCGCAATATTTGGTCGAGGGTCCTGACGGCTACCTCAAATCACTGAACAAAAACCTTGGCCGCGCTTTTTATCAAGGCATTGATTACGACGCCCAATGGCGACACCCCACCGACTTTGGCCGCTTGCGCTTGACCCTCAAGGGCACTTGGAACCTGGCGTCCAAATCACAATCTGCGCCCCAAGGCGATTACCAATCTAACTTGGGGCAATTCAATACAAACACTTACACCGTCACGCCAAAGCATCAATTCATGATGTCCTTGGGGCTGGAGCAATCGAATTGGAGCGTCGTCAGCACCGTGAATTACCGGTCTGGCAACCAGGAAACTGCAAGTCTTCTGAATCTGGTGACGGGCGAGTACACCGACATTGAGCGGCATGTTCCTTCGTTTTGGACAATTGATTTGGGCGCCCGCTGGCAAC
This sequence comes from Limnohabitans sp. Bal53, assembly GCF_003063355.1. Classification (GTDB taxonomy): domain Bacteria; phylum Pseudomonadota; class Gammaproteobacteria; order Burkholderiales; family Burkholderiaceae_C; genus Limnohabitans_A. Next base: position 202,016 of record NZ_NESH01000006.1, on the reverse strand, counting down.
CCCAACGCCAATGGACATTGAGCGCTCACATGGCCAACCTGACCGACAAAACCCCACCGCTGCGGCTGGACTCCACGGGCGTCTTCAATGGCGTGGACACCCGCTACGCCAACTACTACGGCCGCACCCTCAAGCTCAAGGCCGAATACAAGTTTTAAACCATCACAAAGCGCCACAGCGCGAGCACCGCATCCCGCTCTGGCGCCAAGGTGGCCAAGGGCACATCGGTGGGTTCTTCGTTCAAGCGTGCGCGGTGCTGCACCTTGCGCATTTCGCGGTAAGCATTGGCCGCTGCTTGGCCCATGCCCATGGGTAGCAAGCCGACCACTTCGGCGCGAATGAGCAAGGCGATGTTGCCCACGTTGTCGGCCAGTTCAGGATGCGCGGCGGTGTGCAGCAGCACCAGATACTGCACCGCAAACTCGGCGTCCACCATGCCGCCGGGGCTGTGTTTCACATCAAAGTGGTCCGCCTTGACGGGGTGGCCTTGTCGCACGCGTTCGCGCATGGCCACGATTTCAGCTTTCAGGCTGGCCGCATCGCGAGGGGCGCAGATGACGGCGTGGCGCACAGCGTCAAATCGGGGCGCCAAACTGGGCCAGCCCATGACAAAACGGGCACGGGTCATGGCCTGGTGCTCCCAGGTCCAGGCGGTGTTGCTGCCGCGCTGCTGCTGGTAATCGGCATAGGCCTCAAAGCGGGTGACCAGCAGGCCCGAATTGCCATTGGGACGCAGCGCCGTGTCGATTTCGTACAAATCGCCTTCCGCAGTTTTCACCGTCATCCAGTTGATGAGTTTGCGCACATAGGCGGCGTAGATTTCCTGTGCCCGTTCGTCCTCGTCTTCGTAGACAAACACGATGTCCAGATCGCTGCCATAACCCAGCTCCTTACCGCCGAGCTTGCCGTAGCCAACGATGGCAATGGCCGGTTCTTCGCGGTGGCGGTTTTTCAGGCGGTCCCAGCACCAGCGGGCCGTCACACGCAGCACGGCATCGGCCAAGGCGCTCAGGTCATCGGCCACTTGCTCCACCGTGAGCACGCCTTCCACATCACGCGCGAGCGTGCGGAACTGCTCGGCGTGGTGGGCGCGGCGCAGCAGGTTCATCAGGCTTTCTTCATCGTCTTCGCCTGTGCGCTGCAGGGCCACCAGGCGTGCCTGCAACTCGCCTTCAAACTCGGCGGCATCAAAACGGCTGTCAAACAGGTTGCCGCCAGCCAGCTCGTCAATCACGCCCGGGTGTTGCAGCAAATAACGCGCAGGCCACTTGGCGGCACCCAACAAGCGCAGCAAGCGTTCGTGAACCGAGGGACGCTCAAGCATGAGGGCCAGATAGCTTTCGCGGCGCAGCAGAGGCTCAATCCAATCGACCATGCGCAGCACGGCGACTTCGCTCACGCGCCCAGCGTCCAGCCACTGGGCGGTGCGCTGCAGCAGGCGCATCAAGCGGCCCCGGGCATCGTCGCGCAGGGACTGCACCCGCGGGTTGTCCGCCCACTGCGCCAGTCGCTCGCGCACCGAGCCACTGAAGTCACTCAGCACAGCGTCCAGATCGGCATGCTCACGGTTGGTTTTACCGTTCTTGCCGTTGCAGGTTTTGCATTCACGGTCGCCGCCGAGCAAGGTGTCAAACTCTTGTGCCACCACCTCGCGGTGCGCGTCCAGTTCACTCAAGAAGGCGCAGGCATTGGCGTGTCCCAGGGTCTGAGCCATCCAGGCCAGATCGTCATCTCGGGTGGGCAGCACATGGGTTTGCTGGTCGTCCAGATACTGGATGCGGTGCTCGACTTGGCGCAAAAACACATAAGCCGCGCCCAGCGCGTCGGCCGTGGCCTGCGGCATGAGCCCGGCCTTGGCCACGCGCTGTAAGGCGTCCAGCGTGGAGCGGGTGCGCAACTCGGGAAACTGCCCGCCGCGCACCACCTGTAACAGCTGCACCGTGAACTCGATCTCGCGGATGCCGCCACGCGACAACTTCACATCGTTGGCGCGTTCAGGGTGGCCTGCGCTGCGCTTGGCCGCGTGATCGCGAATTTGCTGGTGCAAGGTGCGCAGCGACTCGAACACGTTGTAGTCGAGGTAGCGGCGAAACACAAAGGGCAGCACCACGGCCCGCAGCGCTTGGGCCGAACCGTTGACCACCGCACTGCGGGGGGCGACCACGCGGCTTTTCATCCACGCAAAGCGCTCCCACTCGCGGCCTTGCACCAACAAATACTCTTCAAGTGCATCGAGCGAGACCACGCTGGGGCCGGAGTTGCCGTTGGGGCGCAAGGCCAAGTCCACCCGGAACACAAAGCCGTGCTCGGTGGTGTCGCCGATCAGGGCATACATGCGCTTGACGGCGCGGGTGAAGTACTCCTGGCACGAGACCTTGTTGCGGCCTTCGCTGTTGCCCAGAGTCTGGCCGTCTTCGTCGTAGACATAAATCAGGTCGATGTCGCTCGACACGTTCAGCTCGCGAGCACCCAGCTTGCCCATGCCGATGATCCACATCTCGGCCCGCTCGCCGCTGGCCTTGGTGGGCGCGCCGTGCAGGCCATCCAAATCGGCCACCACTTGCTGCCAAGCGATGTCAAGCGTGACTTCGGCCAGCCAAGTCATGCCGTGCGTGACCACCACCAAGTCGGCTTGACGGCTGCAGTCGAGTTGAGCCAACCGCTCAAGTGTCAGCTGACGCAGCACGCGCAAGGCAGCGCTGGTGTCCAGTTCCTTGGCTTGCAAGGCGGCATAGGCTGCGTTCAGGCTGTCGCGGGTTGGGGGGCCGGGCGGCAAGAGTGGCAACTCATCGGCGTAGCGACGGTGCAAGCGCTGAACAAAGCGCGAATACGAGGGCAAACCATGGGGCAGATCCAAGGTGTCGGGTGCGCCGGGGGCCAAAACAATTGGAGAGACAAGGTCAGAACGGTCATCCTTGGACTGGCTGCGGGTCATAATTCCTGCTGACTTTCTAATTCATACGTTTGTGTCGTCTTCACCCACCTGGCCCTCATCCAAAGCCCCACTGCGCCCTTGGCTGGCGCGGGTTGTTCGGTTTGTCTTATGGGGCATGTTGGTCGCCGGGCTGGTGTTGGGTCTGGCCTGGGCAACCTTGCATTTTTGGATTGTGCCGCGAATCGGCGAATTTCGCCCTGCGCTGGAAAGCCTGGCCCGCCAATCGCTGGGTGTACCGGTGCGCATCGGCGGCATATCGGCCCAAAGCACGGGCTGGGTGCCTTCTTTTGAGCTGCGCGACATCGAACTGCAGGACGCGCAAGGGCGCCCCGCGCTGCAGCTGCCCAAAGTGCTGGTGGCGCTCAGCCTGCGCTCAGCCATGCTGGGGCAGCTGGACCAACTGGTACTGGATGCGCCCGAGCTGACGCTGCGCTTGTTGGCCGATGGCCGTTGGCAGATCGCCGGGCTCGATTGGCGTGCCAGCACCAGCGAAGACTCGCCCGCCGCCGACTGGCTGCTGCGCCAGCGCGAAGTGGTGGTGCGGGGCGCACAAGTGCACTGGCATGGGCCCAACCACGACTTGAACGCTGTGCCCGGCAAACCAAACGCCAACCCAGAGCCCTTGACCCTGCGCGATGTGGACCTGGTGCTACGCAACTCGGCTCGGCAACACGCTGTGCGCCTGGACGCCACACCGCCGCCCCACTGGGGCGAGCGCTTTGTGCTGATGGGCCAGTTCAAGCGCAGCCTGCTGTCCCTGCACCCAGGACGGCTGTTCGATTGGTCGGGCCAAGCTTTTGCCCATTTTCCGCAACTGAACATGGCCCCCTGGTCGGCCCAAGGTCTGTTGTCGCCTGGCAGCTTGCCGCCTGAAAGCGGATGGCTACAAGGTCAAGGACGCTTGCACCTGTGGGCCGACTTGCAGCAAGGCCAATGGCGCGGCGGTCTGGCCGATGTGGACCTGAAAAACCTGCACGCCGGGTTCAGGCCGCAGCAACCTCCATTGGCCTTGCAAAGCCTGACCGGCCGATTGGGGCTGCAGTTACATGCCGAAGGCTTTGTGGCCCAGACCCAAGATCTGGTCGTCGTGAGCGAACAAGGCGTACGCTGGCCTGGCGGGCAGTTGTCGCTGGATTACACACACGCCCAAGGCGCACGCCCCGCCAAGGGCCAACTGCAAGCGGCACAGTTGGACTTGCAGGCCTTGCAAGCCTTGGTACTGCGATTGCCATCAGGGACGGGGCTGACGCCTCGTCTGCACGCCGCATTGCAGGCGAGAGACGTGTCAGGCCGGGTCACCTCCTTGGACTTGCGCTGGCAAGGCGACTGGACGCAACCTGACATCCAACAAGCGCGGGCCACGGTGGAGGGCCTGAGCTGGCAGCCCGGATCCCAGGCCGTTGCCGCCTGGGGCACGCTGCCCGGCGCCGACGTGCCCGGCCTGCGCGGCGGCCAGTTGACGCTGGATCTGAACGCCAGCGGCGGCCGACTGGATGTGCAAACCGGCGCAGGCAGCGCCCTGTGGCTGCCCGGTGTTTTAGAGCCAGCGCAAGTGCCCTTGCAACAGATGCAGGCGAGCGTGCGCTGGGCACGCGACGCGGGCAACGGCACTCACTGGCATGTGCCCCACTGGTCGCTGAGTCTGGCCAACGCCGATTTGCAAGGCCAATGGCAGGGCGATTGGCGCCCCTCTCCTCATGGCCAAGGCCCCGGCATACTGAGTCTGAAAGGGCGCATTCAACGCGCGCAAGCCGCAGCCGCACACCGTTACCTGCCGCTGAATTTGCCAACCAATGTGCGCCACTACTTGCGCGATGCGTTGGTGCAGGGCCGTTATGAGAATGTGCAGGTCCACATCCAGGGGGAACTGGACAAACTGCCCTTTGCCCGGCCGGAAGACGGCACATTCTTGTTTTCCGGGCAATTGAAAAACGCCGAATTCGACATGGTGCCCCCCTCCCTGATGAGCCCAGGAAAATTGCCTTGGCCGCGCCTGCGCGCGCTGCAAGGTCAGCTGGTTTTTGACCGATTGGGCATGCAACTGCGCGAGGCCAGCGCCCGGGTGGGCGAGGGTGCACAGGCCATCGAGTTGAAAGCCGCCTCGGTGGACATCGCCGACATGGCGCACGAACCGGTGCTGCGTGTGCAGGCACAAAGCCTGGCCGATGCCCCCCTGGTGCTGGGCGTGGTGCGGCAGTCACCACTGAACGCGATGCTCTCTGGCGCGCTGCAACCCGCCCAAGCCAGCGGCCCGCTGCTTACCCGCTTTGCCTTGCAACTCCCACTGCTGGACCTGGCCCGCACACGTGTGCAAGGCAGCGTGCAATTCGATGGCAATGACCTTCGCATGCTGCCCGGCACGCCTTGGCTCAACAAGCTGCACGGCTCGCTGCAATTCCACGAGCGCGGTTTTAACGTACGCCAACTGCAAGCCACGTTGTTGGGGGGGCCCACCCTGATCGACGGCGGCATGCAGACACCCGACCCGGTCGCCGGCACGCCTGCTCCAACAACCGCCCCAATGGCCTTCACGGCCCAAGGCCGCGTGAGCGCAGCAGGCCTGCAAGCGGCACACGATGTGGCCCCGCTGAACCAGCTGGCCCAGCACGCCAGCGGCACCACCGAGTACACCGCTCGCTTGGCCTGGTACCAAGGCCTGCCCGAACTCACGGTGAACAGCCGCCTGGCTGGCCTGGGCTTGCAGCTGCCAACCCCTTTGGGCAAACCCACCTCCGCCGAAAAACCCCTGACCCTGCAGATCCGCACGAAACGCACCGCCACGGGGCCACAAGACGAAATCGCGCTCGCTTTGGGCGACTCCATGCGGCTGATGTACGTGCGCGATTTGAGCGCTGACACACCCCGCGTGCTGCGCGGGCGTCTGGGTTTGGGCGTGCTGCCCGACAACCTGCCCACACTGCCCGATACCGGTGTCACGGCCAGCGTGGCTGTGGACCGCTTGGTGGTGGACGACTGGCTGGCCTTGCTGCCCAAACCAGCACCTGAGCCCACTCCTGCGTCCACACCCGGTGCGCCGCAGCAGCCCGCAGCTTGGCAAGCCTACCTGCCCACGCGGTTGAGCCTCAAAGCCAACAGCCTGATCGCTATGGATCGCCAGCTGCACCAAGTGCAAGCGGGTGGCACGCATGAGGCGGGGCGCTGGCGGGTCAACATCGACGCAGCCGAGCTCAGCGGCCACGTCCTCTTTGAGCAAGCCATGCCCGGCCAAACCGACCAAGCTGGCAAATTGTTTGCTCGTCTGAGCCGCCTGAATTTACCGCCCGCCAGCGCACGCGCCGTTGAAAGTCTGCTCGAAGCGCCCCCCGTCAGCCTGCCCGCTTTGGACATCGTGGTGGAGGCGCTGGAGCTGCGCGGTAAACAACTTGGGCGCATCGAAATCGAAGCCATCAACACCGACAAGAACCTCACCCAAACCCCGGCGGCACGCGAGTGGCAACTGAATAAATTCAACATCGAAGTCCCCGAAGGCACATTGCGCAGCACAGGTCGCTGGCTCGCGGCCCGCGAAGGCAGCCCCCTGCGCAAGAGCGAGATGCGCTTTGTGCTGGACGTGCGAGATGCTGGGGCCTTATTGAGCCGGCTGGGCACGCCCGAAGCCTTGCGCGGCGGCGCAGGCCAGCTCGAAGGCATGGTCAGTTGGCAGGGTTCGCCGCTGGGCTTGCATTACCCCAGCATGAACGGCCACCTGGATGTGCGCATGGGCCGCGGCCAGTTTCTCAAGGCCGACCCCGGGGTGGCCAAACTGCTGGGCGTGTTGAGCCTGCAGGCCTTGCCCCGGCGCCTGCTGCTCGATTTCAGGGATGTCTTTGCACAGGGCTTTGCATTTGACTCGGTACAAGGCGACGTGACCATCCTGCACGGCATGGCCACCACCCGCAACTTGCAAATCAAGGGTGTCAATGCGATGGTCCAGTTGGAAGGCTCGGCCGACATCGCCCAAGAGACTCAGCAACTTCGTGTGCAGATCCTGCCCGCCGTGGACACGGGCACCACCTCTTTGGTCGCAGGTCTGACAGTCAACCCCGCAGTGGGCTTGACCGCTTTCTTGGCCCAATGGCTCCTCCAAAACCCCTTGTCACGCGCCTCAGCCCAAACGTTTTTGGTGGACGGCAGCTGGGCCCATCCGCAAGTCACCCGCGTGGAAACGCGCCCAAGCACGCTCCCTGCGCCCACCCCCCCGAACTGATCCCCCCGGCATCCAGCAACGGACCCATGGGTGCAGGACAATGCGGGCATGACAAGCCAAGCGCTGCAGCGCCTGATCCCCACATTCAAAGCACGCAGCTTGGCCTGGTGGCAAGCGGTAGAAGACGCCTTGCCCGGAGGTCGAGGGCGCCGCAGCCTCTGGAGCGCCTTGATTGCGCTGGTCATGGCGGTGCTGGTGACCCTGGTGTGGCTGGCCGGTCGTTACGAAGCCAGCCAGCTGCAGGCCGAGCTCGAGCGCGACACCGCCAATGCGGTCAGTGACCTGCGCACCCAACTCACGCGCCATGTGCAAGCCCTGCAAGGCCTGCAATCGAGCCACCCCTCCGAAGCCTTTTGGAGCCTGGAAGCGCAAGCGTTGTTGCGCGAAAACCGCGAAATGCTGCGCATCGAGTGGCGCGACACCGCACTGAACCTGAAGCGGTCGGCTGACTCGGCCCTGCGCAGTCCGGTGTTTGAACGGGTGCCCCGCTCCGAAACCCTGAGCGAAGCTCAGCAAACCTGCCTGCGAGCACAGCGCAGCAGTGGCGCGAGTTATTCGCGCTCTTACTTTCTGCCACAAACCGACGGCTTGGGCATGGAAGTCATGGACATGTGCTTGCCCAACACCCAAGGCGGTGTGCTGATCGGCTTCACGGTGGTGACCTATGGGCTGCAGGAGCTCATCAGCGAACGCTTGAGCGTGGGTTACGGCCGGCGCAACGAAATTTCATTCACCGAACCCGACGGCACGCGGCTGGCCATTGCGGGCACCCAAAGCCGGGGCTTGCGCGTGTTCACCGCCCAGCAGCTGGTGGACTTGCCGGGCAACACCCTGGTCTTGCGCATGGACGGTCGCCGGGGCGAGCCCGACCTGTTCCCCAACGTGCTCACGGCGCTGGTCACCGCCATGTCGATCGCGCTGGTCACGGTGATGGTCTTGCTGGCCAAAGACTCGCGCCGTCGCCTGAAAGCTGAAAACGACCTGGCCGAGGCCCTGGCCTTTCGCAAGGCCATGGAAGACTCGCTGGTGACCGGCCTGCGTGCACGCGACCTGGAAGGGCGCATCACCTATGTGAACCCGGCCTTTTGCGAAATGGTGGGGCTGACCGCCGAACAGCTCACCGGCAAGCTGGCACCCATGCCCTATTGGCCCCCGGAAATGGTGGACGAATACAAGCAGCGCCAGGCTATCCGGCTGGCCGGCAACGCGCCACCGCGCGAAGGCTTCGAATCGGTCTTCATGCGCGCCGATGGCACGCGGTTTGAAGTGCTCATCATCGAAGCGCCGCTGATCAGCGTCCAAGGGCAACAAACCGGCTGGATGGGCGCGGTGATCGACATCAGCGAGCAGCGACGCATCGAAGAACTCTCGCGGGCCAGCCAAGAGCGCCTGCAGGCGACAGCCCGACTGGCCACCGTGGGCGAGATGGCCTCCTTGCTCAGCCACGAGCTGAACCAACCACTGGCCGCCATCGCCAGTTATGCCAATGGCTCACTCAACCTGCTCAAAGACCCGGCTGCCGTGCCGCAAACCCTGGACGATGTGCACATGGCCCTGCGCCGCATTGCCGAGCAAGCCGGGCGGGCGGGCAAGGTCATCAACAGCGTGCACGACTTTGTGCGCCGCCGCGACCAGGCGCGCGAAGCCGTGGCACCCCAGGCCTTGCTCGACGCCATTGCCCCGCTGGTCAACCTGCAAGCGCGCAAGCTGCAGGTCAAGGTGCACACCCGCATCGAGCCCAAACTGCCCCAAGTCCTGTGCGACCGCACCATGGTCGAGCAAGTGCTGTTGAACCTGGCGCGCAACGGCATGCAAGCCATGGACCAACCCGGCAGCACCGAGCGGGTGCTGGTGTTGCAGGCGAGGCGCGCTGGCCACAACGCCACATTGAATGCCGAACACGGCTGGGTGGAGTTTTCAGTCAGCGATGTGGGCGTAGGCATTGGGGAAGACGTGGCCAGCCAGCTGTTCACCCCCTTTTTCACGACCAAGGCCGAAGGCATGGGCCTGGGCCTGAGCCTGTGCCGCACCGTGGTCGAGCAGCACGGCGGGCATCTCAATTTTGAACCCCTGGACCCCCGGGGCACGGTTTTCCGCTTCACCTTGCCCGCCGTGCTTTTGGATAAGATCACCGCATGACGCCCACCGTTTTCATTGTGGATGACGACGCCAGCGTGCGCGAGGGCATGGCCTGGTTGCTGCGCACGCGGCGCTTGCTCAGCGAGTCTTTTGACAGCGCCGAAGCTTTTTTGGCCATGCTGCAAGGCCAAGGCACCCACAATGGTGCGGCTTGGCAGCCAGACCCAGCCCGGCTGCAGCAATCGGGCTGCATCTTGCTGGACGTGCGCATGCCTGGCATGAGTGGCCTGGCCCTGTTCGAGCAACTGCTGGCCAAGGACATGGCCCAGGCCTGGCCCGTGATTTTTTTGACCGGCCACGCCGATGTGCCCACCGCGGTGGACAGCGTTAAACGCGGGGCCTTTGATTTTTGCGAAAAGCCTTTTTCGGACAACGCTCTGGTCGACCGGGTGGAGCAGGCCTTGGCCCTCTCACAAGAGCGCTTGCTGGCCCGGCAAACCCAGCAGCGCCTGCAATCGCGCCTGCTGGAGCTGACCGAGCGCGAACGCGACGTGATGCGCTTGGTGGTGGAGGGCCTGCCCAACAAACTCATCGCCGACCAACTCGACATCAGCGTGCGCACGGTCGAGGTGCACCGCGCCCGGGTGTTCGACAAGATGGAAGTGAAGTCAGCCGTCGAGCTGGCCAACCTGATGCGGCAACTGGCATGAACGACGCAGGAACTTCTTGGCGCCCAACGCTGACCACGCCCAAGCCAGCGCCCACGGCGACTGGCGCGCAACGCCGCAGCTGGCTGCTCAGTGGCCTGGGACTGGGCGCTGCCGTCTTGCTGGCAGGCTGCTCATCGCCCCAGGTCAGGCGCCCTGCGCCCACAAGTGGTGTGCCCGCAAGCTCTGTGCACACCAACCCTGCAGCATCACGCCCTCGGCCTTCAGGCCCTTACAACAGCGTGCGCAACGACGTGGCCATGGCGGCGCTGTCCTTGCTCGACACGCCCTACGCTTGGGGCGGGCGCGGCCCAGCCACGGGCTTTGACTGCTCGGGCCTGGTGACCCATGTGCTGCGCGAAGGAGGGGGCTTGCGGGTGCAGGGCTCAGCCGCCGACCTGGGCCGCATGTCGCGCCCCATCGACGCGGCCGACTTGCTGCCGGGCGATCTGGTGTTCTTCAACACCTTGGGCGCACGCCACTCACATGTGGGCGTGTACGTGGGTGACGGCCGCTTTGTGCACGCCAGCAACCCCCGCACCGGGGTGCGCATCGACGCGCTCAGCAACCGCTATTACGCCCAACGCTTTGAAGGCGCACACACCTTGCTCGACTGAACCCCTCAGCGGCGTGTTTCGTCGGAAGTTGGTGATGTTGTTGGGGCAGCTTCGCTCACGGCATGGCCCGGCACCTGCCCGCTGGCCTCGTTCGAGGGCTGATCAGACGGCGGCTGGGCCTGGCGCAATTCACCTTTGCTGCGGCCGGAAAACATGGTCCACCAGACAATCACGATGAAAATGAACAAGGCCAGCAACGCTTCCAGCAAAATCAGACCCATGCAAAAACCCCGTTTCTTGACCCGCCGCCCGTTGCGGGTCGGCTTCTTGATGGCCGCGATTGTAGGCATGCTGGCCGCCTGCTCGGTCGCGCCCGTGGTGCAAGACCTGCCCACCTCAAGCCCATCGCCCCGGCCCGACATCACAGACATCTTGCCCAGAGAAGACACCCGGCCGCTGCCACCCACCCTGGTGCGCGAACAAAGCCGCTGGGTGCCCGTGCGCTGGGCCGAGCTGCCCGGCATGGACCGCGACGCCGTCAACGAAGCCTGGCCCGCCTGGCTGCAAAGCTGCCAACGCCCGGCCCTCGACTGGCGGGCGCTGTGCCCCGAAGTGGCCCAACTGGCCAACGCCAGCGCCGAAGTGCAGCGCCGCTGGATGCGCGAAAAACTCCAGCCCTACCGCGTCGAGGCGCTGGACCAACGCAGCGAAGGCCTGCTGACCGGTTATTACGAACCGGCCCTGACCGGCTCGCGCAGGGCACAAGGCGCGTTCCAAGTGCCGCTGTACGCGCCGCCCGCCCAACTGGCCCAGCGCAAACCCTGGTTCAGCCGCCAAGAAATGGAAACGGTCTCGGCCGCCCGCGCCGCCCTGCGCGGCAAAGAACTGCTGTATTTGGCCGACCCGGTGGACGCCATGGTGCTGCACATCCAGGGCTCGGGCCTGGTGAACGTGACCGAGCCCGACGGCCGCCAGCGCTGGGTGCGCATGGCCTACGCCGCCACCAACGACCAGCCCTACAAAAGCATTGGCCGCTGGCTGCTGGACCGCCGCCTCATCACCGACGCGAGCTGGCCTGGCATCAAAGCTTGGATTGACCGCAACCCCTCGCGGGTGAACGAGCTGCTGTGGCAAAACCCGCGTGTGGTGTTTTTCCGCGAAGAAGCACTGCCTGTAGGTACCACACCTCCCGGCCCCAAAGGCGCACAAGGTGTGCCGCTCACAGCCGAGCGATCCATCGCAGTAGACCGCCGCAGCATCCCCTACGGTACCCCGGTGTGGATGAAGTCCACCGGACCCCAAACCAATTTGGACCGCCTGGTTCTGGCCCAAGACACCGGCAGCGCCATCGTGGGCGCCGTGCGGGCCGACTATTACGCAGGCTCCGGCCCGGCAGCGGGCGAACTGGCCGGACGCCTCAAGCAGCCCCTGCAAATGTGGGCCCTGTGGCCACGCTGAACCGGATGCCCAAAACCGGATGACTTTGACCTGCCGCCCCGGCTGCGCCGCTTGCTGCACCGCACCCTCCATCTCCTCGCCCATCCCCGGCATGCCCAGCGGCAAACCCGCAGGCGTGCCCTGCGTGCAACTTGACGAACAGCTGCGCTGCAAAATTTTTGGTCAACCAGAACGGCCTGCGGTGTGCGGGCAACTGCAGGCATCGGTGGAGATGTGTGGGGCTGTAGAAGATGGTGGGGTGCACGCCCGGGCTTGGCTGATGCGGTTGGAGGAGATGACGCGGCCGGGGTGAAGATCAGGCCGCTGTTGATGCATTTGGCCAGTTGATTTGTACTTTTCGACTGTTGGCAAGGCAATCTCGCAGGTACAAATTGATCAGGCTCTGATAGGGAACGCCGGATTCATCGGCCATGCCCTTGAAATAGTCCACCACATCCTCCGAAAGGCGCATGGTCACAGGCTTCTTCAACTTAGACGCGTAGGGGTTCCTGCGAGACTTTAATTTGGAAAGGTCGTACTCTTTTTTCATGCTTATCCACCTCGATAAAACGCGCTTTCGCGCTTGGTCGCCTTGCGTGCTGAGATGATGCGAATGACTGCACCATGCGCCCGTTCGCAATGACAGACGATGAGAAGCTTTGCGCCTGTGCTCATCCCCAGCATCAAGAAACGCTCTTCGTCGGATGAGTGTTCTTCATCAAAAAATTGCACGCCGAATTCATCGAAAAAAATCGTTTTTGCTTCCTCAAAAGACACCTGATGCTTTTTAAGATTTGCAACGGCTTTGGGTTCGTCCCATTCGAACTTAATCATACGTACATTGTATTTAATGTTTATTCCGCGTCAAGTTGGTCTTGTCCATGACTCAAAGGGGATTCAGTCACCAACAAGTCATCCCCCCACCCCGCTTGCCGCTAAGCTGAATCCCTTTTGCTGATCTGCGGAGCACAGCCATGGCATTTGAGATTCCTTCCTTAAAAGACAACGTTCACCCCGATGAATGGCAGCTGCGGCTGGACTTGGCCGCGTGTTACCGGTTGGTGGCGCTGTACGGCTGGAGCGATCTGGTGTTCACCCACATCAGCGCCAAGCTGCCCGAGTCGGTGGCGGGTCAGGACCATCAGTTTTTGATCAACCCTTACGGCCTGATGTTTGACGAAATCACCGCGTCGAGCCTGGTGAAGGTGGACATGCAGTGCAACAAGCTGCAAGACAGCCCCTTTCCGGTCAACCCGGCGGGCTTTGTGATCCACAGCGCGGTGCACGAGGCGCGGCCCGATGCCGGCTGCGTGCTGCACACCCACACCCGCGCCGGGGTGGCCGTGAGCGCGCAGGCGCACGGCGTGCTGCCCATCAGCCAGCAAAGCACGTTTGTGCTGGCTTCGCTGGCCTACCATGGCTACGAGGGTGTGGCCATTCACGACGAAGAAAAGCTTCGCCTGCAGGCCGACTTGGGCTCGGCCAATTTCCTGATGCTGCGCAACCACGGCTTGCTCACGGTGGGCAAAACCATTGCCGACGCGTTTTTGTCGATGTACACCTTTGAGAACACCTGCCGCATTCAAGTGGATGCGCTGGCCGGCCAAGCTGGGCCCAAAGACCTTACGGCAGTGGACCCGCAAATTTTGACCGGCGTGGCGCATGCCATGCGGGTGCAAACCGGTGGTTTGGGCGGCGCGTTTGTTTGGCCTTCACTGCTGCGCAAGCTGCAGCGCGAAAGCCCCGATTACACCCATTGAGGACCCCATGCGCTCTTTGTTTGAACCCTGCCAGGTCGGCAGCATCGCTTTGGCCTCACGCATCGTGATGGCCCCGCTCACGCGCAACCGTGCACCCGGCTCGCTGGCCAACGCCCGCATGGCCACCTATTACCGCCAACGCGCCAACCCGGTCACGGGGGCTGGCCTGATCGTCACCGAGGCCACGGCCATCAGCCACCAAGGCCAGGGCTACGCCGATGTGCCCGGCATTTGGAGCGCAAGCCAAGTCTCTTCATGGAAGCAGGTCACCGATGGGGTGCACGCCGAAGGCGGCAAGATCGTGATGCAGCTTTGGCACGTGGGTCGCGTGTCGCACACCAGCTTGCAGCCCGATGGCGCTGCGCCTGTGGCGCCATCGGCCATAACGGCCCAAACCAAAACCGTGCTGCTGGTGGACGGCCAAGCCAAGTTTGTGCCTGTGTCTTCGCCGCGTGCGCTCGACGCTGCCGAGCTGCCAAGCATCGTGCAGGATTACCGCCGCGCAGCGGGCAACGCCATCGCCGCCGGGTTTGACGGCGTGGAGGTGCACGCGGCCAATGGCTACCTGATCGACCAGTTTTTGCGCAGCAGCAGCAACCACCGCAGCGATGCGTATGGCGGCTCGATCGAGAACCGCGCCCGCTTTTTGCAAGAGGTGATGCAAGGCATCGTGGCCGAGATTGGTGGCCCGCTCACGGGCATCCGCCTGTCGCCCGTCACACCCGCCAACGGGGTGAGCGACGACCAGCCCCAGCCGCTGTTTGAGCATGTGGCGCGTTTGTTGGCACCGATGGACTTGGCCTTCTTGCATGTGATTGAAGGCTCGACGGGCGCGGCACGCGACCACCAGCAAGGCGAGTTGCCGTTTGACTACGCCGCTTTGCGCCAGGCCTACACCCAAGCGGGCGGGCGCGGCGCATGGATGCTGAACAACGGCTACGACCTGAGCTTGGCCGATCAGTCTCTGGCCAGCGGTGCAGACCTGATCGCCTTCGGCCGCCCCTTCATTGCCAACCCCGACCTGGGCGCACGCCTGCGCCAAGGCGGCCCCTTCAACACGCCCGACCGCGCCACTTTTTACGGCGGTGGCGATGCGGGGTACACCGACTACCCCTTCTTGACGCAAGCTTGAAGCAGGCTAGCGTTCAGGGTTTCCAACGCTTGAGCAACAAGGCATTGGCCATGACACTGACCGAGCTGAGCGCCATGGCCGCGCCCGCCATCATGGGGTTGAGGTAGCCCAGCGCGGCCAAAGGGATGCCGGCCACGTTGTAGGCAAAGGCCCAAAACAGGTTTTGCCGGATCTTGGCCACCGTGCGTGCGGAGATGTCGAGCGCCGCGCCCACCAAGGCGACTTCGCCCCGCATGAGGGTGATGCCCGCAGCGTGCATGGCCACATCGGTGCCGTTGCCCATGGCCATGCCCACATCGGCGGCAGCCAAGGCAGGTGCGTCGTTCACCCCATCGCCCACCATGGCGACCACCTGCCCACCTGCGCGCAGTTTCTGGACCTGCGCTGATTTGTCGCCAGGCAGCACATTGGCCAGCACTTCTCCTGCTTCGGGGCGCAAGCCCAAGCGGCGCGCCATGGCTTCGGCGGCGGCTTGGTTGTCACCTGAAATCATCACCAGTTTCAGGCCACGATCGCGCAGCGCGGTCAATGCTTGTGCAGCGCCCAGTTTGGGCTCGTCGCCAAAACCCATGAGTAGCAGGGCTTGCAAACCAGCATCGGTGCGCTCGGCCAAGGCCGATAAGCTCGCGCCTTGCGCCTGCAAAGCGTCGATGTCTGGCTGCCACATGCCGATGTCCAAACCTTCTTCTTGCAGCCAACGCAAGCTGCCCAGCATCAGTTGCCTGTCGTCCACCCTGGCCAACACGCCCTTGCCGGGCACGGCCTGCAGGTCTTGTGCGGTGGGGCCAGTCAGGCCCTGCTGTTGTGCGGCGCTGACCACCGCACGCGCCAAGGGGTGTTCACTGCCGCTTTGCACGCGTGCGGCCAAGGCCAACGCCGTTGTTGCATCGTGCCCGGGCGCGGGCACTTGGGCCAGCAAGCGCGGTTGGCCCACGGTGAGCGTGCCGGTTTTG
This sequence comes from Limnohabitans sp. Bal53, assembly GCF_003063355.1. Lineage (GTDB taxonomy): Bacteria > Pseudomonadota > Gammaproteobacteria > Burkholderiales > Burkholderiaceae_C > Limnohabitans_A. The sequence continues at coordinate 186,249 of NZ_NESH01000006.1, read as the reverse complement.
TCAAAGGCCACGGTTTGCACACGGTGCGCCAATTCCAGCGCCTGCACGTCTTTGATCAAGATGCCGTGTTTGGCCGCCACACCCGTGCCCGCCATGATGGCCACGGGCGTGGCCAGGCCCAGGGCGCAAGGGCAGGCAATGACGAGCACAGCCACCGCGTGGATGAGCGCCGTTTCAAAATCTGCGCCCACCGCCATCCACGCACCCAAGGTGAGCAGGGCAATCAGCAGCACCACGGGCACAAACACTTCGGCCACTTTGTCCACCAGCCGCTGAATCGGCGCTTTGGCCGCTTGTGCGTCTTCGACCAATCGGATGATGTGCGAGAGCACGGTTTCATGGCCCACGGCCGTCACGCACATGAGCACTCGCCCTTCGCCATTGATGGAGCCACCCGTTAAAGCCGCACCCAATGCCTTGGCCACGGGCAAGGGCTCGCCCGTCAGCATGGATTCGTCCACCTGGGTTTGGCCTTCGACCAATTCGCCGTCCAGCGGAAAACGCTCGCCGGGCCGCACCACGATCCGGTCGCCCACTAGGATTTCGTCCACAGGCACATCCACTTCGCCGTCGTCGCCCAACCAGTGGGCTTTGTCTGGGCGCAAGGCGTGCAATGCACGAATCGCCTCGGTGGTTTGGCGCTTGGCACGCGTTTCCAGCCATTTGCCCAGCATCACCAAGGTGATGACCACGGCCGAGCCTTCAAAATACAGATTCGGCGCATGCCCTTCGTGCGCGGTGATCCACAACCAAACCGATAAAACCCAACCTGCGGTAGTACCCAAGGAGACCAGCAAATCCATGTTGCCTGTGAGCGCCTTCATAGCGTGCCAACCGGCTTTGTAAAAACGTGCGCCCAACACGAACTGCACAGGCGTGGCCAGCGCAAATTGAACCCAAGCGGGCAGCATCCAGTGCTGGCCCCACAGCTCGGCCAACATGGGCAAGACCAAGGGCGTGGTGAGCAACAGGCCCATACCCACCGGCATGAAGCCCGCCCAGGGTGATTCACGGCCGGCATCGGCTTGTGCTTCGGGTGTGCGGGGCTCGTACCCGGCGTCGCGCACCGCGCGGCGTAAGCGTGCGTCGGTTATGTCATGGGTGGCCACTTCGATGCGAGCCGATTCGGTGGCCAGGTTGATCGTGGCGCTGAGCACACCGGGCATTTTTTTCAGGGCTTTTTCAACCCGCGCCACACACGAAGCACAGGTCATGCCGCCGATGCCGATGTCGTAGGTGATGGGGGGTTCAATCTTGATCTTTGTCATGACATGACGTCCTGGATGGTCTATGCTCAGACCAGCCCCTAAGGGGTCGATTTCAGTTCATTGGAGAGAATGCATCATGAACCAAATTTTCACAGTAGAGGGCATGACGTGTGGCCACTGCGAAAAAGCAGTCACCAAAGCTTTATTGTCCTTGGATGCACAGGCCAAGGTTGTGATCGACCGCACACACAACACCGTGCAAGTGGATTCAGAAAAAAGCCGCGAAGTATTGGCCCAAGCCATTGCCGATGAAGGTTACCGCGTCAGCGATTGAGTTTTTTAACCAACTGGAAGTTTCACATGACCAAAAATATTGGCAACATCGAACGCATCATCCGCATTGTGGGTGGTCTTGTTCTGATCGCACTGGCCGCCACAGGCACCGTGGGCGTTTGGGGTTGGCTGGGTCTGGTGCCTTTGGCCACAGGCTTGGTGGGCTGGTGCCCGCCTTACAGCTTGTTGGGCATCAACACCTGCAAGAATAAAAATACCTGATCTTTACAAATCAGCACCATCTGGGCACAGCCCGGATACATGGGCGGATCACACTGCAGGCATCCCATCAACCCAAGGATGTTTCCATGAAATCGATTCGCACCACTTTGATCGCCACAGCTCTGATTGCCGGTTTGACCGGTTTGGCCTTGGCCCAAAACACCACATCGTCTGCTGACAACACCCGTGCTGGCTGCATGGAAAAAATGCGCGAGCACAAGAGTGAGCATAAAAGTGAGCACAAGGGCGAGGGCCACACACAACGTTTGGCCGAACTCAAGTCCAAACTGAACTTGCAAGCGGCTCAAGAACCTGCGTGGAACACATTCACCCAGGCCATGCAGCACCCTACTCGCATGGCGCGGCCCGAACGTGCCAGCATGGAAAAAATGACCACCCCTGAACGCTTGGACATGATGCAAGCCATGAAAGCCCAACGCGATGCACACATGCAACAACGCAGCGATGCAACGAAAGCTTTTTACGCCACGCTTAGCGCTGACCAAAAACAGGTTTTTGACCAAGAAACGGCCCGCATGATGAAAGGCTCTGGCATGCACGCCACGAAGCACCAAGGCGGTCACGGCAAGCATTGATTCAAGACCATCACCACACAACCAAGTTTCGAATGCTTGGTTTGAATCCAAAAGGCTGCTTGGCAGCCTTTTGCCATTTGATGCAGGTCAAATTCTCAATTCGCCCGGTGGGTAAGCTCGGTGGCATGACACACGCTTCTCCTCCCCCCCAACATTCCCCCAACCCAACGCCCGACTCTTCAGCAAGGCGCGGGCGCTTGAACTTACCCGGTGTTTTGCCCATCGACGGCAAACAACCTCTGTTTTGGCTCTACCTGGGTCTGAAAGACATTTGCCATTCACCTTGGCTGAGCCTGAGCCATGGCTTGGTCATCGCCATCTGTGGCGGTTTGATCACTTGGCTGGCCCACGACCGGTTTTGGTTGCTGGCCAGTGCGGTGTCGGGCTTTCTGGCCATCGCACCTGTTTTGGCCACCAGCCTGTACGCCATGAGTCGCGCCATCGAGAGAAACGAGGCTGTCAATCTGCGGCTTTTGTTCAAGACCTGGACGCAATGGCAAACCCTGCAAAACAACGAGCCAGTGAGTTACTGGTGTTTGGTGCGTTTTGGCTTGTTGTTGGCTCTGGCAGGCACGGGCTGGGTATTGACCTCATCGGCCCTGATCACTTTGTTGGCCCCAGTACCTGTCCACACCCCCATGGATTTCATTCGCCATGTGGTGCTGAGCCCAGACAGTTATTTGTTTGAGCTGTGGCTGGCATTGGGTGGCCTGATGGGAGCGCCTGTTTTTGCCTCCAGCGTGGTGGCCATGCCTTTGTTGCTGGACCGCAAACTCAACACTTTGCAGGCCGTACTGACCAGCTGGAAGGTGGTACTGACCCACCCCATGCCCATGGTGTTGTGGGCATTTTTGATCATGGGTTTGAGCATGATGGGCGTTTTGAGCTTGTTCATCGGCCTGATCGTGATCGTGCCCATGCTGGGCCATGCGTCTTGGCATGCCTACCGTGATTTGGTGGACACCCGTGATGTGCCCGAGCGCATGCCCCGTCTGGAGGCTGTGTGATGTGGAATTTCACAGAAGAGCAGTTCGCTTGGTTCGGCCTGACCATTGGCGTGGCAGGTTTCATGCTTTACATGCTGTTCATCGTCTTGCAATTGGCCTGGGAATCCAAAGCCGGCAAATTCGGCACCTTCGTCATCTTTCTGGGCCTGGCTTTTGGCATGTTGGGGTTCGTGGCCAAAGGGGTCATTCAATGGATGATTGACAACTGAAAAGCGACTCGGGATAAAGCTGTGGATAAAAATAGCGCAACCCATAACTTATCCACAGCTTGATCCAGTTTCGCAAAGTTGTTCATTTTGGCGTGACACCACAAAAGCAAAGTCACACACATGCTTGAAAAACATGCAAGTCCTTGTCCTGATTGACAAAAATCGTCTTGTCCACAACCCAACGGCTTGCTTACTACTACGACTATTTAAAGATATAAAACTATAGAGAAGTAAGAGAAAACAAGTGCGCTGTTAAGATTTGCGTCTTTTCCACCCTGACGGCAATATGGCGATCGCTTCAGAAGACCCTTCCGACCCCTGTTACGAGATCAAAAGCGCCGATTTGTCCTTGGTGGCTTTGCTTCTCAAAACCACCGACATCGCAGAGGTTTCAAGGGCTTTGAAGCAGCAAATGGCTGAAAGCCCTGGTTTTTTTGACCAAGATCCCGTGGTCATTGACGTTGGTGGTTTGGGCTTGGTGGACGACGAAACCATCGACCTTGAACGTTTGATCGCTGTTTTGCGTGAATATGCGCTGGTTCCTTTGGCCATCAAAGGGGCTCATCCAACGCTTTTGAGCTTGGCCAAGGGGGTTGGCTTGGTGGATGCCTCTGATGCGCGCATTCGGCGTTCTATCCCCCTTGCTGAGGCACCTGCGCCTCAAGCGCCCGCTGTTGAACAACTTTCACCTCCACCCATGCCTGTTGGCGCGATGCGCATTGACAAGCCTTTGCGCTCAGGTCAACAGGTTTATGCCAAAGGGCGTGATCTGATCGTGATGGGCATGGTCAATGCAGGTGCTGAAGTGATTGCAGACGGTCACATCCATATTTATGGCACTTTGCGTGGCAAAGCCATTGCCGGTGCACGTGGCAATGGTGATGCGCAAATTTTTGCCTTGGTGATGGAGCCAGAGCTCATTTCCATCGCTGGTGTTTACCGAACCAGCGAAAATCCGCTGTCCAATGAAGTTTTGGGCAAACCGGCACATGTTTCTTTGCAGTCAGGCCCAGATGGGGACAAACTGCTGATTACCCCTTTGAAAAGTTAATTTTCATTTTTTTATTTTGTCCAAGAAAGTTCATCCATGGCAAAAATCGTTGTAGTGACCTCTGGCAAAGGCGGTGTGGGCAAAACCACGACCAGCGCCAGTTTCGCCACAGGCTTGGCCCTTAAGGGCTTCAAGACCGCCGTCATTGACTTTGATGTAGGCCTGCGCAATCTGGACCTGATCATGGGCTGCGAGCGCCGGGTGGTGTACGACCTGATCAATGTGATCCAGGGCGAAGCCAACTTGAATCAAGCCCTGATCAAGGACAAGCAATGCGACAACTTGTTTGTGTTGGCTGCTTCGCAGACCCGCGACAAGGATGCTTTGTCCCAAGAAGGCGTCGAAAAGGTCTTGAATGACTTGAGCGGCATGGGTTTTGAGTACATCGTGTGTGACTCACCGGCCGGCATTGAAACCGGAGCCTTGATGGCCATGCACTTTGCAGATGAGGCTTTGGTGGTGACCAACCCTGAGGTGTCTTCGGTGCGCGATTCAGACCGCATTTTGGGCATGCTGGGCAGCAAAACCAAACGTGCGATTGAAGGCCTTGAGCCCATCAAAGAGCATTTGTTGATCACCCGCTACAACCCCGCGCGTGTAGAAGAAGGTCAAATGCTGTCTTTGCAAGACATTCAGGATATTTTGCGCATCAAACTGTTGGGCGTTATTCCAGAAAGCGAAACTGTGTTGCAAGCTTCCAACCAAGGCACGCCCGCTATCCACATGGGCAGCAGCGATGTGTCTGAAGCTTACAAAGACGTCATTGCACGCTTTTTGGGTGAAGACAAACCCATGCGTTTCATCGAAGCAGAAAAGGCGGGTTTCTTCAAACGCCTGTTCGGAGGCAAATAAACCATGTCCTTTCTTTCCTTCCTCTTGGGCGAAAAGAAGCAGACGGCCAGCGTGGCCAAAGAGCGCCTGCAAATCATCTTGGCACACGAGCGCAGTGGCCGTAACGCTGCCGAGCCCGACTATTTGCCTGATTTGCAGCGTGAATTGATTGCTGTGATCAGCAAATACATCAAGATCAATCCTGATGACATCAAAGTCAATCTGGAACGCCAAGACAACCTGGAAGTCCTGGAAGTCAAGATTGAATTGCCAGATTTGCGCTAAATACTGCCAAATCTGACCCTATGACCCATTGCCTCTTGATGAGGCAATGGGTTTTTGTATTCAAGAGGCGCTCAAAGATGCCCACAAGGACCGTGCTGCTTGGATGTTGCGTTCCTTGACGTGACCGTAACCTTTGATGTTTTCTGGCACTTGCGCCACTTTGACAGCGTGGCTGTGGGTGTCTGAATTCAAAGTGTTCAAGACACGGTCCAAGTGCTGCATGTACTCGCGGATCAGGGCGCGTTCGGTCTGGCGTTCTTCGGTTTTGCCAAAGTAATCCAGCTTGGTGCCGCGCAGGCCTTTGAGTTTGGCCAGCACTTTGAAGCCTGTCATCATGATGGGACCAAACTTGCGTTTGACCAATTCACCTTGGCTGTTGCGTTTGGACCAAAGCGGTGGTGCCAGGTGGTAGTGGACTTTGAAGTCACCTTCAAAACTGTTCTGTATCCGTTCCATGAAGCCGGTTTGGGTGTGCAAGCGTGCCACTTCGTACTCGTCCTTGTAAGCCATCAAGCGGTACATCTGCCGGGCCACTGTGTCACTCAAAAGCGTTTTGCCCAGCGGAGCCTCGGCCGCTTGCACACGCGCCACGATGCCTTGGTAGAGCAGGGCATAGGCCTTGTCTTGGTAGTCGGTCAGTCGTGTCATGCGGTCGGCGATCAGGTCTTCCAAGGACTCGCGCTTTTTAAATTGAATAACTTGCGAGGGCTGGATGCTTTTCATCAACGCATCAGGCTGGTACGCGGCATGCCGTCCCCACTCAAATGCGGCCAAGTTGTTTTTGACTTGCACATCGTTGAGTTCAATGGCCCGCAACAAAGATTCGCGGTGCAAAGGCACCCAGCCCTTTTGCCAGGCGTAGCCTAGGATCATGGGGTTGACATAAATCGTGTCACCCATGAGTTGTTTGGCCAGGGCGTCGGCGTCAAAAGCGCCCACACCTTCCACACCCACTTGTGCGGTGATTTCGGCCACGCATTGCTCGGCTGGGTTTTGCCAATTGCCGTTTTTCACAAAGGCAGCGGTGGGTGTGCTGTTGCTGTTCAGGGCCACATGGGTGCGGCCTGCTCGCATGCGCAAGGTGGTTTCTTTGGAGGCACTCACAATCGGGTCGCAACCGATGATCAGATCGGCTGCGGCCATGCTCACGCGGGTGGTGCGGATCTCGTCTTGGCTGTTGGCCAAAAGAATGTGGCTCCAGGTTGCGCCGCCTTTTTGTGCCAGGCCCGCTGAATCTTGCGTGACGATGCCCTTGCCTTCCATGTGCGCCGCCATGCCCAGCAGCTGGCCGATGGTGATGACGCCAGTGCCACCGACGCCTGCCACCACCATGCCCCAAGGTTGGGTGATGAGGGGCAGTTCAGGTTCTGGCAAGGCACCCAAACTGGCTGGGTTGATGGCCGTGGTGGCTGATGTGGCTTTCTTTTTGAACGTGCCGCCTTCCACGGTGACAAAGCTGGGGCAAAAGCCTTTGAGGCAGCTGGTGTCCTTGTTGCAAGTGCTTTGGTTGATGGTGCGCTTGCGGCCCAAAGGCGTCTCTAAAGGTTCCACCGACAGGCAATTGGACTGCACGCCGCAGTCCCCACAGCCTTCACACACTTCTTCGTTGATCATCACGCGCACGGCAGGGTCGACCATGGTGCCGCGCTTGCGGCGGCGGCGTTTTTCAGTGGCGCAGGTTTGGTCGTAAATGATGACGGTGGTGCCCAAGATTACCCGCATCTCTCGCTGAATGCGGTCGAGTTCGTCGCGGTGGAATACACGCACGCCTTCGGCCAAAGTCACGCCATCGTATTTTTCGGGCTCGTCGGTCACCACCACGATGCGCTGCGCGCCTTCGGCCTTCATGCTCATGGCGATTTGCACCACGCTGTGGCCTTCAGACCGTTCACCCACGGGCTGCCCGCCTGTCATGGCGACCGCGTCGTTGTACAAAATTTTGTAGGTGATGTTCACACCCGAAGCCACGCTTTGGCGCACCGCCAAGATGCCACTGTGGAAATAAGTGCCGTCACCGATGTTGGCAAAAATGTGCTGATCGGTGCAGAAGGGCTGCTGGCCGGTCCACGGCACGCCCTCGCCGCCCATTTGGGTGAAGCCCGTGGTGCTGCGGTCCATCCAGAGGCTCATGAAGTGGCAGCCAATGCCGGCCATGGCACGGGACCCTTCAGGCACCTTGGTGGAGGTGTTGTGTGGGCAGCCTGAGCAGAACCAGGGTGTGCGTTCGGCGGCTGCTCCCAAGGTCATGGTTTGCAGAGATTTTTCCTTGGCGTCCAGCACGGCCAGGTGGGCGTCGATACGGGCGGTGGTGTCGGCATCGAGGCCCAGCTTTTTCAAGCGCTTGGCAATGGCCCGCGCGATCAAGGCGGGGGTTAGATCGGCGTTGGCCCGCAGCAAGGTGCGTTGGGTGGGATTGGGCGTTGACCATTCGCCGCCCGCGGTGTCGCCATCGGCCTCGTCAAATTTGCCCACGATGGTGGGGCGCACATCGTCGCGCCAGTTGTACAGCTCTTCTTTGAGTTGGTATTCGATGACTTGACGCTTTTCTTCGACTACCAAAATCTCGCGCAGTCCACTGGCGAACTCGCGGGTGGTTTGTGATTCGAGGGGCCAGACCACACCCACCTTGTGCACCCGAACGCCCAAGCGTTGGCAGGTGGCGTCGTCCAGACCCAGATCAAGCAGGGCCTGGCGCGTGTCGTTGTAGGCCTTGCCGCTGGCGATCAGGCCAAAGCGATCGTTGGGGCCTTGGATGACGTTGTGGTTGAGCTTGTTGGCGCGGATGTAGGCCAGGGCCGCATACCACTTGTAGTCGAACAAACGTGCTTCTTGTTCCAGCGCGGTGTCGGGCCAGCGGATGTGCACGCCGCCGGGCGGCATCACAAATTCGGGCAGCACGATTTGTACGCGCTCGGGGTCAATGTGGGCGGTGGCACTGGACTCGACAATCTCTTGAATCGTCTTCATGCCTGACCAAATGCCCGCAAAACGGCTCAGGGCCAATGCGTGCAAGCCTTGGTCCAGGATATCTTGCACGCTGGCCGGGAAAAACACAGGCAGGCCGCAGGCCTTGAAGATGTGGTCACTCTGGTGCGCCGCGGTGGAGCTTTTGGCCACATGGTCATCACCCGCCACAGCCAGCACGCCGCCCCAAGGGGTGGTGCCCGCCATGTTGGCGTGTTTGAACACGTCTGAGCAGCGGTCCACGCCGGGGCCTTTGCCGTACCAGATGCCGAATACCCCATCGAACTTGTTGGTGCCGGGCGGTGCAAAGCCCAGTTGCTGTGTGCCCCACAAGGCGGTAGCGGCCAGCTCTTCGTTCACGCCGGGCTGGAACACGATGTGTTGGGCCTTGAGGTGATCCTTGGCCTTCCACAGCGACTGGTCATAACTGCCCAAGGGCGAGCCCCGGTAACCGCTGATGAAGCCCGCGGTGTTTTTGCCCTGCAGCGCGTCGCGTTGGCGTTGCAGCATGGGCAACTTGACCAGGGCTTGTACGCCGCTCATGAAAGCGCGGCCGACATCGAGGCTGTATTTGTCGTCGAGTGTGACGGTCTCAAGGGCCTGGCGAATCGAATCGGGCAAGGGGGCGTTCATGGTCTGTCCTGCGACTGAAAGGGATATCACAGTGTAGAGCGGCCCCGCAGACAAGTGCTTGCTTTCGGCGACAGGATTTGCCCTATGATTTGAAAGAATCTTGCTAAAAGAGGCCTATTTTGGAAACACTGGACAAATTTGACTGGGCGATATTGAACGAATTGCAAACCAATGGCCGCCTGACCAATGCGGAGTTGGCGCAGCGCGTGGGTTTGTCGGCCGCGCCGTGTTGGCGGCGGGTGCGAGCGCTGGAAGAATCTGGCGTCATCAAAGGCTACCGCGCCGAAATCGATCGCCAGAAGGTGGGTCTGGACGTGCTGGCTTTTGTGCGGCTGGACGCCGAGCGCAACCGAGGCGACATCACGCGCCAACTGGAAGAGGCGATCCTCAAAATCCCCGAGGTGGTGTCTTGCCATTACATCAGCGGCACCGGTACCTTTGAGCTGCAAGTGGTCAGCAAAGACCTGAACACCTTCAGCCAGTTTGCCCGCGATGTGCTGATCAACTTGCCCAATGTGAAAGACCTGCACACCAGCTTCTCGCTGGGTGAGGTCAAGGCGGCGGGGGCTTTGCCGTTGTTGTCAGTCGTTAAGTGATCAATCAATAACGGTCAAAACAAGCTTGGATGCTTGCCCTGCTCGAAAATCGAGTCAATGCCAGCATCAGCAAAATTCGAGCTTTGGCCGGGTTTAGAGTGTCACCAGATGATGTTCCGTAGACATCGTCATCAAACTCCACGTTATGACCAACAAGACCTAAGGAGGAACGAGAGACTCTGACCACGGCAACACCCGAAGCAATGGCATCTTTGACAGCGGGCACCAGCCGTGCGCTGATCGCCGCAGTCCCAGCGCCTGCCAGAACAACGCCTTTTGACCCTGATTCAACACAAGCGTCTAGCAGCGCACGGTCATCATCTTGGTAACCATAAACGATGTCCACTTTCGGCAGCTCTTGAGTTTCCGAGATATCAAACTCACTGTCGAGGGTATGGCACCGAATGCCCGAACGGTAGAAATGACAGACGTTGTCCGCCACCAGGCCCATCACACCAAACAGGGGGGCTTTGAAGCTGTCAACGGTCATCGTGTCCGTTTTGTGCACGTCTCTGGCACCCAGAATCTGGTCATTCATCACCACCATAACACCACGTCCTCTGGCCTGTGGTGAAGCAGCGACAACGCTTGCCCGATAAAGATTCATCGGTCCATCCGCACTCAGCGATGTCGATGGCCGCATGGCACCCGTCACGACAACAGGTTTGTGACTTCGCACAACCAGGTTGAGAAAAAAGGATGTTTCTTCAAGGGTGTTCGTTCCTTGAGTGATGACCACACCATCACAGTCTGGTCGACTCAACAAAACATTGATTTCCTTACCCAATGCCAGTAAGTGTTGGCTGGCCATGTCCTGGCTAGCCACCTGGAACAGTTGACGCGTCTGTATGTCAGCGACGCCCGACAGCTCCGGAACACTGGACAAAACTTCGGAAATGTCGGCGACGGCGGCTTGATATCCAGCATAGACCGTGCTTTGGTTTGCTTTGCCAGCGATGGTACCGCCCAGCGCCAACAATGTCAGCCTTGGACGTCGCTTTCCGGGGTGGGTGAGAGGCAACACATTCATGGGGCTTACCTTAGGCATTCTTCGACACAGATCGGCTCCACGCTTGTCCTGGAATGGCGGCCAACAGGCTTTGTGTGTACGGGTGAGCCGGTCTTGCAAACACCTCTTGTGTGGTGCCTTGCTCAACGACCTTTCCTTTGCTCATGATGAGGATGTTTTCGCAAACCGTGGCGGCCACACGCAGGTCATGCGTGATGAACAGCAATGAAAGTCCCATTTCTTCACGCAGTTCGTCCAGCAACTCGAGCACTTGTTTTTGCACCGAAACATCCAGCGCAGATACAGGTTCGTCCGCCACGATCAGCTTGGGCTTGACGGCCAGCGCTCGGGCAATGCCGATGCGCTGACGTTGTCCCCCTGAAAACTCGTGTGGATAGCGATCGGCTGCTTCAGCCCGAAGACCGACCCTGCGCAACAATTCCCGGGCTTGTTCCCAAGCCACATCGCGGTCAACCCCCTGAATCATGGGGCCCAAGGAGATGATGTCTCCAACTTTTTGTCGGGGATTGAGGGACGAAAAAGGATCCTGAAAAATCATTTGGATCTTTTGTCGAATCGGGCGTAGCGCACTGCGTGACAGGCCGTTGATGGTCTGATTCTCAAGTTCAACATCACCTGACTCGTTGTGCTCCAAGCCAATAATGCAACGCGCCAAAGTTGACTTGCCGGAACCCGACTCACCCACAATGGCCAGACTGCCTTGGGTAGGCACGCTCAATGAAACGTTGTTGACGGCCAACACGCCATTTGTGCCGCGTGAAAACCAGCTTCGTTTGCCCGCATAGGTTTTGCTGACGGAAGTCACCCTCAGCAGGGCGGGTGTTAAGTCCGCACGTGCTTGAACAACACGGGGCGTCAAGCTGGGGACGGCGTCAATCAACTGCCGACTGTAGGCGGTTGCGGGCGCATTCAAAATTTGTGAGGCATCACCCACTTCGACCAACTCACCACCTTGCATGACCGCCACCCGGTCTGCGATTTCAGCGACAACGCCGAAGTCGTGCGTGATGAAAAGAACGGCGGTGCCGTGCTTTTTTTGAAGATCCTTGATCAGGTGAAGAATTTGGGCTTGGGTGGTGACGTCGAGGGCCGTGGTCGGTTCATCGGCAATGATCAACTTGGGCTCAAGGGCCAGCGCCATTGCAATGACCACACGTTGCCGTTGGCCACCCGACAATTGGTGCGGGTAACTGGCAAATACACGATCGGGATCGGGCAAATGCACATCGTTGAGCAATGCCATGGTCCGTGCTTGACGTTGTTGGGCCGTCATATCGGTGTGTACCAACATGACCTCTTCAATTTGTTGGCCAATGCGCATCAGAGGGCTCAAGGCCGTCATGGGCTCCTGAAAGATCATGGCGATGCGATGACCGCGCAAGCTGCGCCACTCGGTTTCATCGAGGTTGGTGATGTCGCGGCCTTCAAAATAGACTTGACCACCGGAGACATGCACATGGGGCTTGGGTAGCAGACCCATCAGGGCTTTGCCCAGCATGGATTTGCCAGATCCTGACTCGCCCACGATGCACAGGATTTCACCCATTGACACACTGAGAGACACGTTGTTAACGGCATGGGGCCTGTCAGACCATGGCGGCAAATTGATCCGCAGGTTTTGGATGTCGAGTACGGGTGACATGGAGGTGCTTGTGTTCATAGGTCCGCCAATCTGGGGTTCAATGCATCGTTCAACCCTTCACCCACTAAATTGATGGCCAGAACTGTCAGCATGATGGTCAGACCGGGCAAGGTGACCAACCACCATGCATCGCGCAAAAACGAACGTGCAGCACCGACCATGAAACCCCAGCTCATCTGGTTGGGAGCGCCCAAGCCCAGAAACGACAATGCACTCTCCACCAGAATGGCTGTAGCGACCATCAAAGAGCCCGTGACGATCAAGGGTGAGAGGGTGTTGGGCAAAACCTGTTTCAGCAAGATGGCGCTGTCGGATTGCCCCGCCACCACGGCGGCCTGCACGTATTCGCGGGCTTTCACCGATAGCACTTCACCCCTCACGACCCGTGCAATGGGTGGCCAACTCACGGTGGCGATGGCCACCACCAGGTTGAATGCCGATGGCGACAAGATCGCAATCAGCACAATCGCAAACAGGAAAGACGGGATGGTTTGGAAAATTTCGGTAGCACGCATCAGCACGTCATCCACCCAACCACCAAAATAACCCGCCATCGCGCCGATGGCCGTTCCGAATGCCACGGCAGCCAAGGTGGCAAAGACCGCGATCATCAACGTGGTCCTGGCGCCATGGATCATGCCCGCCAGCACATCACGGCCCAGACTGTCTGTGCCGAGCCAATGCTCCGGGCCTGATCCCGAGAAAGGTTTGCCAACGATCTGAAAAGGGTCACCTGGAGATATTTGTGAGGCAAAGATTGCGGCGATCAGCACCAAGCCAAGCCACGCCAGGCCCATTGCGACGCGGGGATTGCTCAAAAAGCGGTATTTGAAGGACTTCATACGGTTGTCATGTCATTCGAATGCGAGGGTCCAGCCAAACGTAAAGCAGGTCCACCACGAGGTTGATGATCACGACCAAGCAGGCAGACATGAAAAATATGCCGAGCAGCAAGTTGTAATCACGAGCGAAAAGGGACTGGTAGGCTAATTGCCCCAGCCCTGGCCAGGCGAAGATGGCCTCGACGACCACTGAGCCGCCGAGCAAGGCGCCGAATTGAACTCCCGCCATGGTCAGCACGGGCAGCAAAGCATTGCGAACCACATGCCTGAATGTGATTTGTTTTTCATCCAGACCTTTGGCGCGTGCGGTGGTGACGTAGTCCAGGCCTCTTTGCTCCAGCATGGAGGCTCGCATGAGGCGTGCATACAGGGCCAGGTAAAACAGGGACAAAGTCAATGTGGGCAGCACCAGATGGTGTGCAATGTCCACAACTCGGGCCCATCCTTCGTTGAAGGCAGTGATGTTTTCCATGCCCGATGTGGGGAACCAATTCAGTTTCACCGAGAAAACGAGCACCAGCATCAAGCCCAGCCAGAACAGTGGCATCGCGTAGACCAGAACTGCACCGATAGAAATCAGATGGTCCTTCCAGGTTTTGACCCACATGGCGGCCAGCAAGCCCAACAACGTACCCAACGACAGGGAAACCACCAAGGTGGTGCCCATCAACAACAAAGTGGGTCCTAAGCGCTCGAACACCAAGGTGGCCACCGGGGCGTTTTGGCGAAACGAATACCCCAAGTCAAACTGAAGGATGTTGCCCATATAGGTCAGCAGCTGAGCCCACACGGGTTGATCTTGGCCAAAACGCTTACGCATGGCTTCGATGTATTCCGCGGGCGCACCACCCGCTTCTCCGGCCAGTACGGTGGCCAGGTCGCCAGGGGCCAGTTGCAGCAATAAGAAGTTCAAAATGACCACGACCAATACGACTGGGATGGTCTGAAACAATCGCCGAATGATGAATTGACTCACGATTTGCCTTTTGTCGGCTTTAAAAAAGGGGGCTGGGCCCCCTTTTTTTTGCCAGATTACTCGCGATGTGCCGTCGCAAAGTTGCCGTAGATGCCCAGTGGTGAATCAATCACACGCTTGAATTGCTTGTTGATCACAGCGGGGTAGCGCAGTTCAAGAACGTAGACCACAGGGCTGGCTTCAGACACGCGTTTGACCAGATCGCCATACTGGCGGCCACGGATACCAGGATCTGTGTTGACGCTGGCACGGTCCATCAACTGGTCGGTTTCAGGAGAACTCCAGCGCGAGCCGTTCACAAAAACGGTGCCGGGACGGATGCGATCCGAGTGCAGGCCACGGTGTACGCCCAAAACAGGGTCCGCCAAGTTGAACAAGAAGTTTGACGTGAGTGTGAAGTCGTAATCTGTATAGACACGCTTGAGCCACTTGGGCAGGTCTTCGTAGCGCAAATTGGCTTTGATGCCGACTTGGGCCAGTTGTTGTTGAACAGCTTCACCAAAGCGTTGCCACTCTTCACCGTAAGGCGTGATGTCGTGGGTGATCTCCAGACGGATGCCGTTGGCCTTGCGGGTCAAACCGGCCTCGTCCAGCAATTTGTTGGCACGGGCGATGCGGTCGCTGACGGTAAAGTCAATTCCCTTACCAAACAAGCCCGCTTTTTCAAAGTTGCTGCTGATGGGGCCCATGGCGGGTTTGCCAAAGCCGAACCAGACGTTGTCGATGGCGAATTGGCGGTCAATGGCGTAGGCAACGGCCTGACGAACTTTGGGATTGTCAAACGGTGCCTGTTTGGTGTTGATGATCATCTCGACCATGGGCGAAATCATTTCGGTACCCGTGGTGGTGACTTCAATGGACGGCAGGGCGGCCAGCCGCTTCACATCGTTGTAAGGCACTGCGCCCAGACCGGCGACGTGTGCTTCACCGCGCTCCAAAGCGGCGGTACGGGTGGAAGCGTCAGCAATGAAGCGAACAACGATCCTGTCCAGATGTGGCAAACCCTTGCGCCAGTAGTTGGCGTTTTTGTCCAGTCGGACAAATTCACCACGGCGCCATTCAACAAACTTGAAGGGGCCTGAGCCGACGGGGTTGTTGGCGTTGGCGTGGGTCTTGATGTCACCGCGCTCATAAACGTGCTTGGGCAAGATCGGGCTTTCCGAGCTGGCCAATGCTTTCATGATGTAAGGGGCTGCTACGCTCAGTTTGAAAACTGCAGTGTGTGGATCGGGTGTTTCGACGGCAGTGACATCACGGAATGTGGCCATGCCGCGTGGGTGGTTCTTTTTCAAAACTTCCATCACGGTGAATTGAACGTCGGCAGCAGTAAAAGGTTTGCCATCATGGAAGGTAACGTCCTTGCGCAGCTTGAAGGTGATGGTTTTGCCATCTGCTGACTCTGTCCAGCTCTCTGCCAAGCTCGGGCGTGGCTTCAGGTCAAAACCGTATTCCAGTAAGCCATCAAATACCTTGGCGGTCACCTGGCTGATGGGCCCTGCGGTGGAAATGTAGGGGGCCAGATTGGGGGGTTCTGGCTGGGTAATTTGCACGAGTGTGCCGCCTGGTTTTTGTGCCCATGCTTGAGGCACTGTGAATACGGACAAAGCGGCGACCGCTGCAATCGAGACCAACGAGGTTCGGATCATGATGAGAGCCTTCAGGGTGTTGAGGTGAAATTCAGTCTAGTGACAAACCCTGTTGATGTCGCGATGCAACCCGCTTAACATATGTCGCAACTTGTCGCACTAAAGGAGACACAAAGTGACAGATGCAGCGGCGTTCACGGCAGCTAATTTTGTGAACAACCTCAAGTTGGCATGCAGCTATTACCCCTCTGTTTCGGAGGTTGCACGCAAGGTGGGCATCAACCGTCAGCAATTCATGCGTTATCTGTCGAGCGAGTCATACCCATCCCGGCACAACTTGCGCAAGCTCTGTGATTTGTTCGGTGTTGATGAATTCGAATTGCTGATGCCCGTCCATCAATTTCGCAATTTACTCAGGCTGAAGAAAGAACGCGACGAGGGCTTGGTCAAGTTGCCGCCCTTGTTGCCACCCCTGTTGCAACTGGTCCAGCGCCAACGAGCAGAGCTGAGCAAAAACCTGGGTTACTTTCATGTGTACTACCTGTCTGCATCCAGGCCTGGTTCAGTGCTCAAGTCTCTGATCCATATTTACGAGTGGCAGGAGTTCACTTTGTATAAAAGAATAGAGCGTTTGAAAGTCCCAGGTAGCAAAGGACAGGCCGAGTTGTACAAGTACTCGGGCATGGTTGGCGTTGTGGGCGATCGGCTCCATCTGATTGACCAAGAAACGCTGACAGGCAGCGAATTGACCCACACCATTCTTTATCCCAGTTATCGAAACCGGATCACCTACTTGACGGGATTGACGGTCGGTGTGTCAGGCAATGACGCACACCGACCTTCTGCTTCACGTATTGCATTGGAATATGCGGGTAACACAGTCAACCTGCGCCGAGCCATCGCTGACTGTGGTTTGTTTGCCCCCGAAGATCCGGCTGTACCGGCTATTATTTCCAGGTACCTTTGCCAACCAGGTGAAGCCGATGTGGTCGGACAACTTCAAGCCTCACCCTTATAAAGCTTGGCGCGAGTTCACGTTTTCGGTTGATTTCAGGGGTACAAACCCCGTAACTCGCGTGCATGCAAGATGCGTGTGCAAGCCACGATGAAGGTGGCGGTGCGCAGGCTGACCTGGTGTTCGTCTCCGACTTGCCAAATGGCGGCAAAGGCTTCGCGCATGATTCGCATCAAGCGGGCGTTGATCTCGTCTTCGCTCCAGAAGAAGCTGGAGAAATCCTGCACCCATTCAAAGTAACTGACGGTGACGCCTCCGGCGTTGGCGATCACGTCGGGCACCACCAGAATGCCGCGCTCGTGCAGGATGTCGTCAGCTTCTGGCGTGGTCGGGCCGTTGGCGCCTTCGATCACCATGCGGGCCCGGATCTGGTGGGCGTTGGCAGCACAGATTTGTTGCTCTAAAGCGGCTGGAATCAGGATGTCACATTCGACGCCCCAGAACTGCGCATCGGGAAGGACCTCGGCATTTTCAAAACCTTGCACACTGCCGTTCTCTCTGACGTGGCTCAATAGGGCAGGTACATCTAAACCGGCTGTTTTATACACCGTGCCGCCATGGTCTTGCACGGCCACCACGGTGGCCCCGGCTTGGGCAAACAATTTGGCAGCGATGCCGCCCACATTGCCAAAACCTTGCACGGCGATTTTCGCCTTGGTGATGTCCATTCCGATGTGCTGCGCGGCCTCTTGGCCCACGGTGTAAACGCCGCGCCCAGTGGCTTCGCGGCGGCCCAGTGAACCACCTAAGGCAATGGGTTTGCCGGTCACCACGCCAGAGGCGGTGGCACCTTCGTTCATGGAGTAAGTGTCCATCATCCAGGCCATGATTTGCTCGTTGGTGTTCACGTCTGGCGCGGGGATGTCTTTGGTGGGTCCGATGATGATGCCGATCTCGCTGGTGTAACGGCGGGTCAGGCGCTCCAGTTCGCCGCGAGACAGGGTTTTGGGGTCGACCCGAATGCCGCCCTTGGCGCCGCCAAATGGAAGGTTGACGGCGGCGTTTTTGACTGACATCCAAGCCGACAGGGCCATGACTTCGGACAGGGTCACGTCTTGGTGAAATCGCACACCGCCTTTGCCTGGGCCTCGGCTGGTGTTGTGTTGCACGCGGTAGCCTTCAAAGTGGGCCATGGTGCCGTTGTCCAGCTCGATCGGCACGTCCACGATCAGGGCGCGTTTGGGGCGTTTGAGGGTTTCGACCCAGCGCGACAAGCTTCCCAGATAGGGCGTGACGCGGTCGATTTGTTGCAAGTAAATTCCCCAGGGACCCAGGTGCTCGGGGTTTAAGTAAGAGGGCAGTGCATGGGCGCTTGTGGCGGCGTTGCCTGCGGAGGGTTTGGACATGTGATGCGACCTTTCTTGATACTGACGGGTTGTCAGTGGTGCCCATCGTAGGTTGGGCATGTGGCGCTGTCCAAGGCCGCTTGGCTGTCAGCTTATGCGTTTTGCGCATAACCAATCGGATGCAGGGGGTGCCCGAAATCAAGCACCTGCCTGTAAAATAAGCAGCTTCAACCGACCCCGTGGCAGGGCGGTCCCCGGCGCAGGCGGTGCCCATTTTTGGCCTTCACTCAAGGCGTACTTTTCATGCTTTACCCTCAAGAATTCGATGTGATTGTGGTCGGTGGTGGCCATGCCGGAACCGAAGCCGCGTTGGCGGCGGCTCGCATGGGCTGCAAAACGCTTTTGCTCAGCCACAACATCGAGACTCTGGGCCAGATGAGCTGCAACCCCAGCATCGGTGGCATTGGCAAGGGGCACTTGGTCAAAGAGGTTGATGCTTTGGGCGGTGCCATGGCGCTGGCGACCGATGAGGGCGGCATCCAGTTTCGCATTCTCAACAGTTCCAAAGGCCCGGCTGTACGCGCCACCCGCGCCCAGGCCGACCGCATTTTGTACAAAGCCGCTATCCGCCGCATACTCGAGAACCAGCCCAACCTGTGGCTGTTTCAGCAGGCCGTGGATGATTTGATGGTTGAAGGCGACCGGGTGGTCGGCGCCGTGACGCAAGTGGGTATCCGTTTCCGTTCGCGCACCGTGGTGCTGACGGCGGGCACTTTTTTGGATGGCAAGATCCACGTGGGCTTGCAGAACTACGCAGCAGGCAGGGCAGGCGATCCGCCAGCGGTGAGCCTGTCGGCGCGCCTGAAGGAACTGAAGCTGCCGCAGGGGCGCCTCAAGACCGGCACACCGCCGCGCTTGGATGGCCGCACCATCGATTTTTCCAAGTGCTCGGAGCAGCCCGGTGACGGCGTGCCCGGCGGCATGAACCCCGAAGGCGGGGTGCCAGTGTTCAGTTTCATGGGCAAGGCCGAGATGCACCCACAGCAAGTGCCGTGCTGGATCACCCACACCAATGAGCGCACACACGAGATCATTCGATCGGGCTTTGACCGCAGCCCCATGTTCACCGGCAAGATCGAAGGCGTGGGCCCGCGCTATTGCCCAAGCGTGGAAGACAAGATCAATCGCTTTGCCGACAAAGACAGTCACCAGATTTTTCTGGAGCCTGAGGGCCTGACGACCAACGAGTATTACCCCAACGGCATCTCGACCAGCTTGCCATTTGACATCCAGTACGACTTGGTGCGCTCGATGAAGGGCCTGGAAAACTGTCACATCCTGCGGCCCGGTTACGCGATTGAATACGATTACTTTGACCCCCGCTCTCTGAAAAACAGTTTTGAGACTCGGCAGATTAACGGCTTGTTCTTTGCGGGCCAGATCAACGGCACCACCGGTTACGAAGAAGCTGCGGCCCAGGGTTTGTTTGCGGGCATCAATGCCGCTTTGCAATGCCGTGGTGAAGCAGCCTGGACGCCCGCACGCGACCAAGCTTATCTGGGCGTGTTGGTGGACGACCTGGTGACCCAGGGCGTGACCGAGCCCTACCGCATGTTCACCAGCCGGGCGGAGTTCCGCCTGCAGCTGCGCGAAGACAATGCCGATGCGCGCCTGACCGAAGTGGGCCGACAGATGGGCCTGGTGGATGATGCCCGTTGGGACGCGTTCAGTCGAAAGCGTGATGCTGTTTCACGTGAAACAGAGCGCCTAAAGTCCACCTGGGTGAACCCGCGCAACTTGCCAGCGGCCGAATCTGAGCGTGTGCTGGGCAAGACCATTGAGCACGAGCACAACCTGTTCGACCTGTTGCGTAGACCGAATGTGAGCTACCCAGCGCTGATGTCGTTGGACGGCGGGCGCATGGCCAGTGCAGATGTTTCACGTGAAACGCTGGGTGACTTGAGCCCCTCGGTGATCGAGCAGGTAGAGATCGCCGCCAAGTATTCCGGCTACATCGACCGTCAAAAAGGGGAGGTGGAGCGGGCCGCGTTTTACGAACACTTGCGCCTGCCCGAGAGTCTGGACTACATGCAGGTGTCGGCGCTGTCCATTGAAGCGCGCCAAAAGTTGGCCAAACACCGGCCCGAAACATTGGGCCAGGCGTCGCGCATCTCAGGCATCACACCGGCCAGCGTTTCGCTGTTGATGATCCACTTGAAAAAGGGTGGCTTCAAGGGCTTTATGCAAAACGCAGAGGAAAGTCAGACCGCATGAGTGCCAATCTTGCGCAAGGCCTGAGCGCTGGGGTGCAGGCGTTGGGTCTGAATTTGTCGCCCGATCAGCAGCAACGCTTGTTGGACTACATGGTGTTGATTCAGAAATGGACCAAGGTTTACAACCTCACCGCTGTCCGCGACCCTGCAGAGATGCTGACGCACCATTTGCTCGACAGCTTGACGGCCATTGCGCCTTTGACCCGCCACACGAAGGGGCAGGCCATTCGGGTGCTGGATGTGGGCTCGGGCGGTGGTTTACCTGGGGTGGTGTTGGCCATCTGCATGCCCGAGGTCAACGTGACCTGTGTGGACACAGTGGCCAAGAAAGCCGCGTTTGTGCAGCAAGTGGCGGTGAGCCTGAAGTTGCCCAATTTGCGCGGCATTCATGCACGGGTCGAATCCCTGACCGACCCTTATCAGGTGGTTTGTTGCCGTGCTTTTGCCTCTTTGCCTGACTTTGTGACCTGGTCACGCTCGGCGCTGGCTGAAGATGGTGTGTGGATGGCCATGAAAGGCAAACACCCGCAAGAGGAAATTGACGCTTTGCCCGAGGGTGTGAAAGTGTTTCACGTGGAACCATTGACGGTGCCTGGTTTGGCTGTGGACCGGTGCATGGTGTGGATGAAGCCTGAATTGGCGCCTACAGCTTGATGTGGCTTTGAGAACGCCAGAGCATGAAACTCTGGCGTTTCTCGCAAAACGGCGCTTTTGCGAGTTGCGGATCCAAGGTGTTTGCAAGGGTGTTTCACGTGAAACAGGTGTTTTGCTGTGCATGTGCTGAACAAGCTATCACTTACACTCAGGCCATCCTTCTATAAAGAAACCCATGTTCGGTATTTCCGATTACGGCGCGTTTGCCGCAGCTTTTGTCCTGTTGTTGTTCTTGCCAGGTCCGGGTAATCTGGCGTTGATCAGCTCGGCCAGCAAAGGGGGCTTGGCGGGGGGCTTGGCTTCGGTCTTGGGCTTGTTGGTGGGGGACCAGATTTTGCTGTGGTTGACGGTGGCCGGGGTGGCGGCTTTGCTGAAAACCTATCCGACCTTGTTCATGGCTTTGCAGTGGTTGGGTGCGGCGTATCTGGCTTGGTTGGGTTACAAAATGATCATGGCCAAGCCGGGTGAGGGGCCCAGCATTCAGATCACGCCCGGTCATTATTTTCGCGAAACCCTGTTCATCACCTTGCTCAACCCCAAGGCCATCATGTTTTATTTCGCATTTTTCCCGCAGTTCATTGACCCCGTCCACCATCAGGGGTGGATCACTTTTGCTGTGATGGCCTTGACCATTGCGGTCTTGGGCTTCGTTTATTGTTTTGCTGTGGTGCTGATGACGCACCATATGGCCGAACGCATTCACTCCAACCCCCGGTTTTCTGGCTTTTTGCAAAAACTGGCAGGCCTGTGCCTGATCGGTTTCGGGCTCAAAATGGTCGTGGCCAAATGAGTTTTGGCCGGGTCGCCGTACCACTTTTTTGAAAGCTGTTCATGTTCTTTGGCATCTCTGACTATGGTGCGTTTGTGGCGGCCATCATTTTGTTTCTTGCCATTCCCGGACCCGGCAACCTCGCCTTGATCACCTCCACCAGCAAGGGCGGGGTCGCTGGTGGCCTGATGGCCACCTTGGGCGTTATCTTGGGCGACCAGGTGCTCATGTGGCTGGCTGTGGCGGGTGTGGCCGCGGTGCTGGTCACCTATCCCACCGCCTTCACTGCCATCCAGTGGTTGGGCGCTGTGTACTTGGCCTGGCTGGGCTGGAAGATGCTGTCGGCCAAACCCGGCGATGCACCCGTGATGAATATTCGTCCTCGCCAATACCTGCAGCAAGCTTTGGCGATCACACTGCTCAATCCCAAGGCCATTGTTTTTTATATGGCTTTTTTCCCGCTGTTTGTGGACCCTCAAACCCATCTGGGTTGGATCAGTTTCGGCGTCATGGCCGCAACCATCGCGGGTCTGACCTTTCTTTACGGCTTGGCCATGACGTTACTGACTTATCACCTGGCTGAGCGCATGCGAACGAATCCACGGGTCGTGCGTGTGTTCGAGAAATTGGCGGGTGTTTTTCTTGTGGGTTTTGGCATCAAGTTGGCCATTTCCAAATAACCGGGGCAGATTCTCATGGCCAAAATCTTTTGCATTGCCAACCAAAAAGGTGGTGTGGGCAAAACCACCACCACCGTCAACCTTGCTGCCGGTTTGGCCAAGGTGGGCCAACGTGTTTTGTTGATTGATCTGGACCCCCAGGGCAATGCCACCATGGGTTCAGGCATTGACAAGCGGCAGCTTGAGCTGAGTGTGTACGACGTCTTGCTGGAGTCGGCATCGATTGCCGAGTCCGTGGTGCGTGCCGAAAAATGTGGCTACGACGTGCTCAGCGCCAACCGCGAGCTGGCTGGCGCCGAGGTGGAGCTGGTGCAGCTCGAACACCGTGATCAGCGCCTGAAAACCGCCTTGGTCGCTGTTGATGCGCGATACGATTTTGTGCTGATCGATTGCCCACCGTCTTTGTCCATGCTCACGCTCAACGGCCTGTGCTCGGCCCATGGTGTGATCGTGCCCATGCAGTGCGAATACTTTGCCTTGGAAGGTTTGACGGATTTGGTCAACACCATCAAGCAGGTGCACGCCAACTTGAACAAGGACCTCAAAATCATTGGTTTGCTGCGTGTCATGTTCGACCCGCGCATCACGCTTCAGATGCAAGTCAGCGACCAGCTCAAGGCGCATTTTGGCGACAAGGTCTTTGACACCGTGATCCCGCGCAATGTGCGTTTGGCCGAAGCGCCCAGTTATGGTCTGCCTGGTGTGGTGTTTGACCCTTCGGCCAAGGGCAGCTTGGCTTATGTGGAGTTTGCCCGCGAGATGGTCAAACGCGCACCGAGTTTGTGAGGGCGGTATGAAAGACGCCACGGTATTGATTTTGCCGGACTGGCAGGGTAGCGGACCTGAGCATTGGCAAATGCATTGGGTGCGCCACCATGGGGCCATGCTGGTGGAACAAGACGATTGGCTGCGTCCGCGCCGAGGCGATTGGCTGGCGCGCTTAGACGAGGTGGTGATCGATACCCCTGGAGATTTGTTCTTGGTGGCACAGGGTTTGGGCTGTCTTCTGGTGGCGGCTTGGGCGGCGTTTTCCCTGCATACAGCGCGCGTTCGCGGGGCTTTGTTGGTCGCACCGATCGACGTTGAATCTCACGATATGAAAAATTCATGCCCCGGTTGGGTGCCTGTGTTGAGAGCCCCTTTGCCCTTTGCCAGCACAGTGGTGGGCCCGATCAACGATCCATCCGATCATGCACAAGGTTTGGCATCCAATTGGGGTTCAAATTGGATCGAAAGTGTTCAAGTGGCGCCGTTTGGTGCCGATTCCTATTTAAACGGCTGGCCGCAAGGCCGCAAGCTGTTACAGACATGAAGAAAGATTGACCATGGTCACGAAAAAACCCAAAGGCCTGGGCCGTGGATTGGAGGCGCTGCTCGGCCCCAAAGTGCAGGAAGTTCCTGATACGGCGGCGAGCGTCGAAAGCGGAGTACCGAGCCAGTTGTCACTGGATCAGATGGTGGCGGGCATGTACCAACCGCGCACACGCATGGACGAGGGGGCCTTGTACGAGTTGGCCGAGTCCATCAAGGCCCAAGGCATCATGCAGCCGATTTTGGTGCGCCAACTGAAGGACGGCCCTCACGCAGGCAAATACGAAATCATTGCCGGTGAGCGGCGCTTTCGCGCCAGCAAACTGGCGGGCTTGGACCGTGTGCCGGTGCTGGTGCGTGATGTGCCCAACGAGGCCGCAGCGGCCATGGCGCTGATCGAGAACATCCAGCGAGAAGACCTCAACCCCCTGGAAGAAGCGCAAGGCCTGCAACGCCTGATCCGTGAATTTGGCCTGACGCACGAAAGTGCTGCGCAAGCGGTGGGCCGCTCACGCAGTGCGGCCAGCAATTTGCTGCGGCTGCTCAATTTGGCCGAGCCTGTGCAGACCATGTTGATGGCGGGTGACTTGGACATGGGCCATGCCCGTGCCTTGTTGTCATTGGACAAAGCCGCGCAGATCACCGCAGCCAACCAGATCCACGCCAAAAAATTGTCGGTGCGTGAGGCAGAAAGCCTGGCCAAAAAGCTGGCGGCCGAATTCAACCTGGTGGCGCAAAAGCCCAAAAAAGAAAAGTCCCGCGACATCCGGCGGGTTGAAGAAGAACTGTCCGATCTTTTGATGGCCGAGGTCGAAGTGCGCGTCAAAAAACGCGTCAAGCGCCAAGGCAAGCTGGAAGAAATGGGTGAGTTGTCGATCCAGTTCGGATCGCTGGACGAGCTCAATGGCCTGATTGAGAAGTTGCGCGCTTGACGGTTTAATCCATGGGTCAAAGACAGCGCTGGTCAGGGCAACTATGGCGCACCTTGTTTCGCCCAGATGGTTTTTTGCGTCAAGAAATGCTGACCATCTACCTGTGCTTGGTGGGGGTCACCACATTTTTTGGTTACCTGTTCACCCCTGAGCCTCAGGTGGCCCAAGCCAATTTGTGGGTCTGTGTCCTGTCGGGTCTTTTGATGGTCGGGGTGCGCGTCCGCTTGCTTTTTGAAGCCATCGTGCACGCACTGACGGCGATCACGGTCTTGTTGATTTTTTACACCGCCATGCAGACCGGTGGCATCAACTCCACGGCGGTGGTTTGGCTCAATGTCTTGTCGGTGCCGGTGCTGTTGATGTTGGGGCGCAGGGCCACGATGGTGTGGATTGGGTTGATTTTGATGCTCATCTTGGCCTTGACCGTGATGACCTGGCAAGGATGGGTCGGCAGCCATGTTCAGTTGTCGCATTCGGTGATGACCTGGGCCTGGCTGAACCACTTGTTGGCCCTGCTGAACCTGATGATGGGTGTGCGTATTTATGAGCATTTGCAGCAACTGCAGTTGCGCAAGTTGAAACAGCGCAACGATGACATTTTGGCGACCCATCAAGCACTGATCCAGGCGCAAGCCCACAAGGATGAGTTTGTGGCGGCGGTGGGGCATGAGTTGCGCACACCCATGAATGCGATATTGGGGTTCAACGGTGTTTTGCGCAAAGAATTGGCCGATGACCCCGAACAGCTGGCGGTGGTGGGGCACATTCGCCGCTCTACCGAGCATTTGCTGCAGGTGGTCAATGACATCTTGGATTTTTCGCAGCTGCAGGCAGGCCAATTGCGCTTGAACCCAGCCGATTTCGATCTGAGCGCGCTGCTCCTAGAGTTGAAAAAACGACATGGGGACAAGGCTCAGAACAAAGGGCTGACCTTGCACATCGACAGTGCCCCTGACTTGCCGACACGGCTGCATGGCGATCGGCTGCGCTTGCTGCAAATTTTGAACAACTTGATCGACAACGCCATCAAGTTCACCCATGCAGGACAGGTCACCGTCAAGCTCATGCCGCAGGGTGATCAATTGCGCGTTGAAGTCCATGATGCCGGTCGCGGCATCGCGGTCGAGCGTCAACCCTATATTTTTCGGCGGTTTGAACACGCCGACGTGCAAACCAACCGTGCCTACGGTGGAACAGGTTTGGGCTTGACGCTGTGTGAAAAACTGACCGCCTTGCATGGGGGCCAAATTGGCGTGGTCAGCCAACTGGGTCGTGGCGCCATGTTTTGGTTTGAAATCCCTTTGCAAGCCGCGCTCAAGGCAGCGGCACCTGAAACGTCGTCAGACGATGGCGGATCAGATGAGGCGCTGAAAATTTTGGTGGTGGATGACAACCGTGTCAACTTGATGGTGGCGCAATTGCAGCTGAAAAAATGCTGGCCCCATGCGCTCATCACCACCGTTGAAAGTGGACGCCAAGCTTTGCAAGTGCTTGAAACTCAAATCTTCGATGTGGCCTTGGTGGACATGGTCATGCCGGACATGGACGGCATGCAGTTGACCCAGCACATTGGCGCGCATTTTCCGCGAATGGCCCAGGAAATGCCTATTTTGGCTTTGACCGCCAACACCAACCCGGTGGACCGCGACCGCTGTTTGTCCGCGGGCATGAAAGACGTGCTCCACAAGCCCATGGACACTTTGACCTTGGTGCGTGCGGTGAGTCTGCATGTCCGCTTGGCGCGGGAGGTCAAAACGTGAAGGCCAGTTCCAAGGTTCAATACTGGCTGCCACGAATACTGGCTCAATTGCCTGCGCGTTTTCAGCAGGGCAAGATGCCCTATGCCTTCTTTTTTGCTCTGACCGTGATTGGGGTGTTGTTGGCGTACGCCGTCCTTAGCCCTTATCCCTACGCGTCGGTCATCTTCAGCCTGTTTGCTGCTTTTTTGATGGGTTTGTTGTGGCGTGTCCATCGCGGTATGTCGCTGGATCTGGCCGTCAATTTGGCAACGGGTTTGGGGGCCTGTGTTTTGCTTTATGGCGTGTGGGTTGCCGGTGGTATTTACTCGCCACGTTTGGCTTGGTTGTTGGTGTTGCCGCTCACGCCCTTTTATGTGATTGGGCGCAAGGCCGGTATTTTCTGGACGGCGGTGGTGTTGGCACTTCAGCTGTTGACTGTTGCCGCTAACCACATGGGGTGGATCACGCCTTTTGAGACGGGCATGGCCCATGTGCTGTCTTCATTCATGACCTATGCCTTGGTCACCTGTGTGCTGATTGTGGTGCCTCTGATGTACGACCATGTCTACAGGGAGGCCTTGGAGCTTGGCAAAAGCCACCAGCGTGAGCTGGAGGAACGCCAACAAGAGTTGATGCACAGCGCGCAAATGCGTGAACATTTCATTGCGCTGGTCAGCCACGAGTTGCGCACACCGATGAACGCGATATTGGGCTTCAACGCCTTGTTGTTGGCACGATTGGGCGACAAGCCCGAGGCACGCAAAGTGCTCAACCACACCCGCCAATCGGCAGACCACTTGATGACGGTCATCAACGACATCTTGGATTACTCGCAGCTGCAGGCGGGCCAGTTGGTGATTCAGCCCGAGACGTTTGAGTTGCGCAAGACCATTGAAAACGCGTTCGAGTTGTTTTTACCCCGCGTCAAGAGCATGGACTTGGTCTACCGCATGGAGATCGATGAGGGTTTGCCGCAATGGGTTCATACAGATCGCCACCGGCTGATGCAGGTGCTGGTCAATTTGTTGGGCAATGCCCTCAAATTCACCCATCAAGGCCGCGTGGTTTTGCGTGTGCAGTGGCAAAACCCAGGCGTTTTATTTTCGGTACAAGACACCGGTATTGGCATCCCGCAAGACCGGCAGGCCCAAATTTTCAGCCGATTCAGTCAAGCCAATGGTGACATCCAATCGCTGTATGGCGGCAACGGGTTGGGCTTGGCGATTTCACGCACCTTGGTCCACCTGCTCGGAGGCGAGATCGACTTCGAAAGCAAGCACGGCCAAGGCTCTCGTTTTTGGTTTCATTTGCCGCTGGCGGCCAGTGCCGCGCCCAGCACTCAGGAGCACACGCCCAATCAGCTGCTTCATACCCGTTCAGTGCCGTGGCGGTTTTTGATTGTGGATGACCACCCCGTGAACCGTTTGCTGGCCCGCCAGGTGTTGAAAAACGCTTGGCCTGATAGCGTCATCGAGGAGGCGGGTGATGGTCAACAAGCGCTGGACGTGTTGCAGACAAAGGCCTTTGACCTGGTCTTGATGGACATGGTCATGCCCGTCATGGATGGAATTGAGGCCACGCAATGGATTCGCCAGCAATTGCCCATGCCAGCCCAAAACGTGGTCATTTTGGGTTTGACCGCCAATGTCAACCCGGTGGATCTGGAGGCATTCAAGAGCAAGGGTTTGAACGACGTGATGCTCAAACCCTTTGTGCCTGAGCACATGTGCGCCAAAGTTGAGCATTGGCTGCTGCACAGAGGATGATGGCCATGTTCAAGAGTTTGCGTAAATTTCGCTGGGTTGCGCCGCCGTCAAGTTTTGAAGAAAAAATCCACACCCTGCAAAGAGTTTGGTTTTTGCGGGGGTTCCTCTGGGTTCAGGTGTTCGTGGCGGTGTTGTACTTCTTGCTGCCGCAATCGATCTACGACCCGACCATCCATCTGCTGGCTTTGGGCGTGTATCTGAGCATGCTGGTGGCTTTGCGCCAACGCGTGCCGACCGATCTCATCACGCATGTGGTTTTGTTGGTCACTTTGGGCTACATCGCTTGGGTGGCTGCGCAGACAGGCGGCATCAATGCCGTGGTGATGATCTGGATGACGGTGGTGATCTTGCCCGCTACCTTGTTGCTGGAGCGCTCAGGGGCCATTTTTTGGACGCTGGTGGCGGTGTTGTTCAACTTGGCGTTCATGGGGCTGACGAACGCAGGTTGGATGGGCAGCCAAGTGAGCATGGCGCCAGAACTGGCGGCTTGGACCTGGAGTCACAAAGTGCTGGTCGTGGGCATGGCCATGGTGGTCGTTTGGGTGGCTGAACGCATGCACAGCCACCAGGTGGAGCAATTGGACCAAAGTAACTTGGCGCTGGAAAAAACAGCGCAGGCCTTGCGGCAGGCGCAGGCCCACAAGGACGAGTTCATTGCCTCGGTCGGCCATGAGTTGCGCACCCCCATGAATGCGATCTTGGGGCTCAACGGCCTCTTGAAATCAGCACTTTCAAACCGGCCAGAAGACGTCGAGATCGTGGGGCACATCCGTACATCGACCGAGCAACTTTTGGGCTTGGTCAATGACATTTTGGATTTTTCGCAACTGCAAGCGGGCCACTTGTCCGTGCGTGACGACCGTTTTGACCTGTGTGAAACGGTGCGATCGGTGGTGCACACCTTTGAGGCGCAAGCCAGCATGAAGGGCTTGTCTTTGAGTTTGGCGTGCCATCAGGTGCAAGGTGAGTGGGTACGAGGGGATCGTCAAAGGTTGCAACAGGTGCTGAAGAACTTGTTGGACAACGCGTTCAAATTCACCCATGAAGGTCAAGTGCAGGTGCGCATCCAACGGCAGGTGCTGGGCTATCGGTTTGAGGTTGAAGACACGGGCATTGGCATTGCCCAAGAGCGCCAGCAGCAGGTGTTTAACCGTTTTGAGCATGCCGATGCGCAAACCAACCGGGAATATGGCGGTGCGGGTTTGGGCTTGTCGATTTGTGAACGCTTGGTCAGCTTGCAAGGCGGACACATTGGCGTGAGCAGCCTGCTGGGGCAGGGCACCTTGTTTTGGTTTGACCTGCCGCTGGGCAGCACGGAGCCCGACCTCGCACCTCGTGCGCAGCCGACCTTGAGTGGCTGGCGCATCTTGTTGGTCGACGACAACGCTGTGAATTTGATGGTGGCGCGAATGATGCTGCTCAAGTTGTTGCCGCAAGTGCAGATCACGGAAGCGGTCAGCGGCACCATGGCCTTGCAATGTTTGCGGGATCAGCGTTTTGACTTGGTGCTGATGGACATGGTCATGCCCGAGATGGATGGCTTGGCCGTGACACACACATTGCGCACCACGTTTGCTGCGCCGGTATGCCATGTGCCCGTTTTGGGCCTCACGGCCAGCACGCACCCCGAGGACCGCGACCGTTGTTTGGCGGCCGGCATGAACGATGTGTTGAACAAGCCCTTGGATGAGGCCCAGTTTATGGCCCAGATAGCGCAGCTGTCCCAGCAAGTCCACGCCCATGCGGATGGTGACACCAGATGAAACCCTTCTTTCTGGACAATGTGTTGGAGCGCATCGTGCCTTACTTGCCTGCGCGTTTCAGACCTGGGCGACTGCCGTACATGTTCACTTTGGTCGTGATCATGATGGTGGTCATGGTGATGGTGGCCTTGGTGACGCCCTATAACCATGGCATTCCCATTCCCTTGGCGTTTGCGTTTGTCTTGCTGTTGTTGGTGGTGGCTTTCAGTTGGGGCATGCCGATGTCGACCGTCGTTCATTTGGGGGCGTTGGCTGGTTTGGTTCAGGTCACTTATGCGGCGTGGGTGTCTGGCGGTATTTTTTCACCCCGGCTGGCTTGGTACACCTTGATACCGTTGGTGCCTTTTTATGCCATTGACAGGCGCGCAGGCCTGTTTTGGGTGGGGGCCATTTTGGCCATGTTGAGCGCCATGCTGTGCGTCACTTGGTTGGGTTGGTTGCCCCCAAACCCGACAGTTGGCCTGAGCCAAACCCGCTCGTCTTTTGCCAGCAACACGTTCACCATGTTGCTGATTTTGTCGGTGGTATTTTTGTACGATGGTCTGTACCGCAAAGCCTATCAAGAACGTCGCAATCGACAGCTGCAATTGCAAGAGCGCCAGCAAGAGCTGGAGCGGACCTCCGCGTTGCGCGAGCAGTTCATTGCCACGGTCAGCCATGAATTGCGCACACCGATGAATGCCATTTTGGGCTTTAATGACATGCTGTTGGCCCGGTCGCAAGACAATCCACAAGCCCTCAAAATTTTGAACCACACACGGCAATCGGCGGACCACCTGATGACCGTCATCAACGATGTGCTGGACTATTCGCAATTGCAGGCGGGCAAGATACGCGTTCAGTACGAGACATTTGACTTGCACAACACGGTACACAACGCGTTTGATTTGTTCAATTGGCGTGTCAAAAGCATGCACCTGGACTACCGCTGCGATATCGCCCACGACGTCCCGCAATGGGTCCATACAGACCGCCATCGGTTGATGCAAATTTTGGTGAATTTGCTGGGCAATGCCATCAAGTTCACCCACTTGGGCCATGTCACGCTTGGTGTGGCCGTCAAAGATGTGGCCGGCGATTCTGGTGCAAGGACAGAGCTTGTGTTCAGCGTGCAAGACAGTGGTATAGGTATCGCTGACGACCAAAAATCGCGCATTTTTGAGCGCTACATTCAAGCGAGTGATGACATCCAGTCGCGCTATGGTGGCACGGGCTTGGGCCTGTCGATCACGCAGCGCTTGGTTGAACTGCTGGGTGGAAAAATTGGATTTGACAGCACCTGGGGCCAAGGCTCGACCTTCTGGTTCAGCTTGCCACTGTCGGCACAGGCTGCGCCACCTCAAGCCGTGGCCAGCGCTGGTGTTTTGACCAACACCCGGCTGCAGCGCTTGAATTTTCTGGTGGTCGACGACCACCCCATCAACCGGTTGTTGGTGAAAAAGGTGCTGACCAACCATTGGCCAGACAGCCAAGTGGTGGAGGCTGAAGATGGCACGCAGGCCATGGCGGCGGTTCAGAAGGGCCGTTTTGACGCGATTTTCATGGACATGGTGATGCCCAAGATGGATGGCATTGAAACCACGCAGGCGCTGCGCAGCGATCGCGACGAAGCCACACGCAACACCCCGGTGCTGGGGCTGACGGCCAACGTCAACCCGCAAGACTTGGAGCGCTTCAAGGCCGTAGGCCTGAACGATGTCATGCTCAAGCCTTTTGACCCGGTGCAGTTGTGTACCCAAGTCGAAGCTTTGATTTTGAACCGCCGGCCCGCTGTCGGGGTCTGAGTCCCGGTGCCATGCGCCACCTCAGAAGCTTTGCCACAGAACGCTGCGCCTAGCGGTGAGGGGTGCGAGGATCAAAATCCTTGTGACATGAACGTGAATGCTGAGAGAAACACATGCTGAAAAAATGGCTGAGTGATGCGTCGCTGTCGACGGTCGTTGCGGGCTTTGTGGCCGTCCTGGTGGGGTTTACCAGTTCGGCGGCCATTGTTTTTTCGGCTGCACAGGCCTTGGGTGCCAACGAGGCGCAAACAGCTTCCTGGATGTGGGCACTGGGTTTGGGCATGGGGGGGACCAGTTTGGTGATGAGCCTTTGGTACCGGCAACCGGTGTTGACGGCTTGGTCAACGCCGGGTGCGGCGGTGTTGGCGGTGACGCAGGGCATCACCTTGCCAGAAGCCACAGGGGCTTTTATGGTGAGCGCTTTGCTGATCATGGTGGCGGGTTACAGCGGTCTGTTTGAGCGTTGGATGGCACGGATTCCCTTGGCTTTGGCCAGTGCCTTGCTCGCGGGGGTTTTGGCCCGCTTTACTCTGGATGCTGTGGGGGCGGTTGGTCAAGCGCCGGTTTTGGTTCTCTGCATGACCGGTGCCTATCTGTTGGGGCGTCGCTTTTTCCCCCGATGGGCGGTGCCGGGTGTGCTTGTTGTCGGCATGGTGGTGGCTGCGTTGCAGGGCCAATTGAATGCAGCGCAGATGGTCTGGGCATGGGCAACGCCGGTGTGGGTGTCTCCCGAGTGGCGACTGGGCGCCATGGTCAGTGTGGCCTTACCGCTTTTCATTGTGACCATGGCATCGCAAAACCTGCCAGGCGTGGCAGCGCAGCGCAGCGCCGGTTACAACACGCCGATTTCGCCCGTGATCGGTGTCACGGGGTGGGTCACCTTGCTGCTGGCCCCTTTTGGGGGGTATGCGCTGAATTTGGCCGCCATCACAGCGGCCATTTGCATGGGCCGTGAAGCGCATGCCGATCCCGCACGCCGGTACACGGCCTCGGCAGCGGCCGGACTTTTTTACATTCTTTTGGGCTTGGCCGGCGCATCCATTGTCAGTTTGCTGGCCGCTTTCCCCAAGGCCATGGTGTTGGCCGTTGCGGGGTTGGCCTTGGTCAGCACCATCGCGTCGAGCCTTTCAACGGCCATGAAAGACGAGGGCCACCGTGATGCAGCCTTGTTGACTTTTCTGGTGACCCTCTCGGGTCTGAGCATGGCGGGGGTGGGCGCTGCTTTTTGGGGTCTGCTGGTGGGGATCGTGGCACTTTGGGCCCTGCCTGCGCGCAAGGCCTGAGTCGGCCTTGCCTGCGCAAACGGCCTGGGTCATCACATCGAGAAAATCTTTCCCGGATTCATGATGTTGTGCGGGTCCAGCGCCCGCTTGATGGTGCGCATCATGTCGACGGCGCCTTCGCCAGTTTCGGTGCGCAAGAAGTCCATCTTGTGCAGGCCAATGCCGTGCTCGCCGGTGCAGGTGCCGCCCAGGCGCAGGGCGCGGCTGACCAGTTGTTGGTTCAAGGCCTCAGCCGTTTCGCACTCTTGGGGGTTGTTGGGGTCGATCAAATAGCCAAAGTGGAAGTTGCCGTCGCCGACATGGCCCACCAGGAAATAGGGGATGCCGCTGGCATCGGTTTCGGTGATGGAGTCGAGCAGGCAATCGGCCAAGCGGCTGATGGGCACGCAGGTGTCGGTGCTGATGGCGCGGCAGCCGGGCTTGCTTTGGATGGCTGCAAAGTAGGCGTTGTGCCGTGCGGTCCACAGGCGCGTGCGCTCTTCGGGGGTGGTGGCCCATTCAAACGAATTGCCACCAAATTCGCTGGCAATCTCTTGCACGGTTTCGGCTTGTTCCTTGACGCCCGCGGGCGAGCCGTGGAATTCCATCAGCAGCATCGGCTCTTCGCGCAGGCCCAGCTTGGCGTAAGCATTGACCATGCGCACGCTGTTGTGGTCGAGCAATTCCACCCGCGCGATCGGCACGCCCAGCTGGATGGTTTGGATGACGGTGCGCACTGCAGCCTCGATGCTGGGGAAGGAGCAAATGGCGGCCGAGATGGCTTCTGGCAAGGGGTACAGGCGCACAGTGACTTCGGTGATCACGCCCAGCGTGCCTTCGCTGCCCACCATCAGGCGCGTCAGGTCATAACCGGCGCTCGACTTTTTGGCGCGGGTGCCGGTGCGGATGATTTCGCCTGAAGAGGAGACCACTTCCATGGCCAGCACGTTTTCGCGCATGGTGCCGTAGCGCACGGCGTTGGTGCCGCTGGCGCGGGTGGCGCTCATGCCGCCAATGGTCGCGTCCGCACCCGGGTCGATCGGGAAGAACAGTCCGGTGGACTTGATCTCTTCGTTCAGTTGCTTGCGCGTCACACCCGGCTGCACCGTCACCGTCAGGTCTTCGGCGTTGATGGACAGCACCTTGTTCATGCGCATCAGGTCGATGCTGATGCCGCCTTGCACGGCCAGCAAATGACCCTCAAGGGAAGAGCCCACACCAAAGGGGATGACGGGCACTTTGTATTCGGCGCACAGCTGGACAGCATCGGCCACGTCTTGTGTGCTTTCGGCAAACACCACCGCCGCAGGAGGGGGCACCGTGGTGAAGGCCGATTCGTCGCGCCCGTGCTGCTCGCGCACCACGAGGGCGGTGGAGCAGTTGTCGCCAAAGTGGGCCTTCAACGCGGCCAAAAAAGCTTCAGGCACGGTGCGTTGCGCAATTTCAGGGGCCAGGTGGGCGGCAGAGGTGGGGGCGTTCATGGGGTGTCTCCAGTGGTGGCGGGGCATGGCCGCCAAACATGCGAAAACGCAGTTTACGCCGCAAACAATGGCCTTGCTGTCCTTTGTCAGACAAGGGGCAGCCAGTTGGCTGACAATTGCCCTTCTTCGTAGGAGCGGTCTCCGACCGCGAAAGCATGAGCTGGGCTCACCATCGCGGTCAGAGACCGCTCCTACAGGGGGCATGTGCAAAACCATCTGGGTGGACCCTTTGAACCCGATCGCGCACGCAACCGCCAACAAAAACGAGGATTTTTCTCATGGGCAACCGACTCACACAAATCGCCACCCGCACCGGGGACAACGGCACCACCGGCTTGGGCAACAACCAGCGCGTGTCCAAAAACAGCTTGCGTGTGCACGCCATGGGTGAGGTGGACGAGCTGAACTCCAACATTGGGGTGCTGCTGTGCGAAGACATGCCTGCCGATGTGCGCGAGGTGCTGGTTGAAGTGCAGCACCAGCTGTTCAATCTGGGCGGTGAGCTGTCGATTCCTGGCTTTGAGCTGCTCAAAGATGAGGCCGTGGCGGCTTTGGACGTGGCCCTTGACCAATACAACGCGCAATTGCCCAAGCTCGAAGAGTTCATCTTGCCTGCTGGCACAAGGGGTGCGTCGCAGGCCCATGTGTGCCGCACCGTGGCGCGCCGGGCCGAGCGCGCTTGTGTGGCCTTGGGCAACGAAGAAGCCCTGAACGACACGCCGCGCCAATACCTCAACCGTTTGTCTGATTTGATGTTCGTGCTGGCCCGTGTGCTCAACCGTATGAATGGCGGAGACGATGTGTATTGGAAAAGCCAGCGCATGAACAAAGACACAGCGGCCTGACACCATGCGCAAGTTTGTGGGTGCTGTGGGTTGGGCGGCCTTGTGCCTGTACGCGCAAGGGCCTGCCGTGGCGGCCCCTTCTTCGGTGGTGCTCAGTTGCGCCGTGGCCTACCTGCCCCAGCGCAGCACCTGGGTGCGCGAGGTGCGCATCGATTGGGACAAAAAAGCCATCCGCAGTTTGCGCATCGATGGCTTGGAGCCGCATGGTTTTTCGCTCACGCCCCAAGGCGTGATGACGGCGGTCGACAACGAGCGCATTCAGATTGACCTCGTCGAGCGCCAATGGCAAAGCGATTTTCGAGGCCATGCCACCGGCCAGGGCCGCTGCGAAACGGCGCCCGACTGAGTGCAGCCCGGCCTGTCACCTAGGTGCATGTCTCAGGGTTCTTGCGCGTGACAGCGCAGCGCAGGCGCTGCTACGCTGCAAGCCATGAACAATGTGACAAGCCCCGCTATTCCTGCACCCCATTTGCCGCAAATCCGGCTGTACCAAAACTGGTTGCGCGACGAGCGCGGCCTGAGCTTTGCGACCTACAACGACCTGTGGCGATGGTCGGTGACCGAGCTCGACGCCTTCTGGCAAAGCATCTGGGATTACTTTGATTTCCAGTCGCCCACGCCGCACACCGCCGTGTTGGCCAACAACGTCATGCCGGGAGCCAAGTGGTTTCCCGGTGCCCAGACCAATTACGCGCACCAGGTGTTGCGCCATGTGCAGCCCGCGCACGAGGCGGGGTTCTTGGCGGTCATCAGCCACAACGAAAAAGGCCTGCGCCGCGAGATGAGTTGGCCCGAGCTGCGCCGCCAGGTTGCTGCCATGGCCTTGCACTTGCAGGCCCAAGGTGTGCAACCGGGTGACCGTGTGGCGGCGTATTTGCCCAATATCCCCGAAGCCATGGTGGCGTTTTTGGCCACCGCCAGCGTGGGCGGTGTCTGGAGCATTTGCGCCCCCGACATGGGCACCAACGCCGTGCTCGACCGCTTCAAGCAGATCGAACCCAAGGTGCTGATCGCAGTGGACGGCGTGAGCTACGGCGGTCGCGACTTTGACCGCATGGGCGTGGTGCAGGAGCTGCGCGACGCGTTGCCCAGCGTGCAGCACGTGGTCATTCACGACAACCTGGGCACACTCGACCTGGCCCATTGCGCCGTGGGTGCCAGCGTGCAGATGTCGGCCATCACCGCGCGTGACGATGCTGCCGTGCAGGCTTTTGAACCCATGTGGTTTCCCTTCGACCATCCGCTGTGGATCGTCTATTCGAGCGGCACCACCGGCCTGCCCAAGCCCATCGTGCATGGCCATGGCGGCACCGTGATCGTAGCGCTGGCCAACAAAATTTTGCACAACGACATCGGCTGCAGTTATCACCCCAACAGTTGGGGTGAGCGTTTTCATTGGTACAGCTCTACCGGCTGGGTGATGTGGAACGCGCAGGTGGCGGGCTTGCTCAACGGTGTGACCTGTGTGATTTACGACGGCAACCCCGGCGGCAGCAAAGACAACCCCGACTGGGGCATTTTGTGGCGCATGGCTGCCGAAGAAAAAGTCACCTTTTTCGGCGCAGGTGCGGCCTACTTTGCCAACTGCCACAAAGCCGGTTTGGACATTTCGCGTTGTGGCAATTTGTCGCGGGTGCGCGCCCTGGGCACGACCGGGTCTCCCTTGTCGCCCGAGACCCAAAGTTGGGGCTTGGAGCAGTTTCAAAAGGTTCGGCTCATGCAAGCGCCAGCAGAGGGCAACGCTAACAACACGCCTGTTATCGCGAGCCAAGTGCGGCAATCTTCTGTCATTACGAGTGAAGCGCGGCAAACTTCTGTCGTTGCGAGCGAAGCGCGGCAATCCTCCGTCATTACGAGTGAAGCGTGGCAAACCTCTGTCATTGCGAGCGAAGCGCGGCAATCCATGGATCGCTTCGTACCTCGCGATGACGGCCAGATGGGCGATGACGGCCAGATGGGCAATGACCGCCAGATGTCCGATGACGGCCAGATGTCCAATGACAGCCAGATGTCCAATGAAGGCCAGATGTCCGATGACGAGAAATCGGGAAGTCACGACGCCATCTGGTGGTGCAACATCTCGGGGGGCACCGACTTTGCGGGCGCGTTTGTGGGTGGCCACCGCGAGCTGCCGCAAGAGCCCGGCGTCATGCAATGCCGCGAACTCGGCTGCGCGGTCGAGGCCTGGAACGAAGCGGGCGAGCCTGTGATCGGCGAGGTGGGTGAGCTGGTCTGCACCCAGCCTATCCCGTCGATGCCGCTTTACTTCTGGAACGACAAGGACAACGCCCGCTATCTCGCCAGTTATTTTGAGATGTATCCCGCAGGCCACGGCCGAAAGCCTGGCGGCGGCGACGGCCCTGCCAGCATGGGCGGCGTCTGGCGGCATGGCGACTGGCTGCGCATCGGCAACGCGCAAGGCATGGGCGAAGGTTGCGTGATCTTTGGCCGCAGCGACGCGACCATCAACCGCTACGGCCTGCGCATGGGCACCAGCGAGCTCTACAGCGCCGTCGAGGCCCTGCCCGAAGTCATGGACTCGATGGTGGTGGATCTGGAGTACCTGGGAAAGGAAAGCTACATGCCGCTCTTTGTGGTGCTGCGCTCGGGCACGGTGCTCGACGACGCGCTCAAGGCCAAGCTCAACAACGCCATCAAAGTGGCCCTCAGCCCGCGCTTCATCCCGAACGAGATCTTCCAGGTCGCCGAGATCCCGCGCACCCTGTCGGGCAAAAAGCAGGAGCTGCCGATCAAGAAGCTCATGCTCGGTCAGCCTTTGGAGAAGGTCGTTAACAGGGATGCCATGGCCAACCCGGGGTGTCTGGACTGGTACGTGGATCTGGCCAAGCGGCATTTGGCCAAGTTGTGAAAACAGCCGAGCTGGCCGGTGCTTAAAACCTCAACACAAACAAAGTGATTGAAGGGAAGGCCACCAGCAAGGCGGTGCGCAAAAGATCACTCAGCACAAAAGGCATGATGGCGCGGTAGGTCTGGGTGATGGGCGTGTCGCGGGCAAGCGAGTTGATGACAAACAAGTTCATGCCCACCGGGGGTGTGATCAAGCCCACCTCCACCACGATCAACACCAAGATGCCGAACCAAATGGCCAGCTCATCGGGGGGCAGGCCAAAGTCCAGGGCCGACACGATCGGGAAGAACACCGGAATGGTCAGCAAGATCATGGACAGCGAGTCCATGAAGCAACCCAAAATCACATAAAGCACCAAGATCGCCGTCAGCACCAGCAAGGGGCTCACGCCCCAAGAGGCCACAGCCGCTGCGGCTTCTTGTGGCAATTGCGACAGGGCCAAAAAGGTGTTGTAGACGCCGGCGCCCAGCACGATCATGAAGATCATGGCCGTGGCCACGGCAGTGCCCAGCAAAGCACCGCCCAGCGTTTTGCGGTTCAGGCCGCCGTTGAGCCAGGCCGCAATGCCGGTGCCAAACGCGCCCACAGCTGCACCTTCGGTGGGGGTGAAAATACCGCCATAAATACCACCGACGACCAGCAAGAAAATCAGCACCACAGGCCACACGCGGGCGGTGGCTTGCAGGCGCTCTTTCATGGGGGCGGGGGGCAAAGTGCCCATGTCTTGTGGTCGCAGCCGGGCATAAATGGAGATCACGATCACATAACCCACCGCCGCCAAAATGCCGGGAACAAACGCTGCCAAAAAGAGCTTCGCGATGTTTTGCTCGGTCAAGATGGCGTAGATGACCAGCACCACCGAGGGCGGGATCAAGATGCCCAGCGTGCCGCCAGCAGCCAAGCAGGCGGTGGAGATGCCGCCTGCATAACCTGCGCGTTTGAGTTCCGGCAGTGCGACCTGGCCCATGGTGGCCGCCGTGGCCAGGGAGGAGCCGCAAATCGCGCCAAAGCCCGCACACGCCCCCACCGCCGCCATGGCCACACCGCCTTTGCGGTGACCGATCCAGACCTCAGCGGCTTTGAACAGCGCTTTGGACAAACCGCCCAAAGCGGCAAATTGGCCCATCAGCAAAAACAGCGGAATGACCGACAGCGAGTAGCTGGAGAAGGTGCTGTAAGTGACCTGCTTGAGCTGGTTGATGATGGGCGTGACGTTGCCAAAAATCAGGTAGGCCCCGCCCAGGCCACACAGCATCATCGACAAGCCAATCGGGATGCGCACAAAAATCAGCAGAAGCAAAACTGGGAAAGACCACAGCGCCAGTTCAATCGTGTTCATGGGCAAAACTCCTGCTGGCAATCAGTGGCCAATGGGGCCGGAAACTTGAAGGTCTTCACCGGGCTTGGCCAGCCCCAACTGCATCAGGATGTGGCCCAAATAAGTGATGCAGCCCAGCACCGCGCCCAGCATGCACAAAGCAAAACCCCACCACAGAGGCATTTGCAAGATGAAGGTGGTTTCTTGGTTGGTGTACTTGTCCACCAGACCCGCCCACAAACGCCAGGTCAGCAGCAACCAGACCGCCAGCATCAGCACATCGCTGATCAAGCGGATGAAGCGCTGCAGTCCAGCCGACATGTGCGAATACAACAAGTCCACCGTGGCGTGACCACCTTGCAGGTAGCACCAGGGCATGAAAAAGAATATGGCCACGCCCACACCCATCTCGACCAGCTCGTAGTCGCCGGGCACGGGCCCCAGGCCCATGCCACTGAAGCTTCGCCCGATCACGCTGATCACCACGAGCAATGTCAGCAGTGTGAGTAACACGCCGCCGATCAAGGCACTCCAGCGGGCCATGTGGTGAACGAAGGTCATCATGGACAAAGACTCCGAGATGCTTGGGGCGCGCCCCAAAGTGGACAGAAAAAACCCGCCGACCAGCGGCGGGTGGTGTGCGGGCCCGAGGGCACCGCATGTGATCACTTGCTGTGTTTGGCGATCAGCTCGCGGGCATCGGACAACAATTTGTTGCCGTCGATTCCCTTGGCGCTCACTTCTTTGACCCAGTCATCGGCCACCACGCTGGCCGTACGGCGCCAGCGTTGGGTCTCGGCTGCGTCCAAGGCCACAATGTTGTTGCCCGCTTTTTGTGCAATGGCGCGACCCACTTTGTCGCCCTCGTCCATGGCACGTCCAAAAAAGGCGGCAGTCTCCAAGCCCGAATTTTTGTCGATCACCTGCTTCAAGTCAGCGGGCAATTTGTCATAAGACGCCTTGTTCATCGACACCGCAAAGGTGGAGTTGTACAAACCATTGGCGCCGTAGAAGGTCGTGTGGTTCTTCACCAACTCATGAACCTTCAGGGCTGGACCCACTTCCCAAGGGATGGTGGTGCCCTGGATCACGCCCTTGGACAAAGCTTCAGTCACGGCAGGCACAGGCATGCCCACTGGGGTTGCGCCCAACTTGGTCAGCATGTTGTTGATGATGCGCGAGCCGCCACGGATCTTCATGCCCTGCAGACTCTCCAGCCCGGTCACGGGGGACTTGGTGTGGAAGAGGCCAGGGCCATGGGTGTGCACGGCGATCAGCTTCACGTCTTTGAACTCATCGGTGGCATTCTTTTGCACGTACTCCCACAAGGCTTTGGAGGAGGCTTCACCTGTGGTGGTCAGGAAAGGCACTTCAAACACTTCGGTCTTGGGGAAACGGCCGGGGGTGTAGCCGAGCACGGTCCATGTCAAGTCAACAATACCGTCCTTGGCCTGGTCAAACAACTGGGGCGGTGTGCCGCCGAGTTGCATGGTGTTGAAAATCTGCACCTTGATGCGACCACCGGACTCAGCTTCGACCTTTTTGGCCCAAGGCACGATGGCTTTGGCCGGGATGGTGGCCTGTGGCGGCAGCATCTGGTGAAAACGCAAGGTTACGTTTTGGGCCTGTGCGGCACCGATAAAGGCCGTAGCGCCCAAAATGGCCAACACGGCACGGCGAGGGGTCAGTTGAGACATGGTGTGCTCCTGGTTATGTTTTATAAACAAATACAGGTGGCGATGCTACCCAGTTTTGCCAATTTGGTGACTGAGGCTTTACCCTTAGATTTGCATCAGAGCATGCGCTACAAAAAAGGCCTCCCCGCTTTCGCAGGCACGCCTTTCGTATTCAAAAGAGCAAGTCAATCAGTTCTTGTGCAACTCGGCGTTCAATTCGCCCCAGCTCTTGTTGCGCGGAATGGCGTGCAGCGCGCCGCTCTGTGAGTCGCGGCGGAACAGGATGCCGTTTTTGCCGGACAGTTCTTTGGCCTTCATGACCGAGCCATCGGGCATTTGTACGCGGCTGCCGCCGGTGATGTAACAACCGGCTTCGACGATGCAGTCGTCGCCCAGCGAGATGCCGATGCCG
The DNA here is from genome assembly GCF_003063355.1 of Limnohabitans sp. Bal53. Taxonomy (GTDB): domain Bacteria; phylum Pseudomonadota; class Gammaproteobacteria; order Burkholderiales; family Burkholderiaceae_C; genus Limnohabitans_A. The sequence goes on along the minus strand of NZ_NESH01000006.1, from coordinate 144,403 downwards.
GCATTCGCCCCCAGTAAGCAGCGCTTGCCCACCTTGATGACTTCTTTGCCGCCACCCGACAGCGTGCCCATGATGGACGCGCCGCCGCCGATGTCGCTGGCGTCATCGACCACCACACCCGCGCTGATGCGGCCTTCGACCATGCTGGCGCCCAAGGTGCCCGCGTTGAAGTTGCAAAAACCTTCGTGCATGACGGTGGTGCCGCTGGCCAGGTGCGCGCCCAGGCGCACGCGGTCGGCATTGGCGATGCGCACGCCAGACGGAATCACGTAGTCGGTCATTTGGGGGAATTTGTCCACGCCCTTGATCTCCAGCACGCGGCCTGTGCCACGGGCTTTGAGGCGGGCGGCGGGCACATCGGCCAGGGCGCAGGGTCCAAAGTTGGTCCAGGCCACGTTGGGCAGCAGGCCAAAAATGCCGGTTACGTTGGCACCGTGTGGCAACACCAGGCGGTGGCTCAGCAGGTGCAGGCGCAGGTAAGCGTCGTGGGTGTCGGCGGGCCCATCGGCCAAGCTTTTGATCTCGGTGCGCACAGCGACCACGGTCACGTTGCGCACGGCGCAAGGGGCCAAGGCCTGTGCCACGTCAGCGCCCAAAGCGGCAACGGCTTCGGCTTGTGTCAGGCGGGTGCTGCCGCTGGCGGCCACATCGGCTGCCAGTTCGGGGGCGGGGAACCAGGTGTCCAGCACGGTGCCGTCGGCGGCGATGGTGGCCAGGCCTGTGGCGCGTGCGCCAGTGGTTTGGAAGGTGCTCATGTTGGGGCTCCGAAAAAATAGCCCGCAGAGACTACGGGCTGTTGCAAAAAGGTGGCGAGATTATCGCGGAAGGCTGCGTGTCACGAATTATTCACGCGTCCTTCATAGACTGATCGTTTTAAACGGATCACTGGTTTGGGCTCAGAAACGGTCCTCCGCCCAGACGCACCACAGAGCCACATTCCAGACCATGTCCGCCAAACATTTCAACCCGAGTGCAGTCCGATGGCATCTGCTGGGCGTGCTTGTGATGGCCAGTCTGCTGAGCGCGTGCATGCCGCGCCAGCTGCTCGTCAACAGTGCTGCCGATGCTCTCACAGCCCAAGGCCAAGTCGAGGAAGAGGACATCGGTTTGGCGCGAGAAGCCAGCGCTTTCTATCTCAAAGTATCCGAATCTTTGTTGCGTCAAACGCCCGGACATCTGCCGTTGGCCGAATCGGTGGCCTCAGGTTTCACGCAATATGCCTACGCTTTCGTGGCGTTTGAGGCTGAACGTGTGGCCTACGCCGATGCCAAAGCTGCGCAGCAACTCAACGAACGTGCACGGCGCTTGTATGGGCGGGCGCACCGCCACGCCATGGCCGCTTTGAACCAATCGAGCCCTGGATTTTCTGCCGCCTTGGCGCAACCGCAATCCGCACTTTGGCCCAAGCTCCGGGCCGAACAAGTGGGCGTGGCTTATTGGGCGGCTGCTTCTTGGGGCGCGTACATCGCGCTGTCCAAAGACGACCCCGATGCGGTGGCCGATTTGCCTTTGGCCGTGCGACTGGCCGAGCTGGCTTGGCGCACCACGCCCAACCATGGGCAAGGGGATTTGGTCAGCTTGATGGGCAGTTTTGAGGCCGCTCGCCCGGGTGGCTCGAGCGCCAAAGCTACCGCATTTTTTGACCAAGCGTTTGCAGCCAGCGGTGACCGAAGCCCGGGGCCCTTGGTGGCCAAAGCCGAGGCCATCGCCCAAGCGGCGGGGGACCGACCAGCGTTTGAAGCATTGTTGAAACAAGCACTGGCCGTGAGCGCCGGGCGCACCGACCTGTCGAGTCAAATCATGCGCCAGCGCGCGCAATGGTTGCTGGACAACGCAGACGATCTTTTTTAATTGGACATGAGCATGGCAGGAACAATGCGTTGGGTACAAGGCACAACATGGGCGCAATGGCTGAGCGCATCGCTGGCAGTTTTGGTGATGGCGAGCGCACCGACAGTGCAAGCCAACACCCAGCAGTTGCGCATCGGGTCTTTGGTGCCGAAAAACTCGCTTTATCACCGACAACTGATCGACATCGCTGACAGCTGGCGCACGGCGCAAGGCGCGGGGGCCCGGTACGTGGTGTTCCCGGACGGTGCGCAAGGGGGCGAGGCCGAAATGGCGCGGCGCATGCGCATTGGCCAGTTGCAAGGGGCTTTGCTGTCGGTGGTGGGCTTGCGTGAAATCGAGCCCTCGATTGCGGCACTGCAAGCCATGCCACTTTTGTTTCGCAATTGGGAAGAAGTGGATTACGTGCGCGAGAAAATGCGCCCGGCCATGGAAAAAAAGTTCATGGACAAAGGTTTTGTGGTGCTGGCATGGGGCGATGCGGGCTGGGTGCGTTTCTTCTCCAAAGAAGCCGCGCTCAGGCCCGATGACTACAAGCGCATGAAGTTTTTTGCCTGGGGCTCGGAGCCCGACCAGCAAAACATCATGAAAAGCCTGGGCTACACGCCCGTGCCATTGGAAACCACCGACATCTTGCCCGCCATCCAGACGGGCATGATCAACGTGGTCCCTTCAACGCCCTACTTTGCTTTGGCGACGCAGGTCTACAACACAGCGCCTCACATGCTGGAGATCAATTGGGCCCCGATTGTGGGTGCCTTGGTGGTGACCCGCAAAGCGTGGGAAGGCATGTCGCCCGAGGTTCAAAAAGTGGTGCGTGCGGCCAGCGACAAGGCGGGGGCAGAAATCCGCACCAAAGCGCGGCAAGAGGTCGAAGAAGCGGTAGATGCGATGAAAAAGCGAGGCCTCACGGTCAACAAACCCAATGCCGCACAAATGAAAGAATGGAACGACTTGGCCGAAAAACTCTACCCTCGCATTCGCGGCACCATGGTGCCTGCAGAGACTTTTGACGAGGTCATGGCCCACCTGAAAACCTTTCGCGCAGGCTTGGCCAAGTGACGCCACATTCAGAGACCCCTCCAAAAAGCGCATGGCCCATTGACGAATGGTTGTCGTCGGCCGCGTTGGCGCTGATGGTGTTGATTCCTGTCGTTGAAATTGTGATGCGTCCTTGGATGGGCAGCGGCATCGACAACGCCCCTGTGTTGGTTCAGCACCTGGGCTTGGTGCTGACCATGTGGGGCGCATTGGCGGCCGAGCGCCATGGACACTTGACCACGCTGGGCGGTGGTGTGCGCAGCCATGACACTGCCGCACACAACGGGGCCAAGCCTTGGGCGCATGTCTTCGCCTACGGCTTATCGGCCTTGCTCTGCGGCATGTTGGCTGTCAGCGGTTGGCGTTTGGTGGACAGTGAACGCGGGGCAGCCCAAATTTTGGCCTATGGCATCCCCATTTGGTGGGTGCAGGCCAGCATGCCTTTGGGTTTCGGTTTGTTGGGGTTGAAGTTGGGCCGGCGCTGCGCCTTTGGGGTGAGCACTTGGCCGCTTCAGTGGTTGTCGGGTTTGCTGCTCACTTTGCTCGGGGTGATGGGAGCCGCACAGTTTGACGGCACGGCCATGCCCTTGTGGCCAGCCCTCATGCTTTTGCTGGTGGCTTTGTTGGCGGGTGCGCCAATTTTTGCAGTGCTGGGTGGCTTGGCGTTGGCATTGTTTTGGCAAGACGGTATGCCTCTGGCGTCGGTCGCGCTCTCGCACTATCAAATCACCGTGAATCCGTCTTTGCCGGCTTTGCCCTTGTTCACCTTGGCGGGCTTGGTTTTTGCACGCACGGGGGCCGCGCAAAGACTGGGCACTTTGTTTGTGGCCTTGTTGGGGCAAGGCGCCACGGGCACGGTGCTGGCTGCCGCCTTGTTGTGTTCGTGTTTCACGGCCTTCACCGGAGGCAGCGGGGTGACCATCTTGGCTTTGGGTGGCTTGTTGTTGCCCTTGCTGATCAAGACCGGCTACCCCGAGAAACGGGGTATCAGTTTGGTGACCAGCGCCAGTGCTTTGGGCGTCTTGCTGGCGCCTTCTGTGCCGCTCATCATGTACGCCATCATCGCCCGCGTGCCCATCAACACCATGTTCTTGGCGGGCTTGTTACCCGCCTTGGTCATGGTGGCTTTTTTGTTGGTGTTTGGGGGGTATTTGCGCCGACCCAGCAGCGCAGACCAAGATGCCATTGCCCCAGCACCATCGGCGCAGCCCTTACAAAGCCCTTTGCTTTGGCCATCTGTCTGGGCAGCCAAATGGGAAATTCTCGCACCCGTGGTGGCCATCGGCTCCTTGGTCAGTGGTTTGGCCACGCCCACCGAGAGCGCGGCTGTCACCGCGTTGTACGCCATCTTGACCCAAGCTTGGGGACACCGTGAATTGGGCTGGCGGTTGCTTGGCAAATGCCTGAGCGAGTCGGCTCAAATCATCGGTGGTGTGCTGTTGATTTTGGGCATGGCCTTGGCGTTGACCAATTTTTTAATCGATGCCGGTATTCCAGATGCCGCTATTGAAGCCGTGCAAACTGCCATCCCCAACAAGTTCTTGTTTTTGTTGGCGCTGACAGCGTTTTTGCTGCTGGCCGGTGCGCTCATGGAAATTTATGCTGCCATCGTGGTCTTGGTGCCCTTGCTCTTGCCCGTGGCCATGAGTTATGGCATTGACCCGATTCACTTTGGCATCATTTTCTTGGCCGCCATGGAGATGGGTTTTCTGTGTCCACCGGCGGGCATGAACATTTACTTCTCGTCGGCCATGTTCAAAAAGCCAGTGAGTGAAGTGGCTGTGGCGGTCTTGCCCGCTTTGTTCGCGATTTTTTTGGGCACGTTGGCCATTGCATCGGTCCCGTGGCTGGCCACGGGTTTGCCGGGTCTGCTCGGCGTAGAGGTTTGATCGCTGTTCAGTTGTGACGCTTGGTGAACTTGGCCGCGCACTCTTGGCATATGAAGGTGCGCTGGTTCAAAAAGCGTGTAAAAGTACCCAGCGCGCGCGGCTTGTGCAGCCCGCACCGGTAACAACTCATGGTGCCCATGTTGGCCGAATCTTGAAACGGTGAGCCGCCCCCCTTGAAGGTGTAGCGAAGGCCATCGGATGCCATGATCGATTCGGCTTCAAGCTTGAGTGCTGAGGGCATGGTTTTGAGGTGAGGTTGAAAGAAGAATAAATCGAGACTGAAATTTTGGAAACTTCTCAGGCCAAAGCCAACCCAGGTGCGGTGGCCAGCCAAAGTGCGTCAATGTCACGTAACTTTTGCCTGTCGAACCTGTCTTGTTCTTCCCAGTAGCGTCCAGATTCAACCCAATAGCCCAAGTCGGATTCGGCGTTCAAAGCCGATTCAACCGCACAGGGCGATGGCGTTTCAACATGGGGGCGCTGGGTCAGCGTTGCCAAAGTCGTCAACGCCAGGCGTGGAAAACACAGCCTGGATTTTTTGCGCTCAGACAGGTTGACCACGGAACAGCCGTTTTGGTGTGCCAAGGCCTGCAGCCGCAAAGACTTGGCTTCTAAGCTTTGCAAGGTGACGTCAGGTCGTAGCGGGTCGGCCGTGCCCAGGCCATAAAAATGGGTCGACTCTCCGGGCTGGGTTTCATAGACCATGTCGCAGCCGACGTAAGCGATGACGTCGGGCTTGAGCGCCCCCAGAGCCCAGTAACCAGCGGTGAATGACATGGTGCCTCCCGCATATACAAAGCCACCAAACTCATTTTGGACAGGTACAAACTCTTGAGCCGTGACAATGCGCCTGCCGCACAGCGCATCATCACCAGGTCGACGATCGATGGGAAAGTCTTCCGGGTAAATCAAGCAACTCCATGACGGGCAAGCCTTCCAAGCGTTGTTGATCACAACGGTATGCGAAAAGCAAGACGTGTCCCAATCTGCGGTCTTGATCGCATCGGGAGCGCTCCCAACGATGAGGACTTTATTCAATGCCGTTTTCATGAAGGATATGGAATGCCATGACTTCACCATATTGGTGGGCGCAAATGACAACTTGATGACCCAAGACCTTGGTTATCTGTGTCCAGCATGAGACTTTGAGCGGGTCTGGGTGGTGCCAAGGTGTCAGCTCGGCCATGGCTTGGCGCAAATCAGACAGCGGCCAATCCTCTTCTGGGCGAAGATTAACCCCATGAACCTCTCCACCACCTTAGACGCCGACCAGGTTGCGCACCTGCGCAGCTGGGAAGGCCGCAGTGAAACATTCGCTGACGACATCGTGGCCGCCCCACTGCGTGGCCAAAGTGCGCTGCTCGACCGCGATGACTCCCGCCAAGCCGCAGGCAGCGAAGTGCCGCCGCTGTGGCACTGGCTGTACTTTTTGCCGCAGGCCCCACAAAGCCAGATCGGGCCCGACGGCCACCCGCTGCGCGGGGGCTTTTTGCCGCCCGTGCCGTTGCCGCGCCGCATGTGGGCCGGTGGCCTCCTGAAGTGGCAAACCGACAACCCGCTGCGTGTGGGCGACGCTGCGCAAAAGCATTCCCGCATCGCCTCGGTCAAACACAAGGCAGGCCGCACGGGCGACCTGCTGTTTGTCGAAGTTGAGCACGCTTTGAGCAACGCTCAAGGCCTGTGCCTCACCGAAACCCACGACATCGTTTACCGCGCAGCAGCGGTGCCCGGCGCGGCTGAAGTCGCCCCCACCGCAGCCGAGACCGACGCGCCTTGGCAGCGCGAGTTTGTGCCCGATCCGGTGTCGCTGTTTCGCTATTCGGCGCTCACCTTCAACGGCCACCGCATCCATTACGACCGCAGCTATGTCACGCAAGAAGAAGGCTATCCCGGCCTCATCGTGCACGGCCCACTCATTGCCACCTTGCTGGTGGACCTGGTGCGCAGGCAAGTGCCTGCTGCGCGCCTGGCTTCGTTCCAGTTCCGCGCCGTGCGCCCCACCTTTGACCTGCACCCCTTCCGGCTGAACGGCCGGCCGTCTGCTGATGGCAAAACGGTTGAGCTGTGGGCCTGCGACCATGAAGGCTGGCTCACCATGCAAGCGCAAGCCACCTTGGCCTGACACTTTTTGGCGTGAAACTTTTCACCGGCTCCCAAGACATGAACACCTCACCCGATCAATACCAAGACATCCGCGACGCCGTGCGCGCCCTGTGCGCCCAGTTTCCTGACGAGTACCACCGCAAGGTCGACGAAAAACGCGCTTACCCAGAAGAGTTTGTCGACGCCCTCACCAAGGCGGGCTGGATGGCCGCGCTGATTCCTCAGGAATACGGCGGCTCGGGCCTGTCCATGGCCGAGGCCTCGGTCATCATGGAAGAGATCAACCGCTCGGGTGGCAATTCGGGCGCGTGCCACGGCCAGATGTATGTGATGAATGCCATCGTGCGCAGCGGCTCGGACGCGCAGAAAAACACGCTCTTGCCCAAGATCGCCACAGGCGCGTTGCGCATCCAGTCCATGGGCGTGACCGAGCCCACCACGGGCAGCGACACCACCCAACTCAAAACCACCGCCGTGCGCAAAGATGGCCGCTGGGTCATCAACGGCCAAAAGGTCTGGATCTCGCGCATCCAGCACAGCGACCTGATGATCTTGCTGGCCCGCACCACGCCTGCCGACCAGGTCGCCAAGCGGTCTGAGGGCCTGTCGTGTTTCCTGATTGATTTGAAGCAGGCCATTGGCAACGGCCTGACTGTGCGGCCGATTTTGAACATGGTTAACCACGAGACCAACGAGCTGTTTTTTGACAACCTGGAGATCCCCGAAGACGCGCTCTTGGGCGAAGAAGGCAAGGGCTTCAAGACCTTGCTCGATGGCCTGAACGCCGAACGCGTGCTGATCGCGGCCGAGTGCATTGGCGACGGCTATTGGTTCATCGACCGTGCCACCCAATACGCCAAAGACCGCGTGGTGTTTGGTCGCCCTATCGGCCAAAACCAGGGTGTGCAGTTCCCGATTGCCGACGCCTTCATTGAGCTGGAAGCCGCCAACCTCATGCGCTGGAAGGCCTGCGAAAAAATCGACGCGATGCAAAACGCCGGGGCCGAAGCCAACATGGCGAAGTACCTCGCGGCCAAGGCCAGCTGGGAAGCGGCCAACGTCTGCCTGCAAACGCACGGCGGTTTTGGCTTTGCTTGCGAGTACGACATTGAGCGCAAGTTCCGCGAGACCCGGCTTTACCAAGTCGCCCCGGTGTCGACCAACATGATCTTCAGCTATGTGGCCGAGCACATCCTCGGGCTGCCGCGTTCGTTTTGAAGGAAGCGGCGAAACACTGTGTGTAGGTGTGCGGTCTCCGACCGCGACCAAGCACCGCTTCTTCGCGGTCGGAGACCGCTCCTACAGGGGCCAACCCAACCGCATGCTTTCATTGAATAAATCTGAGGGCCAGAAAGATATGACCAGACCTTTGGACGGCATCACCGTCGTCTCTCTCGAACACGCAATTGCCGCGCCCTTTTGCACCCGCCAATTGGCCGACCTGGGCGCGCGTGTCATCAAGATTGAACGCCCCGGTGTGGGTGACTTTGCGCGGGCCTACGACACGCGGGTGCGCGGCCAGTCCTCACACTTTGTGTGGACCAACCGCTCCAAGGAAAGCCTGACGCTGGACCTGAAAAACCCCGACGCCATGGCCGTGCTGAGCAGCCTGCTGCAAAGTGCCGACGTGCTGGTGCAAAACCTCGCGCCTGGTGCAGCCGCACGCATGGGTTTGTCGTTCGAGGCGCTCAGCCCCAAGCACCCGAAGTTGATCGTGTGCGACATCTCGGGCTACGGCGAAGATGGCCCCTACCGCGACAAAAAAGCTTATGACCTGCTGATCCAAAGCGAAGCGGGTTTGTTGTCGGTGACCGGCACACCCGATGCGCCATCCAAGTCGGGCAACTCGATGGCCGACATCGCAGCCGGCATGTACGCCTACACCAACATCCTGTCGGCGCTGCTCTTGCGCGGCAAGACGGGCGTGGGCAGCTACATCGACGTGTCCATGCTGGAAGCACTGGCCGAATGGATGGGCTATCCGCTGTATTACGCTTTTGAAGGCGCTGCGCCTCCCCCTCGAACCGGTGCATCACATTCCAGCATTTATCCCTATGGCCCCTTTGCCGTCGGTGATGGCGGCACGGTGATGCTGGGCCTGCAAAACGAACGCGAATGGAAAGTGTTTTGTGAGGTGGTGCTGGGCGACGCTGCGCTGTGCAGCGATGTGCGTTTTTGCACCAATGCGCTGCGCAACGCCAACCGCGCCGAGCTGCAGCAACTGATCCTGGCCGTGTTTGCCGTCATGAGCACGGTCGAAGTCGAAGCGCGCTTAGACCAAGCCCAAATTGCCAACGCCCGCATGAACAACATGGCGGGTGTGTGGGCGCACCCGCAGCTCAAGGCGCGTGAGCGCTGGCAGCAGGTGGGCTCGCCCGGGGGGCATATTCCTGCTTTGCTGCCGCCTGGGCGCAACAACCGATACGACTACCGCATGGACCCCGTGCCCGCCGTGGGCGAGCACACCGACGCCATCTTGCGCGAGCTGGGGCTGGACGATGCGGCGGTGCAAGCGCTGCGTGACAGCCAGGCCATTTGAACCTGCCCTTCATTGCCAGCCGTGTGTCGTGAATCACCATCGCAGCGCCGAGTTGGTTGCGCTCGGTCAGGGCGGCGTGGATTTGGCAGCGTGGCGACTTTGCGCCCAGCACCCCAGGCAGCTTGATTCTTGGTTCAGCGACAATCAACGCTTAGACCCTCAAAGCCATGCACATCAAGACCTCCCCCCTCCTTTCCGTCCTCCTCGCCGTCGCCGCTGGTGTTTTGCTGCCCAGCTCAGCAACTTTCGCGGCCAAACAAGCCTCAGGTAAAACCACGGCGAGCAAGGCCACTGCCGCCAAGAAGGCTGTTGCCGGCAAGAAGTCTGCATCCAGCAAAAAAGCCACCGCCAACAAAAAGGCTGGCGCCAACAAGAAAGCTGGCGCCAGCAAGAAAGCTGGCGCCAGCAAAAAAGCGGCCCTCGCCGCCATCGCATTACCTCCTTTGGCGGCCCAAATCGCATTGGCCGACAACGCGCCTGCCCTGCCTGCCAAAGCTTGGTTGCTGATGGATTACGACTCTGGCCAAGTGTTGGCTTGGGCCAACGCCGACGAAGCTTTGCCGCCCGCTTCGCTCACCAAAATGATGACCAGCTACATCGTTGAGCAGGCACTGCGCACCGGCAAACTCAAGCCCACTGACCTGGTCACCGTGAGCGAAAACGCGTGGTGCCGAGGTACCAGCGCCGAGTCTTGCATGTATTTGCCGCTCAACAGCCAAGCCACGGTGATCGACCTGTTGCGCGGCATCATCGTGCAGTCCGGTAACGACGCGTCCAAGGCGATCGCCGAGCACATGGCGGGCTCCGAAGCGGGCTTTGCCAAGTTGATGAACGCCGAAGCCCAACGCCTGGGCATGACCAAGACGAACTTCGTCAACCCCACCGGCTTGCCCGACCCGGCACACAAATCGTCGGCGAAAGATCTGGCCATCCTGGCGCGGGCCATCATCCGCGACGGCGCGGAGTATTACCCCATCTACGCCGAGCGCGAGTTCAAGTACAACGGCATCAGTCAAGGCAACCGCAATGCCTTGCTTTACACCGACCCCAGCGTGGACGGCCTGAAAACCGGCCACACCTCGGAGGCCGGGTATTGTCTGGTCACCTCCGCCAAGCGCAACGAGATGCGCTTGATTTCGGTCATCCTCAACACGCACAGCGCACAAGCGCGTGCTGACCAGACGCGTGAGCTGCTCGCTTGGGGCTACAACCAGTTTGAAAAAGTCACGCCCATTCAGGCCACTGCGGTGGTCGCCAACGCCAAGGTCAGCTTTGGCAAGACCGATACGGTGGCTGCCGTGCTGGGCGAGCCGTGGATGCTGACCATGCCGCGCGGCCAGTCAGTGCAGACCCAGTTTGAACTCAAGCCGGGCCTGGAAGCCCCCATCGCCAAAGGCGCCGTGATCGGCAAAGTGGTCGCCACAGCCAACGGCAAGACTGTGGGGGAAACCTTGCTGGTGGCGCAGGCCGACGTGGAACGCTCTGGCTGGTTGCTGCTGGCGTGGCAGAAAGTGACGCACTTGTTTGGCAAGTGAGCGTTGACCCTTCGACTTGTCGCTGATCCGTGCTTCGGTGGTGAGCACTTGCAGGTCGTGATCAAGCGTTGACGTTCACCACCACCCGACCGCGCACCTGGCCCGCCAGAATCTCGGCGCCCAAGCCGATGGCGTCGGCCAGACCCACTTCGCGCGTCATGCGCTCCAGCTGGGCGGTGTCCAGGTCTTGCGCCAGACGCGCCCAAGCTGCTTCTCGCACCGCACGCGGGGCCATCACGCTGTCGATGCCGGCCAGTGTCACGCCGCGCAAGATGAAGGGTGCCACGCTGGACGGAAAGTCCATGCCTTGCGCCAGGCCGCAGGCCGTGACAACACCACCGTATTTCGTGCTGGCGCAGGCGTTGGCCAGGGTGTGGCTGCCCACGGTGTCAACCACACCGGCCCAGCGTTCTTTGGCCAGCGGCTTGCCGGGGGCAGACAACTCGGCCCGGTCGATCACGTCGGCCGCGCCCAGCTGGCGCAGGTAGTCGGCTTCTTGCAGGCGGCCGGTGCTGGCCACCACGCGGTAGCCCAGTTTGGCCAGCAAAGCGATCGCCACGCTGCCCACGCCGCCGCCCGCGCCTGTGACCAAAATATCGCCTTTGTCGGGTGTCACGCCGTGCTTTTGCAGCGCCATCACGCACAGCATGGCGGTGTAGCCTGCGGTGCCAATGGCCATGGCCTGGCGCGGGGTGAAGGCGGCAGGCAGTTTGACCAGCCAGTCGCCTTTGAGGCGCGCCTTTTGCGCCAGACCGCCGCTGTGGCTTTCGCCCACGCCCCAGCCGTTCAGCACCACTTGGTCACCCGCTTTGAACAGCGGGTGCTGGCTCTCGGTCACGGTGCCCGACAGGTCAATGCCAGGGGTGAGCGGGAATTTGCGCACCACGGGTGATTTGCCGGTGATGGCCAGGCCGTCTTTGTAGTTGATGGTGGAGAAGTCCACCTGCACCGTCACATCGCCTTCGGGCAGGGCGCTGTCATCCAGCGTTTTCAGGGTGCAGCGGTAACCGGCGTCGTCTTTTTCAATTTGCAGGGCTTGGTAAGTCATGGAGAGTCTTTCTATCAATGGGTGAATCGTCTTTTGTAGGAGCGGTCTCTGACCGCGATTCGGGGCTCGTGCATACGTGATCGCGGTCAGAGACCGCTCCTACAGAGGCAGCGCCACCGTGGCAGGGCCAGCTTCATTTGCGGTTGACCAGCACGATGCCCACAGCCACCAGCGTCAAGGACAGGATCAGCGTGAGGGTCACGGCTTCGCCCAACCAGAGCATGCCAAACATCAGGGCGAACAGCGGTGTGAGGAAGACAAAGGCCGAAATTTTGGTGGCCGGGTAGTGGCCGAGCATCCACATCCAGGCCAGGTAACTGGCGAATGCGCCCACCGTGGATTGCACCGCCACCGAGCCCATGGCAAAGCCGCTCCAGTGGCCGTCCCAAGGCTCGTCCATGGCGTGCGACAGCAGGCCTAGCACGACGGTGCTCACGGCCAGTTGGTAAAAAAGCAGTTTCTCAGCGGCCAGTCGCGTGAGGTTGGCGGCCCGGATGGCCACCGTCGTCAAGCCCCACAAAGCACCGGCCGCCAGACCCATCAGGTCACCCGTGGCCCCACCGCCGCCGAAACCTTCGCGCAGGGCAAACACCACGGCCGCAAAGGCGCAGGCCATGCCCAACCACTGCAGTGGCCGAAGGCGTTCGGAGCGAATGAATAAAGGCACCAAGGCAGCCACCCAAAAGGGCGAGGTGTACAAAAACACCGTCAACCGCGAGGCCGAGGTGTGCTGCAGGCCGATGTAGATGAAGGCAAATTCGGCTGCAAACAAGCAGCCCACCAGCAAACCCGCCCACAAGCTGCCATCGCGCTCAAACAGCCGCACTCCGCGCCATTGGCACCACAACCAAAGCAGCAGCGTGGCCCCCACGCCGCGCACCGCAGACTGGAACACGGGCGGTAATTCACTCACTGTGGCTTTGACCAGCACCTGTTGAAACCCCCAGAACATGCAGCACACCAGCAAGATGCCCACGGCCAGGGCATCCAGGTGGTCTTTTCGGGGGCGGGTCGAGGTACTCATGCCGCCGATTGTGACGCCCTCCATTCACATGATCTGTCACTTGAGGGTTTAGAGTTGGGGGTTACTTTGGTTGTTGTGGTGTGGTGTGGTGTGCGTTGGCGTGGACGTGGACGTACGGCGTGAGTCGCCGATGCCCCACATGCCTGTCATTGCGAGCGAAGCGCGGCAATCCATGGATCGCTTCGTTCCTCGCGATGACAGCCAATAATTCACACCCCTCACCCTCACCCTCACCCTCACCCCTCACCCCTCACCCCTCACCGCCTGATGTCCATCATCCCCAAACACCCTTGGTCACGACGCGACCTTCACCGCGCAGCCCTGGCAGCTGCATTGGCGCCGTGGTTCACGGCCGGTGTTCAGGCGCAAAGCGCGTCGCCGCGTTGGCGGGTCTATCCTTTCAGCCTGGGCGTGGCCAGTGGTCAGCCGCAGCCCAGCAGCGTGGTGCTTTGGACGCGCTTGCACATCGATGAAGCCGATGCCGACCGACAGGCCTCGGGCGCGCCTGTGGTCTGTGAGCTGTTTGCCGATGAAGCCTTGCGTCAACCGGTGCGGCAATGGCGCTTGAGCACCGACGCCCGCCGGGGCCACAGCCTGCATGTGCTGGCCGACAACCTGCAGCCGGGCCGGCATTACTGGTACCGATTTGCCAGTGGCAACGCCGTGAGCCCCGTTGGGCGCACCCGCACCAGCCCGGCTTTGAACGAGGCCGTGCGCCGCCTGCGCCTGGCACTGGCGTCTTGCCAGCATTACGAGCAAGGCCACTTCGCCGCGCACCGCGACATGGCCGCGCAAGACCTGGACTTGGTGCTCTTTGTGGGTGACTACATCTACGAAAGCAGCAATAAACAATACAAAATCCGCGCCCACGAAAGCGGTATGCCTTTCACGCTGCAGGCCTACCGCGCTCGCCATGCGCACTACAAGAGCGACCCCGACTTGCAAGCTTGCCACGCGGCCCACCCCTGGCTCACGACCTGGGATGACCACGAGGTGGTGAACGACTATGCCAACGACTTGGACCGAAATTTCACCGACCCGGCGGTGTTCTTGCAGCGCCGTGCGGCGGCGTATCAGGCTTATTTTGAGCACATGCCCCTGCGCCTGGGGCCCGACCCGCAGCAGCCCAGCCAGATGCGCATCCACGACCGCATGGCCTGGGGCACGCTGGCCGACTTGTGGACGCTGGACTGCCGTCAGCACCGCGACCACCAGGCTTGCCCCGACCTGATGCGCGGCGGCGGGCGCGTGGTCTTGGGCTGCGATGCGCTGGCCGACCCGGCGCGCAGCATGCTGGGCCAGGCGCAAGAGCAGTGGCTCACGGCGGGCCTGACGCAAAGCCAGCGGCGCTGGAAACTGCTGGCGCAGTCCACCTTGATGGCCAGCAGCGGCATTCAGACCCCTTTGGGGCGCAGTGCTTTTACGGATGGCTGGGACGGGTACCCGCAAGCACGCGCACGGCTCTTGCAGACGGTGGCCGATGCGCGCCTGAGCGATGTGGTCATGCTCGGCGGCGATGTGCATGCCAACGTGGCAGCGCAGTTGCGCGTGCAGCCTTGCGACGAGCGCTCGCCCGTCGTGGCCAGCGAGTTGGTCACCACGTCGGTGTCCACCCGGGGCATGTCGCCCAAACTCATGGCGCAAATCCAGCGCGATAACCCGGACATTCGCCATGCCCGATCGGACGAGCGCGGCTACACCCTGATTGACATCCGGCCTGAGCGCCTCGATGCGCAGTTCCTGACCACCCCGCACCCGGCCCAGCCCGATGCCCGACTGGCGCTGCAGGATCGCTGGACCGTGCAGCAGGGCGTGGCGGGCGTTGTGCCGGGGTCTTGAAAAGACCCGGCTGTATCCAAGGGTTACCATGCGGTCTTTTTTTGGGCTGCGCGGCTAGAATTGCCGCATGAACTCCACCCATGTGACCGCTCCCAAGAAATCTTTCAAAGTCCAGATGCTCGCCGCCCGCGAGACGGCCATCATTCAGTCGGTCAATCGGCTGTTGGCCGAAAAGGGCTTTGACGCGATGACGGTGGACGAGGTGGCTGCCGAGGTGGGCATTGCCAAAGCCAGCTTGTACAAGCACTTCACCAGCAAGGAAGAGCTGGCTTGCGCCGCCATGGTCACCGCCATGCGCCGAGCTCAAGAGGTGATCCAGAGCACCGACCCGCAGCAGGCCCCGCTGGACAAGATCAAGGCCGTGACGCGCTGGACCATGACGCTCAAGCTGCAAGGCCTGATGCCCTCACTGCCCAGTCAGAACTCCACCTTGCGCGCCACCTTGATGGCCAGCAAGGACTACATGGACGGCTTGATGGAAGTGAGCGACGCTTTGGGCGGCTGGATCGAAGAGGCGCAGGCCCAAGGCCAGATCAACAAGGCTTTGCCCGCTGTCGCGGTGCTCTACACCCTGTTTGCCCGTGCTTGCGACCCGGTGTTGGAATTTTTGAAAATGGGCGAGCAGCACACCGACGAGCAGATCCTCGATCTGGTGATGAGCACCTGCTTTGAGGGACTGAACGCCCGCTGAAACCGCTGTTTCAGCGCACCAGCAGAACAGGCACCTTGCAGTTCGCCAGCACCTGGGTGGCGACCGAACCCATGACCAGGTTGCCCAGGGTGCCGTGGCCGTGCGAGCCCATCACCACCAAGTCAAATTTGCCGCTGGCAGCGGTTTTGGAAATGGTCTCACCCGCATGGCCCACCTTGGACACGGTCTTGGCGTCGATGCCGTGGCGCAGCAAAAACTTGGTGACCGGACTGAGCACTTTTTCGGCTTCGTCGCGGTGGTAGCTGTTGACCATTTCCTTGCCCACAGCAGCCCGTGCGCGGGGTGGTAGTTGGGGGTTCACCGTCAGCAGGGTGTAGCTGTTGTTGGTGCTGAAGAGCTCGTCGTGCGTCGTCAGGTAGGCCAGCATTTTTTTGGTGTAGTCGCTGCCATCAACGGCCAATAAGATTTTCATGGGGGTCTCCTGTTGCGGATCAAACAAGTTTTGACTTTAATCGCAGCCACAGAGCCCCGTCTTGACTTGGGTCATGAGATTCGATGACCCTTGTGCACCAGACCACTTGAATGGATGCGTTGCCTCAAGATCCGCGTACCTCCAGCACGCATTGCGGCTTGAACATCAGTTGCTCGTTCTTGCGCGCATAACCGAGCGGGTTGGCCACCACGCGGCAGCCGTTTTGGGTGTAGTCGCTGGGGCAATGCAAATGGCCGTGCAGCCACAACTGGGCCTGGGGCAGCAAGTGGTCGAGTGCGTTACAAAAACCGGCGGTGCCCGGCACCCTGCCGTAGCGCGGGTCGGCACTGCCCAAGCTGGGTGCAAAGTGGGTGACGACCACGGTAGGGCCCTCAAAAGGCACGCTCAGCGCAGCGCTCAGCCAGTCTTGGCATTGCAGGGCTTGCTCGCGCAGACCTTCGGCCAGCCAAGGCTCACCTTGGCGCGTGGTGAGGGTTTTGCGCAGGTAATAGTTGGCCGCTCGAAAGGCCTTGTCGCGGGCTTTGAGTTGGCGCGTGAACTGGCTGTTGGGGTGGCTGAAGTGCGCCGGAATTTCGTCGGTCAGCGGGTCGGGGATGGGCTGTCCGGCCAGCGGCCCCAGGGCGTCAAAGTCGGTCCACAGCGTGGTGCCCACAAAGCGCACGCCGCCCATTTGCTGCACCTCGCGCTCCAGCCAGGTGATGCCCAGTCGCTCGCAGGTTTGGCGCAGCCGGGCGTGGGCCGAGTCAAAGTCCAGCCCGTCGTACTCGTGGTTGCCAGGCACAAACAGAACGGGGGTGGGCCAGCTGTCCAGTGGCGAAAACCGCGCCAGTCCAAAGTCGCCGTCGCCTGCCGCAGTGAGGGCCGAGCCAGTTTGGTAGGAGCCAATGTCACCCGCCAGCACCAGCACATCGGCACCGGGGGCCGGGCTGGGCATGAAGTCGGGGTTGGACTCCAGGTGCAGGTCGGATAGGAGTTGGATGTTCATGTGGGGATGTCGCTGGTCGGCGCAGGGTTGTCAAATGCCTGCCGGGCTACTTGTTGCAGTTGTGTGCGCAGCCATTGGTGCGGGCTGTCTTGATGGCGTTTTCGGTGCCAAATGGCATGCACTTGCACGGGCGGCACGTCAAAAGGCAAATCGTGCAGCACCAGTTCATGGGCCATGCCGGTGGTGGGTACAAAGTGGCGCGGCAGCACGGTGAGCAAATCGGAGTTCACCACCACCCGCCCGGCCGTGAAAAACTGGTTCACCGTGAGCACGATCCGCCTTTGCTGTCCGATGGCGGCCAGGGCTTCGTCCACAAAGCCGTAGGCCCGCCCGGAAAAGCTGACCAGCAAATGCCGGGCTGCGCAGTAGGCGTCCAAGCTGATGGGCTGCTTGGCCAGCGGATGGCCTTTGCGCATCACACACACGTATTCGCCCGAATACAGGCGCTGGTGTTCAAAAGGAATGGCCTCGCCAGACTGGGCGCGCGCCGTGAGGTCGGCCAGCACCGCTGGAAAGTAGCCCAAGGCGATGTCGGCGCTGTCTTCGCTCAGCAGTTTGCGCGGGTCGCGCGTGGTCAGGGGCAGCACACGCAAGGACACCCCGGGGGCCTGCAGCTCCAATTCGCGCGCCAGCCCGCCCATGAGTTCGGCAGCGGTGGCGTCGGCCATGGCCAACACAAAGGTGCTGTTGGCCTGCTGCGGCTCGAAAGCGCTGGGCACGATGGCCGCCTGCAATTGGCGCAAGGCCTCGCGCACGCTGGGCCACAGGGCCAAGGCCCGAGGTGTGGGCTCGATCCCGTGGCCGTGGCGGCGCACCAGCTCATCGCCCAAGGCCTCGCGCAAGCGGCGCAAGGCGTTGCTCACGGCCGGTTGGGTCAGTGACAAGTTGTGCGCGGCCCGCGTCAGGCTGCGCTCGGCCATGACCTCGTCAAACACCCGCAGCAAGTTCAGGTCGAGGGTACGAAAAGAGTGGGGAATCGCGGTGGGCATGAGAAAGTCTTTAACTATCACCATTATGAATGAGGGACATTAAGAATATAAAGTTGAGCAACACTAGTGAAAACCCTATGATTCGGGTTGTTGGATTGGCAGTTTTACTGTCAAAGACCAAAAAAACGAAACAAGGGAATTAAAAATGAATACCACCGTCAAATCTGTTTTAAACCAATTGCCGATGGGCCCCGCTGCCGTTGTGGCGGCCAGCTCGTCCAGCAAAACCCTCGCGAACTTGTTGCTCGCTGCAGGCGTGGCGGCACTGGTTGTGGGCGCTGATCAGCTGATCGACAGCTGGGCTGAATCCCATGTTGTGGCCGCCTGGCTGGCGCTGTGGGCCGTGGCCGTGCTGGCCATTGTGGTGCTGCGAGGCCTGACGCGTCACTTGGCGCAAAACCTGATGAGCGGCCTGGACGCCTGGTCGGCCCATGTGGCCCGCAGCCGCGCCGACGAGCGCTTGTGGTCCATGGCGCAATCTGACCCGCGCCTGATGAGCGACCTGCAAGTGGCCATGGACCGCGCCAGCGAAGCCCAAACCCCGGTGCGCGACTTGGAAACCTTGATGAACCGCCGCGCCGCCCGACTGGTGCGTGACCGGATGTACTACATCTGAGCGAAATCTTTGCGCTGAAACACGGCTTGCTCTTGAGAAAGGCCGCCCATTGGGCGGCCTTTTTCATGATGTTGACCCATCCTGCCAGAGGTTGACACCTTTTCCTCAAGGAAAAGGAAAGTCAAAGGGAATCAAGCAGACCCGTCCTGCAAGAGGTTGGTTATGGCTGAAATTGCGGTTCGGCACTGAACTGGGAAAAACCCTTGGATGGGTTGACACGGTGACAGGTGTATTGAACAATGAAAGCGCTTTCAAGAAAAGGGACTTTCGTGAAAAAAATAGCATTGTTGGTGGTGTGTGCCGTGTCATGGCACTCGGTCATGGCCCAAAAAACGACCATTACAGTTGCAGCTTTTCCAGCTGTGGATGAAATTGTCAAAGCATCGCTGCAAGAGTGGCAAAAACAGAATCCCAATGTGGAAGTGAAAGTGGTTGGGCGTGAATACGCAGATCATCACACGGCCATGACCACAGCGTTGGCTACGTCCACTGGACTGCCGGATGTCATGACCATTGAATATGGTTATTTAGGCAGGTTTGCGCAAAGCGGTGGTCTTGAGGACCTGGATAAATCACCCTACAAACTGAGTCAACACGCATCGAAGATGGTGCCGTACGCCATGGCCCAAGGGCGATCGGCCAGTCACGGGCAGGTGGCCATTCCCACCGACATTGGGCCGGGGGCTATGTTTTATCGCCATGACTTGTTGGCCAAAGCCAAGGTCAAAGAATCTGATTTGACCCAGTCTTGGGAAAGCTTTGTTGAAAGTGGTCTGAAGATCAAACAAAGTACGGGCGCGCATTTGGTCGCGCATGCGCGAGATGTCAAAGACATCGTGATCAGGACCGGCATACCCGCAGGTGAAGGGGTGTACTTTGATGCACAGGGCAAGTCCGTCATTGAGTCATCGCCAAGGTTCAAACGAGGATTCGAGATTGCTCAAAAGATCAGAGCACAGGGCCTGGATGGCAAGATCAACGCGTGGTCCAACGAATGGGGTGAGTCACTCAAACGAGGGACAGTCACGGTCCAAATGATGGGGGCTTGGTTGGGTGGCCACTTGCAAAATTGGTTAGCGCCCAACACCAGTGGACTCTGGCGCTCCACGGCTTTGCCAGAACGCATTGCAACATCATGGGGTGGGACTTTTTACGCCATCCCCAAGAAAGCTGTTCACAAAGACCTCGCCTGGAGTTTGGTGCAGCACCTCACCTTGAACAGTCGCCAGCAGCAAATGGCTTTTGAAAAATTCAATGCGTTCCCCGCATTGATCGACGCACAAAACGGCGAATTCTTCAACCAACCGGTGAGCTTCCTCGGGGGGCAAAAGGCCCGACTCGAATGGAAACAGACAGCATCACAAATCAAGCCCACCATGGTTTTTAAAAACGACAGCGTTGCTGAAGAGATCGTGAACGCCGAACTAGACTTGGTTTTGAATAAAAACAAACCCATTGATCAGGCCTTAAAAGACGCACACCGGCTGGTGCAAAGAAGGGCCAGTCGTTGATGAAACCGATATTGAAACCAGCCTTGGCACCTTATGTGCTGATCAGTCCGTTTCTATTGCTGTTCCTGGTTTTTGGGCTGTTCCCGATCGTCTTTTCCTTCATCCTCATGTTTCACATGTGGGATCCCGTTCAGGGATTGGCCTCAATGGAATATGTGGGATTGGAAAACCTGATTTTTGCGTTCGAGGATCCATTGGTTTGGACATCGCTGGGCAACACCTTGTGGATGGCTTTGGCGTCGGGCATGCCACAGCACTTGGTGGCCATACCACTGGCCTATTTGATCAATGAAAAAATGGGTCGCTGGCGCAATGCCGCCATGGGTGCCTATTTTTTGCCGTACATCACATCCACGGTGGCCATCGCCATCATGTTCAGCACCTTGTTTTCGACCGATTACGGCATGGTCAACGCAGCGCTGGCAGAGATGGCGAAATGGCCGTTGCTCACGGCAGTTTTGCCCGCCGAGAACATTGATTGGTTGGGCAGTCCAGAAGCCATCAAGCCCGTGGTGTCGGCCGTGGTTTTTTGGCGATACCTGGGCTTCAACGTGATTTTGTATGTGGCTGCCATGCAAAGTATTCCACGCGACTTGTACGAAGCAGCCCGGATGGATGGGGCCAAAAGCTGGCAACAATTTGTCTTCATCACTTTGCCACAACTCAAGCCCATCATGTTTTTTGGTGTGACCCTGACCGTGATTGGTGGGTTGCAGCTTTTTGAAGAGCCCTTCATTTTGACGGGTGGAAAAGGCGGACCCGAATACGCGGGCATGACCACCGCCATGTACATGTACCGCACGGCGTTTGACTTCAATGACTTTGGTTTGGCCAGTGCCATTTCATGGATGCTCTTTGTGATCATTTTGGTGATGACCTTGATCACGAACAAGGCATTTAAAAGCAAGGAGGGGCAATCATGACCCAGCCCATGTCTGACAGCAAATCGTCTCTTGGTGTGGTGGGCTGGTTTTTTGTGCTCGTCGGCGCACTGCTGATGCTCGGCCCCTTTTATTTCATGTTTGTGTTTGCCACGCAGCCACGCAGTGAAATTTTCAGTGTGCCGCCACCATTGTTTTTCGGGGACCATTTTTTTGAAAACATGAAGATCCTCATGGGGAAAATCCCATTTTGGCGAAATTTGGGATGGTCCTTGTATGTAGGATTCATGGGCACTGCACTGACCTTGTTGTTTTGCTCTATGGCGGGTTTCGCATTCGCCGTCTATGAGTTCCGATACAAGAAAGCCCTGTTCGCGTTGGTCATGGGCACCATGCTGGTGCCGTCATTTCTGGGCATGATTCCCACGTTCCTCATCATGGACGCGCTGAGTTGGATCGACCAACCTCGAGCCCTGTACTTGCCTGGTGCTGCACCTGCGATGGGCATTTTCTTGATGCGTCAATACATCAGCTCCGCCATACCCAAAGAGCTGATTGAGGCAGCCCGTATGGACAACTGTGGTGAATTCCGGATCTATTGGAGTGTGGTGGTGCCCCTTTTGGGGCCCGCTTTTGGCACCTTGGGGCTGATTGCATTCATCGCCTCCTGGAACAACTTCATTGGTCCACTGGTCGTGATGCGATCGCCTGAGATGTACACCTTTCCATTGGCCTTGCGCAGTGTGCAAAGCCCAGTAGACACCGAGTGGGGCGCCTTGATGGCGGGGTCAGCCGTGGCGGTGATTCCACTGCTGATCATCTTTATTTTCTCGTCCCGTCGATTGATTGAAGGCCTGACCGCTGGCGCAGTACGCGGCTAAACACAAAACAAAAAATGAGTATTACTCCTACAACACGATCACAGTTTCCCAAAGACTTCAAATGGGGCGTTGCAACATCGTCCTTCCAAATTGAAGGTGGACATGACAGCGATGGCAAAGGTCCGTCTATCTGGGATACCTTTTGCAACATCGAAGGAAAAATTGCAGATGCTAGCAATGGACACGTTGCCTGCGAACACTATCAGCGGTGGGCAGAGGACGTCGAATTGATAGCGCAATTAGGAGTCAATGCCTACCGGTTCTCCATCTCGTGGCCACGGGTTCAGCCCAATGGGCAAGGCGCGTGGAATGAAGCGGGCTTTGCCTTTTATGACAAGCTGATCACGGCACTGGCGCAACGCGGCATTGAATTGCATGTGACCCTGAACCATTGGGACCTGCCTCAAGCGTTACAAGACCAGGGTGGTTGGGCCAATCGAGAAGTTTGTGCGCATTTCACGCGCTACGCCACCGAAGTGGCACGCCGTTTTGGTCATCGGGTGCACAGCATCTGCACCCACAACGAGCCATGGGTCATCGCGATCCTCGGTTATGAGCAAGGCATTTTTGCCCCCGGTATCCAATCGCGATCGCAGGCCATGCAGGCGGTTCACCATTTGTTGCTGAGCCACGGCATGGCTTTGCAAGCCATGCGCGGTTTGGGCCTGACAACGCCCATGGGCATTGTGCTGAACCTGTCGCCCATTTACCCCGCCAGTGACGACCCGAAGGATGTGGCCAAAGCCCACTTGGACGATGGCTTGAATTTGCGCCTGTACATGGATGCGCTGTTCAAAGCGACTTACCCGCAAGATGTGATTGACCATTTGGGCCATGATGCGCCTCAAGTGATGGCGGGCGATATGGACACCATTGCTCAGAAAAATGATTTCCTGGGTGTGAACTATTACACACGCAATTTCTCATCGAGCGGCAACCCATGGGATGTGACCAGCACGGGCAACCAAGTTACCGACATGGGGTGGGAGGTCTACCCTCAAGGACTGACCGAACTGCTGTGTCGCCTTCATGCCGACTACCAGGCTGAGTGCCTTTGGGTAACCGAAAACGGCGCGGCATTCAAAGACCAATGTGTCGAAGGCGTGGTCGATGATGCTCAGCGTTTGGCCTATATCCGTGACCACATTGCGGCGACACACGACGCAATGGCAAAAGGCGTACCGGTTGGTGCTTACTTTGCTTGGAGCCTGATGGACAACTTCGAATGGGCCAGTGGCTATGCCAAACGATTCGGTCTGGTGCATGTCGATTTCGATACACAAAAACGGACGCTCAAAAACAGTGCCCTTTGGTATCAAAAATTTTTGAGTGAGAAATAAAGTGGCAGCGATCAATTTGAAAGGCGTCACCAAGCATTTTGGTGAAACCGTGGTTATTCCGGGTCTGGACTTAGAGGTTCAAGACGGTGAATTCATGGTCTTTGTCGGCCCATCGGGTTGCGGCAAATCAACCATGTTGCGCATGATTGCCGGTCTGGAAACCATGACGGACGGCCAGATCAGCATTGGCGGTGAGGATGTCAGTGCCAAAGGGCCGTCGGAGCGTGGTGCGGCCATGGTGTTCCAAAGCTATGCGCTGTACCCGCACATGACCGTGGCAGAAAACATGGGCTTTGGCCTGCGCATGTCGGGCACCTCTAAAAGCGACACGGCCAAACTGGTGAACGAGACGGCCGAACGGCTGCAGTTGACACCTTTGTTGCAGCGCTACCCGAAACAGTTGTCCGGTGGCCAACGGCAACGAGTCGCCATTGGTCGCGCCATCGTGCGCAGACCGAAAGTTTTCTTGTTTGACGAGCCCCTGTCCAACTTGGACGCTTCGCTGCGTGTGCAAATGCGCATCGAACTGGCCAAAATGCATGCTGACCTGAAAACCACCATGATCTACGTCACGCACGACCAAACCGAAGCCATGACGCTGGGCAACCGGATCGCGGTGTTCAACCAAGGGCGCATTGAACAAGTCGGCACCCCCATGGACTTGTACCGCTCACCGGCCAACACCTTTGTGGCGCAGTTTTTAGGCTCTCCTAAAATTAACGTTTTGCCCTACACCGTGGACGCCCTCAACCACCGTGTTCAATTTGACGCCACCACCAGCATCGCCTGCGCTGACCTGGGTTGGAAAACCAGCGACCTTTTGGGTGGCGTGGTCTTTGCTGTTCGGCCAGAGTCCATCCGCCTGTGTGCTCCTGGTGCGGGCCTGCAAGGGGTGATCGAGTTCACCGAGCAACTGGGCGACTCCACTATCGTTTACGTGCGCTTGCCGTGGCATGCCGACTTGGTCACCGTCAAACTCAGTCAGCAGCAATCAAGCTACCGCATGGGCGAAACCGTGGGCCTGCAACTGGACCCTGAGCAGGTGCTGGTGTTTGACGCACACAAACAGCGCCTCACCTGCGCCTGAAATCGTGCGCATCCGGCAAAACGCAAACAGCGATTTGCTTATCTCTTTGGCAAGCTCCTTGCCATTAAAACGGTCATCACGTGAAGCCCTCTACTTTTCCAAAATTTACAAAATCAAGTGCATTGAAATTCTCAAACACTTTGTTGTGTGGGGCCTTCCTTGCCACATTGAGCGCTTGCGGTGGGGGGCTTCAAACTCCGCTAAACACCGAGTCACAGACACCCGCTCCATCGGTTGACGCCAACTTGCCCGGTTGGACCCTGGTGTGGCAAGACGAGTTCAACACGCCTGGCCTGCCTGACGGCAGCAAATGGGTTTATGACACGGAATACAACCAACGCGGTTGGTGGAATGGGGAGCTGCAGTACTACAGCGCAAACCGCCTTGAAAACGCCCGCGTAGCCGATGGCAAACTCCTCATCACCGCCCGCCAAGAACGATTGACCAGTGCATCGGACTACGGCAACCAAAACTACACCTCGGCCCGACTCATGACGCGTGGCAAAGCCAGCTGGACCTATGGCCGTTTTGAAATCCGTGCCAAATTACCCTGCACCTTGGGTACTTGGCCCGCAATATGGATGTTGGGTACGGGGGGCGCATGGCCTCAGGATGGCGAGATTGACATCATGGAGCAAAAAGGTTTTTCAATCACGCACAAGCGCCAAGTGTTAGGTACCGTGCACACGGAAGCCAACAACGGCGGCAACAGCATTGGCCAAACCACCGACTTGCCCACAGCCTGCACCGACTTCAATACCTATCAAATGACCTGGGACGCTGACAAGGTGGTTGTGGGCGTGAATGGCCGGGATTACTTTACTTACAACAACCCCGGCAATGGCAACCTTGCGCAATGGCCTTTCAACAAAGATCAATACTTGCTGCTGAATGTGGCTGTTGGCGGTGTGTTGGGCGGTGCCGTGGACAACGCCAATTTGCCAGCCGCCATGGAAGTGGATTACGTGAGGGTCTATCGGAAAAACTAAAAAGGGGCCGATGGCCCTTTTTTATTGTGTCGAAAGACTTTGAGCGGTCAGTTCGAGAAAGCAACACCACCAAAGTTAATCCCGGTCGCAAACTGCGATGAATCCGACGGCAAAGGCTCTTGGAAATTGAAGTTGTCCCCTGAGACTTTGACTGCGACGCGGGCGAGTTGCGAAAGGACATTCGTGATCGCCGTTTCATTCGTGTCATTTCCGCAAAGTCCATTGACTCTGAAATTATTCAGTCCAAGTTGGTAACTGGAACCAGCCCCCAGTTTCTGATTGGCCGAGAAATCCTGAATCAACTCAGTGCCACCCGACAGTGTTGTGCAGCCTTGAATGCGAGGGCCAGACAAGATCATTTGAAGGTTGGGTGAAAAAGATTTTTGGTACATCTCAGCTGGTCCCCACAATTTAAACTTGATACCTCCGAAACTGCTCGCATCGATGTGGCCATTGTTTGGGGCATTGACGTACATGCCCATGTAAGAATTGGAGAAGGCAGAATCAGGCTTTTTAAAGACAAAAACACGGAAGAAATTGGGCACAGAGGCTGGCCCGTCGATCCTGCCAGAAACCCAACCCGTGGTTGTGGTGATTTGCGCGTTCGGTCCATCCAAGAGTGCATCTTGAAAGAATCCAATGTTGCCGTTTTTCGCCACTCCTCTGGAAGAAGCGTTGACCCAAGAAGCATGGCGGTTGTTGCCGTCCAAGGTGCCAATGTAGTCAGCGGCGAAGACAGCATCCCCAGCCGAAATAAAGTCGTGCAAATCATTGGTGACTTCTCTGGGCATGGTCTGCGCCCCGCCAGAGCCCATCAAGGCGCTGGGGTTGCCACCAGGCGACGCTGTGAAAGCAGCCATGTCGTTTTGGCTGGCATCTTCAACGGCCATATCGTCAAAATAATAAACTTGGCCGCTGCCCAATTTGCCTAAGTTTGGCAGAAGCACCAATCGGTTGTAAATCTTGGAGGCATCCAAAGATTTGAAGGTCCATGTCAGCGTTTGCCAGCCCACTTGAACGACTTCGTTGGCCAACACATCGCCAGTGCCAAAACCGTCTTGCCCGTACTCTAATTTGATGGCCATCTGAATGCCTGCGGTGGGTGAGTAAACACGCGCAGAGACTTTTTGAGGACCTTGGTTGCTGGGAATAGGTGATACCGGTAGCCATGCGCCGGCATATTTTTCACCACCATTGCGGGTGATCTGGAGACTTTGCCCTGTTCCACCGGAAGGGCTTGTTGTGATCAGTGCATTGGAGCCACCAATGGTCATGAATGCGAGCGGGCTTGCTTCATCAAAGTTGCTCAGCAAGCCTTCTATGGTGCTATTGTTATTCCCAGTGGTTGTTGTGTCAGAGCCACCACCACATCCAGCAATAAAAAACGAAATCGATAATCCGATCAAAGATAAAAATGCTTTGGACTTTGATGTGTCTGAAATATAGGCTTGGGCATGCATAAATAAATTTCACAAAATTAAAAATATTTAGATATATAAAGAAATTTAATCTTTATAAAATCAGTTCGTGCCAATTTGAATTTTTATGAAAAAAAGAACAAAATGACTACAAAGCTATGAAAAAAGGGGGCCAAGCCCCCTTTTTGCTTTGCTGATTACTTACTTAAAGTAAACGTTGTCCACAAACACGGTCGTGTTCGCTGGATCGGACACGAGTTTGAGTTGACGTATGGCATTTTTTCCTGTTACGTTGCTGTAACTGGACAGTGGAATGTCCACACTTGTCCATGCGTTGGCGTTCAATGTTACGGGGTAGGCTTGCTCGTTACCTGCGCCTGGGCCAATTAGAAAAACATTAACAGTAGTGGCATCCGCAGACCACATGTCTACATGAAGCGATGTTTTGCCGCTGACGTCAATCCGATTGCTATCAAAATCAATGCCTTGATAATTAAACGTTGCCAGCTTCATCACTTCATTGTCAGCGATGGTTTCTACAGATTGAACTGTGTTTTGTCCCCAATTGGGGTTGAGCTCGACCCCCGGCGTTGCTGTGTAAGCGTCGCTGTAAATGGAGATGACATTGGCTGCATTTTCCGTCGGCGCAGCGGGTGCATTTGTTGGGCTGGTTGACACAGGTGCCGCAGGGCAAGTTCCTAAAGTCGCAGTAGAGCCCACCAATTTCACATCATCAAAGTAATAAACGCTGTCAGTTGTTTCTCTTGCTGCACTGCTCTCGTTCGCTTTATCGAAATTAGGGAAAATGCTGAGCAGGTTATAAGTCGTGCTTGTATCTAGGGCATTGCCAAAGGTTTTGTTGGTGAAGTTGAAGGACAAAGTTTCCCAGTCGGTGCCCACGTTGCTCGTTTGCGCAAACACCAGGTTACCCGGATTGAACTTGTCTTTGACTTCCAGAGAGAACATCACGCCTGCGCGGGGTGCTTTCACGCGAACGCTGATGGTTTGCAAGTTGCTGGTGAAGGGAATAGGAGGCATTGCTCCAAGAGTGCCAGTTGGACATGAGGTGAAAGTTGCGCCGCCCCATGGCTGAGCAGTTGTAGGCTTGGTAAATTTTGCTATCTTGTTGGTGCCATCGGTGTCTTCAGCAAAACTGGCGCCTTCAAACGCGTCTAAGGTAGCTGCTGGTGTCTCATCGAAACTGACAAGGGTCAATCCGCCCGTTGTTGGTTCTGTCGGAGTTGTTGTTGCTTTTGCTGTGTATTTCAATTCGTCAATGTAATAGACCTCGTCAAATTGCGTACCAAAGCCCGGGAAAACGTTGACTTTGTTATAAGTGGTGGCCGTGTTTGCCGCGGCGTATGTGAAGGTCAATGTTTCCCACTCACCTGCTTTTGTGGTGGAGGCGGTTGCTTCAACAAAGGCATCTGAATTAGAAGCATTTTCAATTTTCACCATGATGGGGAGGCCAGCCGCTGGGGAATAAACACGCAAGGTGATGCCCTGTGCAGGATCTATGCGTGTCACTGAGTTGCCTGTTCCACCCAAATGGACTGTCACGCCTGCCCATTTTTCATCGTCCGTGGCCTTGGTCAGTTTGGCAACTTTGTTGCTGGCATCTGCTGGATCATTGGCTACTTCGATGCCTAATCCGCCAAAGTCGACCATGCCTAGGGTCGATTCGCCAAAGTTGATGCAAGGTGCTGCCGTGCAAGTGCCTGTGTCGCCACTCACTGCAGAGGTGTTGTTGTCTGTTCCTGGCGTGGTTCCGCCGCCGCCACAGGCGGCGAGCAAAGCCGACGCTGCAATAGCGCAAGCGGAAAGTCGAGAGTTGAATTTAGTCATGTCTGTCTCCTTGGGGTGGTAAAAAATGAAAGCGGTTTCAGATTTGGTGAAGAAAATGTTGTCGTGAAGAAAACATTGGTTTAAGGGGAAACTTTTTTGCTGGACTGAGCCAGACTGCGAGGTGGCACCTCCAACACCTGGCCATCACTGAATTTCACAGTGCGTGGGGTCTTGCTGGTGTTGTAGGCGAGGTAAGTTCTTTGCCCGTCTGCGCGTTTGAAGACCGAGTGCAGCACATGGTCAGCGGTCACGCTGAAATCGGGTGGGCCCATGGTTTCGAGGCTGAGCAAAAAGTGCAGGGTGTGGGTGCGGGTATCACCCAACTCCACGGCACCCCATCGGTCCCACATCTTCAGACCCTCTGCGGGATCGGTCAGCCCCATGTATTTGGCAAACAGGTCTTGCCACATGTCGGTGGGGTTGGCACGTTTGCCGCGCGATTCATAGATGCGCGTGTCTTCTGGCAAGGTGGCCAGGCTGCGGCGGGTGTGCTCGGGGTCCAGACCCAGGTAGGTGGATGAGGTGGAGATCGGCAACAAGTTGATGCCTTTGATCTGCCGGGGCTCGTCGGTCCACCAGGTGTTGTGCTTGTAGGCACCACCAAACAACATGCTGACTTCTTTGTTTTTGTATTCGGGTGCAAAAACCAGGTTGTGCACGTCAAACCAGTAGTGGCGGATGGCTTCGATTTCTGTGGTGTAGAGGTAGATGCCTAGATCGCGCAGGGCCTTGTTCCCGCGTATTTCGGCCCACAAAATCAATGCAGACCAAGCGTTGATGGCCTCTGAAGACGATTCCTGGTTGTTGCCAAGATCACCCAGACCAATGCCGGATGCCCAGGAGTGGCCTTCATAGATGTCAAAGGTGCGAAGGAAAGGAAAGTCTGCACGACCACGCTCTGCCGTGGCAATGTCCTTGATCAGCAACTCAGTCATGGCGCCCCACTGCGCGTCAGATGTCCATTCTGGATCGCGCAGCGCCAAGTCAGCCATGGTACGAATCCAGTAGCCGTAATGAAAATGGTGGTCGTTCATTTGCTCGACTGCAAAATACTCTTCTGGATAGGCCAGCACAGTGCCCAATGTTTTGTCCAGGTGGAAGTAAGTGTTGCGGTCTTTGCCAGAAAACCATTGTTCTATGCGGCCTTTGAGCAGGCTTTGCAGGCGAGCAGCGGCATCGGCATCGCCCTGTTGTTCGGCCACATCCATGACTTTGCTGATGCGTTGCAGACCTTTGCCTTGCCAATAAGGGCCATTGCCAATTTGCAGCATGTTTCGACGGGCGTTGCGCACATCGGCTTTCATCACAGCTTTAAGCTCATCGCTGCGTGGGTTGTTTTTCACGCTTGGCCAGTATGGAACAAACCCCCGGTAGGTCAAAACTGTTGAAAACTGGTTGCTTGGCAGCAAGCGAATGGCCCCACGAATGGTGTCGTATTGGCCGATCAGTTTTCCAGCGACTTGGGCGTTTTGGTGCCAATGGTGTGGATAAAGGCCTTGCAGGGTCTGCGTTTCGGTGCCTTCCATGACCTGGGTGCTGACCTGGTAATCGGTTGTGAGCGCGTTGTTTGTTTCGCCATAACGCCAGCTCACTTGTGTTTGAGTGACGAATGCATAAGCGTGGCGTGTAAAGAGCGCGAGCGTTTCTGGCGACACATCTGGCAAAACTGCCGCCGAGAAGTAGCCTTTGCCTTCGGGCAAATGAGCCATCCACTGATTGCCATTTTGTTCCCAGCGCACGCCGTTGGGGCCGAAGATGGCAAAAGTTTGACCACCACTGCTCAAGGTCAGCACACGAGGGTCTGAAGAAAGCTGTGTGCGTTGCGCTTGGGAGGTGGTTGCGAAGGCCACCGGGCCTTGGCTGATGCGGCCAAAAACATAGGGGCTGCCGTGCGCAACAGTCAAGTCGAAGCGGTCTGTGCTGGTGCCCATGGCGATGTCAATCGACCAGTCGCTCGCTTTGGCCAATTTGCCTTGTGAGGCTTTGAAAGCGACCGGGGAGATGACCAAGGGGGAGCGGTGGGGGTAATGAATTTCGGTGTCTTTGCGCTCCGTGGCAAGAACTTGGCGCGTGGGTAAAGCCAACTCAAAACCCGTGGCCGGTGCTTTGATGGTGTAGGGCTGTGCAAACAGAACTTCAGGTTTGGGACTAAAGACCAATCCCGAATACCACTGGTTGGTCGCTACAGCTTGCCCCTTCATGGCATCGGTCAGTCCGATGGCCGGTGGAGGTTTGTTGTCTGTGGCGCGTGGCGACAGCAACACCTGACCAGCGCCGACAGGAGCAGTGGCCTGAGCTATGACAGAAGTGGACAAGACCAAGCCTGAGATGGCGAGCATTAAAAAGCGAGGAACATGTTGCATGGATGATTGGCGTGGAAGTGTGGCTTGCGATTGGTTTCGATAATAATGAAAGCGCTTTCAAATTGTTTAGGGGTTTTCCATTAAGTGCGTCAAAACGATGGTGCAAAAACTAGGGAAAACCCAAACACAATTGCGTTGACAGGGACAAAATGTACGGATACGCTATTGAAAGCGCTTTCACAAAGGAAATATAAAATGAAACATGACTTCAAAAAATCGCCATCACTTCGCCAAACTAATGCATATTGGCTACTGAGCCTGGGGTTGTTGGCTGGCCAAAACGCCGGTGCAGTGGACTTTGGTCCTTTCACACTGACTGGCTTTGCTAAGGCAGAAGTCTCCAGAGCCAGTAACCAATGCGCTGACTGTCAACTGAATCTTGGTGAGTCAAGACATCGTCCTTGGGCAGACGCCCTGGCAGAAGGTAAAGAGTTCGGCAGCAAGGGTGGCAAAGTCACATTGTTCCAACCGTTTCTGGCTACCAAAGACTTTGACTTGGGCCAAGGCTTCAGGGTTAAAGGTTTACTGAGCCAACGTTGGCGGGATGGCAAAGAGGACATTCCGGGCATTCTGTACGAAAAAAATGCCACCTTGTCGCATGAAGATTACGGCAGCATTCAGGTGGGTGCGTTTCCAACAAGAAGCTGGAGCGTGGCGGATTACCCCTATGGCACGAATGTAGGCATTGCAGACTCATGGGCCTCGAGCGGTGCGGGTTATGGTTTGTTGCAGCGCGCAGTCCGATTGGGATTGCCCTTGATGGATGTGGCCCAAGGAGACTTTCATGTGGAGTTGACATACGACGCGGGCGATTCAAATTACAAGGTACGCAAGCCTCAGTTTTTTGAGTTGTATGCGAAATACGTCAAAGGTCCATTGACCTTGGATGCGATTGCACAAACAGGCACCAATGGACAAGCGGTGGCCTGGGGACATGCACCATTTGTGGCCGCAACGACCACGGAACCGTTTGTTGGCCAAAATAATCAAGTTTTTTTGGTTGATGGCAACAAACAATCCATTGCCATGCTGATGGCACGATACCAACTCAATGCCAAGACCGACTTGTATGGCGGCATTCGTCATAACCGTTGGAGTGGTACCAAAGCGGTGATTACCGGCTATGTACACCCGAACGCCTTGTGGAACGATATGTTTAACGTCGATGGTGTGGAGCCCTCTAATAAGGCCTACGCATCCAGTTCAACAGACATCAGTTTGGGCGCGGTATACAGATTTGCTCCAAAGTGGAATGTCAATACGGGCATGGTTTATCTGAGCAAAGCCAAAACAAAAAATCCAGTTGAGCGTGGTCAATCCAACACCATGCTGCTCAACACCGTTGGCGTTGGCTATGAGATTCAGCCTGGATTCGCCGTTTATGGTTTTGCGGGCATCGTTAACTTTGGCAAGAAGGGGTTGGCACCTTTGAGCATGCCAGGTCATGCAGCATTTACGGGGGTGGATTCACGCGTTGCCAAATCTGGCAATTGGATGGGTGCAGGCCTGGTTTACACGTTTTAAAAAAGTAAACAATGAACGCATCTTCGGCAATAAAAAAAAGCATCAGCCGTGTAAAACGGGCGGCCAGTATGGTGTTGCTGGCCATCAGTCTGGTGGCGTGTGGCGGTGGTGGCATCCCCCAAACCACAGACGCAGGGCAGCAACTGAGGCCATTGCCGGAGGCGTTCAAGGTCCGTGAGGCGGTAGCGTATTCGCCCTATAGAACCAGTAGCAGAGATACCGAGACCATCACCAAAGCCATGATTGAGGAGGACTTGAGCCTTCTGATCAAGGCTGGTATTGGTTTGATCCGTTTGTTTGACAGTTCGGATGCTGTCGCCGAGCAGGTTCTGGAGGTGATCAGAGATAAAAATCTGGATCTGAAAGTCATGTTGGGCATGTGGATTGCCACGGATGCAGACAGCAGCAATCAGGCCGAAATTGCACGGGGCATCGCCTTGGCAAAGGCATACACGTCCACCGTATTGGCAGTAAGCGTTGGCAATGAAACGCTGGTGTCGTGGACCGCTCACCCTCAGCAGGCCGCGCAGTTGGCGCGCTACATTCAAACTGTCAGAACGGCTGTCACTCAGCCCGTGACAACCGATGAAAACTGGGCTGTGTTGGCCAAACAATCAAGTGAGCAAGATGCCACAGAGGTCATCAGATCCATAGACTTTGTGGCCATGCACACTTATCCATTGATTGATACCGTATACAACCCTAACTTATGGAACTGGAGGCAAACGGAAGTCGCCGCAGAGAACAGAGCACAAGCCATGATGGATGCGGCCATAAAACGAGCAAAATTTGAATACAACGCGGTGAAAAGCCAACTCAATGCGCTCGGGCTTTCTCGTATGCCGGTGGTAGTGGGAGAGACAGGATGGAAAGCCGTTGCATCTGGAAATGAAACTCAAAGAGCACACCCGGTGAATCAAAAGATGTATGTAGATCGTTTGAAAGCCTGGAAGCAGAGTGGCGAAGGACCAGCTACGCTGGTTTACTTTGAGGCATTCGACGAGCCTTGGAAAGGTGCCGATGACAAGTGGGGCTTGTTCAATGTCAACAGGCAAGCAAGATGTGCTGTGCAAGGGTTAAGTTCAGATTTTGTAGCGGAAGCCGGAAGCTGCGATTTGGCGTTGGCCACTTATTACACGCCGGTAGAAAACAACGGCACGATCACTTCAAATCGTTACACCGTCTATGCCGATGCTGTAACCAGTGGCGAGGCTCGGCCAAGGGTTGGGCCGGTGCTGAATGCTTGGGAGAGTGGAACAACAGCAGAAGCTGTAAGCGTCAATAACGCAGGCAGCAACGATGGCCCAAACAGCCTACAAATAAAACCTAAGCCTTTGGTTTGGGGTTGGGGGATGACATTCGCCATCAGTGAAAATCCAGATG
Organism: Limnohabitans sp. Bal53; assembly: GCF_003063355.1. GTDB lineage: Bacteria > Pseudomonadota > Gammaproteobacteria > Burkholderiales > Burkholderiaceae_C > Limnohabitans_A. Next base: position 110,580 of record NZ_NESH01000006.1, on the reverse strand, counting down.
ATTTGAGCCAATTTGATTCAGAAACTGCTCGTTTGAACTTCAGCATCAAGACAACCTATCCTGGGAAAATTGAAGTGGGTTTTTTAACGGGTACTGCAGCCGACAGCAGTTTGTACGATGTTTATTTGGTGCTCGAATCGGGTCAGTATGGCTATGAAAACAATGGGCAATGGCAGCAGGTTTCCATACCAATCCAACAGATCAAAGCATCAGGGGCTAAGGCATTTGGGATGGAAAACTCACCTGCGGCAGTTCTGGACTTGACCAAAGTGACAAATCCATTTGTGATCGCAGACCGGTTCGGTAAGACGGGGAAAACTTCAAGCAGTCAAGTTCCCATAGAGTTGGACAGCGTCTATTGGTCAAAATAAACGAAGATAAATAGCAAGTTATTGGGTCAAAGAAGCGTTGGCATGATAATTAAATAATTGAAAAGTCACACAGTAAGCCAAATGATGCCTAAAAAAACAGACTCAATTGCCGCATCAGTCAAGAAACCAAAACACATTGCGCCACGCGCTGCGCGTGCCACACTGACGATGGTGGCCGAGCGTGCAGGTGTCTCTCCCAGCACCGTCTCACGGATCCTGAACGGCACTGCGCAGGTGAGCGAAGAAAAGCAGGCGTTGGTCAAGGCGGTCATCGAGGAGTTGGGTTTCCGTCCCGATCCTGCGGCCCGGAGCTTGGCGGGTGGCCGCACCATGAGCATTGGTGTGCTCACGCAGTTCATCGACAGCCCCTATTACGGTGAGGCCTTGCGCGGCATCGAGGACGAGTTGCACAAGGCCAACTATGTGCCCTTGTTTGTCAGCGGTCACTGGAATGAAGATGAAGAGAAAAACCGACTTTTCATGCTGCAAGAGCGCAAGGTGGACGGCATCATTGTGCTGACGGGAAAATTGTCCGATGAAACCTTGGTCGACATGGCCGCCAACATTCCCGTTGTGGTCACGGGCCGTCGACTGAGTGCCCCCAATTTGTTCAGCATTGACTTTGACAACACCGAGGGCGCTTGTTTGGCTGTGCGTCACTTGCATGCCTTGGGGCACCGCCGTGTGGCGTTCATTTCGGGGCCTTTAGATCATCCAGACGCCACGCAGCGTTTACAGGGCTACCGCGAAGAGGCGCAGCGCAAAGACATGGCTTTGGATGACAGTTTGGTGGTCTACAGCGATTACCAAGAGTCTGGTGGTTTCCGGGCCATGAATGATTTGTTGTCCGCCAGTGTTCAGTTCACTGCCGTGATCGCAGCCAACGACCAGATGGCCTACGGAGCCCGTTTGGCCTTGCACCGTGCGGGTTTGCGTGTGCCCGAAGATGTCTCACTGCTGGGTTTTGATGACCTGCCTCATTCGGCTTTCTCCTTGCCACCGCTGACTTCTGTCAGGCAGTCTGTTTATGAAATCGGGACATCGGCTGCAAAAGCCATGTTTGACTTGTTGAACAAAAGAAATCCACCTTCGCGTTTGGTAGAGGCGGAGTTGGTGGTGCGGGAGTCTACGCGCATTTTCAGGCGTTGAAGCAATAGGCTTCCAGCTCTAAAGCTCAGCGACGCGAAGCCATGTAAATCCCCGGCAAGATCAGCGCCGCGCCCATGAGGTGGTGCCAACCCATGGCTTCACCGAGCACCAGCCAGGCGGCCAGGCCGCCATACAAGGGGCCCAGGTACAGACTGGCGGCCACGCGGCTGGCGCCCAAGACTTTTTGGCTAAAGCCATAAGCCCAATAGGCACCAATGCCCGGCAACAAGCCCGCAGCCACCACCAGCACCGTGGCCTGCAGGCTCCAGGCTGGGCGATCGGCCTGCCAGTACTCCCAGATGCTGAAGGGCAGCAAGACCACCACACCCCCCATACAAATGGCAGCCAGGCGGGCTGTTGATCCCAAAGGCGTGGGCCACTTTTTTTGCAGCAAGGCAAATCCAGCCCAGGACACCATGGCCATCACAATCCAGCCGTCGCCTGCCACCCATTGCACTTGGCTCAGCGACAACCATTGGCCTTTGACCACCACATGGAACACCCCCGCCATGGCGATGAGCACACCCAGGCCTTGCCGCCACGAAAACCGTTCACCCAGCCACAACACGGCACCCAGCGCGATCAACACGGGTGAGGCCGAATAAATCAGGGCGATGTTCATGGCCGATGTGGTTTGTGCGCCTTCGTAGACCCAGGCCCCACAAATGAGCATGCCCAAGGTGCCCAATGCCAGGTAACGCCAGCCATGTTGCAGCGTGCTGCGACGTTCACGCCAAAGCTCGCTGCGTGCAAAGAAAGCCAAGATCAAACCGGCCAAAGCCCAACGGCCCAAGGCCAGCGTATGGGGCTCAATGATGCCTGGCGCTGACCGGGCCACGATGTAATTAACAGACCAAAGTGCAGGGGTGACCCACATCAGCCAGGAGGCAACGCGGTAGCGGGATTCAGGGGTTTGAAGCATGGACATGGGCGTCATTGTGCCGACAAGAAAAAACCGCCCCGGTTTGTGGCCGGGGCGGTTGCAAGGCAGAGCGCCGTTTGGGCGCTTGACCTGAATGGTTTTATGCCAAGCGCGACTGCAGGGCAGCTTTGGTCTCGAGCAATGCCTGAGGCAAGTGGTAGCTCAGTTGCGCAAAGTGTTCGTCGTGCAGCTTGAACTCGGCTTGCCAAGCGGCTTTATCGATGCTGGTCACGGCTTTGAACTGCTCGGCGCTGAAGTCGATGCCGCTCCAGTTGATTTCGGCGTAAGTGGGGGCCACGCCAAACATGGTTTGCTCGCCCTGCGCCTTGCCTTCCAGGCGGTCGATCATCCACTTGAGCACGCGCATGTTGTCGCCGTAGCCGGGCCAGACAAACGAGCCGTCTTCGCCCTTGCGGAACCAGTTCACGCAGTACATGGCGGGCAGCTTGTGGCCTGCGGCGGTGGCCTTGGCGCCGGTGTCGAGCCAGTGCTGGAAGTAGTCGCTCATGTTGTAGCCGCAGAAAGGCAGCATGGCGAACGGGTCGCGGCGCACCACGCCTTGTGCGCCAAAGGCGGCAGCGGTGGTCTCAGAGCCCATGGTCGCGGCCATGTACACGCCCTCCTGCCAGCTGCGCGCTTCGGTGACCAAGGGCACGGTGGTGGAGCGGCGGCCACCGAACATGAAGGCGTCGATCGGCACGCCAGCAGCGTCGTCCCAAGCGGGGTCGAGTGCGGGGTTGTTGGTCGCGGCCACGGTGAAACGGGCGTTGGGGTGAGCGGCTTTTGCGCCGGTCTCTTTGGCGATCTGGGGTGTCCAGTCCTTGCCTTGCCAGTCGATCAAATGGTCGGGCAGCTTGCCGGTGTCTTTTTCCATGCCTTCCCACCACACGTCGCCGTCGTCCGTCAGGGCCACGTTGGTGAAGATCACGTCCTTGTTCAGGCTTAACATGCAGTTGGGGTTGGTCTTCATGTTGGTGCCGGGGGCGACGCCAAAGTAGCCCGCTTCGGGGTTGATGGCGTACATCTTGCCGTCGGTGTGCGGCTTGACCCAGGCGATGTCGTCACCAATGGTGGTGACTTTCCAGCCGTCAAACGCGGCGGGTGGTACCAGCATCGAGAAGTTGGTTTTGCCGCAGGCGCTGGGGAAGGCCGCTGCCACGTGGTACTTTTTGCCTTCGGGGTTGGTCACGCCCAAAATCAGCATGTGCTCGGCCAACCAGCCCTGGTCGCGGCCCATGTTGGACGCGATGCGCAGCGCAAAGCACTTTTTGCCCAGCAAGGCGTTGCCGCCGTAGCCCGAACCGTAAGACCAGATCTCGCGGGTCTCGGGGAAGTGCACGATGTACTTGGTCGTGGGGTTGCAGGGCCAGCTGGAGGTGTCTTTTTCTCCCGCAGCCAAAGGTGCGCCCACGGTGTGCATGCAGGGCACGAACTCGCCATCGGTGCCCAGCACGTCGTACACGGCTTTGCCCATGCGGGTCATGATTTTCTGGTTCACGGCCACGTAGGCGCTGTCGCTCAGCTCGATACCGATGTGGCTGATGTGCGAGCCCAAAGGGCCCATCGAGAAAGGCACCACGTACATGGTGCGGCCAGCCATGCAGCCGTCAAACAGCGGGTTCAGGGTGGCGCGCATTTGCGCGGGTTCCATCCAGTTGTTGGTGGGGCCGGCGTCTTCTTTTTGGGCCGAGCAGATGTAGGTGCGGTCTTCCACGCGGGCCACGTCCGATGGGTCAGACCAGGCCAGGTAAGAGTTGGCGCGCTTGGCGGGGTTGAGCTTTTTGAAGGTGCCGGCCGCGACCAGTTCGGCGCACAGGCGGTCGTATTCTTCTTGGGAGCCGTCGCACCAATAGATGTTGGCGGGCTTGCACAGGGCGGCCATTTCGGCGACCCAAGCAATCAGTTTGGCGTTTTTCACGTAAGTGGGCGTATTGAGGTTCAGGCCCTGCATCACGGGTGAGTTCATGGGAAGTGCTCCAAGTTTAAAAATCGTTTTTTCAAAACCTCTGCGCAGGGGCTTTGAAAAAACGGCTAAGGGGCTGAGATACTGAGGGCTGTGGCCGCTTGAAAACATCGGCTGTAACCATGCGGTAATCGGCGGGCCTCGATTTTAGGGAGGCTGCCTGTTTTGTGCCTGTCAGCTGGGCTGAAAACCTCTTTAAATCTATGCAAAAGAAGCATGACGTTATGCCGGTCTCTGTCAGGTCCGGTTTCAGACCCCTGCGGCGAAATGGGCTGTTGGCGGTTTTGGCGGCCACTTGGTTTGCCCCTTGGGCGGTACAGGCACAAAGCCCGGTCCGCATCAAGATTGCAGCTGCCAGCAATTTGAAGTTTGTGCTCGCTGACTTAGCAACCCAATACAGGCAACAAACTGGGGTTCGGGTGGATGTGAATCTGGGTGCATCAGGCAACCTGGCGCGGCAGATCCTGCAAGGCTTACCCGTCGAGCAATTCATCTCGGCCGACGAGGTTTGGGTGGCCGAACTGGCCAAAGCCGGGCGCACGCTGGACGCGGGTCAGCGTTATGCCACGGGTCGCTTGGCGCTGGTTATGCCCAAAAATTCAGCACTCCCGCTGGGTCAAGGCTTGGCGGCGACGGTGCGCGCCCTGAAGCCGGGCGACAAATTTGCCATCGCCAACCCGGCGTTGGCCCCCTATGGTGTGGCGGCTGTGGAGGCATTGCAGCGCGCAGGCGTTGGGCCATTGCCAGCCGCACGTCAGGTGATGGGCGACAACATCGGCCAGGCCACCCAGTTTGTGGCCACGGGCGCTGCGCAAGCCGGAATCACCGCGCTGGCGTTGGCGCAGGCCCCAGAAATCGCGAGCAGCTTGCAGGTTTTGCCTTTGCCGGCTGACGCGCATGCCCCCCTGCACCAGCGCATGGTCCTGCTCAAGGGCGCGGGTGCGGCGGCGCTCAATTGGCACCGGTTTTTGCTCAGCGCGCCTGCGCAGGCGGTGTTCGTGCGGCACGGTTACGCCTTGCCGCAATAATCCAACCCAACACCCTCTACTTCCACTCGCCTGCAAACTCCGCCTTATGGATTGGTCCGCCCTTCACGTCTCGCTCACTTTGGCGGTTTTGACCACCTTGGCGTTGCTGCCCTTGGGCTTGGCCTTGGCTCGCTGGCTGGCCGTCACCGCTTGGGCCGGGCGACCGGTGGTGGAGGCTTTGCTGCTGCTGCCCTTGCTGCTGCCGCCCACGGTCATCGGTTTTTACTTTTTGGTGGCTTTTGGCCAGGGCAGCGCTTTGGGGGCGTGGCTGGCGGACTCGGGCATCCGGCTGGTGTTCACGCTCGAAGGCTTGCTGCTGGTGAGCGTGCTGGTCAACCTGCCCTTCATGGTGCAACCGATTCAGCGCGCCTTTGCGGCCGTGCCGCACAGCCTGCGCGAGGCGGCTTGGGTGTCGGGCTTGTCGACCTGGCAGACCTTTTGGCGCATTGAGCTGCCGCTGGCCTGGCCCGGTTTGTTGGCGGGCATGGCCCTCACCGTGGCGCACACCTTGGGCGAGTTTGGTGTGGTGCTCATGGTGGGCGGCAACATCGAAGGCGAAACCCGCACCTTGTCGGTGTCGCTGTATGACAAGGTGCAGGGCATGGATTTGCAGTCGGCCCATGTGATGGCCTTGGCGCTGGTGGGCATCTCTTTGCTGGCGCTCAGCCTGGTGCTGGCCTTTGACCGGGTGGGCCAGCGTGGCCGCGCCTTGCAGGAGCGCTGATGAACGGCTTGCAAGTGCAATTGCGGTCAAGCAGCCCCATTCGGCTGGAGGCCGAGTTTGACTGTGGCGCGGGCGAGTTGGTGGCGCTGGTCGGGCCGTCGGGCAGCGGCAAAACCAGCATGCTGCGCGCCATTGCGGGCTTGTGGACACCCGCCGATGTGCAAGGCCACATTCGGGTGGCAGGCCAGGCTTGGCTGGACACGGCAGCGGGTGCGCAGCTCAGCCCGCAAGAGCGCCGCGCTGGCCTCGTGTTCCAGCATTACGCGCTGTTTCCGCACATGACGGCGCAGGCCAATGTGGCGCTGGCCGCGGGGCCGGGTTGGTCGGGTGCCGATGTACAAACATTGCTGGCGCGGTTGGGGCTGGCAACGCTCAGCCACCGCAGGCCCTCGCAACTGTCTGGCGGTCAGCAGCAGCGCGTGGCACTGGCGCGGGCGCTGGTACGGGTCATGCCCGCGCCTTCTTGGACTTCAAGCTCTGACAAGCCACTCGAAACTTTGCCCGGCGTCTTGCTGCTGGACGAGCCCTTTTCTGCGGTGGACGCACCCACGCGCCAAACGCTGTACCGCGAGTTGGCCGCTTTGCGCCAAAAGGTGTCGGTGCCGATGGTGCTGGTCACGCACGACTTGGCCGAGGCCCGCCGCTTGGCCGATCGGGTGGTGATCGTGGACGCGGGCCAGACCCTGCAAACGGGCGAGCCCGCCCGCGTGTTTGCCAGTCCGCGCAACGCCCGGGTGGCCGAGCTGGTGGGCATTCAAAACCACTTTGAAGGGCGCTTTTTGAAGAGCGAAGACGGCTGGGGGCGCTTGCGCTGGACGGATGCCTCTCAGCCCGAAGCCGGACTGGACCTGACGGTGTTTGACAAAAACAAGATCGACGACGGCACCCGCGTGACTTGGGTGCTCAACGGCGAACAGGTGGACGTGATGGCCGACGGCGAGATGCCCGCTCTGGCAGAGCCGGGCCACACCCGCTTGCGCTGCCAGTTGTTGGAGGTCTTGTCGCTTGGGGAAATTAGCCTGTGCACGCTCCGGCCCGAAGCCCTGCCCAGCCAAACCATCACCCTGAACCTGACCAGTCGGCTGCTGCGGCGCCTGCAAGTGGGCGCTGGCGCATGGGTTCAGCTGCTGATTGCGCCGGGGGCGCTGCACATCATGCCGGTGCGGACAAAATAAAACCCGCAAAGCGCAGGCTGTTGCGGGTTGGGCGGGTGCGGCCAAGCGGCGCACCGGGGGCGGCTAAGCCTCAGGCCATGAACACGGCGATGAAGGCCAACAGGAAAATCAGCACGGCACCAGCGGCTGGAATGATCACGGGAATGTGCTTGACCACGTTTTCCACGGGATCGTCGGATGTGTGAGCGTCGTTGTGAGCAGACATGTGGAACCTCAAAAAGTAATGCGCTTATTGTAGCCAAGCCAGGCTGGCGGGGCGCTGACATGCGTTTGGCACAACCTGATTCACATCAGGGCATAGGTGGTGCTGGCCCGGAAAACGCTTTTGCCGTCGTCGGCACCGGCCAGGTCAATCTCGCCAAAGGCCATGGCCTTGCCCGCCCGCAGCACCCGTGCGGTGACCAGCGCGTCTTGCCCGGACAGGGGCTTCATGAAGCTGCTCGACAGCTGCACCGTGCTGCAGGGCCGGAACTGTCCAAAGTGGTTGATCAGCGCCAGCACCATGGCCGTGTCGGCGGCGGCCATCATGGCCTGACCACACAACATGCCGCCCACCCGCGAGAGCTGCGCACTTTGTGGCAGGCGCAGGGTCACGCTGTCGGCGTCAAAGTGCTCGACCTTCAGGTTCAGCGCCTGCACCCAAGGGGCAAACAGGTCGGATAAAGATTGCTGCAGGGATTCTGTGGTGGTGCTCATGGCCACAGTTTAAACAGCGCAAAACGCCACCCTGAACAGAACCCCCGGCAGCCATTTGCCCTCTCTATACTGCATGTATGACTTCCTCCATCCTTGTTTTGGGCGCTGGCATGGTCGGCACCTGCACCGCCTTGCATTTGCAGCAACGTGGCTACGAGGTCACGCTGGTGGACCGGCGTGCGCCCGGCCAAGAAACATCGTTTGGAAATGCGGGCCTGATTCAGAGCGAGGCGGTCGAGCCCTATGCCTTTCCGCGTGAGCCGGGCTTCTTGTTGAACGTGGCCCTGGGCCGCGGCGCCGAGGTGAATTGGCATGCGCGAGGCCTGTGGCAGATGGCGGGTTCGCTGCTGCGCTACCTGCACCACTCACACCCCAAGCGGCATGCGCAAGCCACCGAGGCTTACAGCCGCCTGATTGCGCACGCCACTGAAGAGCACGACCTGTTGATGACCGCTGCGGGTGCTCAGCATCTGGTCACGCGTGAAGGCTTTCGCTTTGTGTTCCGCACGGCCAAGGCTTTGGAAGAAGCGGCGCAGCGTGCCGAAGACTTGCGCGTGCGTTTTGGTGTGCGTTCTGAGGTCGAAAACACCGTCCTGCTGGCCCAGGCTGAACCCGCCTTGCGCGCCTCTTTGGCTGGGGCAGTGCATTGGCTCGACCCTTGGGCGGTGAACAACCCCGGTGCTTTGGTGCAGCGATATGCCGAGTTGTTTGTCGCCCGTGGCGGACGTTTGTTGACGGGCGACGCCGCCAGTTTGCAGCCGCAAGGCGCGGGCTGGTCGGTGCAGACCCACGAAGGCCGTGTGCAGTCCCAGCAGGCAGTGTTGGCGCTGGGGCCTTGGGCCGATGGCCTGATCCGCACGCTGGGTTACCGGTTCCCGCTGTTCATCAAGCGCGGTTACCACCAGCATTACCGATCACCTGCTCAGTTGCGTCAACCGGTGCTCGATGCCGAACGCGGCTATGTGCTGGCCCCCGTGCAGCGCGGCCTGCGCTTGACCACGGGCGCTGAATTTGCCCCCATCGATGCCCCGCCCACGCCCGTGCAACTGGCCAAGGCCGAAGCGCTGGCGCGCGATCTGGTGGATCTGGGTGAATCTTTGCCCGAGGCGCCTTGGCTGGGCGCACGCCCCTGCACCGCCGACATGCTGCCCGTGATGGGGCCGGCGCCGCGCCACAAGGGCCTGTGGCTCAACTTTGGCCACGCGCACCAGGGCTTCACGCTGGGGCCAGTGGCCGGGCGGCTGCTGGCTGAGATGGTCGAGGGTCGGCAGGGGTGGATCGACCCGCTGCCTTACGCCCCTGCACGGTTCATGTGAATTCGCCTGCAATGGGGGGAGGGCCTTCAAGGCCGCTCAAAGCACCCGGTAAAAACTCAGATACACCCCGTCGGGTGCACGTCGCCCACTGCCAATGAATTGGCTCTCGCTGAGCCAGGCCCATTGCGGCGCGGTCGCTTCCAGCTTGGGTTGGCAGCGGAAATAGATTTCGTCGGGGTTGACCGGCTGGCCGTTCATGATGCGTTGGGAATTCTCCAGCGAAGCCACACGCAGCGCAGTGTTTTGCACAAACACACGGCTGCCGTCGTCCAGTTCGATGACGTAGCGCGCGTCCAGGTGCGCCTGCGTGCCGCCACCCAAAATCAGCTGAAAGTCGGCGCCGCCCGCCATCACCCGGCCATTCAAGCGGGGGCCGGTCACGGTGCCGCCCGTGATCGGGATCATGCGGCGCAGGCCCGCCGGTGTGTGGCCGACTTCGACAGGTGGCGCGATGGTCACGGCCAGGTCGCAAACATGCTCAAGTGCGGGAGGGGGCAAGGTCATGGCAGATCTTCCAAACAAGGGGAATACGCAGTTTAAGGCGCAGCGCTTAGCAGGCTGTCACGTTGGATCGGTCGGATTTTTCGTGCTGCCCATCCAGGCCGTCAGGGACGAGCGCATCGCTTCTTCGACCGACATGTCCAGCACCTGCACCCATTCGCGCGGCACAAACACGGTGTAGCCGCCGATCATGTAGCCCATGGGCAGGTAGACCGCCACGTTTTGGCGGGTCTGCGCATCCAGCGGCAGGTCGCTCAGGTTCTGGCGCGTGACCAGACCGATGATGGACAGCTCGCTGTCCGGTTTTTTCAGCACCACCACCTGCTGCGCATCGCGCTCATGCGGTGAAAAGTAATCGGCAAAACTTTTGAGCGAAGAATAAATGCTTTTGACCAGTGGCAAGTTGGTGAAGGGCAGCTCCACCCAGCTGAGCATGCGTGTCATGAAGGGCTGCGAGACCAGAAACCCCAGCACCAAAATCAAGACTGTGCCCAGCACGATGCCAAGGCCCGGCAGGTAGAAGTCACCCGTGAACGGACGCAACACTTGCATGGCCAAGCCCTCAACCCAGATGACAAACAGGTAGAGCACATAAACGGTCAGACCGACAGGCAAAAAGCTGATCAGACCGCGAAAAAAATAGGCGTAAAGGCGTTTCATGCGCCCGATTGTGACCGTGCGGCAAAGGGCCGGGAGGCACAGGGAAAAGTACAAAGCAGGGCCGGTCTACCGAAGTCGCTGCGGAGCCCCTGAAAAACATGTAACAGTGCCTTGACCCCCACCGCACGGCGGGCGTAAAGTGGCATCGCTGACATCGGGAAACCGATCGAAGCATCCTCTGGGGTGCATACATGCACCCCGCCCATCAGAACGATGAAGCTTCTTTTGGGCAACCCCTGGGACGATCCTCTCGTGACGCCCCATCGGCCCGACCAGTTCGCTGGTCGGGCTTGTCATTTGTGGGCCCGCTCAGGCTCAGTCCAGACTCAAACCAATCTTGCGCGACACGGCGCCCCATTTGGCAAAGTCCTTGGCCACTTTGACGACCGCCTGCTCGGGCGTGCTGCCAATCACGATCTGGTCGGATGCCTTGAGCCGCTCGGTGGCTTCTGGGGTGCGCAGGGCGTCGACCACGGCTTGGCGGAATTTGGCCGCGATGTCATCGGGCACTTGTTTGGGGGCGATCAAGATCAGGCTGAAATCGGCCTCGTAGCCTTTCACCCCGGCCTCATCAATGGTGGGCACATCGGGCAAAGAGGGCGAGCGTGCTTGACCCGACACTGCCAGCGCCATCAACTTGCCCGCGCGCACATGCGGCAGCACCGTGGGCCCGGCCAGCAGACCACAAGGCACTTGGTTGGCCAGCACGTCTTGCATGGCGGGGGCCGGGCCTTTGTAGGGGATGTGTGTCATTTGCATGCCGGTCATGCTCAGCAGCAACTCGGTCGACAAATGCCCCGGCACACCGGCGCCGCCCGAGGCGTAGCTCAAAGAGGTGGTTTTCGATTGGGCGATCAGCTCGGACACTGTTTTGACACCCAGCGAAGGGTTGCACACCAAGGTTTGGCTGAACGAAGACAACACGCTGATGGGCTTCAAGTCGTCGAGCTTGAAGGGCATGGTTTTGTACACATGCGGGTTGACGGTGAGCAGGGTGTCGGTCGCGAACAAGAAGGTGTAGCCATCGGGGGCGGCCCGCGCCACGCTGGCGGCGCCAATGTTGCCGCCAGCGCCGGGCTGGTTCTCGATCACGATGGGTTGCTTGAGGTTGGCCAGAATTTTTTCGGCCGCTGTGCGCATGACCAGGTCACTGGGGCCACCGGGTGGGAAGGGAATGACCACTTTGATCGGGCGCTGTGGCCAGGCTTGGGCCAGGGCGGTGCTGCTGGCACATACGGCCAGCAAAGCCGCGGCGAAGGTCAAACGCCGGGCGCGGGACGGTGAAGAAGCTTGCGATAAAAATGAAAAGGGCGTGGTGAGCTCCTAAAGGATCAACCCATGCTATCGGCGCATGCTCAAAACGCCCTCATTGAAAACCCTGTAGCGGCTCTTTCAGCTGTCGCCTGCAAGACCCGAAGGCATTGTTCTGGGAGGTTTCGACGCAGTTGCTTAAACTGCGGCGAGCCGCTTGACGGTATCGGGGTAGCGGTCCACCAAGTGGATCAGCAATGCGGCCTGGGCGTTGGGCTTGGCGCGGCCTTGCTCCCAGTTTTCCAGTGTTCTAGGGTTGGTGCGCAGGTAGTGGGCGAAGACGGGACGCGAGAGCTTGAGTTTTTCACGAATAGCCTTGAGTTCCATGGCACTGATGTCAGGCGCAGGTTTGGCTTCTACTTCGACGGTGCGAAGCGTGGTCTTGCCAACGCGCTGCTGGGCCAGGGCATCAAAGCCTTCGGAAATTTCAGCGAACAAATTGCGTTTCATTTGCGAGACTCCAGTTCTTGTTTCAGCATCGCTTTGAGCGCTGAGCGCTGAGCGATCCTTCGGTGAGAGGTCATCCATTTCGCTTTTGTCATAGAGGGTAAAAAGCCAAAATTGACGATGGGATTCCCACCAAAAATAAATCACCCTCAGCCCACCACGTTTGCCTTTGCCTCGCTGCGTATCTCCGTGCCTGATTTTGCGCAGGCCACCCGTGCCCATGATCACATCACCGGCCTCGGGTGCCTTGAGCATTTCATTTTGCAGGCCTCGGTAGGCCTCATCGCTCAGGTATTCCTGTCGGTAGCGTTCGAAAGCTGGCAACTCAACAAAGAGCGCTTTCATAGGGCATGCTTGTACGCAAGTTACGTACGAAATCAAGCCGGATTTTTTGAACCTTAACCCGCCAAGCCCACAAACACGTTTTGCACGTCGTCGTTGTTGTCGATGGCGCCCAAAAAGGCTTCGACTTCTTCGAGCTGCTCGGCGCTCAGGTTGGCTGGGTCTACCGGGTTTTTGGGTTTGTAGCCTAACTTGGCCGACACCACAGTGAAGCCGTGTTCGGGCAGGGCGCGGCTGACCAGGTCAAGGTCGGTGGCTTCGGTGATGAACACCGTCACGCCGTCTTCGTCGGCGGGCTCAAAGTCTTGCGCGCCCGCTTCGATGGCGGCCAGTTCGGCGTCAGCGCCGGCTTGGGTGGGTTCTGCTTCGATGAAACCCACATGGTCAAAGTCCCACGACACCGAGCCCGAGGTGCCTTGCTGGCCCTTGCGGAACAGCACGCGCATTTCAGACGCGCTGCGGTTCACGTTGTCGGTCAGCACCTCGATCATCACGGGCACCTGGTGCGGGGCGAAGCCTTCATAAATCACGCGGTCAAAGCTCACGGCATCACCCAAGAGACCCGCGCCTTTTTTGATGGCGCGCTCCAGTGTTTCTTTGGGCATGGAGACCTTGCGGGCCTGCTCGACCACCAGGCGCAGGCGAGAGTTGGCGGCGGGGTCGGCGCCGTTGCGGGCGGCGATCATGATGTCTTTGGCCAGGCGACCAAACAGCTTGCCTCGTGCATCTGCTGCCTGTGCCTTGCCTTTTGCTTTCCACTGCGCGCCCATGGGGTCTTCCTTCTTGTTGGGGATGAAAGCGCTGAGTTTAAGCGCTGGCTCTTGGTCTCAGGGGATGGGGCGGAGGTCTCAAAGGGCACAGCTGCTGTGGAGGTGCGGGTCAATAATGGTTGCTGAGGTTCCCCACCGTGCCCGTTTTGGTTGGGTGGCCCACGCCCTGCACCGCCCCACCTTGCCCAAGCGCTTAGACCATGCATCACCCTGCTTTGCCCTTGTTTCCCGGTTTCGCACACCACCAGATCGAAGTGGCCAAAGGCCTGCGCATCTCGGCCATGGTGGGCGGGCAAGGTCCGGGCTTGCTGCTGCTGCACGGGCATCCGCAGACCCTGGCCATCTGGCACAAGGTGGCCCCCACGCTGGCGCAGCACTTCACCGTGGTCGCGGCCGATCTGCGCGGTTATGGTGACTCGTCCAAACCCGAGGGCGGGCCGGACCACGCGGCTTACGCCAAACGCAGCCTGGCGCAAGACCAGATCGACCTGATGCAGCAACTGGGTTTTGCGCAGTTTCATGTGCTGGCGCACGACCGGGGTGCCCGCGTGGCGCACCGGTTGGGCATGGACCACCCGCAGGCGGTGCGCCAGATGGTCTTGCTTGACATCGCGCCCACCTTGGCCATGTACGCACAAACCACCGAGGCCTTTGGCCGCGCCTATTGGCATTGGTTCTTTTTGATCCAGCCGCAACCCTTGCCCGAGCGCTTGATCCAGGCCAATCCGGCGGCTTATGTCACCGACGTCATGGGCAACCGCAGTGCGGGGTTGGCCCCTTTCGATCCGCGGGCCCTGGCCGAATACCAGCGCTGCCTGGCCCTGCCGGGTGCAGCGCATGGGCTGTGCGAAGACTATCGGGCGTCAGCGGGTATTGACCTGGTGCACGACCGGCAAGACATTGCGCAGGGGCGACGGCTTCAAATGCCCATCCAGGTGCTGTGGGGCGCGCAAGGCGTGGTGCAGCGCTGTTTTGATCCGCTCAAGGAATGGCAGCAGGTGGCCACCCACGTCACGGGCCGGGCATTGCCCTGCGGCCACTACATCGCTGAGGAAGCGCCCGATGCCTTGCTGGCGCAGGTGCTGCCCTTTTTGGACAAAGCCCCCGCATGAGCCAGCACAACCGCCGCGGCATCGTCACCATGACCGGTGCCATGGTGTTTTTTGTGGTGAACGATGCCTTGGTCAAATGGGTCAGCGCGGACTTGTCCACCGCAGCTGATTTTTGTGCGCGGCGTGATGACCACCGCGCTGCTGTTGGCCTTGGCTGGGTGGGTGGGACAGTTGCAGCAATGGCGCACCGCACTCACGCGATCGGTGCCTGCGCGCGCCATGCTCGACAGTCTGGCTTCTTTCACCTACCTCACGGCGCTTTTCCACATGCCCCTGGGCAATGCCACCGCGATCAACTTGGCGGGCCCCTTGTTTCTGACCTTGATGGCGGTGTTCTTCTTGCACGAGCGGGTCAGCCCCGGTCGCTGGGCTCTGATCGTTTTGGGATTTGCGGGCGTGCTGCTGGTGGTGCAGCCACGCATGGGCGACTTCAATGCCTATGCCTGGCTCTGCCTGTTTGCGGCGGTGCTGCATGCAGGGCGCGACTTTCTGACGCGCCTGGTGCCCGCCCAAGTGCCCTCGCTCTTGATCACCTTGTCGACGGCGGCCATGGTCACTTTGATGGCCGGCGTGTGGAGCCTGTTTGAGCCGTGGCAGCCGATGAGCACGCCGCACCTGTGGCAACTGTTTGGGGCATCACTGTGCTTGGCCGCGGCCTACCACCTGCTCACGCTCAGCATGCGCTTGGGCGACATGAGCGTGATTGGGCCGTTTCGCTACAGCGGTCTGCTGGTGGCATTGGTGCTGGGCTACCTGATGTGGGGTGATGTGCCCAACACCCTGGCTTGGGGCGGCATTGCACTGGTGGTGGCGGCCGGGCTGGGTCTGCTCCAGTCTGAGCGCAAGCGCCGGCAGGCGCTGCTGGCACAAGACGCTTGAAGACCCTGATGAGGCGGCTCGCCTGAAGTCCCAGCACATTCATGGACCCGGGTGCACAAGCCATCGCCCACGGGGTGGGCTCCTACGGGGAGGTGCCCGGTTTTTTGTAGGAGCCCACCCCTTGGGCGATAGGGCGCGGAACGTGCCGCGACGCCGGCCCATGCGCCATGGCACCGACTCAGCGGCAGGCCTTGTCCAGCGCTTGGTCAATGTCCCAGAGGATGTCGTCCAAATTCTCCAAACCCACCGAGATGCGCACCATGTCGGGCGGTACGCCTGCAGCCAGTTGCTGGGCGTCGTCGAGTTGGCGGTGCGTGGTGCTGGCCGGGTGGCTGATCAGGGTGCGGGTGTCGCCGATGTTGACCAGGTGGCTCATGAACTGCGCCGACTCGATGAAGGTCACGCCTTGTGCCAAACCGCCTTTGACGCCGAACGACAGCAGGCCTGATGCGCCACGCATCTGGCGCTGCATCAGAGCGTGTTGCGGGTGGTCGGGCAGGCCGGGGTAGTTGACCCAAGCCACACGCGCATCGGCCTGCAAAAACTGGGCCACGCCCAGCGCGTTGTCGCAGTGCTTTTGCATGCGCAGCGGTAGCGTCTCGACGCCTTGCAGAATTTGCCATGCGCTCATGGGGCTGAGCGATGCGCCAAATACGCGCAGGCTTTCCATGCGGCAGCGCATGGAAAAGCCGAAGTCGCCAAAGGTCTCGTAAAACTTCACGCCGTGGTAGCCCTTGGACGGCTCGGTCATGCCCGGAAACTTGCCGTTGTCCCACGGAAATTTGCCGCCCTCAACCACCACGCCGCCCAAGGTGGTGCCGTGGCCCGCCAAATATTTGGTGGCCGAATGCACCACGATGTCCGCGCCCAGCGCGATCGGGTTGCACAGCAGCGGGCTGGGCACGGTGTTGTCGATGATGAGCGGCACGCCGTGTGCGTGGGCCACCTCGGCCACGGCCGCGATGTCCAGCACCACCATGCTCGGGTTACCCAAGCTTTCGGCGTACACCGCGCGGGTGTTGGGTCGCATGGCGGCGGCAAAGGCCTCGGGTTTAGTGGCGTCCACAAAGGTGGTCTCGATGCCGAACTTGGCCAAGCTAACGGCCAGCAGCGTGACCGAGCCGCCATACAAAGCACCGGCCGCCACCACATGGTCACCCGACTGCAAGATGGTCATGAGTGCCATGGTTTCGGCCGCCATGCCCGAGGCACTGGCCACCGCAGCACGCCCGCCTTCGAGCGCGGCCACGCGTTCTTCGAGCACCGCCACCGTGGGGTTGCTCAGGCGCGAATACACATTGCCAAAGGTCTGCAGGTTAAAGAGCGAGGCCGCGTGCTCGGCGCTGTCAAACACATAGCTGCTGGTTTGGTAGATGGGCAAGGCGCGTGCGCCGGTGGCCGCATCGGGAATTTGCCCCGCATGAATGGCCAGGGTCTCGGGGTGGAATTGGCGGTCGGTCATGGCGTTTTTATACCAGCCGCCGCGCAGAAATGACACCGGTGTTCACGCCCACCCAGTTCAGGCCGCCAAACAGCCGGGCGTGTTCGATCTTGACGCAGCGGTTGCTCACCGAATCCAAACCCGCCTGCCGTGCCAGGGCGTCGGCTTCGGGGTTGGCCACGCCCAGTTGTTGCCACAGGCACTTTGCGCCGATTTGAACCGCTTGCTCGGCAATGGGCAGCACGTCTTCGCTGCGGCGAAATACATCGACCATGTCCACCTTGAAAGGGATGTCGCTGAGGCTGGCATAGCAGGTTTCACCGAGGATCTCGCCGCCCGCATAACGCGGGTTGACTGGCACGATCTTGAAGCCGTGCGACTGCATGTACTTGGCCGCGAAGTAGCTGGGTCGGTGCCACTCGGCCGACAGGCCCACCACGGCGATGGTGGGGCAAATTTTGAGGATGCGCCGCAGCGCGTGCAAATCGTTGTGCATGACAGTCCGTCTCTCCTGGATCAATAGCGCGCCTGGCCGCAGCGTTTCATTTGGCGTGAGGCCCATGTCGCGCACAGCGACAGCCCGACGCACACGGCCATCACGCCCAAATAATGCCCGCTCCAGTCAAATGCCGCCCCGGCCAGCACCGGACCCAGCAAATTGCCCA
This sequence comes from Limnohabitans sp. Bal53, assembly GCF_003063355.1. Taxonomy (GTDB): domain Bacteria; phylum Pseudomonadota; class Gammaproteobacteria; order Burkholderiales; family Burkholderiaceae_C; genus Limnohabitans_A. Next base: position 93,108 of record NZ_NESH01000006.1, on the reverse strand, counting down.
GTGCCGCACCGCTGTAGAGTGTGCCCACCACACTGGCCACTGAGCGGCCGCCAAAATAATCCATACAAATGGCGGGCAAGAGCGACACGATGGAGCCATAACTCAGGCCAAACCACAGCGCAAACAGCACCAGCATGGCCTGCCCGCCCGCCGCGCCCCACAGCGCATAGGACGCGCCCATGGACAGCTGCATCAGCACCAGCGTCTGCGCGCGGCCCAGCCGGTCGGCCAGCAGGCCAATGGCAAAGCGCCCGACCAGACTGCCCACGCCAATCAAGCCCACCAAACCGACTGCAAAGGCTTCGCCCAAGCCCAGATCGCGCGCCGATGCCGACACATGGGCAAAGGGAATGAACATCACGGGCGAGGCCAGCACCGTGGCCAGGTACAACCAGCGGAACGTGGGGCTGCGCAAGGTCTCGCGCAAAGTCAGTCCGGCGCCTGAGCCCCCCGCATCGGGCGCGCCCGGCGCGGCCCGCGTGGCAGGGGCGCGGCGCAGCAAGCCCGCCGCCAACAAACCCAGCACCAACACCCCCAAGGCCAGCAGCTGCATGGCCTCGCGCCAGGGCATGGGGCCAATGGCCATGGCCACCAACACCGGCACCAGCAAAGTGCCTGCACCCACGCCCGAGCTGGCAATGCCCCCGGCCAAGCCGCGCTGGGTGGTGAACCAGGGCTGCACGCTGGCAATCGACGGGGTGTAAACCAAGGCAATCCCCAAGCCCACCAGCAAACCGTAACTCACGTACACCGCCAGCAAAGACGTCGCCCAACTGGTGGCCAGCAGGCCCAGCGCAATGAGGGCCATGCCCGCCGAGCACACGACGCGCGGGCCAAAACGGTCGGCCAGCATGCCGCCACCCGCGCCCAGCACAAAGTAGACAAAGCCTGAGAGGCCAAAGATCCAGGACACATCGGCCCGCTGCGCCGAGAACTCGGCCGCGAACGACTCAAAAAACGCTGCGAACGAATACGACACCCCGAAGATCAGCGCCAGGCAAGCAAAAGTGGCCCAAACCACCACCCAAGCATAGGGGGTCTCTTTCATGCGGTCTCCGGTGTCAATGGCTGAAAATTCACGGCACTGTCATTTTGCGCTGGAAACCCTCCGCCGCAGTCTTGCGACCGCTGCCCATGCGACACCGACCCACAGAGGGGCCAATAACCGCCATTCCACAGGATGATCCCAGCCTATTGAGGGCAAGCCAGCCAATAATGAACCAGCATGTTGCCAACGCTCAGCCCAAGGACTCGCCCATGACCGCCCAAGAACGTGACCAGCTTCAGCAATTTTTGGCCGTTTTGCGCCAGCAACGTGCCCAGCCCAAAGATGCGCTGGCCGATGGCCTGATCCGCGATGCGCTGGCCCAGCAACCCGATGCCCCTTACTTGCTGGTGCAGCGCAGCTTGGCGCTGCAGCTGGCGCTGGACGCCGCCCATGTCCGCTTGGGCCAGTTGCAAGCGCAGTGCGATGAACAAGCCGCTCGTTTGACATCTGAAGCCAGCCCTACAGCAGCAGGGCCCGCCCCTTCCGGCGGTGGGGGTTCAGCTTCGGGAGACCGTGCCCGTGTGCAGGCCGCCCCTATGGCCCCCGCGCTGTCCAGCCCTTGGGGGCGTGGACTGTTGGCGCAAGTTGGTGGCACGGCATTGGGCGTGACCACCGGTGTGGTGGCCGGTGGTTTGTTGCTACAAGGCCTTCAAGGCCTTCAAGGCCTTCAAGGCCTGTGGGGGCCGGACGAGGCCACGTCCGATGTGGCCCAAGGCTCAGGGGGCTTGGCCAGCGCCGAGCCAGATGCGGGCGATGGCCTGTGGGACTTGGGCGATGAGTGGATCTGAGGCCACTGGGTGACACCACAGGCAGCAAAAGTCCCGTCAATAAACAACCACCCGGGCTCAACGGCTGTAGGCCAAGCCCAGCGCCACGCCACCAAACAAATCGCCTTCGACCAGCGGCACGCCTTTGAATTCAGCCTGCAAAGTGGCTTGGAATGTGCTCAAGGCCGATGAGCCACCCGTGAGGTAGATCGCATCCAGTGAAGCATTGGTCAGGCCTGCACGCTGGACGCACTCGCGCGCGCAAGCCACCGTGCGGGCCAGCAAGTGCTGCAAATGCGCCTGCATGTCGCTGACGCCCAGGTCTGCTTGCAAGCTGCGCTCAATCACCGACAGGTCAATGCGCGCGTCAGTCCGGCTCATTGAGCATTGGATCTTGGCCTGCTCCACCTCGTGGGCCATGTGGTGGCCGTGCCGTTCGGTCAGCACGCGCATCAGGCGTTCGTGCAAGTGCGGCTCGCTGTAGTTGCTGCGCAGGGTTTGGGCGTGAGCGATGGCCTTGGGCTGGTATTGCCAGTGGATCAGGTGCCAAGTGGCCAGGTCAAAAAAAACGCGGTTGGGCACTTCGCGCTGCTCGGGGCCCAAATGTTTGTAACCAAGCAGCGGCATGACCTGTGCGAGATTCAGTTGCCGGTCGTAATCGGTGCCGCCAATGTGCACGCCCGTGGTGGCCAAAATGTCGCAACTCCGGTCCGCGCGGGACATGCGCTGGGGCCCCAGGCGCACCACCGTGAAGTCCGATGTGCCGCCCCCTAAGTCCACCACCAGCACGGTGCTTTCTTGGGTCAGGCGCTGCTCGTAGTCGAGGGCTGCGGCAATGGGCTCCAGTTGAAACGATACCTCGTCAAAGCCCACCGCTTCGACCGCCTGGCGCAGCGAGGCTTCGGCCTGGGCATCGCGTTCGGGGTCATCGTCGACAAAGTGCACCGGTCGGCCCATCACCACGCGGCGCGGGACGCTGCCCAGGCTTTGCGTGGCGCGCTCGCGCAGCTGCGCCAAAAAGGTGCCGATGATGTCCTGAAAACTGATTTGCTGGTGGCCGATCTGCGTGGTCTCCAAAAGGAGCGGGCTGCCCAGCAGGCTTTTGAGCGAGCGCATCAAGCGGCCTTCGGTGCCCTCGAGGTAATGCCCGATGGCGTCGCGCCCAAAGTGGGTGCTGCTGTCCTCGGCGTTGTAGAACACAGCGGTGGGCATGGCCAGGGCTTCGCCCTCGAGGGGGATCAGGCGTGCGCTGCCCTCTGGGCCGAGCCAGGCCATGGCCGAATTGGAAGTGCCAAAGTCAATGCCGAGCGTGCCGGCGGGGGAAGAGGTCATGAGGAAGGGGGTCAAGCTGAATCGGATGGGACAGACCCAAGCACTGTCCGTCGAAGGACCCGGGATTCTGCCACCGACGGCCCCATTAAATCGGGGAGAATCCACTTAGTTTCATTTTTGCCAACGCACTCACCATGACCGAAACCCAAACTCCTGACACTTCCGCCGATAACGCCCACGTTTCTCGCCCCGCATTGCCCGACCGCCTCGCCATAGACGCCCGCAGCCCGCACCATGTGCGCGCCGTGTTCGAGCACGACATCGGCATCCGCTTCAATGGCAAAGAGCGAAACGACGTCGAGGAATACTGCATCAGCGAAGGCTGGGTGCGTGTGCCCGCAGGCAAAACGCTGGACCGCAAGGGTCAGCCGCTGCTCATCAAACTCAAAGGCACGGTCGAAGCGTTTTACCGCTGAGCGTTCCCATGACCGAAGCTCCAAGGAAGCTACCGCTCGAAGGCCTGCGCGTCGTCGAGTTCACCCACATGGTCATGGGTCCCACCTGCGGCATGGTGCTGGCCGACATGGGAGCCGAGGTCATCAAGGTCGAGCCCATCGAGGGCGACCGCACCCGGCACTTGTTGGGCTCGGGCGCGGGGTTTTTCCCCATGTTCAACCGCAACAAAAAGAGCATTCAGATCAACCTGCAAAGCCCCGAGGGGGCCGAAGCGGCGCGCCGCTTGTGCGCCACGGCCGACGTGGTGGCCGAGAACTTCAAGCCCGGCACCATGGCCAAATACGGGCTGGACTACGCCAGCCTGTCAGCCCACAATCCCAAGATCATTTACGCCAGCCTCAAAGGCTTTTTGCCCGGGCCGTATGACCACCGCACGGCGCTGGATGAAGTGGTGCAGATGATGGGTGGCTTGGCCTACATGACGGGCCGCCCCGGCGACCCGCTGCGCGCAGGCACCAGCGTGAACGACATCATGGGTGGCATGTTCGGCGCGATTGGCGTGCTGGGTGCGCTGATCCAGCGCGGCATCACCGGGCGCGGGCAAGAGATCCAGTCGGCCCTGTTCGAGAACAACGTGTTTCTGGTGGGTCAGCACATGCTGCAATACGCCATCACCGGCAAAGCGGCTGAGCCCATGCCCAACCGCATCTCGGCCTGGGCCGTGTACGACGTTTTCACCGTCAAAAATGGCGAGCAAATCTTTTTGGCCGCAGTGAGTGATGCGCAATGGACCACGTTCTGTGATGTGTTGGGCTTTGCCGACCTGAAGAGCGATCCTCGCTACTTTGACAACAATGCACGCGTGTCGCTGCGCGCCGAATTGATGCCTGATTTGCGCCGACGCTTGGCGGCCTTCACGGCGGCCGAATTGACAGCCATTTTTGAGAAGGCAGGCTTGCCTTTTGCGCCCATCGTCAAGCCCGAAGAGTTGTTTGATGACCCGCACCTGCAGGCCACCGGGGGGCTGGCCGATGTGCGCTTGCCCGACGGCCCCAGAGCCGGGCAAAACGCGCCTGCTGCTTTGCTGCCCTTCACCATGGGTGGGGAGCGCCTGGGCGTGCGCCACCAGCCCCCCACACAGGGCGAGAACACCAACGAGCTGCTGCAAAGCCTGGGCTTGAGTGCCGCAGAGATGGCCCACTTGCGCAGCATCCAAGCGATCGCCTGAAGTTCTGGGCCATGGCTACATGGCTACAACCACCGCCAGCACTGGGCGGGCAGGATTTGAGGGCTTGACACGCCCTGCGCCTGCGACGACCATCAGTCCATGGCTATCCAGGTTTTGATTTTCGGCATCCACCTCGCGCGCAGCACGCGGGGCAAGCCTTGCGCGCCGCCGCAGTTGGATTGAGCGCTCTGCGCAGGCTGGCGGGTTCATCCCCGAGTGACCCATAGATGCCGTCATCGCGAGGCACGAAGCGATCCATAGACTGCCCGCGTCGCTCGCAATGACCTCTTTACAGCGCCCAATTTGTTTGACCGATTTCAATCGGGCCGTGCTCAACATGCAGCGCGGCCCTGCTTTTCACTGGAGATTTTCATGGCCGATTTGTTTGACAACCCCATGGGTTTGTGTGGCTTCGAGTTCGTCGAGTTCGCTTCGCCTGTCCCCAACACGCTGGAGCCCCTGTTTGAAAAAATGGGCTTCTCTTTGGTGGCAAAACACCGCTCCAAAGATGTGGTGCTCTACCGCCAGGGCGACATCAACTTCATCGTCAACCGCGAGCCCAAAAGCCTGGCAGGCTACTTCGCATCCGAGCATGGGCCTTGCGCTTGCGCTTTGGCCTTTCGCGTGAAGGACTCACACAAGGCTTATGCGCGGGCGTTGGAGCTCGGGGCGCAGCCTGTGGATGTGCCCACGGGTCCTATGGAGTTGCGCTTGCCCGCCATCAAGGGCATTGGCGGCGCGCCGCTGTATTTGATCGACCGCTTTGAAGACGGCAAAAGCATCTACGACATCGACTTTGAATTCATCGAGGGCGTCGACCGCCACCCGCCGGGCCACGGCCTCAAGCTCATCGACCACATGACGCACAACGTCTACAAAGGGCGCATGGCGTATTGGAGCGGTTTTTACGAAAAGCTGTTCAACTTCCAGGAAATTCGTTACTTCGACATCAAGGGCGAATACACGGGCCTGACCAGCCAAGCCATGATGGCCCCAGACGGTTTGATCCGCATCCCGCTCAACGAAGAGTCGGGCAAGACCGGTGGCCAGATCGAAGAGTTTCTGATGCAGTTCAACGGCGAAGGCATCCAGCACATCGCGCTGCTCACCGACGACATTTTGAAAAGTGTGGACGCGCTGCAGATGGCCGGCATCCCGCTCATGACCGCACCCAACGACATCTATTACGAGATGCTTGAAGAGCGCCTGCCGGGCCATGGCGAGCCCGTGCACGAATTGCAAGCGCGCGGTATCTTGATGGACGGCTCCACGGCCCATGGCGAGAAGCGTCTGCTTCTGCAAATCTTCAGCCAAACCCTGCTCGGCCCGGTGTTCTTTGAATTCATCCAACGCAAGGCCGATGAGGGCTTTGGCGAGGGCAACTTCAAGGCCCTGTTTGAAAGCCTGGAGCGCGACCAGATTCGTCGTGGCGCGATTCAGGTGGAGTGACGATTTGGCTGTGGACGCGTGCACGCCCAACGACCCCACATGCCCGTGCACTTTTTTTAATCGCCCTTGATTTTGGTTACACCTAGTGTGATATTTTGAAAAAATAGGGAGGCGCAAATGGATGTCTTTAAAAGTGCGTGGTTCACGCGCTTCGCCCGAAAAGAAAAGATTTCTGTTGCCGCGCTTCACGATGCAGTGGTCCGAGCAGAACGCGGTTTGATCGATGCCGATTTGGGCGCCGGTGTGATCAAGCAATGAATCGCTCGCCCGGGTGAGGGGCGTTCAAAGGGTTATCGAACGATTCTGCTGTTTCGTCAGCAGCATCGGTGTTTCTTTGTTTATGGCTTTGACAAGAGCGAGTTGGAAAACATCAGCGCAATTGAAGAGGCCCAATTCAAAAAGATGGCTCGTCACGCATTGGATTTAACGGATGCCCAACTCATGGAGTTGGTGACTCAAGGACATTTTGAAAAGGTGGTGCAAGATGCCTAAAAAATACCGCAGTGATGCATTGGCTGCGATTCACGAAACGATGGAGGCTTTGCATGAAGTGGGCGCTGTGGATCGTCAGACCATGCGGGAGTTTGACGAGACGTGCCTCACACCCATTGAGGTGATGCTGCCCGAACAAATCAAGGCACTGAGGATGCGCGAGCATATTTCGCAGCCGGTGTTTGCGCGATACCTGAATGTGTCGAAGAACCTTGTTTTTGATTGGGAGCGTGGCATCAAAAAGCCCGGCGGCCCAGCGCTCAGATTGCTCACGGTGATTCAACACAAGGGTTTGATGTCGATCGCTTGAGGCGTGACCGTCCAAGCATTACCGCGCCAGATTTTCCAGTGCGTCGATCACGATGCCGGACCGTAATGGAGCCGATTGAGCGAATGGTTCGGCCGTTCCCGCTTCTGGCCGAATCTTAGCGGCGCAAACACCCGGCTGTGCGCAAGTGATCAAGCCGCCCCGTTGCACACCCGCAGCACCTGCGGGCCATAGGCTTCAAGCTTCTTGACGCCCAGCCCGCTGATGCCTTGCAGTTGCGCCAGGCTTTGGGGTGCGGCCTCGGCAATGGCGGCCAAGGTCGCATCGTGGAAGATCACATACGCAGGCAGGTTGTGTTCTTTGGCCACTTCGGCGCGCCAGGCCTTGAGGTTGATGAAGCGCACCATCGCGTCTTGCCCGAGGTTGGCCGCAGCAGGGGTTGGGCCGCTGCGGATGCGGCTTTTTTTGTCGCTGCGTTGGCTCGTGCTCTCGCGCAACTGCACGGGCACATCGCCCTTCAGTACAGCGCGTGATGCCTCGGTCAGGTGGAGCGTGCTGAAACCGTCTTCGGTGTGCACATGCAGCGCACCAATCGCGATCAGCTGGCGCATCACGGCGCGCAGTTGCTGCTCGCTGTAATCGGCGCCTAGTCCAAAAGTGCTGATGCTTTCATGGCCACGTTGCACCACCTTCTCGGTTTTTTTGCCGCGCACGATGTCCATGGTGTGGCTGGCCCCAAAGCTGTTGCCACTGCTTTGGTGGCAGCGGTACACAGTCGATAACAGTTTGCGTGCGGCATCGGTGCCGTCCCACACTTCGGGTGGGTTCAAACAGTTGTCGCAGTTGCCGCAAAAGGGCATGTAAACGCCTTGTGCGCTGTCCTTTTGGCTGGCGTAACTTTCGCCAAAGTAGCCCAGCAGGCGCACGCGGCGGCAGTCGGTGGCTTCGGCCAGGGCCAGCAGGGCGTCGAGCTTGCCGCGCATGACTTGCTTGAACTCTTCGCCCGCCGGGCTTTCGTCGATCATGCGGCGCTGGTTCACCACGTCTTGCAGGCCATAGGCCATCCAAGCGTCCGACGCCAAGCCATCGCGCCCAGCGCGCCCGGTCTCTTGGTAATAGCCTTCGATGTTTTTGGGCATATCCAGGTGCGCCACAAAGCGCACATCGGGCTTGTCGATGCCCATACCAAAAGCCACGGTGGCGACCATCACCACGCCTTCTTCACGCAAAAACTCGTTTTGGTGGCGCTGGCGCACGGCGGCGTCCAGGCCCGCGTGATAGGGCAGGGCATGGATGCCCGCTTCGCACAACATGACCGCGATCTCTTCGACCCGTTTACGCGACTGGCAATACACCACCCCCGCTTCTTCGGGGTGCTCGCGTTCGATGAAGCGCAGCAGCTGGGTGCTGGCGTCTTTTTTCTCGACGATGGTGTAGCGGATGTTGGGCCGGTCAAAGCTGCTGATGAACAGCTCGGCGCTTTCCAACTGCAAGCGCTCAACGATGTCGGCACGGGTCAGCGCATCGGCCGTGGCTGTGAGCGCCACACGCGGCACGCTGGGGTAGCGCTCGTGCAGCACCGACAGGCCCCGATACTCGGGCCGGAAGTCGTGGCCCCATTGGCTCACGCAATGCGCTTCGTCGATCGCAAACAGGCTCAGCAGCCCGCGCTCGAGCAGTGAATCCATCTGGGCCAGAAAGCGCCCGTTGGTCACGCGTTCGGGCGCCGCATACAGCAGGGTGATCTCGCCGCGCAGCAAGCGCCGCTCGATGTCGCTGGCTTCTTCGCTGGTGAGTGTGGAGTTGAGAAATGCCGCGCTCACGCCTGCTTCGTGCAGCGCACCGACTTGGTCGTGCATCAGCGCGATCAGCGGGGAGACGACCACCGTGATGCCGTGGCCTGCACGTTGGCGCGCAATGGCCGGGATTTGGTAGCACAGCGATTTGCCCCCGCCTGTGGGCATGAGCACCAGCGCATCGCCTCCGGCCGCCACATGGTCAATGATGGCTTGCTGCGGGCCGCGAAAGGCGTCGTAGCCAAAAACTTCGCGCAGGATGGGGAGGTGGGGGGACACTGGGGTTTGACGGACTTTTTGAAGGCTTGATTGTCCTCTATCGATGGCTTGGGTTTTGTGGGTGTGCTGTGTGTTTGTGTCGTGTTGATTTAGCGGGTGTTGAGTGGGTGGGTGTGGTTGAGGTTGGGCAGATCTGGTGTGGGTGGGTGAGGTTGAGGTTGGGCAGATCTGGTGTGGGTGGGTGAGGGCGGGCACAGGGTTCCTCATGAGGCGGGGGTACGCCAAAATCGTCACCCTGTGCCCGCCCTCACCCACCCACGCAAGACCATGGGCTGTGCGGCTAACTTGCCCAAGACAGTCGCTTTTTTCCCTCAGGTTCGAGCGCAACGCCAACAAAACTGACGACCACCACCAGCGTTTGGAAGGGGTCGGCGGCGGGCGACGATTTTGGCGTACCCACGCCTCATGAGGAGCCCGCCGCCGGCCCCTTTCAAACGCGCCCCTCAACCGCAGCCTTCCAAATGCGCCCCTCAACCGCAGCCTTCCAAACGCACCCCTCAACCACTACCCTTCAAACACGCCCCAACGCGGGCAGTCCCCAGCGACCCAAGCGTTACCATCCCAGCCCATGCACACCTCTGCCCTTGTCCTGTTTTCCGGTGGTCAGGACTCCACCACCTGCTTGGCCCACGCTTTGGCCCGTTACGACCGCGTTGAAACCCTGGCTTTTGACTATGGTCAACGCCACAAAGTCGAGCTGGATGCCCGCTTGAATGTGTTGGCCGCGATCAAGGCTCGGTTTCCCCAATGGGCCTCCAAGATGGGCGAAGACCATTTGCTGGACGCCGGCATCCTCGGCCAGATCAGCGAAACATCACTGACCCGTGACACGGCCATCGAGATGGAAAGTTCGGGCCTGCCCAACACCTTTGTGCCCGGGCGCAACCTGCTGTTCCTCACGCTGGCCGCAGCTTTGGCCTACCGCCGGGGTTTGCAAGTCATCGTCACGGGCGTGTGCGAGACCGATTTTTCGGGCTACCCTGACTGCCGCGACGACACCATGAAGGCCATGCAGGTGGCCCTGTCGCTGGGCATGGACCGCAAGCTGTTGATCGAAACCCCGCTCATGTGGATCGACAAGGCCCAAACCTGGCAATTGGCGCACGATTTGGGTCAGCAAGCCGACCCGGCGCAAGGCGGTCACGCCTTGGTGGACTTGATCGTGGAGCACAGCCACACCTGCTACCTGGGCGAGCGCACACAACGCCACGACTGGGGCTATGGCTGCGGCCAGTGCCCGGCGTGCCAACTGCGGGCTTCGGGCTTTGAGCGGTGGTGCCTGAGTCGGCCCACAACGCTTGGCTGAGCGGTGCGGCTCCAACGCTTTGCAGCATAGGCAAATACCTATCGATAGGATTGACTCAATTGATTGGCCAAATGGTGCGTCGGTTTTTAGACTGAACGTTCATTTTTTCGGTATGACCACTTGCACAGCGAAAAGCATGGGGTAGCCACCCGGGTGGTGCCAAGACCTTACAAAACACGCTGATGGTTTTACTGATGGAATGGGTTTTTCTAACCAGTAGTACAACATGACTGCACCCGCCGCTTCCCAATGCCCGTTTCACGCCGCCGTTGGCGCGCGCGCCAAGCATGGCGCCCGCTCGAACGCCGATTGGTGGCCCAATCAGCTGAACCTGGCCATCTTGCACCAGCACCAGCCTGTGTCCAACCCCATGGACCCAGACTACGACTATCGCAAGGAATTTGCCAAGATCGACTTCGCTGCGCTCAAGAAAGACCTGGCCGATCTGATGACCGACAACCAAGAGTGGTGGCCCGCCGACTGGGGCCACTATGGCGGTCTGTTCATTCGCTTGGCTTGGCACGCAGCGGGCACCTACCGCACTGCCGACGGCCGTGGTGGTGCCAGCACCGGCAACCAGCGTTTTGCCCCTGTCAACAGCTGGCCTGACAACGGCAACCTGGACAAAGGCCGCCGCCTGCTGTGGCCCATCAAGAAGAAATACGGCAACAAGATTTCCTGGGCTGACCTGTTCATCCTGTGCGGTAACGTGGCCATGGAAACCATGGGCTTCAAGACCTTTGGCTTCGGCGGCGGTCGTCCCGACATCTGGGCACCCGAAGAAGACATTTTCTGGGGCGCAGAAAAAGAGTGGCTGGCCACCAGCGACAAGGAAAACAGCCGCTACAGCGGCAAGCGTGACCTGGCCAACCCCTTGGCTGCCGTGCAGATGGGTCTGATTTACGTCAACCCACAAGGCCCAGACGGCAACCCCGACCCCAAGCTTTCGGCTCACGACGTGCGCGAAACGTTCGCCCGCATGGCCATGAACGACTACGAAACCGTGGCCTTGGTGGCTGGCGGTCACACCTTCGGCAAGATGCACGGCGCCGGTGATGCGGACTTGGTGGGCCCAGAGCCCGAAGGCGCGCCCATGCACGAAATGGGCTTTGGCTGGATCAACAAGCACGGCACAGGCAAAGGCGGTGACACCACCACCAGCGGCTTCGAAGGCGCCTGGAAACCCAACCCCACCACCTGGGACATGGGCTACCTGAAAGTGTTGTTCAAGTACGAGTGGGTCCAGATGACCACCGCTGCGGGCGCCATCCAATGGCACGCCAAAGACTGCGAGCCCGAGGACATGGTCGTCGACGCGCACGACCCGAGCAAAAAGCACCCGCCCATGATGACCACAGCCGACTTGTCGCTGCGCATGGACCCCGCCTACGAAAAAGTCTCGCGTCACTTCCTGAACAATCCCGATGAGTTCGCCGACGCCTACGCCCGCGCCTGGTTCAAGCTGACCCACCGCGACATGGGCCCCAAGGTCAACTACCTCGGACCAGAGGTGCCTGCCGAAGACCTGATCTGGCAAGACCCCGTTCCCGCTGCCACTGGCGCGCCCATTGACGCCGCCGACATTGTCGCCCTCAAGGCCAGCATCTTGGCCAGCGGCTTGAGCGTCAGCGAGTTGGTGGGTACAGCCTGGGCCTCGGCCAGCACGTTCCGCGGCTCTGACAAGCGCGGCGGTGCGAACGGTGCCCGTGTGCGCTTGGCCCCTCAGAAAGACTGGGAAGCCAATCAACCTGCCCAGCTGGCCAAGGCCCTGGCGGCCCTCGAAGGCGTGCAAGCGGCCTTCAACGCCAAAGGTGGCAAGCAAGTCTCTTTGGCCGACCTGATCGTGCTGGGTGGCTGCGCCGCTGTCGAGTCGGCTGCCAAGGCCGCTGGCTTTGACGTGCAAGTGCCTTTCACGCCCGGCCGCACCGACGCCAGCGCCGAGCAGACCGACGCCGAGTCGTTCGCAGTGCTCGAGCCACAAGCCGATGGCTTCCGCAACTACCAGAAGAAGGCCTTCACCGTGTCGGCCGAAGAGATGCTGGTTGACAAAGCCCAGTTGCTGACCCTGAGCGCCCCTGAAATGACGGTGCTGGTGGGCGGTTTGCGCGTCTTGGGTGCCAACACCGGTGGCTCCAAGCACGGCGTGTTCACCGACCGCGTGGGCCAGCTGACCAACGACTTCTTCGTCAACATCACCGACATGAGCGTCGCCTGGATACCCACATCGGAAGCCGAGTCGGAGTTCCAAGCCCGTTGCCGCAAGACCGGTGCCATCAAGTGGACCGGCACCCGCGTCGACTTGGTGTTTGGCTCCAACTCGCAGTTGCGTGCTTTGTCTGAGGCCTATGCCCAAGACGACAACCAAGGCAAGTTTGTCAAGGACTTCGTGGCCGCCTGGAACAAGGTCATGAACCTGGACCGCTTCGACCTGGCTTAAAGAGCGCCAGAACAGCCCCCGAAACTCACCAGTTTCGGGGGTTTTTTGTTGAAGGAGACATCTGAATGAATCTGACAGCGCTCAAATATGTGGTTTCCTTGGCCAGAGAAAAGCACTTCGGCCGAGCAGCACGCGCGTGCGGCGTGGCCCAGCCCACCTTGTCGGTGGCGGTCAGAAACCTTGAAGAAGAACTGGGCGTGCAGTTGTTTGAGCGCAGCCCCATGGATGTCCGAGTCACCTCGGCCGGTTTGCCCATCGTGCGCCATGCGTTTTCGGTCTTGCAAGATGTCCATGCCATCGAAGAAATTGCCCGCAACAGCCAGAACCCGAACGTGGGCGTCTTGCGCCTGGGTGTGGTGCACAACCTCAACCCCGGTTGGATGCCCCAGTGGATGCAACGCATCCGTTCGCTGGCCCCTCAGATACCGGTGCTGATGCACCATGACTTGTGCGCCAAATTGCTGGACCAATTGCGCGATGGCGTGATCGATTGCGCCGTGATGGACATCCCCGTCACCGACCTTGAACTCAAGACCGCCCCGATTTTTGAAGAGCCCGTTTTTGTGGCTGTAGGGCCGCGCCACCCTTGGGCCCAATTGCAGGAAATTGACATCGCGGCTTTGCAGCATGAAACCCTCTTGCTGCCCAGCATGGGCGACTGCCTGCTCGAAGCCTTGATCCAGACCAGCCCGGAGCTGGCCCGTTTGAAAACCAGCGCCAGCGGCATGGCCCAGGAGATCAAGGGGGCATCGCTGGAGTCGATCGCGCACATGGTGGTGGCGGGCATGGGCGTGTCGCTGTTGCCGCGCATGCCCACCTCGGCCAGCGACGCAGATGACCTGCACTATCTGACATTGAGCGGCATGGATTTGATGCGGCAAGTGGTGCTCGTTTGGCGTCCCAATTTCAGCCGCGAACCTTCGCTCATGGCGATATTGGACGTCTTGCGTGGAACGCATTGACAGGTCCTTTTAGACCTTGCTAAAGCTTTGCTAGGTTTGCCGCATCTTGTAATGCGCATCTTCTGCACTCAGGGACAAGGCGGCCTGTAGCATTCGCATCGATTTGATTTCGCCGTGGGGTTGGTCAAGATAGCCTCCTTGAATTCGACAGTTGCACCTGCAAATTCGGACAACACCAAATTACCTGGCGTTTGATCCACCGTGTTTGCCGACACATACGCTTTAGAAACAAGGTTTCTGAGGATGGCAGGGAAATGTGTTCATGTCTATTGCGTGTTTCCCTGCAGACCTCCAGTCAAGCCGTGTGTAAGTGGAGTGTGCGTGTTGGGAAAGCGAATTCAATGCCTTCTTGCTCAAAGATTCGCACAAGAGACAAATTGATGGCTTGCTGCACATCCATGTACAGGTCGTAATCGCTGCTGAGCACAAAATAGACGACCTCAAAATCGAGCGAGGACTCGCCAAAAGATATGAAGTGCGCACGTCCAAAATTCACTTGGGGCTGACTTTTGATAATCGCTTCGACCATGGTCGGAATGTGTGTCAACTGATCGGCCGAGGTTGAATAAGTCACGCCAAAATTGAAGGTGCAACGACGCTGACTCATGCGCTTGAAGTTGCGAACGCGGCTTTGCAGCAAGTCGTTGTTGGCAAAAACGATTTGCTCGCCTGCAAGGCTTCGAAGCCGCGTGGTCTTGAGCCCCACATGCTCCACGGTGCCCATCATGTCGTCGACCATCACGAAGTCGCCAATCACAAAGGGCTTGTCGATGGCAATGGACAAGGAGGCAAACAAATCGCCCAAGATGTTTTGCACCGCCAAAGCCACAGCCACACCGCCTATGCCCAAACTGGCCACCAGAGCCGTGATGTTCATGCCCAAGTTGTCCAGAGCCATCAGAATCACAACGACCCACAGCAGCAGCTTGCCCAAAAATGACAGCAACCCGAGTGTCATGAGGCTGCCGCCTTCGTTGGCAGGGTCGGCTTGTGCAAAACGCAACTTCAGCCCAGCTTCAAGGGCTTTGTGTGCCCACAAGCCAGCTTGAAAAATCAGCAAGACCAGCATCACATTGACGGCGGCTTTCTCTATTCCATCAGACAGTTGCAAGACTTGCAACGCCGCCAAAATGCCCAATCCCGTGACCAAAAGCGAGTTGTTGGCCTTGAGCACGACGAGCAAAAAGTCATCGCCTTGCCATGAGGTGCGTTCTGCCAAACTTTGCAATTGTTTCAGGCCCAGCCTGAACAAGAGTTTGACGCCCAAAACCACAGACACAAAAAAAATCAGTGCTGTCAGCCAAGAAGAAATGGGGTGGTCAAGAATGATTTGATTCCACATGGGTCGGTTGTTTTGAGGTCCAAAAAATTAAAAAAATCACATGCGCCCAAGGCCCATCGCGGAGCTTGTACAGGGCTTGGGAGCAAGGCTGAATGTTTCGTGATTTCATCTTAAAGCATTTGTACAAATGTAATTTCAGGCCAAGCCCATTGGCTTTTGGTAAAAAGGCCAAGGTGTTGTTTGGGGCAGCTAGAAAACAGCGCTCGATGGTGAAAGCAGGCGGGAGCTGCCAGCCTGCGCTTTCATACAATAGGTGCCATGACACCCTTGACCTACACCCGCGCCCAAGCCCTGCCCGAGATCCTGCAAAACCGCATCGCCATCCTCGACGGGGCGATGGGCACCATGATCCAGCGCTTCAAACTGTCCGAGGCCGACTACCGGGGTGAGCGCTTCAAGGACTTTCCCAAAGACGTCAAGGGCAACAACGAGTTGCTGAGCCTGACCCGCCCCGACGTGATCCGCGACATCCACGAAGGCTATTTGGCCGCCGGGGCCGACCTGATCGAGACCAACACCTTTGGTGCCACGACCATCGCCCAGGCCGATTACGACATGCAGCACCTGGCCCGCGAGATGAACCTGCAGTCGGCCAAATTGGCCCGCGCTGCCTGCGACAAGTTCTCCACGCCCGACAAGCCCCGCTTTGTGGTCGGCGCCTTGGGCCCCACACCCAAGACCGCCAGCATCAGCCCCGATGTGAACGACGCGGGCGCGCGCAACGTGAACTTTGAAGAGCTGCGCGCGGCCTATTACGAGCAGGTGGAAGCCCTGGTCGAAGGCGGCTCGGATGTGTTGCTGGTCGAAACCATTTTCGACACCCTCAACGCCAAGGCCGCACTGTTCGCCATCGAAGAATTCTTTGAAACCAGCGGCGAGCGTCTGCCCCTCATCATCAGCGGCACCGTGACCGACGCCTCGGGCCGCATTTTGAGCGGCCAGACCGTGACCGCTTTCTGGCACAGCGTGCGCCACGCCCAGCCCCTGGCCATTGGCCTGAACTGCGCTTTGGGCGCGACGCTCATGCGCCCCTACATTCAAGAATTGAACAAGGTGGCGGGTGACACCTTCATCAGCTGCTACCCGAACGCCGGCCTGCCCAACCCCATGAGCGACACCGGCTTTGACGAAACGCCCGAAGTCACCAGCCGTTTGTTGCACGAATTTGCGGCCGAAGGCCTGGTCAACATCGTGGGCGGCTGCTGCGGCACCACGCCCGAGCACATTGGCGCCATCGGCCGCGCCGTGGCGCCACTGGCGCCGCGCGGTGTGCACGGCGGCTTCTTTTACAAAGAAGCGGCCTGATCAGTCTTCCAGCAGCAAGCCTTGTAACTCGGCCAACTCTTGCGGGCTCAAGCCAATGGCCCCATGCAGGTAGTCGCGCATGCCGCCATGCTGTGCATCCACGGCCTCAAAGGCGGCATGCAAAAACTCGGGTTGTACTTGCCACAGCACCTTCATCACGTGCGGGTGCCCCTGGCCCTCTAGGCGGGCATCGCGTTTGTAGAGTTGGTTGGTGAGCAGGTAGTCGCGCTCGATGGTGGCGCGGTCCACATCCAGCGCCGACAGCAGCAGCGCTGCGGCAAAACCCGTGCGGTCCTTGCCAGCGGTGCAGTGAAACACCTGCGGTGTGGGCTGCTCCAGCAGGTGCTTCAAAAACCTGCCAAAGGTGGCGGCGTTGTGGTTCACAAAATCGCGGTAGGTCTCGCGCATCAGGTCCACAGTTTCCTCGGTGGTGGGCACCACGCCTTGGGCCACCAGGGCTTGCATGCGGGCGATCACCGTGGGCTCGATGGTGAGCGCCACGCGTTGCACACCCGGTATGGCGTAGGGCGTCGCTGTGTACTCGGCTGCCCCGCGAAAGTCCAGGCTGTGCGCTATGCCCAGCGCTTGCAGGCGCACCAGGTCTTCGTGCGTCAATCCCGCCAGATGGTCTGAGCGGAACACCTGGCCGCGCCGCACGCGGCGGCCGTCGGCGTTGCTGTAGCCGCCGACATCGCGAAAGTTCGAAGCGCCTTGCAGCAGCGCTATGGGTACAGGGGTCATGGCCATCCAATCAGCATTCAGAACATCATCTCTGCCCCCCATTGTCGCGTCCAGGCCGTTCACGGGGCGGTGCCTCAGGCGACAAAGTCCCGTCACCGCAAGGTGAAGCGTCCGCGCGCATGGCACAAGGCTTGCATGTGCCATGCGCATGAACTTAGCGTACACACCCTCACAAGCGGCGATCAACGGCGTCATGGGCGTTACCGAAGCCTGGCGTGACCCCTTGGGCTTGATGCTGGCATCCACCGGCGAGGGGGTTTTTGGTGTGGATTTGGACGGCCTGTGCGTCTTCATCAACCCGGCCGGGGCCCGCATGATCGGCCTGGAGCCGGAGCAGGTGCTGGGCCAGAACATGCATGTGCTGACGCACCATTCACACGGCGACGGATCGCACTACCCCTTAGACGACTGCCCGATCTACAACGCGTTTCGTCAAGGTCAGCCTTGCCGCATCGACAGCGAGGTGTTCTGGCGCGCAGAAGGCAGCAGTTTCCCGGTGGAATATTCGAGCTACCCGGTGTTTGATCAAGGCCAGGTGCGCGGTGCGGTGGTCACCTTTGTGGACATCACCGAGCGCAAGCAGGCCCAAGACGCTTTGCACTGGGCCAAGAACGAGCTGGAGCAACGCGTGGCCGAGCGCACCCAAGCGCTGGAAACCGCTTTGCAGCAACTGCGCGAGTTGGCCGCGTGGTCCGAGGCGGTGCGTGAAGAAGAGCGCACCCGCATCGCCCGCGAGGTGCACGACGAGTTGGGCAGCTTGTTGGTGGCGCTCAAGATGGATGTGGGCTGGCTGGACAAGCGCTTGTCTGAGCAGGAGCAGCGCGCCGCGCAAGAGACGCAAAGCCAGCACGACGACATGCGCGGAAAAATGCGAGAGAAGTGCCAGAACATGGGCCGCTTGATCGAGAACGCGGTGGTCAATGTGGGCCGCATCATCACCGACCTGCGCCCCAGCATCCTGGACCACCAAGGCTTGTGGGACGCCCTGGCGTGGCAGGCGCAGGAGTTTGTGCAGTCGGCCGAGCAAGAACTCAAGTGGTGCATGGACGTGAATGTGCAACGTGTCTTGCCCGAACCGATGGCCATGGCGGTGTTCCGCATCTTTCAGGAGATGCTCAGCAATGTGGGGCGTCACGCCCGCGCCCGCACGGTGGACGTGGACATTGTGGAGCGCCAGGGCTGGTTGCACCTGTCGGTAGAAGATGACGGATGTGGTGCCGAAGCGCGGGTTTTCGAGTCGGCGCAGGCCTACGGCATCATGGGCATGCGCGAGCGGGCGCGGCATTATGGGGGCGTGATTGACGTGGACAGCCAACCCGGCCGGGGCACCCGCATGCGCCTGTCCATGCCCATGCCCAATGGAGAGGCCGCGCCATGAATGCCACCGTGCGTGTGCTGCTGGGCGACGACCACAAGATCGTGCGCGAAGGCCTGAAGATGGTGTTGGCCGACGATCCGGGCCTGCAGGTGGTGGCCGAAGCCGACACCGGCCCCGGCGTGCTGGACGCGGTGCAAGCCTTGCAGGGCCCGCAAGGGCTGGACGTGGTGCTGCTCGACATCGCCATGCCCGTCATGGACGGTTTGGATGTGTTGCAAGCGTTGCGGCGCGATTGGCCGGGGTTGCCTGTGCTCATGCTCAGCACCTACCCGGAAAAACAATACGCGGTGCGTTGTATCCAGTTGGGGGCCTCGGGCTATCTGAACAAAAGCACCCACCCGGACGACCTGATCGCGGCCTTGCGCCGTGTGGCTGCAGGCGGCATGCACGTCTCGCCCGCCACGGCAGAGGCCTTGGCCAGTCTGGTCAGTCAGGGTCGCACCAAAACCGGGATCGATAGGCTGTCGCACCGTGAGCACCAGGTCTATCTTTTGTTGACCCAAGGCCACAGCGTGAGCGAAATTGGTGCGCAACTGAGCCTGGCGCCCAACACCGTGAGCACTTACCGTGCACGCATCTTGGAAAAGACCGGCACCAAGAACGATGTGGAGCTGGCTTTGTACGCGCAGAGCCTGGGTGGGGGCCATTGAAGCGCGTGTCTCGGTGAATCGCGGTCAGAGACCGCTCCCACAGAAAAAAACACAACCCACCAGCACGCTCCCCCTGTAGGAGCGGTCTCCGACCGCGAAAGCAGGTGCGCTCCCTCTGTAGGAGCGGTCTCCGACCGCGAAAGCGTTGCCAGCGGATGCTTCGCGGTCAGAGACCGCTCCTACACAACAGAGACGGCTTTTGTAGGGCCAGCCCTACACCGCATCGACAAGCGCCTTGCGAAATGCGCATGCACCTCGCCGATGGCGCGTCAGCAAGGTTTTCTGGCCCACAGCTTGCATAGACCTGTGCATCTTCAACAAAGCGAGGTTGCCATGTCTGAATTCTTTGATCCCTACAACGCCGACCGCCCCTTGATGCTCAAGTGCAGCTGCGGCCGCGACCACTCACCCGCCGACCACCACGCAGAAGTGGCCGCCGATGCCGCTGCCGCCCAACTGCGCGCCCGCTCCGAGACCGCTGAATTCGAGGCTTACAGCCAGGAGTTCATCGAGGCCACCTTGGTCAAATCACTCTTCCCGCACGACCAAGAGCGCCGCATGTTCTTGCGCGCCGTGGGCAAGAAAACCGCCATGGCCGCCATTGCCAGTGTGTTGCCTGTGGCCAGTTTGCAGGCCTTGGCGCAAAGCAAAGGTCCGCTGGAAAAAACGAACCTCAAGATCGGCTTCATCCCGATCACCTGCGCCACGCCGCTCATCATGGCTGAGCCCTTGGGCTTCTACCAAAAGCAAGGCTTGAATGTGTCGGTGACCAAGACCGCTGGCTGGGCCTTGATTCGCGACAAGATGATCAACAAGGAATACGACGCGACGCATTTCCTCTCGCCCATGCCCTTGGCCATCAGCATGGGGCTGGGCGCGAACGCCACGCCCATGAACGTGGCCACCATCCAAAACATCAACGGCCAGGCCATCACGCTGGCTATGAAGCACAAGAACAACCGCGACCCGAAGAACTGGAAGGGTTTCAAGTTTGCCGTGCCGTTCGATTACTCGATGCACAACTTCTTGCTGCGCTACTACCTGGCCGAAAACGGCATCAACCCCGACACCGATGTGCAAATCCGCGTGGTGCCACCGCCAGAGATGGTGGCCAACCTGCGCTCGGGCAACATCGATGGCTTCCTTGGACCTGATCCTTTTAACCAGCGTGCGGTCTACGACGAAGTCGGCTTCATCCATGTGCTGACCAAAGACCTGTGGGACGGTCATCCTTGCTGCGCCTTTGGCACCAGCACCGAATTCATCCAGAAGAACCCCAACACCTTTGCCGCGCTTTACCGCGCTGTGCTCACCGCAGCGGCCATGGCCAGCAAGTCTGAGAACCGCGAGTTGATCTCCAAAGTCATTGCGCCTGCGCAATACCTGAACCAACCCGAGGCGGTGATCAACCAAGTGCTCACGGGCAAATTTGCCGACGGCTTGGGCAAGGTGCAAAACGTGCCCGACCGCGCTGGCTTTGACCCCATGCCATGGCAAAGCATGGCCGTGTGGATGCTCACACAAATGAAGCGCTGGGGTTATGTGAAGGGTGATGTGAACTACAAGCAAATCGCCGAGAAGGTGTTCCTCATCACCGATGCACGCAAACACATGAAAGAGCTGGGCCACGACTTTGCCGCCACCACGCCTTACCCCAAGCACAAGATCATGGGCAAAGAGTTTGACCCGGCCAAGCCCGAGGCCTACCTCAAGAGCTTTGCGATCAACAAGATGGGCTGACGCAGCATGAAAACCTTGCACCTCAACACCCGGGCCGCATTGGTCTCGCTGCTCATGTTCCTGGTCTTTCTGGGGGCGTGGCAGTTGTCGGCTACCGCGCCATCGGTGGCGGGCGCGTCCAAAGCGGGCATGACGGCCGAGGAGATCGAGTACCAGAAGTTGATGGGCAAGGACCCCGGTGCCGTCAAAAGCACGGGCTTCCCGCCACCCCTGGAAGTGGGCAAAGCCATGCTGGGGCACCTGGCCGACCCGTTCTACGACAAAGGCCCCAACGACAAAGGCATCGGCATCCAGCTGGGGCATTCACTGGGGCGTGTGGCGCTGGGCTTTGTCTTGGCGGTGTTGGTGGCCTTGCCCTTGGGCTTCATGATCGGCATGTCGCCGCTCATGCGCAAAGCGTTTGACCCTTTCATTCAGGTGCTCAAACCCATCAGCCCGCTGGCCTGGATGCCGCTGGCGCTCTACACACTGAAAGACTCAGAAGTCAGCGGCATCTTCGTCATCTTCATCTGCTCGGTCTGGCCCATGCTCATCAACACCGCCTTTGGTGTGGCTGCGGTCAAGCGCGATTGGCTCAACGTGGCCAGCACGCTCGAAGTCACGCCGCTGCGCAAAGCCTTTTTGGTCATCTTGCCCGCCGCAGCGCCCACCATCGTGACCGGCATGCGCATCAGCATGAGCATCGCGTGGCTGGTGATCGTGGCCGCCGAGATGCTGGTGGGCGGCACGGGTGTGGGCTACTTCGTGTGGAACGAGTGGAACAACCTGTCGCTGGTGAATGTGATCTTTGCGGTGCTGGTGATTGGCGTGGTCGGCATGTTGCTGGACCTGGCGTTTGCCCAAGTGCAAAAGGCGGTGACTTATGTGGAGTGACACCAGCGACCGCGAGTTGATCGCGCCTTTGCCCACGGAAATTTTTGCCCCGCAACCCAAGGCCCAAGCCATGAACGCTTTCCTCAAAATCGAAAAACTGGGCAAGGCCTACCAAAGTGACAAGCCAGTGTTTTCGGACGTGTCCTTCAACATCGACAAGGGCGAGTTCGTTTGCATCATCGGCCACTCGGGCTGCGGCAAGACCACCATCTTGAACGTGCTCGCGGGCCTGGATACGGCCACCGAAGGCCATGCCTTCATGGACGGCCGCGAGATCGCGGGCCCGAGCCTCGAGCGCGGTGTGGTGTTCCAAAGCCATGCGCTCATGCCCTGGCTCACGGTGCGGCAAAACATCGCGTTTGCCGTTCGGTCCAAGTGGCCTGAATGGAAGGCTGCGCAGGTCAACCTGCATGTGGAAAAGCACGTCGGCATGGTCGGCTTGCTGCACGCCATCGACAAGAAACCCAGCCAACTCTCAGGCGGCATGAAGCAGCGCGTGGGCATTGCCCGAGCCTTCGCCATCCAACCCAAGATGCTGCTGCTCGACGAGCCCTTTGGCGCGCTCGACGCCCTCACGCGCGGCACGATTCAGGACGAACTGATGACCATCGTGCGCCAGACGCAGCAAACGGTGTTCATGATCACGCACGATGTGGACGAAGCGATTTTGCTGTCGGACCGCATCTTGCTCATGAGCAACGGCAACGAGTCGGGCGGCAGCTATGTGCCCGGCGGTTTGGCCGAAGTGGTGGTCAACCCGCTGCCGCGTGAACGCACTCGCGCCCAGCTGCACCACCTGGTTGGCTACTACGACATGCGCAACCACATCGTCGACTTTTTGGTGTCCCGCGCTAAAGCCCATTGATTCTTTCTTTTTTCCAAATTTATCTTCAACTCCCCTCAAGAGGTCTTTCATGAACCGTTTAGAAGTCACCGAAAAAATCATCTCCACCAAAGTGGCCAAAGGCATCAAGTGGAGCGACGTGGCCGAGAAAGTCGGCCTGTCTAAGGAATGGGTCACCGCCGGGTGTCTGGGCCAAATGACCTTTGACGCCAAGCAAGCCAAGATCATCGGCAAGATCTTTGGCCTGAGCGCCGACGAGATCAAGTGGCTGCAAGTCGTGCCCTACAAAGGCTCGCTGCCCAGCCAGGTGCCCACCGACCCGCTGATCTACCGCTGGTTCGAAATCGTGAGTGTCTACGGCACCACCATCAAAGAGCTGATCCACGAAGAGTTTGGCGACGGCATCATGAGCGCGATTGACTTCAGCATGGACATCGTGCGCCAACCCGACCCCAAGGGCGACCGCGTGAATGTGGTGCTGTCGGGCAAGTTCCTGCCGTACAAGCAGTACTGATCGACCTTGGGCGGCGCTTGGGGCTGAGCACGGCCTCTAAAGTCGCCCATGTGTCTTGATGCTGCCGCATCGGTGTTGGATGCAAGGGCTTCGCAGGCTAAGCTTGAATGGCTTATCGGGAGCCTATTCAAGATGATCAACAAGTTCGTTTCATCCGTCGCAGAAGCGCTGGCGGGCACGGCCGATGGGGCCACCGTCATGATTGGTGGTTTTGGCACGGCAGGCATTCCCGACGAATTGATCGAGGGTCTGTTGGCACAAGGCGCACGCGACCTGACCCTGGTCAACAACAACGCAGGCAATGCCGAGCACGGCCTGGCGGCTTTGCTCAAGGCGGGTCGGGTGCGCAAGGTCATTTGCAGCTTTCCCCGTCAGACCGACTCGCATGTGTTTGATGGCTTGTACCGCTCGGGCCAGGTCGAGCTGGAGTTGGTGCCGCAAGGCAATTTGGCCGAGCGCATC
This sequence comes from Limnohabitans sp. Bal53, assembly GCF_003063355.1. Classification (GTDB taxonomy): domain Bacteria; phylum Pseudomonadota; class Gammaproteobacteria; order Burkholderiales; family Burkholderiaceae_C; genus Limnohabitans_A. The sequence goes on along the minus strand of NZ_NESH01000006.1, from coordinate 69,499 downwards.
CGTGCCGCAGGCGCGGGCATTGGCGGTTTTTTCACGCCCACGGGCTTCGGGACCGAGCTGGCCAAACACGCCGATGGTACGCCCAAAGAAACCCGCGAAATCGATGGCCGCATGTACGTGTACGAAACGCCCATCCACGCTGACTTGGCCCTGATCAAGGCCGAGCGCGGTGACCGTTGGGGCAACCTGACCTACCGCAAGGCGGCGCGCAATTTCGGCCCCATCATGGCCATGGCGGCGCGCAAAACAGTGGCCACGGTGCACGAGCAAGTGGCTTTGGGCGAGCTGGACCCCGAGACCGTGGTCACGCCCGGTATTTTTGTGCAGGCGGTGGTCAAGATCGACCGTGTGGCCACGCAGGCCGGAGGCATCAAGGCATGAGCTACACAAAGCGCAGCAAAGACGAATTGGCCGCCCGCGTGGCGCAAGACATTCCCGAAGGGGCTACGGTGAATCTGGGCATCGGCCAACCGACGCTGGTGGCCAACCACATCCCGGCCAGCCGCGAGGTGCTGTTGCACAGCGAAAACGGCATCTTGGGCATGGGACCGGCACCCGCCAAAGGGCAGGAAGACTACGACCTGATCAACGCGGGCAAACAGCCCGTGACCCTGCTGCCCGGGGGCGCATTTTTTCACCATGCCGACAGCTTCGCCATGATGCGCGGCGGGCACCTCGACATTTGCGTGCTCGGGGCCTTTCAGGTCAGCGCCACGGGCGACTTGGCCAACTGGCACACGGGTGAGCCCGGGGCCATTCCGGCGGTGGGTGGCGCCATGGACTTGGCCGTGGGCGCCAAACAAACTTGGGTGATGATGGACCTGCTGACCAAGCAAGGCCAAAGCAAACTGGTGCAACACTGCAGTTATCCCCTGACGGGGATTGGTTGTGTCAAACGCGTCTACACCGACCTGGCCACGCTCGCTTGCACGCCACAAGGCTTGGTCGTCATGGACATGGTCGATGGCCTGGAACTGGCAGAGTTGTCGGCGCTGATCGGGTTGCCCCTTAAAGCAGCTTGATCAACAGGCTTATTGGGGAAAGGGCGCAATGCCCGGCGCGGCATTGTCCGGCAAGCTGCGGCGCGTGGTGTTCATCACCATGGCCAGCAAGCTGTAGTAGCCGCAGTGCGCCGTCATGTCGATGACCCCCTGGTCGCCAAACATCTGTTGTGCAGCCGCCCACGTCACATCACTCACCGATTGGTTGTGCAGCAGCTCTTGCAAGAAGTCGTACACCACGGTTTCTTGCGCCGTCATGTTCGGCGGGCGGCGGCCTTCGGCAAGTGCGTTGCAGGTTTCTTCGCTCACGCCCGCTTTCATGGCAATCGGTTTGTGGATGTGCCATTCCACCGGTTGCGACCAGTGGCGTGCCACCACCAGCACGGCAAATTCCGAATTGTGCAAACCCACGGTGTTGTCGTAGCGCAGGTATTCGCCCACTTTTTGCAAGCGGCGCATCAGCTCGGGGCTGCGCATCAAAGGGACAAACGGACCCGAGAGTTTGCCGCGGGGCCCGCTGACGAGTTCGTCCACCGCCGCACGCTGCGCGTCGGTCATTTGCTCACGCGGGATTTCGGGCAGGCGGTCGGTTTTGGGGGCGGTCATGGCGTGTCTGTGTGCAAGAGGGTGAAGGTTGAACACCCAATTTAGCACCGCACCCCAGAGAGATCAGTCGTGTGCGGGATAGCCGGGAGGGGCCACGGCCGCACCTTGAATGGCATGCCGCACAAAGGCATCGGCCACCCAGCCTGAGCGTTTGGCTTCTTCCACAAAGGCGTTCAGGTGTTCGCGAGCCTGCGCGCCACGCTGGGCGGGTATGCCCATGGCTTGGTGGATGACCATGAAGCGGCCGGGCAGCAGTCGCACGCCGGGCAGGCGTTGGGCATCGGCCTGCAACTGCTGCTTGACGCCTGCGGCCACTTCGAGCTGCTGGGCCATGAACACATCGACCACGGCGGGCGAGCTGGGTGCGCGCACGATGGGGGCGTTTTTCAGGTGGCGGGTCAAAAACAAATCGTAGGCACTGCCCGCACCCACCACCACGCGGTGGCTGGCCTGGTCCACCTCATCGTTGCTTTGCAGTGGCGAGTCGCTGCGCACCATGTAAGCCCCTTCAATTTGCACATAGGGCGGTGAAAAAAGCAGGCCTTCGCCGCGCACTGGGTCGATGGCAAAAAAGCCGATGTCGGCCTCGTCGGCGCGCACGCACTTCACCGATTCGTCGGCTTTTTTGAAGATGCGCCATTCAATGCCGACACCCAACTGTGCGGCCAACAGGCGTGACAAATCAGCGGAGATGCCCGCGGGCTCACCCGACGCATCGAGCCCGGCGAGCACCGGGTTGCCCAGATTGATGGCCACGCGCAGCGGACCGTGTGGCGCGATGAGGGAAGCGAGAGAAGAGGAGGTGGTCATGGCGGCTTGAGGGCGTTGTGCTGGTCGCGCGAATTTTAGAAAAGCAGAACCTGCGCATGGCTTACACCTGCAAGTGCAGAGGCTCAACAGCCCATGAAATGCCCATGAAACAGCCCATTAGAATGCAGCGATGCGCAATTTTTCGTCCCAGCTGAGCTTTCTTCGGGTTGACTTCCCGGGCCTGGCCATGCCACGCGGACATTTTCATTCGGTAGCGCCGCCTTGACCGGCATCGGGCATGGGCCCGGTTTCGTTTTTCTTCTTCCTGTTTGCCACCCTGCGCAGCGCCTTGGGCCTGCCCGTGCAAACCTCGACCCATTTTGAACCACGCCCCGGGCTGATCAGCCACAGGGCCTCATCGGCATGACACTCCAATCTCTTCGCCAAATTTGGCTTTTTAATACCCGCAACGACGTGCTCGCTGGCCTGGTGGTCGCGTTGGCGCTCATCCCCGAGGCGATTGCGTTTTCCATCATCGCGGGCGTGGACCCTAAGGTCGGGCTTTACGCCTCGTTTTCAATCGCCACCATCATTGCGTTTGCGGGCGGACGCCCCGGCATGATCTCGGCTGCCACGGGCGCCATGGCGCTGGTGATCGCGTCGCTGGTCAAAGACCACGGCTTGCAATACCTGTTGGCCGCCACCGTGCTCACGGGCGTGTTGCAAGTGATCGCGGGCTGGCTGCACCTGGGGCAGTTGATGCGCTTTGTGTCGCGCTCGGTGGTCACGGGTTTTGTGAACGCGCTGGCGATTTTGATTTTCATGGCGCAGTTGCCCGAGCTCAACCCCAGCACCGTGGGCGTGACCTGGCATGTCTACGCCATGACCGCCGCGGGGTTGGCCATCATCTACGGCCTGCCCTACCTCACCAAAGCCGTGCCCTCGCCGCTGGTGACCATCGTGCTGCTGACCGCTTTCTCGATCGGGATGGGCCTGGACATCCGTACCGTGGGTGACATGGGCGAGTTGCCCAGCAGCTTGCCGGTGTTCTTGTTGCCCGATGTGCCGCTGAACTGGGACACGTTCATGATCATCCTGCCCTACTCGGCCACGCTCATGGTGGTGGGTTTGCTGGAGTCGCTCATGACCGCGACCATCGTCGACGACATGACCGACACCAAGAGCGACAAAAGCCGCGAGTGTGTGGGCCAAGGCGTGGCCAACATCGCCACCGGCTTCATTGGCGGCATGGCCGGTTGCGCCATGATCGGCCAGTCGGTGATCAACGTGAAATCCGGCGGGCGCGGCCGTTTGTCCACGCTCGTGGCCGGTGTGGTGCTGCTGATCTTGGTGGTGTTTTTGGGCGAGTGGGTGAGTCAGATTCCCATGGCCGCCTTGGTGGCGGTGATGATCATGGTGTCGATCGGCACCTTCAACTGGGGCTCGTTCAAGAACCTGCGCGAACACCCCAAGAGTTCGAGCGTGGTCATGCTGGCCACGGTGGTGGTGACGGTGTTCACCCACGACTTGGCGCAAGGCGTGCTGACGGGTGTGTTGTTGTCGGGCTTTTTCTTCGCGCACAAGATTGGCCAGATTTTGCTGGTGCACTCGACCAGCACCCCCGACACCCACACCTACGAGGTGGTGGGACAGGTGTTTTTTGCCAGTGCCGATCGCTTCATCGACGCGTTCGACTTTGACGAGGTGGTGCCGCGTGTGGTGATCGACGTGAGCCGCGCCCACTTCTGGGACATCACCGCTGTGAGCGCTTTGGACAAGGTGGTGTTCAAGTTCCGCCGTGAAGGCGCCGAGGTCGAGGTGCGTGGCCTGAATGAAGCCAGCGCCACGCTGGTCGACAAGTTTGCGGTGCACGACAAAGACGGCAAGGACCTCATCATCGGCCACTGAAGGGGGTTGGGCTTGGGCCCTCAGTGAAGGCCCAAGACCTTCAGCACTTCGCCCAAGTCGCGTCCCGTGTGCTGAGGTGCCGGCCCAATGGCCTCGGGCGGCAGGCCTTGGCGGTTGATCCACAGCGTGGTGAATCCAAACCAGGTCGCCCCCAGCGCGTCCCAGGCGTTGCTCGACACAAACAACACATCAGCGGGTGCAAAGCCCAAGTGGTCCTGCACCAGTTGGTAACTGGTGGGCGTGGTCTTGAACTGGCGCACGCTGTCCACCGACAGCACCGCATCGAGCCACTCGCTCATACCCGCACTGTGCACGGCCGATTGCAGCATCTCGGGGCTGCCGTTCGACAAAATCGCCGTGGCCACGCCGCGCTGGCGCAGTGCTTGCAGCACGCCCAGGTTTTCCGGAAAAGCCGTCAGCTGAGCATATTGCGCCATCAGTGCATCTTCATTCGCGCTGGTGTGCACCAAGCCCAAACGCGCCAGCGCATAACGCAGCGACGCGCGCGTAATGTCCCAAAACGATTGGTAATGCTGGCTGCCCTTGGGGTCGGGGTCACTCAACGAGATCAGGCGCGTGTACTCGATCTGCTTGTCGCGCCACAGCACCGACAGGGCCGCGCCCTGACCGGGGTAAAGTTTTTCGGCCAAAGCGCCGATCGAATACACATCGAACAGCGTGCCGTAGGCGTCGAAGACGACGGCGCGAATGGGGGTTGTGGGTGATGCCATGTTCAAACCAGGTGCCCGGTTTTCACCAGGATCAAACAGCCTTCGCGGCTGAAGGGTTGGTGCTGGCTCATGTGCGGGCTGCGCAGCCAGCTGCCAGCGGGGTAGTCGCCGTGCTCGTCTGAGAAAACGCCTTCGACCACCAAGATCTCTTCGCCGCCCCAATGCCGGTGCGGGTTGAAAAACGTCTGCTGGGCCCAGCGCACCAGGGCGGTGTTTTGCGTCTCGAAGGTGTTCAGCGGCAAGACCTCCAAGCCTTCCACCATGCCTTGCCGCCATTCGCTGTTTCGGGTGTCGATGACCACGCGCTCGTCGTCGCGCGGGTCCAGGTGGCGCAGCTTCACAAACAGCGTGCAGCCCTCAGGAGAGGACGGCGCGTGTGAGCTGCCCACCGGGTTCTTGATGTAGGTGCCGGGGCCGTAAATACCGTGCTCGTCGTGCAGTGTGCCTTCGAGCACCAAAATTTCTTCGCCGCCGCCGTGGGTGTGATTGGCAAAGGCCGAGCCCGGCGCATAACGCACGATGGACGTGGCGCGCGCCACTTCGCCGCCGTCGCGCTCGAGCATGCGGCGCGACACGCCCGAGGCGGGGGAGTCCACCCAATCGAGCGAGGGGCTGTGGATGATGCAGCGCTGGGTCCGGTCGGCGTTGAGGGTGATGTGTTCGGTGCTCATGACATAACAGGCCTTGAAGGCGTTCAGGTTTTCAGCAGCACCGGCTCGATGGCCTCGCTTTGCGCGGTGATGCGGCCGATGATGGCGGTGTGTACATAACCAGCCGCCTTGAGCGCTTGCACACAAGCGGCTGCTTGGGCGGCGGGCACGCTGGCCAGCAGGCCACCCGCGGTTTGTGGGTCGAACAGCAGCGGGTAGCGCGGGTCGTCCACGAACTCGTCGGCATTGCGCAGGGCGCGGCGCAGGCGCACATTGGCAGGCTGCAAGGAGCTGACAATGCCCGCTTGCACGCAGTCCACCGCGCCGTCGAGCAGGGGCAGGGTGCTCAGTTGCAGCTCGGCGTCCACGTCGGACGGCCTGGTCATCTCCACCAAGTGACCCAGCAGGCCAAAGCCGGTCAAGTCGGTGCAGGCCGTGGCCCCGTGGCTGCGCAAAATCTGTGCGCCCGATTGGTTGGACAGCACCATCGACTGCAGCGCTGCATCGATCCAGCGGCCCTTGGCGGCGTAGCGGGCATGCGCGGCAAACAGGGTGCCGGTGCCAATCGGCTTGGTCAGCACCAGCACATCACCCGGCTGCATGCCGCCCTTGCGCATCACGCTGTCCATCTTCTCGTCGATGAGGCCGTTGATGGCAAAGCCCAGGGCCAGCTCGGCACCTTCGCCCGTATGCCCGCCCACCAGGGCGCAACCTGCGGCGTTCAGCACCTCGATGGCGCCGCCCATCATTTGGGTCAGCAGGTCTTCGACCTTGCTCTCCAGGCCCGGCGGCACGGTGACCACGGCGGTGGCGGTTTGGGGCTCGCCGCCCATGGCAAAAATGTCGCCCAGCGCGTGGTTGGCCGCCACTTTGCCGAACACATAAGGGTCGTCGATGAAGGCCCGGAAAAAGTCCACCGTCTGCACCACGGCCATGCCGGGCGGCACGCGCACCACGGCCGCGTCGTCTGGTGAGTGCAGGCCGATCAGCACATCTGGCCGCTCAACAGGCTGCAAGCTGCCCAGGGCGCGAGACAAAATGTTAGCGCCCACTTTGGCGCCGCATCCTCCACAGCGCATGGCGATGGCCGAGATGGCTTGCAGCGACTCTTCTGACGTCAGCGCCAGCCGCGTGGTTTGGCCCTTGCCATGTGTCTGAATGTCCTTGAGCAGCTGGCCCATGGCCCGAACGGCTTCGCGCACTTGCGACTCGCCTCGGGCGGGGCTGGCGGCTGCGGGCATGGCCGGGAATTCGGTGAAGCGGCGCATGAACTCCCGGTCGATGCGGTCCTTCCAGCGCCAGACCCAGGCCCCGGCAAAGCCCAGCGGGCCGCGTGAGGCCACGGCAAAGCGGTTGCCGGTGGAAATGAGGGCCAGCCAATGGCGTTGTGGGTCATAGGCCAGCAGCTTTTGGCCTCGCAGGCTGCGGCGCAAATTTTCGGCCAAGGGCTTGGCCATGCGCACGGCAAACACACCGGCTTTTTCGAGGGGGCGTTCCACAAACGAGGCGATGTCGCCCGCAGCGAACACCAGCGGGTCGTTCAGGGTTTGCAGCTGGGGGTGCACCAGGATGAAGCCGTGCTTGTCGAGCGCCAAGCCCGTGCTTTGTAGCCACGCGGGGCCACCGGCCTGGGTGACCCACATGGTTTCGTCGGCATCGAAAGTGCGGCCGTCACGCGTGTGCAGGCAACCAGGCGAGACCTGCACCACCTCGGCGAGTGTGTGGACCTCGACGTTGCGCTCTTGCAGCACCTGGGCAAAGCGCTGTCGCACGCCCGGGTTGTGCGTAAGCAAGATGCTGTCGCCCGAGGTCAGCAGCACAAATTTCAGGTCTTCCGGGTTGCGGCCCAAGGCCTTGAGTTCGTTGCGCAAGCGGTATTGCATGGACAGCACCAGCTCCACACCGCCAGCACCCGCGCCCACCACCGCAATCGTCATGCGACCCCGGTGGACCGGCCACTGGCGGGCTTTGTCCAGCAGGGCCAGCCAGCGCTGGTTGAATTGCGCAATGGGCTTGACCGGCACGGCCAGCGATTGAGCGCCTTCCACATGGCGCACCTGTGGTGTCGAGCCGATGTTGATGGACAACAAGTCGTACGCCACTGGAGGGCGGTCTTTGCAAATGACTTTCTGGTTTTGGCGGTCGATGCTGACCACCGCATCGTGGTACAGCCGCGCCCCAGCAAAGGCGCACAGCCGGCCCAGGTCGATGTGCACTTCGTCAAAGCTGTAATGCCCCGAGATGTAGCCCGGCAGCATGCCCGAGTAGGGGGTGTCGATGTCGGTGCAGATCACGGTGATGCGCACACCCGGTTCGGGCTTCATGGCGAACATGCGCAGCACGCCCACATGGCTGTGGCCACCGCCGACCAGCACCAGGTCGCGCAGCACGGGTTGAGGGGAAGATTGCATACTCAAAGGGTCCCAAGGTCTTGCACCCAGCGGTGCAAGGCAGCACGTTCGGCCTGCGGTTCAAACAAGGGTGCGCGCAAGGCGCACTGATCCCTCAAGTGTGCCACCAGACCCGCATGGCCGCCCTGCGTTCGGCAAGCCTGCATCAACCGCGCCAACGCGGGTGCATCACCGGGCTCGAAGTAACCCGCGTAGTCCTCGCCCATCAGGCCCACATTGCCGTCGATGCGCGAGGCCAGCACGGGTGTGCCGCTGCAGACCGCCTCCATCAGCACATGCGCGCCACCCTCCATGCGGCTGCAGTGCACCAGCAGGTGCGCGCGCTGGATGCGCTTGAGGGTTTGTGCATGGGGCACAGCCCCCAGCCATCGGTAATGGGGGCACTGGGCTTGCGTGGCCTGTGCGGTCTGGCCCAAAACGGGGTCAAGTGCAGCGCCAATGTGATCGATGAACACGCTTGCGTCTGGGGGCAACAGGCGCGCTGCGCTCATCAGGGTCAGCGGGTCTTTTTCTTCGCGCAAATGGCCCACCATGACCACCCGCAAGTGGCGCAAGGTTTTGGGCAGGGTCTGGCGCGTACCCGTGGATTGAAAAATCAAACGGGCTTTGGATTGGTGTTGTGGTGGCAGACTTTTCACACCCAGGCCTTGCAAGACCACCAGCGAATGCGCCAGCGCCAGCGAGCGCAGCGCTTGCGGATCGTTGACGATGTCGCGGTACAGGTCGGTGCCGGTCAGCACCACGCCCAAGCCGCGCTGGCCGTGCTGGTTGTGCCAGTTCTGCACCGATTCGGCCGAGCGGCGCGCGTGCAGGGCGAGCATGACATCGTCACCATCAGCCTGCGCGTCAGGCCACTGGCGCACGATGCGTGCAGAATGCGCAGACAGCAACTGTTGCCAGCGGCGCGCGGTTTGCCAATTGCCGTTGTTGGCGTCGGCCAAGGCGGGACTGACAATCACCACACGAAGTTTTTGCATGGGCGGTTTATACATGAATGGCAGTACCTCGGCGCAGGCAGGGCAGACCACACCAAGCGCCTGTTCATGCGGACTTTTGGATGGGTCGTCTTCAGGCTGCCTGGGCCCTGTGCACAGCGCCGTGCGCAGGGCCAGTGCGACCGAGTTGGCCCAGGCCCTGCAACGCACCCGCGATCGCACGCTGGGGCTGATGCAGGCGTGGCAAAACGCCATGCCCGATCTGTCGGTGCCGCCCTTGCCGGGCATGAACCCGCCGCTGTGGGAATGGGGCCACATCGCCTGGTTTCAGGAGTGGTGGACGGTGCGCAACCGCCAGCGCCACCTGGGCACGCGCAGTGCCAGCTCCGGCGCAGACTTTGAAGTCTCGCTGCTGCCCGATGCCGATGCGCTCTACAACTCCAGCGAAGTCGCACACGACAGCCGCTGGGCACTGCCTTTGCCCGATCTGGCCGGAACGCGGTCATATTTGGCGCAGGTGCTGCAACGCAGCCTGGACCAGCTGCATGCCACCTTGAATGCCGGTCAGGGTGAGAGCGACGATGCGCTGTATTTTTGGCGCTTGGTGCTGCAGCACGAAGACATGCACAACGAAGCTTCGGTCTACATGGCGCAGGGCTTGGGGCTGGATGTGCCACCCGCTTTGAGTTGGCGTGAACCCGCATCTTGTGCAGCGGCTGCGCACGACGCGCCCAAGGATCGGCTGGTGTCCATCCAGGTGCCCGCGCAGGTTCATACTTTGGGCCATGCAGGGCCAGGCTTTGCTTTTGACAACGAGCGCCAGGCCCACCCGCAGGCTTTGGCCGCATTCGAGATCGATGCTGCAGCGGTGAGTTGGGCGAGGTACTTGCCTTTTGTGCAGGCCACGGGCCATGCGCTGGCGCCCCATGTGCGTTGCGTTGAGGGCGCTTGGCAAGTGCAGCGCTTTGGTCTGTGGCAGCTGCTTGACCTGCAGGCCCCGGCAGTGCATTTGAATGCGTTTGATGCACAGGCTTGGTGCGAATGGGCAGGCAGGCGCTTACCCACCGAGGCCGAATGGGAATGCGCAGCCCAACAACCCAGCTTTGAGTGGGGCCAAGTGTGGGAATGGACGGCCAGCGACTTTGCGCCCTATCCGGGCTTTGAGGTGCACCCTTACCGCGACTATTCAGCGCCTTGGTGGCACAACCACCGCGTGCTGCGTGGAGCCTGTGCAGCCACCTCGGCCAACGTGGTCGATGTGCGTTACCGCAACTTCTTTGTGCCCGAGCGGCGCGATATTTTTGCGGGGTTCCGGTCAGTGGCTTTGTAAACGCTCGGTGTTGTCAGGCCGTGGCCCACAAGACCGCAAAGCGCTGGGCCGGATCGGTCCAGGCGCGGGTTTGGGCAAAGCCTGCTGCGTGCAACAAGGCCTCAAAGTTCGGCAACGTCCATTTGCAGGCGTTTTCGGTGTGGATGGTCTCGCCTGCCGCAAACAGCCGCTCGCCACCCGGCCACTGAACCTGGACCGCATGGCGTGCTTGCAGGTGCATTTCCACGCGCGACTGCTCGGCGTTGAAGCGCGACAAATGCCGCCAGTCGCGCACCACAAAGTTGCTGCCCACCAAGCGATTGATGTGAAGCAGCAAATTCAGGTCAAAGGCCGCGGTCACGCCCAAGGCGTCGTCGTAGGCCGCTTCCAATTCGGCGGCGTCTTTGAGCAAATCCACCCCGATCAGCAAACCGCTGCCCATTGCCGTGCCGCAAGCGCGGTGCAGGCTTTGCAAAAAGCCCAGGGCCTGATCGGGCGTGAAGTTGCCGATGCTCGAGCCCGGGTAAAACAACACGCGTGCTTGTGCCGAGTCAAGCCCCAAGGCGTCTGGCAATTCCAGACCGCTCGAAAAGTCGGTGCCCAGGCCCGCCATGGCCAGGTCTGGGTGCTGGCGCTGCAGGCTGTCCAAGGCTTGGCGCACAAAGTCCACCGAAATGTCCACCGCCACGTAGCGCCCGGCCTGCAGGGGCCCCAGCATGCGCCCGGCTTTTTCGCAGTTGCCGGCGCCCAAGTCGATCCAGCAAGCGCCTGCGGGCATGTGCAGTGCCATGTCGGCACTGTGCAGGCGCATGAGTTGCGCTTCGGTGCGCGTCAGGTCGTATTCGGGCAGCTCGGTGATGGCCTCGAACAAGCGCGAGCCCAGCGCGTCGTACAGGTATTTGGGCGAGGTAAAAGCCTGCGGGGCGCTCAGGCCCTGCAAGAGCTCTTGCGCCACCGCAGCGGCGTTGTGCTGGTAGAGCTGAATGAATTGGGGGGGGTCATGCGGCCATGCTATGGCAAAAGGGGGCAGCATCGCGTTGCGAAACCAAGAGCACACACCTCCCGGACCTGTTCAAACGTTCAATAGTGCGCATAATGATGGCATAAATAAGTCGACCCTGATGTTTTGCTCCGCAAACCAAGACCACAGCACATAAGCCCAAGGAGATGCCCATGAACACCCCCGCCGCCACATTCACACCCCCCGACACCCGCTATGTCTGGTTTCGCAGCCGCGACGATGTCCAGCCCTACCTGAACGAAACGGCGGTGCGCATCCGGGCAGGCATCATGCTGGTTGTGCCGATTTTCATGGCGTTCACGCTGGTGGACATTGTCTTTGGCACGCGCTGGAACGTCACGGGCAACGTCATCCGTGACACCTTTGACACCGATTTTGACGGGCGCATTTTGTACATGGTCGAGGCGGTTCGGCGCACCTACGACTACACGGTGCAAACCTGGTTCTTGTTCTATGCCTTGTTCGAGATGCTGGCGGGTATGAGCGTCAAAACCTCCTACCTCTCGCCCACCATCTGGCTGTCCAACTGGTTGGCGCGGCGCGCCCCAGCTGTTTGGAAACCGCTCGCTCCCAAGCGTTTTGCCTGGGGCATCGGGGCCAGCATGATTGCCCTGTGCCTGGTGTTCTTTCACCCCGAAAAATTCGCGGGCTTTGTCAATACCGTGACCACTTTGCCGCTGCTGCCCACCACCGAGCAATACCTGCCACGCTGGCTGCCTTTGGTCATGGTTTGGGTGTGCTTGGGTTTCATGTGGCTGGAGGCGATTTTGGGCTTTTGCGTGGGCTGCAAACTCCATGCGCTGTTCGTCAAATTCGGCTGGTTGCAAGAGGAGTGTGAGGAGTGCAACAACCTGAGCTTCAACTGAGGCCGCAGGCACCACTGCGGGGCAGACCTGAACTTTCAAAATGGGGTCTAATTGACCTCCTTTTTCAGTGTCTTACCCTTGGTGAGTTTTTTCAAGAGCACTTCCCTTTTTTCCAAAATCCAGACTGCGGCCCTGATGGGGTTGCTGGCTTTGTCGGCCGCTTTTTCTTCGGCAGCCCAAGCCCAAACCACGCTGCGTGTGACCACCATCCTCGAGGAGGCCGCCACCGAGCAGGTGCGCAAGTTCACGCCCCTGGCCAGCTACCTGGAAAAGCAGCTGGGCATGAAGGTGCAGTTCACACCCGTGACCGATTACCCCGCTGCGGTGGAGTCGCTGGTCAACAAGAAAGTCGATGTGGTCTGGTTTGGTGGTTTCACCTTTGTGCAAGCCAACCTCCGCTCGGGCGGCAAGATCGTGCCATTGGCCCAGCGTGAAGAAGACACACGTTTCCAGTCGGTGTTCATTGCCAAGACCAACTCGGGCATCAAGACACTGGCCGACATGAAGGGCAAGCAAGTCTCTTTTGGCTCACAAAGCAGCACCTCGGGCCACCTGATGCCGCGCAGCTTCTTGCTGCAAGCGCAGATCGAACCTGAAAAGGACTTCAAGCGCATTGCCTACAGCGGCGCGCACGACGCCACCATCGCTTCGGTGGTCAGCGGCAAGGTGGACGCTGCGGCCTTGGACATCACCGTCTGGAAAAAGTTCGTGGCTGAAAACAAGGTCAACACGCAAGACGTGAACGTGTTCTACACCACGCCCCCTTACTTCAACTACAACTGGTCGGTGCACGCCGACATGCCTGCCGACTTGCGCGAAAAAATCAAGGCCGCCTTGTTGGCCCTGAACCCCGCCAACCCCGAGCACGCCGAGATCCTCAAGCTCAACCGCTCGACCCGCTACATCTCCACCACGCCCGAGAACTACAAAGGTCTGGAGTCTGCTGCACGCAGTGCGGGCTTGCTCTAAAGCCTGAGCACCACGGCTGTGAAGATCGAACTCTCGGCCCTGGAGGCGCGGCACCCGGCCGCGCTGCCCGGTGCGCCAGCGGCCTTGCGGGCTTTGAACCTGCGTTTTGGCGCAGGCGAGCAGGTGGCCATCATTGGCCCGTCTGGCGCGGGCAAGACCACTTTGCTGCAGGTGCTGGCCTGCGCGCAACGGCCCACCCAAGGCAGCTTGCAGTTGTCGGACGTGAACCCTTGGGCGCAGTCGGCTGGCGCCTTGCGCCGTTTGCGCGGCCAGTTGTTTCTGGCCCCGCAGGTGCCGCCGCTGCCGCCGCGTCAACGCGTGGTGACCTCGGTGCTGGCCGGGCGTTTGCCCAGCATGGGCTTTTGGTCCAGCTTGCGCTCGCTGTTCTACCCGACCGACATCCCGGCCGCTTACGAAGCGCTGGTGCACTTTGACCTGGGTGACAAATTGTTCGACCGCGTGGACCGCCTGTCGGGCGGTGAACGCCAACGCGTGGGTCTGGCCCGCGCCCTGTTGGCCCCGGCCAGCCTGTGGCTGATCGACGAGCCGCTGTCGGCGCTCGACCCGATGCGCGCCCGCATGGCCATGGCCGCTTTGGTGAACCTGGCGGCCGAGCGCCAAGTCACGTTGGTGGCCACACTGCACCAGGTGGACATGGCGCTGGCGCACTTCCCGCGCATCATTGGCTTGCGCGACGGGCAGCTGGTCTTTGATTTGCCTTCTGCACAGGTCAGCCCCGAGCGCTTGGCGCATTTGTACGACCAGTACGAACACGAGTTGCGTGGCGAAGCCCCGCCTTTGCCCTCAGCACAAGCCACTTCAGCCCAGTCCGCGCCTGCGGTGATGCACTGCCGTTGATGCTGTAGCTGGCTGCACCGGGTTCAAGATGACCGCTTCTGTTTCACACCTGCCAACGCCCCGGCCTCGCCGGGATGCGCCTGCCCGCGACCCGGCCTTTTTCAAGCGGGTGTTTTGGCTGAGCCTGGCTTTGGTGCTGTTGTGGCCACTGGGCGTGGCCACCGAGTTCCGTTTGTGGGTGCTGTGGGAGCCTGAAAACCGAAAAGTGACGGCGCAGTTCTTGTCCACCTTTTGGCCGCTGGTCCACAACGCCGAGTTCATGGACATGGTGGTGCGTGAGACTTGGCGCACCGTGGCCATGGCCACCGCGGGCGTCACGCTGGCGCTGGTGCTGGCCATTCCTTTGAGCCTGTTGGCCACACGGGTTTTGTCGTTGTCGGCTTTGTCCGGTCGCATGGACCGATTGCCTGCGGTGCTGCGCTGGCTGGTGCGTGCCACGCTGATTGTGCTGCGCAGCATTCCCGAGTTGATTTGGGCGCTGGTGTTCGTGCGCGTGGTGGGCTTGGGGCCTACGGCCGGCGTGCTGGCCATTGCCCTGACCTATGGCGGCATGCTGGGCAAGGTCTACGCTGAGATTTTGGAAAGCGGCGAGAGCCATGCCACCCAAAACCTGATGCGCAATGGCAGTGGCCGCCTGCAGGCCTTTGTGTACGCCTTGCTGCCCAGCCACGCCGCTGAATTGGCGTCTTACACCGTGTACCGCTGGGAATGCGCGATCCGCTCCTCGGTGGTGCTGGGCTTTGTGGGCGCGGGGGGCTTGGGTCAGCAACTCGACAACTCGATGAAGATGTTCAACGGCGGCGAAGTGGCCACCATGCTGCTGGTCTTCATTGCGCTGGTGGCGCTGGCCGACCGCGTGAGCGCCTGGTTGCGAAAGGCGCTGGCATGAAGTCTTTTCCGCGTGAAGCGGCCAACCCGCCCTACAAATTGCCGCCGCCGATTTTTGATGCCCGCTGCAAAGCGTGTTGGTTCACTTTGGCTTTGCTGGTTTTGGTGGTGGCCAGCTTTGTTTCGCTCGACCTGGATTGGGCGTCATTTGCGTCCATGGAAGCGGCACGCAGCATGGGCCGTTTTGTGGCGGAGTTTTTCCCGCCTGATTTGTCGCCTGTGTTTGTCAACAAGGTGGTTTGGGCCGCCTGGGAAACTTTGGCCATGTCGGCCTTGGGCACCGTCATTGCAGCGGTACTGGGCTTGGCCTTGGCCGTGCCTGCCAGCCGCATGTCCGCTCAAGACGCGGCTTGGCTGCGCAGCCCCACACGATGGTTGCTCAATGCCCTGCGCGCCATCCCCGAATTGGTGTGGGCCGCTTTGCTCTTGATTTCGGCGGGCCTCGGGCCCATGGCCGGCACTTTGGCGCTGGCGCTGCACACCAGTGGTGTGCTGGGGCGCCTGTTTGCCGAAGCGATGGAGAACATCCCCACCGGGCCGGGCGATGCGCTGCGCACGCAAGGCGTGGGGCCGCTGCGTGTGTTCTTTTACGCGACCTTGCCGCAGGTGCTGCCGCAACTCATGAGCTACGCCCTGTACCGCTGGGAGAACAACATCCGTGCTGCCGCCGTGTTGGGCGTGGTGGGGGCGGGTGGTTTGGGGCAGATGTTGTCTTTCCACATGGGCCTGTTCCACATGAACAAGACGGCCACCATTTTGGCGGCCATGCTGCTCATGGTGGCTTGTGTGGATGCGCTGAGCTTTGCAGCGCGGCGCTGGTTAACGCGCTAAAAGCCTCAGCCGGTGGACGGCATCTCCACAGTTTCAGGGCCATGACCTCAGATCGGCCCATGGCGTTTGGCGCGAGCCCCGATGGGGGCTCGCGTAGCCCTTACAGCGTGATGATCGTGCAGCCCGTGGTTTTGCGGGCTTCCAGGGCGATGTGGGCGTCCTGAATTTGCGCCAAGGGGAAGGTCTGCTCGATGTGGATCTTGACTTTGCCGCTGGTCACGGCTTCGAACAAATCATCGGCCATGGCCTGGGTGTTTTCGCGGGTGGTGATGTGGCTGAACAAAGTCTGGCGCGTCACGTAAATGGAGCCCTTGGGGCCCAAAATGCCGGGCGCAAACGGGGCCACGGGGCCTGAGGCATTGCCGAAGCTGGCCATCAAACCAAACGGAGCCAAGCAGTCCAGTGACTTGTCCCAGGTGTCCTTGCCCACCGAGTCGTACACCACTTTGACACCTGCGCCGCCCGTGATCTCTTTGACCTTGGCCTGGAAGTCTTCTGTCGAATAGTTGATGCAGAACTCCGCGCCATTGGCCAAAGCCAGTGCGCACTTGGCGTCGCTGCCGGCCGTGCCGATCAGGCGCAAGCCCAGCGCCTTGGCCCATTGGCAAGCGATCAGGCCCACGCCCCCGGCTGCGGCATGGAACAAAACAAAGTCACCGGCTTTGAGGCCACCCTGGGGCAGCGTGCGCTTGAGCAAATACTGCGCTGTCAGGCCCTTGAGCATCATGGCCGCACCCGTCTCGAACGAGATCGCGTCGGGCAACTTGCACACGCACTTGGCGGGCATCACACGCACTTCGCAATAGCTGCCGGGTGGCTGGCTGGCATACGCTGCGCGGTCGCCTACTTGCAAATGGGTCACGCCCTCGCCCACGGCTTCGATCACGCCTGAACCCTCCATGCCCAATTTGAGGGGCATGGGCAGCGGGTACAAACCACCGCGCTGGTAAACGTCGATGAAGTTCAGACCGATGGCTTTGTGGCGGATGCGGATCTCGCCGGGGCCAGGCTCGCCGACGGTGACATCGACCAGTTTCATGACTTCGGGACCGCCGTTCTGGTCGATTTGGACTGCAAGGCTCATGGTGTTCTCCTGTTGGAATGTGGTTTTAAACCAAACACTTTGCCACGAAACGCGAGCCCCAGCCCCCAACAGGGGCAGTTGGGGGACAGTTTGGCGACAGCGGGAAAACCCGAATACCGATACAGTGCCGCATGACTCAAAAACTCTCGCCCTCAACCGCCTTGCTCTTGACCATTCCGCCCCTGATGTGGGCTGGTAATGCGGTGGTGGGTCGCTTGGTCAGCGATTTGGTGCCGCCCATCACGCTCAACTTTTTACGCTGGGCTGTGGCCTTGTGTCTCTTGCTGCCTTTGGCGGCCTGGGTCTTGAAGCGCAACAGTGGCCTGTGGCAGCACTGGCGTCGTTTTGCGCTGCTCAGCTTGCTGGGCGTGGGCTGCTACAACGCGTTGCAATACCTGGCCCTGCAAACTTCCACACCGCTGAACGTGACCTTGGTGGCCGCCAGTGGCCCGGTGTGGATGCTGGCCATCGGGGCACTTTTTTTCAAAGCACCGGTGCGCCGTGCACAAATTTATGGAGCCGTGCTGTCCATTCTGGGCGTGCTGGTGGTCTTGTCGCGGGGCGACTGGGCGCAACTCATGGCGGTGCGCTTGGTGATCGGTGACTTTTTCATTTTGCTGGCCACGGCCTGCTGGTCCTGGTACAGCTGGCTGCTCAGTCGCAAAGACGAGCCCGAGGCCATCCGCAATGACTGGGCCGCCTTTTTGCTGGCGCAAGTGGTGTTTGGTCTGGCTTGGTCAGGCCTGTTTGCAGGCATGGAATGGGGCCTGACCGATGCGCAGATCACTTGGGGCTGGCCGCTCGTCAGTGCGCTGGCCTTTGTGGCGGTGGGCCCGGCCGTGTTGGCCTACCGCTGCTGGGGCCTGGGCATCCAGCAAGCAGGGCCTGCCGTGGCCGGTTTTTTTGCCAATCTCACGCCGCTGTTTGCAGCGATCTTCTCAGCCGCCTTTTTGGGCGAGTTGCCCCAACTGTTCCATGGGCTGGCATTCGCGCTGATCATTGGCGGGATTTGGGTGTCATCCAGAAAATAAGACGCGAGGCGCTAAGCAGGGCAAGGGGTTAGATGTCACGCTCGGGCCAACCGACCGGTGGTAGATTGAGTCACTGCAATGGAGCAACTGGAGTCGAAGAACATGGGCGCACCCACGATTGAAACCGAACGGCTGATTTTGCGTGCGCATCGTCTGGGTGACTTTCCTGCATTGGCAGCCATGTGGGGTGATCCCGTAGTCGCTCGTTTCATTAGCGGGCAGCCTTCAACGCGGGAGGATTGCTGGGCGCGGCTTCTTCGTTATGCCGGGCACTGGGAGTTGCTTGGCTTTGGCTACTGGGCCGTGCAAAGGAAGGACGGTGCACAGCTCATCGGTGACGTTGGCTTTGCGAACTGGGAGCGAAACATAAGCCCTCCCCTGGAGGGTCTGCCGGAAGGTGGTTGGGTGTTCTCAACCGAAGCGCATGGGCGCGGCATGGCCACTGAAGCTGTGAACGCTGCGCTTGCATGGATGGATGAAAAGTTCGGAGCCAAAACGACGGCGTGCATCATTGACCCAGGGAACGCCGCATCCATTCGAGTTGCTCAAAAGGCCGGTTATCAAGAATACTGCCGATCAGAATTCAAAGGGTCCCAGGTGATCCAGTTTCGTCGCCAAGGCGCCTGCGGAGGGCCTGGTGATGCCTGAAGTCTGTATCCCCTGGCACTTGCGAGATCAATCAGGCGATGCGGCCTAATTTGGCGACAACTCTTGGAATGAGCGTTTCGAAGGCTGCTTTTCATTGCAGCCTACTGAACGTTATCAAAACGTCCCTGCGTAAGACCCACCATCGGCCAACACGTTTTGGCCCGTCATGTAAGCCGCATGCTGGCTGCACAAGAAGGCGCAGATCGCGCCGAACTCTTGGGGGTTGCCGTAGCGCCCGGCCGGGATTTGGGCTTGCTGGATCACGCGCAGCTCTTCCACTGTTTTGCCTTGCTTTTGCGCCATGGCGGGCAGCGTGGCGCGGATGCGGTCGGTGTCAAATTTGCCGGGCAGCAGGTTGTTGATGGTCACGCCTTTGGCCGCGATGGCGCTGCGCGAAGCCCCCGCCACAAAGCCCGTGAGGCCGCTGCGTGCGCCGTTGGACAGGCCGAGCACATCGATGGGCGCCTTCACGGCGCTGGAGGTGATGTTGACGATGCGGCCAAAGCCGCGTGCGGCCATGCGGTCCACGGTGGCTTTGATGAGTTCGATGGGGGTGAGCATGTTGCCGTCGATGGCCTTGAGCCAGGCCTCGCGGTCCCAGTCGCGGAAGTCGCCGGGCGGCGGGCCGCCTGCGTTGGTGACCACGATGTCGTAGTCTTTGCCGGGGCCGCCTGCCACGTTCCAGATGGCTTCGCGTCCGGCTTCGGTGGTGATGTCCTCCGCGACAGCGATCAACTGCACCTTGCCGCCTGTCTCGGCACGCAAGTCTTCCACGGCTTTGTTCAGCACCTCGGCGCCGCGGGCCACCATGACGACGTTCACGCCTTCCAGGGCCAAGGCCCGTGCACAACCCCAGCCCAAGCCTTTGCTTGCGCCACCCACCAAAGCCCACTTGCCTGCAATGCCCAAGTCCATGTCAATCTCCTGAAGTTGATGTTGTGCGGCTCACCGGCCGCGTGACCCAAAACACACCGCTCAAGACCAGCACGGTCCCGGCGATGATCCACATGTTGAACGGCTCGTCCAAAATCCACACGCCCATGAGCAGGGTGAACATGGGGCCGATCATGCCCGTTTGCGCAGTCAGGCTTGGCCCAATGCGCTCAATAGCCATCATGACCAAAAGGACGGGCAGCACGGTGCAGGCAGTGGCGTTCAGCAGCGACAGCCACATCACGGGCTCGGGCACCACCGCCGTGGCCAAGGGCCTGAGCAGCACAAACTGCAGCAGACAAAAACCGCAAGCGACCGAGGTGGCCAGACCTGCCAGACGCAAAGAGCCTAAGCGCTGCACGAGCTGACCGCTGTAGGTCAAATAAATGGCATAAGTGGTCGCGCTCAAAAACACCAGCAAAGCGCCCCAAGCCGCGTGCGGCCCGGCCAGCCCCAGCTCGTGCCCAAACACCAGCAACACGCCTGAGTAACTGATGGCCATGGCCACGCCCTGGCGCTGGGTGATGCGTTTTTTGAACAAAAACCAGCCCAGCAACAGCACCAGCGTGGGGTTGAGGTAGAGGATCAGGCGCTCCAAAGAAGCGCTGATGAACTCCAGGCCCCAAAAATCCAGAAAGCTCGACAGGTAGTAGCCACAAAAACCGAGACCCAGCACGCCCAACCAGTCACGCCGGGTCAGGGGCGCTTTACCCCGCCCGGCCCACCAAGCCATGAGCACAAACAAAGGCAGGGCCAGCAGCATGCGCCACATGACCAGGGTGACCGCATCCACGCCGTGCCGGTAGGCCAGCTTGACGATGATGGCCTTGCCACTGAAAGCCATGGAGCCGGCAGCCGCCAGCAACAGACCCGCCGTCAGGTGCGGCGTGGGGCTGGGCACCATCAAAAGCCCACAGCTTGACCGTCGCGGCGCGGGTCACTGGCGACTTGGTAGCCCTGTACGGCCGGGTCACCCATGCGCCAGATGAACTGGCCAGCACCAAAGTCCTGGTAAGAGTCGCTGATGATGTCGAGCTGGTGGCCGCGAGCGATCAGCTCTTGCACCGTGGCGCCATTCATCGTGGCTTCGACGTTGATGTTCAGGCCCGAGTTGTAGCGCCAGCGCGGTGCATCACACGCCGCTTGCGGGTTTTGGCCGTAGTCCAGCATGCGCACCAGGGTTTGCATGTGGCCTTGGGGCTGCATGTTGCCGCCCATCACGCCGTAGCTCATGACGGGCTGGCCGTCTTTGGTGACAAAGGCCGGGATGATGGTCTGGAAGGGGCGCTTGCCCGGCAACACCAAGTTGGCGGGGTTTTGGCCCTGCAGGTCGGTGCTGAAACCATGACCCCGGTTTTGCAAGCTGATGCCGTAAGTGGGTTCGACCACGCCCGAGCCAAAGCCCATGTAGTTGCTCTGGATGAAGCTGATCATCATGCCGTTTTCGTCGGCGGCCGTGAGGTAAATCGTGCCGCCCTTGACCGGATTGCCCGCCTTGAAGTCTTGCGCCTTTTTCATGTCGATGAGTTTGGCGCGGCTGGCCAGGTAGGCCGGGTCCAGCATTTGCTCGGGCGGCAGCTCCATGAAACGCGGGTCGGCCACATAGCGGTACGTGTCGGCAAAGGCGAGTTTCATCGCCTCGATCTGCAGGTGCTGCGAGTCGGCACTGTCCACCTTGTGGCTGGCCATGTCGAAGTTGGACAAGATGCCCAATGCGATCAGCGCGGCGATGCCTTGGCCGTTGGGCGGGATCTCGTGCAGGGTGTAGCCCCGGTAGTCTTGCGCCATGGGCTTGACCCACTCGGGCTTGAAGTCGGCCAGGTCTTTGGCGGTGATGCTGCCGCCGTTGTCCTTGGCAAACTTTTCAATGGCTTCGGCGATCTCGCCGCCATACAGCGCTTGGCCCTTGGTGGCCGCGATGGCCCTCAGGCCCCGCGCCGCATTTTTGAACTGGAACAACTCGCCCACCTGCGGCGCACGGCCCCAGGGCAAAAAGCTTTGCGCAAAGCCGGGCTGCGACTGCAACTCGGGAGTGGCAGCGGCCCACTTTTGCTGCACCACCACGGGGATCAAATAACCGCGCTCAGCCACCTCAATGGCGGGCTCCATCAAATCGGCAAAAGGCAGCTTGCCAAAACGGTCGCTCAAAGCGACCCAGCCGGCCACGGCACCCGGCACGGTGACCGAGTCAAAGCCGCGCTTGGGTGGTGTTTTGGTCTCGGCGCCGTATTTGCGGTGGAAGTACTCGGGCGTCCAGGTGGCGGGCGCGGGGCCA
Source organism: Limnohabitans sp. Bal53 (assembly GCF_003063355.1). Taxonomy (GTDB): domain Bacteria; phylum Pseudomonadota; class Gammaproteobacteria; order Burkholderiales; family Burkholderiaceae_C; genus Limnohabitans_A. The sequence goes on along the minus strand of NZ_NESH01000006.1, from coordinate 47,794 downwards.
GACGAGTTCAGACCGTGCAGCGCTTTGCCGTCCCACAAAATGGCGAATGCGTCCGACCCCAAACCGCAGCTCACCGGCTCGGTCAGGGTGATCACGGCGGCGGCGGCAATGGCGGCGTCGACCGCGTTGCCGCCTTTGAGCATCATGCGCAAGCCCGCTTGCGCAGCCAAGGGGTGCGAGGTGGAGACCACATTGCGTGCAAACAGTGGCAATCGGGTGCTGGTGTAGGGGAATTGGTAATCGAAGTTCATGTTATTCCAGGGTGATCTTGCGCTCGGTGATGATCTTTTTCCACTTGGCCGATTCGCTGGCCAGCGTGGTGGTGAATTGGGCAGGCGTGCCGCCGACTGGCTCAATGCCAAAGCGCAGCAGTTTTTCCATCACTTCAGGGTCTTTGAGCACTTGGTTGGCCGCGGTGTTGATGCGGGTGAAAAAATCGGTCGCGCCACCTGCCGGGAACGGCACGATCAGGCGCACCAGCTTTGCTGGGGTAGCTCTGCGCATGGACCAAGCCCAGGCTGGCCAAAGCCAAGGTGGCGTCGCACAGGCCACGCAAGAGGTGTCGATTTTTCATGGTGATGTTCCTCTGCCGAACTCGGCCGCAAAATCAAAATGATTGTCTCAGAGGGCATGCGCCGCTGCTGCACCCAAGTGACAAGACCACGGTAGGCACAAGCGCAAGCGCCCCCAAAGACAACGGCCTCCGAGGAGGCCGTTGTCTTTGGGGGCATCAATGCCTCGTCACTCTTCGACGAAGGCCTCTTCGCGTTTGGACTTGATGGATGGCAAGGCCACGATGATCAAAAGCAGCACCGCCATGGCCAGCAAGGTGGCCGACAGGGGGCGCGTGACGAACACGCTCCAGTCACCACGCGAGAGCAGCATGGCGCGGCGCAAGTTTTCTTCCATCATCGGGCCCAGAATCAAGCCCAGCAGCAAGGGGGCAGGCTCCATGCCCAATTTGATGAACACATAACCCACAACGCCGAACAAGCCCACCATCCAGATGTCCCAGGTGTTGTTGTTGGTCGAGTACACGCCAATGGCGCAGAACAACACAATGGCCGGGAACAACCAACGGTAAGGCACAGTCAGGAACTTGATCCAGATGCCAATCAGCGGCAGGTTCAAGATGATCAGCATGGCGTTGCCGATCCACATCGAGGCGATCAGACCCCAGAACAGCTCGGGGTTGCTGGTCATCACCTGGGGGCCAGGCTGGATGTTGTGGATGGTCATGGCACCCACCATCAAGGCCATCACGGCGTTGGGTGGAATGCCCAGTGTGAGCAACGGAATGAAGGAGGTTTGCGAGCCGGCATTGTTGGCCGACTCTGGCGCTGCCACACCACGGATGTTGCCTTGGCCGAATGGCACTTCACCGGGCTTGAGTTTGGTTTTCTTCTCGATGGTGTAAGCCGCAAAAGCCGACAAAGTGGCACCACCCCCAGGCAAAATGCCCAAGGCCGCACCCAAGGCCGTGCCGCGCAAAATGGCCGGTATCATGTTCTTGAAGTCTTCTTTGGTGGGCATCAAGCCATCGACCTTTTTGGCGAACACTTCGCGCTCTTCGTCAGGCTTGGCCAGGTTGGAGATGATCTCGCCGTAACCGAACACACCCATCGCAATCACGATGAAGCCCAGACCATCGGTCAACTCAGGGATGTCAAAGCTGTAGCGGGCCACACCGGAGTTCACGTCAGTGCCAATGAGGCCCAACAACAGACCCAAGATGATCATGCCCACGGCCTTGATGAGCGAGCCCGAAGCCAGCACCACCGCACCGATCAGGCCCAGCACCATGAGCGAGAAGTATTCGGCCGGGCCGAACTTGAAAGCCACTTCGGTCAGCGGCACCGCAAAACCGGCCAACACCAAGGTGCCCACGCAACCGGCAAAGAAAGAGCCGATACCAGCCGCCGCCAAAGCGGGGCCAGCACGGCCTTTGCGGGCCATTTGGTAGCCGTCAATCATGGTCACCACCGACGAGGCTTCGCCCGGCAGGTTGACCAAAATGGCCGTGGTGGAGCCACCGTATTGCGCGCCGTAGTAGATACCGGCCAACATGATCAGCGCCGCCACAGGAGGCAGTGAGTAAGTGGCGGGCAGCAGCATGGCAATGGTGGCCACAGGGCCCACGCCAGGCAACACACCAATCAGCGTGCCCAAGAGGCAGCCAATGAACGCATAAATCAGGTTCTGGAAGGTGAAGGCCACCCCAAAACCAAGCGCCAGGTTGTCAAAAAGTTCCATGGATGTTTTCTCCTCAACCTGTGATGAAAGATGGCCAGACCGGGAACTGCAGGTTGAGCAGTTTGATGAAGCCCAAATAGCTGATGGTCGACAAAATGGTGGCCAAGATCAGAGATTCCTTGATGTTGGCTTCACCGCCCGCCTTGCTGACCACAATCGTCACGCCGTAGATGGCCACAATCAGACCCATGCCAGGGATGCCAAATCTTGGCAAGCCGCTGAGCAGCACGCCAAACAGCAAGTTGCCGGCAATGATGAAAAATAAGGGCTTCCAGGCCCACTTGCCGATCTTGTCGCCATCGGCGGTTTCCATCACCAGGGACTTGAACATGATGTACAAGCCAATGAGACCGAGCAAAACGCCTAGCATCAGTGGAAAGTAACCTGGGCCCATGCGGGCACCCGTGCCAATGTTGTAGTTGGTGGCACCAATGGCGAAGGCGCCACCCACGACCGCATACAACAGGCCTGCGAAAAAGTCTTTCTGACTCTTGATATTCACGCGATATCTCCTCTGTTTTGAGTTGAGGTGATTCTGCGTGAAACTGACGACTTCAAGGATGTGGGTTACACCTATGTCCCCGGGGTGACGACCCCATGGTTAACCCTGACGCGCACACTGTTGTGAGTGATTCCCCGCGAATGCACTCATTTGGTCAGCGGCTTGAAGACCTTGAGCCATTTCGGTGCGGGCAGGCCCCATTTTTCTTCGATGGCACTGGCCGCTTGCAGCATCGCATCGCGCGATGGCCGATGCGGCGTGCGTTGCGCCAGCACGATGGCATTGCCTTCGCGGGTGGGTTTGAACTCCCACACGGCGTCTTCGCCAAAGGCCGCGCAGATTTTCTCCACACTCTCGGCGTAACTCGACGAGCGGCCAAACAGGTTCACTGTCATGCAGCCTTGCGGGCTGAGGAGTTCGCGGCAATGTCGGTAAAAGTCGGGTGTGTCGAGCACCGGGGCTGCAGCCTCTTCATCGTAGAGGTCTACTTGCAGCGCATCCACAGTGCCACGCCATTCGTCCTTTTGAATTTCCAGCGACGCATCGGCCAACACCACGCGCAAACGCTCGTCATCGGGCGGCAGGCGAAACCAACCCCGGCAAGCGTGCAACACGCCCGGATTCAACTCCACAGCCGTGCAGGTCATTTTGAGTTTCTTGTAGCAAAACTTGGTGATGGTGCCTGCACCCAGCCCCAGTTGCATGGCGTGAGCGCCCTTGACTTCGGCATGCGGAAAAAACAGCAGCCAGCCGAACATGCGCTGGACATATTCCAGCTCAATGTCAAATGGGCGGTCTAGAAACATCGAGCCCTGAATCCATTCGGTGCCCAGGTGCAGATAACGGATCTCACCGTCTTCGGAGAAATTGACTTCGGGCAGTGCGAGGCTGAGGGCAGAAGGTTTTTTGCGGGTCATGGGGCGAGATGGTACAGAGCGGCGATGAGGAAATGTTGATGCACCCTCAAATCGGTCGCGCTCAAACCAGACTGAACCCCAGCCACAGCGCTGTGCCCCACATCATCAGCGCCACGGCGCCGTCGAGTGCACGCCAGATGTGCAGGGAATGCAGGCGACGGCCGAGCCAGAAGGCGGCTGTGCCCAACACCAAAAACCAGAGCAAAGAGCCCGCCGCTGCGCCCAGACCGAAGATCGTGCTGCCTTGCCCATAGGCCAGCGAGGCGGTGCCGATCAGCACGGCCGTGTCCAGCCACGCGTGTGGGTTGAGCCAGGAAAACGCCAGCGCCGACAGCACGGCTTGCCGACGCGTGACGGGTTCTGGCCGGGGGCTGGCCGCGGTGTTCACCGATGCGCAGGAGGTGTCGCCGGAAGGCAGATCCAATGACAAAACACGGGGCTGCAAAAACCGCTGAAAAGCTTGCCAGCCATAGACCGCCAAAAACAGCATGCCAGCACCCACCAGTGCGCCGTGCAGTTTGTCGCTCAGCCCCCCCAGCTGTGCCAGACCCAGCACGCCCAGGCCAATCAGCGCCACATCGGCCACGGCGCAGACGGTCACCGTCAGCCACAGGTGCTGGCGCTGCAGACCCATGCGCAGCACATGCGCGTTTTGTGGGCCAATGGCCATGATCAGCGAGATGCTCAGCACCATGCCGGCGGTGAAAGTGGGAATGCTCAGAACCATGGGAATCTCCGGGCGCCTTAGAGGCGGTGTGATGCTGGGGCAGCTTGATGAGGCTGCCGGTGAATGGCCACGAGTGTGCGCGTCAAGCGCCTTGATTTAAACCAAGTTGAATTAAACTCATATCACTCAATAAATATTTAATTCAATCATGCTGGACGCCCGTCAACTCGAAGCCCTGGCCGCCGTGGTCGAGCACGGCAGTTTTGGTGCGGCGGCCCAGGCGCTGTCGCTCACTTTGGCGGCCGTGTCCTTGCGCATCAAGGCGTTGGAAGACACCCTCGGCCAGCGACTGCTGGTGCGGGGCAAGCAGGTGCGGGCCACCCCGGCTGGGCAGAGCTTGCTGGCCCATGTCAAACAAGTGCGCATGATGGAGGCCGACTTGCTGGGCGGCCTGCAAGGCACGTCTGCCCCAAGCGGTCCGCGCAAGGCCCAGCGCTGGCAATCGCTGAGCGTGGCCGTCAACGCCGACTCGGTGGCCAGCTGGTTTTTGCCCGGTGTGGCCCCTTTGCTGCTGAAGCACCATTTGTTGCTCGAAATCCTGATCGACGACCAAGACCACACGCACGACGCCCTCAAAAGCGGCGACGTGATCGGTTGTGTGAGCACCTTGGCCGAGCCCATGCGCGGCTGCGTGGCCGAGCCGCTGGGCATCATGCGCTATTGCTGTGTGGCCACGCCTGCGGTGGTCAAGCGCTCCCAAACGCCCAGCGGCGCGGTGTCACTGCACAAAATGTTGGCCCAGCCGGCGGTCATCTTCAACCGCAAGGACGCCTTGCAAGACGCATTTTTGGCCCAGCACTTTGGCCTGCAGCAACCCCACTACCCACGCCACTTCGCCCCGGCGGTCGAGGCCTTCGAGACCGCCATCGAATTGGGCTTGGGCTGGGGCATGGTGCCCGAGCAGCACTTGGCGCAACGCGCTGCGCTGCAGGCGGACCCTGCGCAAACCCTGCAGGAGCTGCTGCCCGGTGCCACGGTGGATGTGGCCCTGTACTGGCAGCACTGGGCCCGAGAGGCCCCCTCAGCCCAGCGCTTGACCGAAGCCGTCAAAGCCGCTGCGCGATTGCATTTGCGGCAAGTTCAGGTGTGAAGGCGTTGCCAATGATGGGGCTCGGTCACTTCGCCATCGAGCAATGCCCCCCGCTGCTGGCCTGGCCGGAGCCTGCAGCGATCAGGGGTGGTTCATTGCGCAGGTCCACCGGGTCGGAGGCCTGAAAGTCCCAGGCCAAAAAAGCGGCCAGCGTCAGCCAGAAAACCGCTTGCAGTTGGTGCGTCGTGTTCATGTGGCCTCCATCAGAACTGGTAGTGGCGGCGCACGCGCACGCCAATGAGCGTGCCCGCAAAGGCCAGAGGTACCCAAAGCCAGCCGTGCAAGCTGCCGGTGGAGATGCCGCTCAACATGGCGCCGATGTTGCACCCAAAGGCCAGGCGCGAGCTGTAACCCATGACGAAACCGGCCACCAGGCCAATGATCCATTGCTGCGTGGTCAGGGGCTTGTTGCTGGCCGGGGCCTTGGCGGAGACCCACAGCGCACCGCCCAGAATGCCGATGTTGGTGATGGTGGTCACGTCCATGAACACGGTTTGCGTCAGGCGCTGCGCGTTGCCCGCCTGGCCCCAAAACGCGTTGGCTGTGGGGTCAAAAGCGCCCAGCGCCACCGAGATCTTGGCCGCCCACAGGCCAAAGCCGTACACCACGCCCCAAGGCTGCCCAGCCAGCAACAAATTCAATGTGGCCAAAACGGCGAGCGCCACCGCGCCCCAGACCCAGCGTTTGTCGAACCAGCTTTGGCCTGCGCCCACCCACAGGCGAACGGCCACCAACACGGCGGCCAGCAGGGCCAGCGTCAAGGCCAAAGCGCCGCCCGTGCCGTATTCGGCAGAAAAACTGACCGGGGCCGTTTGGCCCAGTGACAACCAGCTGTCCAGGTGCACCGAGCCTAAAAAACTGCCCAAGGCGAACAGCGGCAAGATGCCCATGTTCAGCGGCACGCCCAGGCCCGCCTTGTACAAACTGCCCGAGCCGCAGCCGTCGGCAATTTGCATGGTCAGCCCGAACACAAAGGCGCCCACCAGCAGGCTCACGCTGGGGGGGCCCAAGGCGGCGTGCAGTTCAGAGAACTGGCCCAGCAGCGGCAGGGCCGCCAAACTGGCCAAGGCCAGCAGCAGCACCTGGCCGGTGACGCCTTGTGGGTTGCGTTGCTCAATGAGCTGACGCCAGCCGGTGGTGAAACCAAAGCGGGCGGCGGCCAAAGCCGCGCCCATGCCCACGCCCACCAGCATCAGCACGGCTTGGCGGATGGACACGGACAGTGCCAAAAAGATGAAAAAGGCGGCCAGCAAGGCCGCCAAAGGAAGGCGTTTCATGACCTGTGCTTATTTGAAGGTTTTCTCGGCCCAGAACTTGGCGTCGATCAGGAGCTGCTTGGGGCGGCTGGGCACGTTGGCCATGGGCAGGCCGCTGGCGTCTTTGGACCACTCCACCATGGAGCCCGCATAGAGCTTCACGTTTTTCTGGCCCAGCACTTCGGACATGGCAAACCAGTTGGTCGCGGCCCAGTGGCCGGTGTTGCAAAACGACACGGTTTCTTTGTCCGGGTCGATCGGGCTGGCGGCTGCCACTTTTTGGGCCTGATCGGTGCTCACAAAAGTGGATGTGCCGGGCGCAAACCATTTGTAGTGCTCCACGTTCACCGCGCCTTGCAAGGTGCCGGGCACGCTGGCGGCCACATGGCGGGTGTCACCTTTGAAGAATTCGGCCGGGCGTGCGTCGATCAAGGCAGCGTCACCGGCTTTCACACGGGCCACCAGCTCTTCTTTGGTGGCGACCAGACTGGGGTCGATTTGTGGCTGGAAGCTGCTGGCCGCGACTTTCACGGCCTGGTTGTTTTGTGGCAAACCAGCTGTGGTCCAGCCCTTGACGCCGCCGTTGAGCACCGACAGCTCTTTCAGACCCAAAACCTTGAGCGTCCAGTAAACCCGAGCCGAAGCCCCAAAGTCGGTGGCATCCGCACCGCTGGACACAATCACCGCGTGCGTGCTGGGGGTCAGGCCCAGGCTTTGTACCAAGGTGGTCAGCTTGGGCAGGGCAGGCAACTCGCCAGGGTTGTTGGCCGGGCCGCGCCAAGTGCCATAAGGCGCATTGAGGGCGCCGGGGATGTGGTTGGCGGCGTATGACTTGGGGTCGCGGATGTCGATCACGCGCACGTTGGCATCGGACAGTTTGGCTTGCAGCTCGGCAGGGCTGAGCAGGGGCTGGGCGGCCAAAGCGGGCAAAGAAAAAGCTGTGGCCGACAAGGCCAGAACCAGGGCAGAGATGCGTTTCATGAGGGTCGTTCCAGAAGGTGATGAACAGAAGATGGCGCGATTTTGGCCAGCCGCTTCAGACATGGGAACGATTTTTTTGTTGGTTATATATGCCAGTGCAGATATAAAGACGCGAAGAACTCGGCTCAGCGTGTGGCTTGAAGGGCGAAGCGTTGTGCCGCCCACAGCGCCCCAGTGCCCAGCAAACTGGCCGCCAGCAGCCACCACAGCGCCAGGGTGTAACCGTGCTGCGGAGACCAGAGCAAACCCAGGATCAGGGGTGCCGCAGCGCGGGCCAGCGCAATCGGCAAACCCAGCAAACCATTGAGTTGGCCTACATGCGCGCGGCTCACGTACTGCGCCATGGCCGTGCCTTTGACGATGGTGTTCATGCCATTGCCTAGGCCGTAAAGCACCACAAACACCAGCGAGGCCACAGGGCTCAGCCCACCGATCAGCAAGGCCACGATCCCCGCCGGGATGAGGGTCGGAATCCAGCGGTTGGCAGCGTGCACATCCCAATAACGCTCAAACACAAACAGCACCCAGCGCCCCAGCACCTGAATCACCCCAATGGCCGCTGGAATGGCCAGCACCCAAGCGGGGGACAGCCCAGATTCCTGCAGCAAGGCGATCATGTGCGCGGGCAGGGCTGAAGTCACCGACATGGTCAGCACCATGAACAAGGCCAGCAACCAAAACGGCGCATGGTGCAGGTGCTCGCGCACGGTTACGGCGGGGTTCTGCGTCTCGGCGTGTTGGGGCTGCGTGCGGTCGGTGTGGCTGGTGTGGCTGGTGTGGGGGCGCGGCGCCCCGTGCAACAACCAGCCGTGCAAAGGCGCGCACACCAGCAGCTGCAGCGCAGCCAAAGCCCACAAGGCTTGCCGCCAGCCCCACAACGCCATCCACCAGGCAAACAGCGGAATGAACACCGTGCTGGCCAGCCCGCCCAAAAACGTGAGTGTGATGATGGCGCGGCGAAAGTCTTGGGCAAAGCGCCGTGTGACCACCGCAAACGCCGGGTTGTACAGCGTGGCCGCCATGCCCAGGCCCAGCCAGATCCAGGCGGCATAAAAGCCCGCCACCGAAGTCACAAAGCTGTGCCCCAGCAGCCCCAAGCCCACCCACACCGAGCCCAGCGTCATCACCCGTCGCTCGTGTCCGGCATCGATCCAGCGACCCACCCAGTAAGCCATCAGCCCTTCGGCCAGCAGCGCCAGGCTGAACGCGAGCGAAGACTCAGCCCGCCCCATGCCCAGCTCGGCCTCCAGAGGCACCATGAGCAAGGAAAAAGTGTAGAAAACGCTGCCCCAGGTGATCAGCTGAGGCAGGGACAGCCAGACGCTGAAGGGTCCCAGTGCTGTGGGATGAGGAGGCATCTGGCGTGTGGCGGGCATGCGCCGATTATCCGGGGTCGTTGATGCAGTGATGCATGGATCGCTTCGTTCCTCGCGATGACGGCTCCCCTCCGTCACTGCGAGCGCAGCGCGGCAGTCCATTGGTCGCTTCTTGCTTCGCTAGGACGAAAAAAGGAGCCCAGTGCTCACTGCCCCTGTAACACCCGCCGGTACTGCAGGGCCTCGGCCACATGCACCGAAGCGATCGTGTCACTGCCTGCCAGGTCGGCGATGGTGCGGGCGACTTTGAGGCTGCGGTGCACACTGCGCCCGCTCCAGCCGAGTTTGGTGGCGGCTTTTTGCAGCAAGGCAGTAGCGCTGTCCTCCAGCCGCGATTCTTGGTCGATGGCCTGGCCTTGCAGGGCGGCGTTGGTGCAGCCTTGGCGTGCCAGCGCGCGTTCACGGGCGGCCCCGCTGCGGGTGGCGATGGCCGCTGTGCTTTCGCCGGGTGGGGCGTTCAGCAGGTCTTGCGCACCCAGACTGGGCACTTCGATGTGCAGGTCGATGCGGTCGAGCAAGGGGCCGCTGAGCTTGCCTTGGTAGCGGCTGACCTGATCGGGTGAGCAGCGGCAGGCCCGAGTGCTGCTCCCCAAATAGCCGCAGGGGCAGGGGTTCATGGCCGCGATCAGTTGGAAGCGCGCCGGAAATTCGGCCCGCCGTGCGGCCCGGGCGATGGTGATGCTGCCCGTCTCCAGCGGTTCGCGCAGGGCTTCGAGCGCCGCACGCGGGAACTCCGGCAGTTCGTCCAGAAACAGCACGCCGTGGTGCGCCAGCGAAATTTCGCCGGGGCGCGGGGGCGAGCCGCCGCCCACCAAAGCCACCGCACTGGCCGAGTGGTGGGGCTGGCCTGTGGGGCGCTGTGCCCATTGGCTCAGATCAAAGCGTCCGGCCAGGCTGGCCACAGCTGCCGATTCCAGCGCGTCCTCAATCGACATGGGCGGGAGCAAACCCGCAAAGCGCTGCGCCAGCATCGACTTGCCCGAGCCTGGCGGGCCGACCATCAAAAGCGAATGCCCACCGGCGGCGGCGATCTCCAGCACGCGCTTGACGCCCGCTTGGCCTTTCACGTCGGCCAAGTCGGCGTAGCGCGGTGGTGCGCTGGGCGTGGTGGCGGCCATGCGGGCCCAGCCGTCGGTGGGCTCGGGCGGGGCCTCGCTGGAGGGCGGTAAAAACTGCTGCACCACATCCAGCAGGTGCTGGGCACGAAAAACTTCGGCATCGGGCACCAGGGCCGCCTCCTCGGCGCTGCCCGGTGGCAACACCAGCCGGGTGCGCACATGCTGCTGGCGAAGCACCAGGCTCATGGCCAAGGCGCCGCGCACCGGGCGCAATTCGCCTGACAGTGACAGCTCGCCCGCGAACTCGTGACCCGCCAGCTTGCTGGCATCGATCTGGCCGCTGGCCGCCAAGATGCCCAGCGCAATCGGCAAGTCCAGCCGTCCTGAATCCTTGGGCAAATCGGCCGGGGCCAAGTTCACGGTGATGCGCTGGTTGTGCGGAAAGTCCAGCCCGCTGTTTTGCAGGGCCGAGCGCACGCGCTCGCGGGCTTCCTTGACTTCGACATCGGCCAGCCCCACCAGCGTGAAGCTGGGCAGGCCATTGGCCAGATGCACCTCGACCATGACGGCCGGAGCGGTCAGGCCCACCAGGGCGCGGCTGTGGATGGTGGCCAGTGCCATGTCTCGTCCTCCCTCTTTTTTATGGGCACCAGTGTAGAGGAGGGCTGCTGTTTTGGGTGAGTGTTGTGGGTCTGTCAAGCACGCCGCTCACGCACTCAGACGGGCGTGGGTCCGTGCGTGCACCGCAAAGGTGTCAAGGCGTGCATCTGGGCCTGGCCATGCGTGTTCGCGCACCAAACTGAGACCCGAAAGTCGCCAATGCCTCAAATTGGTGCGCACTGGGTGTGCTGGCCCACAGTGCATGTCCAGCGAACGGAGTGGAATGCCGGGGGTGCCCGTTCAGAGGGAAAAACGTCCCTCAATGCCTATGCAGGGGTGTGGCCAACAGCTTGGCACGGTCCCTGCTTAAAGACTATGTCCTTTATTTACTTTTGGAGTTCTTCATGAAATTCGTTACTCAAAAATCTTTGTTGGTTTCCCTGTTCGCTGTTTTGCCTTTTGTCGCCAGCGCCCAACTGTCGAGCAACATTTCCCTGACCACCAACTACAAGTTCCGGGGACAGGATCAGGACGCTTCCAAATCGGCTGATTTCAAGCCCGCTTTGCAGGGTGGTTTTGACTACGCCTTTGGCAATGGTTTGTATGTGGGTAACTGGAACTCCAGCGTGAACTGGCTGTCTGGCAACTCGCTGGAGATGGATGTTTACGGCGGCTACAAGGGTGAACTGAGCCCGGGCTTGGGTTATGACGTGGGCGTGCTGGTGTATGCCTACCCAGGTGCTTCGGCAGCCAACACCACCGAGGTTTATGGCGGCTTGAGCTATGGCCCCTTCTCGGCCAAATATTCACAGACTGTGTCGAGCCAGTACTTCGGTGGCTCCAAGGCTTCTTACTTCAACGTTGGTTACGCCACCGAACTGACCACCGGTCTGACGCTCAAAGCCGCCGTGGGCATGACGAACTTCAAGTCAGGCACTGATTTTTCTGACTACAGCCTGGGCCTGTCTTATGACCTGGGCGACGGTTACAGCTTGGGCGGTGCCTATGTGGGTGCGACCAAGAAGGCGGCTTACGGCTTTGCCAACGACAACCGCGTGGTTTTGTCCCTGTCCAAAGCCATGTGAGCTGGACCTAACCTCATTCAATCCAAGGAGCCATCATGAAACTGGTGACCGCCATCATCAAACCCTTCAAGCTGGACGAGGTGCGTGAAGCACTTTCGGGCATCGGCGTGCAGGGCATCACCGTGACCGAAGTCAAAGGCTTCGGCCGTCAAAAGGGCCATACCGAGCTGTACCGTGGCGCGGAATACGTGGTCGACTTTTTGCCCAAAGTGAAGATCGAAGCCGCTGTTTCGGAGGACCTGGTCGAGCGCGTGATCGAAGCCATCGAATCCGGTGCCCGCACCGGCAAGATCGGCGACGGCAAGATCTTCGTGTACGACCTCGAACAAGTGGTTCGCATCCGCACCGGTGAAACCGGCGGCGAAGCCCTTTGATGGATCAGAAAGAGAGTTGCATATGAAAAAACTGTTTGTCTCACTGGCCTTGGGCCTGAGTTTGTTGGCTTCGGGCACGCTGGCGCTGGCCCAGACCCCAGCTGCCACCGATACCCCTGCAGCCGTGACTGCGCCGGCTTCGGCCGATGCCGCACCTGCAGCCGAAGCGGCCGCGGCCGCCATCAAGGAAACCGTCGACAAGGGCGACGTCACCTGGATGATGATCTCCACCGTGTTGGTCATCATGATGGTCATTCCGGGCCTGGCGCTGTTTTACGGCGGCTTGGTGCGCAGCAAGAACATGCTGTCGGTACTGATGCAGGTCATGGTGGTGTTCTCGCTGATCTCGGTGTTGTGGGCCGTTTACGGCTACAGCCTGGCGTTTGGCGGCGAGGGCCTGATCTATGGCAACTTTGACAAGTTGTTCCTCAAAGGCGTCACACCCGACTCATTGGCAGCGACCTTCACGCCTGGCGTGATGATCCCCGAGTTCATCTTCATCGCTTTCCAGTGCACCTTTGCGGGCATCACCTGCGCGCTGATCGTCGGCTCTTTTGCCGAGCGCATCAAGTTCGCAGCCGTGTTGTTGTTCTGCACCATCTGGTTCACTTTCAGCTACCTGCCCATTGCACACATGGTTTGGGGTGCTGGTGGTTACCTGTTTGACAAGGGTGCTTTGGACTTCGCTGGCGGCACGGTGGTGCACATCAACGCGGCCATGGCTGGTTTGGTGGGTGCTTATGTGATTGGCAAGCGTTTGGGTTACGGCCGTGAATCGATGGCCCCGCACAGCCTGACCTTGACCATGGTGGGTGCTTCCTTGCTGTGGGTGGGTTGGTTCGGTTTCAACGCGGGCTCTAACCTGGAAGCCAACGGTGGCACCACCCTGGCCTTCATCAACACCTTGATGGCCACTGCGGCTGCGGTGCTGGCCTGGTGCGTCGGCGAGACCCTGACCAAAGGCAAAGCCTCCATGCTGGGTGCAGCTTCGGGTGCCGTGGCTGGCTTGGTCGCCATCACCCCCGCTTGCGGTACGGTGGGTGTCATGGGCGCCATCATCATCGGCCTCGTCTCTGGCTTCCTGTGCCTGTGGGGCGTGACGGGTCTGAAGAAGATGCTGGGCGCAGACGATTCGCTGGACGTGTTCGGTGTGCACGGCGTAGGCGGTATCGTGGGTGCCTTGCTGACCGGCGTGTTCTCGGCGGCTTCGTTGGGCGGCATCAAGGGCGGCGATTACTCGATTGCCAGCCAGTTGTTTGTCCAGGCCGAGGGCGTGGTCATCACCATGGTTTGGTCTGCCATCGTCGCTTATGTGGCTTTCAAGATCGTGGACATGTTGGTGGGTCTGCGTGTCACGGAAGAAGAAGAGCGCGAAGGTCTGGACATCTCCTCACACGGTGAGTCGGCCTACCACGGCTAAAAGCCGGTCACTGCAAATTTCATTGCAAGCGGTGGCGAAAGCCACCCCCTCATCAGCCCGCAGTGCTTCGGCCCTGCGGGCTGTTTCTTTGGGAGGTGAGGTTTTGGCTGCTAGGGCCTGAGGATTGATCGGGGTACGTGCCCGCTGACGCGGCGCTGGGTCTCACGGCCTCGGGCACAATGGATTGCATGCCCGCACCTGCCTTGTTGATACCCCACTGGACCGCCCTGACCACCGAACCCGATGGCTTGGGCGAATCGCCTTTTTGGCACCCGCAAGAAGAGCGCTTGTATTGGGTGGACATCCCCGGCCGGCGTATTGGCCGCGTGGGGGTGCAAGGCCTGCAGGCTCAAGGACCGGTCGACTATTGGCCTTTGACCCAGGAGCCGGGCTGCATCGCCCCCGTGCAAGGTGGCGGCTTGGTCATGGCGCTGCGCGATGGCATTTATCTGGCACGCGAGTGGGGTGGCCCCTTGCAGCTGCTGGCGGCTGCGCCGTATGACACGGGCAAGCAACGCTTCAACGACGGCAAGTGCGATGCCCAAGGCCGATTTTGGGCCGGCAGCCTGTACGAGCCGAAAGACCAGAAGTTAGGCGTGTTGTACATGCTGGACGGCCAAGGCCTGCATGCCATGCTGGGTGGCGACAAGGACGGTGTGGTCACCGCCAACGGCCTGGCTTGGTCGCCCGACGGCCGCACGGCTTATTGGGCCGACACGGCCGCACACCAGGTGCGTGCTTTTGACTTTGACGCCGCGAGCGGCCAACTGAGTGCTGGGCGCGTCTTCCACCACATGGCTCCCAAGCCCGCCGGGTGGACTTGGGGTGATGCTGAGTTCTATGGCGGCCGTCCCGACGGCGCGGCTGTGGATTCTGAGGGCTGCTACTGGTCTGCTCAATATGAAGGTGGGCGACTGCTGCGCCTGTCGCCACAAGGTGAAGTGCTGGCCGATCTGCCCACCCCGGCGCTGTGCCCCACCATGCCCTGCTTTGGCGGGGAGGACCTCAAGACCTTGTTCATCACCACTGCCCGGCATGGTCGCAGCCAGGCGGAGCTGGCGCAGTACCCCGGTGCGGGGTGCGTGTGGGCGATGCGGGTGGATGTGGCGGGGGTGCCGGTAAATGGGTTTGTGGACCGGGTTCCAAAAAAATTGGCGGATTTGGGTATCGAGCCCTTGCCAGCAAGAGGGGTGAAAATCACCAATGAACTCATTGATCGTCTGCGGGATCAGTCAGGCATTTGATCCCCGTCATGCCTGGATCAGTTGAGAGCGGGGCGATGGCTTTGAACTTTTCAGCGGTTTGTTCGATTCGTTGAAGGTCAACCGAGCCAACCTTCAGCGCGGCCCCGTTGACGGCTGGCCCATGGCCTGATGAATGACTTCGCCGACAGATGTCGCATGGGGTGCGTAAGCGGCCATGGCCGAACCGACTGCAACCAGGAACAGGGCCGTTGCAGCAAAGGGCAGCGCGGTACGCCGCAAGGTGCTTGACAGCCAATGCTGAGGCGATTGCCCGCGCAAATGGCGGACAAGGGCGTAGGAAAGCGCACCGTCGACCAGCACCTCTGCAAAAAGAATGGGGGCAAGGTAGACAAGGTAGAAACATGCGAGCGCCAACCCGGTGACCGCGCCGATGACCAAGGTGATGGCCAGGAGTGGGATGGCCAGATCGTCAGCTTCGGCCACAGCCCCGAGGGACTCACCGACCGCCCCCAAAGGTGAAGAAGCGTCCGAAGGCAGCGATGTCGCTCCGCCGTTAAAAGAGCCAGTGGCACCGCCGCCGCTGAAATCACCACCACCGCCGCTTTTGAAATCAGGCAAACGGGTGGACGTTCTCGGTCCAGGCAAGGCATGGGTCCAATCTGGCATGTCGAGGTAGTCTTGTGCCTTTGTCCGCAGCCACAGCCACATCAGGAACAGAAAGAACAAATAGGCCACCGCCAGCGCCAAGGGGTAGCGGATCGCCATGGTCTCTACGCCCAAGGGCAACATGACCAATGAAGACAGCAAGCCCACCCCGCCCGTGAGTGCAACGATCAGCGTCATCTGTAGCCTGGGGAATGACGCCTGCATCAGGCGTTTTTTGACTCGCTCGATGGCAAGACTGCGTAAGTGGCCCAGGTTCGGTGGGGGCATGGGGTTGCGGGGCAAAGGCTTCATCCTGCAAAGAATACCTAATAATTCAAATACCCCCTTTGCGGTGACTGCCCTTGCTGCATTCGAAAAGCTCAGAAGAAGCAATTTCCCACAACCTGCCCGTTCAAAAAATTCACGCACGCGTCAGGGCGCGGGCGTTACCATCTTTACCCATGGAAGCTCAACTCAATTCCCTTATCGATGCCGTGCGCCAAGCCGCTGCGGATGGCCGCACTTTGCGCTTGCGCGGTGGCGGCACCAAAGATTTTTGGGGCCAAAGCCTCACGGGCGAGGTGCTCGACACACGGTCTTACCAGGGCATCGTGAGTTACGAGCCCAGCGAGTTGGTGGTCACGGCCCGCTGCGGCACGCCGCTGGTCGAGCTGGAAGCTGCTTTGGCTGAAAAAGGGCAGTGCCTGGCGTTTGAGCCACCGCACTTTGGATCTGGTGCGACGGTGGGCGGCATGGTCGCTTCCGGTCTGAGCGGCCCGGCCCGTGCCACCGCTGGCGCTGTGCGCGACTATGTGCTCGGCGCCCGTTTCATCAACGGCTTGGGCGAGCACCTGACCTTTGGCGGCCAGGTCATGAAAAACGTGGCGGGTTACGACGTGAGCCGCCTCATGGCCGGCAGCTGGGGCACGCTGGGCCTGATCACGGAGGTCAGCCTCAAGGTCTTGCCGGTGGCCCCGGCCGAGGCGACTTTGATGATCGCGGGCCTGGCCCAAGGCCCGGCACTTGATTTGCTGCACCGCTGGGGTGGCCACCCCCTGCCCCTGAATGCCAGCGCCTGGGTGCGCGACACCACCGCCCAGCCTGCGGCGGACTATTTGTTTGTGCGCCTGCGCGGTGCGGTGGCGGCGGTGCAGTCGGCCACCGGCAAGATGGCAGCCGATGCCGTAGCTTTGGGCGCCCAAGTGCAAGCCATGGACAACGCCGAAGCCGCGCAAGACTGGCGTGGCAGTGGCGAGCAAACCTTGCCTTTCTTTGATGCGCCCAGCCCGGATGCCTGCCTCTGGCGGCTGTCGGTGCCACAAACCGCGCCGGTGCTGGATTTGCCTTTCGCCCAATACATTGAATGGCAAGGCGCGCAGCGCTGGCTGTGGGCTCCCGCATCGGCCGCAGTGACTTTGCGTGAAGTGGCGCAGAAGGTCGGTGGCCATGCCACGCTGTCCAGAGTCAGGGTCGCCCATGCTGAGGCGGACAAATCCGTGGGCGTGAACACCCCGCTGGACGCCGTGCAAAAGCGCATCCAGCAACAATTGCAAAAACAGTTTGACCCGAAAGGCGTGTTCGCCACCGGTCGCCTGCACCCACTCTGATCGCGGGACGAACCTCCATGCAAACCAATCTCGCCCCCGAATACCAAAACACCCCCGATGGCCTAGAAGCCGAAGCCATCTTGCGCAAGTGTGTGCACTGCGGCTTTTGCACCGCCACTTGCCCCACCTACCAGTTGCTGGGCGACGAGTTGGACGGCCCGCGTGGCCGCATCTATTTGATGAAGGCGGTGCTTGAAGGCGAAACGCCCACCCGCAAAACCCAGATGCACCTGGACCGGTGCCTGACTTGCCGCAACTGCGAAAGCACTTGCCCGAGCGGCGTGCAATACGGCCACTTGGTCGACATTGGCCGCAAACTGGTGGATGCCAAAGTTGAGCGCCCCGCCAGCGAAAAGCTGGTGCGCTGGGCACTCAAAGAAGGCCTGCCTTCGCCGCTGTTTGCCCCCGCCATGAAGATGGGCCAGATGGTGCGCGGCCTGCTGCCCGAAAGCCTGAAAGCCAAAGTGCCCGCGCCGCAAAACGCCGGTGCCTGGCCCACGGCGCAGCACGACCGCAAGGTGCTGATGCTGGCCGGTTGTGTGCAGCCGAGCATGAGCCCCAACATCAACAGCGCCACCGCCCGCGTGCTCGACGCCGCAGGCATACAAGCCGTGACCGCCCCCAAGGCCGGTTGCTGCGGCGCCGTCAAATTCCACCTGAACGACCATGACGGTGGCAAGGACCACATGCGCGCCAATATTGATGCCTGGTGGCCGTTGGTCGCGTCGGGTGAAGTCGAAGCCATCATCATGAACGCCTCGGGCTGCGGCGTGATGGTCAAGGACTATGGCCATGTGCTGAAAGACGACCCAGCTTATGCCGACAAAGCCGCTCGCATCGGTGCGTTGACCAAAGACCTGAGCGAGTTGCTGCCCGAGCTGGTGCCGTTGCTCAAGGGCAAGCTCAAACCCGAAGCATTGAAAGCCGCAGGCCTGCAGGCCTACCACCCACCCTGCACGCTGCAACACGGCCAGCAACTCAAAGGCGGTGTCGAAAAGCATTTGGGCGATCTGGGGTTCAAGATCAAGGTCACGGCCAATGAGTCGCACCTGTGCTGCGGCTCAGCCGGCACTTACAGCGTGCTCAACCCCGATTTGTCCAAGCAACTGCGCGACCGCAAGCTGGGCCACTTGAATGCACTGGAGCCCCAGGGCGTGCTGAGCGCCAACATCGGCTGCATCACCCACCTGCAAAGCGGCAGCGGCTTGCCTGTACGGCACTGGGTGGAGTTGCTCGATGAGGCAATCCGTTAAAAAAGAGGGCGGTCAGGCGGATCGTGTGAAGGGTGTTCCCACATGTTGTTTGCTGTTTTTTGACCGACAAGCCCGATCACGGACACGTCCGGGCTGAGTATTTGCAGGCGCACATCGATTGGTTGGAGCGGCACAGGGATGTGATCCCTGTGGGCGGGTCGTTGCGGCATGAACCTTCACAAACGCCCAAAGGCGGTTTGTGGATCGCGCAAGCCGCATCCAAACAACAGCTTGAAGCGCTGCTTCAGACCGATCCTTTTTATCTGGCAGGGCTGCGGCAAAGCTATGAAATCCTGCACTGGTCCAAAGCCAACAGTGAACGGCAAGTGCTGATTTGATGCCAGACGGATAGATATCATCCATGGCACTGCTGTTTTTAATGGCACCCGGCATTTACCGGGTCGCTCGGGCAGAGCAAAAACAATCAGGAGCACACCATGGCCACAACAGGCAAAGTTCAGGGTCCGGCATCGTATTTCCCCTCGATTGAAAAAACCTACGGGCAACCTGTGTCGCATTGGTTGAGCATGCTGGACGGCATGCAAGGCAAAAAGCACATGGAGCAGGTGGCGCACCTCAAGACCGAGCACGGCCTGGGCCACGGCCACGCCAACGCGCTGGTGGCCTACCACCGGGCGCAGAACGCAAGCGCTGGCCAAGCCGATTGAGTTTCATAAAACGGCATAAAAAACGCGTTCTGTTAAAGTTTGTGTTATGCCAAAACCCTCTCTTGCCGCCGATCAATTGCCCGCTTCAGCCGCCAAGGCGCTGAGAGATTTGGGTGAAAACCTGGCACTGGCTCGCCAGCGCCGCAAGGAAAGCCTGCGCGCCTGGGCCAGTCGCATGGCGGTGTCGGTGCCCACGCTCATCCGCATGGAAAAGGGCGATCCTTCGGTGGGCATGGGTGTCTATGCCACGGCGCTGTGGCTCATGGGGCGTCATGCTGCGCTGCCTGAAGTGGCCGCTCCGGCGCAAGACCTGAACGCGCTGGAGCAGGACATTGAGGCGGTGCGCCAGCGCAGTCGACGCATGTCGCGCAGGCCGGGAGATGTGTTGAGACCTGGTTCAGTCAACTCAAATACAGCATGAGTTCATGGTCTGATGCTGCTTAAAAAATTTGCATATATTGTCAAAGCCCCGGGCTATTCTGCTGAGAAGCACAGCACGGAACTTTCTTCTGATCAATTCTCAACGCGTATTGTGGGCGCTGCGCATCTGGATCAAACGAATCACAAAATTCCTGTGGGCGTAGTGATGTACACGCCAGATCAAGAAGCAGGGCTGTTAAAACTATTTGGTTGATTGGATGGTTCGGTTCGGCTTAGAGGTGGCAGCCTAGCGCATCCCGATCAAGTGCATGCGCAGCAGCAAGATCTGTTCAGTCGCTTAAATGTGCGCCATGCTGACATGGATGTGTTGGCTCAGTATTTGGACGGAGCATATTTGAGCGAGCAGCGTCGTTTGACTTTATGAAATGCGCGATCCCCAGCTTCCCCACACCCGCCTGAAATCCCTTGCCGATGCAAAGCCGCAGGCCTCGGCCAGTTGCTCCTGGGTCAGTGACGGTTTGTGCGCCATCAACTCTTGCGCACGCGCCATGCGCAGTTGCTGCTGGTAGTCCAGCACGCTGATACCCGTGTGTTGCATGAACAGACGCGACAAATGCCGGGAGCTCACGCACGCCACATTGGCCAGTTCGTCCAATGACCAGCGGTGGGCCGGGTCTTGGCTCAGGCTTTGCGCGATGGCGTCTTGTGCGCGGTGCACCGCTGGGTGCATGTGGTTGCGGTGCGCTAACCAGGGCGACAGCTGTGGGTCGTTGGGGCCGCGCCGGGTGTACAACACCAAGCGCCGTGCCACTTGCGCTGCCAGTGCGGCACCGGCCGCATGGCGGTTTGCAGCCAGCTCACCACTTGCTGAGCTGCGGGCGTTGCATAGTCTTCGCGTTCGTGGCTGTTGCCGGTGATCAGCACCTGGCTGTTGGGCGGCAGTGGCTGGGGCAAGGGTTCAAGCCCGGTCAGTTGGGTGTCCAGCGATGTGGGCACATCGGGCAGCGGCCCGCAGGTGTACAGCGTGAGCGGTGCGCCCATGTCTCGCGCCATGCGCAGGGCTTCGGCCGGGCCAGCGTAGTCGAGCATCAACACGCCGGGCGTGACAACCAGATAAACCGACAGATTCAAGTTTTCCATGGCCAGCGGTTGTGCAGCTTGACTGTCATGCCTGGTTTTTAAAGGCCAGTCATTCGGACGCGCAGCCCTGCGGTTTGAACACCCGTTCGGTCGAAGCCGGGTTGTTCAACAGCTTGGCTGCTGGCCGCACCGGGCGGCGCACCAGTTCGCCGCCGCAGTTGGGGCAGTAGCCGTGCAGGTGGGTGTCGGCGCAGTCGGCGCAAAAAGTGCATTCAAACGAGCAGATGCGTGCATCTTGCGCCGCAGGCGGCAGGTCGCGGTTACAGCATTCACAGTTGGGGCGCAGTTGGAGCATGGGGTTCCCCGGTGGGCGGTTTAAAGGCTGGACAGGCAAGTATCCACGTTCACGATGCGCGCAATGCTGTTGGCCAACACCAGCTCGGTGCGTGTGGTGATGTCTTGGGCGCTGAAGGTCTGGCCGCTGCTTTTGTGCGTCATCGGGAAAGTCAGCGTCGCTTCAGACACAAAGTCCACCGCATAACCCAAGTCCGAGCCCACTCGGGCTGTGGTCTCGCAGCACTGCTCTGTGCGGATGCCGCTGATGATGAGGCGCTGCACGCCTTGACGGCGCAGCCAGTTGTCGAGCCCGGTGTCGGTGAAGGCGTTGTGCACATGCTTGTCAAAGCGTGCGGCGGGCTCGCCCGGCAGCCAGTCCATGGCACGGATCAGGCCCGAGTCGGCACGAAAAGGTGCATCGTCGTCGATGTGAAAAATGTGCACCACCGGTACATCCGCTGCGCGACAACCTGCTTCCAGCTTCAGGAGCGCTTGCTGAAATGGCGCTTCATGGCCAGACGACCAATAAGGCATGTGCAAAAAAGATGGCTGCACATCGATGATGAGCAGAGCGGATTTGGGTGGCTTGGTGAGGCGGGTCATGGTGCGCTGGCTCAGGCGTTGAACATGTCGTCATGGTGCGAATCAGACCGGGCGTTGCACAGGGCTGGGCAAGACCAGAAGGGGACGAAAAAGGACAGCCTTGCCGATCAAGCCTCGCGTAGCACCTGCATCAACTCCACCAAGCCAATCGCTTGTGTGCCGTAACGCATCGGAAAGCGTTCGGTGCCGGGATAAACCACATAGCGCTGGTCGATGTTCAGGTCTGCGCAGGCGATGTCGAAGCCCTTGCTCAGTGTGGGCGCGGTGGATCGTTTGATTTCGATGGCCATCCACGGCTGACCGGCACGCTCAATCAGCAGGTCGATCTCGGCACCCGTATGAGTGCGGTAGCTGTAAGCCGTGCATTGCGGGTGGGCGGCGGCCATCAGGTTGTCGATGCAAAAGCCCTCAAAACTTGGGCCGCACACAGGGTGACCTGCCAGGTCATGCAAGCTGCCTAAGCCCAGCAAAGCGTGCACCAGCCCGCTGTCGCGCACATAGACCTTGGGCGCTTTGACCAGGCGTTTGCCCACATTGCCGCTCCAGGGCCGCAGGCGGCGCACCAGTTGCAGGTCTACCAGCAAGTCGATGTAGCGCTCTACTGCCGGGCTGCTCACGCCCAAGCCACTGGCCAAACGGCTTTGTTGCAGCAGAGCGCCTTGTTGGTGTGCCAGCATGGTCCACAGGCGCCCCACGGTTTCGGCCGGCAGGCGTGGCGCAAACATGGGCACGTCGCGTTGCAGGTAGCTGCGCACAAAGTCTTCGCGCCAGCGCAGGCTGGCCCCATCGCTGGCGGCCAAGAGGCTGTCCGGAAAACCGCCACGCAGCCACAGCGTGTCCAGATCGGCGGCGGGCCATTCGAGCCCGTGAACAGGGCCAATCTCCAGATAAGCCACGCGCCCGGCCAGCGTTTCACTGCTTTGCTGCATCAAGTCAAGCGAGGCAGATCCCAGCAGCAAGAAATGGCCAAAGCGCTGGCCTGCACGGCGGCGCTCGTCGATGATGCCGCGCAGGACTTCAAACAGGCCCGGCATGCGGTGGATTTCATCGAGGATGACCAATTTGCCGCCTTGAGCGCGCAAAAATGCGTCGGCGTCTTGCAGCCGCAAACGGTCTGCCGGACGTTCCAGATCGAGGTAAGTTGAGCCAGCTGGCCAGGTGTCGGCCAGCGTGAGCGCCAAGGTGGTTTTGCCGACCTGACGCGGTCCGAGCAGCACCACTGCCGGGGCTTCGTGCAGGCGCTCAGACAGCGTGGTGAGGGTTTGACGGTCAATCATCCTTGAAATTTTAACGTGTGACGTTGGTATTTCAATGTTTAATGGATAAATCCTGCCTCGCCGACCTGAGTTGCCAGCCCTATAAGTCCTTTTCCTCATCCGGCAAGACCAGCGCCGATGCACGCCAAAATGCCCACCCGGGTAGGATTCAGCACTGGACGGCAGACAGCGCTTGCTCAGCGCAAACAAAGGACAAGACGATGGCGATACCTTGGTTGATGGCGCTCAAAGTGATTCCCTGGGGCGATGTGATCGAACACGCGCCTTCGGTGCTCAAAGCCGCACGCAAGCTGATGGACCGCCAACCCGCTCAGCCCCCAGGCGAAGCGGGCACCCCCGCCACAACGACCCCGGTCAGTGCGGTGCCCAGCTTGGGCGAGCTTAAAAACGCCTTGATCGCTGCGCAAGGCCAGATCGATCGCCAAGCCCAGACCCAGCGCGAACTCACCGAAACCCTGGCCGAGTTGGCCGAACAAAATGCGCGCTTGGTCAGTGCTGTGGAAGTGTTGCGCCTGCGCACGCGGGTGTTGGTGTGGGGTGGCGCGGCTGTGTTGGTGTGGTTGGCGGTGCTGACGTGGTGGGCTTGAGCCGAGGCGCTTGAATGGGTTGGAGGCTCTTCATGCAGAGCCGTTGGTTCAGTCTGGCAGCCCCAGCCGCCGGGTACGGAAGCCAATGACTTGATATCAAACTACCCTCAAAATAACATCAAAACACCATCAAGCCGTCAGCGCCGCCTCAATGTCCTTGGCGATCTTTTCGGGCGAATCTTGCGGCGCATAGCGCTTGATCACACGCCCGTCGCGCCCCACCAAAAATTTGGTGAAGTTCCATTTGATGGCCTTGCTGCCCAAAATGCCAGGCGCTTCAGCCGTGAGCCATTGGTACAGCGGGTGGGCGTCGTCGCCGTTCACTTTGACCTTGCTCATCATCTGAAAGCTCACGCCGTAGTTCTTTTGGCAAAAGTTGGCAATCTGTGCGTCTTCGCCCGGGTCTTGGCTGGCGAACTGGTTGCAGGGAAAGCCCAGCACGGCCAAGCCTTGGTCGGCGTAGGTTTTGTGCAGCTTTTCAAGGCCAGTGAACTGGGGTGTGAAGCCGCAGGCGCTGGCGGTGTTGACGATCAGCATCACCTGACCTTGGTAGCGCGACAGGGGCACGGTTTGGTGGTCGATGCTTTGGGCTTCGAGGTCGTACAGGCTCATGGGGTGCTTTCCGGTGGAAGTGGGCAAAAGGACATCATGCCAGCGACAGCCGATGGCGGTACAAGCTGTGTCATTTGGCCTTGTGGCCCGGCCCGACGATGGACAGCAACGCCGCCAGCAAGATCAAAGACCCGCCGATCAGGGTGCGGCTGTCCCAGCTGGATGCGCCCAGCAGCACCGAGGACACGCTGGCAAACAGCACTTCGGACAGCATGACCAGTGCCGTGGTGTGGGCGGCCAGGCGGGCGGCGCCGTATTGCAGCGCCAGGTTGCCCAACAAAAAGGAGATGCTCAGCAGGGCCACCAAGGGCAGCCAGCTCCAAGTGGGGGCCGCGCCGATGACCACGACGCCCGTGGCCAAACCCACAAAGGCCGCTAGCGTGGCCATGACCGCGCCACCGCCAAACATGGCCAGGGTGCGCGACGAGCTGGGGGTGTCCTTGAGTTTGAGCAGCAAGGCGTTGGTGATGGCAAACGTCAGACCCCCCATCAGGGCCAGGCCATCGGCCAGGCTTTCGGGCACGGGCCAAGGCGTTTCGGGGGTTTTGAGCACGATGAACAAACCGGCCAGCGCTAAAAGCAAGCGCAGCAGGGCCATGGGGGTGGGTTTTTCACCCAGCAGCCACCAGGCCACCAGCACCGACCAGGCCGGCATCAAATAAAACAGCAGCACCACGCGCACCACGTCGCCCACCGTCACGGCCCAGTTGAAGCCCACATTGGTCAGGCCCGAGGCCAGCAACAAGAGCCACAACCCGGAGTGGCCGCGCCAGCTCAGCAGTTGCCCGCTGCGCCACAACCACAAGGCGATGGACACAAAGACGAAGGCGTAGACCAGCGCCGTAGCCCACAACGGGTGCAGGCCCTGGGCTTCGAGTTGTTTGAAGGGCCACCAGCACACGCCCCAGACAAAGGCGTTGAACAAGAGCCCGGCAATCGCCAGGCTTTTGGGGGAGGTGCGGCCCATGCGTGGGGCAGCTTAAGAAGCGTCGCCGGGGGCTTTGGCAGCTGCTGCAGTGGACCGGCGCTTTTGCCACCAGCGCCAGCCCAGCCAGCCACCGCCGATGCCGAGCAGCGCAAAGATGCCGTACTGGAACTGGTGCAGCACGCCAAACATCCAGTCCCAGTTTTGCGCACCTAAGTAGCCCAGGTACACCCAGATCGGCACGCTGATCAAGGCGGCAAAGCCATCCATGAAAAACCAGGTGGTAAAGCTCACGCGTCGGCTCATGCCGGCCGAGAAGAACACCGGTGTGCGCAAACCGGGCAAAAACCGGGCCACGAACATGACCCATTTGCCGTATTTCTGGAAGGCGTCTTGGGCGCTGGCAAAGCGCTCGGGTGTGAGGATTTTGCGAAAGCCGGGCAATTTGGAAATGCGCTCACCGTACAGCCGGCCCAAGGTGAACATCAGGCCATCACCGACCATGACGCCCGCCATGCCCACTGCAAACATGGTGTGCACGTCGGCATGCCCCAGACCTGCGATCACGCCGCCAGTGACCAAGGTCACGTCTTCAGGCACGGGCACGCCAAAGCCGCAGATCAACAGCATCACGAACACGGCCAAATAGCCGTATTCGGTGAAGATGGGCATCAAGAACTCAAAAACTTCCATGGATTTCAAAGTCTGGCGGCGCAAAACCCGGTGGCGAAATGCAGGGGGTCAGCAGGCTGCGCGCCAGTGTAAAGCATTTGCAAGCCCCTTCCAGAGACGGGTCAGGCGGGTATTCCCGGGGCCTGGCGGCGTGGGCCTGCAGCGGACAGTGCGGCCTTCGTTTGGCCAGAGCCACGACTTTGCTGGCACACTTGCAAACCTCTTTTGTGCAAGCCCAGACCCCATGCCCCGCCCCATTCAAGCGACCATCCATACCGCCGCGCTGCGCCGCAACCTGAGCTGTGCCCAGCAAGCCGCGCCCGATGCTCAAGCTTGGGCCGTGGTCAAGGCCAATGCTTATGGCCATGGCATCGAGCGGGTGTTTGATGGTTTGCGAGGGGCCGATGGCTTTGCTCTCTTGGACCTGGGTGAGGCCGAGCGGGTGCGTGCCCTGGGCTGGCGCGGCCCGATCTTGCTGCTCGAAGGCGCTTTTGAGGCGCGTGACCTGGAGTTGTGCTCCCGCCTGCACCTGTGGCACACGGTGCATTGCGACGAGCAGATCGATATGCTGGCGCTGCACAAGACGCACGAGCCGCACCGGGTGTTCTTGAAGATGAACTCGGGCATGAACCGGCTGGGCTTTGCACCGCAGCGTTTTCGCTCGGCCTGGACACGCTTGAACGCTTTGCCGCAGGTGGACGAAATTTCGCTCATGACCCATTTCAGCGACGCCGATGGCCCCAAGGGCATCGCCGAGCAGATGGCCCGCTTTGAAGAAGCCACCCGCGACCTGCCGGGCGAGCGCAGCCTCAGCAACAGCGCCGCCACCTTGCGTCATGCGCAGGATGCCGCTGTCAAAGCCGACTGGATCCGCCCTGGCATCGCGGTTTACGGTAGCTCGCCCGATTTTCCAGAACACAGCGCGGCGTACTGGGGCCTGCAGCCCGCTATGAGTTTGAACGCCAAAATCATCGCCGTTCAGCAACTGCAGGCGGGCGACAGCGTGGGTTATGGCTCTAGCTTTGTGGCCGATGCCCCCCTGCGCATTGGCGTGGTGGCCTGCGGCTACGCCGACGGTTACCCGCGCATCTGCCCCACGGGCACGCCCGTGCTGGTGGACGGTCAACGGGGCCGCACCGTGGGCCGCGTGAGCATGGACATGCTGACGGTGGACCTGAGTCCCTTTCCCGATGCAGGTGTGGGCAGCACTGTCACGCTGTGGGGGCAGTCGGCCCAAGGTGCGGTGCTCGGCATCGACGAGGTGGCGCAAGCGGCGGGCACCGTGGGTTACGAGCTGATGTGTGCGCTCGCGCAGCGCGTGCCCGTGTTGGTGCAAGACTGAAAGCTTGCTGCGGGCGAGACATGGGCCCCAGGCCTGTGGCCGCACAATCGGGTTCATGCCTCATCGCGCCCCGCCTCACGTCCATGACCAACTCGCCTTGTGGGTGGCGTTGGTCTTGATTGTCATCTGGGGGGGCAACTTCACGCTGCAAAAGTACCTGTTTGACCTGATCACCCCCGGTGGTTTTTTGTGGGCGCGTTACCTCATCATGCCCGTGTGCGCGTTGCTGCTGATGCGCTGGCGCTTTGGACGCTGGTTGCCGCCGCTACCGCGCCCAGTGTGGCTGCATATGGCCTGGTTGGGCTTCATAGGCCACTCTTTGCATGTGGGGCTGGTCACTTATGGCATTCATTGGTCCACCGCATTTTCCAGCTCGGTTATTTTGGCGTGCGGACCAATTTTTACCTTGTTGATACTGCGCATCCAGGGCTTGGAGCGCTTGACGGCGGCGCAGTTGTCCGGCGTGACTTTGGCCTTGGGTGGCGTCTTGATGTTTCTCTCGGACAAATTATTGGGCGGTAACTGGCGTGCTGGCGGGGGAGACTTGGTCTTGCTGGTGGCTGCCAGTTTGTTCTCTTATTACACCGTGGCGGTCAAGCCTGTGATGCAAGAACACGGTCCGGTGCTGACCATGGGTTATGCCACCTTGTTGGGTGGTTTGCCGGTCATGCTGCTGTCGCTGCCTGCAGGCCTGGATGCGAACTGGGCAGCGCTCGATGTTTGGGCCTGGGTGGGCCTGTTCTGGTCGGTGTTGGTGTCGGCCTTCATCGGCTGGTTGGCCTGGGGCTGGATCAACAATGTGCGTGGCGTGGCCCGCACAGCGCCTTTGATCTATTTGATGCCGCCCATGGCGGGCCTGTTTGCCTGGGCGCTGTCGGGTGAGCACTACACCTGGATCAAGATCGCTGGAGCCGGCGTGACTTTGCTGGGCGTTGCGCTGGCGCAGTACGCTGGGCAAATCAAGTGGCGCTTGCGCTGAACGGTGGTCAAAGCAGCCAGGTGTCGTAGGCGGTTTTGCAGATCAGGGCCAGCACCACAAAGATGAAAATCTGGCGCACAAAGCCCGCCCCGTGCTTGAGGGCCAGGCGCGTGCCGATGATGCTGCCGATGATGTTGGACACCGCCATGGCCAGCGCCAGGTGCCACCACACATGGCCTTGGTAGGCGAACAACATCAGGGCCGAAAAATTGGTCGCGACGTTGATCAGTTTGGCCGAGGCCGAGGCGTTTAAAAAGTCATAACCCAGCAGCCGCACATAAGCAAACACCAGAAAGCTGCCTGTGCCGGGGCCAAAAAAACCGTCATAAAAACCGATCGTCAAACCGATGCCCGAGGCGATCCAGGCCTCTTGGCGGCCAGCAAAACGCGGGGCGTGACGGCGGCCCATGTCTTTTTTGGCCAGGGTGTAGACGAGCAAGACCGCCAGCATCACGGGCAGGGCTTTGCGAAACAGGGCTGGGTCGACCTGCGTGACCATCCAGGCCCCGATGACCGAACCCACCAGGCCCGCGCCAGCCGCCGGGAGCAAAGAGCGCCAGGGCATGACCACTTTGCGGCTGTACTGCACCGTGGCAAAGGCCGTGCCCCAAATGGAGGCGCTTTTGTTGGTGCCAAACAAGGTGGCGGGGGCCGCACCAGGAAAGGTGGCAAACAGCGCGGGCAGCAAGATCAGGCCACCACCGCCCACGATCGAGTCGATCAGCCCGGCCAGCAGCGAGGCCAGCGAAACAATCAGTAATTCCATGGGGTCGATTGTGGCATCGGGTTTTGGCGACGTTGGTCCTGTCAAGGCGTCATGACGCGGCCAAAAAAAAGCGCCGCTTGCGCGACGCTTGGGGAAATCACACCTCGTTTGGATGTTGCTTGATGTACTTGTTCTTCGGGTCTCGAAATGTCTCCTCGGCCCTCAGGATGCAGTTACTGCTTTGCATCGAGTGCATGAAATGTACGGTAACAAGACCCCAAGTTTTCTCAGGGATTTCCCCATTTGGGGGAAATCCCTGAGACGCAAAGCCGTGCCAAAGGTCAAAAAGTGAAATTTTGCGGCTGACGCAGACGTTCAGCCCCGGCTAAATGGGTTTTGGGGTTGGCGTGTGGGGGTCAGCGGGCTGCGTCTTGCACGATCCAACGCGCTGCTTTTTCCGCAATCATGAGCGTGGGGCTGTTGGTATTGCCGCTGGTGATGGTGGGCATCACGCCGGCATCGACCACGCGCAGGCCCGCTACGCCACGCACCTGCAGGCGCGAGTTGACCACGGCCATCGGGTCGTCACCCCGCCCCATGCGGGTGGTGCCCACAGGGTGGAAGATGGTGCTGGCGATGTCCCCAGCCAGTTTGGCCAGCTCTTCGTCGCTTTGGTACTGCACGCCGGGCTTGAACTCTTCGGGTGCAAAAGGGGCCATGGCGGGTTGCGCCATGATGCGGCGCGTCACCCGCAGGCTGTCAGCGGCCACTTTTCGGTCGGCTTCGGTGGCCAGGTAGTTGGGGGCGATGGCGGGCGCATCTTCGAAGTGCGGCGTCTTGATCTCAACTCTGCCCCGGCTGGTGGGGTTGAGGTTGCACACGCTGGCCGTGATCGCCGGAAAGCTGTGCAGCGGCTCTCCAAAGGCGTCCAGGCTGAGCGGCTGAACGTGGTATTGGATGTTGGCGTGCGGCTGCGACGGATCGCTCTTGGTGAATGCACCGAGCTGGCTCGGCGCCATGCTCATGGGGCCGGTGCGCTTGAGGGCGTATTCCAGCCCGATCATGGCCTTGCCCCACAAGCTGCTGGCCAAGGTGTTCAGGGTTTTGGTGTTTTGAACTTTGTAGACCGAGCGGATCTGCAAATGGTCTTGCAAGTTGGCGCCCACTCCGGGCAGGTCAACCTGCACGGGCACGCCTTTGGCCCGCAGCAGCTCGGCGGGGCCAATGCCCGAGAGCTGCAAAATCTGCACCGAGCCGATGCTGCCCGCGCTCAAGATCACCTCGGCCTGGGCGCTCACATTCACCGCCTGCCCCTTGCGCACCAAGTTCGCGCCCACGCAGCGCATGCTGCCATCGGATTGGGGGGCCAGCTGGAGCGCTTGTACCCGGGTTTCGGTCCAGACCGTCAGATTGGGGCGCTGCTGGGCGGGGCGCAAAAACGCCTTGGACGCATTCCAGCGCCAACCGTCTTTCTGGTTCACCTCAAAGTATCCCACACCTTCGTTGTTGCCCGTGTTGAAGTCCGGCGTGGCCGGGATGCCCGCCTGCACCGCTGCCTGTGCAAAGGCGTCCAGCACTTCCCAGCGCAGGCGCTGCTTTTCAATGCGCCACTCACCGCCGTGACCGTGCAGTTGGACAAAGTCACCCCGAGCGCCTCCGTGCTGGCGGGCAAAGTCAGGTGCCAGCGCTGCATCGAGTTTGTGGTGGTTTTCGTGCGCTTTGAAGTCGGCCAAGCAGGGCTGCCAGCGCCAGGCCTCGTCACCCGTGACCTCGGCCCAGTGCTCGTAATCGCGCGACTGCCCGCGCATGTAAATCATGCCGTTGATGCTGCTGCAGCCGCCCAGCGCCTTGCCACGCGGGTAACGCAGGCTGCGCCCGTTCAGACCCTGGGCTGCTTCGGTTTGGTACAGCCAGTCGGTGCGCGGGTTGCCAATGCAGTACAGGTAACCCACCGGGATGTGGATCCAGTGGTAGTTGTCTTTTTTGCCCGCCTCCACCAGCAAGACCCGCTTGCTGGGGTCGGCACTGAGCCGGTTGGCCAGCAAACACCCTGCGGTGCCTGCGCCGATGACGATGTAGTCAAAGCTGTTGTGGTTCATGGTCTGGCCGGTCTCCTCAGCCGATCATTGTGCCTTTGGAATGGTCATCTCGTTCAGAACGAACGTAGCGTCCGTGACTCAGGATGGGCCGCGCGACCGATTTGCTGGCGCGGAAGCGCCCGATGAGGCCATGTGGCTCAGCCTGAGGCGCGGATGCGGCATCTGCTCCTTCAGGCAAGCAAACCCTCAGGCAAGCCCGAGGGTCAAGCCGCTTACTTGGCCGTCGGCATCACGAACTCAGCACCCTTGCCAATCGACTCAGGCCAGCGCTGCATGATCGACTTTTGCTTGGTGTAGAAGCGCACACCCTCTTCGCCATACGCGTGCATGTCGCCAAACAGCGAGCGCTTCCACCCGCCAAAGCCGTGCCAGGCCATGGGCACGGGGATCGGCACGTTGATGCCGACCATGCCCACTTGGATGCGGCGCGAGAACTCGCGGGCCACGTTGCCATCGCGGGTAAAGCAGCTCACACCATTGCCGAATTCGTGGTCGTTGATGATTTGCACGGCGGTGGCGAAGTCGGGCACGCGCACGCAGCTCAAGACCGGGCCAAAGATTTCTTCTTTGTAGATCTTCATGTCGGTGGTGACGTGGTCGAACAGCGTGCCGCCCAACCAAAAACCTTGCTCGCAACCGGCACCCGCCTTGGCGCCGTCAAATTCGCGGCCGTCGATCAAGAGCTTGGCGCCTTCGGCCACGCCCGCGTCGATGTAGCCCTTGATGCGTTGACGCGCCGCGTCGGTCACGATGGGGCCCATTTCAGCCGCGAGGTTTTCACCGTTGAGGACCTTCAAGGTCTTGGTGCGCTCGATCAATTTCGGGATGATTTTGTCGGCCACATCGCCCACCAGCACGGCCACCGAGATCGCCATGCAGCGCTCGCCGGCCGAGCCGTAACCCGCACCAATCAAAGCGTCCACGGTCTGGTCGATGTCGGCGTCGGGCATGACGACCAAGTGATTTTTCGCGCCGCCCAGGGCCTGCACGCGCTTGCCGTGGTGGGCGCCCGTTTCGTAGATGTAGTTGGCAATCGGGGTGGAGCCGACAAAGCTGATGGCTTTGACGTCCGGGTGTTCCAGCAGCGCGTCCACGGCTTCTTTGTCGCCCTGCACCACGTTGAACACGCCATCGGGCAGACCGGCCTTTTTGAGCAATTCGGCGATGAACAGCGACGGCGTCGGGTCGGTCGGGCTGGGCTTCAAGATGAAGGTGTTGCCGGCCGCGATGGCCACCGGGAACATCCACATGGGCACCATGACGGGGAAGTTGAAGGGCGTGATGCCCGCGACCACGCCCAGCGGCTGGCGCAGCGTCCAGTTGTCGATGCCGGTGGAGACCTGGTCGGTGAAGTCGCCCTTGAGCAGTTGCGGAATGCCGGTGGCGAATTCCACGATGTCGATGCCACGGCTGACTTCGCCTTGGGCGTCGGTGAACACCTTGCCGTGCTCGGCGGTGATCATGTGGGCCAGCTCGTCTTTGTGGGTGTTCAGCAGTTCGAGGAACTTGAACATCACGCGGGCGCGGCGCAGCGGCGGTGTGTCGGACCAGGCGGGGAAAGCGGCTTGCGCGGCGGCCACGGCCTTGTCCACTTCGGCTCTGTTGGCCAAAGCCACGTTGCCGGTGACGGCGCCGGTGGCGGGGTTGGTGACCGGTTGGCTGCGGCCCGAAGCGCCTGCGGCGACTTGGCCGCCAATGTAATGACCGATTTGGGAAATGCTCATGGGGGACTCCTTGTGGCTTGTGCCGGTTGCTTGTCGATGTGTCTCTTGTAGGAGCCCGCCCTGTGGGCGATTGCCCCATGGTCAGCTGACCAAAAAATCGCCCAAAGGGTGGGCCCCTACATTTCGCCTTGCAGTGTAGGCACCCACATTCCCCCCTGCAATACCGCAAATCTGAATTGATTGTTCAAAATAGTGAACAATGTGCAGATGGAAGAGCAAAAAATCAACGCCTTGTGGACACACCTGCATTGGCTGAGCGTACTGGCCCAGCAGGGCAGCTACACGGCAGCGGCCGCCCGTTTGGGCGTGAGCAAGGCCGCTATGAGTCAGCGCATCGCTGAGCTCGAGCGTGCGGCCAAGGTCACCCTGGTGCAGCGCACCACCCGCAGCCTGCGCCTGACCGAGGCAGGCCAAAGGCTGGTGGATGACACCCGCGCTTCATTCGAGCAGATCGCGCAAAGCTTTGCCCAGGTACGCGACTTGGCCGAGCAGCCCAGCGGCTTGCTGCGCGTGACCGCGCCCGTGGCGCTGGCCAGGCAGCAACTCGTGCCTTTGTTCGCCGCTTTTTTGAAAGATTTTCCGGACGTTCGCATCGAGCTGGACCTGTCTGACCGCCTGAGCGCTCTGGCCACAGAAGGGTATGACTTGGCCATACGCCACACCGCCCGCCCGCCGGACACGCATGTGGCTTGGGCGCTGTGCGCGACCGAATCGGTGCTCGTGGCCACCCGCGCTTACATCGGTCAATTTGGCGAACCGCAAAACCCGGTCGACCTGCAAACCCACAACTGCCTGCACTACCCCCGCTCTCAAGACACCCCGGCCTGGACCTTTGAGCCGCGTCAACCTTCAGGCGAGGGCGATCGCATCACGGTACCCGTGGGTGGCCGCTTTGCCGCCAACAACAGCGAAGCCTTGCGCGAAGCGGCCCTGACCGGCGCAGGCATCGCACTTTTGCCTGACTTCAGCGCCCAAGCCGAGTTGCGCAAAGGCCAGTTGGTGCGCGTGCTGCCGGGTTGGAAACCTGTGGGGGCCTTTGCCGAAACCATTTACGCCATTCGCCCTTATGCGCCGCATGTGCCCCGGGCCGTGGCGGCGCTGGTGGGTCACTTGAAGAAGGGGCTTGAGGGCGGGTTTGGGGTGTGATTTCCGGCCACCGATGAGACTTTGCACCGCTGTTTAATTGCCGCCAAGGTGAACTCAATCGGGTTCGGTTTGAAGCCAGGCAGGAATATCTCGTTGACCGTGCAACACCCGCCAAACATCGATGTGGTCTGATTTTTCGGTGTAAAAAACACAATATGGGTAGCGGGTCAGTGGCCAAAACCGTAGACCCGGCAGGTTCAATTCGTGGGCATACCTTGGAGATCCCGTGGCGGGGTGCCGACCGATGTGGGCATAGGCTTTTTCCAGCGCATCAATCAAACCGAGAGCCGCAGAAGGCGCACCCTCGCCTAAATAATAGGCAACAGCTTGCTCAACATCCCGAAGGGCCAATTCGCGTGGGGTGACTGGCTTTGTTTTCACCGGGGTGAGTGGGTCCGGGCGGCTTGGTGAACCTGCTCACGCAAGCCGTCAAAGTAAGTCGCATCGACGGGAGCCGTAGGTGCGGAACTGGCACCGTTCATCAGCAGTTCACGTAATTGCAGGCGATCTTGGTCCTTGCGTATCAACTCACGTACGTACTCGCTGCTGGTGCCGTAACCGCGCTGGCTAACTTGCACATCCACGAAGGTCTTCAAGGTCTCGGGCAGGGAAATGTTCATGGTGCTCATCTGCTCAGGATAGTGGGTTTGGCAAAATTTGGCAAGATGAGTTGGGTTGAAAGCGCTTAACCCGTTACGTGGGTGTTGCAATTTTTTCAAGAACTTT
This sequence comes from Limnohabitans sp. Bal53, assembly GCF_003063355.1. Lineage (GTDB taxonomy): Bacteria > Pseudomonadota > Gammaproteobacteria > Burkholderiales > Burkholderiaceae_C > Limnohabitans_A. The sequence continues at coordinate 13,582 of NZ_NESH01000006.1, read as the reverse complement.
TTCTCATACCCGACTTGCATATTTTTTATCAGAAGCGAGTCTGCGATGGCGGTTCCTGCACGGGTGCTTTTTAATTTGGCGGACAGTTGATTTTCTTCGAAGGGCGTCACGAGCTCTGAGAGCCTGCCACCAGCAGCGGTTGCTGCTTCCCTCAAAGGCCATGGAGAAATTCAGAGACATGAGGATTTAATGAGTTATAAAGACCTATTTTATTTTGTGATCAAAGGATGTTTTCCATGAAATCCTGGTTCAAAGACAACCGCAGCTTCATCTTGTTCATGTGCTGTTTCGGCGTTTTCCGCTTGGCCGTGGCCGACTGGAACCCGATCCCGTCGGGCTCCATGCGCCCGACTTTGCTCGAAGGCGATGTGGTGCTGGTCAACCGACTGGCCTACGATGTCAAGTTGCCTTTGACCGATGTGGTGGTAGCGCCGCTGGCTGAGCCGCAGCGTGGGGATGTGGTCACGTTCATCTCGCCCAAAGATGGCGTGCGCATGATCAAGCGGTTGGTGGCGGTGCCCGGTGATGTGGTGGAAATGCGTGACGAAGTGCTGTACCTCAATGGTGTCGCGTCTAAATACCTTGTCCCAGTGGCCGTGACCGAGCCACTGGGCGGCGGGTTGACCACTCCCGCCATTCAGGCCCGCGAGCGAGTTGCTGGGCATGAACGTTCCGTGCAGGTCTTGCCTGAACTGAATGCGTTGCGTAGTTTTGGCCCGGTGCAGGTGCCGCAGGGACAGTATTTCTTTTTGGGCGACAACCGTGACAACAGCGCCGACTCTCGCTTCATCGGCATGGTGCCGCGCTACTTGCTGATCGGACGCGCACACCGGGTGCTGGTGTCGGCCAATATCTTGGGCAATTGGTTGCCGCGCTGGAACCGCACGCTGGAAGTGATCGAATGATGCAGATTCGTCATGCAGTGCCTGAAGACGCAAGGGCGGTCGCTGAAATCCATGTTGATGCTTGGCGAGCCGCTTATGCGGACATCCTGCCTGAAGCGTTTCTGGCTTCCTTGACGGTGTCATCACGCCAGGCATTCTGGGGTCGGTTTCTGGCAGACAAACAAGGTGATTTGCATGTGGCCATGGAAGGCGACTGCATGTTTGGCTGGATCAATACCGGGCCCTGCCGGGACGAGGGTTTGGCGAGAGACGAAGCCGAAATTTGGGCTTTTTATGTGTCGCCCGTTGTCTGGTCCAAGGGCGTGGGTCGGCAACTTTGGGTGTCAGCCCGGAATCGTTTGATCGAACAAGGCTATCGGCAGTGTCATTTATGGGTGCTGGCGCAAAACGCGCGAGCGATCCGTTTTTATCAAGCAGTCGGGTTTGACCGGGACGAATTCACTGCAAAAACATTTGAGCTGGGTGGATCGATGGTTGAAGAAATTCGCTATTCCTGCCGTTTAGCGGTTTAGGCACTTACGGCGCAGCACTCAAAGAGTGTCGTCTTTGTTCTGAAAGAACGACAGGCTTGCTTCCTTTCAAATCCCCCTCGCCAGCACCGGAAACAGCTTGGTCAGCCCGTCGGCCATCACCTCGACCGCGAGCGCGGCCAAAATTAAACCCATCAGCCGGGTCATGACGTTGATGCCGGTTTTTCCCAAAATGCGTGCAATCGGTGTGGCCAACGAAAAGCACAGGCCTGTGGCCAGCGCAATGACCACGCCGTAGCCGACCAGGGTGCCGAGTTGGGCGAAGTTCTTGGCTTTTTCCGCGTAAATCACCACGGTGGACATGGTGGCCGGACCCGTCAGCAGGGGGATGGTCAGCGGCACCACGGCGATGCTGGCGCCCATGGCGGCTTTGGCTTCAGCGTCATGCACTTCGTCGGCACTGGCGCGGGCTTCAGCGGGTTGGGCATTCAGCATCGACAGTGCGGCGGTCAAGAGCAGCATGCCGCCGCCGACCTGAAAGCTGGCCAGCGAGATGCCAAAAAACTCTAGGATCTGCAAGCCCAGCAAGGCGCTGGCGGCGATCACCACGAAGGCCGAAAAGGACGACACCCAAATCGTTTTTTTGCGCTGGGCCGGGCTGAAGCCCTGCGTGTAGTGGATGAAAAAAGGGACGATGGCCAAAGGATTGACGATGGCCAGCAGGGTGATGAGCGGTTTGAAGTCCATCACCCTATTGTGCCCCTTCAGGTCGCTTTCAGGCCGCAGGCGTGCGCCTTCTGAACATGCCCCAGCCTTCCATGTGCAGCACTTTGTCACCGTGCTGATTGAACATTTCCCACAGGTTGCGTGTCATGCCCACATCCGGGCGCTTGCCCATGGGTTTGGTCTCGAGCATGGTGCTTTGCAGGCGCAAGGTGTCGCCCGGATAAACCGGTTTGAGCCATTTGATGTTTTCCAAACCCGGCGAGCCGAGGCTGGAGGTTTCGCACAGGAAGTTGGTCACCATCAGGCGCATGGCCATGGAGCAGGTGTGCCAGCCACTGGCCGAAAGGGCGCCAAACACCGAGGCCTTGGCCGCCTCGTCGTTCAGGTGAAAGGGCTGCGGGTCAAACTGTGTGGCGAAGGCGATGATTTCTTCGCGGGTGGGTGTGATGGTGCCCAGGTCACGCACTTCGCCGGGGGCAAAGTCTTCCCAGTAGTACTTGAATTCAGCCATCAACGGCCTCCCGAAATGTCGATAAAACTCATGGTGGTGTAGCTGGCGCTGTCGGACAACAGCCAAACAATGCCCTGGGCCACCTCCTCGGCGGTGCCGCCGCGCTGGGCAGGCACCAAGTGCTGCAGCTCTTTGACGCGGTTGGGCAAGCCGCCCGAGGCGTGGATCTCGGTCTCGATCAGGCCCGGGCGTACGGCGTTCACGCGGATGCCTTCGGCAGCCACTTCTTTGGCCAAGCCGATGGTGAAAGCGTCAATCGCCCCTTTGGCGGCGGCGTAGTCCACATACTGGCCGGGCGAGCCCAAGCGTGATGCGGCACTTGAAACGTTGACGATGCTGCCGCCTTCGCCACCGTGCTGCGTGCTCATGCGGCGAACGGCTTCACGGGCGCAGATCATGCTGCCGATCACGTTGATGTCGAACATGCGTTTCCAGCGGGCCACACTCATCTGGTCCACGCGGGCAGTCACGTCAACCACGCCTGCGTTGTTGACCAACCCGCTCAGGCGGCCGAATTTGGCGTCGATGTGGCTGAACATGCGCAGCACCTGCGCTTCATCGGCCACATCGGCTTGCACCGACATGGCTTGGCCACCCGCGGCGCGGATCTGGCGCACCACTTCGTCGGCCGCCAACGAGTTGGCGGTGTAGTTCACCGCCACCGACCAGCCATTTTGGGCGGCCAACAGGGCGGTAGCGGCCCCAATGCCTCGGCTGCCGCCGGTCACCAACAAGACCTTGTTCATCGCGTGTCTCCTGCAAAAATGGTCGCTTGCGGTTACAACCGCAGCTCAAAGATTACACAACACACCAGGAGACAGCATGGGTCGCACAGTGGACTATTACTTCGCCCCGCAAAGCCCTTGGGCTTATTTGGGCCACCAGCGCTTGGCCGACATCGTGCAGCGCACTGGCGCTGCGGTGCGTGTCATGCCCATCGACTTGGGTGGCAAGGTGTTCCCCATTTCGGGGGGCTTGCCTCTCGGCCAGCGGGCGCCGCAGCGGCAGGCTTACCGCTTGGTGGAGTTGCAGCGTTTCAGCCAACACCTGAATGTGCCCCTGACCCTCAAGCCCAAGTACTTCCCCGTTGGGGGTGACGACTCGGCCCGTCTGATCATTGCGGCCGATCTGGCCCAAGGTGCTCAGGCGGCCATGAAGATCGCGGGTGCGATTTTGGCGGCTTGCTGGGCGCAAGAGCGCAACATGGCCGATGACAAGGTGCTGGCTGAGCTGCTGAGCGAGCAGGACTTGCCGGCTTCGCTGATGGAGGCATCTCGCACCCAGGCGGTGCAAGAGCGTTATGAGACCTGTACCCAGGCGGCCATTGATGCAGGGGTGTTTGGAGCGCCCAGCTATGTGGTCGATGGCGAGATTTTTTGGGGCCAGGACCGACTTGACTTTGTCGAGCGTGCGCTGGTCGGTTGAACACATTTGAACCTGAAAGACCAAAACATGGGAACGATGATTGAACTCCAAAGCGCTGACGGCACAGCAGTGCCCGCCTACGAAGCCCACCCTGCAGGCACCCCCAAAGGGGCCGTGGTGGTGATTCAGGAGATTTTTGGCGTCAACAGCCACATTCGCGCCGTGGCCGATGGCTACGCCGCCGACGGTTATCTGGCGGTGGCCCCGGCCGCATTCCACCGGGTCAAGCCAGGGGTCGAGCTGGGTTACACCGATACCGACATGGGTGAGGGTTTTGGCTACAAAACGGCCGTAGAGGCCTTGCCTGCACCCGGTGTGATGCAGGACATTCAAGCGGCCATTGACCATGCCGCCCAAGCCTCAGGCGGCAAGGTGGGCATTGTGGGTTATTGCTGGGGCGGCTTGCTGACCTGGCGTGCGGCTTGCACGCTGTCCGGTTTGAGTGCAGCAGCGCCTTATTACGGTGGCGGTGTCACCACAGAAGCCGAAATCGCCCGCCAACCTCGGGTGCCGGTCATGGCGCACTTTGCCGACGAGGACAAGTGGATTCCTTTGGACACGGTCGAGATTCTCAAAAAAGCCCATCCTGCGGTTCAGGTGTTCACCTATGCCGCGCACCACGGCTTCAACTGCGACCAGCGCGGTTCATGGCATGCACCCTCAGCCCAGCAGGCACGGGAACACACGCTGGCGTTTTTCAAGCAGCACGTGGGCTGATCTGGCCGATCAATCGCCCGTGTATTTTTATGGATGGGCGGCGATCCAGCGTGCGGCGTCGCGTGCAAAGTAAGTCAGCACGCCATCGGCGCCAGCCCGTTTGAAGGCCAGCAAGCTTTCCATCATGACCAGGTCGTGGTCCAGCCAGCCGTTTTGTGCTGCTGCTTTCAGCATGGCGTATTCGCCCGAGACTTGGTAGGCAAAGGTGGGTACCTTGAACTCGTCTTTGACCCGGCGCACGATGTCCAGATACGGCATGCCGGGCTTGACCATGACCATGTCCGCGCCTTCGGCCAGGTCCATGGCGACTTCGCGCAGGGCTTCGTCGGTGTTGCCGGGGTCCATCTGATAGACCTTTTTGTTGCTCTTGCCCAGATTGCCGGCCGAGCCGACCGCGTCGCGGAAAGGGCCGTAAAACGCGCTGGCGTACTTGGCGCTGTAGGCCATGATGCGGGTGTGGATCAAGCCACGCGCTTCGAGGGCTTGGCGGATCGCGCCGATGCGCCCATCCATCATGTCGCTGGGCGCGACCATGTCCACGCCCGCTTCGGCTTGCGTGAGCGCTTGCTGCACCAGCACAGCCGTGGTTTCGTCGTTCAAGATGTAGCCGGTTTCGTCCAGCAGGCCGTCCTGGCCGTGGCTGGTGAAGGGGTCGAGCGCCACATCGGTCATCACGCCCAGTTCGGGGAAGCGCTTTTTCAGCTCACGCACCACGCGCGGCACCAGACCGTTGGGGTTCATGGCTTCGCTGCCTGTGGGGTCCTTCAGGCTGGCGTCGATCACCGGGAACAGTGCCATGACCGGGATGCCCAACTTGACGCAGTCTTCGGCCACCGGCAGCAACAGGTCCAGACTCAGACGTTCCACGCCGGGCATGGAGCCCACGGCCTGGCGCTGGTTTTGCCCGTCCAGCACAAAGACCGGGTAGATCAGGTCGTGTGCTGTAACCCGGTGCTGGCGCACCAGATTGCGGGTGAATTCATCACGGCGCAAGCGGCGTGGGCGGTTGGTGGGGAAGGGGGCGACAGAGTTCATGTGGAAAATTGTGCCTGAAGTCCTCGTGGATGCCAAAAATCGCAAGGTGCACGCAGTCGCTCAGGCGGCATTGCGGGGGACAAGAACGGCATGTCCATATCAAAATGACAAAAACAACATAAAAAACAAACATGACCTTGTTATTGGTTTTGTTATTTGATAAATTCCTTAGCGGGCAGCTTGCTGCCTCCCGCTTTTCCTCCCTGAGCGGGCGCCTTGATGTGTGACAGCAAAAAGGCTTCCTGCCCTCGGCCTCTGGTCGGGGGTTTTTTTTGCCCGGTGAACAGGTCCTTGGCTCGTGCATCTCTGGCTACACTCGACGCATGCTCTGGATCAAAGCCCTTCACATCGTTTTCATCGCCAGCTGGTTCGCTGGCTTGTTTTACTTGCCTCGCATCTATGTCAACCTGGCCATGGTGCCGGCAGACTCGAGCGCCGAGCGCGAGCGCTTGCTGCTGATGGCGCGCAAGCTCTACCGTTTCATGACCATCCTGGCCGTTCCGGCCTTGGCGCTGGGCTTGTGGCTTTGGCTCTACTACGGCATAGGCATGGGCCCTGGCCAAGGCTGGATGCACGCCAAACTGCTGATCGTTGTGGCCTTGTTGGGTTACCACCACAGTTGTGGCGTGATGTTGCGCAAGTTTGAAAAAGGGCAGATGCAGCGCAGCCATGTCTGGTTTCGTTGGTTCAACGAAGCGCCGGTGTTGATGATGTTTGCAGCCGTTGTGTTGGTGGTGGTCAAGCCTTTTTAAGGCCTGACAAGCAAGGCTTATGCGCAAAACAACCGCTTGGCCTTTGTTTTGGCTGTACGCGGTCCTGATCGTCTATGCCAGCCTGTACCCGTTCGACAACTGGCGGTTTCAGGGCCTGGTGTCCTGGTCATTCCTGACGGCACCCTGGCCACGTTATTGGACCGGGTTTGACGTGTTTTCCAATGTGCTGGGCTATGCCCCCTTGGGCTTTTTGCTGGCGTTGGCCGTGCACCGCAGCCGCCTGCACTGGCCAGCCATCACCTTGGCGGCTTTGGTGGCCGCAGTCTTGTCCTTGGTGATGGAGTCGCTGCAGATGTTCTTGCCGGTGCGGGTGCCTTCCAACCTCGATTGGGTGCTGAACGTGGGCGGGGCTTGGGCGGGAGCCGTGGTGGCGAGCGGCTTGGCTTGGGCGGGCCTGATCGAGCGATGGAGCCGGTTCAGAGACCGCTGGTTTGAATCCGAGGCCAGTGGCGCGCTGGCCTTGTTGGCCCTGTGGCCCTTGGCCTTGCTGTTTCCGGCCCCCGTGCCCTTTGGCTTGGGCCATGTGTTTGAGCGCGTGGAGACCACCTGGATCGAGTGGTTGCAAGACACGCCCTGGCTGGATTGGTGGCCTGTGCGCACCACTGAATTGCAGCCATTGCTGCCCTTGACCGAGACTTTGTGTGTGGCCGTTGGTTTGTTGTTGCCCTGTTTGCTGGCCTTTGGTGTGGTGCGCCGCAGGCCGCAGCGCTGGGTGGTGGCTGGTTTGTGCCTGGCGGCGGGTTTGTTGGCCAGCGCCCTTTCAGCAGCTTTGACATACGGCCCCGTGCACGCCTGGGGTTGGATCAGTCCCGAGGTGGTCAAGGGCATGGCCTGGGCCTTGGTGGGGGCTGCGCTGCTGTCCTTGTGCCCACCCCGGTTGTGCTGGGTGCTGGCTTTAGCAGCTTTGGTGCTGCAGTTGAGCTTGCTCAACAGCGCCTCGGCCGATGTGTATTTTTCCTTGACGCTACAAACTTGGGAGCAGGGGCGTTTCATCCGTTTTCATGGCCTGATCCAGTGGTTGGGCTGGCTGTGGCCTTATGCCTTGCTGGGGTATCTGGTGCGCCGACTGGCCTGGCCTGGCCTTTCCTGAGCCGGGTGACTTCCTGCCGTGAGTCGGGGGCCTAAAATTGCCAAATGAGCACCGAAACCCCCAATCCTTATTTCAAGCGCCACATCTTTTTTTGCCTGAACGAGCGCAAAAACAACGAAGCATGCTGCGCACAGCACAACGCCCAGGCCGCCTTTGACCACTGCAAAGCCCGTGTGAAAGCACTCGGACTGTCTGGCCCCGGCGAAGTGCGGGTCAACAAAGCGGGCTGCCTGGACCGCTGTGCGGGTGGGCCTGTGGCTGTGGTGTATCCAGAAGGCGTTTGGTACACCTACGTTGACCCAAGCGATATCGACGAGATCGTCGAGTCGCATTTGAAAAATGGCCAGGTGGTGGAGCGTTTGCTGACCCCCGAACACCTGGGGCGCTGATGAACCCCATGACCCGCAAGCTCAGCCTGCAAGGCCAGGTTGGACAGATTGAGGCTTTGCTGGACGAGCCCGTCGAAGGCCCCGTGCAGGGCACAGCCGTGATTGCCCACCCCCACCCCTTGTTTGGCGGCACTTTGCACAACAAAGTGGTGCAAACCCTGGCGCGAGCTTTTGTGCAAAGTGGCTGGCGAGCCGTGCGTTTCAATTTCAGGGGCGTGGGCGCGAGTGAAGGCGCTTACGACGAAGGCCGTGGTGAAGCCGTCGACATGCAGCAAGTCATCACGCAGGTGGCACCCGAGGGGCCGCTGGCGCTGGCCGGGTTTTCCTTTGGTGCTTTTGTCACCAGCCATGTGGTGCAAGCCCTGGGCGATCAACGGCCACCGCAACAACTGGTCTTGGTAGGCACGGCAGCATCGCGTTTTGAGGTGGCTCCGGTGGCCCCCGAGTTGCACGAGCGCTGCCTGGTGCTACACGGCGAGCAGGACGACACGGTGCCACTGGCCAGCGTGATGGACTGGGCCCGACCTCAATCCTTGCCCATCACGGTGATTCCCGGGTGTGAGCACTTCTTTCACGGACAATTGCCCCTGCTCAAATCCTTGGTGATGCGCCACCTGAGCGCCTGACCAGCTGCCCAAGCCTTTCTTTTGTTTGATACACCCAGTGCACCACCCAATTGGGCGCGCACTTGGCAATCCATGACCCGCATCACACACCAGCGCATGAATACTTTTTTGAAATTTTTGATCGGCACTGGGCTGGCCGCCATCACGTGGATCGCCCAGGCCCAGATGCCACAAGCGCCCGAAATGGCGGTGAAAGCCTACTTGCTGATGGATGTGACCGCCAACCAAGTGCTGGCGGTCAAAGAGCCCGACATGGCGGTGGAGCCAGCTTCGCTGACCAAGCTGATGACGGCCTATTTGGTCTTTGACGCTCTGAAAAACCGCAAGATCGACATCAAGCAGACGATGCCGGTGTCCGAGCGCGCCTGGAAGATGCCCGGCTCGCGCATGTTCATCGATCCCAACATGAAGGTGCCCGTTGAGGACTTGATCAAAGGCATGATTGTCCAGTCGGGCAACGACGCGACGGTGGCCTTGGCAGAAGGGGTGGCGGGCAGCGTCGAGCGCTTTGTGCAGTTGATGAACGATCAGGCCAAGTTGTTGGGTATGAACAGCACAGCCTACAAAAACCCTGAAGGTCTCACAGCCCCAGGCCACACCACCACCGCCCGGGATCTGGCGCTGCTTGCCACACGCTTGATGCGCGATTTTCCGGACTATGTGCCTTATTACGCCATCAGGAAATACCGCTACGAAGGCACCCCGGCGGCCAACGACACCAACCGTAACCTGTTGCTGTTTCGCGACACCAGTGTCGATGGCCTCAAAACCGGCCACACCCAGGCTGCTGGCTATTGCCTGGTGGCCTCGGCCAAGCGGGAACTGCCCAATGTGGGTACACGCCGGTTGCTGAGTGTGGTGCTGGGCGCGGAAAGTGAAAATGCCCGCGCCAACGAGAGTCAGAAGCTGCTCAACTGGGGTTATTCGGCCTTTGACGCGGTCAAGCTCTTTGACGCCAACCAGGCGGTGGTCACGCCACTGGTGTGGAAAGGCAAGCAGCCAGTGCTCAAACTCGGCTCGGTACGACCCTTGGTGGTGGCTGTCCCCGCAGGCAGCGCCGCACAACTCAAAACCCAGGTGGTTCGCCCAGACCCTTTGGTCGCACCTTTTACCAAAGGGCAGGCCGTGGGCAGCTTGAAGGTGATGCAGGGCGACAAAGCCTTGTTTGAGGTGCCTTTGCTGGTGCTGGAGCCGGTCGAGCAAGCCGGGGTGTTGGGCCGTGCTTGGGATGCAGTGAGGCTGTGGATCAAGTGATGCGCAGGGGGCGTTGCCTCCCTTCGGAACCACAAAATTGTGGATAACTTGCCACGCGGCCCATCACACGGTTATACTGGCGGGCTTTTCCGCTTTTGGGGCGGGGAAGTTTCTTTTGTCTAAATTCAACGTTTAGGGACGTTACAAACAATGCCAACCATCAATCAATTGGTGCGTCAGGGGCGCGAGGTCGAAACGATCAAGTCCAAAAGCCCTGCGATGCAAAACTCTCCACAGCGTCGTGGTGTCTGCACCCGTGTGTACACCACAACGCCAAAAAAGCCTAACTCCGCTCTGCGTAAAGTTGCCAAAGTGCGCTTGACCAACGGTTTTGAGGTCATCTCCTACATCGGCGGTGAAGGCCACAACCTGCAAGAACACTCGGTGGTTCTGGTGCGCGGTGGTCGTGTCAAAGACTTGCCCGGTGTGCGTTACCACATCGTTCGCGGTTCTTTGGACTTGCAAGGCGTGAAAGACCGCAAGCAGTCTCGCTCCAAGTACGGCGCGAAGAAGCCAAAGGCCAAGTAAACCCTTTTGGGTTGAAATTTTTCGGTGCTGTTTCCCGCGTGGCGCGGTGATGCAGCGAAGTGACCCGAAGCCCGGAATTGTCCAGGTGGGTCGAGTAAGTGAGTTGTTTTGAATAACACTCGCGGTGTCTGAAAAGACGCCAACTGAAGCAATATGAGGTGAAATATGCCACGTCGTCGCGAAGTCCCTAAACGTGAAATCCTGCCGGATCCCAAGTTCGGCAATGTCGAGTTGTCCAAGTTCATGAACGTGATCATGGAAGGCGGCAAAAAAGCGGTTGCTGAGCGCATCATTTACGGTGCCTTGGAAACCATGGAAAAGAAAACAGGCAAAGACCCTGTCGAGCTGTTCTCGATTGCCATCAACAACGTCAAGCCCATGGTGGAAGTCAAATCCCGCCGCGTGGGTGGTGCGAACTACCAGGTGCCTGTTGAAGTGCGCCCTGTTCGCCGCTTGGCCTTGTCGATGCGCTGGATCAAAGAGGCCGCACGCAAGCGCGGTGAAAAGTCCATGGCCCTGCGTTTGGCCAACGAACTGCTCGAGGCCAATGAAGGCCGTGGCGGCGCCATGAAAAAGCGTGACGAAGTTCACCGCATGGCCGAAGCCAACAAGGCGTTCTCGCACTTCCGCTTCTGATTCACACGGGTTTCACACAGAAGCCCGACACTGTCAGAAGCCAGCCCGCTGGCCCCATTTGGGGTGGCGGGCTTTGGTACTTAATCATTGGAGAAATATATGGCTCGCACTACCCCCATCGAGCGCTATCGCAACATTGGTATTTCGGCGCACATCGACGCTGGCAAGACCACAACGACAGAGCGTATTCTTTTTTATACCGGCGTGAACCACAAGATTGGTGAAGTGCACGACGGCGCTGCCACCATGGACTGGATGGAGCAAGAGCAAGAGCGTGGCATCACGATCACCTCTGCGGCCACCACCTGCTTCTGGAAAGGCATGGACGGCTCTTTCGATGACCACCGCATCAACATCATCGACACCCCCGGCCACGTGGACTTCACCATTGAAGTTGAGCGTTCCATGCGCGTGCTCGACGGCGCTTGCATGGTGTACTGCGCTGTGGGTGGCGTGCAGCCCCAGTCTGAAACCGTGTGGCGTCAGGCCAACAAATACAAAGTGCCACGTTTGGCCTTTGTGAACAAGATGGACCGTACCGGTGCCAACTTCTTCAAAGTTGTGGAGCAGATGAAGTTGCGCCTGAAGGCCAACCCTGTGCCAATCGTGATCCCAATCGGCGCTGAAGAAAACTTCACCGGCGTGGTCGATCTGCGCAAGATGAAAGCCATCATCTGGGACGAAGCTTCCCAGGGCATGAAGTTCACCTTCGAAGAGATCCCAGCCGACTTGGTCGAAGTGGCCAAAGAGTGGCGCGAGAAGATGGTTGAAGCCGCTGCTGAAGCCTCTGAAGAGCTGATGAACAAGTACCTTGAAGAAGGCGACTTGACCGAAGAAGAAATCACGCACGGCCTGCGCGTTCGCACCATCAACAGCGAAATCCAGCCCATGTTGTGCGGCACAGCCTTCAAGAACAAAGGCGTGCAGCGTATGCTGGATGCGGTTCTGGAATTGATGCCTTCTCCTTTGGATGTGAAAGCCATCAAGGGCTTCGACGAAGATGAAAAAGAAATCACCCGCAAGGCTGACGACGAAGAAAAATTCTCCGCATTGGCATTCAAGTTGATGACAGACCCCTTTGTGGGCCAGTTGACTTTCGTGCGCGTGTACTCCGGCGTTCTGAAAAAGGGCGACACCGTGTACAACGCCGTGCGCGGCAAGAAAGAGCGTATCGGTCGTATCGTGCAGATGCACGCCAACAACCGTGAAGAAGTCGATGAGATCCGCGCGGGCGACATCGCCGCTTGCGTGGGCTTGAAAGACGTGACCACCGGTGAAACCCTGTGCGATCCCAACGCCGTGATCACCTTGGAGCGCATGGTGTTCCCTGACTCCGTGATCCGTCAGGCTGTGGAACCCAAGTCCAAAGCTGACCAGGAAAAGATGGGCATGGCCCTGTCGCGTTTGGCTGCTGAAGATCCTTCTTTCCGCGTGCAAACCGACGAAGAATCCGGTCAGACCATCATTGGTGGCCAGGGCGAATTGCACCTGGAAATCATCGTTGACCGCATGAAGCGCGAATTCGGTGTGGAAGCCAACGTGGGCAAGCCGCAAGTGGCTTACCGCGAAACCATCCGCAAGACCGTGGACGAAGCCGAAGGCAAGTTCGTGCGTCAGTCCGGTGGTAAGGGTCAGTACGGCCACGTGGTTCTGAAGGTTGAGCCTCAAGAGCCAGGCAAAGGCTTCGAATTCGTTGACGCCATCAAGGGCGGTGTGGTTCCTCGCGAATACATCCCTGCGGTGGAAAAAGGCGTGATCGAAGCTTTGGGTCAAGGCGTGTTGGCGGGTTACCCCGTTGTGGACGTGAAGGTCACCCTGCACTTCGGTTCGTACCACGATGTGGACTCGAACGAAATGGCCTTCAAGATGGCCGCCATCTTTGGTTTCAAAGAAGGTTGCCGCAAAGCCCAGCCCGTGATTCTGGAGCCCATGATGGCTGTGGAAGTCGAGACACCAGAAGACTACGCCGGTAACGTGATGGGCGACTTGTCCTCACGCCGTGGCATGGTCCAAGGTATGGACGACATGGTTGGTGGCGGCAAGGCCATCAAGGCCGAAGTGCCATTGTCTGAAATGTTCGGTTACTCGACCACACTGCGCTCGATGTCGCAAGGTCGCGCCACCTACACCATGGAATTCAAGCACTACTCGGAAGCTCCTCGTAACGTGGCGGAAGCCATTGTTGCGGCTCGTGCCAAGTAAACGCCAGTCAGTCATCCTGAGTCATCAGGGTGACTTGTCAGTCATTCAAAAACTGTCTGCGATCAAGTGCCACTCTGTGCCCGTGCGGAGTGATCAAGCAACCTGATGCAAACATAAAACCAACACACGGGCATTGCTCTTTTTAAGGATTGAAAAATGGCTAAGGAAAAATTCGAACGGACCAAACCCCACGTGAACGTGGGCACCATCGGTCACGTTGACCACGGCAAAACCACACTGACTGCTGCCATCACCACCGTGTTGGCTGCCAAGTTCGGCGGTGCTGCCAAAGCGT
>NZ_NESH01000005.1 GCF_003063355.1 Limnohabitans sp. Bal53 | reverse complement strand
TTGGCACGCCACACACCGACACCACCCAAACCGGCCCCACCCACATCTTCAACCTGGGCCACGGCATCAGCCAATACACCCCGCCCGAACATGTGACGGCGCTGGTGGAAGCGGTGCACAGCCATTCGCGCAAGCTGCGTCAGGGCTGACCAAGCGCCCTGGGTGCACCCTGTGCACCCAGCTTGTTGCAGGTGTCAGCGACCGGTAATCTGAAGCACCACGCCTTGCACGCCAGTCTTCACGCCTGGCAGTTCCACTTGAAGATCGCCCTCTTGCTTTTGCGCAGAACCCTTTTTGGAGATGCGGGCTACCAGACGCACTTGCGTCAGCGATGACAACACAGGCGGTGCGCCCATGCCCATGCTGTCGCTCAAGGCGAAACGCACTGGCCACGAAGCGGGTGTGCCGCGCCAGATGGCCACTGGGCGGCGCGAGCCCTCTTCGGCCATGGCGTAAACAAACAAGGTCGCGCCTGCCGCCATTTGACTTTGCACCTCGGGAGAAACACGGACCTCGCCCTGAATCAGGGGCTTGGTGTCGCCCGCCGCAGTTGCCGCCGGCAAGGCCTTGGCACCCTCTGCTGCGGGGGCTGCAGGCGCCGCAATCTCGGCCACCATCTCAGCCGCTTTCGCCAGCGCTTGCTGCAAGCCTTGGCCAGCCTCGCTGTCAGCCGGCACCAAATCCAAGGCACGCTGCCAATAATCTTGCGCTGCGGCGTGCCTTTTTTCCGAGAAGGCCGCGCTGCCCGCCAGCACCAGCGCATTCAGGTGCTGAGGCTGTGTGCGCAACACGTCTTGAATCCACTGCCAAGGCTCTCCAGCGTAGACACCGCCTGCACTCAAAGCTTTCATCTGCGCCCGCTCGATCCACAGATCGGGTTCGGGTGACAAGGCCAGCACACGCGCCAAGGCCTGCTCGGCCGGGGCATGCGCGTTTTGGGCTGCGTGCAACCTTGCCAACGTCAACCAAGCCTCAGCATCTTGCGGGCGTTTTTCTGTGGCTTCTTGCCACACGCGGGTTTGCTCAGCCCATTGCTCGGGCGTGGTGGCGCTGATTTGGACCCGCTGGCTCAAGGGTTGGGTCCACCAGGTCTGAGGGGCACCCAATTGCACATAACTCAGGCCACTGAGTAAGACCAAGGCCCCGACGATCCAGAGCCAGCGCGCAGGCACTGCGGCAACGGGTGCGTCGTTGGACTGCGCCGCATCGTCCAACACATGGCGCAGCAACTCGTCGCGCGCCGCCTGATGCTGCAGCGCCGTCAATCGGCCTTCGGCCAAAGCACGGTCCAGATCGGCCAGGTGTTCTTGTGCAATCCTGCGGTTGGTCTGTGACTGCTGCGCCAGCCCCACGGCCTGGACCTGTTTTTTCAGACCCCGCTGCAAGACCCCAGCGGCCAGCGCCCCCAAGGCCAGCAGCGCCAACAACAAACCCAGCCAAGGCGGCAATAAAGACATCAGGACTCCAGCAGTTGGCGAACACGTGCGCGCTCGCTGTCGGTCAAGGGCGGGGGCGCAGCAGGCGAGCGGCGCATCAAACGCAGCGCCAGGGCCAGTGCGCCCAACAACAACACAAAGGGGCCAAACCACAACAGCCACGTCACGGGCTTGACCTCGGGTTTGTAGAGCACAAAGTCACCGTAACGGCTGACCAAAAAGCGGCGAATGTCGGCATCGCTTTGGCCCTGCTCGATCAGGCCCCGCAGCTCGCGGCGCAGGTCCAGTGCCAGCTCGGCATTGGACGAGGCCAGGGATTCGTTTTGGCACACCAAACAACGCAACTCGGCCGCGATGTGGTCCCAGCGCGCCTGCACAGCGGTGGACATCGGCGCTTCGGTCTGCACCGCCACGGGCGCGCCCACAGCGGGCAAAGTCGCCTGCACACCCTGCTCAGCCTGCACGACGGCCGCTCCGCTTGCTGCACCACCGGGTGCTTGGGCCGCCACACAGGCACCCCACAGCCAAATGCTGGCCAGCAGCCACTTCAACACAGCGCGCATCAGGGCACCCCCCGCAGCAAGGGCAAGAGTTTTTGCTGCACCACGTCAGGCGTCAAGGCCCCGGCGTGCTTGAAGCGCACCACACCTTCGCGGTCCACCAGATAGGTCTCGGGCAAGCCATACACCCCAAAATCCATGCCCACCCGGCCGTCCATGTCCAGCAAGTTCACGTCAAAAGCCTGACCGTGTTTTTGCAACCAGGCCTGACTGCGGGCCGTGGCTTTTTGCACGGCTGCAGCGCTTTGCGGGTCCTGCCCCGACAGTTCTGAGGCCTGCAGCTCTTTGTAGTTGATGCCCAGCATCTGCAGCCCCGGCTGGCGCGACAGCGCCATCAAGATCGGGTGCTCTTCCTTGCAACCTGCGCACCAGGTGGCCCACAGGTTGACCAAGGTGAGCTGCCCCTTGAACTGCTCAGCGCCGAACACGCCCGCAGCGCCCACCACCGGCAGCTTGAAAGCGGGGGCACCCTGGCCGATCAGCGGTGAAGGAATCTCTTGCGGGTTGCGCGTCAAGCCCACGCCCAAAAACACCACCAGGCCCAAAAACAAAGCCAGCGGCACAAACACCCAGCGCGGCATGCGACGAGATGGGGCGGTGGCCAAAGCGCCGCTCATGACAGGGCACCTTTGGCCAAACCGGCAGGCACTGGAGCGCGCTCCAGCGATGGGGCCTGCCGATAGCGTCGATCCACTGCGGCCAAACCGCCACCCAAGACCATGAACACCGCGCCCAACCAAATCCACGACACAAAAGGCTTGTGGTAGACCCTGAAACTCCACTGCGGGGGCTCACCGTTCAAGGGCTCGCCCAAAGAGACATATCGGTCACGCCACAGGTTGCGGTCAATCGCTGCTTCGGTCATGGGCATGGCACTGGACACATAGCGGCGCTTTTCAGGCTGCAGTGTGTCCACCTGGTGTTCACCCTCAAAGACATCCATCTGCGCGCGCAAAGCCAAATAATTGGGCCCGAGGTGGTTGTCCACGCTGATCAGCTGGTAACGCGCACCGGCCACCGTCACCGAGTCGCCCAGGCCTAAACGCACATCGCGCTCCACCTCAAAGGACTTGACGCCGGTGATGCCCAGCACCAGCACCGCCACACCCAGATGCGCCACGTGCATGCCCCACCAGGCCAGACCCGGCAATCCGGGCAGACGCAGGCGCTGCACGATTTGCCAGGCCCCCGACAAGGCGATCCAGCCGCCCAGCGTGCCGCCCATCACCGTGAGCCAGCCGCCAGCCGTGGTCGTGCTGCCTTGAGCCATGGGTGCCCCGCCCCATGTGGCCCACGCACTGGCCAACAAAAGCGCCATGGCCCCCGGCACCAAGACCGAGCGCACCGCCGCCCAGCGTGCCACATGCCAAGGCACCACCGTACCCGGCACCATGGCCAAGAGCAACGGCACCATCAGCGGCACAAACACACGGTCAAAATACGGCGGCCCCACCGACAACTTGCCCAGGTTCAGCGCGTCGATGATCAGCGGGTACAAAGTGCCCAGCAGCACTGCGGCCATGGCCACCACCAAGAGCACGCTGTTGAGCAGCAAAAACGATTCGCGCGAACCCGCCACCGGCTGCGAGGCATTGGCCCACTGCGGGGCGCGCCAGGCAAACAAAGCCAGCGAGACGCCCACCACCACCAGCAGAAACATCAAAATGAAAATCCCCCGCGAAGGGTCTGTTGCGAAGGCATGCACCGAGGTCAACACCCCCGAGCGCACGAGAAAAGTGCCCAGCAAACTGAGCGAAAACGCACCAATCGCCAACAGCACCGTCCACGCCTTGAACTGCCCGCGCTTGTCGGTGACCATGAGCGAATGGATGAGCGCCGTGGCCACCAGCCAAGGCATGAGCGAGGCGTTTTCCACCGGGTCCCAAAACCACCAGCCGCCCCAACCCAGCTCGTAATACGCCCACCACGAACCCAGCGCGATGCCCAGCGTCAAAAAGCCCCAGGCCGCCACCGTCCAGGGCCGCGCCCAACGCGCCCACGCGGCATCGAGCCTGCCCGAGAGCAGCGCTGCCAAGGCAAAAGCAAAGGCCACCGACAAACCCACATAGCCCATGTAGAGCATGGGCGGGTGGATGACCAAACCCGGGTCTTGCAACAAAGGCGTCAAGTCGCGCCCCTCGGATGGCGCCGGAAACTGCCGCTCAAACGGGTTGGACAGCGTGAGAATGAAAGCCAGAAAACCCACCGACACCGCGCCCATGACGCCCAGCACCTGCGCCACCAGGGCCTGCGGCAAGCGCTTGGAGAAGGTGGCCACGGCAACCGACCACAGCGCCAGCATCAACACCCACAACACCAACGAGCCTTCGTGCCCAGCCCAAATGGCCGACAGCCGGTAGGCAGTGGGCAGCAAAGTGTTGGAGTGGTTGGCCACATACACGACGCTGAAATCGTGCACATAAAACGCGTGCCACAAGGCCACAAAGGACAACACGATCAAAGCCAGTTGCAACTGTGCCAAAGGCCGCGCCAGCGCTTGCCAGCCCGCGCGACGCGCCGACAAACTGCCCCACAGCGGCAGCACCGCTTGCAGCACCGCGACCCAAGCCGCCATGATCAAGGCCATGTGGCCCGCTTCAGCCCACATCAACAGCTCCGATCCATTCGGCCTCGCGACCGAGCCCATTGGTTGTTGGCACCGCAGGCATGCCACGGCGCTGGTCCTTGCAGAAGCCCACCCCGCGGGCGATGGTTTTTGTCATTGCGACACCGCCGTGCCCATGCGGGCTTTGGCCGCCTCGTCCAGCGCGTGCTGGGCTTCGGGCGGCATGTAGTTTTCATCGTGCTTGGCCAGCACCTCGCTGGCCACAAAGAGCTGTCCTGCGTCCAGGCGGCCTTGCGCCACCACGCCCTTTCCCTCTTTGAACAAATCGGGCAACAAACCCACATAGCGCACGGGCACCTCGCGCTGCGTGTCGGTCACCACGAAGGCCACCGCCATGCCGTCGCGCTGGATGCTGCCTTCCTTGACCAACCCACCAACACGAAAGTGCCCCTCTTTGGGCGCTTCGCCCGCCACCACTTGTGTGGGCGTGAAGAAAAACACCAGGTTGCTCTGGAAGGCGTTGAGCACAAAAAACAGCGCACCACACACGAGCAGCAAGCCCAATGAAATGCCAAACAGTCGTTGGTGGCGGCTTTTCATGACGCAGCTCCTTGTGTGAAATGAACGGGGCGCGATGCGCCGGCTGGGCTGGCCTGTGCACTGCCCGGGGTTTCAGCATCCAGGGCTTGGGCATCCAGGGCTTCACACACCGCGTCCAGCGCTTGTCGCCTGCCCATGCGTGCCAGCCACACCTCCAGCGCCATCAAGGCCGCACTCACCCCCATGCTGCCCCACACAAACAGGCCATAGCCGCCCATGGCCCCAAACTCGGCTGCGCTTTGCCAAATCATGCGGCACCTCCTACTGCGCGATGCGCACGGTGCGCCAACACCTCGGGCAGTTGTTGCACCCAGGCCGCGTGGCTGTCGCGCTCCAAAATCAAACTGCGCACACGCCACAAAGCGATGGCCGCCGCATAGAGCCACACCGCCAAGCTCATCAGCAGCATGCCGGTCAGCATGATGCTGGCCATGCGTGGCGACTGGGTGAAGGAGACCGAAGCCCCTTGGTGCAAGGTGTTCCACCACTGCACAGAGAAATAAATGATGGGCACGTTCACCGCCCCCACCACCGCCACCAAGGCACCGGCCCGGTCCGAGCGGCGCGGGTCTTCAATGGCCGAGGTCAGGGCGATGTAGCCCAAATACAAAAACAACAGGATCAACATCGAGGTCAGCCGCGCGTCCCACACCCAATAGGTGCCCCACATCGGCTTGCCCCACAAGGCGCCGGTCCACAGCGACAAAAACGCGAGCAAGGCCCCGGTGGGGGCCAGCGCCCGGGTCATCAGGCCCGACAAGCGCGTGTTGAACACCAGACCCAGCACACTCCAGAACGCCATGGCCAGGTAAATGACCATGGCCATCCAAGACACCGGCACATGGATGTAAATGATGCGGTAGGCCTGGCCCTGCTGCGCGTCGGACGGCGCGACCATGAAGCCCACCCACAAACCCGCCAGTGCGAGCACCGTGGCCAAGAGCGCCAACCCAGGCCAGATGCGTCCAGCCAGGGGGTAGAAGTGCTGCGGTGCGGCGTAGTGAAAGAGCTTCATGAACCGTTCCTCTTCATTCCAACGCCAAGCGCAAAGCCGCTGCACAAGCCCAGGGGCTGAGCGCCGCAGAAGCCAACAAGAGCGCCAACAAAATAGACACATGCGCCTCGGCCCCAAGGCCGCGCATCTGCGCATCGACCGCGCCGGTGCCGAACACCAGGACCGGCACATACAAAGGCAACAGCAAAAGCGATTGCAGCACCCCGCCGCCGCGCACGCCCAAGGTAAGGGCCGCGCCGATCGCGCCCAACAGTGACAGCACCGGCGTGCCGATCAAGAGCGTCAGCGCCAGCATGCCCAAAGCCTCTGGACCCAGACCCAACTGCAGTCCCAAGAGCGGCGACAGCAGCACCAAGGGCAAGCCCGAGATCAACCAATGCGCCAGCAGCTTGGCGCTGACCAGCCAAGGCAGGGGCGCAGCCGACAAGGCCATTTGCTCCAAGCTGCCGTCTTGGTGGTCGGCGTCGAACAAACGGCCCAGGCTCAGCATGCTCGCCAGCAAGGCCGCCACCCACAACACCCCGGGCCCGATCAGGCGCAAAGTGGTTGGCTCAGGGCCGATGGCCAGCGGAAACAAAGCCGCCACCAACACAAAGAAAAACACCGCCCCCAACCACTCGGCCTTGCGCCGCAGAGCCAGACGCAAGTCGCGCCGCAGCACGCCACCCATGGCTTGCCAAGGGCTGGGCCGCGCGAGCCCATGTGCGAGGATCGGGACAGTCATGGCCGAAGTGTTCATGCGTGGCCCGTCTCGCTGGCCATCTCTAAGACGGTCTCGCCGCCACGCCCACGACCCAGGTGCAGCTGCGCACCCTGGCCTTGCAGGCCCACAGCGTGGTGGCTGGTCATGACCACAGCACCGCCCGCGTCGACATGCGACTGCAGCAAGGCACGGGCCGTGGCGGTGGCCTGCGCATCCAAACCCACCAAAGGCTCGTCCAAGACCCACAACCGCGCCGGGCTGTTGCGCAATCGCGCCAAAGCCACACCCTGCCTCTGGCCTTGTGACAAAACCCGCACGGGCAGGTGGGCACGGCTTCGCAGGCCCTGCTCGGCCAAGGCTTGCACCGCCTTCTCGCGGCTGAGCGCCAAGCCACTGATTTGGGCATCAGCGCACAGGTTTTCCCAAGCGGTGAGGTCGGGCTTGAGGCCCAAGGCGTGGCCGATGTAATGCAGGACCGAACGGTCGGGGCGCGGGAGTGGGGACTGCGAGGAAGAAGGCCAAAGCACTTGGCCGCGTGCTGCCGGGGACAGGCCACACAGGATGCGCAGCAAACTGGTCTTGCCGCAGCCGTTGCCGCCTTCAATGTGCAGCCAGCTGCCTTCGGGAACGGAAAAGCTCACGCCCTCGAACAAGGTCCGCTGGGCCTTTTGGCAGGCCAGGTCCATCGCTTTGAGCACCCAAGACGCCATAAAAGGGCTTTCCGGTCGGTTGAAGACAAGGCAAAGTGTAACGATGGATTGACACTTTGTGTGTTCAAAGCCTTCACTCAGACTGGTAAATCAGGGTATGCCCTGAGTTTGAGATCGGAAATGGCCGAAAAAAAACCGCCCGAAGGCGGTTTTTGGAGGTCACGGCAGGTCTTAGCCTGCCGCTGCTTCGCGCATCAAGCCTTTTTGGCGTATGCAGAGCACCAGCCTTTAGCGGCCACTTGCTTGCCAGCAAACAAGGGGCAACCGCCCGCTGCCGCACCGGCCTTGCCCTGGAACAGGGCGCAGTTGGCGCAATTGGCACCGGCGGCGAACTTGGGGTTCTTGGCTTTGTCAACCTTGCTGGCGTCGGCTTTATAGGCCAAGCCCACGGCTTGGGGGGCTTTTTCATCGACCATGGCCTGAGCAGAAGCTTCGCTCACGGCCAGAGCGGCGGTAGCGGCCGTGGCCACTTGCATCATGAACACACGGCGGGTAGATGCCATAGAAGAAAAACGGGACATAGAAGACTCCTTGGAAGAGACCGTCAGAAAATACTGAACAGTTCATTGTGCGCCACATCAGTCACTTTGTCATGCGGCGCGCGATACTTGAGCAAATCACACAGGAAAGCCCCGGCTTTTGAATGTCAACCGCGATGGACAGGGGCATGTCAAAATGCAGCCTTGTTTTGACACGCACCAGACACAAGGGTTTTGACATGCTGCAACTGCTCATCGGATTGGTCCTCTTTTTGGGCATTCATTCCTTGCAAAGCTTGGCCCCGCAGGTGCGCCAAAACAGCATCGCCCGCTGGGGCCCGCTGGGTTTCAAGGCGGTTTATGCGGCGGTTGCGGTGCTCGGTCTGTATTTGTTGGTGCATGGCTACGGCCAGGCACGCCTGGACCCTGTGGTGCTGTGGTCGCCACCACGCGGCCTGCAAAACGCCACCATTTTGTTGATGTGGGCGGCCATGATTTTCTTGGTGGCTGCTTACATTCCTGGCAACCACATCAAGGCCAAACTGCGCCACCCCATGACTTTGTCGGTCAAGGTTTGGGCCTTGGGCCATTTGCTGATCAACGGCAACCTGGCCGATGTGGTTTTGTTCGGTGGTTTCCTCGTTTGGTCGGTGCTGGTGTTCCGAGCCGCCCGCAAGCGGGACCGCCAAAGCCTGCACAGCGCACCTGAGGGCAAATGGCTGGGCACGGCTTTGGCCGTGGTGATCGGCACCGGTGTTTGGGCAGCTTTTTTCATGGGCGGCCTGCATGTGTGGCTGGTCGGCGTGATGCCTTTGATCCGCGCCAGCTGAGCCAGTCCTGTTGACGGTGGCTGTCCGGCTCAATCAGCCCCCAATGATTCGCCTGCTGGCCTGCATCCCCAGGCCAGCGCCAGCGCCAGCGCGGCCCCGACCCGCAACACCTCAGGCGCCAAACCATGGCGCAGTGCCAGAGCGTGAGAAAGCTTGACTGCGCTTAAGGGCTTTAAGCCTGAGAGCCAAGCTGAAACCGACACCCAGGGCAGCGCTGCACACAAAATTTCAACCCAAAAGCAAATTTAGGGTGTAAATTTAACTTGACACTTTGCCGCGTCTTTTGGATGATGGACTGAGATCAGTTTTGCGGAACGCCCCATGGCATTGACCTTCCCTTTTGCGGCCATCGTTGGTCAAGATGAAATGACCCTCGCCATCCAGGTGGTGGCAGTCGACCCCAGCATTGGCGGTGTGTTGGTCTTGGGCGACCGGGGCACTGGCAAATCCACCGCCGTGCGCGCCTTGGCCGACCTGCTGCCCCCAATATCGGTCGTCAAAGGCTGCCCCTACCGCTGCGACCCGGCCAAACCCGCAGGCGCCTGCCCGGTCTGCCAGGCACGCGATCCCAAAGCCAAAGTCGTGACCGAAAAACAGCCTGTCGCCGTGGTTGACCTGCCGTTGGGCGCGACCGAAGACCGCGTGGTCGGCGCGCTTGATCTGGAAAAAGCCCTGTCTCAAGGCGTCAAGTCTTTTGCCCCCGGCTTGCTGGCCCAGGCGCACCGGGGCTTTTTGTACATCGACGAGGTCAACCTGCTCGACGACCACCTGGTGGACCTGCTGATCGACGTGGCCGCCTCGGGCGAGAACCTGGTCGAGCGCGAAGGCCTGAGCGTGCGCCACCCCGCCCGCTTTGTGCTGGTGGGCAGCGGTAACCCCGAAGAAGGTGAGCTGCGCCCGCAGCTGCTGGACCGTTTTGGCCTGTCGGTGCAGGTGCGCACACCACAAGACCTGGCGCTGCGCGTGAGCATCATCAAACGCCGCGACGCCTTCGACAAAGACCCAGAGGCCTTCAAGGCGCTGTGGCACAAGGACAACCAGAAGCTGCAAAAACGCATCCTCAAAGCGCGCGACTTGTTGGACGAGGTCGAGGTGAGCGACGACATGCTGATGCTGTGCGCCCGCCTGTGCCAGCAGCTGGGTACCGACGGCCTGCGCGCCGAACTCACGCTGCTGCGCGCCACACGGGCGTATGCCGCGCTGCAAGGCCACAAGGCGGTGAAGGCCGAGCACCTGCAAAGCATGGCCCCGCTGGCCCTGCGCCACCGGCTGCGCCGCAACCCGCTGGACGACACCGACTCGGGCGCGCGCGTGCAGCGCAGCTTGCAAGAAGTGCTGGCCGCCTGAGCTGCAGATCCAGCACCCCATGTTTGCACGGCCATTTCCCTGTAGGAGCGGCGTCCTCGCCGCGATCGGCCCTTGCAGCCCACGCCCCCCCCTCAGAGGGCCAATTTCCTGCACATCCGCCGTTCAGCCCTGACATGACCCGTCAAGCCCCTCCACTGCCTACACCCGCTGATCCCATGGAGCGCTGGAACGATGCGCTGACGGCGCTGCAACTGTTGCAGCTCTACCCCTTTGGCTTTGGCGGTGTGTGCTTACGCGCACCTCACGGGCCGGTGCGCGAGCGCTGGCTGCAAGCGCTGGCGGGGCTGGGCATTGGCTTGGTCAAAGTGCCCGGCTCGGTGGACAGCGAGCGGCTGCTGGGCGGCATCGACCTGGCCCACACCCTGCAAACCGGGCAACTGCACCTGCAAGCAGGCTTGCTGCAACAGGCCGACCAAGGTCTGGTGTGCCTGCCCATGGCCGAGCGCCTGTCGCCCGCCCTGCTCGCGCCTTTGGTGCAAGCGCTGGAGCAAGGCCAGGTGCCGCCAACCCGTCACAGCGCAGCCCCCTCCCCCACCCGCTTTGGCGTGGTGGCGCTCGACGAATCCTTGCCCGACGAACCGGGCGTGGGCGCGGCCTTGGCCGAGCGCCTGGGCGTGTGGCTGGACCTGCACGAACTCTCGCCCAGCGACATCCACGCGGCTTGGCAGGGCGACAGCGAATCGGATGGCTTGCAGATTCGCCTGAGCCCCGGCGCATTGGCCCGTGCCCGCGAGCTGTTGCCACAAGTGCAAGCGAGCGACGAGCACATGCAAGCGCTCTGCGCCGCCGCTTTGGGCCTGGGCATTGGCTCTTTGCGCGTGCCCAGCTTGGCGCTGCGCGTGGCCTGCGGCCATGCGGCGCTGAACGGGCGCAGCACGCTGGACGCCGACGATCTGGGCTATGCGGCGCGCTGCGTGCTCGCGCCACGCGCCACGCAGTGGCCAGCCGAGCCGTCTGCACAAGAATCAGAACCTGCACCACCGGAAGACGCCACACCGCCGCCAGAGACACCAGAGCCGCCGGAAAATGCCGATCAAGCGCCTGAGAACGACGCTGAAAAAGACAAGGACCCGGACACCGCCCCTCCACCCGAACAGAACCCTGAACCAAGTGCCGAAGACCTGCAAGAGATGATGGTCGCAGCGGCCCTGGCCAGCTTGCCGCCGCACATGCTGGACGCACTGATGACACGCCAAGGCGCGGCCAGCCACAACACCTCGGGGCGCAGCGGCCAAACCCGCGCAGGCTCCCAGCGCGGTCGCCCCCTGCCCCCACGCCCAGGCAGACCCGGCGGTCAGGCGCGCCTGCATGTGCTGGCCACCTTGCGCGCCGCCGCGCCCAAACAGCGTTTGCGGCAAGCGCACAGCACCGGCCGCGTGGCGATCCGCGCCGAGGACTTTCACATCCAACGCTACCAGCAGCGCGCCTCCAGCTGCCTGATCTTGGCGCTCGACGCTTCGGGCTCGGCCGCGCTGCAGCGCTTGGCCGAAGCCAAAGGCGCGGTCGAGTTGTTGCTGCAACAGTCTTATGCCCGGCGCGACAGCGTGTGCATCGTGGCGTTTCGGGGGGCGCAAGCGCAGCTGCTGCTGCCCATGACACGCTCGCTGGTGCGCGCCAAACGCGCCATGACCGGCCTGCCCGGTGGTGGCGGCACGCCCTTGGCGCTGGCCCTGAAAATGGCACACGAACAAGCGGCGCAGTTGCAACGTCAAGGCGTCACGCCCATTTTGGTGGTGCTCAGCGACGGCCGCGCCAACGTGACCCTGCAAGGCCTGGGTGGCCGCGCCCAAGCGCAACTGGACGCGCAAAGCTGGGGCGAGCAGTGGCGCGCCAGCGGCCACCGCGCCTTGTGGATCGACACCTCGATGCAGCCTGATGCGCAAGCGCAGCAACTGGCCACCACCATGGACGCGAGCTACCTGCCCATGCCGCAGGTGCAGTCGCAGCGCATGGCCCACGCCATCGAGCGGGTGCGCAGCCCGCATGCTTGAGCCGCCATGTTTGAAAGCTTTTACCCGAGCATGGATTGGTCAGCGCACCGAGCCCATTGGCCGCACACTGCGCACAGCCGCTTTGTGCAAGCGGGCGGCATCCAGTGGCATGTGCAGCAAGTTGGCCAAGGCCCCTGCATGCTGCTTTTGCACGGCACAGGCTCTGGCAACTTCAGCTGGCGAGGCTTGCTGCCCGCGCTGTCCCAGCATTTCACCGTGGTCGCGCCCGATCTGCCCGGCCACGCTTTCACCAGCCGAGGTCCAGAAGGCGCGCTGTCGCTGCCCGGCATGGCCGAAGGCTTGCGCGCACTGATGCTGCAACTGAACCTCACCCCTCAGGTCATCGTGGGCCACTCGGCTGGCGCGGCGATTGCCGCACACATGGCACTGCACTTTGGCAGCGCCTCGCGCAGCACCCTGATCGGCCTGAACCCAGCCTGGCTGCCCTTGCCCGGCGTGGCCTCTTGGCTGTTTGGACCTGCGGCCAAACTGGCCGCACTCAACCCGCTCTCAGCCTGGGCCACGGCCAAAATGGCCGCCAAACCGGGTGCAGTGGCCGAGTGGATCGCACGCACCGGCTCCACGCTCGACGCGCAAGGGATGGATCTTTACACCCGCGTGCTCAGCGACTCAGGCCATGTGCACGGCGTGCTGTCGATGATGGCGGCCTGGCGACTCAAGCCCCTGGCTGCACGCCTGAACAACATCCGCAACCCGGTGTTCATGCACATCGGCGCACAAGACCAGACCGTGCCCCCAGCTTTGGCCGACGACGCCTGCCAGCGCTTGCCACAAGCGCGGTTGCACATTCAAGCGGGACTGGGCCATCTGGCCCATGAGCAGGACCCAGTGGGCACGGCTTTACAAATTCTGCGTTGGTGTGGTGTGGACCCTTCCCAAGCCTGAGCAGACCGTCCTCGTCCGGGTCGTTCAGCGCAAAAAATCCTTCACCGCTTGCAGCGATGCCTGGGCCGCTTCTTCTTGCGGCAAATGACCGACATTCGGCCAAGACACCAAACGGCTGCCGGTGATGGCTTGCAGGTAATCGCTGGCATTGCCCACAGGGATCATGGCATCGGCCTCTCCCCAAACCAGCAAGGTGGGCGCTTGTATCTGGCGAAGCAAGGGCCCGGGCTCTTGCAGCACGGTTTGTTCCAAGCGGTCGAGCATGGCCTGGCGCGCGCCGGGGGCCAAAATCAAATCGTGGTAGCGCGTGGTCACGGCATCACTCAGCGCCTGAGGCTGGGCATAGGCTGCTTGCAGGTTCATGCGCAGCAAGGGCTTGGGCAGCACATGGCGCATCAGGCCCAGCGTGGCGGGCACCTCCATGGCTTTGCCGTATTCAAAACCGAAGCTGGCATAGCCATCGGGGGCCAGCAGCACCAGTTTGTCGGTTCGCCCGGGGAACTTGGCGGCAAAGGTCCAGGCGATGCGCCCGCCCATGGAATGGCCCACCAAGCTGGCACGGGACAGGCCCAAGTCGTCCAGCAAGGCGATCAGCAATTGCAAGCTGCGCGCGTCGCGGTAGTCGTGCGCCGGATCGGGCGGGCTCAGGCCACTGCCGGGCAAGTCGATGCGGATCACGCGGTGCGTGGCGGCCAGCCCCTGGGCCCAGGCGTCCCAAGTCTGCAAGCTCGAACCAAAGCCGTGCAACAAAACCACCGCTGGGGCATTCGACTGGGGGCCTTGCTGGGTAACTGGCGGACCGCTGTCGCGCACATGCAACTGCCACAGGCCCACGCGGCGCAGGTCGTTGGGTTCGGCGAGGTAACGGGCCTCTAAAGTGGCGCGCGGCACATCGGGTGTCCACAACCACAGGGACAGCAGCGTCAAAGCGGTCAGGGCCAGCACGCGCCAATACCTCTTCATGCGGCGCAAGCCGCTCGCGCGAAATCGGCCATGGCTAGATGGCGAACATGAGCAGCAGCACCATCTGCAGGCCGTAGATGATCATCAGGCCGAGTTTGTAGGTATCGCGCAAAGTGTCCGACAGGCGCTGCATCCGGCGGTCCAGCCACCAGTAGGCCGCGCCGCACAAGCCGGTCATCAACAAAAAAATCGTGGCCATGAGGGAGGGGGGCATGGGGACGCTCCTGGTTGGGTTGGGCGCTTTAAGGTTGGGCGCCAAAAGGCCCGTTGAGCATCACGGTTTGCACGTTCAGCACGGCAGCAATGCTGACCCAGACCCAGTAAGTGATGAGCAGCAAACTGGCCCAGCGCGACAAGCGCCACAGGCCCATGATCAGCGCCAAGATGGACAGCCACAAAAACACCACCTCGAACAGCGCCCAATCCGGGCGCTGCAGCTTGAAGTACAACGCGCTCCACAAAATATTGAGCATCGCATTCGCGCCAAACAGCACCCCGACTCGGCGGCGCAAAGCGGGCGTGTCGGCCGCTTGCCAGGCCAGATAGCCGCTGATGGCGCACAGCGTGAAGATGGTGGACCAGATCACACCGAACGCAGCGTCGGGTGGCTTCCACGGCGGGTGCTTGAGCGCGAAGTACCAAGGCCCCAACTCGGTCAGGGCCGCGCCGATGCCCGCTGTGGCGTAGCTGAGCACAAAGGCCAAGAGCAAGGTGCGAAGAGACGCTTGGTGCCTGCGCCCTCGGGTTGACTTCAGCAAGCCGTGTTCGGGGTGCTGGTTCACTCAGGCCTCATGTGCGTGCCAAGCCCAACAAATGCGCCATGTCCTTGAAAAAGATGCGGACATGGGCCATCGGGTCCTTGCGCGCCAACTCTTTGTTCATGTACGACTCAAAAGTCAGGCGCTGCACGTCGCGGTCTTCGCAGATCTTGACGAATTTTTCGCGGCGTTTGTCGTTTTGGTACCAGAAGTACTGCATCACGCCCAGGATCCAGAACACCCGGCCGTGCTGCTTCATGAAACTCTTGCGCCCTTGTTTCAGGCAGGCACTGTTGCCGGTTTTGAGGGCCTCGTGAGCGGCCTTGGCCACGCGCCGGGCGCAGTCCATGGCGTAGTAAATGCCCTCGCCCGAAGAAGGGGCTACCACGCCAGCAGCGTCACCGATCACCACCACATCGCGGCCGTTGTCCCACTGGGGCAAGGGCTTGAGCGGGATGGGCGCGCCTTCGCGGCGCAAAGTGGGCGCGTGGGTCAGGCCCGCAATTTCACGCAAACGCGCAGTCGCGCTGCGCAATGAATAGCCCTTGTCGGCGCTGCCCATGCCCACGCTCATGGTCTTGCCGTGTGGGAAAACCCAGCCATAAAAGTCGGGCGAGACCTCACCTTGGTAGTACACGTCGCAGCGTGCTGCGTCGTAGCCGGGTTGGCCCACGGGCGACTCGATGATCTCGTGGTACGCAAAGACATACTTGGTTTTGTGCGCATTGGGAATGGCTTGGCGCGCCACTTCCGAGCGTGCGCCGTCGGCCCCCACCACCATGCGGGTCGACACCTTGACGGGCTGCGCGTGCTCTAAAGCCGCGTGTTCTTTGGGCGTGACCGGGGTGTAGTGCACCCACAACTGGCCACTGTCGTCGTGCTGCAACTTGTCAAAAATCGCCTGGCAACGCACCGCACCCGACTGGGCGGCGCGGTCGCGCAAATACTCATCAAACTCGTCGCGGTCCACCATGCCGACAAAGCCGTTGTCGATGGGGATGTCGACCTTGTTGTCGGTGGGTGAAATCATGCGGGCACAACGCACCTTGGCCACCAGCAGGTGGTCGGGGATGTCGAAGTCCTGGATCAGGCGAGGCGGGATCGCGCCGCCGCAGGGTTTGGTGCGGCCCTGGCGGTCGAGCAACAACACACGCCAGCCTTGGCGCACCAAATCGTGTGCAGCGGTGGCCCCCGAAGGACCTCCGCCCACCACCACAAAATCGTAATCGGTTTGGTTCATGAGCTTGACCCACCTTTGAGCAATACGGGACCGTCAAAACGCAAAGGCGCTCGCTGCCTTGCTGGCCCGGAGCGCAGGCGCGAAGCCACCGCCGCCGAGACCGCAAACATGAGCGCTTGCATGCCAAACACGGCGGCATAGGCCGTGCGTTGTTCCCCCAATAGGGCGTGGGCCAGGTCGCTGGCAGCGGTGCCGAGCAATCCCCCCAAACCAAAGGCCGCCGCTTGCGCCGCGCCCCACAAACCCATGCGTGTGCCTTCGCGGCCCTTGACGCTCCCATCCTCGCCTTCACCGGCCAGGCGCATCATGGTGGCAATCGCCGCGATCGAGAAAGCGCCGTTGGCCACACCCAAGAACACCACATTGGCCTTCAAAGGCCAATCAGCCGAGAGCGCCGAGCTGACCAAGCCAACCGTGGCCAGCGCCGACACCAGGCACCCGCCCACCATCCAGGCTTGCACCGAGCCCAAGCGCCCAGCCACCCAGCGCGAACCGGCACCGGCCACTGCCAGCATGCCCACCAGCACGCCCATGTGGTGCCAGCCCGACAGCTGAGTGGTCTGTCCCGGCGTGAAGCCGTGCACCGCGCCCGCGAAGGGCTCCAGAATCAAGTCCTGCGCGCTGTAGGCCAGCATGGACATGAACACAAACACGGTGAAAGTGCGCGCTGCAGGTTCGGCCCACACCTCTTGGAAAGCCTCTTTGAAATTTTGTTTTTGCAAGCGCTCGGTGCTCGCGCTCGGTGCCACGGCCAGCGAGGGGGCACCGTCTTTTTCCAAGCCCCACAAACACAGCGCCGTGATGCAGGCGGTGACCAGGCTCAGACCGGCAGACACCTGCAGCAGCACCTGTGGGCTGTAAGGGTCAATCAGCTTGCCCACCACCCCGGCAGTGACGGCAAAACCCACAATCATCATCAGCCACACGGTGGTGGCCGCGGGGGCCCGACGCTCTTCGGGCACGCGCTTGGCCATCAGCGCCAGCAGCGATGTGCCGCAGGCACTCACGCCCAAGCCAATCAGGCTGAAAGACAACCAGGCCAGCAGCGCGCCATAAAAAGGCTGAGAGGCCATCCACACGGTGGCCCAAGCGGCCATCACACCGCCCACGCCCAGCACCAACATGCCGCCCATCATCCAGGGCGTGCTGCGCCGCCCCTTGTCTGCGCCAAAACCCATGCGCGGACGCACCATTTGCACCGCGTAATGCCAGGCCACCAAAAAGCCCGGCAACAAAGCGGGCAGCGCCAGCTCGACCACCATGATGCGGTTGAGCGTGGACGTGGTGACCACCACCACCGCGCCCAGGCAGGCCTGGATCAGGCCCAAGCGGATGATTTGGAACCAGCCAAAAACCTGTGCATTCATCGGTGTGTTCATAGAACCCCCACGCTGCTGTGCAAGCCACTCAACTGGCGCAGGCCCCAGGCGCTGACCATCATGCCGCTGACGAACAGCGGCACGCCAAAGGCCGAGACATGCAAGGCGCGCTCAATGGGTTGGCGCAAAAATTTGAGCATCAAAGGCCCTTGCAACACCGCCAAAGCCAAGACCGCTGCCGCGTGCCATGGCAGCTGCCAGTGCAGCAGCAAAGCCGCCACCGCCATTTGCGGCACCAGCATGAACACACAGGCCATGCGCGCTGCGCCGTGTGCGCCCAGCTGCACCGGCAACGAAGCCACGCCCATGCGGCGATCACCTTCGATGGCCTTGAAATCGTTGAGCGTCATGATGCCGTGGGCACCCACGCTGTAAAGCAGCGCCAGCGCGACCGAATGCGGCCCCGGCCAGGCCCCGCCCAGCATCACGGCCGTGCCGGTCAGCCAGGCCAGACCTTCGTAACTCAAGGCGCACGCTGCGTTGCCCCACCAGCCGTTGTTTTTGAGGCGCACAGGTGGCGCGCTGTAGGCCCACGACAGTGCAATGGCCAAGCCGCAGGCCGCAAAACCCCAAGGCCCCATGAGCGTGGCCCAGACCAGCGACAGCGCGGTCCAGGCAATGGCAATGCCCAAACCCCAACGACCGGGCATGCGGCCCGAGGGAATGGGGCGGTTCGGTTCGTTGATGGCGTCCACATGGCGGTCAAACCAGTCGTTCACCGCCTGGCTGCTGGCGCACACCAGCGGGCCTGTCAGCACCAAACCCAAGAGCAGCAAAGCCCAGTGGGCACCCAAATCTTGACCCGAGGCCACCACCCCGCAGGCAAAAGCCCACATGGGCGGAAACCAGGTGATGGGTTTGAGGAATTCGGCCACCGTGCGCAAGGCGGGCCGTCTCAGCGACGGTGCAATGGCCTGGTTGTGTGGCACATGGGCCAAGGGTGGGGTGTCCATGCCCCCATTGTGAAGAGAGTTTTTAAAATGTCAACTAGGATTGACACTTAATGTCAATCCAGCATGACAACCCTCACGGTGCGTCGGTTTCTGCCTCGGCCACCATGCCAAAGCGGCGCAGTTTGACGTACAGGCTTTGGCGCGACAAACCCAGCATTTCCGCAGCCGAGGCGCGGTTGTTGTGGGTCAGCTCCAGGGCCGCTTCGATGCACAGGCGCTCGATGGTGTCCACGGTCTCGCCCACGATGTCTTTGATGGGACGGCGACCCACCAATTGCGACAGGTCGGCAAACGGGTTGCTCTGGCTTTGGGCCACCGACGCGCCGCCTTGCAAGCGGCGGTCCATGTCGCGCACAAAAAAGGCGTACATCGGCTCAGGCCGCGCCAAGCACACGGCCGACACCTCAACGGGCAAGGTCATGCCGGACAGGGTGCGCACCTCGGTGGCGAAATTGCGCACCGGCAACTGCTGGCGCAAGCTGGTGTTGAGCACCCCCCAGTCGACCGCACCGCGCAAGAGCCAGCGCTCCAAGCTTTGGCCCACCACTTGGGAAGAAGCCGTCAGGCCCAGCAAGGCCATGCCTTCTTCGTTCACACTTTTGACCAGGCCCGTGGTGTCAGTGAGCAGCCAGCCGTCTGGGAAGCGCTCCATCGCTTCGCTCAACGCGGCCGAAGTTCCGACGGTTTGCAGGGGGGTGGATACGGCCTCAGGGGTGACCAAGCGCACCAAAAACTGAGCACCGCCCTCTTGACGGAACACCG
This sequence comes from Limnohabitans sp. Bal53, assembly GCF_003063355.1. Taxonomy (GTDB): domain Bacteria; phylum Pseudomonadota; class Gammaproteobacteria; order Burkholderiales; family Burkholderiaceae_C; genus Limnohabitans_A. Next base: position 278,048 of record NZ_NESH01000005.1, on the reverse strand, counting down.
TGGCCGACACCGTCCAGGCCGAGGACAAGCCCGCGATGCGGGCAGCGCACATCTCGATGCGGCCCGTGGCCAGCGCCGTGCGCAACAAAGACTGCACCTCGCCTTGGCTTTCGCCTTCAAAACATTCGCGCACATCGCGGCCCACCAGGCGTTTGCCCGCGTCTTTGAGCAGAGACTGCGCGCCCACATTGGCCTCCAGCACGCGCTGGGTGCTGGCGTCGACCATCAACACCGCCTCGGATGAGGTGTCAAACAGCACGCGGTAGCGCGCCTCGATGTGGCGCAGGCGCAAATAGTCGCGCTCCATGGACTGCTGGGTTTCGACCAAGCGGCGCTGCAACTCGGCCAGGCTTTCCAGATCGCGGCCCATGGCCAGCAGCTTGCCGCCGGCCAGTGGCAACACCACATATTGAATGGCCACCTCGTTGCCCACTGGCGAGAGGTGGTTCACATGCCGCCAGCGCAGCACATCGGGGGCACCTTGCGAAGACAGCATTTCCTGGATCTTGCTGCGGCTTTCGCTGGTCACGGTGTCAATCCAGCGGCGGCCCACCCAAGATTGGCAGCCCAAAGCGGCCAGGGTGTCGCGCCCGGTCGACACGTCCTCGATCACCCCCAGCGGGTCCATGACCAAGGTGACATCAGACACCACCCCCAGCAACTGGGAAAAGGTGGAGGAGTCCAAAGATGGAAGCTTCATGTTGTAAACCAAACGAGTTTGAGCATCAGGAAGTTGACACTTGAATTTGTCATACAAGTATAGGCTTATATGTCAGTAAAAACGGATGGCCTTGTGGTTTCAATGTTAAAAAACGTACACAACAGGCCATATCAGCTCGCTCGAGCCGCTGCGCCAAGCATGGCTTGGGTGATGCGCGCCACGGTGGCAGGCGCATCTTCAGCCAGCACCTCGGCGGCCAGGCCCTGCAAGCGTTCGGGTGCAATAAAGGCCATGGGCCCACCGACAAACACCTGCAGCCCCAAGTTGTCCGAGCCCTCGCGCAGCTTGGGCAGCAAGGCCGCCAAGGTGTCCAGGTGTCGGTCGCTGCTCACCGAAATGCCCACCGCATCAAACCAATCCGACTGGAACAGGCGTTTGAACTCGGTCACATCCTGCGGCACGCCCACCGTCACAAGCCAGCCGGCACGCTTGAAAAATTCACTGAGCATGAGCAAGCCCATGCTGTGCTGAGCCCCTGGCTCGGTCAACAAGAGCAGGCTCCAGGGTTGGCGCTGCGAGGGAGTTTCCTGCAAAAACTCGCTGCTGAAGTCGTGCAGCAGCTGCTGCAAATGGGCCGACGCGATGGTGGACATGGCGAAATCGAGCCGGTCGGAACACCACCAGTCACCCAGCAAACGGGCACAAGGCGTGATGCCTTGCAAATAAATGTCTTCCAAGGACTTGCCTTGTCGCTGCCAGCCAAACACCACTTGCCGCGCCGCGTCCAAGCCCTGCAGGCAGGCCTGGGCCAGAATTTGGATTTGCGCCAGGTCAAGTGCCGATTTGCCGGTGAAACTGGTGCCCCCTACCAAACGGGGACCGACCGGTGCACCTTGACGCAAGGCTTCGGGCAAGGCATGACGCACACCCTCAGCCAAGGGCGGGGACTGTGCGGTTTCCAAGTTGAATTGCGCCATGACAAGCACCGATCATCAGGAGGGATACACCAGCGGCAGGCTCCGGGGCGTCGGAGTGCTCGTCGCAAGAAGTGCGTGGTGTGAGACCCAGTGAAAGCCCCCACAGAACACAGTTCCAAGTGTGATTCGCTTTTGGGTTCCTGTATCTAGTGTAAACCCTGACAAAACAAATATATGTCAATTTGTGTTGACACACTGTATATCCAGACTTACATTCATTCCAAGTCTTCGCACACACAAGGTCCCCCATGCCCGCTTCCAGCCCCCAGGTCTTGTACACGCCAGCGCAACGCGCCCGGCGTGACGCGACCGCCTGGACTTTGGTGCAAGGCATCTTGGCCCCGGTGCAATTCCTGATTTTTGGCATCAGCCTGTATTTGGTGATCAACAGCCTGCAAACCGGCGAGCACACCGACTGGGCCTTGGCCTCGGTGGTGATCAAGACCGTGGTGCTCTACGCCATCATGGTCACCGGCGCCATCTGGGAAAAAGTGGTCTTCGGCCAATATCTGTTTGCACCCGCTTTCTATTGGGAAGACGTGGTCAGCATGGGGGTGATGGTCCTGCACACCGCCTATGTCTGGGCTTGGTGGCAAGGCGCTTGGAGCGCCAACGACTTGTTGTGGCTGGCCCTGGCCGCGTATGGCAGCTACGCCATCAACGCCGCGCAATACATCCGCAAGCTGCGCATGGCGCGCCTGCAAAAAACCACCCACACACTGCCCGACACGGGCGCACAGGCCAGCACATGAGCACTGTCATCCCGATCCGAGCCGAAACTTCTGGTTGCACCGACGTTGTGCCTTTGGTCGAACGCGGCCAGCGCGAGGTGTTTTGTGGCCTGACCGGCATCATCTGGCTGCACCGCAAAATCCAAGACGCTTTCTTTTTGGTGGTGGGCTCACGCACCTGCGCCCACCTGATCCAGTCAGCGGCGGGCGTGATGATCTTTGCCGAGCCCCGCTTTGGCACCGCCATCATCGACGAGCGCGATTTGGCCGGCTTGGCCGATGTGCACGAAGAACTCGACCGCGTGGTCGGCCAGTTGCTGGCCCGCCGCCCCGACATCCGTTTGTTGTTTTTGGTGGGCTCTTGCCCTTCGGAAGTCATCAAGCTCGATCTGTCGCGCGCCGCCGAGCGCCAAAACCAAATTCACCACCCCAAAGTGCGCGTGCTCAACTACTCGGGCAGCGGCATCGAAACCACCTTCACACAAGGCGAAGACGCTTGCCTGGCGGCCATGGTCCCCGGCCTGCCCGCCAGCGCACCCGACACCGCCCCCGCCCTGATGGTGGTCGGCACCTTGGCCGATGTGGTCGAAGACCAGATGCGCAACTTGTTTGATCGCATGGGCTTGCAGGTCAGCTTTTTCCCACCACGCAACAGCCAGGCCATGCCCGTGGTCGGCCCGAACACACGCTATTTGTTGGCCCAGCCCTTTTTGGCCGATACCGCACGCGCCTTGCAGTCGCGCGGCGCACAGCATTTGGCCGCACCCTTCCCGCTCGGCGTGGAAGGCACCACCGCCTGGCTGCAAGCGGCCGCCAACGAGTTTGGCGTGGCCACCGAGGTGTTTGAACAAGCCACCGCTGCCCCACGCCAGCGCGCCGAAAAAGCCCTGGCCGTGCAGCGCCAAATGCTGCAAGGCCAGCGCATCTTCTTCTTCCCCGACTCGCAGCTCGAAATCCCTCTGGCGCGCTTTGTGCACCGCGAACTGGGCATGGATTTGGTGGAGGTGGGCACGCCCTATTTGCACCGCCAGCACATGGCCGCCGAACTCGCGCTCATCCCCGAAGGCACCCGCATCAGCGAAGGCCAAGACGTGGACCTGCAGCTCGACCGCTGCATCGCCGACGCCCCCGATTTGGTGGTCTGCGGCCTTGGTTTGGCCAACCCGCTGGAGGCGCAAGGCATCACCACCAAGTGGGCCATTGAGTTGGTCTTCACCCCCATTCAAGGCTACGAACAAGCGGCCGATTTGGCCGGTCTGTTCAGCCGCCCCCTCAAACGCCGCCTGAAGCTGGCGGCATAAGGCGCAGGAACACCCCATGCAACTGACGCTCTGGACTTACGAAGGACCGCCCCATGTGGGCGCGATGCGCGTGGCCACCGCCATGACGGATGTGCACTACGTGCTGCACGCCCCACAAGGCGACACCTACGCCGACCTGCTGTTCACCATGATCGAGCGCCTGCCGCGCCGCCCCCCCGTCACCTACACCACCTTCCAGGCGCGCGACTTGGGCGGCGACACCGCCGAACTCTTCAAAGACGCTGCACGCCAAGCCATGGCGCGCTTCAACCCTGCGGCCATGTTGGTGGGTTCGTCCTGCACGGCCGAGCTGATCCAGGACGACCCGGGCGGTTTGGCCCAAGCCCTGAAGCTGACCATTCCCGTCGTGGCCCTGGAGCTGCCCTCTTACCAGCGCAAAGAAAACTGGGGCGCGAGCGAGACCTTCTACCAACTGTGCCGCCACCTGGTGCACAAGCCTGACAGCGGAAAACCCGCCAAGGCCCGCCCCACTTGCAACATCTTGGGCCCCAGCGCCTTGGGCTTTCGCCACCGCGACGACGTCAAGGAAATCACCCAGCTGCTCAACCAACTCGGTGTCGATGTCGCCGTGGTCGCGCCTTTGAGCGCCAGCGTAGCCGACGTGCAAAAACTGGCCGAGGCTGACTTCAACGTGGTGCTCTACCCCGAAATTGGCCTGGCCGCCGCACAGTGGTTGCAGCGCCAGTTCGACCAGCCCTACACCAAGACCGTACCCCTGGGCAGCCACGCCACACGCGACTTCATCACTGAAGTCTGCGCGCTGACTGGCCTGCCCCAGCCCGCACAAGACCCGAGCAACGCACACGCCCACTGGTACGCCAAGTCGGTCGACTCGACCTACCTGACCGGCAAGCGGGTCTATATTTTTGGCGACGCCACCCACGTCGTGGCCGCCGCCCGCATCGCCAGCCAGGAGATGGGTTTTGAGGTGGTGGGGCTGGGCACATACAGCCGCGAATTTGCCCGCGAAGTGCGCGACTGCGCCAAGCGCTACGGCGTTGAAGCGCTGATCACCGACGACTACCTGGAAGTCGAAACCCAAATCAACGCGCTGCAGCCCGAGCTGATCTTGGGCACACAAATGGAGCGCCACATCGCCAAGCGCCAAGGCATTCCTTGCGCGGTGATTTCGGCCCCAGTCCATGTGCAGGACTTCCCCGCCCGCTACGCGCCACAGATGGGTTTTGAAGGCGCGAACGTGCTGTTCGACACCTGGGTGCACCCCCTGATGATGGGCCTGGAAGAACACCTGATCGGCATGTTCCGCGAAGACTTCGAGTTCCATGCCGGGGCTGCGCCCTCGCATTTGGGCAGCACGCGGCCTGCGGCAGAAAACGTGGCACCCACAGTGGCCGCACCCGTTGCTACACCTGTTGTTGTTTCAGCAGCACCGGCCCCCACCGACACACTGATCACCCACAGCGTTCAAAAGATCGCTGTCCCCGCCCAAGCCGCTTCGAACCAGGCCACCTGGAGCCCCGAGGCCGAAAAGGAGCTGGGCAAGATCCCGTTCTTTGTGCGGGGCAAAGCGCGCCGCAACACCGAGCGATTTGCCCAAGACCAGGGCGTGGCGACCATCACCGTGGAGACGCTCTACGATGCCAAAGCCCACTTCAGCCGGTAAACAGGCCTCTTCCAACACACCCCGCATGAGCGTGGTGCTGTTGACCATGGACAGCCACCTGGCCAGCGCCGCCGAAAGCGCGGCAGAGCGCCTGGCCCGTGACCTGCCCGGCCTGCACTTGCAAACCCACAGCGCCTCGGCCTGGCGCGACAGCGACAAGGCATTGGCTGCGTGCTTGGCCGCCGTGGCACAAGCCGATTTGGTCATCGTCACCATGCTCTTCATGGAAGACCATTTCCTGCCGGTGCTCGACGCCTTGCAGGCGCGCCGCGAACACTGCGACGCCATGGTCTGCATCATGTCGGCCCCGCAAGTCACGCAGCTCACCCGCATGGGCAAGCTGGTCATGGGCCGCGAATCGAGTGGCCTGATGGCCTTGCTCAAAAAACTGCGCCCCAGCGCCAAGAACAAAGACACCGGCTCCGAGACCGGCGCGCCGTCCAGCGCCGGCGCCAAGCAAATGGCCATGCTGCGCCGCCTGCCCAAGCTGCTGCGCTTCATCCCCGGCACTGCGCAAGACCTGCGCCTTTTCTTCTTGACCATGCGCTACTGGTTGGCGGGCTCTGAGCACAACATCGAGCACTTGGTCAAAACCCTGGTGCACCGCTACGCCCAAGGCCCGCGCGAGTCGCTGCGCGCCTTGGCCCAGCCAGAAGACCCGAACGAATACCCCGAGGTGGGCCTGTACCACCCGCAGATGAAAAACCGCATCAGCGAACAGCTGAGTGACCTGCCCGGCCACGGCCGCAAAGACCAGCCCGCCGTGGGCTTGCTGCTGCTGCGCTCGTATTTGCTGGCGGGCAACACCGCGCATTACGACGCGGTCATCCATTCGCTGCAAGCGCGGGGCCTGCGCGTCATTCCCGCCTTTGCCAGCGGCTTGGACGCACGTCCGGCCATGGACCGTTTCTTCAAGCAAGGCACGGGCACCAAGATCCAATCCTTGGTGTCGCTCACCGGCTTCTCGCTGGTCGGGGGCCCGGCCTACAACGACGCCAGCGCCGCCGAAGTGGCGCTCAGCGAACTCGATGTGCCCTACATCGCCGCGCACCCGCTGGAGTTCCAGTCGATCGAGCAATGGGGTGACTCGACCCGTGGCCTGCTGCCGGTGGAAAACACCATCATGGTGGCCATTCCCGAACTTGACGGTTCGATCTTGCCCATGGTCTACGGTGGCCGTCCCGGCCCTGCCGGTCAAACCTGCCACGGCTGCGACAAGCGCTGCACCTTCCCCAGCGGCCCGCGCAGCCAGGACATGTTCACCTGCAGCGAGCGCACCGAAATGCTGACTGCCCGCGTCGAGCGCCTGGTGCGCCTGCGCGATAAACCACGCGCCGACCGCAAACTGGCCATCGTGCTGTTCAACTTCCCACCCAACGCGGGCAGCGTGGGCACGGCCGCTTACCTGTCGGTGTTCCAGTCGCTGTTCAACACCTTGCAGCGCTTGTCACTCGAAGGCTACCAAGTCTCATTGCCAGACAGCGTAGACGACCTGCGCAACCGCCTGCTGCACGGCAACGCCAGCCAATACGGCACGCAGGCCAATGTGCTGCACGCCATCGACACCGGTCACCACGTCAAACACGAGCGCTGGTTGAACGAGATCGAAGCGCAGTGGGGCCCGGCCCCCGGCAAGCACCTGACCAATGGCCAATCCATCTTTGTGCTCGGCGCAGACTTTGGCCAGGTGGTGGTCACGGTGCAACCAGGCTTTGGGTATGAGGGCGACCCGATGCGCCTGCTGTTTGAAACCGGCTGCGCCCCCACCCACGCCTTCAGCGCCTTTTACCGCTATTTGCGCGACGACTACGCGGCCGACGCGGTGCTGCACTTTGGCACGCACGGCGCACTCGAATTCATGCCCGGCAAACAAACCGGCCTGTCGGCCCAGTGCTGGCCCGACCGCCTGATCGGCGCGCTGCCCAACATCTACCTGTATGCCGCCAACAACCCGTCCGAAGGTGCATTGGCCAAACGCCGTGGCGCGGCCACGCTGGTGAGCTACCTCACCCCCTCGCTCACGCATTCGGGCTTGTACAATGAACTGGTCAGCCTTCAGCAGTCGATTGAGCGCTGGCAGCAAATGGGCCCGGACCAAGCGCAGGACCGCGAGAGCCTGACCGCACTGATCCGCGAACAAGCGCAGAGCATCGACCTGGCCGTGCCGGCCACGCTGACCGATGACCCCACTGCTTGGATCGAGCAGCTGCAAAACCAGCTGCTTGAACTCGAATACGCCCTCATCCCCGAAGGCCTGCACGTCATGGGCCAAGCCCCCACCCGCGAGCAGCGCTTGGGCACCCTCAAAGTCATGGCCGACGCCATGGGCCTGACCGGCGCTCAGAACACTGCCCTGATGGAAGCCCTGGTCGACGGAGCCAGCGAAGCGCAACTGAACGCACAGTTCAGCACCGAACTGAATGCCAGCGACAAAGCCCAGGCCGAAACCCTGCGCCAGCTGGTGCGCAGCAACCGCCTGCTGGGCGAAGACCACGAAATGCAAGGCCTGATGCGGGCTCTGGACGGCCGCTATTTGCAACCCGCCCCCGGCGGCGACCTGATCCGCAATGCCAACGTGCTGCCCACCGGTCGCAACCTGCACGGCCTCGATCCGTTTCGCATGCCGTCGGCCTTTGCCGTGCGCGATGGCATGCGCCAGGCCGACAAACTCTTGGCCCGTTACCAGCAAGACCACCAGGCACTGCCCGAGACCGTGGCCATGGTGCTGTGGGGCACCGACAACCTCAAGACCGAAGGCAGCCCCATGGCGCAAGCCCTGGCCTTGATGGGCGCAGCCCCGCGTTTTGACAGCTACGGCCGCTTGGCTGGCGCGCAGCTGATTCCCTTGGCCGAGTTGGGCCGCCCCCGCATCGATGTGGTCATCACCTTGTCGGGCATCTTCCGCGACCTGCTGCCCATGCAAATTCGCTTGCTGGCCGAAGCCGCGTTTTTAGCGGCCAGTGCCGACGAACCACTCGATCAAAACTTTGTGCGCCAACATGCGCTGGCTTACCTGGCCGAGCACGAAGGCAGCACCTTGGAATGCGCCGCGCTGCGCGTGTTTGGCAACACCGAAGGCGCCTACGGCGCGAACGTGAACCAGCTGATCGACAGCAGCTGCTGGGAAAACGAAAACGAACTCGGCGACGCCTTCACCCAGCGCAAAGGCTTTGCCTACGGCCGCGAAGGTCGCCCGGTGCGCAACACCTCGGTGCTGCAAAGCGCGCTGGCCAGTGTCTCGCTCACCTACCAAAACCTCGACTCGGTGGAGCTGGGCGTGACCAGCATCGACACCTACTTCGACACCCTGGGCGGCATCAGCCGCGCCGTGCTGCAGGCCAAACACCAGCGCGACGGCAACGCGGCCGAAGCCCCGCCCGTTTTCATTGGCGACCAAACCCAAGGCGAGGGCGTGGTGCGCAGCCTGACCGAACAAGTGGCCCTGGAAACCCGCAGCCGCATGCTCAACCCCAAGTGGCACGAAAGCATGTTGCAGCACGGCTACGAAGGCGTGCGTCAAATCGAATCGCACCTGACCAACACCATGGGCTGGTCGGCCACCACGGGCCAAGTTCAGCCCTGGGTCTACCAACAACTGGCCCAGACCTTTGTGCTGGACCCTGCCATGCGCGAGCGCATGGCCCAGCTCAACCCCACCGCATCGGCCAAAGTGGCCAACCGTCTGCTGGAGGCCACCCGCCGCCAGTACTGGCAACCCGACGCCGAGACCATGACAGCCCTGCTGCGTGCCGGTGAAGAACTTGAAGACCGCCTTGAAGGCATACAAGAAGGACTCCCAGCATGATCGAAACCACCAGCATCCCTGTGAACAGCATCCAGAGGGTACGCGGCGCAGACGGCGAAGGCAGCGTGCAGTTCCAAATGGACCCCACCGTCAAGATCGGCACCGCCAAGGTGTTTGCGGTCTACGGCAAGGGCGGCATTGGCAAGAGCACCACGTCCTCCAACCTGTCGGTGGCCTTCAGCAAGTTGGGCAAACGCGTGCTGCAAATCGGCTGCGACCCCAAGCACGATTCGACCTTCACGCTGACCAAAAAACTCATGCCCACCGTGATCGACGCGCTCGAAACAGTGGACTTTCACGCCGAAGAGCTGCGCCTCGATGACTTTGTCTTCAAAGGCTACAACGGCGTGATGTGCGTGGAAGCCGGTGGCCCACCCGCTGGCACCGGCTGCGGCGGTTATGTGGTCGGCCAGACCGTGAAACTGCTCAAGGAACACCACCTGCTCGAAGACACTGACGTGGTGATTTTTGACGTGCTGGGCGATGTGGTGTGTGGCGGTTTTGCCGCCCCACTGCAACACGCCGATCGCGCACTCATCGTCACCGCCAACGACTTCGACTCCATCTTTGCGATGAACCGCATCGTGCAAGCCATTGGTGCCAAGGCCAAGAACTACAACGTGCGTTTGGGCGGTGTGATCGCCAACCGCAGCGACGCGACCGACCAGATCGACAAATACAACGCGGTCACCGGTCTCAAAACCATGGCGCACTTTCCCATGCTCGACGAGATCCGCAAGAGCCGTTTGCAAAAGTGCACCTTGTTCGAGCTGGAGCCCACACCCGCCGTCAAAGCCGTGCAAGACGAGTACATGCGCCTGGCCGCAGCCCTGTGGCTGGGGGCCGACCCGCTGCCGTCCATCCCGATGAAAGACCGCGACATTTTTGACCTGCTGGGTTTCGATTGAACGCCCTCCAGAAAGCACACCATGAACACCACCGCCTACGAACAACGCCGCAGCCAGATCGAGCACTACTTTGACCGCACCGCGGCCGATGCCTGGGCGCGATTGACCTCGAACGAGCCGGTGGGCCGCATCCGCGCCACCGTGCGCGCAGGGCGCGACACCATGCGCGAGACCCTGCTGTCTTGGCTGCCACAAGACCTCAGCGGCCTGCGCGTGTTGGATGCCGGCTGCGGCACCGGCGCGTTGGCCCTGCAAGCGGCGCTGCGCGGGGCCGAAGTGGTGGCGATTGATTTGTCACCCACCTTGGTCAAGCTCGCTGCCGAACGCATGGCCGCCGAGCACCCTACCCTGCCCGGCTCGGTGGAGTTTTTGTCGGGCGACATGCTCAGCCCCGACCTGGGTCACTTTGACCATGTGGTCTGCATGGACTCGCTCATCCACTATGACAGTGACCAAATTGCCGAAGCGCTGGCCGGTTTGGCCCAACGCACACGCGGCTCCATGGCCTTCACCTTTGCGCCGCGCACACCGCTCTTGGCCCTGATGCACAGCGCCGGCCGTTTGTTTCCGCGCAGCGACCGCTCGCCTTCTCTGTCACCCGTGGCGCACGCCGACTTGTTGCAGCGCATGCAAAACCATGTGGATTTGCAAGGCTGGCAAGGCGCGCGCATGCAGCGCGTGGCCAGTGGGTTCTACACCTCTCAAGCCTGGGAGTGGACACGCTCATGAAACTGCGCGTCCCCATGCCCCGCTGGTTCACGGCCTACGGCACGCGCTTCATGCCGTTTGCCGATGCGGCCTCGCCTGAGCTGCCCATGGCGCGCTTGCTGCGCCTGTCGCTGTTCCAGGTGGTGATCGGCATGGTGACCGCACTTTTGGTGGGTACGCTCAACCGAGTCATGATCGTGGAGCTGCAAGTGCCCGCATGGTGGGTGGCTTTGGCGGTCGCCATTCCCATGGTGTTTGCGCCGCTGCGCACCCTGATCGGTTACCGCAGCGACACGCACCCATCGGCACTGGGCCTTCGCCGCATCCCGTATTTGTGGACCGGCACCTTGCTGCTGTTTGGCGGCCTGTCCATCATGCCGTTTGCCTTGTTGCTCTTGTCCGAGCCCGAGGCTGCCAACCTGTGGGTGGGCCAATTGGGCGCATGCCTGGCTTTTGTTTTGGTGGGCGCGGGCATTCAAGTCACTCAAACTGCCGGCATGGCGCTGGCGCACGATTTGGCCAGCGACGACAAACGCCCCCGCGTCGTGGCCTTGCTCTACAGCATGCTGCTGGTGGGCATGATCGCCAGCAGCGCGGTGTTCGGCCTGTTGCTGGCCGACTTCAGCCCGCAAAAACTCATCCAATTGGTGCAAGGCTGCGCCGTCATGGTGGCGGTGATGAACCTGGCCTCGCTGTGGAAACAAGAGGCCCGGAGTGCCAAACGCGGACGCCGCGAAGCCGGGGGATTTGCCAGCAGCTGGCGTGACCTCTTGGCGCAACCGCAGATGCGCCGCTTTTTGTGGACCCTGGCCCTGGGCACTTTTGCCTTCAACATGCAAGACATCGTGCTGGAGCCTTATGCGGCCGAGATCCTGAAGCTTGACGTGGGCGCCACCAGCGCCCTCACGGCTTTGAGTGCCGGTGGCGCTTTGTTGGCATTTCTGTTGTCAGCACGCTGGTTGTCGGGTGGCATGCATGCCTGCCGCCTGGCCAGTTTGGGTGTGCTGCTGGGCTTGCCCGCATTTGCCATGGTGATTTTTTCGGGCCCGCTTGAAGCGGCCTGGATGTTTCGCATCGGCGTGGGCCTGATCGGTTTCAGCGGCGGTTTGTTTTCGGTGGGCATGCTGGTCACGGCCATGGGCATGGCAACAGACGGCAGCCCGCTGGGCCACTTGGGCGGTCTGGTCATCGGCACCTGGGGCGCGGTGCAAGCCACCAGCGCAGGCGCGGCCATGGCGCTGGGCGGGGCTTTGCGCGACGGCGTGTCGGTGCTGGCCATGTCGGGCGCTTTGGGCGAGGTGCTGGTCACCCCCATCACCGCCTACAGCTTCGTTTACCACTTGGAAATGTATTTGTTGTTTGTTGTGCTGGTGGCCTTGGGCCCGATGTTGCGCGCGAGCCGTTTGGCCGCGCGGGCAGAGGTCTTGAAAACCGGCACCCCCCAACCCTTTGGCCTGGCGCAACTGCCGGGCTGATGCACCGATTTTTTGAAGGAGACAGCCATGGAAACAGGCGCAATCACCCAGTACATCGATGTGGCCCAAATCGTGTTGTACATGTTTTGGGCATTCTTTGCGGGTCTGATTTACTACCTCTTGCGTGAAAACCACCGCGAGGGTTACCCCATGGATTCGGGCCGCGAAAACGGCCCCAAGATCGATGGATGGCCCCCCGTGCCAGAGCCCAAGGCGTTCAAAACGCAAGACGGTCACACCTACTTGTCGCCCGACTTGGCACGCCCCGATGGTGAGTACAGTGCGCAGCCCACACACGGCTGGAACGGCGCACCCCTGGAGCCCGTGGGCGACCCCCTCTTGGCAGGCGTAGGCCCGGGTGCTTGGGCCATGCGCGCCGACATCCCCGATGCCGACCCGCACGGTCACCCCAAAATCGTGCCCCTGCGCGTGGCAACTGACCACTCGGTGGCCAAACAAGACGTGGACCCGCGTGGCTTGCCGGTTTGGGGCGCTGACAAGGTGGTGGCAGGTACCGTGGTGGATCTGTGGGTCGACCGCATGGAGATGATGTTCCGCTTTGCCGAAGTGCAACTGGCGAACTCGGACAAGCGCGTGTTGCTGCCGATGACGTTTGCCCGCATCAAGAAAGATGGCACCCATGTGCAGGCCATTTTGGGCCACCAGTTCGTGAACGTGCCCCAGACGAAATCGAACGAGCAAATCACCTTGCTCGAAGAAGAAAAAATCACCGCCTACTACGGTGCGGGCACCTTGTATGCGACCCCTGAGCGCCAGGAACCCATCATATGAGAGCCACCCACGAACACGAGTGGGAAGCCGCACCCGGCCTGCCCAGCGCCCTGCCTCAGGGCGAGCGTGTGGTCTGGCAGGGTGCGCCCGACTGGAAACGTCTGGCGATCCACGCGTTTCATGTGCGCAAAATTGCGCTGTACTTCGCGCTCATGCTGGCGGTGCAAGTCATTAACCTGACGGCCCCAGACAACGGTGTGGGCTGGAAGCCCTTGGCAGAAGTCGACTGGAAACCCCTCATGGTGGCTGCCAGTCTCTACACCTTGGCCTTGGCGCTGCTTTTGGGCACGGCTTGGATGTCGGCACGCGGCACGCTCTACACCCTCACCAACAAGCGTGTGGTCATGCGCATCGGTATTGTGCTCACGCTGACCTTCAACCTGCCCTTCAAACGCATCGCGAGCGCTTCTTTGAAGTCCCAAAGTGGAGGCACAGGCGACATCGCATTGGCTTTGCACCACGAAGACCGCATCGGTTGGTTCCACCTTTGGCCACACCAACGCGCCTGGCACATCACGCGGCCACAGCCCACTTTGCGCTGTTTATCAGACAGTCAAGAGGTTGGCCAGCTGCTCCTGAGCCTCTGGCGTGCCGAGCATGCGGGTCAAAGCCTGCACTTAGAGGGATCTGCCTCCAATGCGCAGGTCAGCAACCCCAACCCACCCAACCACGGCATGCTGGCATGAACACCCTGCCCAAGCACGACTGGCAGCCCAGCCGCCCAACGCCACAGACCCAAGGCCTGAACCGGCCCATGGCCTGGATCGGCGTGATGCTGCTGGCCATGCTGGTGGCCGTGGGCCTGGCCCGCTGGTCGGGCCTGGACCCGCGCACACCCGACGCCGCCGTGCAGTGGCAGCGCGACCTGCAGTTTCGCGATATGCCCAGCGGCGACATCGCCGTGCTGGACCACCGCACCGGCCAACAAGTGGCCCTGTTTTCTGGCGAGCAGGGCTTTTTGCGCAGCACCTTGCGAGCGCTCGCCCGCGAACGCCAGCGCGAGAGTCTGGGCAAAGAAGCCCCCTTTTTGTTGATCGGCCGCACCGACGGCCGCCTGACCTTACAAGACCCCAGCACCGGCCAGCGCATTGACCTGGAGTCCTTTGGCCCCAGCAATGCGGCGGTGTTTGCCAGTCTGAGACTGGCCGGGCCCACAGCCCCCTGACCTTGAATTTATCTTCACCGGAGAACCCCATGACCGCCACTGTTGTCCACACCATAACAACCGCTGAAGACGCCAACAAAAAGGCCGTGCACGACGACATGATCAGCCCGCGCTTTTACACCACCGACTTTGCGGCCATGGACCGCATCAACATCGAGCCGGTGCGTGCCGAGTGGGACAAGATGATGGCCGAGTACGAAGGCGACAACAACCACGACCACTTCCAGCGCGACGAAGCATTCGCAGGCGAAGTAGCCGCCGGCATGGCCAGCCTGTCGCCCGAGATGCGCCAGGAATTCATGGACTTTTTGGTGAGCTCCCTCACGTCGGAGTTTTCTGGCTGTGTGCTCTACAACGAGATCCGAAAAAACGTCACCAACCCCGACATCAAGCAGCTGATGACCTACTTGGCACGCGACGAATCGCGCCACGCCGGCTTCATCAACCTGTCGCTGCGCGACTTCAATCTGGGCATCGACCTGGGCAACTTGAAGCGCACCAAGAAGTACACCTTCTTCAAGCCCAAATACATTTATTACGCGACCTACTTGTCCGAAAAGATTGGCTACGCACGCTACATCACCATCTTCCGTCAGCTCGAAAAGCACCCCGAAAAACGCTTTCACCCCATCTTTCGCTGGTTTGAGTTGTGGTGCAACGACGAGTTCCGCCACGGCGAGTCTTTTGCCTTGATCATGCGCGCCAACCCCAAGTTGCTCAGCGGCGGCAACAAGTTGTGGATTCGCTTTTTCTTGCTGGCCGTGTACGCCACCATGTACGTGCGTGACCACACCCGCCCCATGCTGCATGAAGCCATGGGTCTGGATTCAAGTGAATACGACTACCAGGTGTTCCGCATCACCACCGAGATCACCAAGCAGGTCTTCCCGCTGGCTCTGGACACCGACCACCCCGACTTCCGCCGGGGCCTGGAGCGCCTGTTTGCCTTGTCGCAAGCGATGGAAAAAGCCAAGGCTCGCGGTGGCGTGGCCGGTAAATTGCAGCAAGGCGTGTGCGCCGTCAAAGCCGCCGCCACCTTTGCACGCCTGTACTTCATGCCAGTCATTGCCCAAGACCTGTCGCCCCAGGTCCGTATGGAACCGGCATGGTGAATGAAGTCGTCTGGGCTTGCGTTTTCACGGCCCTGTGCTGGTGGCTCGGCACGGGTGTGATTTTGTGGCTCGACCGGCTGCCCGCGCGCAGCTTCCGTTTCAGCCTGGCCGGTTGGACGTTGCTTTTGGCTTTGAGTTTTTGGGGTGTGGCCCACAGCATGCAAGAGGTCAGCGTGTTCAACGCCTACCTCGCCTTTGGCAGCGTGATCGTGATGTGGGGCTGGCACGAGCTGGCCTTTTTGACCGGTTGGATCACCGGCCCGCGCAAAACGCCATTGGATGTGGGCGCCACGGGCTGGCCACGATTTGTGCAGTCGGTGCAGGTCATGCTCTACCACGAGCTGGCTTTGTTGGCCAACTTTGCCGTGTTGTGGTGGATGCAATCGGGTCAGGTCAGCCATGTGGCCATTTGCACGTTTGCGCTGCTGTGGTGCATGCGTCTGTCGGCCAAACTGAATTTGTTTTTTGGCGTGCCGCAAAACGGCGCGCAATACCTGCCCGATCACCTCAAGTACTTGGCCAGTTATTTCCGGACCACACGCGGCATGTCGCTGTGGTTCGTGCTGTCGATGGGCGTGGCCATGGGCACCTGGTTCTGGCTGGTCTGGCTCGCCCAGCAAGGCGCGGTGGCCATCACCACCGGTTGGGTCATGCTGGCCACTTTGCTGGGCCTGGCGATTGTTGAACACGTCATCATGATTTTTCCTTGGCCACTGGAGCGGCTGTGGGGTTGGGCCATGGGCCAGACCACCAAACCGGCTTTGACCACACCCCCTTGAAGGCCCCCATGAACACCACCACCCATGCTTACCGCACCGAAGGTTTCGGCATCCCCGTCTCGCCGCAAGGCCCAGAGCTGGGCGCCCCGTCCAAGCTGCGCCAGCGCCCGGTGGCGGTGGTCATTGGCAGCGGTTTTGGCGGGCTGGCCGCCGCGATTCGCCTGAGCGTCAAGGGCTACGAGGTCAAGGTCTTTGAAAAACTCGACGCCCCCGGTGGTCGCGCCTATGTGCACCACCAGGACGGCTTCATCTTTGATGCGGGCCCGACCATCATCACCGCGCCCTTTTTGCTTGAAGAGCTGTGGGCGCTGTGCGGCAAAAGCTTTGCAGACGACGTGAAACTGGTGGCCATGGACCCGTTTTACCGCGTCCGTTTTTCAGACGGCACCTGGTTTGACTACAACGGCGACCCCGAGCACATGCGCGCCGAAGTCGCCCGCTTTGAGCCCTCTGACCTGCCTGGCTACGAACGCTTTTTGGAAGAAGCCGAGCGCTGCAAGACGCTGGGTTTTGAAGGCATGGGCGACATGGCCTTTGACAAGGTCAGCGACCTGATGGCCGCCATCCCCGACTTCTTGCGCATGGGCGCTTGGCGCAGCCTCTACAGCCTGGTGGCCAAACACATGCGCAACGACAAGCTGCGCATCGTGATGAGCTTTCACCCCCTGCTGATCGGTGGCAACCCCTTTGCCGTGACCTGTGCTTATGCGCTGATCAACTCGCTGGAGCGCACCTGGGGCGTGCACTCGGCCATGGGCGGCACTGGCGCGATTGTGAAAGGCCTGGTCGGCCTGCTGGAAGAGCGTGGTGTGCCGCTGCGCTGCAACGCACCCGTCACACAAATCCGCATCGAAAACGGCCGTGCCTGTGGCGTCGAATTACAAAACGGCGAGTTCATCGCCGCCGACATCGTGGTGAGCAACGGTGACACCGCCTGGACCTACAAGAACCTGGTGGCCCCCGAACACCGACGCGTTTGGACCGACCGCAAGATCGCTCAAGGTAAATACTCCATGGGCTTGTTTGTCTGGTACTTCGGCACCTCCAAACAATACAAAGACGTGCCTCACCACATGATGGTGCTGGGCCCGCGCTACAAAGGCCTGCTGCAAGACATTTTCAAGAAGCACAAACTGGCCGACGACTTCAGCCTGTATTTGCACCGCCCCACCGCCACCGACCCCTCGCTGGCACCCGAGGGTTGTGACACCTTTTATGTGCTCTCGCCCGTGCCGCACCTGGACAGCGGCACCGACTGGCCTGCCTTTGCCGAGACCTACCGCTCAGCGATTGCCGAGAGCCTGGAGGCCAGCGTGTTGCCAGGCCTGCGCGACTGCATCGTGACCAGCAAGGTCAGCACACCACAAGATTTTCAGGACAACCTGTGGTCCTACAAAGGCGCGGGCTTTGGCCTGGAGCCGCTGCTGCTGCAAAGCGCGTGGTTCCGTCCGCACAACCGCAGCGAGGATGTGCCGGGCCTGTTTGTGGTGGGTGCCAGCACGCACCCGGGCGCAGGTGTGCCAGGGGTGTTGATGTCGGCCAAAGCTTTGGAATCGGTGGTCCCCCATGTCAACGTCTGAACGCACACCCAACGCCGTGAGTTTGCAAGAACTCGACTTCGATTCACAAGACCTGCAGGCCTGCGTGGCCATGATGCAAGGCGGCTCCAAAACCTTTTTTGCCGCCAGCCGCTTGCTGCCGCCTCGCGTGCGCACAGCCGCCATCGCGCTCTATGCCTTTTGCAGAGTGGCCGATGACCTGGTGGACGAAGCCGCTGCGGGCGAGACCCCGCTCGATGTACTGCAAGAGCGCCTGGACGCCATCTATGCAGGCACCCCGCACGACCATGTGGAAGACCATGCGCTGAGTCTGGTGGTGCAGCAGTACAAACTGCCGCGCCATTTGCTGGACGCGCTGATCGAAGGCTTTGCCTGGGACGCGGGTGGCCGCAGCTACGACAGCATCGAAGACCTGCACGCCTATGGCGCCCGCGTGGCGGGCAGTGTGGGCGCGATGATGAGCTGGATCATGGGCCCACAAAGCATGGACACCCTGGCCCGCGCCTGCGAGCTGGGTGTAGCCATGCAGCTCACCAACATCGCCCGTGACGTCGGGCACGACGCCAGCATCGGCCGCCTGTACCTGCCGCGCCGCTGGCTGGTGGAAGCCGGTGTTCAGCCCGAAGACTGGATGGCGCAGCCCAGCTTCACCCCAGCCATTGCCAGTGTGGTGGCGCGTTTGCTCGACGAAGCCGACCGCCTGTACAAACAAGCACATTCGGGCATTGCCGCCCTGCCGCCCGACTGCCGCGCCGCCATCTGCGCGGCCAGCATGATCTACGCCGAAATCGGCCACCAGCTGCGCCGTGAAGGCCTGGACTCGGTCAACAAACGCACGGTGGTCAGCACCACACGCAAGCTCATGCTGCTGGCCAGCGCCTGGACCCAGGTGCACTGGATCCGCGTGGCCGACCACAGCCCCGCGCCGCTGGCTGCCATCGTAGGCCTGGTGCAAGGCTGCCGCGACGCCGCCCAGCAAACTGGCAACAAAGCGTATTTCCCCAACCGGGCCATGCCCCAGCGCGTGGCCTGGATGCTGAACCTGTTTGAGCGCCGCGAAACCGAGCGTCTGGACCGCAACGCACTGCGCCAAAACCCATGAGGGTGCCCAGCCACAGCATCAACGTGCGCCTGCTGTACGTGAGCCGCGCCGTCGGTCCACAAACCACGACGATGACCACGAGCATCCTGGCGCAGGCGCAAGCCAACAACCCTGCGCAAGGCATCACCGGTGTGCTGTGTCAAGGTCAGGGCTTTTTCTTGCAGGTCATTGAGGGCGAACGCAGCAAGGTCAACGCGCTGTACCGCCGCATCAGCGCCGACAAACGCCACCAGGACGTGGAGATCCTGCACTGCGAAGAAATCCACGAACGCGGCTTTGGCCAATGGTCCATGGCCCTGGTACACCTGTCGGTAGACGACCCTATGGTCAAACTGCACCACCCCGACTTCGACCCCTATTCCGCCTCAGGCCCACAGGTCATGCAGCAGGTGCTGGACTTGCTGGAATCGGGGCAGCCGATTCGGTTGCCTGCGGCCTGAGGTGCTCGACAATACTGAACAACAGCAGCTGCTTTCATCGACCCGACTTGGATGCCCGTGCGTCCCCTCCCATCAGAGTCAGCCCAACCCGGCACAATCCCCCCTTTCGAATTCTTTCGCGCCCTAAAGGGCGCATCGCATGAGTGTGCTGTCAAGTGTTGCAGGGGCCTGGCCTGTTTTTGTCCAAGGCCTGTTTTTGGGCCTCGGCCTGATCGTGGCCATTGGGGCGCAAAACGCTTTTGTGTTGCGCCAAGGTCTGCGCCGCGAGCATGTGGGCAGCGTGGTGGCCTTTTGTGCGGTGGCCGACGCGCTGCTCATCACGGCAGGCGTGTTCGGCATGGCGCAAGCCCTGGGCGACAGGCCTTTGCTGGCACGTGGTCTGGCTTTGGGTGGAGCGGCGTTTTTGGCCGTGTATGGCTGGCGCGCGCTTCAGCGGGCGCGCCAGGCCAATGCGCTGGATGTGACGAACACGGGCCAGGGCCTGCGCCGTGGGGCGGCGCTCGCGCAAGCGGCGGCTTTTACCTTGCTCAACCCACATGTGTATCTGGACACGGTGCTCTTGGTGGGCAGCATTGGCGCGCAGCAGCCCGCGCCGCTGCAAGGCTGGTTTGCGGCCGGGGCCAGTGCGGCCAGCTTGCTTTGGTTCAGCGCATTGGGCTTTGGGGCGCGTTGGCTGGCCCCTTGGTTTGCACGGCCACGCGCTTGGCAAGTGCTGGACGCGCTGATCGGTGTGACCATGTGGGTGCTGTCGCTCTTGTTGGTGCGCCACGTGGTGAACGGGCTTTGACGCCTTTCAAACTGTCGGAAATAAAAAATTTGACTTTTATTTCATTTGGAAATATAATCACTGCTTGTTCTGCAATACCCGCGTGAACAACACGCAGATGGCTCACAAGGCGTCTGCATTGGCATCGATTGACTTCGAACACCGTCTCCTGTTGAGCTGCAGGCCTCGGCATTTTTCTCACAGCTCTGCGCAAGCCCCTGGATGGTTTGCGACTCGATTGATTTTGATTTCCCCGATTACCACCCGCACGGGCTCCCCGGTCGCTTCGCCCTCGACACACCCTTTTTGCACCGGCCTCGGCCGAACAACAGCCGCCACGGCTTTGCGCCAGGCTCGCCCTGCTCTGCAAGGCTTGGACCTGACGCCCGCCCTGCACCACACGGCTTGTGCTTTCACCCAACATGCTGCGCGCCGCGTTCTCGACACCACGCGCGACTGGCTGCAAAACAGCCCCAGCCCCGAACAAATGCGCTAAGGCCTCACGGCCCTTGGCGCGTTTCCCTGCGGCTTCTGGGCATTTGCCAAGAATCCGCTCTTCCCTGCATGTCGGCTTCGTTTTGAAGCCGCCACGCCACCTCTCTGAAAGGCTCAACCATGAGCAGCAAAATTTACGTGGGCAACTTGCCCTACACCATCGACGACGCCAGCTTGCGTCAAAACTTTTCTGAATTTGGCGGCGTGATGTCGGCCAAAGTCATGATGGACCGCGACACCGGCCGCTCCAAAGGTTTCGCCTTTGTCGAAATGTCCAGCGCCGAAGAAGCCCAAGCCGCCATCACCGGCCTGAACGGCATGTCGGTCAGCGGTCGCTCGATCGTGGTGAACATCTCCAAGCCCAAAGAGCCGAGCACCGGCTACGGCAGCGGTTACCGCGACACACGCAACTGATCTGTTTCAGTCGCCCACAAAAAAGCCGCTTCACAGCGGCTTTTTTGTGGGTGGGGCTTTTTCGAAGTCCCCGTGCCATGGGGCGCTTCACTTGCGTGGGCGCTTGGGGCGGTTGAACCAGTTGGCCAGCATGAACAGGCAGAAAACCACGAACATGATGATGAGGATGTGTTTGATTTCCATGGTGAGTCCTTGGGTTGCGGGGGGTAATCTTGAGGGAAGTGGGAAATAATTATGCAGAGATGGCGGGCGGGCGTACAGCAACGGGCGCAGAACGCAGCAAAGGTCCCATAGCCCACAGGGTCATGCCCAGCAAAAGGATCTCGATGGCGTAGACAGCGGAGTAGCCCATGACGGGGGTGCTGATCAGGGCCACGCCGTCGCGCACCAAGCCGCCTGCGGCCATGCCCACACCCGCAGCCGTGGCCTGCACGGCGCCCCAGGCGCCCATGGCCAAACCGATCTGACCCGGTGGGGCCAGCTGCATGGTGGCCGTGAGGGTGCCATGTGCAAACAAACCACCGCCCAAGCCAATCAAGAATATGCCCAACACAAACAAGGCGGGCATGGACAGAGGGCCGGAGGCAATCACGCAGACGAAGGCGGGCAAACCCACCCAGGCCCCCCAGCCGGACATGCGGTAGGCATCGCCACCGCGCCCCAACACGCGTGAAGCCCAGGCAAAACCCAGCAAGCCGCCCAGCGCCAAGGTGGCCGAGAGCAGCGTGGTGCTGGACACGCTCATGTGCAAAATCTCGCCGCCATAGGGCTCGAGCAACACGTCTTCCATGGTGAAGGCCATGGTGCCCAAACCCACCGCCAACAAGCGGCGCAAAGTGTTGGGCCCTTGGCAAAACAGCTGCCAGGCTTGTGCGAAGGTGTGCTCGATGGGGGTGCCGGGTTTGCGCAGTCGGCTGCGCGGCTCTTGCTTCCAAAGCGCGATCACATTGAGCACCAAGGTGGTCACGGCCACGGCCTGCACCACACGAATCAGCTGCCCAGGGCTGTAGTCGTGCAGCAAATAGCCCAGAACCAAGGCGCTGCCGATCATGCCGATCAACTGCATCACATACATGAGGCCTACCACTTGGGGCTGGCGCTCTGGCGGGGCCAGGTCGGTGGCCAGGGCCAGGCCTGCAGTTTGCACGGTGTGCATGCCCAAGCCCACCAACAAAAACGCGCCAGCAGCGCCGATCTGGCCGACCCAGGCCGGTGCCTGGCTGGCTTGCCCGGCACCGGCCAGCACCAAGAGCGCAAACGGCATGATGGAAAAGCCGCCAAACTGCAGCAAGCTGCCCATCCAGATGTAGGGCACGCGCCGCCAGCCCAGTTGCGAGCGGTGGTTGTCCGAGCGAAAACCAATGAGTGCGCGCAAAGGCGCAATGAGCAATGGCAAGGCCACCATGAAGGACACCAGCGTGGCGGAGACTTTGAGCTCCACGATCATCACGCGGTTGAGGGTGCCCACCAGCATGACCATGGCCATGCCGACAGAAATTTGAAAGAGCGACAAGCGCAGCAAACGCGACAGCGGCAAATCATCGCTGGCGGCGTCGGCAAAAGGGAGAAACCGAGGGCCCCAACTGGCCAAAGCCATGCCCCAGTTACTGCGATTTTTGGTGGTATTCATAAGTCAAGAGAAAGACCAGGCGCTTGCGCGCCTGGCCGTTCGGGCTTGCACCCTTTACTTCTTCACCGCAGCATCCGCAGCAGGCGCCGCAGCGACCACTTTGGCACCACCGTTGAGGAAGTCTTTCACCCAGGTGGTGTTGGTTGTCAGGGCCAAATGCACGCTGAACGACGAGATCGCCACAGCCGCAATGAACACCGGAATACCCACCGAAGGTTTCACCACACACCACATTTTCGAGTAGATCATGATGAATCTCCTTTACTTGAGCCAGGGTGAATAGATGTAGGCCAGCAGATGGGCAAATGCGGCAATCATGCCGAAGATCTGCGTACCCTGGATGAGATTGCGGTGAATCTCTTCCGATTCGGCCTCGGTCAGTCCCGTTGGCCAGACTTTGTCTGAGTTAGACATAGTTTTCTCCTTGCAGAAGACGTGCACGGCCCGCACGAGGGCTATTCATGGCCACCACGGCCAGGAATGGGGTTGACTTGAAATTTTGTTCAAGTTTGTTCATCTCAAGCCCGCCTGGGCATGCGCCAAGGCAGCATGGCTTGAACCACCGGTGACACCAAGCGCGGCACCGACAGGGTTTCGTGAAAGGCGAGCAAAGGCTCACCCGCGTGATCAAATTGCAGCAAGGCACGCTGGTAAAACGGCGTGTCTTCGAGTTGTTCATGTACACGCACGCCTTGCGTGCTGCGCATGCGGCGGTCGATTCGCCAGCCCGTCTTGGACAGGCGCTGCGCAGGGGGCGTGGCAATGGGCTCGACCGTGCCTTGCGGCGTGAAGCGCAGCGACAAGACGCGGTCTTCGGTGCCGGGCGCTTGCATGTCGTAAAACACCACGGTGCTGCCATCGCGTGTGCGGGCGCGGGACCAATCCCAGGTGTGAAAACCCTGGTCCACCGGTTCGTCACCTTCGTTGGAATCCAAGTACGCGTGGCCTTGCCATTTCAGATCGGGGGCGTTCAGATCCACTTCGATGCGCGAGCTGGGCGCCAGCGGCCCCCAGCGGTGCTGGGCATTCGCATCAAGTGGTGTGGAGTAGCCAAACAATTGCTGAGGCCAGAGCTTGATGCGGCCGCGTACGCGCCGCGGGATGGGCACACACACCTCGTCGATGTCGATGAGAAGGCAGTCGCCGTCCCAGCTCAGTTGGCTCGGACCGATGGTGAACTGGCGGGCGCTGCGGGCGCAATGGCGCTGACCGCGCTCGGTCATGGCCCAGCGGCTCTGGCCTTTGCTGTAGATGGCCACGTTCAGGGCGCAGTGGTTGTCGGCATGGGCTTGGCCTCGCCCACGCGCCCAGGCGTAATAAGGTGAGAAGACACTGCCCACAAACGCAATGAGGGTGATGCCGTGTTGGCCGTCGTCACTCATGGCGTCGACATACCACCAAAGGTAGCCCCCGTCTGGAACCTGCTGGTCGAAGCGAGGCTCGCCATCAGCGCCTCGGCCGCCCGCTGCCCGGACAAGGCCGCCATCGGCACGCCCGGCCCCGGGTGCACGCTGCCCCCCGCCAGATACAGGCCCTGCAGGGGTGTGGTGGAGCCAGGTCGGCTGAAGATGCTGGTCCACCCGTGCGTCGCCTGCCCGTACAGAGCCCCCCCGCTGGCCGGAAAGCGCCGATGAAAATCCTGAGGCGTCGTTCGCAGACTGTTGCTCGTTGTGGGTTGCAGGTGCAGGCCCAGTTGGCGCAGGTGCTGAAAGGTGTGCGTTTGACATTGTTCTAAAGCCTCCTCGGTGATTGCGCTGCCATCACCGCAGGCGGGGGCGTTGACCAAACAAAAAATGCGCTCGGCCAGGCCGGATGCCAGCTGCGCAGGTCGGTCTTGTGCACAGACATAGACCGTGGGCTGCGCGGGCAAGCGCTGGCGCTCAAAGATGTCTTCGAACTCGCTGGCGTAAGTGCTCTGAAAAAACACGTTGTGCCGGTCCAGCGCCACGCCGTCGGCGGGGGTGTGCATGGACCACGTTAAGGCCGACAGGGAGCGCGGCGGCGCGTCTGTTGGCACAGCGCGGCGCACCTCGTCACCCAACAAGCCTTGGCGCAAAGCGGCGGCGTCGCCATTGAAGATGACGCGCTCAGCTGGTAAAAATTCGCCCGACTCCAAGTGCACACCGCACACGCGGCCTTGGCGCTGCTCGATGCGCTGGCAGGTGCTGTGGTAGCGAAACACCGCGCCTTTGCGACGGGCCACACGGGCCAGTGCTTGGGCCATGCCGACCATGCCGCCTTCAACCGACCAGACCCCGTCCATCTCAACTTGGGCGATCAACATGAGCGTTGCGGGAGACTGCCAAGGCGATGAGCCGCAGTAGGTGGCGTAGCGTGCGAACAATTGGCGCAAACGCGGGTCTGAAAACTGGTGGCCGAGCTGCTGCCAGAGGCTGCGCATGGGGCCGAGTTGGGCCAACACGCCCAAGCCTTTGAAGCCCAGATCGCCCATGAAGCCGCCCATGCTGGGGCGCTGGGCGCGGATCATCGGGCCTTCGAGCGTGGCGTAAAGCTGGCGGGTGGTCTTGCAGAAATCACGAAAGCGCCGGGCTTCGTCGCCACCCGACCAGGCCGCAATGGCGGCTTCGCTCTCGCGTGCATCGGCCGACAAATCGAGTTGGCTGCCATCGGGCCAGAAGTGGCGGGCGAGCACATTCAGCGGCGCGATGCGCATTTCGGCCTCGACGCTGGTGCCCACGCTGCGCAGCAAGTCGTCAAACACCCAGCGCATGGTGAACACGGTGGGGCCGCTGTCGATGTGCGCGCCGTTCACCTCGCGGCTGTGCACCTTGCCGCCGGGCGCACCCGAGGTTTCGACCACGGTGACATCAAGCCCTTGGTGCGCGAGCGCGATGGCGCTGCACAAGCCGCCCATGCCTGCGCCCACGATGACCACGCGGTGCTCAGACATGGCTGACCTCCAGGCTGGGCACACCGGCCAGGCGGCTGCCGGCCAGCGCTGCATCGGTGGATGCGGTGCTCTGAACGGCCGTGGCAGGTGCTTCGAAGCTGCGGCCTTGCCAGGCCCCAGCCATCTGCAGCACCTGCATGCGCACGAAAAGCGATTCGGAAAAAAACTGGTGCTTGTACGCAGCCGCACTGGCCACCTGGTGGGCGCCTTGGCGGGCGTATTGCAACATGGCTTCTGTGTCCTGCCAGAGGCTGAAGGTGCATTGACGCACCAAGGGCGCTTCGCCCAGGCCCATGGCCAGCAGGCAACCGGGGGCTTGGCTCAAGTCGGCTTGCGCGGCTGGGGCATAGCGCCAAAACGCCATGGCCTTGGTGGGCACGATGCTGGCGCGGGTGAGCACGGCAAACGGACCGCTGTGCGGCCGGCCTGCCAAGCCCAGACCAGGTTCGGCCTGATCGCCAGACAGGCCCAGGGCTTGCGCACTGCTCGCTTGCCAAGCTTGTTTGTCCCAATGGCCCCGGGCCGATTGCACGGACAACACGCCTGTCCAGCACTCGCGGGCGCGGCTGCGGTAGGCCTGCACAGCCGGGCTGTCCAAAAAGTTCAAAGCCAAATCGAGGTGGCTGAAAGTGCAGATCAGGCCCTGGTGCGTGGCACTGGGGCGCAAGCTGAAACCGCCACCATGGCCACTGCCCATGACCTTGACCATGGTCAGGCCGGGCACGTCTTTGTAGGGCGTGGCCCCGGCCACCAGACGCAACCAGCCCCAGCCCTGGTGCTGGCGCAAAAAATCGGCCAGCAACACCACCACCACACCGGACAGCGGGTCATGAAGTGAAGGAAGTGCGTCCATGACGGGGGGCCGGTGAGGGGGCGAAGGCTGTGCGCGACTACTTGGAGGCTGTAGCGGGTGCTGATGGGGCTGCCGCCACCTTGGCCGCAGCCAAAGCAGGTTTGAGCAACTCGGGGAAGTCCTTGGCCATCTGTGCGCCGTTGAGTGGTTTGTAAGCACCTTGGTGGCAAGTCGCACAGTTCATCTTGGCCACGTCACCCAGAGGGCCCTTGCGGTGCGCCGGGAAGACTTCGGTCAAAGGCTCCATGAAGGTCAGGTTCAGGTCCCGCGCCATGCGAATGCCATGCCAAGCGGTCACGCGCTGTGGTGGGCTGTTTTCCCAGTTCTGGAAGGACTGCGTGTTGTGGCAATAGGTGCAGTTCACGCCCAGCGAAGTCGACATGTGCGTCATCAGGCCATAGGTCCACTCGGCTTGCTTGATCGACTGGCGGTTGCCCGATGGCAAGGCCGTGGGGCCGTTCACACGGATGTTTTGCTTGTCCAGCAAAAACGGCGTGAAGGGGTCGTTGGGCAGCGATGACAAATTGACCACGGCCGAAGGCTCGTTTTGTCCAGCCTTGTCGCCCATGAAGTTCGAGCCATAAGGCTGCGGGTTGGACTTGAACCAGATGGCGCTGGGCACCGGCTCGCCACGGTGGCAGGTGTAGCAGGTCACCCCGGTCTGGGCCACGTGGGGCTGCCAGTCGGCGTTGATGTGCTGCGTCATCTCGACCATGCGCCGAGCCACCACTTTGGTGTATTTGCTGTCGTCTTCGAAGTTGGGCAAAGCGTGGCAATAAGCGCAGCCTTCGTTGGGCGCGACCCAGCTGGTCATGGAGACCATCAGGCGGTTGAAATCGCCCACGCTCAGGTCACCCAGAACCTTGACGTTCTTGTAGACCTGCGAGGCCTTGGGGCCATCAGACCCCGCAGAAGGAATGGCCACAGGCGGCTGGTTCTTTTCGGTTTTGACTTCGAGCAGGCGGGCGTTGTAGACCTGCACCATGCCGGTGCCCCGGTAGCCGCTTTGCACCGATTCGGGAATCGGGCGTTCGCAACCGGCCAGCACCAGGCCAGCCATCGCCAGGCCCAAGCCTTTGGCCATTCGGCCTATCCAACGGGATGGGTGTGTGGTGTTCGGGTTCATGGCTTGCCTCCAGTGCTCAGCGCGGGGTCAGCCATCGCTGGAAAAATTTCGGGGTACGGTGGTGCCACGCCATGCTTGATGGCCCACAGGTACCAGTTGTCGACCACGGTGCCGGTCAGCAAGATACCGATGCCGCCGGTGATGGGGCACAGCACGGCGAACCACCAGGCCCAGCGGTGAATCGATTCCATGGTGGCGTTGAAACCCATGGTCCAGCGCCAGAACAAGGCGGCGCGCTCAGAGGCCGTACCGCGGTCGGTGATCTGCTCGATCTCGCGCTCACCACCGTAACGGGTCACGGCCAAAATGGTGGCACCGTGCATGGCAAACAACAAGGCTGAGCCGTACAAGAACACGATGGACAGCGCATGGAACGGGTTGTAGAACAGGTTGCCATAGCGCAGCGAGAAGGCCGCCGTCCAGTCCAGGTGGGAGAAGATGCCGTAAGGCACAGCCTCACCCCATGAACCCATCAAGATGGGGCGGAACAAACCCAGCACCAAGAACAACCAAATGGCTGCGGCAAACGCCCATGCAATGTGCAGGCCCATGCCCAGCTCCACCGCGCGGCGGTAAGTGCGCGCCCACCAGAACATGATGGAAGCCGTGAGGAACAAGCCCACAATCAGGAACCAACCGCCCTGGTTGAGCGGGGGCATGCTCAAGCCATAACTTGGGGGTGGCGGCTCCAGCGAGAGCCAGAACAACTGGCGCACGAATTGAATCGGGTCATAGTTGACCGAGGCCAGCATGTTCATGCCGATCAAGGTGAAGGCGATCAAGCCACACACCAATGAGGCCAGACCCAGCCCCCCCAGGTAGATCGGGCCCAGCTGGGCATTGCCCAGCTTGCCGATCCAGTAATTGATCACAGGTTGTCCGGTGCGCGGACTGTTGCCGTGACCCAGTTCCACCCCGTGGTGCACTGGACCCACGGCTTGCACCGTGGTGAACAGGTTTTGATAATCGGCCATTTGCGGTACTCCTCAATTCTTCAGGTTCGGACGCGTTTTGTCATCCGACTCAAACAGGCCACTGAGACCAGATCGGCAGGTTCAACCACCAGCTCCACCACTCGGGCCAGCCACGGCTCCAGAAGGGGCCACTGAGCACGATGCACAGGGCGCTGAACAAAACAGCCGCCAGTGCCAAGAACAGACCGACTCGGTGGATGCCCAATGTGCCCACCGAATAACCGATGAAGTCACGGAAGAAGGTGTCTTCGTGCTCGGGTGTCTTGACCACGGTGCCCGGTGTGGGGTTGGTGGAAGAAAGAACCAGGCCACCGTGCAGCGACAAGGCAAATACGCTGGCAAAGAAGAAACTCACGGCGATCATGTGTGCCGGGTTGTAGTGAAAGTGCAGGTACTGGTAGCCCACGTTGGAGACCCAGTCCAGGTGGCTGTAGATGCCATACGGAAAGCCGTGGCCCCAAGCGCCCATCAGCACTGGACGCACCACCACCAAAGTCACGTAGGCAGAGATGGCCACGCCGAAGGCCACTGGGACATGAAAGCCCATGCCTAACTTGCGGCAGATTTCGACCTCGCGCATCATCCACGAGCCGAAGGCGCCAATGGCACACACCGTGATGAGCTGCCACAGGCCGCCTTCCATCAGGGGCGCAAAGCGCAGGCCGTACGACAGATCAGGCGGTGCAATGCTGATCTGCCAAATGTTCCAGGTCGGGCCTTGTGAGGCGCCCCACAAGATGAGGGCCGTGCCCAGGAACGAAAAGAACAAGGTTGTCACGCCGAAGAAGCCGACGTAAAACGGTCCGACCCAGAAGTCGAACAAGTCACCACCCAGCAGGGTACCACCGCGAACACGGTACTTTTTTTCAAAACTCAGCATGGCCATGGTAGGGTCCTCCTGCTTCAGTGGATCAACAGATGCCGCATTGACGCGAGGTCAATTGCGGCAACTGAACGACAAGTCCTGGATCAGGACTTGGGCAAGGCGAGCGAAGCCACCGAAGTCGGCAGCGGCGAGTTTTGCGCCGATGCAGCGACTGGCTTTTTCGCGCCGTCGAGCCAGTTGAATTTGTTGGTGCTGAGCAAGATGAGGTGAATCATCGCGGCCAGGCCAAACAAGAAAATGCCCTGCAATACCATGGCACGCAAAGGGTCGTAAAGTCGCCAAATTCTCCACATGGTGAATCTCCTAAATGATGTGGGACATGAAGGTGTACACAGCAGCCTTCACACCCTGACTCATGCTCTTGGCATCTTCTGCACCAGGCAGCAGATCCCGCCAGTGAACGCCGACCAGTTTGGCCAGTACGACGACCACAAACAGGCATCCAAATCCGATGAGGAAAATGGACCAGTAAGCGGGAGACTCATCCGCACGCGAATGGGCCTCATTGAGGTGGGTTGTGTTGGACATGACAGTGACTCCGTCAATCTATGGATGAAAAAAGAGGCTCTGAATCAGAACCAGGGACGCCACGCCCAGACCAGGATGTGTGCCAGCACAGCAACTGCTGTGAAGCCCACGGTGCCCTGCATCCAGTAGTGGTGGAACTCCTGGGCTTCCTCATCGGTGAGTCCGGAAATTGATGTCTTGGTGGACATGTTTTGCTCCTGTTAACGAGGCCTTGCGACCCGGGTTGCGCACAGCCCGCGCAGATGGGCATCCGCAGCCAAAGGCCACGACATCGGATAAGCGGCACCGCACGAGGCGGCACCTGCTGTTGTGTTGTTGGGGGCGTGGCTCATGCCGCAATCCCCAGTCCCAGTTCGCGGCTGGCCGCGTTCACATGGGCTTCGGTCACCTCGCTGTGGCCTTGGGCCTGCGAGAGTTGTTCGGCCTGATCGCGCAGTCGCTTGGCCGCTGAGATCTGCACCAGCACCGGCTGGCTTTGCACCACATCGCGCAGGCGCTGCTGGGCCTGGTCTTGCCAGCTGGCGTTGGGGGCGACCACGCCACGTGCTTGGGTCGCTTCAACTTTGTCCATCTCGGTGCCCAGCGGCAGGATGTGGAACAGCGCATCGAACAGCGCGTTGCACACTTCCTGGATCAGGTAGCTCGCACCGCTGTAGCCCATGAAGGGCGTGCCGGTGTGGCGCCGGATGATGGCGCCGGGAAAGGAGGCAGGAATGAAGGCCGCGCGCATGGGGCTTCCGCCAGAGATCTCGCTCAGGTACATGCGCTCGTTGTAGCTGCCGAACATGATCAAGGGCGTTTGCGTTTTGACCAGCTCGCGCACTGCGGCGTTGTCGGTTTTGTTGCCGGCAGTGCGTGACACGCTGAAGCGGCAGGGCAAGCCCATCTCGTTTTCGAGGAAGTTTTTCAGGCCGCGTGAATAGGTCTCGCCCGCCACCACAGCAAAGCTGGCGGTGGCAAAAAAGTCTTGTGTGACCGAGCGCCACAGGTCCCACATGGGCTTCAAAGTGGTGTGCTTTTCGCGCTCGATGAAAGGCTCTGGGTCCAGATGCAGCAACTCGCCTAATTTGCGCAAGAAGTTGGTGGTGCTGTGCAGGCCAATCGGCGCTTGCAAATAGGGGCGCTCCAACGCCTCGCACAGCATGCGGCCAAACTCGCGGTACATGCAAATGTTCACATCGGCTTCGACCAGGCGCGACACATCGGCCAAGTGACTGGTCAGCGGAAAGACCATGTTGACGTCGGCGCCGATGCCTTGCACCAGGCGGCGGATTTCGGCCAGATCGCTGGGGCTGTTGAAGGTGCCGTAGCAAGGGCCGATGATGTTGACGCGGGGCTTTTCGCCCACAGGACGTTCTTCAAAAGGTTTGCGTGCAGGCACTTTGCGCAGACCGTATTCGCTCCACAGCCAATACATGGCGCGGTTGGCGCACTGCCACTGGTCTTCGTCGATGGTGCGGGGCAAAAAGCGCGCAATGTTGGTGCCTTCAGGTGTGACACCGCCACCAATCATCTCGGCGATTGAGCCCGTCACCACCACGGCGGGCAGTTCGGGGTCGAGCGTGGCATGCGCCCGTTTCATGGCGCCTTCCGTGCCTTCGCGGCCGAGCTGCTCTTCGGCCAGACCCGTCACCACAATCGGCAACTCGTGCGGGGGCAGCGCATCGGTGTAGTGCAGCACCGAAGTCACCGGCAAGTTTTCGCAGCCCACCGGGCCATCGATCACCACCTGCAGGCCTTTGATGGCGGTGAACACATACACCGCGCCCCAGTAACCGCCTGCGCGGTCGTGGTCGAGGATGAGCGGCGATTTGGGTTTGGCCACGGTGCTGGGGGGTGGAGTCACTTGGTTCATGAACCCATCTCCTCGGCTTTGCGCTTTTTCAAGAGCTTTTCAATTTGGCGGCGGGTTTCGGCCTTGAACTCGGGCCGGTCTTTGGGCACCGACTCCCAGACGCCTGCGGCGTGACCTGCGCCCACATCGCCAAAGAAGTCTTTCATGGCGTCAAAGCGGGCCTGGTTGCCCATGGCCGCTTGCACCACTTGCACCAGCGATCCGGCACCGGCCACCCCCATCAGGGGACGGGCTGAAATCAAGTTGGTGAAGTACAAGGACGGCACGCTGTTTTGCTTGGCGATCTGCACCACCGGGGTGGTGCCAATGGCCAGCTGCGGCCGGTATTCGTACATGGCGTTGAGGTCTTGCTCCAGCGAGGCACGCATTTGCACCTGCACGCCCTTGGCTTGCAGCCAAGCGATGTCTTGTGCGTTCCACTCGGTGGCGGGGCAAGCCGAACCCACGTAGCGCAGATCAGCCCCGCACTCGACGAGCAGACGGCCCACCAGCAACTCAGAGCCTTCGTAGCCACTGAGCGTGATGCGGCCGGAGATGGGCTTTTGCATCAAGAGCCCACGCATTTGGGCCAACGACTGATTGCGCGCCACATCGATTTGCGCCTGCGCGATGCCTGCAGCCTGACCGATGTTTTGCAACCAGTCTTGTGTGCCTTCGAGGCCCACAGGAGCCGAGCCCACCACAGGGCGACCCGCCGCTTTGAATTCACGCACGCTGGCGGTGTAAAACGGGTGGATGGCGGCGGCCACCGAACAATCGAGCGCGGCATACAACTCGCGCCACTCGCGGGTGGGCACCACCGGGCCTGCGGCCAGACCCATGGGGGCGAGCATTTGGCCGATGATGACCGGGTCGGCCGGGAACATCTCACCCAGCAAAGCCACCGTGGGCTTGTCACCACGACCGGCGCGGGGCGCGGCCACCGGACCGCTCATGATTTCTTCGCGGGCGTATTTCAGCATCGCCCCGGCCAACACGTCTTTGGCTTCGGCATGCGTGGGCACACCAAAACCGGGCACATCGATGCCGATGATGCGCACGCCATTGATCTCTTTGGGCAGCAACTGCAGCGGCACGCCGCTGGCGGTGGGCACACACAGGTTGATGATGATGACGGTGTCGACCTGACTCGGATCGGCCTCGGCGTGCACCGCTTCGCGGATGTCTTCAAACAGCTTGCCCGTGACCAGCGACTCGGAGTTGAAGGGCACATAGCCCACGCTGCGGCGTGCGCCGTAAAAATGCGATGTGAACGTCAGGCCGTACACGCAACAGGCTGATCCCGACAAGATGGTGGCGGTGCGCTTCATGCGCAATCCCACACGCAGCGAGCCAAAGGCCGGGCACATGCTTTGCGGCTGGTCGTGCGGACCGGCATCGGGTTGGCGTGGGTAGTCGCGGGCGTACTGGTCGAGCACCTCGGACTTGCCCGCCTCTTTGGCGGCGGCCACCATGGCCTCGGTGCCGGCGTGACAACCCATGCCGTCGACTTGCAGCCCTGCGGGGTTGGGGGCGTCGGTGCTAGGATGAATCGGGATGGTGCGTGTCATGGCCTGTTCCTGTTGGTGTGTCTGCAGCGGCGTTCAGGCCGCGTCGTAGACGACTTCCAAAGAGGGCTTGATGTCTTCGTGCTTGCCGACCATGTCAAACACGGTGGCAGGCTCGAGCACCACGTTGCGACCCACCACGTCGGCGCTGAACAGACCGAGCAACTGGTCTTGGGTCTGTGGCTTCGGACGCATGGGCGGGGCTTCGGCCACATTCTTGGCCAACTCGGCAAACAGCGGGCCCCACTCGCCATCGGGGCGGCCAATGATTTCGTAGCTGGCGCTCTTGCGGCGGATGTCTTCGTTGGCCGGAATGGCGGCCAGCACCGGAATACCGGCGTTGGTGGCAAAGGCCTGGGCTTCGCCCGTGCCGTCGTCTTTGTTGATGACCATGCCGGCCACGCCCACGTTGCCGCCGAGCTTGCGGAAATACTCCACCGCCGAGCACACGTTGTTGGCCACATACAGCGACTGCAAGTCGTTGCTGGCCACGACAATGACCTTTTGGCACATGTCGCGGGCAATCGGCAGGCCAAAGCCGCCGCACACCACGTCGCCCAAGAAGTCGAGCAGCACGTAGTCAAAACCCCAGTCGTGGAAACCGAGTTTTTCGAGGGTTTCAAAGCCGTGGATGATGCCCCGGCCGCCGCAGCCGCGACCGACCTCGGGGCCACCGAGCTCCATGGCAAACACGCCGTCGCGCTTGAAGCACACGTCACCAATGCTCACGGCCTGGCCGGAGAGCTTCAGGCGCGAGGAGGTCTCGATGATGGTAGGGCAGGCTTTGCCGCCAAACAGCAAACTGGTGGTGTCGCTCTTGGGGTCGCAGCCGATCAGCAGCACTTTTTTGCCCTGCTGCGCCATCATGTAAGACAGGTTGGCCAGCGTGAAGCTTTTGCCAATGCCGCCTTTGCCATAAATGGCGATGATTTGTGTCTCTTTGGTCACCTCGGAGGTGCTCACGGCGTCGGGCTCGACGTCGGCCTCGCGGCGCAGCACTTCAACGAATTTGATGGGCTGGGTGGTGGTGGTATCTGTGTTCATGCGGTGGCACTCCAATCAAGGATCATCTTGAGACAGCTCGCATCTCCGAAGGCGGTCTCGTAGGCAGAACCAGCTTGCGTCGATGGCTGGGTGTGGGTGATCAATCCGTCGAGCGACAAGCGGCCGGTGTGCACCAGCTCGTTGACGGCCAACAGGTCCGGACGCTTCCACTCGGCGGCAATGCGCATGCGCGCTTCGCGCATGAAGGCCGGGGCGTAGGCAAATGAGAGGTCTTGTTTGTAAAAACCGGCCAGCACCAGCTCGCCACCGGGGCGCAGGCGCTGAATCAGGCCGTTGAGCAGGCTGCCGTCGCCGCTCACGTCGTAAATGGTGCGGTAATCGCGGCGCGGGTCGTCTTGCGGCTGCACCACGGTGTAACCCTCAGCCCCAGTGGACCGCTCAGCCTGGGTTTCCCACACGGTGGGTGCTGGCAGGCCCGCTGCCACCGTCAAGCGCGCCAGTAGGCGGCCCATGACGCCATGGCCCACGATGAGTTCAGGGGCTTCAAACGGGTCTTGCTGCCCACCGCCTGAGACCGCGTGGTAAGCCGTGGCGGCCAGCGCCAGCAACACCGATTGCGCGCCCAAGTGTTCGGCCACGGGCACGACCTTTTGCTCGGTCACCACCAAGCGCGACGCTGCACCACCAAAGAGGCTTTTGACCCCAGTGAAGCAATTGGCCCCCGGCACAAACACGCGCTGACCGGCTTGCATGCCGGTGTCGGAGGCGGCACGGACCACACGGCCCACGGTCTCGTAACCAGGCACCAGCGGGTAGCCCATGCCCGGGAAAGGCGGCATGCTGCCGTCCCAGAGCATGCGCTCGGTGCCGGTGCTGATGCCGCTGAACTCCACGGCCACATCCAGCTGACCGGCTTGCAGTTCAGGCAAGTCCAGGGCCTGCAAAGACAGGTGCCTGGGGCTGTTGAAGACGACGGCTTGGGATTTCATGATTGTATTTTTTGCTTTACATCAACACATGTCAAAGTTAATTGACACTTTTCCCGGAAACCAAGGGTAAACACTGAGATTTACGCCCCACAAGGATGCGTGCGTGGATGGGCATGGCGTTGGGCACCAGCTCCACATGGGTGAATCCAGCCTCTTGCATCATGGTTTGCAGCTCTTGTGGGGTGCGCAGCCGCCCTGCCCCCATGGCCAAGAGGTAAAAATGAAA
The DNA here is from genome assembly GCF_003063355.1 of Limnohabitans sp. Bal53. Classification (GTDB taxonomy): domain Bacteria; phylum Pseudomonadota; class Gammaproteobacteria; order Burkholderiales; family Burkholderiaceae_C; genus Limnohabitans_A. The sequence continues at coordinate 242,683 of NZ_NESH01000005.1, read as the reverse complement.
ATAAGCATCGACCGAAGCCTCCGGCTGCCCGGCTTCTTCGTCGGGTTGGGCCATGGGTTCGGCCAGCAACATGACACCCCCCACGGGCAAGGCGGCATGGGCTTTTTGCAAAATCTGCCGCACCACCGCATCAGGGTGGTCGTGCGCCACGCGCACCAGGGTGATCAGGTCCGCCCCTTCGGGCAAGGGGTCGTCCAAAAAACTGCCAGGATGCAGGCTCACGCGCTGCGTCAAACCCTTGGCCTGCAGGCCTTCGCGGGCCAGCGCCAACACAGGAGGCAGATCGAACATCTTGAACTGCAGGTGCGGCGCATGCGCGGCCAACTCGCTCACAAAGCGACCCTTGCCTGCGCCGACGTCGAGCACGCAGCGGTGTTCGTCAAAAAAGTAGGATGACAAGATCTCCTGGACCACAAAGCCTTGCGAGGCGGCCATGAGCTGCGAGTAGCGGGTGAACTTATCCACCTGCTCTGCGGGCATGACCACAGGGGGTTTTTCGTGGGCGTAGGGCCAGTACTCGGCCATGCCACCGCTCCAGGCGTTGTTCAAGAACTGCACCGGGTCTTGCATGTCTTGGTAGAGCAAATGGTTGTGCTCGATCATTTGGGCGATGCCCTCGTGCTGCGCCAGCGGCACGCCCAACGGCCCCAAGCCAAAACGGCCTTGGCTGCGGCGCTCCAAAAGGCCCAGCGCCACGGCCGAGAGCAGCAATCGCTGCAAAACGGCCGGAGCCAGTCCCGTGCGGCGGGCCAGATCGGTCAAGCTGGCAGGGGCTTGGTGCAAGGCACGAAACAGGTCCAGACGCACACAACCGAGCAACACTTGGCTGTGCACAAAACCGGCCATCAAATCAAACAACTGGCGGGTGCGGCGGCGGGTGAGCCAGCGTGTGAGTGGATTGCCCAAAGACCAGCGGTACAGGCCAGGGTGCGCATACCAGCGCTCGAGGCGGGCCTGCCAAGCGTCCTTGAAAGTGGGGGCTGTGTGGGCCTGCAAGGCGGCCAGATCCAGTGGTTGTGACATGCGGCTTCCTTCGCGTCTGGCAGCTGGGGAACTCAATGCGCCGCACCGATGCGGGCAGGAGCAACGGCCGGGTGGGTCTTGAAATAGCCTTCGCACAGAGCCTTGGGCACCAGGCGCTCGGCTTCGAGCTGGACCAGTTGGCGCAACATGTCGCGGCACGAGCAAGCCGGAATCGACGAGGCGGCCTGCTCGATCAGGTGGTCAAAGTGGGCAATGGCCCCATCCAGACCCAGCGCTTGGGCCGAGCTGGGTCGGGCGTGCAAAGCGTCCTGACCAGCAGGTTTGCCCAATGTGGCGGCGTCGGCAATCACGTCGCGGATATCGTCGGCCACTTGGTAGGCCTCGCCCAAATAAGCCCCCAATGGGGCCCATGGCTCGGGCTCGTAGCCGCAGCTGAGCGCACCCGCACAAGTGGCAGAGACGAACAAAGCGCCCGTTTTGGCGCGTTGGTACTGACCCAGGTCAGCGCTGGTCTCGCACTCCCAAGCTTGCCCGGCCACGATGCCGTTGGGCAGGCCCACGCCGGTGGTCATGTTGTCCATCAATGCGATCAGGCGCTCGGGCCGTTGCGCGCCCGCTTGCAGCAAGACGCGGTAGGCCATGACGATCAGGCCGTCACCGGCCAGCAGCGCCAGCGGTTCGCTGAAGGCCTTGTGCACCGTGGGGCGGCCGCGCCGGGTGTCAGCGTTGTCAAAGGCGGGCATATCGTCGTGCACCAAAGAGGCGCAATGCATCAACTCCAGCGCCACGGCGGCGGCGTTGGTCAACTGGGGCGCATCGTCACCACAGGCGGTGGCCACGGCCATGCACAACTGTGGGCGGATGCGGGCGCCACCCGAAAACACCGCATGCCGCATGGCGGCCACCAATCGGGAGGGCGAGCCCACACCGGCGGCTTGCTCAAAATGGGAGCTCAAAGCGTGTTCGGCACGTGACAACAGACTCATGGGACCTCCGAAACGGAAGATCTGTCAACACAGGCTGACAGGCATGAGTGTCAATATAACCTGATAATTGATACTGTCAATCTTTATTGACACAACACACACGGAAGGTCAAGCCATGGGAATTTGGTTGGAACTGGGCATTTTTGGACTGGTCTTCGTGTTTGCCTTTTGGCAAATGCACGATGTGCGCAAGGCCCAAGAGCAAACACGCCAGCAGCGGGCGCGGGAAAAAGCAGCGCAAGAAGCGCGTGATGCGCAGGATCAGGAAGCGGCTGCCAAGCAAGCGACAGACGAAACCGACAAAAAATCGTGAGCCACGCGCCTGTGCCAGAAGGTTTCGGGGCGTGTGCCACGCCCATCGCCCACGGGGTGGGCTCCTACATTCACTTGCTAAAGCGAACCCTTGTGCGTGGTGCGTTTCGGGACGTGCCGGGCCTATCGGCTACGGGGTGGGCTCCTACACAGGGCTGAACTGCAGCGCCGCCAGGCTGGCGTAGAGGCCGCCTTTGGCTTGGAGTTCGGCGTGGGTGCCTTGCTCCATCAGGCGGCCGCGCTCCAGTACCCAGATCACATCGGCCCGTTGCACCGTGGCCAGGCGGTGGGCAATCACCAGTGTGGTGCGGCCCACCATGGCTTTGTCAAGGGCGGCCTGCACCATTTTTTCGCTTTGGGCATCGAGCGCGCTGGTGGCTTCGTCGAGCAGCAAAAGCGGCGGGTTTTTCAAAATAGCCCGTGCGATCGCGATGCGTTGGCGCTGCCCACCTGACAGGCGCACGCCCCGGTCGCCCAAATAGGTGTCAAAGCCTTCGGGCAGTGCGCGGATGAACTCTTGCGCATAAGCGGCCTCAGCGGCGGCATGCACGTCTTCCAGGCTGGCATCGGGGCGGCCATAGCGGATGTTCTCGATCACCGTGCCCGAGAAAATCACGGGCTCCTGCGGCACGATGGCCATGCGCTCGCGCAGGGCGTGCAGGTCCATTTGATCGATCGGCACACCGTCCAAGACGATGCGGCCCAACTGCGGGTCGTGAAAGCGCATCAGCAAATCGAACAAGGTGGTTTTGCCCGCACCGCTCGGGCCCACCACGGCCACGGTCTGTCCGGGGTGGATCTGGCCAGTGAGTTGGTCCAGCGCCCAGGTGTCAGGGCGAGACGGGTAATGAAAGCGCACCGACTCCAGCTGCAAGGAGGAGCCGCCTTGCGGCCAGGGCGCTTGTTGCGGCTGGGCGGCGATCTTCAGATTCGACTCGGTGTGCAGCAGCTCCATCAGGCGCTCAGTGGCGCCGGCTGCACGCAGCAAGTCGCCATACACCTCGCCCAGCACTGCAAATGCGCTGGCCAGCAAGATGACATAAAACACCGTCTCGCCCAACTGGCCGGCTGTGCTGGTGCCCGCGCGCACGGCCAGCGTGCCCATGTAAAGGCCCCAAAGCAGCACAGCGCTAGAAGCCATGATGATGAAGCCCACCAGCACGGCGCGGGCGCGGATGCGGCCCAAGGCGGAGCTCAGTGCGCGCAAGGTGGAATCCACAAAGCGGCGCGTTTCTCGGCCCTCGGCGGTGTAGCTTTGCACCACACTGATGGCGTTGAGCACCTCGGAGGCGATGGCGCTGGAATCGGCCACGCGGTCCTGGTTGGTACGCGAGAGTCGGCGCACGCGGCGGCCCAAATAAACACTCGGGAAAATCACCGCCACCAGCACCGCCACCACCTGCAGCATCAGCACCGGATTGGTCCACACCAACATGATCAGCGCCCCAGCGCCCATGACCAGGTTGCGCAAGCCCATCGAAAACGACGAGCCCACCACGGTCTGCACCAGCGTGGTGTCGTTGGTGAGGCGCGAGAGCACCTCACCCGACTGCGTGGTCTCAAAAAAGGCCGGGCTTTGTTTGAGCACATGGCCGTACACCGCGTTGCGCAGATCGGCGGTGATGCGCTCGCCCAGCCAACTCACGGTGTAGTAACGCCCTGCAGAAAACACCGCCAATGCCGCAGCCACCCCAAACAGCTGCAAGAAATTGCCCGACAACTGCTCAGCTGGAGCGCCACTGGCCAGGCCTTGGTCAATCAACTGGCGCAAGACCCAGGGAAAGGCCAGCGTGGTGCCTGCAGCCAGCAAGAGGAAAAGGGCCGCCACAGCCAAAGCCACGCGGTAAGGCTTGAAAAAAGGGGCGAGGCCCGAGAGCGATTTGGGAGTTGCAGCCATGAACGATCAAAAAACCAGGAAAAAACGGGGTAGCTTGTCAGCCCGCCAAGCATAACGGCAAACCAGCGGCTGTCCATGTGCTGAGCGCAGGCATGGACTCAGGGCCTGCAAAGACCGACTGCTGCTGAGCCCGCTTCACAAATCGATCACCACATTGCCCACCGTCTGCCCCGCTTCCACGGTGCGGTGCGCCTGCGCCACCTGGTCCAGCGCATAGCGCGCCCCGATGCTGTGCTGCAACTGCTCGGCAGCCAGCATGCCCGACAAGCGCGCCACGGCCGTTTGGCGGTCAGCGGGCGTCAGGTCATAGACCAAAAAAAACTTCACACCCATGGACTGGAACAGCCAGGGCCGAAACGGGAGGGGGACTTCCAGCGCATTCGAGCCGTAGCACACCACTTGGCCGTGCGGGGCCAAAGCACCTTCACTGGCCCAGGCGGCGGTGGTCGAGAAATCCATGTCGATGATCACATCGGCGCCGCGCCCTTGCGTGAGCGCCTTGACGCGCCCCGGCACCGACTCGGTTTTGTAGAACACCGCCTCTTGCATACCCGCAGCGCGGGCGTGCACGGCCTTGGCCTCCGAGCCCACGGTGCCAATCACCCTGCCCCCAGCCAGCGACACCATTTGCGTGATGTAGTGGCCCACCGCCGACGAGGCCCCGGTAACCAAGACCGTCTGCCCGCGCAAATCGCCCGACAGGCGCTCGGCCAGGATGACGGCCTGCACCGCCGTCAGGCCCGGAATGCCCATGCAGGCGCCTGCTGCAAAGTCGACACCTTCGGGCAGGGCCACAGCCTGCGCGGCGGGCAAGGCGATGTATTGCGCGCAGGTGCCCATGGGGCGCTGCCACTGGCCGTTCCACACCCACACCCGCTCGCCCACGCGCGCAGAGGACACCCCTTCGCCCACGGCCTCGATCACGCCTGCGCCATCGCTGTGCGGCACAACCAGCGGATCGTTCACCGGCCGGGCGCGGCGCGACTTGACATCCGAAGGGTTGACGCCCGAGGTGGCCAGACGCACCAGCACCTCACCGGCTTGCGGGCTGGGTGTAGGCAAATCGCCCACCTGCATCACGTCTTGGGCTTCGCCGTTGTGGCTGTACCAGGCTGCTTTCATGAAAGGTCTCCTTGAAAATTAAAAAGGCTTGATCAGCGCCAGCCGTCCCACAAGAGCTTGCAGCCCGTGAGGAACATGCCCAGCCGAATCAGGCGGTAAAACAAATCGGGCTGGATGCGACGCGCCAGCCGCACACCCATCCACACCCCCATGGGGGCCAAGGGCAAGAGGACCAAAGAGGTCGCGAAGTTGCGCCAGTCCAGCAAGCCCAACCAGGCATAAGGCACCCACTTGGCCATGTTGATGAAGAAAAACAGGTACGCGAGCGTGCCGGTGAAGAGGATGGGCTTGAGCTTCAGGCGCATCACATAAGCGTTGACCGGCGGCCCGCCCGCGTGCGCAATGAAGCTGGTGAAGCCCGAGGTGATGAGCAACAAGCCGCCCAGCCAGCGAGGGGGCGGCGGCCCGTTGGGGGCGGGCTTGAAGAGCATTTGCTGCGCCAAGAACAGCAAGGTGAAAGCGCCCACAATGGCCGCCACTTTTTGGGCATCCAGCAACTTGAACAACAAGGCCCCCAGCACAATGCCCACCATGGCATAGGGCACCATGAAGCGCAGCAAGGCCTTGTCCACGTCCTTGCGAAAAGCGGCCATGCCCAGAAGGTCCATCACCAGCAAGACGGGCATCAAAATCGCAGCAGCCTGCGGCACCGTGACGGCCAAGGCCATCATGGGCACGGCCAGGGAGCCAAACCCGGCCCCAAAACCGCTTTTGCTCAAACCCAGCAGCAGCACGGCTGGCACAGCGATCAGGTAAAAAAATGGGTCGGTGATGAGCGGGAAGTTCATGGGCGTGCTGTGGGTTGAGGCATCTTAACGGTCCGCAGAGCCCCGCCCTGTCGCGCAGTTGGAAGGCGGATTGACCGCTGTGTAGCGCCAGATGGATATACCAGCTCTAGACATCCGGACATTCAGGCTTCGAGATCGAAAGACCCTGTACTTTGTGAAGCCTTTAGCCTGCGAGACAGGCGGCTTGTAACGACGCACACACAATACGCCTCCCATCATCACTTGCTCTTAGACACCCATGACTCGCTCCGGTTTGAACGTTCTCGGTGGCGAATTGATCCCCTGCTCTTATGACCCCCTCACGGGTTATTTCAGGGACGGCTGCTGCAACACCAGCGACGAAGACGCAGGCACCCATGTGATCTGCGCCAAAGTCACGCAGGCTTTTCTGGATTTTTCACGCTCGCGTGGCAACGACCTGGTGACGCCCCGCCCCGAACACCGCTTTGCGGGCCTGAAAGCGGGTGACCGTTGGTGCCTGTGCGCGCTGCGCTGGCTCGAAGCCTTTCAAGCCGGGGTGGCCCCGCATGTGGTGCTCGAGTGCACCCACCAAAAAGCCCTGCAGTACGTGACCCTGGAGCAACTGCGCGAGTTCGCTTGGGCCCCCCACTGAGAAAGCCGGCGGGGCGGAGGGCTCACATCATCATGCTGAGCTGGAACACCGAGTTGGGCGCGCGCGGCATGATCGGTGCGGGCAGGGGCTTCAAACGGAACTGACCCAACATGGAGGTGACGCGGGCATCGCGCGGCATGAAAGGCACGGCCACATCGGACAGGGTTTGCGCCTGAAGCAGGGCTTGCATGTTGCTCTGGATGTCGCTTTCCAGGGACTTCATGGGGTGGTCGCCATCGGGGTACAGGGCGTCGAAGCTGTGGATCTCTTCAAAGTGCTGAACCACGTCCCACAAACTGATGTCTTCGGGATTGCCGCGGATCTGGTAGCCGCCACCCGGGCCGCGGTGCGCACGGATCAGGCCTGCCTCGCGCAGCTCTTTCAGAATTGATTCGGTGTACGAAGACGACAGACTCAGGCCGTGGGCGATCTCTTCGGTGGTCACGGGCTTGACCACCGCACGCGAGGTGATGAACACAGCGATGTCAAGGGCTTTGACGGTTTTCTTCTGGATCATGACGTTCTCCGTTAACGATGAGATATTCTATGACCAAGCAGTCATAAAACAACTCATAATTTTGAAATAGCCAAAAATTCATTGAACATGCCTGAAATAGCACTACAAATCCTTGGGGGCCGGGCCCTATGAAACGCCATGTGGCCGCCGTGGTGGTGGCACTGACCAGCTTGCTGGTGGTCGACAGCCATGTGGACTGGGTGCATCAGGACGGCATGCGGCTGTTGGAGGTGAATGGCCAACGCTGGGATGTGCACGGCTGGGCCGCCGAGCAATGGCTGGCGTTGCGCCGCGATTGCACCCCTGTGAGCCGCTGGCCTGGCAACAACCCTTCAGAAAACGCCCCGGACAGCCCCATCGCCCGCGCCGTGCTGACTGCAATCCAGCAGCACAGCCTGCCCGACTCACAAAGCGCCCGTTGGCTGCAACTGCAACAACTGGGCGACTGGAGCGTGGCCGAGGTGGCGTTCGACGTCCTCAAGCCCACACTGGTGGTTTTGCGCCTGCAAGCGGGCCAGTGGCGTGTGCAAGACCAGGCGGTGTGGAGCGGCTCCACCGCGCCTTGGCACAGCGGCGACTTTGTGCGCCGCTACCTGCGCCAGCAGGCACCCGGTTTGCCGCAGGCGCTGCTTGCTTGTATGTGGGTCGACCCAGCGCGATATGGCGCGGGGCCTGGCGGATTGGGCCCCGTTTCAGCCCTCGGGGTACAGCCATGACGTACCGCGTCGTCTGGTTCAAGCGCGACCTGCGTCTGCACGACCATGCGGCGCTGGCGCACGCCGCCACACAAGGGTCGGTGCTGTGCCTGTACATCGTCGAGCCTGATCTTTGGGCGCAGCCGGATGCGGCCTTGCAGCACTTTGAATTTGTACGCGAAACTTTGACCGAACTGCACCACGAACTGCAAGCACTGGGCGGCAGCTTGCAGGTGCGCGTGGGGCCTGCGGTGCAGGTGCTGGCCGCGCTGCACGCGCAAGCGCCTTTTGCCGAACTGGTGGCCCACGAAGAAACCGGCAACGCCTTTACTTATGACCGCGACCTGCAAGTGGGCGCGTGGTGCCGCAGCGCGGGTGTGGGCTGGACAGAGTGGGCGCAGTTTGGCGTGGTGCGGCGCCTCAAAAGCCGCAACACCTGGCAAGCCCGCTGGGAAGCGCACATGGCCGCGCCTCAAGCAGTGCTGCCTGAGTTACGCTTTTATGACGCGCCTGAAAATTCCGGCCCCGAAGTGATGACACCGCCACCCGGCCTGCAGCACAACCCACCTGATCGCCAGCGCGGTGGCCGTCGCTTGGGGCTGGAGACCTTGCACAGTTTTCTGGATGCACGGGCCTTGTCGTATCGGGGTGGTATCTCCTCGCCGCTGTCATCGCCCACCGCCTGTTCTCGCATTTCGACCTACCTGGCTTATGGCTGCATCAGCATGCGCGAGGTGGTGCAACGCACCCGCGCAGCGCTCGATGCCTTGCCCCCACAAGCGGGCAGGCACAAGGCCGGACTGATCGGTTTCATCAGCCGCTTGTATTGGCATTGCCACTTCATCCAAAAGCTCGAAAGCGAGCCCGAGATCGAGTGGCGCAACATGCACCGGGGTTACGACGGCCTGCGCGAAGACGGCTGGAACGACGCCCACTTTGCAGCCCTGACCTCGGCCCGCACCGGCTGGCCCATGGTGGATGCTTGTGTCGTCATGCTCTACCAGACAGGCTGGCTCAACTTCCGCATGCGGGCCATGCTGGTGTCGGTGGCGGCTTATCCGCTGTGGCTGGACTGGCGGCCCGTGGGCCATTGGCTGGCCACGCAGTTTCTGGACTACGAACCCGGCATCCACTGGAGCCAGTTGCAAATGCAGTCGGGCACCACCGGCATCAACACCACACGGGTCTATAACCCGATCAAACAAGCGCAAGACCACGACCCCAAAGGCATTTTTGTGCGCCGCTGGCTGCCCCACATGCGCCGTGTGCCCGACACCTGGTTGTTCGAGCCTTGGCTCATGCCCCCTGAAGTGCAGCGCGACTGCGGCCTGACGGTGGGCAGCGGACCCGACGACGACATTCCCCTGCCCGTGGTGGACTTGGCCGAGGCCACGCGCCAGTCCAAAGCCGCACTGCACGCCCGCCGGGCCGAACCCGGTGTGAAAGCGGGCAAAAAAGCCATCGTCGAGAAACATGCCTCGCGCAAACACGGCACTGGCCACCAACGCGACGTGTTCACCCGCGACAGTGACTCACCCAAGACCGGCCGCCGAAAGTCGGCAAAGACGACTTCACCCGATACACCACCCAGCAACCAGCTGGGCTTTGACTTTTAAACCATGCGCACCACCCTTTTCTGGTTTCGAAACGACTTGCGCCTGCACGACCAACGCGCACTCCAGCAAGCCATAGCCCACGCCCAAGCGCATCAGCAAGCGCTGCTGCTGGTCTATGTGCACGAACCGGTGCAAGACGATGACACCGCCTGGGGATTTCGCCGCATGGGCGCGCACCGCAGGCGCTTTGGGGCCGACACCCTGCAAGACTTGCAAACTTCATTGCAGGGCCTGGGTCAGCGCCTGATGTTGCTGCACGGCCCTGTGGGCGATGTGCTGCCCGCCTGCGCACGCCGGGTCCAAGCAGACACCGTGTTTTGCGAAGACATCGCTGCGCCCGAAGAAGAAGCCCAAGTGCAAGCGCTGATCAACGCGGGCCTCAACGTCAAAACGCTGTGGCAGTCCAGCCTGATCGAACCCAACGCCCTGCCCTTTGCGGCCGAAGACATGCCGCAGGTCTTCACCGAATTTCGCCAGCGCATCGAATCGGCACGGCTCCAGCCCTTGGCACCGCTGCCCGCGCCCACCCAGCTGCCAGCGCCTCCGAGCGACGGCTTGACCAGCTTGCCCGGCTGGACGGAAGACCCCTTCACCCTGCAGCAAGCCCAAACCGAGGGCGATGCGCATGCACGCTCGAACTTTCCATACACCCAAGCGCATTGCCGGGGTGGCGAGACCAGCGCTTTGGCCCACCTGCACAGCTACCTCACCCCACCGTGGCCCGACCGCTACAAACAAACCCGCAACGCCCTGCAAGGCCAGAACACCAGCAGCCACTGGTCGCCTTGGTTGGCCACGGGCGCGCTGTCGGCACGCCGCATTTGGGCCGAGCTTCATGCCTACGAGCAACAGCACGGCAGCAACGACGGCACCTATTGGCTGTGGTTTGAGCTGCTGTGGCGCGACAACTTCCGCATGCTGCACCTGCAACACGGCCCGCAACTTTATGCGGCGCGGGGCTTGTCGAACTTGCCCAAACCCTCACACTTTCCCAAAGACTTTCAGCGCTGGTGCAGCGGCCAAACCGGCGAGCCCATCGTGGACGCGGGCATGCGCGAGTTGGCCGCCACGGGTTTTACCTCCAACCGCATGCGCCAAATCGTGGCCAGCTTTTTGGTGCACGACCTGTCTTGCGACTGGCGCGCAGGCGCGGCCTGGTTCGAATCGCAGCTGGTGGACTTTGACGTCAGCAGCAACCAAGGCAACTGGCTGTACGTGAGCGGGCGCGGCACCGATCCGCGTGCGGGCCGGCGCTTCAACCCCGCCAAACAAACCCAAGACCACGACGCACAAGGGCGCTATCGGCAAGTTTGGCTGGCCTGATAATTCAGCCCATGCCCCATCACATCACCGCCCTGACGGGCGGCATTTTCTTTTCCTTGGCGGCCGGCATGCTGTGGGGCCTCGTTTTTGTAGGCCCGCTGCTTCTGCCCGACTACCCGGCCGCCTTGCAAACCTTCGGACGTTATCTGGCCTTTGGCCTGATCGCCTTGCCTCTGGCCTATATCGACCGCGCCGACATCCGGCGTCTGACCCGCAGCGACTGGCTTGCAGCGCTCAAACTGGCAGCGATTGGCAACGTGCTGTATTACCTGTTTTTGTCCAGCGCCATCTTGCGCGCAGGTGGGGCGTTGCCCACCATGATCATTGGCACGCTGCCCGTGGTGATTGCCATCGCCGCCAACTTGCTCAACCACCAGCGCGACGGGCGTTTTCCGTGGCTGAAGTTGGCACCGCCACTGGCGCTCATTTTGTTGGGCATCGCCTGCGTCAACCACGTGGAGTGGACGGCCCTGGTGCAAGACCCTGCAGCCGACACCACGCGCTATATCACCGGAGCCGCGTTGGCCGTGGGCGCGGTGGTTTGCTGGACCTGGTACCCACTTAAAAACGCCGACTGGCTGCGCGGCCACCCCGATCGCAACCCGCGCATATGGGCCACAGCGCAGGGCATCGCCACCCTGCCGCTGGCCTTGCTGGGCTATGCCGCCTACTGGCTCTGGGCCAGCGCCACCCAAGACCCCTTGCCCATGCCACTGGGCCCTCGCCCTTGGGAGTTTGTCGGCCTCATGTTGGCCATCGGCCTGCTGGCCTCTTGGCTGGGCACCCTGTGCTGGAACGCCGCCAGCCAACGATTGCCCACCGCGCTGGCTGGCCAACTCATCGTGTTTGAAACCCTGGCCGCGCTCAGCTACGCGTTTTGGCTACGCGGCCAGTGGCCCGAGCCGCTCACGCTGGCTGGCATTGCACTGCTGGTGATGGGCGTGATTGGTGGGGTGCGGGTCAAGGCCAAGACATCCAATTGATCGGGCATTGACATGCTGCTTCGCAAAAGGATCGATGTCGGGCCATCAAGACCTGACGTTCCTGGGGCAGGCACAGACACGCGAAGTACAGCGGGGAGTCACACCGTCAATTCAAAGTCTGCTTCGCAGCCGCACGCGCCCGCGCCGCGTGCAGTTTTTTATAGCTGTCGAGCAGGCGCTGATGGCGGTCCAAGCCGTCCAGCTGCAGGCTAGTCGGCGTGAGGCCATGAAAACGAACGCTGCCGTCCACCGAACCAATGGCCGCATTCATGCGCTCGTCGCCAAACATGCGCCTGAAGTTCCGCTCGTAATCTTCTAAAGCCAAGTCCTCGCCCAGCGTGACTTCCAGCACCACATTCAAGGCTTGGTAAAACAAACGGCGCTCCACCGTGTTGTCGTTGTACTGCAGGAAAGCACCCACCAGTTCGTGGGCTTCTTCGAGCTGCTGCAAAGCCAGATGAATCAAGAGCTTGAGCTCCATCACCGTGAGCTGCCCCCACACCGTATTGTCGTCAAACTCGATGCCGATCAGGGTGGCGATGTCCAGGTAATCGTCGAGCTCGTTGTTCTCCAAGCGCTCCAGCAAGGCCTCCAGCGCTTCGTCATCCAAGTGGTGCAGATTCAGCACATCAGCGCGGAACAACAGCGCTTTGTTGGTGTTGTCCCAAATCAGGTCGTCAACCGGGTAGACCTCGGAATAGCCCGGCACCAAGATGCGGCAGGCGGTGGCGCCGAGTTGGTCGTGCACCGTCACATAGGCTTCTTTGCCCATGGCCTGCAAGATGCCGAACAGCGTGGCGGCCTCTTGCGCGGTGGCATCGGCTCCCTTGGCAGAAAAGTCCCACTCCACAAATTCAAAGTCCGATTGCGCGCTGAAAAACCGCCACGACACAATGCCGCTGGAGTCGATGAAGTGCTCCACAAAGTTGTTGGGCTCGGTCACCGCGTTGCTGATGAAAGTCGGCGCGGGCAAGTCGTTCAGGCCCTCAAAACTGCGGCCTTGCAGCAGCTCGGTCAGGCTGCGCTCCAGCGCCACTTCCATGCGGGGGTGTGCGCCAAAGGACGCAAACACACCGCCGGTGCGCGGGTTCATCAGGGTCACGCACATCACCGGGTACACCCCGCCGAGCGACGCGTCTTTGACCAAGACCGGAAAGCCCTGCGCTTCCAAAGCCTCGATGCCGGCCACGATGCCGGGGTATTTGGCGAGCACATCCTGCGGCACGTCGGGCAAGGCCATTTCGCCTTCCAAGATCTCGCGCTTGACGGCCCGTTCAAAAATTTCTGACAGGCACTGCACCTGCGCTTCGACCAGTGTGTTGCCCGCGCTCATGCCGTTGCTCACAAACAGGTTTTCCACCAAGTTCGACGGGAAGTACACGACTTCCCCATCGGACTGGCGCACATAGGGCAGCGCACAAATGCCGCGCGAGGAGTTGCCCGAGTTGGTGTCGAACAGGTGCGAGGCCTTGAGCTCGCCGTCGGGGTTGTAAATGGCCAAGCAATGCTTGTCCAACAAACCTTTGGGCAACGCGTCGCGCTTGCCCGGCGGGAACCAACGCTCGCGGGGGTCGTGCACAAAGTCGGCTTGCGCGATGTCTTCGCCAAAAAACACGCCCGCGTAAAAGTGGTTGTTGTTCAGGCGCTCGATGTATTCACCCAGCGCCGAGGCCAAAGCGCTTTCTTTGGTCGAGCCCTTGCCGTTGGTGAAGCACATGGGCGAATGCGCGTCGCGGATGTGCAGCGACCACACATTGGGCACCAGGTTGCGCCACGACGCGATTTCGATCTTGATACCCAGGTTGGCCAACACCGCCGTCATGTTGGCGATGGTCTGCTCCAGCGGCAAGTCCTTGCCTGCGATGCGGGTCTGCGCTTGCGCATCGGGGTTGAGCGAGAGCAAAGCTTGCGCGTCGGCGTCCAGGTTGTCCACCGCTTCAACGATGAAAGTGGGGCCCGCTTGAATCGCCTTTTTGACCGTGCAGCGGTCAATCGACCGCAAAATGCCGACCCGGTCTTTTTCAGACATGTCGGCTGGCAACTCCACCTGGATCTTGATGGTCTGCAGGTAGCGGTTGTCGGGGTCCACGATGTTGTTTTGCGACAGGCGGATGTGCTCGGTGGAAATGCCGCGCGTCTCGCAATACAGCTTCACAAAATACGCCGCGCACAAAGCCGACGAAGCCAAAAAATAATCAAACGGCCCCGGTGCCGAGCCATCGCCCTTGTAGCGAATCGGCTGATCGGCCAGCACGGTGAAGTCGTCAAACTTGGCCTCCAGGCGAAGTTTGTCGAGAAAATTGACTTTGATTTCCATGCTGTGCTTCCGGGAAATAGATGTGCCACCAGCAGGTGGGGATGAGAAAAATGGTGTGTAGTTTGCCTGAGCTGGTAGGGCTCGGGTTGGGGCGCTGCCAATTGGTCGTGCAAGTGAACACCGACAAGCAAGCTCCAACCACCAACCGGCCAACCCCTCACAATGCGACCCTTTGGCACAGTTGATCGCGCCTGTGCTTATCCGTTTGCAGCAGACCTTAATGTTAAAACGTTAAAATAAACACTTAAGTTTTATATTTTTAACATCAGGAGCAAATGGAAATGGACAAATCAAACCCATCAGCAGCGGTCCTTTGGTTTTTGAGCTTATGCGCTGCCAGCGCCATGGCCAATCCAGCTGATCAAATGCAAAAAGCAGTCAAAACCGGTGGTCAAGCCAGCAGCAACGCCGCCGCCAGTGCCGGGCACAGCTTGGTCGCTACAGGTCAATTGGCATCAGGGGTTGTCGCTACGCCATTGCTCGCCAGTGGTGCCATTGCGGTCGGCGTCGGTAGTGCCGCATTACATGCAGGGGACTCGCTGATGAGCGCAGCAACCAGCCCAATTGGCACCCCACTGCCTGTGACCGATGAAACCATTTCCATCATTGCGCCCAACAAGGCTCTGCAACAGCCCGCTGCCAACAATTGATTGCCCAACATGCGTCAACTCATCCTCTGCATTCTGAGCCTGTGCCTGTGGGGCACATCCGTCGCAGCACCGGGGTTCAGCTCAGCCAGCCTTGGGGGCGGCGAAACTACTCACTTCAAAGCCGATGAGATCATCACTTTTGCCAAGAAAGTGGAACGTACTCTGGCCAGCAAAGGTGCACACGTGGCCATCCTTGCCCGCATGGGACGCCCACTGTCGGAGATGCCACGGGGTATGCACTTCACACATGTTGCCTTCGTGGTGTACTCAAAAATCCAGACCGCCGATGGCCGAACGCTGCCCGGCTACGCCATCCACAACCTTTACCAATACGACGATAAACCCGACAGAAGCCGTCTGGTGCTGGATTACCCCGTGGACTTCTTTTCTGGCGTGGCACACATGGAGGCGGGCATCCTGATCCCATCCGCCGAACTGCAACAACGCCTCATCAAAGTGATCACCTCACCCGCCTATGCGGCACTGCACGAACCACGCTACTCGGTCATTGCCAACCCCTACAACGAAGGCCGCCAGAACTGCACCGAATTCGTACTCGACGTGATCAATGCCGCCATCTACCAAACCTCTGACATCAAGCAGCTCAAGCAAGTTTCTCAAAAATACTTTGTTGCCCAACCCGTTGAAGTGAACCCATTCAAACTCATGCTGGGCGCGGTCTTCAGCGCCGAAGTGGCCACAACAGACCACCCCGGCAAGCCCGCAACCGCCACCTTCGAGCGCATCAGCGACTACCTGCTCAAGTACGACCAAGGCGCGGAAGCTTTGACTGTCAAGCCTTAGACCAGCATTGAATCAACCACGCAATTCGTGAACAACTGATTACAATCAACATGTACACGATCAAACGCATGCCCGAGTTTGATGAGTGGCTGGCCAGCCTGCGAGACGGCATGACACGCATCCGACTGACCCGACGGCTCGAAAAAGTTCAGCGCGGTTTGCTGGGCGATGTGGCCCCTGTGGGAGAAGGCGTCAGCGAAATGCGGGAATTCTTTGGTCCCGGCTGGCGCATGTATTTCGTCGAGCGGGACGGCATGCTGATCGTGATGATTGGCGGTGGAGACAAGTCCACACAATCCGAAGACATTGCCCGCGCCATTGCATTGAGCAGAACCATCATGGAGTGATTGAGCATGACCCGAAAAATCAAAGCCACCGATCTGCCAGACTTCGACATGGCAGAACACCTCAAGACCGATGAGGACGTGGCCAACTACCTGACGCTGGTTCTGGAAGAAAACGACCCCGCAGAGTTGACCCACGCTTTGGGCACCATCGCCCGCGCACGCGGCATGACCGAAGTCGCCCGAGCGTCGGGCCTGACCCGTGAAGCACTCTACAAAGCACTGCGCCCCACATCGCATCCGCGCTTTGACACGATTTCCCGAGTCTGCACCGCACTGGGGGTGAAGCTGGTGGCGCAACCGGTGCAAACTTAAGCCGCTTGCATTTCTTTGCTGGCGCTCTTGACCCTGGAAATCAGTTATCGCACTTTGCTGCAACCCGACCATCTTTCAAAAAATAGCCCGGTGGGGAGACTGGTGTGTGTCATTGAACGGCCAAGGCCACAGAGCTAGCGCAAACGAAGGGCCTTAACCCCAGAGCTTTTTGACCCGCGCGTCCCGACCACAACTCAAGCGATAGTAGCTGTAGAGCAGCGCGTTCTTCTTGTAGTAGTCCTGGTGGTAGTCCTCGGCCAAGTAAAACGCTGAGCTGGGCGCCAACTCGGTATGAATGGTGCTGAATCGGCCGCTCTTGATCAAGGCGTCGCGGCTGGCTTCGGCGGTGGCGCGTTCGGCCTCATTTTGCCAATAAATCCCGCTGCGGTATTGCGGGCCCACATCACAAAACTGCTGGTCTTTGACGGTCGGGTCGATGTGCCGCCAAAAGTAGTCGACCAACTGCGCGTAACTCACTTGGCTGGGGTCGTACAGCACCCGCACCGCCTCGGTGTGGCCCGTGTGGCCGGCGCTGACTTGCTCGTAGGTGGGCTGGGGCGTTTGGCCAGCCGTGTAGCCCGACTCAACGGCCACCACACCCGCCAATTTCTCAAAGTCGGCCTCGATGCACCAGAAACAACCACCTGCAAACAAGGCGTAAGCCATGGGCTTGCCGTTGACCACGGGCGCCGCCGCCACCTCGGTGGGCGTGGTCTGGGCCGCAGGGGCTTGGCCCGCGCTGGAAGACTGGCTGGGCGTGCAAGCCGTCAACAGACAAGCGCCAGCGGCCCATGCCATGACCAACCAACGCAGGGGCTTTGAAACAATCGTGCGGTTCATGGTCATGTCCTCAATGCGGGAAGGGCTTGGCCTTCGGGCACAAACGCCAAGGCCACGCCGTTGTTGCAAAAGCGCTGGCCCGTGGGTTTGGGTCCGTCATCGAACACATGGCCGTGGTGCCCGCCACAGCGCGAGCAGTGGTATTCGGTGCGCGGGTAGATGAGCTTGAAATCGGTGGACGTGCCCAAAGCACCCGGCAAGGCTTGGAAAAAACTGGGCCAACCCGTGCCGCTCTCGTATTTGTGGGCCGCGCTGAACAAGGGCAAGTTGCAGGCCACGCACACAAAGGTGCCGGGCCGTTTCTCGGCATTGAGCGGGCTGCTGCCTGGGCGCTCGGTGCCGTGCTCGAACAACACCGCATACGCACCCGGCGCAAGCAACTTGCGCCACTCGGCTTTGGTTTTTGTCAATGGAAAAGCGGCAGCCACCGCCCTCATGGGCACCAAGGCGCTGGCCAGCCAAGCTGAAATGATTTTGAACATGTGGCGTCGTTTCATGGGAGTGTCCTGGTGGGTTGCTGAAACACGGGGCTTCATGAAGCTATTCGTGCGGCCAGCCGAAAAGTTACAGCACCATCCGCATGGATGGGCTTGATTGTCCTGGTTTTGGACACAAGAAACATCGGTTGATGTGCCATAAACCCCCAATGGTTCAACTGCTCCCAGGCCTTATCCAGCAGCTTCATGCACACAATCTGTAGGAATGCAGTTTTTCAAGTAAAAACGCAGCCCCAGTCTCCCGAGTGCTGCGTTTTGACTTGCAAGCCCTTCCGGGCCTGTGCCTCAATACACCGGCTGATGCTGCTTCAAACTCGCGATCACATCGGCTGTCAGCGCAAAGCCCTGACCGTATGCGGCAGCCAATTCAGCACACCGCTTGGCAAACGCATCCACGCCCTGGCCATAGATGAATTGCAGCGCACCGCCCGTCCAGGCCGGGAAGCCGATGCCGAAGATCGAGCCGATGTTGCCGTCGTGCACCGAGGTCAGCACGCCTTCTTGCAGGCAGCGGGCGGTTTCCACGGCTTGGCGGTACAGCAGGCGGTCTTTGATGTCTTGCTGGCTGTAGGCCACGTCGGCTTTTTCAAAGTGGGTTTTCAGTTCAGGCCACAGCGTCTTTTTCTGGCCTGCGGGGTAGTCGTAAAAACCACCGCCTGCGGCGCGACCAGGGCGCTTGAGTTCTTTGACCATGCGCTCGACCAGCAACTCGCCGGGCGTGGCGGTGTGGGCCCGGCCTTCTTTGGCGAAGTCCTCGCGGGTTTGGTCCAGCACATGCACCGACAGCGACAGCGCGGTTTCGTCCAGCACGGCCAGCGGGCCGACTGGCATGCCCACTTGCATGGCCAGATTTTCGATCACGGGGGCTGGGATGCCCTCGCCCAGCATGGCCGCGCCTTCCATCACAAAGGTGCCAAAAGTGCGGCTGGTGTAAAAGCCGCGCGAGTCGTTCACCACAATCGGCAGCTTGCCCAGCGCCTGCACATAGTCGTACGCACGGGCAATGGTCTCGTCGTCGGTCTGTGCACCGCGAATGATCTCCACCAGCTGCATCTTGTCTACGGGGCTGAAGAAATGGATGCCGACGAATTTGTTGGCATTGGCGCTGGCCGTGGCCAAGCCGCTGATGGGCAAGGTGGAGGTGTTGCTGGCAAAGAAGCCGCCTTCGGCCAGCATGGGCTCGGCCTCTTGCGTGACGCGGGCTTTGAGTTCGCGGTTTTCAAACACGGCTTCGATGATCAGGTCGCAGCCCTTCAGGTCTGCGGCGCTGGCCGTAGGCTGGATGAGTGACAACAATGCCGCTTGTTTGTCTGTGGTCATGCGGCCTTTGTCCACGCGCTTTTGCGTGAGCTTGTGGCTGTAGGCCTTGCCTTTTTCGGCGGCTTCTTGGCTCACGTCTTTGAGCACCGTGGCGATGCCCCGGCTGGCTTGTGAATACGCAATGCCCGAGCCCATCATGCCTGCGCCCAAGATGCCCACTTTTTTGGGCTTGTAGCGCGGTGCAGCCTTGGGTCGGCTTTGGCCACCCTTGATGCTGTTCATGTTGAAGAAGAAGGTGTTGATCATGTTGCGCGCCACCTGGCTGGTCATCAGACCCGCCAGATATCGGCTTTCGATGCGCATGGCGGTGTCAAAGTCCACCATCGCACCTTCGACCATGGCGGCCAACGCCGCTTCGGGCGCAGGGTACAGACCGCGTGTTTTTTGCTTGAGCACGGCCGGGGCCACGCTCAGCATGCCCGCGATCTTGGGGTTGCTCGGCGTGCCGCCGGGCATTTTGTAGTCCTTGCGGTCCCACAGGTGTTGGGCCGCTTCGGGCTGGCCTTGGCTTGCGGCAATGTGCGCCAGAGCGCGGGGGCGAAGCTGGTCGTCACTGGCCACGATCTCGTGCACCAGGCCCAGCTTTTGTGCTTCTTCGGGGCCAAAGAGTTTGCTCTCCAGCACATAGGGCTGCGCGGCCAGCAAGCCCAGTTGGCGCGTCATTTTGGTGATGCCACCACCACCGGGAATCAAGCCCAGCGTGACCTCGGGCAGGCCGAATTGTGTTTTGGGGTTGGCAGTGGCGATGCGGTGGTGGCCGATCAGCGCCACTTCCCAGCCACCCCCCAGGGCCGAGCCATTGAGGCAGCTGACCACGGGCACGCCTTGCGTCTCAATGGTGCGGAAAGCTTTCTTGATGCCTTCGATGTCGGCAAAGACACGCGGGCCGTCCGAGGCTTGTGAGCGCATCACGCCCTTGAGGTCGGCTCCTGCAAAAAAGGTGGACTTGGCCGAGGCCAGGACGATACCTTTCAAAGCCGCCTTGTCTTTGGCCACTTGCTCGGCCGCCTGAGTCAGGTCGGCCTGCCATTGCAGGCACATGGTGTTGACCGGCGAGCCCTGCTCGTCAAAGGTGATGGTGGCGATGCCGTCAGCCAGTTCGTAGCGCAGTGTTTTCAAAATCATGTTTTGTCTCCTTCAGGTCATTGGTGATTGCTCATGGCGGCTTCATTTTTTCCGTGATTGCGAGCTTGATACGTCATTGCGAACTTGAAACGTCATTGCGAACTTGAAACGTCATTGCGAGCGAAGCGCGGCAATCCAGTGCTTGAACGAGCGTTGCAGCTGGATTGCCGCGTCGCTGCTCTCCTCGCAATGACGGCGAGGGTGTGTTGTGCTTCGATTTCAATCCACAAAAAATTGGCTCCTCGCCATGACGGTATGAATAGCGACTGCTTGACTTAAACCCGCTCCACAATCGTGGCAATGCCCATGCCGCCACCCACACACAAAGTGGCCAAGCCGTAGCGCAAATTGCGGCGGTGCAGCTCGTCGATCAGGATGCCCAATATCATTGCGCCCGTGGCCCCCAGCGGGTGGCCCATGGCAATGGCGCCGCCGTTGACGTTCACCTTGTCGTGCGATACGCCCATCTCTTGCATGAACTTCATGGGCACGGCGGCAAAGGCTTCGTTCACCTCGAACAAATCGATCTGGTCAATGGTCAGGCCCGCCTTGGCCAGCGCTTTGCGTGCGGCGGGCATGGGGCCTGTGAGCATGATGGTGGGGTCAGCGCCCGACAAAGCCACCGACACGATGCGCGCACGCGGCGTGAGGCCGTGGGTTTTGCCTGCGGCCTCCGAGCCGATGAGCACCGCAGCCGCACCGTCCACAATGCCCGACGAGTTGCCCGCGTGGTGCACATGGTGGATGCGCTCAACCTGCGGGTAGCGCTGCAAGGCCACCGCGTCAAAGCCCATGCTGCCCAGTTGTTCAAACGAGGCTTTGAGGCCGCCCAGTGTTTCCACCGTGGTGCTGGGTTTGATGAATTCGTCTTGCGCCAGGATGACTTGGCCCAGCTTGTCTTTGACCGGCACGACCGAGCCATCGAAATAGCCCGCAGCACGCGCAGCCGTGGCGCGCTTTTGCGACTCGACTGCAAAAGCATCCACATCGTGGCGGCTAAAGCCATTCATGGTGGCGATCAGGTCGGCGCCAATGCCTTGCGGCACAAACAGCGTGGCGCTGTTGGTCTCGGGGTCTTGCGCCCACGCACCGCCGTCAGCACCAATGGGCACGCGGCTCATGCTTTCAACGCCGCCAGCGACGACCAGGTCTTCCCAACCGCTGCGCACTTTCATGGCGGCCATGTTGACCGCTTCCAGCCCCGAGGCGCAAAAGCGGTTGAGCTGCACACCCGAGCAGCGCCAGTCCCAACCGGCCGCCAGCGCCGCCACTTTGGGGATGACCGAGCCTTGCTCGCCAATGGGCGAGACCACGCCCATGACCACATCGTCCACCGCAGCGGTGTCGAACTGGTTGCGGCTTTGCAGCTCGCGCAGCACGCCTGAGAGCAGGCTAATGGGCTTGACCTCGTGCAAGCTGCCGTCTTTTTTGCCCTTGCCACGCGGGGTGCGTATGGCGTCATAAACAAATGCTTCGCTCATGCTGTCTCCTGGGGGTCATCAGGGGGTTTGCCCTGTGTTGCGGGGGTTTTTAAACAGTATAGACTTTTACCAAGCAACCGCTTTGTATAAATCAAACCCCACAGTCCAACAGGTGACAGCCATGATCGAACGCACCCTTTTCACCCCCGACCACGAAGCCTTCCGCGACAGTTTTCGCCGCTTCATGGACAAAGAAATTGCCCCCCACCACGACGCCTGGGAAGAGCAGGGCTTCGTGGACCGCGCCGTCTGGGACAAGGCCGGTGACAACAGCTTTTTGTGCATGACCCTGCCCGAGGCCTATGGCGGGTCAGACGCCGACAAGCTGTATTCGGTGGTGCAGATGGAAGAGTTGGCACGCGCCGGTTTCAGCGGCATTGGCTACGGCCTGCACAGCGAGATCGTGGCCCCTTACATCCTGCATTACGGCACCGAAGCGCAAAAGCAAAAATACCTGCCCATGCTGGCCAGCGGCGAGATGGTGGGCGCGATCGCCATGAGCGAACCAGCGGCGGGCTCTGACTTGCAGGGTGTGAAAACCACGGCCATGCTGCAAGCAGATGGCACGTATTTGATCAACGGCAGCAAGACCTTCATCACCAACGGCTGGCACGCCGATCTGGTGATCCTGGTGGCCAAGACCGACCCGGCCGCTGGTGCCAAAGGCACCAGCTTATTCCTGATTGAACGCGGCATGCCAGGCTTTGAAAAAGGCAAACGCCTCAAAAAATTGGGCCTCAAAGCGCAGGACACGTCCGAGCTGTTCTTTGACAACGTCAAGGTCAGCGCCGACCAGCTGCTGGGCGGCACGGCCATGCAAGGCAAAGGCTTCATTTGCCTGATGGAGCAGCTGCCCTGGGAGCGCCTGCAAATCGCGATTGGTGGCATTGCCGCAGCGCAAGCGGCCATCGACTGGACTGTGCAATACGTGAAAGACCGCAAGGTGTTTGGTCAGGCCGTGGGCAACTACCAAAACACCCGCTACACCCTGGCCGAATTGCAGACCGAGGTGCAGGTGGCCCGCGTGTTTGTGGACAAATGCTCAGAGCTGCTGCTGCAAGACAAACTCGACACCGCCACCGCCAGCATGGCCAAGTACTGGTGTTCGGATTTACAGTGCAAAGTGATGGACGAGTGCGTGCAGCTGCACGGCGGCTACGGCTACATGTGGGAATACCCCATCACCCGCGCCTATGCCGACGCGCGCGTGCAACGCATTTACGGCGGCACCAACGAAATCATGAAAGAAGTGATCTCGCGCAGCATGGGCTTGGCAGGACGCTGAGATTGATGGCACAGCGACCCTCCCCTGTAGGAGCCCACCCCTGTGGGCGATTGACCACGCAAGGGCGTGTTCCACGCCCATCGCCCACGGGGTGGGCTCCTACAAATGTGACTACACATGTCTGAGTTGGCTGAACCCAAGCGAGCACGGGGGCGGCCGCGCAAGACCGAGGGCGAGCGCGACGACGGCAACCGGCGTCAGGCGCTGATTACGGCGGCGGCGCAGCTGTTTCACCGCCAAGGCTATGACGCGACCAGCACGCGTGAGATCGCGGCGCAAGTGGGCATGCAACCGGGCTCACCGTTTTATCACTTCGGCAACAAACAAGACCTGTTGCTGGCGGTGATGGTCGAAGGCATGAAGCAAGCCAGCCAGCGCCAAGAAGCCGCCCGCGCGTGTCTGGCCGATGACCTGCCGCCACGAGAACAACTGCGTGCCCTGATCCGCAACCAGTTCGATGTGCTGCTCGGACCGGACAGCGACTTCATCCCGGTGATGCTTTACGAATGGCGCTCGCTGAGCGCAGAGCAGCGGCAGACCATCACACAAATCAAAGACGACTACGAAGCCGCGTGGACGCCTGTGCTGCAAGCGCTGCACGCCAGTGGCCAGTTGCAAGCCCCGGTGCAGCTGGCGCGTTTGATGATTTTTGGCGCGCTCAACTGGGCGGTGCAGTGGTACCAAGCGCCAACTCAAACACCTGTCAAACGTTCAGTTAAAGCAGCAACCCAAACAACACCCAAAAGCCCCGCTCGCGCATCGCTGGATGATTTGACCGATGCCGCACTGGCCTTGTTTTTGAGAGACCCGACATGACAACAACCACACCCTACCGTTCGGTCTTTTCCCCCGGCCTGCTGAGCGGTCAAGTCATCCTGGTCACCGGCGGTGGCTCGGGCATTGGCCGCTGCACCGCACACGAGCTGGCCAGCCTGGGCGCACATGTGGTGCTGGTGGGCCGCAACCCCGACAAGCTGACCGCCACCGCGCAAGAGATCACCGATGACGGCGGCCAGGCCAGCTGGCACAGCACCGACATCCGACGCGAGGACGATGTGAAAGCCATGGTCGCGCAGGTGGTGCAGAAGCACGGACGCATCAACGGCTTGGTCAACAACGCGGGCGGGCAATACATCTCGCCCCTGGCCAAGACCAGCGCCAAAGGCTGGCAAGCAGTCATCGACACCAACCTCACCGGTGGCTTTTTGGTGGCGCGTGAATGCTTCAACCAAAGCATGCAAGCGCACGGCGGCGCGGTGGTCAACATCGTGGCCGACATGTGGGGCTCGATGCCCGGCATGGGCCACAGCGGCGCAGCGCGGGCGGGCATGGTCAGCTTCACCGAGACCGCGGCACTCGAATGGGCGGCGCAAGGCGTGCGCGTGAATGCTGTCGCCCCGGGCTACATCGCCAGCAGCGGCATGGACCATTACCCACCCGAAGCCGGTCCCATGTTGCGCGAAATGCGCAACACGGTGCCGCAAGGCCGCTTTGGCACCGAAGCCGAAACCTCGGCGGCCATTGTGTTTTTGCTGTCACCCGCCGCCAGCTTCATCAGCGGCACCGTGCTGCGTGTGGACGGTGCACGCCCGCAAATGCGCATGGGCTGGCAGCAGGCCGTGGCCCAAGTCGATGTGCAAACACGCGACGCCGTCAAACCGTTTGACGGCTTTCACCGCGCCGTGACTCCCAAGGTATTCCAATGACTTTCGAATCCACCTGGAACCTGCACAGCCCTGTGGCGCAGCAAAGGCGCGAAGCCGCGCTGGCCCGACTGGCGCAGTGGCATGCCCTGCAAAACCGCGCAGCGCTTGCCTCTGCCCAGTCCAAACCCGTGTTTGACAAGCGCGGCCAGTTGCTGCCGCGTGAACGCGTGGCCTTGCTGCTGGACCCTGGCGCGCCTTTCTTGCCACTGTGCGCGCTGGCAGGCTTCATGCAAGACACGCCCGACCCGGCCAAGTCGGTGCCCGGCGGCGGCATGATCGCGGGCATTGGATTTGTCGAAGGCGTGCGCTGCATGGTGGTGGCCAGCGATTCGGGCATCGAGGCCGGGGCCATTCAGGCGCGGGGCCTGGAAAAGATCTTGCGGGTGCAAGAGCTGGCCCTTGAAAACAAACTCCCCTTTGTGCACCTGGTCGAAAGCGCTGGGGCCAACCTGATGCAGTACAAGGTCGAGGGCTTTGTGCTGGGCGGCAGTCTGTTTCGCAACCTCGCCCGCTTGTCGGCGGCGGGCTTGCCGGTGCTCACCGTGCAACACGGCTCGGGCACCGCAGGCGGGGCTTACATGCCGGGCTTGAGTGACACCGTCATCATGGTGCGCGGCAGGTCACGCGCCTTTCTGGCCGGGCCGCCATTGCTCAAAGCCGCCACCGGCGAAGTGGCCACCGAAGAAGAACTGGGCGGCGCCGAGATGCACACCAGTGTGTCGGGCCTGGGCGAATACCTGTGCGAAGACGACCGCCACGCGCTGGGCACGGCCCGCGATGTGGTGGCGCGTTGGGACTGGCCAGCACACAAGACACAGCGAGAGGCCAAGCCCCCGCGCTTTGACGCCGAAGAGCTGCTGGGCCTGATGCCCGCCCACCACCGCGAACCGATCGACATGCGCGAAATCATCTTGCGTCTGGTGGATGACTCAGACTTTCTGGAGTTCAAACCACTGTTCGGCTCGGCCACGGTGTGCGCACAGGCGCGCATCGGCGGGCACGCAGTCGGCATCATCAGCAACAACGGGCCGATTGACGTGGCCGGGGCCAACAAGGCCACGCACTTCATCCAGTGGATGTGCCAGTTGGGCCACCCCATCGTCTATTTGCAAAACACCACCGGCTACATGGTGGGCAAAGACAGCGAACAAGGCGGCATGATCAAACACGGCTCCAAGATGATACAGGCCGTGACCAATGCCACCGTGCCGCAGATCACCATCCAGTGCGGGGCATCGTTTGGTGCGGGCAACTACGGCATGTGCGGACGGGGTTATGCACCGCGCTTTTTGTTCAGCTGGCCAGGGGCCAAGACTGCGGTGATGGGCGGCGAGCAAGCGGCCCGCACCATGCAGATCGTGGCCGAAGCGGGCATGGCCCGCAAAGGCATCACGCCCGACCCCGACAAAATGCAAGCCCAGTTCGACAAGATCGTGGCCCTGTTTGAAGCGCAAGCCGACGCGTTCTACACCAGTGGCCTGGTGCTCGACGACGGCGTGATCGACCCGCGTGACACGCGCAGCGTGCTGAACTTTTGCCTCGACACCTGTGCTGAGAGTGCTGCCCGCCAACCCCGCGCCACGAGCTTTGGCGTGGCCCGCATGTGAAGGCGCAGACATGGCCACCGATTTGAAGCACATGCTCTCGCTGGACGCGGCCCACCAGTTGGCTGAGCAGCTGGCAGCCGCCGGTGCCACGGTGCATAGGGGCCAATGGCAAAAGGCCATGGGAGCCGACTTTGAAGCCCTGGGCCTGATGGACCGAGGCCGCCGCATGGCCCAAGTGATGGCGCAATTTATGCCGCCTGACTTTGCGCAGGCCGCCCCTTTGCTGGTGCGTGCCATGGGCCGCCCCATGGGGCTGGACAAACACGGCGAACCCACCGCCAGT
This sequence comes from Limnohabitans sp. Bal53, assembly GCF_003063355.1. GTDB lineage: Bacteria > Pseudomonadota > Gammaproteobacteria > Burkholderiales > Burkholderiaceae_C > Limnohabitans_A. The sequence continues at coordinate 216,273 of NZ_NESH01000005.1, read as the reverse complement.
GGCGATGTGCCCAGCAGCTTCTTTTACCTGCCGCACAGCATGTACATCGCCAGCCATGGCCTGCAGCATCTGCCCGAGGCCCTGCGCGCGCAACACGCACTGACCCAGCGCTTCACCGCCGAATTCAGCCTGCGGCCGTTTTTGCAGCAACACCCTGAGGCCACCTTAGGCCACCTGGCGCAGTGGGTTCAAGATGACAACGCGCATGTGCGCCGCGCCGTCAGTGAAGCCACACGCCCGCGCTTGCCCTGGGCTGCGCGTTTGCCTGATTTTGTGCGTAACCCCAAGCCCGTGCTGCCTTTGTTGGCCCGATTGCGTGACGACAGCTCGTCCTATGTGCGCCGCTCGGTGGCCAACCACCTGAATGACATTGGCAAAGACCACCCGGAGTTACTCACGGGCACGGCCCGCCAATGGCTGGACGATCCGCCGGTACCCGCCTCGCGGCAGGCCTTGCTGCGCCATGCCCTGCGCACCGCCATCAAGCGCGGCGATACACAGGCGCTGGCCTTGTTTGGGCATGGGCAAGTGAGCCCCTTACAGGTTCACAGCGCGAGCATCAGCCCTTCAACAGCCCGAATCGGCGAAAGCGTCACCCTGCACTGCACCTTGCACAACCCCAGTGCACAAGCGGCCAGCGCTCTGGCCGATTGGCGCGTGTTTTACGTCAAGGCCAACGGCACGCTCAGCCCCAAGGTATTCAAAGGCAGCACCGTGCAGATTGATGCACACGGCCGTGGCGTGCTCGAAAAAACTCTGTCCCTGCGCCAAATGAGCACACGCACCCACCACCCGGGCCGCCACACCGTCGAGATCGTCCTCAATGGACACGCCCACAGCATTGGCCACTTCGATCTGCACCCCTAGAACCACCCCACGGAGACACACCATGCAATACACCCACGAACACCGCGAAATCCAGAACACGCTCAAGCGCTTCATCGAGGCCGAGATCAACCCCCATGTGGACGAGTGGGAGGCGGCCGAGATCTTTCCGGCCCACGAGGTCTTTAAAAAAATGGGCAACTTGGGTCTGCTGGGCCTGACCAAGCCCGAGGCCTATGGCGGCGCGGGGCTGGACTATTCTTACGGCATGGCCATGGCAGAAGCGCTGGGGCACATCGACTGCGGCGGCATTCCCATGGCCATTGGCGTGCAAACCGACATGGCCACACCCGCATTGGCGCGCTTTGGCAGCGATGAATTGCGGGCACAGTTCTTGGCCCCGGCCATTGCGGGCGACATGGTGGGCTGCATCGGCGTGAGCGAACCGGGTGCGGGCAGCGATGTGGCAGGCATCAAGACCGTGGCGCGCAAGGACGGTGACGACTACGTGATCAGCGGCCAAAAAATGTGGATCACCAACAGCTTGCAGGCCGACTGGATGTGCATGCTGGTCAACACAGGCGAGGGGCCCATCCATAAAAACAAGAGCCTGGTCATGGTGCCCATGCGCGAAAACGGCAAGCTGCTGCCCGGCATCGAGGTGGGCAAGAAGATCAAAAAAATCGGCATGAACAGCAGCGACACCGGCCTGATTTATTTTGATGAGGTGCGTGTGCCGCAGCGCTACCGCATCGGGGCCGAGGGCCAGGGCTTCATCTACCAAATGCAGCAGTTCCAAGAAGAACGCCTGTGGTGCGCGGCCAGCACCCTGCAATCACTCACCAACTGCATCCAGTGGACCGTGGAATGGGCGCAAGAGCGCAAGCTCTTTGGTTCAACCTTGGCAGACCAGCAGTGGGTGCAGTTCAAGCTGGCCGAACTCAAGGCCGAGGTGGAAAGCCTGCGTGCCCTGACCTACCAGGCCTGCGAGCACTACATCGCGGGCGAAGACGTGACCGAATGGGCCACCATGGCCAAACTCAAAGCGGGCCGCCTGAACCGTACCGTGCCCGACACTTGCCTGCAATTCTGGGGCGGTATGGGCTTCACTTGGGAGAACAAAGTCTCGCGCATGTACCGCGATGGCAGGCTGGCCTCGATTGGCGGCGGTGCCGACGAGGTGATGCTGGGCATCTTGGCCAAGATGATGGGCATTGCCAAGCGGCCCCAAAAATGAGCAGCACTTTGTTGATCGAGCGCCAAGGCGCGATCGAAACTTGGACGATGAACGATCCGGCCACACGCAACGCCTTGAGCGATGCGGTGGTGGACGCCTTGCTGCAAGCCTGCGCGCGTGCCGCGCAAGACGCCACGCTGCGCATCGTGGTGCTGACCGGCGCAGGCGGTGCTTTTTGTGCGGGGGGCAGCTTGGGCGGCTTTGCCAACCTGATCGGCCAGCCTTTGCAAGAGGGGCAATCCGACCCGCTGCTGGCCATGAACAAAAGCTTCGGCGACCTGCTGCATGCCCTCTGCGCCCTGCCCCAGTTGCTGGTGTGCCGCGTCGATGGTGCGGCCATGGGCGGGGGCTTTGGCCTGGTGTGCTGCGCCGACCATGTGGTGGCCACAGCGCGTTCGGTGCTGGGCACGCCCGAAGTGACGTTGGGCCTGCCACCTGCACAGATCGCGCCATTCGTGTGGCAGCGCCTGGGCGAGAGCGCGGCACGCCAGTGTTTGCTGCAAGGGCTGAGCTACAACGCCACGCAAGCAATGCAAGTGGGCTTGGTCAACGAAGTGATCGAACACAACAGCGATGCGGCTTGGCAAGTGACACTCACGCGCCTCTTGCGTGCAGCGCCCGGCGCAGTGGCCAGCACCAAACAACTGCTGCGCAACTTGCGCAGCCCTGTGCCCGACTTGCGCGATGCTGCTGCACAAGCTTTTGCGCAAGGCTTGCGCAGCACTGAAGCCGCCCAAGGCCTGACTGCTTTTGCGCGCAAACAGCCCGCGCCCTGGACACTTTCTGGCAAGGACACCGCATGAACACCCAGGTCACCCGCCTGCTGATCGCCAACCGAGGCGAGATCACCCGCCGCGTGATCCGCACTGCACGCCACATGGGCATCCAAACGGTGGCCGTTTACTCAGACGCTGACCGCAACGCCCTGCATGTGCACGAAGCCGACACCGCCGTCGCATTGGGCGGCACCTTGTCGGCTGACTCGTATTTGCGCATCGACAAACTGCTGGCAGCCGCGCAGGCCAGCGGGGCCGATGCGGTGCACCCGGGTTATGGCTTCTTGAGCGAAAACGCCGAGTTCGCGCAAGCGGTGATCAATGCGGGCCTGACTTGGGTCGGACCACCGCCTTCGGCCATCCGCGCTCTGGGCAGCAAGTCGGCCGCCAAAGCGCTGGCATTGAAACACGGCGTGCCTTGCCTGCCGGGCTACTTTGGGGCTGACCAAAGCGATGCCACATTCACGGAACAAGCACAACGACTGGGCTTGCCTCTGATGGTGAAAGCCGTGGCCGGCGGCGGTGGGCGCGGCATGCGCCTGGTGACCGACATGGCGCAACTGCTGCCCGCCCTGCACAGTGCGCGCTCTGAAGCACTGGCGGGTTTTGGCAACGGCGACTTGCTGATGGAGCGCGCTTTACTGCGCCCCCGTCACATCGAGGTGCAGATCATGGCCGACACGCACGGCCAATGCATCCACTTGGGTGAGCGCGACTGCTCGGTACAACGCCGACACCAAAAGATCATCGAAGAATCGCCCAGCCCAGCGGTGAATGCTGCACTGCGCGCCCAGCTTGGGCAGGCAGCCATTGCGCTGGCCCAATCGGCCGGCTATGTGGGCGCAGGCACGGTGGAGTTTTTACTGGACGAAGCCCAAGCGGACAAGCCGTTTTATCTGATGGAGATGAACACCCGCTTGCAGGTGGAACACCCGGTGACCGAGATGCTCACGGGGCTGGACTTGGTGGAGTGGCAGCTGCGCATCGCACGGGGTGAGCCACTGCCGCTGGCGCAAGCCGATGTGCAGCTGCAAGGCCATGCCATCGAAGTTCGCCTGTGCGCCGAAGACGAACACTTCACACCGCAGACTGGCACGGTGCAAGCCTTTGCAGAACCCGAAGGGTTGCGCTTTGACCATGCGCTGCATGTGGGTGCGGTGGTCACGCCGCACTACGATTCGATGCTGGGCAAGCTGATCGCCCACGCGCCCACACGCCACGAAGCGATCGATCGCCTGTGCGCAGGCCTGCACCAAACCACGCTGCTGGGCTTGCCGACCAACCGGGCGTTTTTGGCCGCTTGTTTGCAACACCCCACGTTTACAGCAGGCGAGGCTCTGATTCCGTTTTTGGCCGAGCAAGCCGACATGGTGCGCAAACGCCTGCAAGCCCATGGCGACGCACGCACCGTGGCCGTGCTGGCTGTGCTCTACGCAATCCAAGCGCCCGCAGCCGCGATGCCCAATCCGTTCATGCGACCCGTGCGCATGGGTCTGGGTGAAGAGGTCTTGGCGCTGAGCTTGCAGGAGCTGGGCCAAGGGCAAGTGCGCGTCCAAATGGGCGACACCACACACGAGGCCCGCATGCACCGCTGCGGCGATCTGCTGCACATCACGCTGAACGGCCGCATCTGGCAAGCCCGCGCAGTAGCCTGCACGGGTGCGGTCCAGCGCTGGCATGTGCAACTGCAAGGCCCCGAATGCGTGGAACTATGGCTCACCGACCAGAGCCTCAACCAGCCCAGCACTGGTGCCAGCGCACAAGCTGCGCAGGCTTTGCGCGCACCCTTCAACGGCAAGCTGATCGCGCTGCATGTGCAAGAAGGTCAGCAGGTCAAGCAAGGCGAAGCCGTGCTGGTCATCGAGTCGATGAAGCTCGAACACATTTTGTGCGCACCACGCGATGCGGTGGTGCACAGCCTCTCGGCCAGCGTGGGCCAACAAGTGGGGCCCGGCCAGGTGCTGGTTCAATGGAAGGACGCAGCATGAGCACCGCTGGATTCACAACCGATTTCACCAACGAAGATCTGCTAAGCCTGCAGACCACGGTTGAGCGATTTGCCAAACAAGCCATCGCCCCGCATGTGCCCGCGTGGGAAGAAGCCGGTCAATTTGACCGATCGCTTTACACCCAGGCCGCCGAGCTGGGCCTGCTGGGCCTGGGCTACCCGGAACACCTGGGCGGCACACCCGCGCCCTGGCGTGCGCGCAACCTGCTTTCACAAACGCTGGCGCGTTACGGCGGCAGCGGCGGCGTGATGGCCAGCCTGTTCTCGCTCAACATCGGCCTGCCCCCAGTCATGGCCCATGGCAGTGCCGAGCTGCAGACCGAAGTGGTGCCCCTGGTGCTGCGCGGCGAACGCATTGCGGCCCTGGCCATCACCGAGCCCGGTGGCGGCTCAGACGTGGCCGACCTGCGCACCACAGCGCGTGCCGACGGCACGGACTACGTGATCGACGGTGAAAAAGTCTTCATCACCTCGGGCCTGCGTGCCGACTGGATCACGCTGGCCGTGCGCACCAACCCGTCCAGCAAAGGCGCCAGCGGCATCTCCATGGTCGTGGTGCCGGGTGACACGCCCGGCATTTCGCGCACGCGCCTGCACAAGATGGGCTGGCACAGCTCCGACACGGCGCAGCTGCACTTTAACGGCGTGCGCGTGCCGCAGCGTTACCGCCTGGGTGACGAAGGCGCGGGTTTCAAGATGATCATGGGCAACTTCAATGGCGAGCGCCTGGCCATGTCGGCCATGGCGCTGGGTTTTGCGCAGGCTTGTTTTGACGAAGCCCTGGACTGGGCACGCCAGCGCCAGACCTTTGGCGCAGCTTTGATCGAGCGGCAGGTGATTCGCCACAAACTGATGGACATGCAAATGCGCATCTCATCGACCCAAGCCTGGGTCGATGCCGTGACGCAACAAGCCGATGCAGGACAGACCGGTGCCGAGTGGGTGACACAAGTCTGCCTGCTCAAAAACCACGCCACCCAAACCATGCAGTTTTGCGCCGATGCCGCGGTGCAAATGCTGGGCGGCATGGGCTACATGCGCGGCACGGTGAGCGAGCGGGTTTACCGCGAAGTCAAGGTGATGATGATCGGCGGCGGGGCCGAAGAGATCATGAAAGAGTTGGCGGCCAAGCAGCTGGGGATTTAAAACCAGATCCGGGCAGACTCCATGGGCAAGCGTGTCAGGCAGGTCTGGGCTGACCTGGCGGCAACTCGGCGCGCAGCGCAAAGGCCATTTGCACCATGCCCGCCAATAGCCCCACCAGCACCCCCACCTGCACGGCCCGGTTGTACGAGCCCATGGCATCGAACACCAGCCCACCGCCCAAAGCCCCCAAGAAACTGCCCAACTGGTGGCTCATGAAGGCGATGCCGCCCAGCATGGCTTGCCAGCGCAGACCAAAGGTTTCGCCGATGTAGCCCGTCACCAAGGGTGCCACGCCCAGCCACAAAAAGCCCATGATGGCGGCGAACACCAAGGTGTTCTCGGGCGTTGGCACCGACAGAAAATACCAGGCCAGCCCGAATGAGCGCAGCACATAAATGCCCCCCAACAACAGCAGCTTGTTGCAACGCCCACCCGCCCATCCGAAAAACAAGCTGCCCAGGACGTTGAAGCCACCAATCATGCCCAGTGCTTGGGCACTGAGCATGGGGTCCATGCCGCACAAATCGAGGTAAGACGGCAGATGCGTGGTCAAAAAAACCAGCTGCATGCCGCACACAAAGTAGGCCAGTGTCATCACCGCAAAGGGGGGGTGCTTCAAGGCCAATCGGGCCATGTCCGGGGCATTGTCTTTTTCGCCCAAAGGGGAAGGCGGCACCGGCAAGGCGTCTACCCGCCCGGCATACCAAGCGGCGGGCAAGATGATCAGGGCCATGATGACAAAACCGCCCACACCCACGCGCCACCCGTGCGCCTGTGACAGCAGCTGGCCAATGGGCGCCGCCATCAAGGCACCCAAAGAGCCCGCGGCGGACACGATGCCCAGCACTGTGCTGCGCAAGGCCGGCGACACCGGCCGCGAAGCCACCGCCATGGCAATGGCCGATCCGTTGCAGGCCATGGCCGCGCCAATCGCCACCCCAGCCCCCAAGATCACGCCTAACAATCCCTGTGCCAGACAGAGCAAGCTCATGCCCAGGATGTACAGCACAGCACCGGTCATCATCAGGGGCCGGTAACCGATGCGCACCGCCAAAGCCCCCGCAAAGGGCTGCAAAAATCCCCAAGCCAGGTTTTGCACCGCAATGGCCAAGGTGAACTGGGACACCGAAATGCCGATGTCCTGGGTCAAGGCCGGCATGAACACACCCAGGCTTTGCCGCAAACCCATGCTGACCGACAACATCAGCGCAGCGCCGATCAGGATGGGCAAGCCCGGGCGCAGGGCAATCAATAAGTTCATGGTGTACTTCAGTGGTGCTTGAATACACTTTATCGACACCCACCCCAATAAGCTGGCCTTTGCGCGACAGGCTTCTCACAGCCCTGACCAGCCAGGACCCGTCGGCTCGCTGACCGGCATTGCCCAGGCCGCCAGCTGCAAAGCTCAGATCCACCTTGACTTCTAGCGCGGGCTTCATCCCAAAAAATCAGATAATCTTTGCCACATATTCTTGTAAATTCTGACTATGCGCACCACCTTCAACTACAAGCACCTGTATTACTTCTGGGTCGTGGCCAAAGAGGGCGGCATCACCCGCGCGGCCGACAAACTGGACATGGCGGTGCAAACCGTGAGCGCCCAGGTGCGTGAGCTGGAACGGTCGCTGGGTTATGCCCTGCTCAAGCCCGCAGGGCGCGGCCTGGTGCTGACCGATGCCGGGCTGGCGGCCATGCAGCAAGCCGACCAAATTTTTCAGTTGGGCGAAAACCTGCCCGCGCTGGTGCGCGATGCGGTGAGTTCCCCCACGGTGCGGCTGGCCGCAGGCATTTCGGACGGCTTGCCCAAACTGGTGGTACGCCGCCTCATGCAACCCGTCATGGGCGAGCCGCATTTGCGCTTGCTCTGCCACGAGGGCGAATTCGACGACCTGCTGGGTGACCTGGCCCTGCACCGCCTGGATGTGGTGCTCTCAGACCGCCCGGCGCCGGGCAACGCCAACATCAAGCTCTACAACCACGCGCTGGGCTCGTCTCCCGTGTCCTGGTACGGCACAGCGGCGTTGGTCAAGGCCGCCAAAAAGAAGTTCCCGGCCAGCCTGGCCGATGTGCCAGTGCTGCTGCCCACGGGCCACACCGCCGTGCGCGCCCGACTGGACCACTGGTTTGAACAGCAAGGCATTCGTCCACGTATCGTGGGCGAGTTCGAGGACAGCGCTTTGCTCAAGACCTTTGGCGAGAGCGGGATGGGTGTCTTCCCTGCCGCCGAGTGGGTCCACGACGAGCTGCTGGCGCACTACGACGTGCAGCGCCTGGGGCCTTGTGATGGCGTGAAGGAAAACTTTTTCGCGATTGGCACCGAAAAGAAAGTTCAACACCCCCTGGTGCAGCGGCTCTTGCAGGCCAGTGTCACGGCCCTTTAAGACACGGCCATACGGAGGCCAGCAAGCTGTGCAGTTTGAGAAGTCAAAAGCCCCCAAGGCTTGTGACCCTGGGGGCTTCTTCAAGAGCGCCGCGCGTCAGGCTTTGGCTGAGCGCACACTCAACAACATGGTCGCGGCCAAGATACCGACCACCACACCCAGCGAGAGGCCTACCGGAATCTTGAAGATATCGATCAGGCACATCTTGGTGCCGATGAACACCAAGATCACGGCCAGGCCGTAGTTGAGCAAGTGGAACTTGTTGGCCACCGCCGCCAGCAAGAAATACATGGCACGCAAACCCAGGATCGCGAACACGTTGCTGGTCAGCACAATGAAGGGGTCCGACGTGATCGCAAAAATCGCCGGAATCGAATCCACCGCAAAGATCACATCGGTCAAGGCGATCAGGCAGATCACCATGAACAGTGGCGTGGCGATCTTCTTGCCGTTTTCCACGGTCCAGAATTTTTCACCGTCGTAGTTTTTGCTGACGGGCAAGATCTTGCGCAGCAACTTGAGCGCGGGGTTGTCTTCCAGATCGGGCTCCTGGCCAGCAGCCCACCACATCTTCACACCCGTGAGGATCAAGAAAGCACCAAATACGTACAAGATCCAGTGGAACTCCGACAGCAACCAACCACCCACCAAAATCATGATGGTGCGCAGCACGATGGCCCCGATGATGCCGATCATCAACACGCGCTTTTGGAAGTGCGAGGGGACAGCAAAGTAGGTGAAGATCATCAGGAAGACAAAGATGTTGTCCACCGCCAATGATTTTTCGATCAGGTAACCGGTCAGAAACTCCAGCGATTTGGTGTTGGCGATCTCCACCGAGCCCGTGGTGTCGCGGATGGCGAACCAAAACAAACCGTTGAACAAAAAGCTCAAGGCAATCCAGATCAGCGACCAGTTGAGCGCCTCTTTAACGCCGATGTCATGTGCGCCCTGCTTTTTGAGCACCACAAAATCGACGAACAGCGACACCAGCACGATGGCCACAAAAGTGGCCCACAACCAAAGGGGGGCGACGGTTTCCATAAAGACCTTTCCAATCCAGCAAAAAATTCAAAGCACCGGGTCGACATGCCGCCTGAACAACAAGCCCGATGAGTGTTTGAAGTCTAGGGCAGAAGGCGCAATTTTTTTCTGATCGATAGGTCAATTTGCTTCGTAAAAAATGGAGTGTTTGGCTGAAAATTTCTGCTTCAAAATGCCTTTTCGCATGAAAAAACCGCCAGGCCCTTGCAGGCGCTGGCGGCTTTCATGCAGCAATTGCTGCTGTGTTTACTTCTTGTCGCTGAAGTAACCCGAGGTCACTTTCCAGCGGCCGTCGGTGATTTGTGACATGCGCGAAGCATTGCTGCCCAAGCGCTTGGTGGCAGTGAAGGTCATCTCGCCCGTACCGAAAATATCGGGTGGGATCACCATGGTGTCCATGGCCTTGATGATGCTCTCGGTGGTCACGTTGGCACCTGATTTCTCAACCGCACGCAGGAAAGAATCGATGGCGTTGTAACCATAAACCGAGAACACGGTCGGGTCTTCGTTGAACTTGGTCTTGTACTTGTTGGCCCAGAAACGAATAGGCTGAGCCGACTCGTCCAAGTAGGGGTGCTGGGTGGACATGGTGGCGTAAAAACCATTCATGGCAGGACCGCCCAACTTGTGGATCAAGTCGGTGTAAGACGCGCTTGAACCTAGGAAAGTGGGGTTAAAGCCCAAGCGGCGAGCGGTGGCAATGCCGCCAATGGTTTCACGAATGATGGTGCCCATGACCACAAAGTCGCACTTGGCCGAGGCCAGTTTTTGCATCTGAGAGGCAAAGTCTGTGGCACCACGTTTGTAGGTCGTGACTTCGGCGAATTTCATGCCCATGGTCTGCAGGCCGGCTGAGGCACCACGAAACACTTCCAGACCGAATTCATCGTCCTGGTGCATGGCGCAAATTTGCTTGGCGTTCTTTTCCTTCACCAAGATCGGCACACCCAGGCGCATCTGGTCGTAGTAGGTGGCGGCAAACGAGTACTTGAGCTTGTGGAAGGGCTCGTACATTTCACGTGCGGCCGTGACGGGGAAGAAGTTGATCACGTTCTTCTGGAACTGCACCGGCATGGCGGCCATGTTTTGTGCGGTGCCGATGTGACCGATCATGGCAAAAATCTTGTCCTGGTTGACCAGCTTCTGCGCGGCCAAAACGGCACGGCGTGGGTCATAGGCCGAGTCTTCGACCAGCAGTTTGAACTTGCGGCCGTTGATGCCGCCTTGCTCGTTGGCTTCATCCACGCGCAGCATCATGCCCAAGCGCACCTGTTTGCCAAAGCCCGCCAAGGGGCCCGACAAATCCTGGATCGAGCCAAGGGTGATTTCGGTTTTGGACACGCCTTGCGTCTGGGCCGTGGCCGCGCCAGCGGTCAAGGCCATCGCAGCGGCGATGAGGCTGAGTTTGATTTTCATGTTGCAGGTCTCCTGTTGTAGAAAAGGGTGAGTTGAATCAGCGGTACATCGCCTCGATCTGGGGCGTATATTTCTTCTCGACCAGTTTGCGCTTGAGCTTCATGGTCGGGGTCAGTTCTTCATCTTCGGCGCTCAGCTGCGTGTCGAGCAACCAGAATTTTTTGATTTGCTCGACGCGGGCAAACTTCTTGTTGACGCGGTCCACTTCGGCCTGGATCAAACCTTGCACCTCGGCGCTGTGCGTGAGGCTGGCGTAATTGGAGAAGGGCACGTCGTTGTCCTGGGCGTATTTCTCCACGTTTTCCTGGTCGATCATGATGATCACAGTCAGATAGGGCCGCTTGTCGCCAATCACCACCGCATCGGTGACATAGGGCGAGAATTTGAGTTCGTTTTCCAGCTCGCTCGGGGTGATGTTCTTGCCACCGGCTGTGATGATGATGTCTTTCATGCGATCGGTGATGCGGAAAAACCCTTCCTCGTCCACCACACCCACGTCGCCCGTGTGCAGCCAGCCGTCGGCGTCGATGGTCTCAGCGGTTTTTTCGGGCAAGTTCAGGTACCCCATGAACACGTTGGGGCCACGCACCAAAATCTCGCTGGTCACCGGATCCAGACGCATTTCGTTGTACTCGGCGGCGGGGCCAATCGAGCCGGGCTTGATGCGGTCAGCGGGCACGCCCGTGGCCGCACCGCAGGTCTCGGTCATGCCCCAGACCTCGAGCATGGGCAAGCCCAGCGCCAAATACCAGCGCACCAAATCGGGGGAGATGGGGGCTGCACCCGTCACCAAAAAGCGCGCACGGTGGATACCGATCATCTTGCGCACGTTGTTGAGTGCCAACAAACGCGCCACATGAAAGCGCAGCTTGAGACCGGCGGGCACCGGCTTTTGTGCCAGCACCAAATCGGCCACTTGCTGGCCCACGCCAATCGACCAGCCGTACACCGCTTGCTGCACGCCGCCCGCTTCCTTGAGCGCAATCATCACACCCGAGTAAAACTTTTCCCACACACGGGGCACGGCGGTGAACACGGTGGGCGCGATTTCACGCACGTTTTCGGGCACCGTTTCGGGGTTTTCAACAAAGTTGAGTTTGGCCCCGGTGTACATCGAAAAATACTCGCCCCCCATGCGCTCAGCGATGTGGCACAGCGGCAAAAAGCACATGCACTCGTCGCGCTCGTCGCGGGCAATCAAGGTGTTGTAGCCGCGCACGGTGTACACCAAGCCGTGGTGGCTGTGCATGCCTCCTTTGGGTTTACCGGTGGTGCCTGAGGTGTAGACCAAAATGGCCAAGTCTTCCGGTTTGCAGGCAGCGCTGCGCTGCGTGAGCATGTCGGGGTGTTGCTGGGCATGTTCGCGGCCCAAGGCTTGCAGCTGCTTCAAGCTGATCACCATCGGGTCATGGAAGTCACGCAAACCGTCCATGTCGAACACCACGATTTTTTGCAACAAGGGCAAAGTCTCGCGCACGGCCAGGGCCTTGTCGAGCTGCTCGTCGTCTTCGACAAACAGCACGCGGGTGCCCGAGTCTTCGCACAGGTAATGCACCTGCTCGGCCGCGTCGGTCGGGTAGATGCCGTTGGACACGCCGCCCGCACTGAGCACAGCCAGGTCGCACAGCACCCATTCGATGTTGGTGTTGGACAAGATGGAGGCGGTGTGGCGCGCCTCAAAGCCCAGCGCCATCAGGCCGTGGCCGATCTCGCGCACAGCCTGGGCGGTTTCGTTCCAGGTCCAGCTGCGCCAGATGCCCAGATCTTTTTGGCGCATCCACACGTTGGGTCCGCGTGCGGCCACTGCGTTCCAGAAAATGGCGGGGATGGTCTCGCCCGCCATGACGACATTTTTTTGCGGCACGATGCCGGAGGTGTCCCAGAGTTGGCTCATGTCTTATCTCCAGGTTTTCTTCTTTTTCCAGCGGCGATCGGCGCGCACGCCCTCTTCCTTCATACCCAAGTAGAACTCCTTGATGTCGTCCTTTTCACGCAAACGGGCGCAGGTGTCTTCCATCACAATGCGGCCGTTTTCCAGCACATAGCCGTAGTCGGAAGCGTTCAGCGCCATGTTGGCGTTTTGCTCCACCAGCAAGATGGTGGTGCCGCGTTCGCGGTTGATGCGCACTACGATTTCAAAAATCTCTTTGGTCAGCTTCGGGGACAGGCCCAAGCTGGGCTCGTCCAGCAAGATCAAATCGGGGTTGGCCATGAGGGCGCGGCTGATCGCCAGCATCTGCTGCTGCCCGCCCGAGAGCAAGCCCGCGTCTTGCGCCGCCCGCTCGCGCAGGATGGGGAAGTAGTTGTACACCGCTTCCATGTCGCGGGCCACGCCGTCACGGTCCTTGCGGGTGAAGGCGCCCATGAGCAGGTTGTCGCGAATCGACAGCAGCGGGAACACCTCGCGGCCTTCGGGCACATGCATCAGGCCGCTTTGCACAATGAAGGCCGGGTCTTGTGCGGTGATGCTCTGGCCCTTGAACTCGATCGAGCCCTTGCGCGGGTCGATGATGCCGCTGATGGTTTTGAGGATGGTGGTCTTGCCAGCGCCGTTGGAGCCGAGCACGGTGGCGATTTCGCCTTGGCGCACCTGCAGGCTCACGCCGCGGATCGCCTTGATCGGGCCGTAGGCGCTTTCGACGTTGAGCAGCTTGAGCATCACGTTGTCAGCGACCGGCGCTGCAGCAGCGTTCAGGATGGGGTTGGCTGCGCTCATGCGGCACCTCCGGGCACGTAGTTTTCGCGGCGCAGGCTGGAGACATCATCCACAGAGCCCAGATAGGCCTCGATCACGCCGGGGTCGCTTTGCACCTGGCTGGGCGTGCCGGTGGCGAGTTCTTCGCCCTGGCTCATGGCCAGCACACGGTCCGACACTTTGGACACCAGGCTCATGTCGTGCTCGACCATGAGCACGGTGATGCCCAGCTCGTTTTTGATGTCCGAAATCCAGAAGGCCATGTCTTCGGTTTCTTCGACGTTCAGGCCCGACGAGGGCTCGTCGAGCAGCAGCAATTTCGGCTCGGTGCACAGGGCCCGCGCCAGCTCGACCACTTTGCGCACGCCGTAAGGCAGGCCCGCCACCATCGAATCGCGGTGGTGTTGCAGGTCCAGAAAATCGATGACCTCTTCGACCTTTTCACGCGCCTCGATCTCGGCCGCGCGGGTTTTGGAAGAGAAAAACATCTCGCTCCAGACGCCCGTCTTGCGGTGCGTGTGGCGGCCAATCAGCAGGTTTTGCAGCACGGTGGCGTGCTCAAACAATTCAATGTTCTGAAACGTGCGGGCAATGCCCAGGCCTGCAATCTGGTGCGGCTGCTGGTCGGTCAGGCGCAGCGTGCCTTGTGGCCCGGCGTAGTCGATCACGCCCGTGGTGGGCGTGTAGATGCGGCTGATCAGGTTGAACACGGTGGTCTTGCCAGCGCCGTTGGGGCCGATCAGGGTGAAGACCTCGCCGCGCTTGACGTCGAAGCTGACCTTGTTCACGGCCAGCACACCGCCAAAGCGCACGCTCAGGTCTTGAGCGGATAAAAGGATGTCTGCGTTCATTTCAGGCGGTCCGATTTCTGGAACGATTTCTGGCGCTTGAACAGGCCACGGCGGTAAAACGGGAACAACTGGAACCAGGTGCGCACCTTGAGCCAGCGGCCATACAGACCCATGGGCTCGAACAACACAAACGCGATCAGCACCATGCCGTAAACCGTGCCCTGCAAGCCGGCAGCGCCACCAATGGCAGCTGGCAAAAAGTCCTTGCCCAAGGAGATCAGCTGCGGCATGACGATCAGGAAAATCGCGCCGAGGAAAGCCCCGTGGATCGAGCCCAAACCGCCGATCACCACCATCAAGAGCAAGTCAATCGACTGGATGATGCTGAACTGCTCGGGCGAGAGGAACTGGATCTTGTGCGCGTACAAAGCGCCGCCGATGCCCGCCAGTGCGGCCGACAAGGCGAACGACAAGGTCTTGTAACGCGCCAAGTGGATGCCCATGCTTTGCGCCGAAATTTCGGAATCACGAATGGCCACAAAAGCGCGGCCTGTAGACGAGCGCAGCAGGTTGACGATGGCCAGCGTGGCACCCACCGTCACCACCAAACAAAGGAAGTAGAACTCTTCGGTGCTGTCCAGTGTCCAGCCGCCCAGTGTGGGGTAGGTGACCATCAGGCCCGCATTGCCGCCCGTGACGCTTTCCCAGCGGGCCATGCCCTCTTCGACGATGAAGCCAAACGCCAGTGTGGCCATGCCGAGGTAAATGCCTTTGACGCGCAGCGCAGGCAAGCCCACGATCACGCCCGCGATGGCCGAGAACACACCCGCACAAACCAGCGCCAGCGGAAACGGCACCCCGGCATTGACCATGACGGCCTGGGTGTAAGCCCCCACGCCCAAAAATGCGGCGTGACCCAGAGAGAACAGACCCGTGAAACCCGCCAGCAGCATCAGGCCTAGGCCCACGACGGCGTAGATCAGCACAAAGGTCAGCTGCGCCAGCCAGTACTCGGGCACGGCCCAGGGTGCCACCACCAAAAAGATGGCGAGCAAGCTGTACCAGAACACATGGCCGCCGTGTTTGGCCAGCGTGATGTCCTGGTTGTATTCGGTTTTGAAGATGAATCGCATGCCGGAGCCTCAGACTTTCTTGCGCAGTTGCTCGCCGAACAAGCCATTGGGCTTGAGCACCAGCATGAGCAACACCACGATGTAGGGCGCGATGTCCTTGAAGCCTTCGGGCAAATAAAAGCCCGAGAGCGACTCGACAATGCCGATCACCAGACCGCCCACAATCGCGCCGGGCAAGCTGCCAAAGCCGCCCACCACCGCCGCGGGAAAGGCTTTGAGGCCAATGAAGCCCATGTTGGCGTGCACAAAGGTGATGGGCGCCAGGAGGAGACCGGCCACAGCCGCCACACCGGCCGCCAGGCCCCAGACCAGGCCGTTGATGCGCTTGACCGGGATGCCCATGTAATAAGCGGCCAACTGGTTTTGCGAGGCCGCTTGCATGGCGATGCCCAGCTTGCTGTACTTGAACATGGCAAACAGGCCCAGGCACAAGATGCCGGTGGCGCCGATCACCACCATTTGCTCGGCCGCGATCACCAAGCCACCCAGGCGAAACACCTCACCCGCATAAGGCACGGGCATGGTGTGGGTGTCGGTGCCCACATCGGGGATCATGGTGATCAGGCCGCGCAGCACATAGCCCACACCAATGGTCAGCATGACGATGGAAAAAGCCGGTTGCCCGAGGATGGGGCGAATGACCAGGCGCTCGACCAAGACACCAAAAATGCCCATGGCCACGATGGCTGCGGGCACCGCAATCCAGAACGGAAAACCCAAAAGGGTCATGGCGGCCAGGCCCGAAAAAGCCCCCACCATCATCAGGTCGCCCTGGGCAAAGCTCACCGTTTCGGTGGCCTTGTAAATCAGCACGAAACCCAGGGCAATGAGTCCGTAAATACAGCCCTGGGCCACACCGCTGATCAGCAGTTGCAGCAATTGCACGCCTATCTCCTCTTGGTTCTTTTTAGCCTTGTTCGCTCTGACTGGACACTGTGGGTGTGCCGCAAAAAGCATTTGCGAACGACCGTGCGATTGTGCATGTCTTACACGAGACTTTCCCTAGGGGTTGACCCCCATTCAAACTCACACACAAGGCTTCAATATCCCTTCATGACAAATGCCATTCGCATCGGATCGGGACTCGGTTTCTACGGTGACAACTGGGAGCCCGTGGCCGCCAGCATCGAACGCGGCCAAGTGCAATTCATCGCCAGTGACCACCTGGCCGAGTTGACGTTGGCCATCTTGCAAAAAGACCGGCAGCGCGACCCGGCTTTGGGCTATGCCCGCGATGTGGTGCCCATGCTGATGCGCCTGTGGCCCTTGATGCAACCGCGTGGCGTGCGCTTCGTTTGCAACGCAGGCGGTCTCAACCCCATGGGCGCGGCGCAGGCGGTGCAAAAAGCCTTGGCCACCGCAGACTGGCACCCGCGCATTGCGGTGGTGAGCGGCGACGATGTGCTGACGCTGCTGCAAGCGCCCGACACCGGCTTTGACCACATGATGAGCGGTGCGGATGTGACGAGCGTGCGCGAACGGCTGGTGTTTGGCAACGCTTATCTGGGCGCACAACCCATCGTGGAGGCGCTAGACCTTGGGGCTGACATCGTGATCACCGGGCGCGTGGCCGACGCCGCGCTGTTTCTGGGGCCGCTGGTGCATGGCTTGGGCTGGAAACTTGGTGACGCACAAACGACTGAAGACTTCAACCGCCTGGCTCAGGGCCTGACGGTGGGGCATCTGCTCGAATGCTCTGGCCAGGGCAGCGGCGGCAACTTTGGCAGCCAAGGCAGCTGGCAAAACATCCCGGATCTGGCGCACATCGGCTACCCGATCGCCGAAGTTTGGGCAGATGGCACGGCCTTCATCACCAAAGCCCCGGACACCGGGGGTCTGGTCAACTTCGACACCGTGCGCCAACAACTGCTGTACGAGGTGCACAACCCACATGCGTATTTTTCGCCCGACGTGGTGCTCGACATGGGCCAGATTCAGTTGCACGACGAGGGCCAAAACCGCGTGCGTTTAACGGGCGCAAAAGGCCACGCGCCGACCGACCAACTCAAGGTGGTGGCAGGCTTCAAGGATGGATTCAAGGCCGAGGTCACTTGGGGCTTTTCATGGCCCGACGCTTGGGACAAAGTGCAAGCGGCCGAGGCCATGATCCGACACCAACTGCAAGCGCGAAAGATGCCCTTTGACGAGCTCTTTGTCGAATACCCCGGCCTCAACTCGGCGCATGGCCCATTGGCCCCGCTGCCGCCTGAGGGCGAGCTGAATGAACGCGCCGAAATTTGGGTGCGCATGGTACTGCGCACGCCTGTGAAAGCGGTGGCCGATGGGTTCGGGCGACTGTTCCCGTGGATGGCGCTGAGTGGCCCCGCCTACACCTGTGGTTTTCAAGGCCTGAACAACACCAGTGAGTTGCTGGGCATTTGGCCCACCCTGATTCCGCGCAACCGGGTGCAAGCCCGCTTGGAAATGCTGGAGCCCAGCGCATGAACACCACACCGACCATCAAAATTCCTCTGGCCCGCATCGCCCACGCCCGCAGCGGCGACAAAGCCGACTGGGTGGACTTTGGGCTGTTCGCTTGGAACGAAGCGGGTTACCAAATCATGGCCCGCGAAGTGACCGCAGCCAAAGTCCAAGCCCACTTCGCCCCCTGGCTGCCGGGCCAGGTGGATGCTTGGCCTTTGCCGAACATTCTGGCCCTGAAGCTGGTGCTGCACGGCGCGCTGCAAGGCGGCGGTGCACGCAATCTGCGCTTGGACAACTTGGGCAAGGCCATGGGTGCAGCGCTCTTGCGCCTCGAAATCGAAGTCACTGAAGAAGAATTTGAGCAGGCACAAAAAAGCCCCCGAAGGGGCTGGTGGCCGGAGATGTCTGCCTAGAAACCTGAATGAATGGTCACCCCGGACTGGATCCGGGGCCACTGACTCACACGCGCTCGATGATCAACGCTATGCCTTGGCCCACGCCAATGCACATGGTGCACAGCGCATAACGACCTGCGGTTTGCTGCAGGCGGTTGATGGCCGTGGTGGCCAAACGGGCACCCGATGCACCCAGCGGGTGACCCAAGGCAATCGCACCACCCCAGGCATTCACACGGGCGTCGTCGTCTTTGAGGCCCAACATGCGCATCACGGCCAGGCCTTGCGCAGCAAAGGCTTCGTTCAGTTCGATCACGTCCATGTGGTCGATCGTCAGACCAGTTTGGGCCAACACCTTGAGTGTGGCCGGCGCAGGGCCAATGCCCATGACGCGCGGAGCCACACCGGCGGTGGCCATACCCACGATGCGTGCCTTGGGGGTCAGGCCGTTTTTGGCGGCCGTGGCTTCATCGGCCAACAACAAAGCGCAAGCGCCGTCGTTGACACCCGAAGCATTGCCTGCGGTCACGGTGCCGTCCGGGCGCACCACGCCTTTGAGCTTGGCCAACGCTTCCAGACTGGTTTCGCGGGGGTGCTCATCGGTGTCCACCATGATCGCATCGCCCTTTTTCTGGGGGATGCTCACGCCCACGATTTCACGTGCCAGGTGGCCGGCTTTGATGGCAGCGACAGCGCGCAGCTGGCTGTTGTAGGCCATCAGGTCTTGCGCTTCGCGCTCGATCTTGTAGTCGGTAGCGACGTTCTCGGCCGTCTCGGGCATGGAGTCCACGCCGTATTGGGCCTTCATCAGTTTGTTGACGAAGCGCCAGCCAATGGTGGTGTCGTACACGGCGTTGGCACGGCTAAAAGCCGTTTCCGCTTTGGGCATGACGAACGGCGCGCGGCTCATGCTTTCCACACCGCCAGCAATCATCAAACCGGCTTCACCCGCCTTGATGGCGCGCGCGGCGGTGCCAATGGCGTCCAGTCCCGAGCCGCACAGGCGGTTGATGGTGGCACCGGGCACATCAATGGGCAGACCGGCCAGCAAGCTGGCCATGTGGGCCACGTTGCGGTTGTCTTCACCCGCCTGGTTGGCACAGCCGTACAGCACGTCGGTCACTGCAGCCCAGTCCACGTTGGGATTGCGGGCCATCAGGGCACGCAGGGGCACCGCACCCAGGTCGTCGGTGCGCACGCTGGACAGGGCTCCGCCGTAGCGGCCAAAGGGGGTCCGGATCGCGTCGCAAATGTAGGCTTGGTTCATGTGACTGGTCTCTTGAGGGTTGTGAATGTGCATTATATTGCACACCATACAGGGATTGATGTCATTTTAGAGGTGGTCATTGGTCTGGCATGAGCGTTTGGCGACTGCCAAGTGAAAAGATCTCGGGTGTCTGTCCGCAAGGCGGGGCGGCTGCTCTGGTCGGGCTCCGGGGAAGTCTGTCCGTTGATCAAGTGCCTGGTGTCTGTCCGCAAGGCGGGACGGCGGCGCTGGCCGGGCTCAGAGGCGCTTCGCTTTGCCACATCGCCCGACCAGCGCCGACGTCCCGCCTTGCTCGGGTGTTGAGGGGCGCGACTTGCCGGTTTTTACACCCGAGTCAAACATTCCACGTTGAAATGGACCCGGGTGTTGCCGCCCGACGCGAAACGCCCACGTGAGAGGCCGGGGTGCGGGGCCGGGGCGATGTGGCAAAGCGAAGCGCCTCTGAGCCCCGGCCCCGCACCCCGGCCTTTCACTACCCCAAGCCACAACACCAAAGAACAAAAACAAAAGCAAGTCCACAAACACTTAAGAGACAATCCACCACATGCTGATACAACCCTCACAAGCCGATGTCCGGCGCTTTTTTTGTGGTGTCTACGCCAAAGCCCGCACGACTGCAACGCTCGAACCCATGGAAATGCTGGTCAGCCAATGGATCGACGAACACCCCGAATACCATGCCGAACTCGCCGACGTTGATGCCGCCCTGGCCAACATGCTGAACGACGACCCCAACCGGACCAACCCGTTTTTGCACCTCTCGATGCACCTGTCCATCAGCGAACAATGCAGCATCGACCAACCCCGGGGCATTCGCCAGGCGGTGGAACTGCTCACGCACCGGCTCAACTCGCTGCACGACGCGCACCACCAGGCCATGGAATGCCTGGGCCGCATGATTTTTGAAAGCCAGCGCTCGGGCCGCATGCCCGACGGCGAGTCCTACATCGCCTGCGTGCAGCGCAACGCCACCCAAGACTAAGACCCAGCGGCCCCAAAAATGGCCAACAGACAACAAAAACCCGCCGAAGCGGGTTTTTTGTTGTGTGGACTCAGAAGGATCGGATCAGCGGAAACGCGACTGAGGAATGACCTTCATCTCGCCGTCCAAAGAGGCGATGTAGGCCGAAATGGCCTTCAACTCGGCGTTGGTGAACTGCTTGGCAATGCCACCCATCACGCCATTGTTGCGGCCCCAAGTGGACTGGTTTTCCACTTTGTAGGACTTGAGGGCTACGAACAAAAAGTCTTTGTGCTGACCCGCCAGCTTAGGGTAGCTCGGGTCGATGGGCTTGCTGAAATTGTCACCGTGGCAGGAGAGGCAAGCACCTTTTTGCAGCAGGGCCGCGACTTTGGCATCCGGGGCTTTGGGCGTCTTGGTCACGGGCTGAATATTGCCATGCTGCTCGTAGTAGGCGCCCAGATCGGCCATGTCCTGCTCGGTCAGGGTGTCGGCAATGCCACGCATGGTGGGGTGCTTGCGCTCGCCTTTTTTGTAGGCGTTGAGCGAAGCCACGATGTACTTGCCGTTTTGGCCGGAGATCTTGGGAACGCTGTAGACCTCGGGGAAACTGGATTTGTAGCCGTGAATGCTGTGGCAACCAATGCACATGGCAATTTTTTGCTCACCAGCTTTGGCGTCGCCCTTGATTTCTTGGGCATGGACAGAAACAGCGGTCACAGAAGCGACAGCCAAGGCAAACATCGAGTTCAACAGCTTGTTCATTTTGCTCACACAATCCAAATGATTGATAAAAATCAACTGAGGATTATATCGGGCTGGCCCTCATAATCCTGACAAGCCCTTTTACCTTTTCAGAGAAGTTGTTGCCATGAAATTCCAAGGTACCGAAAACTACGTCGCCACACCCGACCTGATGCTGGCCGTGAATGCCGCCATGACCCTCAAGCGCCCCCTGTTGGTCAAGGGCGAACCCGGCACCGGCAAAACCATGTTGGCCGAAGAAGTGGCCGAGGCTTTGGGCTTGCCACTGCTGCAATGGCACATCAAATCGACCACCAAAGCCCAGCAAGGCCTGTACGAATACGACGCCGTCAGCCGACTGCGCGACAGCCAACTGGGGGATGAAAAGGTCAAGGACATCGAAAACTACATCATCAAGGGCGTGCTCTGGCAGGCTTTCACATCCGAGACGCCCGTGGCCATCCTGATCGACGAGATCGACAAGGCCGACATTGAATTCCCGAACGACCTGCTGCGCGAAATCGACCGCATGGAGTTCTATTGCTACGAAACGCGTCAGCTGATCAAAGCCAAAACCCGTCCACTGGTGTTCATCACCTCCAACAACGAAAAAGAACTGCCCGACGCCTTTTTGCGCCGCTGCTTCTTCCACTACATCAAGTTCCCCGAAGCGGACACCATGAAGCAGATCGTGGACGTGCACTTCCCCACGCTCAAAAAAGACCTGCTGGCCCTGGCGCTCAAGACCTTTTACGACGTGCGCGGCTTGCCCGGCCTGAAGAAAAAGCCCTCCACCAGCGAATTGCTCGATTGGCTCAAACTGTTGGTGGCCGAAGACATTCCGCTCGAAGCCCTGCAAAGCGCCGACCAAAAAGTGTCTGTGCCGCCGCTGGTGGGCGCCTTGCTCAAGAACGAGCAGGACGTGACTTTGTTCGAGAAGCTGGTGTTCATGAACCAGCGCAACCGCTGAAGCCATGACCGCCTTTGCCTCGCCTGTGACCCTGACTGGCGCACACGTGCGGCTGGAGCCCTTGCGGGCTGAGCACCACGACGCGCTGGTGCAGGCCGTGCGCGATGGCCAGTTGTGGCAGCTTTGGTACACAGCCATCCCTACGCCCGAAGGCATGGCAGCCGAAATTGAGCGACGCCTGGACCTGCAAGCCAAGGGCAGCATGTGCCCCTTCGTGGTGATCGATCCGGTGACCCACCAGGCCGCGGGCATGACCACATACATGAACATCGATGCCGCCAACCGCCGGGTGGAAATCGGCTCGACCTGGTACCGCCAAAGCGTACAGCGCACACCGCTCAACACCGAAGCCAAGCGGCTTTTGTTGGCCCATGCCTTTGAGCAACTGAACTGCATTGCGGTGGAGTTCCGCACGCATTTCTTCAACCAGCAAAGCCGCCGCGCCATCGAGCGCCTAGGGGCCAAGCTCGACGGCATCTTGCGTAGCCACCAAATCAACCCCCACCCTTTGGGCGCTGGCGCACTGCGCGACACCTGTGTTTACAGCATCATTGCCAGTGAATGGCCCAATGTACGCACCCACCTCGACTTTCAATTGAGCCGCAACAGAACCGAGGAACCCCGGTCATGCTGATCGACTTTTTCTACACCCTTCGCGCCGCCAAACTACCCGTCTCGGTGCGCGAGTACCTGACGCTGCTTGAGGCGCTGCAGGCCAATGTGGTGGGCCCGGCATCTGACGCCTGCAGCATCGACGATTTTTACCACCTGGCCCGCACCGTGATGGTCAAGGACGAAAAGCACTTCGACAAGTTCGACAAGGCTTTCGGCGCCTACTTCAAGGGCGTGGAGATGCTGACCGACTTCACCAAAGAGGTGCCCCTGGACTGGCTGGAAAAAATCCTGCAAAAGGAACTCACGCCCGAGCAAAAAGCTGCCATTGAGAAGATGGGCTGGGATGAGTTGATGGAGACGCTCAAAAAGCGTCTGGAAGAACAAAAAGAACGCCACGAAGGCGGCAACAAGTGGATCGGCACGGGCGGCACCTCGCCGTTTGGCAACGGGGGGTACAACCCGCAGGGTATCCGCATTGGTGGCAAAGGTGGCAACAAGAGCGCCGTCAAGGTCTGGGACCAGCGCGCTTACAAGGATTACGACGACAGCCAAGAGCTGGGCACACGCAACATCAAGGTGGCGCTGCGCCGCCTGCGCCGTTTTGCGCGTGAGGGCTCGCAAGAAGAGCTGGACCTGGACGGCACCATCCGCAAAACGGCGGCCAATGCCGGGTATCTGGACATTTTGATGCGCCCGGAGCGGCACAACAATGTGAAGGTGCTGCTGCTCATGGACGTGGGCGGCACGATGGACGAACACATCGCTCGGGTCGAGGAAATGTTCTCGGCCGTCAAGGCCGAGTTCAAGCACCTGGATTTTTATTACTTCCACAACTGCGTCTATGACTTCATGTGGAAGAACAACAAACGCCGCTATGCCGAGAAGTTCCCGACCTGGGACATCTTGCGCAAGTACAACAAGGACTACAAGCTGATCTTCATTGGCGACGCGACCATGAGCCCTTATGAGATTTTGCAAAAAGGCGGCAGCGTTGAATACAACAACGAAGAAGCTGGGGCCGAATGGCTGCAGCGCCTGACGCACACTTTTCCCAAGTTTGCCTGGATCAACCCCGAGCCTCAAGGCGTGTGGCAATACCGTCAGAGCATCTCCATCATCCAGCAGCTGATGAGCAACCGCATGTACCCGCTGACCCTCAAGGGGCTGGAAGATGCGATGCGTTTGCTGAGCAAATGAGGCGGCCCGCGCGGCCTGATGGTCGGCACTGCATGGCTGTGGCTGTGCTGATGGCTGCGCTCTGGTTTGCGGCCCTGGCGCCCACGTCGACTCTGGCACAGACCACCTCAACGCCCGCAAACCTCTCCGCCAACCCGTCCCCGGCCACCCCGCAGGCCTTTGGCTTGGAAGTACGCAGCAGCAACGAGGGCATCCGTGACTTTCTGACACAACATCTGAACCTGCAGCGCTACCGCAGCCTCAGTGATCTGGACGAGATGGAGCTGGCCCGGCTGCTGCGTGACGCCGATGTGCAGGCCCGCGAGCTGCTGGGCACACTGGGCTTTTTCAAGCCCACGCTGAGCTGGTCGCAAGACAAAAGCGGCAAAAACGCCAGCATCGGGAACTTGGGCCTGGTGCTGGTGGATGTGGACCCCGGACCCGCGGCCCGCGTCTCCGAACTGCAATGGCAGTGGCTGGGTGATGTGGCCGACGACACCGAGGCGCGAGCACAACTCAAAGCCATCGAACAGCAATGGGCTTTGCCCGTGGGTGCGACCTTCAGCCAAGACGCGTGGAGCCAGGCTAAAAACCAGGCACTGCGCCAGCTGCTGGCCGAGCGTTACCCATGGGGCCGCATCTTGCACAGCCTGGCATTGGTGGACGAGCCCAACAACCAGGTGCGCCTGTGGCTGACCCTGGAATCCGGCCCAGCCGTGCGTCTGGGGGCTTTGCAAATCTCCGGAGCAGAGAAATACAAGGTCACGCAGGTCGAGCGCTTGGCTCTTTTGCCGGTCGGCCAGGTCTACCGCCAAAACGATTTGCTCGAAGCACAGCAGCGCTTGGTCAGCAGTGGTTTTTACGATTCGGTGTTTGTCAGTCTGGATGCCGAGGGCAGTCCGGCGCAGGCACCGGTCAAGATTGAGCTCAAAGAAAGCCTGCGTCAGAAATGGGTGCTCGGCTTGGGTGTGCGCAGTGACAGCGGTGCCCGCGTCAGCGCGGAGCACACCCACCACAGCGTGCCGGGCCTGCGTTGGCGCTCGGTCAGCAAGCTGTCTGTGGACAAGGACTTGCAAAGCCTGAGCCTGGACCTGCTGGCCCCGCCCGACAGCAGCCTGTGGCGCTTGAACACCTCGGTGCAGTTTGAGCAGGAAAAGCGCGGCGATTTTCAAGTCAACAGCCAGCGTTGGAGAGCTGGCCGCATCCAATTGGGCGAGCGCATTGACCGCTCGTATTTCGCGCAATACGACGCAGCCCGACAACAGGGGGATGGGCAAGGTGCACTGGAGTCCGTCAGTGGCAACCTGGCCGGTACCTGGCGTAACTTTGACTCCCTGCCTTTCCCCAGCCGTGGCCAAGGTGTGGGCCTTGAACTGGGGGCAGGCGTGACCCTGGGCCCTGATCGCGAGCCCTATGTGCGTTGGAGAGCAAAAGGCCTGGCCCTGTTGCCCCTCGGGCGTACCAGCGGTCGCTTGGCCATGCGGGCCGAATTGGGCAGTGTGATCAGCCGAGACACCTCAAGCCTGCCGACCACTCAGTTGTTTTTGACGGGGGGGGACAACAGCGTGCGCGGCTATGCGCCCAACAGCATCGGCGTACAACAAGACGATGGACTGACGGTGGCAGGGCGTTACTTGGCCCTGGCCAGTTTGGAGTGGCAACAACCCATCCGCTGGCGCAGCCAACGCACAGACTGGGAAAGCGCCGTGTTTGTTGATGCGGGCGCGGTGGCCAATGACACGGGGCAACTTCAGCCTCAAATCGGCTATGGCGCGGGTGCCCGCTGGCGCAGTCCGGTCGGGCCGGTGCGCATCGATTTGGCTTATGCGCAAGCGCTGCACCAGCTGCGCCTGCACCTGAGTGTGGGATTCACATTTTGACGATGAACACCCACCCCGAGAACCCGAGCGACAAGGATGCCACGGCGCAGACCGTGGACGCGTCTTTCAACTCGACGGCGGATGACACCGCACCGGCGCACGCGCCTTCTCGCTCGCTCTTGCGGCGCATGCTTGCCGCCTTGGGGGCTTTGTCGGCCGTGAGCCTGTCGGCTTTGCTGGGGCCCTTGGTGCTGGCTGCAGCGATCTGGGGGTTGTGGGCCTGGACAGGCACCCCCGGGTCTTTGGGCACCGCCCTGAACATGCTCCACTGGGCCCTGCCCGCGGGTCAACAACTGCGCAGCACCGATGTGCAAGGCAACTTGCAGCAAGGCGGGCGCATTGGCCAAATCAGTTGGCAAAGCGATGGCTTGCAGGTGCAGGCCCAAGATGCACAACTGGTGCTGGACTGGTCGCAGCTGTGGCGCCAGGCCTGGCCCCTCAAGAGCATCCACATCAGGAGCCTTCGGGTGCAAGACCAGCGCCCCCCTCAGCCCCTCACACCCCTGACAGAGTTGCGCCTCCCACTGCCCTTGCAACTGGCGATGCAGGTGGACCAATTGAATTGGCAAGGCCGCACGGCGTTGACACTGTCCGATATTCGGGCCCAATACGCCTTTGACGGGCAGGAGCACCGCCTGGATGTCGAATCGCTCGCACTGGCCCAAGGCCGTTACACCTTACAAGCGCGTTTACAGGGCGCAGCGCCCATGGCCTTGCACATCACGGCCCAAGGCCAGGTGCAAACCCCAGCCAGTGGCCGCACACCAGCCCTGCAGTTGCAGGGGCAGTCCACGGTGCAAGGCCAGTTGTCAGGCCCTCTTGCCCAACTCGCGGTGCAGGCCGAGCTGGAACCCACACCCGGCCAAGGCGCTTTGGGTCGCGCTCAAGACAAGGTCCATCTGACGCTGCAGGCGCAAATCCGACCCTGGCAAAAACAAGCCGTGGTGCAAGCCGAGGGCCAGTGGCAAGCGCTGGACATGGCGCCGCTGTGGCCCGGTGCGCCGCAAACCCGCTTGCAAGGCCAAGCTCGGCTGTTGCCCGATGGCGCGGCCTGGCAACTCGAAGCGCAAGTGGCGAACCTGCTGCCCGGCCCCTGGGACCAGCAGCGTCTGCCCCTGGCGCAGCTGAGCCTGAAAGCCCGCCATGCACAAGGGCTGTGGCAAATCCAGCAAGCCGGGGCCCGCGTAGCCGCCGGCCAATTGCAAGGCCAAGGCCAGCAAACCCCCACAGGCTGGACAGGGCAGCTGGACATCCAGAACCTGCAGCCCGACTTGCTGCACAGCGCCTGGTCTGGGCCTGCCGTGCAAGGTCGCCTCAAAGCCGAGGCCTCAGGGGCAGACAGCATCGCGCTGAGCGCAGACTTGCAAGCGCTCAAGGCACAGGCCCCCGACCTACCCACCAGTCCTGCCGCTTTGCAATGGGAACAACTCCAGCTCTCTGGCCAATGGCACCCCGATCGCTGGGACATCGACAGCCTGCGGCTGCAGGCCGCTCAGGCCGCTTTACAGGCACAGTTCCAATGGAAGCCGGGCCAAGAGGCGGTGCAAGGGCGCATGACGCTGGCGCTGCCCGGCATGCAAGCCACCGCTCAAGGAACGCTGGCCCCCTCCTCCGGCTTAGGCCGTCTGGACGTGCAGATGCAAGACGCCGCCCTCAGCCAGGCTTGGCTGCAAGGCCTGCCGGGATGGGCCACACCACTGCAATCTTTCAAGGCCTTCAAAGTCAGCGGACCGGCCCAGTTGCAACTCCAATGGCAAGGGGGCTTCGCACAAGCCGATGCGCCGCTGTCCCTGCAGCTGCAATGGCCGCGCATCGAGTGGGCACAGTCCACCAGCCCCAGCAGCGCAGCCACAAGCCAACCCACCACCCGACCAGCACCCTGGTTCCTGGCGCCAGGTCAAATCCACATGCAAGGCACCCCCCTGGCGGTGCA
Source organism: Limnohabitans sp. Bal53 (assembly GCF_003063355.1). Taxonomy (GTDB): domain Bacteria; phylum Pseudomonadota; class Gammaproteobacteria; order Burkholderiales; family Burkholderiaceae_C; genus Limnohabitans_A. Next base: position 188,456 of record NZ_NESH01000005.1, on the reverse strand, counting down.
GGCCGATTTGAAAGCCCAACTGGGCCAGGGCGCGCACATGGCCCAACTGCAAAGCACCTGGCGTGCCAGCCGCGAAGATGTCCGCAGCCCCATCTGGCAAGGCCGCATCGAACAGTTGGCGCTGAGCACGCCCAACACCCAAAGCCCAACGGCTGCGCCCTGGCGTCTGGCCTTGCAGTCCAAGCTCGACTGGCAAGCTCGGCTCGACCCGCTGGCCCTGACTTGGGAGCCATCGAACTGGTTGCTGCAAGGCCCCGGCCCAGGCCGCCCTCGCTTACAAGCCCAAGCCGGTGGCTGGACTGCGCCCAACGCGGGCCAACCCCAGCAAACACACGGCGCCCTGAATTGGTCAGACCTGCCCGTTTCCTGGGCGCAGGCCTGGCTGGGCACCGACCTGCTCAACGACATCACGCTTCAGGGCCAGGCCCTGTGGCGCATGGACCAAAACCTGAACTTGAGCGTGACGGCTGAGCGCAGCCAAGGCGATTTGCGCATCCAGACCGACAGCGCATCAGGCCAAAGCACGGCAGCAGGATTGCGCCAGGCCAAGGTCTTCTTGCAGGTACAAAACGAGCAAATGCTCACAGAGTTGAACTGGGACAGCGCCAAAATGGGCCAAGCCCAGGCCCAGCTGAAAAGCCAATTGCGTCGAACCGCTGACGGCTGGCAATGGGCCGAGCAGGCGCCTGTGAGCGGCAGCGTCAAAGCCAACTTACCGCAGATCGGGGCGTGGTCGGTGCTGGCCCCGCCCGGCTGGCGTGTGCAAGGCACGCTGGATGCAGACCTGGTGCTGAGCGGCACGCGCGGCCAACCCCAATGGCAGGGACGCTTGCAGGCAGATCAACTCGCTGCGCGTTCTGCCGTGCAAGGCCTCGAATTCAGCCAAGGGCAAATGCTGGCGCGCCTGCAGGGCCAAAGCTTGGTGCTGGAGCGCTTGAGCCTGCGCGGGGCCGGCGCACAAGGGGGAGAACTCCAGGCTCGGGGACAGATTCAATTCAATGCGGCACCGGGTGCCTCATCCAACAGCCTCAACAACCCATTGCGCAAAGCTGATTTGGCCTTGCAGATCGAGGCCAAAAACCTGCGCGTGAGCAACCGGGCCGATCGTCGATTGAGTGTGTCGGGTGATCTGACAGCACGCATGGCACAAGGCCAATTGCTGCTGCGCGGTAGCCTTAAAGCCGACCAAGCCCTGTTCATCTTGCCCGACGACAGCACGCCAAGTCTGGGCGACGATGTGGTGGTGTTCCGTCCAGGGATGGGCGAGCTGAACCTGAATATGCTCAGTGCCCCACCTGACCCCAATGCGCCCACTCGCTCATGGTTGGGCGTTCCGGATGTGCGCGTGATGCTCCATCTGGGGTCTGACTTTCAACTTCAAGGTCAGGGTCTTGTGACCCGTTTGAGCGGTCAGGTGGAACTGATCAGCAACGCATCCACGCGGGGCCTGCCACGCCTGAACGGACAGTTACGCACCGAGGGCGGTCGCTACAAAGCCTATGGCCAGCAGCTGAACATCGAGACCGGTGTGCTGCGCTTCACGGGCCCTTATGACAACCCCAGTCTGGACATCATTGCGCTGCGGCCCAACCTGCCCCAAAACGTGGGCGTGCAAATCACGGGCACCGCTTTGCTGCCACGCATCCGTTTGTATGCCGACCCAGACTTGCCCGATGCCGACAAACTCGCCTGGCTGGTGCTGGGCCGCTCAGCGGCCAACGGCGGTGCCGAATCGGTCGTGTTGCAACAAGCCGCCGTCGCCCTGTTCAGCGGCAACGGCAAAAGCCTCAGCGGCGAGTTGGCCAGCAGCCTGGGGCTGGACGAAATCTCGCTGGCCAGTGGCAGCCGCTCGGACGCCACCGCCACGGGCGCGGCCTTGACCCTGGGCAAACGCTTGTCCAAAGACTTTTACCTGGCCTATGAAACCAGCCTGAGTGGCGCTTTTGGCAGTTTGTACATTTTTTACGACCTCTCGCGCCGCCTGACTCTGCGGGCACAAGCTGGAGAGCAAAGTGCGCTGGACTTGATATTCACCTTACGGCGTGATTGAGCTGCTTGTCAAGTGAAGCGACCCCCGTGAAAACGATAGGTCCTCACCGTCAAAATCAATACTAAAATACCAATACAATAAACCAAAATACTTTCAATACTTTAAAAATGGCAATTGACAAGCACCCCACGGCTTGAAACTTGAAGCACCTGATGCCCGCACCTCTCAATCCGCCTCAAACTCAGCGCGACAAGGTCAGGGTTTCCAATCCGATAAAGCATCTGGCCTCTAACGGATCAAACAAGATCAGCTGCCTAACTGTTTTTATTTACAAATTTAGAAAAAATATATTAATATTTGAAAATGCCCTTTTTTGGGGCATGACAAAGACTAAAGTTGGCATTCACCTATGAACAAACCATCATGGCGTTCTGAAGATGGGCAACTCTTGCGAAGTTTGCGGGAAGCAGCAGGCATCGATGAACTGGTTTTTGCACGCCGCAATACGGTCTCCGTGGCCCAACTCAGAGAGCTTGAGATGGGAGGCAGCAGCAGTTTTTATAACCCCGCCATCAAACGCAGCACAGGCCTCAAGCTGCTGAAAAATCTTGGGCACGAGCTACCCTTGCCAGAGCCCGTCATGCTCGCCGACCCGCATGAGCCAGCGCCTGCCTCCACAGCCCCCACAAAACACGATGCGAGTTGGCCCGCCAATGTGACGGATGCACAGCCACACAGTATCGCGTTGCCATCTGTCACCGCTCGCCGTGGCATATTTCTGCAGCCTGTTTTTTGGTTGCTGTGCTTGCTCAGCTCGGTCGCTTTGGTCGCCTTCAAACCTTGGGCCGCAAAAGAAAATCCACCCACCTTGTTGGCCAGTGCAGCGCCTGCTGAAGCTAAAGCTCCATTGCTACAGTCCTCCACCCCGCCCTCACAAACCGAGCTGTTGGTCGCTGCCGCGCCCAAAACAGATCATTCCAATCTTCAAGCCAAAGGCTCCGCATCAGCCGTGTCCGACTCTTGCGATTGGCAGCACCGCGACAACAGCAAAACCCACACCCCCACTCAGCCTCTCAAACCCGGCAACTATGTCTATTTGGAGGCCCAAGCTGACACAGAAGTTTGTGTGCTGGACAGCCAAAACAAGAAAACTCTGCTGCAGCTGAAAGCGGGCATGACCAAAAGCGTTTACGGTTCGGGCCCCTTCCTGGTCCACAGCCAGGATTGGACCACTTTCAAACTTTTCTTTCAGGGCCGTCGCGTCCATGAGAAGCTGACCGATGTACATCACCTGCTGCTGAACAGCCAAGCTTTTTAAGGCCATCACCGCCTTGCACAGGAGGGGCTCGTTGCATTTCGGTGGGGGCTCTATTTAGAAAATCAAACAACCCCATGACTCAAGATTGTGGCCATTACAATCCTTGTCGTGTGCCACCGTAGTTCAATGGATAGAACTCTCCCCTCCTAAGGGAGTGATACAGGTTCGATTCCTGTCGGGGGCACCAATGCTGAATCCGCACACGTTCAAAACGGTGCGGATTTTTTGCTTTTAAAACGCGATTTTTTCAGCTTCCAAGTAAGCCAAGCTGATGTATTTGCCAATGTTGCCATCAAACCCATCCATGGTCTTGGCCCTTGAGGCCACACGCGGGTCTTTCATCACAGCAGCCTTGGCTTCGGCCTCAGACTTGCCGTCTTCGACCGCTTTGAGGCACGGCTCCCAGATGCCGGCCATGAATTCGCCATAGGTCTTGAGCAAGTCTTTACGGGCGTGGCCGTGACCGGGCACCCAGAGCTGATCGCCCGTAGCGGCTTGCAGGGCTTTGTAATATTTGAAGGTGCCGGGGTAGGAGCCTTCGTCCATGTTGGCGATGCGGTTGGTCATGGCGATGTCGCCCAACGCCGTCACCTTGTCCTGCACCACTTCGACACACAAATCCGAAGGGGTATGGGCTGTGCCGTAATGGTGAAGACGCAAACTCACGTCACCGAACTGCAGGACTTGACCATGCTGCACAGGCGTGTTGGGCAAGACCACCTGAGTGCCCAGTGTCGACTGGTTGGTCCAACGCTCCATCAGGCTGCGCCACAAGTTGCCTTCTGCGCCTTTGAGCTTTTCAATGGTGCTGGGCAGTGCGTAAATGGGCAGCTTGTCGCCGTAGGTTTTGACGAAGGCGTGGTTGCCCAGCCAATGGTCGCCGTGGTAGTGGCTGTTGAACACGGCCACCACGGGTTTGTCGGTCACCTTGCGGATCATGCGGATGGCCATTTGGCCAATTTGGAGCGAGGCCCCCGAATCGATCACCACCACCCCGGCCGTGGTGACCACAAAGATCACGTTGGCCATCATGCCCCGGTTTTCTGGGGTGGGAAATCCGTCTGGGGAGTAGATCATCCACACATGGGGAGACAGCTGTTGCGCCGCAATGTCGGCAACGGGTGGCCCTTGGATAAAGTCCTGCGCTTGCTGCGCCAACAATCGCGCCTCGGGCCACATGGCCACGCCACCGATGGCCGCACTGGCCCATAACAGTTGTCTTCTTTTCATGGTGATCCCTCCTCAAACAGTGCAGCGCCAAATGGCACTGCACGCCCTGTTCAAACCGCGTAGCCTTTGTTGGGCAAAGCGCCCATGATTTTGGGGGCGTTGAGCTGGCGTGGTTTGATACGGCCGCCTTGCGCCTTGAGCCAGGTCTCGACCACTTCCCAAACTTGCTTGTTGCCCTGGTTGCGGGCTTCTTCGGCCACAGGGGCCCAGCCAGCGACCTTGTACTTTTTGCCCGCCTCGATGAGCTGGCCTTTCAGGCGCAAATCACCAATGCGCTTGCCAGCGCTCTCCACAGGGTTACAGCTGTAGCTCAAGCCGCCCACACGCACCATGTCGCCACCTTGCTGGTAATAAGGGTCTGGGTTGAACAGGTTGTCGGCCACGTCTTCAAGCACGGTCTTGATGGTCTCGCCCGTCATCTCGGTCACGGTGGCATACGAGTAGGTGGTGGCAGTCATGTCGAGCAGCCATTCGCGCGTGATGGCCTGACCCGGCAAGAGCGTGGTGCCCCAACGGAAGCCGGGCGAGAACGCGATGTCAGCACCTTGCACGTCCAGCAGCGCATCAACCAGCAACTGGTCACCCGTGCCGTTGAAGTTGCCACGGCGATAGAGCAAGCCATCGGTCACGGCCAGTTTTTCGGCCAACTTGCTTTCGTAGGGTGCGCGGATCTTGGTGATCAAGGCGTCCATCTCTTTGTCGGCGGGCAGCATGTTGGAGAACACGGGCAGCAGTTTGTAGCGGAAGTCGCTGACTTTTTTATCCTTAACTTCAAAGTCGAGCACGCCCAGGAACTTGCCATTCGAGCCGGCATTGGTCACCAGGGTCTTGCCACCCTTGTTGGACACGATCGAGGCCACAGGCATACCGTCGTGTGTGTGGCCGCCCATGATGGCGTCGATGCCACTGACGCGGCTGGCCATTTTCAGGTCCACGTCCATGCCGTTGTGGCTGATGACGACCACGACCTGGGCACCTTTGCCACGGGCTTCGTCCACCATCTTTTGCATGTTCTCGTCCTGGATGCCGAACTCCCAATCGGCCACCATGTAACGTGGGTTGGCAATCGGGGTGTACGGGAAGGCCTGGCCAATGATGGCGCAAGGCACGCCGTTGATCTCGCGGATCACATAGGGCTTGAACACTGGATCGCCAAAGTCGTTGGTCTTGACGTTTTGGGCCACAAAGTCGACCTTGCCTGCAAAGTCCTTTTCAACGATTTCCTTGACGCGCTCCATGCCCAGGGTGAATTCCCAGTGGCCGGTCATCACGTCCACGCCCAGCAGTTTGCAGGCGTCAACCATGTCCTGGCCGTTGGTCCACAAGCTGGTGCCAGAGCCCTGCCAAGTGTCACCACCGTCCAGCAACAAAGCGCCTGGGCGGCTGGCCTTCATGCGCTTGACCAGTGTGGCCAAATGCGCAAAACCACCGACCTTGCCATAACGCTTGGCAGCTTTCTCATAATCCAAATAAGTCAGGGCATGAGCCTCTGCAGTGCCCGGGCGGATTTTGGCCACTTTCAACAAATACTCACCCACCAAATGCGGCAGGTTCCCCTGCATGGAGCCAATGCCCAAGTTGATGCTGGGCTCGCGGAAATAAATCGGCTTGAGCTGCGCATGGCAATCGGTCATGTGCAAAAAGGACACATTGCCGAACTTGGGAATGTCATACAGGCCGTTGGCTGCTGTGCTGGCACTGGATTGGGCATAAGCGCCCATGCTCATGCCAGCCATCGTGCCGGCGCCCATGACTTGGATAAATTCGCGTTTGGAGAGATTCATATTTGCAATCACTGATATATGTAAACCAAAAAAAGTCCAACCCCGAAAGGTTGGACTTGAGCAAGGTCAGTTGTTGACAGGTGACTTAGGGTCCATCAACAAAGCCATCACATCTTTCAACTGCGATTCGGTCAGGCCCTTCAAGTGGCCAAACCGTGGCATGTTGGTGCAAGCGTTATAGGCTTTGGCGTTGTACAACTTACCCCATGTGTATTTCACGATCGCTTCGGAATCTCCGCGCAATTTACCGTAGTGGTAAAGACTGGGACCCAAGGTGCCGTAAGAAATTTCCTTCTTGCTCAACTGGTGGCATGCGTAGCAATTGCCGCCATTGACCGTATCGGCCTTGTTTGACCAAGCCATGCCCCTACCGTTTTGGGCGATCTTCTCGCCCTTGGCCCAATCTCCAAAGTACTGACCGTTGGCAGGGTATTTGACCTTCGCCAACTCTTGCTCTTCAAGACGCTTGCGAGTGGCCTCGCTCAAGTCTTTGCCGGTCAACTCCGCTTCAGAGCAAGCTGCCTGGATTTCATCCTGATTGAGTCGATCAATCGTGGCAATGCCTTTGGTTTGAAACGACGAAAACAACATGTCTTTGGTCATTTTTTTGTAGTCAGTTGGCATCATGGATGCGCAACCAGCCAAAAAGACCGCTGCCACCGGCAGCAAAATGTAAGTGGATTTTTTCATGTGATTACTCCAGTCCTGATCAACGTTTGATGGCAGGGGCCAAAGACTTTACGCCTTTACCATTGACACCCATGTAAACAGACAATGCGATGGTGGCTTCCGAACCAAACTTTGGAGCAGGAAAACGCTGCAGACGCAAGCAATCATCAATTCGTTTCTGCATGGGCCACAACTGAGCGTTGCTGACACGGTATGCAGGCCACGAAGTGAATGCACGGCCAGCTGGCTCGTTCTTGGTCAGGTTAGGGAGGCCTTGAAGACGAATTCGCTTGTCATCTGCGTTGTGACAAGTGGCGCAGGAAAAGTCATAGGGGCCAGCGCGGTAGAAGAAAGCAATCTTGCCTGTTTCGTACATGCGCTTTTCTTCGGGGTGCGACTGAGGCACGTTGACTGGCATGCCTTGCGAAGCTGCCGCCACGTAGGTTGCCAGTGCAATGATGTTTTTGTGATCGCCTTTGTTGTAATCCTGATCTTTGACGTCAATGCCCTGCAAAGTCTTCATGCAGTAGGACAGTCGCACTTCCAAGTCCATGACTTTGTTGGCGTCGGCAAAATAACGAGGAAGACTGACATAAGCACCCTTGACAACACCTGGGCCAAGACCCAAGTCACATTGCTCAAGAGAAGCGTTCTTAGGGCCCGTTTTTTTCTTCCAGAGGGCCTCGCCTTTGGCGTCCCACAGATCAGCGGGATTTCCGTCCGCGATCATTTCACGGTATTTGTCAATGTCTTTCTCAGCCTGAGTTTGGGCCGAAGCCAAACTTGAAAACATCAAAGGCAAAGCAGCCAGAAGGACTGCTGTTTTGTTGTGCTTATTCATTGTCTTCCTCTTTTTAAAAATGAATAAACGCGGCATCTTACGATGACCGCGTTTGCTACCTGGTTCTAAACGATCACGACACCGTGGCTTCGTCTGTGCGGGTTTCGCCCTTGTTGTCTTTCCATGTCACTGCAATTTTGTCACCGGCTTTGGCGCCTTTGACTGCGAACTGCAGGAAAGGGTTCTTGGACACTGCGGGGCCCCACTCAGCCGAGAACACATCCTTGCCGTTGAGCTTGGCTGTGACTTCTTGGATGTACCATGCGGGCACGGTTTTGCCGGAAGCGTCTTTGCGCTGGCCGGATTCCATTTCGTGGCTCATGAGCACACGAACGGTTGCTTTTTCGCCCGATGCTTGGGCACGGATGCGCATTGGATCTGCCATTTTTTTCTCCTAAATCTTTCAATGAATCAATGTGGGTTCGAAGTGAATGTCGGGGATTAACCGCCGCAACCACCCAAAGTGACTTTGACTTCTTTCTTGGCCCACATGGCCTTGCCGTCGTTCATGATGGCCACGGCGTAGACATCAGAAGACTGGCCCATCTTGGCGCGGGTTGTGAAAGCGGCTTCCACAGCATCGGTCACATGGAACATGGCCACCAAAGCGGCTGGGTTCTTCTCGACCAAAATCAACATGTGCTTGACGCCTGCCATAGCTGTGCTGGCACCCAAAGGCACCACAGCACCGTTTTCAGCAATGTCTGGACCGGTGATGGTCACGTCTTTGCTCTCGACCAAGCTGCTGCCACCGGCTGCTTTGATCGCGTCTTGCACCGACTTGGCGTCGAATGCGGCTTTGTTGAATGCTGCGTGGGCGAACTGTGGGAAGCCCGCAGTGGCCAAGAGGCCAGCCACAACAGCTGTTTGCTTGAGTGTCTCGCGACGGTTTTGCATCTGATATCTCCTTGATGATTGATTGATGCTACAGAAACAGGTTCAGCGGTACAACGGGGAAACCCCGAATTACTTGCTGGCCCCCTTGGAAATCCATTCGGCAATTTGCTTGGCATCGGCGTCAGGCAGCGATTGTGCGGGCATAGGGATTTGACCATACACACCCACACCACCGGCCTTGATTTTGCCCACCAAGTAGTCGGTTTTTCCGGCTTGCTTTTTGGCAACTTCATTGAAGCCTGGGCCGACAATTTTCTTGTCCACGCCGTGGCAAGCGGTGCAACTGTACTTGTTCAGGAGTGCAATCGCAGCCTTGGCTTCGTTATTTTCAGGCTTGGCAGCAACCACCGCTGGGGCTGCGGCTGACACTGGCATTCCTGCTTTGGCTTCAGGCTTGGTGGTGTCAGCACCGCGTTGTGGACCCACGATGCGGTTTTGCTCTTGCAAATTGCCGTGGGCATTGCGCGCAAAGTCAGGCAAGAACGAGGCCACTTTTGGCTCTGGCGTGCAGTCCTTCATGCAAATCTTGTTGTTGGTGTCAATCTTTTTGACACCGCCAAATTCATTGCCTGGCCACATCGCATGGGCTGTGGTCATGCCATTGCGGTTGGGCATACGAGCCTGCACTTCAGCGATATTTTTGTCTGACAACACATAGTTCTCAGGCACGATATTCGCCAGGTTCAACAAGAACGCCGTAACGGCATAGACCTCTTCCGTGGTCAATGTCTTGGGGTTGGTCCAAGGCATGGCGCGGTTGATGTAGTCCCACAAAGTCGAGACTGTGGCCACCTTCATGATGGTGGTGCGGCCAGGGTAATCAGTACGGTTCAGATTGGCCACACGACCCGTTTTGATGTCTTCGGCAGTGACGCCACCAATCAAAGGGCTGAAAACTTCGCCAGACTCACCAAAAACACCGTGGCAATGGGCGCATTTGCCCTCCCACACGTCTTGGCCTTTGGCAACCGAACCAGAACCGGCAGGCAAACCCTTGAAGTCAGGGCGCACATCGATGTCCCACTTGGCCACTTCTTTGGGCGTGGCATCTCGGCCCACACCGGGGTATTTGGCGCTTTGTGCGGCGGCCACACCAGCCACCGCCAAGAGTGCAACCGTCAAAACGGCATTACGAAACCTGGACATTTTTCACCTCACCGTTTTCCTGCACCAACCACGACTGGATGGCGTTGTTGTGATAAATCGATCGTGTGCCACGAACACCACGCAGTTGCTGGTATGTGGGCTGCACATGGCCCGTGTCGTCTTGCGCACGGCTTTGAATGATGGCGGGCTTGCCGTCCCACACCCAATCGAGGTTGAAGCGCGACAATGCTTTGGACAACACAGGGGTTTCCAGACGCGCTTGACGCCAGTTGCGACCACCGTCAGTGGACACATCCACGCGCTTGATCTTGCCTTTGCCCGACCAAGCCAGACCGGTGATGTTGTAAAAACCTTTGTCGAGCAAAACTTGACCGCCGGAGGGCGTGGTCACCACACTCTTGACTTCTTGCAAGTTGGAGTACTGACGGTGCAGGCCGCCTGGCTGCAAGTCGATGTAGTGAATCGCTTCGTCTTTGGCGGCATAGGGTTTGTCACCCACTTCGACACGGCGCAGGTACTTGACCCAGCTCACGCCTTGCACGCCAGGCACCACCAAACGCAGGGGGTAGCCGTTTTCAGGGCGCAACATTTCACCGTTTTGACCATAGGCCACGATGACTTCACCCGATGTGATCAGGCTCATGGGGATGGTGCGGGTCATGGACGAACCGTCACCACCTTCGGCCAGCACAAACTTGCCGTTTTTCAGGTCAGCGCCAGCCAACTCGAGCAAGGTGATCAAGGGCACGCCCGTGAATTCGCTGCACGACAACATGCCGTGGGTGTATTGCACTGTTGGCACAGCCACGTTGCCCCACTCGGTAGCGCTGTTGGCGCCGCACTCAATGAAGTGGAAACGCGAGACCGAAGGCAAACGCATGATCTCGTCCATGGTGAACACCATGTTCTTTTTGACCATGCCGTTGATCATGAAACGGTGCTTGGACGGGTCGATGTCCCACCAGCCTTGGTGGTGACGCTCGAAGTGCAAACCGCTCGGGGTGACGATGCCAAACAAGGACTGCAGGGGCGCGAACGACACCGAAGCCTGTGTGGTTTGTGTCAGGCCGGGGCTTTGGCGGCGCTGCAAGTTCGCTTCGAACTTGGAGGGCTTGCCATAACCTTCAACGGCCACACCCTGACCCAGACCCACAGCATGCTCGGGCAAGTTCAGAATATTGGGATCGCCACCTTCGGTGGGCACCGGATTGCCCTGGGCCATGGCCATGGGGGCTGCGGCGCCTGCAGCAGCGGCTGCAAAGGCATTGCGAATGAAATCACGGCGACCTTTTTTGCCTTCGGCAAAGACCTCCTTGATGCCACTTTGGGTCAGGAAGTTTTCAGGTGCTTTTTGCACCCTTCCTGAGTTGATGCTGTCTTCTTTCACACAAACTCCTCGTTTTGAGTTGTCAATTCACGGCAGTGTCGATGGCGACTTGCGTGCACACGGCACGACACACCACCACGGCTGTTTGGTCTGCAATCCGGTAAAACATTTGGGCCCCTTGACGACGTTTACCCAAAATGCCCGACCTGTACATGATGTTCAGGTGCTGGGACATGTTCGGTTGAGCCACGTCAATTTGGTCCAACAATTGCCCTACATTTTTTTCCCCTTGGCACAACTCGCTGATGATTCGCAAGCGAATAGGCGTAGAAAGAACTGCAAACATTTCTGCTGCCTTCTCAAACACCGCTTCGGTCTCGTCACTCATGCGTGATTTGCTGTTAGGTTCGTATATTCGGATGTGCGAATATATACGATAAACAATGAACCTGAATCAGGGATTACACGGAGCATGCATCCTGATCAGGATAAACCCTGATCAGGAACACACTGGCATTGGGTTCAGAACTTCCAGCTGTACTGCACACCCAATGATTGCTGGGACATGCGGATGGTTTCGGTGATGACGTTCGTTTGCATTTGCATGTTGTACATCGATGGACCGGTGACAGTGTTTTTGGGCGCGTACATGTAGGCCCAGGTGAACTCGGCATCCTTGCTCAGGGCATAGGTACCCCCCACGGTGTAGTGCTGCTTGATCACACCGGGCGCCAGAATGTTGAAGGTCACGTTTTCGGGTTTGACCGGATTGGTGCTTTGGTTGTAACCCGCGCGCAACACCATGGTCGGTGTGGCTTGCCACTGCACACCCAGCTTGATCACACTGACGTCAGACCAGCCAAATCCGGGGCCATTGGGCGAGCCCATGGGGTTACCCGCCATCAAATTGCTCATGGGGTTGCCAATCGATGGCACGCCGCTGTAATTGATGCGTGAGTAATCAGCCGCCACCGACAAAGCGGGTGTGACCTGGACGTTCACGCCCAAGGCATAGTTTTCGGGAATGTCAAAAGAGCCCGCACCCGCAAACAAACCCGCGTACTCGTCAAATTTTCCCATCTTGATTTTGGGCGAATAGGTCGCACCGAACTTCAAGGTGTCGCTCAACTGCCCCAGGTAGCCCAAACGAACCCCCAAGCCTGTGCTGCGGTCGGTACCTGTGTTGGTAACTTTCGCTGGATTCACCGACATTTGTGACTGTGGATCAGTCGATGTAAATGCTTGAAGCCCTGTGGCCTTGAACTGCTGCACCACCAAGAGCGGCGACACACCCACAGAATGCTGCGCATCAAGTTTGTAAGCAAAGGTCGGCGCGATGATCAGCTGCATCAAATCGACACCCAACTTGCCCTGCCCACACAGCAAGTTACCTTGATAAGTCGTCACGCCACCGTCGGCAGAACAAGTCACATTGCTACCGGGGTATTCGGTGTTCATGCCGCCATTGCCATAAACAGTGACACCCCAACTTCTGCGGTCATCGATCCGAGCGTTATATGCAAATTCAGGCACCGCAAAGGCACTGCCATCGCTTTTCACGTCGCCTTCAAGCATGCCGCCAAAGCCGGGGGCCGAGCGTGCGGCGCTGCGCTTGGGCATGAATATGTCCACCCCCAGATCGGCGCGGTTACCCGCCCAAACAGACGCAGCCGGGTTGTTGATGCCTGCAAAAGCGTTGTCGGTTACGGCCACTGAAGCGCCGCCCATGCCCTTGGACTTCATGCCAAAGCCGTGCGGAAAGTAACCGTCGGTCGCCCACGCTGCAGAACCCGTGGCCAAAACAGCCGCCACCACGGTGGCGCGCAAAGTGTTGATTTTTTTCATTGATTTCTCCTGTTGATGCCGGATCAGAACTCACCCTTGTGACCGCGTTCCATCATTTCCCAGATGGTGTCGCGCACGGCTTTGGCTTCTTCTTTCAGGGGCGAGGGCAGCTTGCGGCCCATCTTGACCATCATGTCCATGTTGAGGGTGTAGAGCCAGAGGCCGTCCTCTTTTTCCACCATGGAAATGCGGCATGGCAGATAGGCGGCCATGTGAGGACTGAAGTCCACCATCTTGCGGGCCGTGGTGGGTGAGCAGAACGAATAGACCGTGAGGAGCTTTTCTTTTTTGCCGGAGCGGGCTTCAAGCTCTTTGGACAGGGGCAGCGTGCCGACATCCCGCATGTTGCGCTCAGTGGCAACTTGTTTGAGGACCTGTTCAACCTCTTGAGCCGTCACACCCTTCTTGACTTTGCGCTCCCAGGTGGTGGCCACGGCAATGTCACCCTCACCTTCCACCCAGCGGTCCCACATGCGGCTGGCTTCTGAACCTGCGCCCGATTCAAGTTTGCCGAGGGTGCTGATGGTGCCGCAACCGGTGAGCCAGATCGAGCTGGCGAGAACGGCCCATTTCATCCAAGTGAAAGATTTGCGCATTGGTTTTTCTCCTGAGTTCATGCATTGATGCAATCCAGCGAGACACACCATGTGTCGCGATGGATTGACAACCATCATCAATTCCCCAGGAGAAATAAGGAATTAGCAGATACCCTATACCCTATGGGGTAAGGTATTTGTCAGGCAAATCAGTCGCGAGTCCTAAAGACCTCACTTGAACTTGTAATGGTCACGGTTGAGCACCGCAGCGACCGAAGTAACGTCCTCTGGAAACATGCCCAAATTCAGTTCGGTGTTGCATTGCTCCACCATACCGCGCAGTAAGGAAGCATTATTGATGCGTCCCTGCGGTTTGTAGATGGCGCTACCGTTGCCACCGACCTTGGAGACATGGCAAGCCACACACTTGCTTTCGGCGATCAGTTCCTCGCCAAGTTTGTAATCCGCCTCTTTGAAAATAGTGGGCTGCGCATGGGCAAATGTTGCGAAAAAGAAACTGATCCAGACCGCTGCGATCTTGTGGGGGGTTTTCATACGAGTCTCCAATCAAAAAAGCCGCTCAAGGGCAGGCCCTTGAGCGGCAAACAAAAGCCACGAGTACCAATCGAGCTTTCTAAATCATGCCATGTTGTTCAAGTCAATGGGCTTGAAATTATTTGGCACCGGCCAAAATCCACTTGGCCAAAGTCAGGGCATCGGCTTCGCTCAAAGCGGCCTGAGCGGGCATAGGGATAGGACCCCACTTGCCCGAACCACCGGCCTTGATGCTCTTGGCCAAAGTCGCTGCGGCGTCTTTCTGGCTGCCATATTTCTTGGCTACGTCTTGGTAGGAAGGACCCACCACCTTTTTGTCCACGGCATGGCAGGCCATGCAGGCGTTCTTCTTGGCCATGTCCATGTTGGCGAAGGCAGGGGCTGACATCAGGGCGGAGACGGCAGCAGCAGCAAAAATCAGTTTCATGAGAGCTCCATGTGAGGGGGTTTAAATATAACCAGTCGCTAATTTAACCGAAATCAAGGCGCTTTTGTCAAAAAAACGCTTCAGTTCAGGCTCGGGGATTCTACTGAGGCTCAAGCCAATAAAGGCCCAAAGCCATCCCCAAAAAGCGGTCATCGGGCTCAGTCAAAGGTCGGCTGCTCAGGCTTGATCACCGCTTTGCCTGCAGCGGCCCAAGCATCAAAACCTCCTGCAATCGATGAAACGTTCAGATAACCCATGCTCTGCATGGCTTGCGCGGCCAAAGCTGCGCGGCCGCTGGTCTTGCAGTACAGCACCACCTTCAGGTCGCGCCCCGACAAGGCAGGTGTGCCGCTGAGCTTGAACTCCAGCAAACCACGGGGCACCAACACAGCACCCGGCAGGTGGCCAGCAGCAAACTCATCGGCTTCGCGCACATCCAACAAGACATCGGCTTGGCGAATGGCATCTTCGGCGTCTTGCAAGGGGATTTCGCGAACATTGGCCTTGGCTTGCAGGACCAGGTCGTGGGCTGTTTTCATGGTGTCTCCGTTAGGTTCAATCAAGGGGTCTCAGGGTGCCAATTGGGCGTTCAGGGCTTGCAGGCTTTGCACCGACATGCTGCCAGTCAAGGCGTCGAGCTGTAAGCGGGTGAGCAGCAACTCGGTTTGTGCGCGCAGCCAAGCCAGCTCAGCCTGCGCTGCATCGTTTTCGGCTTGCAACAACGCCAACGTGGTGCGGTCGCCCACTTGGCGCCCCAAACGGGTGGCCTCCAGACGTGCCGTACTCGCCTGCCATGAAGCTTTGAGGGCAGCCAAACGGGCGGGCCCGGTCTCCAGCGCCAGCCAAACCGAGCGGGCTTGCTGCTGCGCTTGTTGCACAGCCAAATCCACTTCGGCCGCAGCCCGCGTTTGGGCATCCACCGCTTCTTGCAGTTTGGCGCTGCGCCAGCCGCCCGTGTACAGAGGGACATTCAGGCTCAAGCCCACCATCTGCTGCTTTTGTGTGTTGGTCGATGGGCCAAAGTCACCGTCACCGCTCAAGCGGTCGCGTCCGGCCGAAGCCACCAAATCCAAGGTGACGCCGCCACTGCGTTCGTGCTTTCGCAGCTCCTGACGGGCCACGTCCTGTTGGGCTTTTTGCAAGCGCACGCCCGTATTGGCCTCGCGCACCTGCTCCAGCACTTGCGCCAAAGGGGGCACGGCGGTGACCGCCGCATCGCCCTTGGGTGAAAGTGGCTTCAAAACATCGGCAGCTAGGCGGGTGGAGTCGGTCAGCACACTGCGGGCCATTTGCACTTCGCTGACAGCAGCCAGCAACTGCGCCTTCAGGCCTTCGGCACGGGCAGCGGCCTCGTGCGTGTCGGTGACCGGCAAATCGCCCAAGGCAAAGCGGTCTTTGGCTTCAGTCAGTGAGCGACTCACAGCGGCGTACTGGTTTTTCAGCACCTGTTCCTGGCGCTCGGCCAGCAGCAGATTGAAATACCTTTGCGCTGTGAGCAGCATGAATTGTTGCTGGGCCAGGTCGGCACGCAGCTCGGCCACGCTTGCAGCGGTATTCAACTGCGCTTGCTGAGCCTGGCGCTCGGGACTGTAGAGCGGCTGCTTGGCCTGCAGCGACCAACGCGTGGAGGTGGCCGCATTGGCCGAGGTGGCGAATCCACCTGTACCGCCCATTGAAAACTGGGCTCCAGTCGTGCTGGTATCGGCCGACATGGCGCCCACGGTGGCGCTGCCCATCAGCACAGGTCGCCACAAAGCTTGGGCTTGCGCTTCAAAGGCTTGCACCGATGAGCGCGTGGCGGCCACCACCTGCATTTGCGGGTCGTGCGCACGCGCCAGCTCCCAGGTTTTCACCAAATCCAGAGCCTGCACAGAAGGGGTGGCCAGCAGGGCCGCCAGCACCCAGCCGCTCAGGGGCCGGGGTTTGAACAAGGGCGAACGCATGGTGGGCATGGCGGTCAGATCAGCAGCCGCACTCGACGCCGAATTTGCGCAAGATGGTCTCCATCAAGCACCACTTGGTCAGGGCGCTTTGCAGCAAATTCAAACCCACAAAAGCGGTGAAAGCCAACCACCACTCGTTCACAAAAACAGGGCTGGCCTGCACGCCCAAAGCCAAAGACAACAAGACAAAAAAGCCTGCGACCAAACGAACGATTTGCCAAGATTTCATGATGATTTACTCCAGTTGATGAACGAAAAAATAACTCAAGCGCCGAACTTTTTGCGGTACGCCACGTAATACAGAGTGGGGATGACGACCAGCGTCAGGACCGTGGACACAAAGATGCCAAAGATCAAGGAGATGGCCAAGCCATTGAAAATCGGATCATCCAAGATGAAGAAGGCACCGATCATGGCCGCCAGGCCTGTGAGCATGATGGGCTGGGCACGGGTGATGGCCGATTGCACAATCGCCCGCTTGAAGTCCATGCCGCTGTTCACTTGCAGGTTGATGAAGTCCACCAACAAGATCGAGTTGCGCACGATGATGCCCGCCAGCGCGATCATGCCGATCATGCTGGTGGCGGTGTATTGGGCGTGGAGCAAGGCGTGGCCTGGCATCACCCCAATGATGGTCAGCGGAATGGGCGCCATGATGATCAGCGGCGTGAGGTAGGAGCCAAACTGCGCGACCACCAGCAGATAGATCAGGATCAGGCCCACACCATAGGCTGCGCCCATGTCGCGGAAGGTCTCATAGGTGATTTGCGACTCGCCATCCCACTTGATGCTGTAGCCGCGCCAAGCGTCGTCGGGCTGGCTGATGAAGTACTCTTCAATCCGCTCACCGTCCGGGCCGATGATCTGGGTCACGTCACCACGCATCTTGAACAAACCGTACAAGGGACTGTCCACTTTGCCAGCCATGTCGGCGTTGACGAAGTTCACGGGCATCATGTCTTTGTGAATGATGGGCTGCTCGCGCAAGGTATCGCTCACCGTGACCAGCTCGCGCATGGCCACCACCTTGCCTGTGGCGCTTTTCACACCCAGCTGCAGCAAAGCGTCCAGATCGCCATGCAAGGTCTCAGGCAGCTGGATCAAGGCGGGCACCGGGTACTTGCTGCCGTCGTGCAAATAGGTCACCGACTCGCCCGCCAAACCGGCACGCAGTGTGGTCACGATGGCTTGTTGCGACACGCCCAACACGGCCGCTTTGCGGCGGTCAACCAGCAGCAGTTTGCGCGGCGCATCGGCAATCGAGCTGTCGTCGATGTCCACCACGCCTTCGGTCTTTTCAAACACGGCGCGCACCGACTGAGCCACCTGGCGGCGACCTTCGGCGTCAGGCCCATAAATCTCGGCCACGATGGGCGACATCACGGGGGGGCCCGGTGGCACTTCGACCACTTTGACATTGGCACCGTGTTTGCGACCGATCTCTTGCAAAGCCGGACGCACACGCGTGGCAATCACATGGCTCTTGTCGCTGCGCTCGGATTTGCCCACCAGATTCACCTGGATGTCACCCAGCTCAGCGCCTGCACGCAGGTAGTACTGGCGCACCAGACCGTTGAAGTTGATGGGCGAAGCCGTGCCCACATAGGCTTGGTAATGCCTGACCTCGGGCACGGTGGCCAAGTGGCCACCCAGCTCGCGCATCACAGCAGCGGTTTTCTCAAGCGGTGTGCCCGCAGGCATGTCCACCACCACCTGAAACTCCGACTTGTCGTCAAAGGGCAGCATCTTGAGCATGACCAGACCCGTGGCAGGCAAAACCAAAGACAAGGCAATCAGACCCGCCACACCCAGCCCCAGAAGCTTGCGGTTACGCCCACCCGATTGGGTGTCGAGCAAAGGCTTGAAGATTTTTTCGAACAGCGGTTCGAGCTTGGCGCTCAGACCGCTGTGGCCGCCACCCGTTGAATTCTCGTCGTGCGCATGGCCAGACGGCTTCATCCACATGCCCGACAACCAAGGCGTGATGACAAAGGCAATGGCCAACGACAACAACATGCCCAAGCTGGCATTGATTGGAATCGGGCTCATGTAAGGACCCATCAGGCCGCTCACAAAGGCCATGGGCAACAGGGCCGCAATCACGGTGAAGGTGGCCAAGATGGTGGGGCCACCGACTTCGTCCACCGCACCGGGGATGATCTCGCGGATGGTTTTGCCGGGGTACAGCTGCTGCTGGCGGTGGATGTTCTCCACCACCACGATCGCGTCGTCCACCAAAATGCCGATGGAAAAGATCAGGGCAAACAGCGACACACGGTTGAGCGTGAAGCCCCAGGCCCAAGAGGCGAACAAGGTCGCGGTCAGCGTCAAGACAACGGCCACGCCCACGATGGCAGCTTCGCGTCGGCCCAGCGCCATGAACACCAGCGCCACCACCGAAGCGGTGGCAAACAGCAGTTTCTGAATCAGTTTTTGTGCCTTGTCGTTGGCGGTTTCACCGTAGTTGCGGGTCTCCACCACCTGCACGTTGTCGGGGATCACCGTGCCTTGCAGCGTTTCGACACGGCTCTTGACGCCATTGGCCACATCGATGGCGTTTTCACCCGACTTTTTGGTGATCGACAGCGTCACGGCGGCGAACTCTTCGCCACCGTTTTGGGCATTGTTGCCGTGCCAGACATAACGCTCGGCGGGCATGGGGCCGTCTTTCACGTCTGCCACGTCTTTCAAGAAGACAGGCTTGCCCTGCACCACTTGCACGACCAGTTCGGCCACGTCGCTGGCTTGCGTCAGGTGTGGGCCGGCTTCGATGGCCACGCTCTGGTTGGCACCCAACAATTCACCCACGGGCAGGCCCAAATTGGCCGACTGCAAGGCCATGCGCAAGTCGTGCACCGTGACGCCCGAGCCGTTCATGCGCTGCGGGTCAATCTGCACCAACACCGCGCGGCGCGGGCCACCGATGGTGACCACATCGCGGGTGCCGGGCACGCGTTTGATGTCGGCCTCGATGCTGTGCGCCACGCGCTCCAGATCAAAGGCGCTCACGTCTGCGGTTTTTCCGTGCAAGGTCAGGGACAAGATGGGCACATCGTCGATGCCTTTGGGCTTGATCAAAGGCTCAGGCAGACCTAAGTTGGTGGGCAACCAGTCGGCGTTTTCGCGAATCGTGTCGTGCAACTTGACCAGCGCCTCGGTGCGCGGCACACCCACCTTGAACTGCACCGTCAGGATGGCCACGCCGGGGCGAGAGACCGAATACACATGCTCGACACCCGCGATCTTGGAGAGTACCTGCTCGGCCGGGATGGCCACCATTTGCTCCACTTCGCGCACCGACGCACCCGGGAAAGGCGCGATCACGTTGGCCATGGTCACGTTGATTTGCGGCTCTTCCTCGCGGGGCGTCACCATCACGGCAAACACGCCCAGCAAAAACGCCACCAGCGCCAGCAAGGGCGTGATCTGCGCACTCTGGAAGGCCGCTGCGATGCGGCCCGAAATGCCCATTTTTTGTTCGCTCATGGGTGTCGCTTTCAGAGTTTCTTGCCAAGGGTGGCGGGTTCGGTCACCACCTGCTCACCCGCGCTCACACCCGACAACACCTCGACGGTCTGCCCCGTGGTGCGACCCAAGCGAACCTGGCGCAAACGCGGTTGGCCTTGTGCATCCTTCACGTAAACCCCCGTCATCTCGGCGCGGCGCACGATGGCTGTGAGCGGCAAGAAGACGCGGCCCGCTGGGGCTGCATCCTTGGCACCGTTCTGAGCCGCAGCGCTGGCCGAGCTGCCAGGCACCCAAACCCGGGCGAACATGCCGGGCACCAAGCCCTCAACCCCTGCAGGCAAAGCCAAGCGCAACTGTGCGGTGTGCGTCACCGGGTCCACTGCGGGCAGCAATTGCACGCTGGCCGCGGCCACGCTGGTGTGGCCTGCGATCTCGTAACGCACAGCTTTCAACTGGTTGCGAACACCTGGAATCATCGACTGCGGCACGGCTGCACTCACGCGCAAAGCCGAGGGATCGTGCAAGGTCACCAAGGGGCGGCCCGGCATGGCCATGTCACCCAAAGTGACAGGCACATCGGTCACCACGCCATGAAAAGGGGCACGCACGCTGAAGAAACCCGTCTGGGTTTGGGCCGCGCGGGTTTGGGCTTGCTGGGCCTGCACCTGGGCCTGGGCTGCGTCGTACTGGGCTTGAGCGCGTTCGAGTGCGCCTTGGCTGATGTATTGCTTCTGGAAAAGTTGCTTTTGGCGGTCAAGCTCTTTACTGGCCACACGCAAATTGGCCTGTGCGGCTTCGAGCTGGGCAGTGCTGCCGACCACATTTTGCTGGGCGGCGCTGGCGTCGATGCGCAGCAATTCTTGGCCGGCACGCACCCTGTCACCGGCCTTCACGTTCAAACTGACGATGGCCCCTGGGACCTGGGCCGACAAAGTGGCTTGGCGCACCGCCTCGACCACCGCGTCCAAACTCGCCTCTTGGGCACCCGCCGCGCTGGCTTGAGCGGCCACACTTTTGACCGCTGCCGCATCGGCATTGGCCCAAACCGGGGCGCTGGTCAAGCCTGCAAAAGCCATGGCCGCAGCCAAAATTGATCGTCTGTTCATCCAAGCTTCTCCATCAAACCGTTGATTTTGCACATTTGGTTGTTTGCGCACATGCGCAATGATACAATTAATTCCATCACCACGTCAAACAGTGTTCGTCATTGTTGAGATTTGTTGTGTAATGGAGCGCCCATGAAAGACCTGCCAGCCAAAGCACTCGAACAGATTGCCGCCTATTTTCAGGCGCTGTCGGAGCCCACACGCCTGCAAATCCTGAACCTGCTGCGCGACGTCGAGCACAACGTGGGCGAATTGGCCCAACTGTCGGGTTACTCGTCAGCCAACGTGTCGCGCCACCTGTCTTACCTGGCGCAACACGGCATTGTCGAGCGCGAAAGCCGAGGCGCGAGTGTGTTTTACAAAGTGAGCGATCCGTCCATCTACGCCCTGTGCGATCTGGTCTGCGCCAACATCGCGCGGCAATACGAACAAACCTCTAGCGACCGGGCCCTGTTTACTCCGGGCTGAACCCATCGCCGCTCATGGCCAGGGCATTTGGGCCATTCGCCTGCCGGCCCGTCTCTTGCCCGCCAATTTCAAGCCTCATCGCAAAAAGCTATCATGATGCTCCAACGGCTCCGCCATCTCATCAGGGGCCAATCAGGAGACCTGCATGAGCCGCATCGTGAACGCCGAGAAAAAGAAAAACCTGTGCGCCCGCCTGGCCCGCATTGAGGGCCAACTGCGGGGTTTGCAAAAACTCATCGAAGGCGATGCCGATTGCGAGAAAATCGCCCAACAAATGGCCGCTGCCCGCAAGGCACTCGACAAATCCTTTTTCTCCATGGTCGGCTGCATGATCGAGCAGGGCGACCAGTCGCCCGAGCACGTGGCAGAAATGCTGACCAAGTTCGCCTGAAATCAGGGTGCAGTCCGCTCAGGACTTGAGCACCACCCCATCGGCATCGAGCACCCTGACCTGAATCGGGATGCCCTGCCCCACGCTTTGGGTCACCGTGCAAAAGCCTTCAAACTGACCCAGCACACGTTCGAGCTGCTCAAGTTGGGCGGCGCTTACCCCCAAGTGCAAAGTGGCCACCATCTCGAGCACGCGCATGCGGCCGTCTGCGTTGCGGCCCACTTGGGCTTGCACCTCGCAGCGCAAAGGCTCGGGCGCTTGCTTGAATTTGCGCAAGGCAAACAGCAGTGAATCGCTCAGGCAATTGCCCACTGCAGCACACAGCAACTGCACGGGCGATGGCCCCAAACCCGTGCCCAATGGCGCGGGCTCGTCGCTGGTCAGCACCGGCATGCTGTCGTCAAAACGGATGTCAAAACGGTAATCGTGCTGCTGGGTCAGCGTGACAGAGATCAGTTTTCACTCATGGTTCAGCCCTGCGGCACTTGCAGGTCATCCCAGGCCTTCACGGCTTCTGCGGCATACATCAAGGCCGGACCGCCGCCCATGTACACACAGACCGCCAGCATTTCCTCCAACTCGGCTCGTGTGGCCCCGAGTTTGATCAAGGCTTTGACGTGAAAACCGATGCAACCCGAGCAGCGCTGCGTCACACCAATGGCCAAAGCCATCAGTTCCTTGTGTTTGGTACTCAATGCGCCCTCGGCCATGGCCGCCTGGGCCAATTGGCCAAAACCTTTCATCGCATCGGGCTGGCTTTTGCGAAAAGGCACCAGGCACTCGTTGATGTCTTGCATCAAGCCGGGGTGGTCAAACGTACTCATGGGACTTACCTTTCAAACGGAGACGACAAACTGAACCCAGACCCGGTGCATTGGGATGCACCCAAAGGCCTTATATAAGTCTCAGTTTATATCCGCCACTGAAATCCCAATTTGCTCTACATCAAGATTTGGACGGTCCTACCAAATCTTGCGGCTTGACCATGGGCCAGCCGCGCTTGGCCCACTCGCTCATGCCGCCGTTGACATAACGGATGTTGGTGAAGCCTTGCTCTTGCAGGGCTTCGGTCACGGCACGCGAGCGGTTTTGGGTGTTGCAGATCAACAAAACTGGTTGGTCGGCTTGCTTCGGGATCTCGGCCACGCGCTGCGCCACCTGGCTCATCGGCAGCAAGACCACGCCTTGTGCCACACCCGTGGCGTGCTCTTGGGGCTCACGGATGTCGATCATCAACACCTTGCCCGCCTCGTACTCGGCACGGGCTTGCTCCAGAGATACGTTGGGTAGTGCCACTTCAGGGCTACAAGCTTGCAATCCCAGAACAATCGTGATCCCACACAAAAAACGCTTCAAGCTTGTAGACATTCAATGACCTTCGTTTATATCAGCGGCAAATTATATTTCCACCTCGGTTGACCCTCAGTGACCTCGAAAAGGCAAAACCTTTCGGGAAATCTCCGTTCCGATTCAACCCAATGGGCCCCAGTGGTCCAAGGTCACAGCTTGACCTATAGGATGCGATCCAGATCCAGATCCAGACAAGACCGACAACAAAGACATGCCGTGAATCTGCCAGCACACACTCAAGCACTCTCTAGCCAACTGTCTCGGCACATGGTGCGCGAACTGCGCTCCGATCACGCGGGCGAGACTGGGGCCGTCTACATCTACCAGGGCATCAGGGCCGTGGCCCGCTGGCGCAAAGATGCCGAGTTGCTGGCCTTTGCCAAAGAACACGGCGACACCGAAGCCGAACACCTGCGACTGCTCGAATCTTGGTTGCCCGCTTACTCCCCGAGTCGCTTGCTGCTGCCTTGGCGCTTGGCGGGTTGGCTGACCGGGGCGCTGCCCGCGCTGTTCGGCCGCCGCGCCGTGTACGGCACCATCGCCGCGGTCGAGACCTTTGTGGATGTGCATTACCAACAGCAAATAGACCACCTGCAGGTGCACGGCGGCCCCGAAGGCCTGCTCCCTTTACTGCTGCGCTGCCAAGCCGACGAACAGCACCACCGCGACGAAGCCGCAGCCCTGGCAGGCTCGCACACCCCCTGGCTGCTGCGCCTGTGGTGTGTGGTGGTCGGCTCGGGCTCAGCGGCTGCGGTGGTCTTGGCCCGGCGCGTTTAGCGGGGCGGCTTCACGCAAATCAATGCCCTCGTGTTGCGCGATTTTTTCGAGAGCGTTTTCAAACAAGCTGCGGGCGGAGCCGGAGATGGCGCGCAAATACGAATGCAGATGGGCGTCTTCGGTGTTCTTGTTCAGGCACTCCTGGCTGTAGGCCTCAAAACTGGCCAGCTGCGCGATCAGCTCGGCCACGTGCTTGGGGCACTCGCACAAGACATTGGTGGAAATGCCCGCCACGCGCCGCAAGGTGTCGTCCGAGTATTTACGTCCGGCAATCACCGAGCCCTGGTGACCATAAGCTTGGGCCCGGTCGCGGTCCACAAACAAAATCGACTGCAGCAATTCGGCCAGCTCGCTGTCCGAGATCGGGTCACGGCGGACCGTCAAACCCGCCAGCTTCATGTTTTGCACGATCTTGTCGGGTGCGAAGTGGTAGAGCACGATGGTCTGCGCAAACGGCTGGCGCTGCACCAGCGCCTGGATCGACTCGAACACCGAGTCTTGCAAGGAGTTGACCTTGATCAGCAGCACTTGCGGCTTGTCTGACAAAGGCGCTTGACGCGCAGCGGCCAAATCATCGAGCACATCGGTGACTTGGATGCGGTGCTGGCTCAACACGGCAGCAAATTGTCGTGACTCGATGCGGTTGGCCAAGCCCAAACCCACCACCGCCAAACACACGGGCTGGGCCAAGGCCTGAGGGGCCTGCGCTTGATGGTCAGGGTGGCACAACTGGCGCAACTGGGTCAGATCCAGACGGGCAATGCTGCCAATGCCATGCCCCGCAGCCGACAGCTGTTTGAGCAAAAGTGCCTTGGACACATCGTGTTCGGCAAACAGGCGCTGGTTGCCCTCGGACTTGACGGGGGTGAACGCCCCATACCGTGTTTGCCAAATGCGCAGGGTGGAGACCGGAATGTCGGTGGCCTTGGAGACGGCACCGATGCGGTAGAGCGGTGACTGAGCGCTGGGAATGTGGGGCACAGAGGCTTTCTTTGTTCAGGTATTGCGTAGATCTTATGTCGAAATACTCTAAAAAACCAAAAAACCATAGATCTGAGGAGTTATTGGCCGCAAAATTCTCCTCACTGGGGGTTCAACACATGATCTCAAACAAAACCATCAACGCCATGGATGTGTGCGTATTCATCGCTGCGCAGCAAAACTTGGGCCGCGTCTCCACGACCGAATTGGCCCAGCGGCTGCATCTGTCCGTCTCCAATTTGGAAAGCATCCTCAAACCGCTCAAAGACCATCAAATCGTGACGTCACGCAAAGGCCCGGGCGGCGGCTATGAAATCCGGGGCGACCTGGCGCTGATCACGATGTGGGACATCGCGTCTGTTTTTGAACCCACCCTGACTCAACAAGGCGGCGATGAACAAGCCATTGAGGCTGCTGACTACGAGTGGGGACTTGAAAAGGTGATCGTCGACACGCTGAGCCAGGCTGCTTTGTCCGATTTTGTACCTGTGCAGTCACTTCAAACACACGTTGAAACACCTGTCATCAACCGCTTCAAGTTCAAACCCCTGGCCACCCCCCTGCTGCCCAAGGCCCCCAACTCGGTGTTTCAGTGGCACATGGCGGTGTAGGTTCTGGTAGCCTTGCCGCAGGAAGGAAACCCCCATGAGTACATTCAACAACCCCCAACAAACCTGGAACCAACGCTTTGCTGCCGAGCACTATGTCTTTGGCGAAGCGCCCAATGCGTATTTGTTATCCCAAGCGGCGCACCTGTCACCCGGCAACGCGCTGGCCGTGGCCGATGGCGAGGGCCGAAACGGCGTGTGGTTGGCGCAACAAGGCCTGCAGGTCGACGCCTTTGATTTTTCGGACAATGCCATCCGCAAAGCCCATGCTTTGGCCCAAAACCGTCAAGTGGCCGTGAACTTTGTTTGCAGCGACTGGCAGTCGTTTGACTGGCAGCCTGCGCATTACGACAACTTGGTGGGCATCTTTTTTCAGTTCGCCACACCCGAGGAGCGGGCTGCCCTGTTTGCGCGCATGCTCAGCAGCCTCAAGCCCGGTGGCACCCTGATCATCCAGGGCTACACGCCGCGCCAGCTGGACTTCAACACGGGCGGCCCCGGCAAATTGGCGCACCTGTATGACGAATCCCTGATGCTGGACGCCTTTGGCGAACTGGACATCCTGGACCTGCGCACTTACGAGGCCGAGATCAACGAAGGCACAGGACACCAGGGCATGTCGGGTCTGCTGGGTCTGACCGCGCGCAAGCGCCTGGGTTGACTTGCTGCTGGCGGCATTGGGGACTTTGTAAAAAAAGGGGGCTCCTGTGACAGAGCCCCCCAATCAGGATGTGAGTACCAAACACACCCTTAACCACGATCATTTAACTGTATAAGAAATCACTTCATTCGCATTGATCTGTCTCATGCCGTGTAACGAGCGGCCATGGTATCGAGGTTGACAGGGCGGATTTTGTGGGCCTGGCCAGCGCAGCCAAAAGCCTCAAAACGGGCCTTCACAATGCCCGCTGCCGCTTTTTTCGCAGCGGCCAAAGCTTTGCGTGGATCGAACTCCGAAGGCTGTTGTGCAAACACCTGGCGCATGGCACCGGTCATGGCCAAACGGATGTCGGTGTCGATATTGACCTTGCGCACACCGCTTTGGATGCCACGCACGATCTCTTCAACTGGCACACCATAGGTTTCCTTGATGTCGCCGCCATATTGGCGAATGATCTGCAACCACTCTTGCGGCACGCTGGAGCTGCCGTGCATCACCAAGTGGGTGTTGGGAATGGCCGCGTGAATGGCAGCAATGCGGTCCATGGCCAAGATGTCGCCTGTAGGTGGTCGGGTGAACTTGTACGCGCCATGGCTGGTGCCAATCGCAATGGCCAACGCATCCACACCGGTTTGGGCCACAAAATCCTTGGCCTGTTCTGGGTCGGTCAGCATCTGGTCGTGGCTGAGTTTGCCTTCGGCACCCACACCGTCTTCCTCACCCGCTTCGCCGGTTTCCAAAGAGCCGAGGCATCCCAATTCGCCCTCGACCGACACGCCCACAGCATGGGCCATCTCGCAGACTTTTTGTGTCACACCCACGTTGTACTCGTAGCTGGCGGGCGTCTTGGCGTCGGCCATGAGCGAGCCGTCCATCATCACACTCGAAAAGCCCGAACGGATGGACTGCTGGCACTGCGCGGGCGTGGCGCCGTGGTCTTGGTGCAAGACCACCGGAATGTCAGGGTGCGTCTCAATGGCGGCCAGCACCAAATGGCGCAAATACGCCTCACCCGCGTATTTGCGGGCCCCGGCAGAAGCTTGCAAGATGACTGGACTGTCGGTGGCTTGCGCCGCCTCCATGATGGCCTGCACCTGTTCGAGGTTGTTGACGTTGAAAGCGGGAATGCCGTAGCCAAACTCGGCCGCGTGGTCGAGTACCTGGCGCAATGAAACCAATGCCATGAAAATTCTCCAAAAAAATAAAAACTACAGTGTTCAGCAACTCATTCTGCTGCCGTGCGCTGACTCAAAATCTCAAACGCAGGCAAGGTTTTGCCTTCGAGCACCTCGAGGAAAGCGCCGCCGCCCGTGGAGATGTAGCCCACGTCATTCTCGATGCCG
Source organism: Limnohabitans sp. Bal53 (assembly GCF_003063355.1). Classification (GTDB taxonomy): domain Bacteria; phylum Pseudomonadota; class Gammaproteobacteria; order Burkholderiales; family Burkholderiaceae_C; genus Limnohabitans_A. Next base: position 160,834 of record NZ_NESH01000005.1, on the reverse strand, counting down.
TACTTGGCGATCGCCGCTAAGGTGTCGCCACCACCAGCAATGCTGAACGCACTGGACTGGGCCACGGCGTCTGCAATGGCTTTGGTGCCGCCTTCGAAGGCCGCGAACTCGAACACCCCCACGGGGCCGTTCCACACGATGGTGCCGGCCTTCATGAGTTGCGCGGCCAGTTTGGCGGCGGTCTCTGGGCCGATGTCCAGGATCAGATCGTCGTCGGCCACGTCCGTGGCGCGCTTGACCGTGGCCACCGCGTCGGGGCTGAAAGTCTTGGCCGTCACCACATCGGTCGGGATCGGCACCTCGGCACCGCGTGCCTTCATGGCGGCGATGACCGCTGTGGCCTCGCCCACCAAGTCGGGCTCGGCCAAGCTCTTGCCGATCTTCAGGCCGGCGGCCAGCATGAAGGTGTTGGCGATCCCGCCACCCACGATCAAACCGTCCACGTTCTTGGCCAGGCTTTGCAAAATGGTCAGCTTGGTGCTCACCTTGGAGCCCGCCACGATGGCAATCAGTGGGCGTTTGGGCGCGGCCAAAGCTTTGGAAATCGCGTCCATCTCAGCGGCCAGCAAAGGGCCGGCGCTGGCGATGGGCGCAAAGCGAGCGATGCCGTGGGTCGTGCCCTCGGCGCGGTGCGCGGTGCCAAAGGCATCGTTCACATAGATATCGCACAGCGCGGCCATTTGGCGCGACAGGGCTTCGTCGTTTTTCTTCTCGCCTTTGTTGACGCGGCAGTTCTCGAGCAAGACCACTTGGCCGGGCTGCACGTCCACACCGCCGACCCAGTTGGCCACCAGCGGCACGTCGCGGCCGAGCAACTCGCTCAGTCGCTTGGCCACAGGGGCCAGCGAATCTTCGGGCTTGAACTCACCCTCGGTCGGGCGGCCCAAGTGGCTCGTGACCATCACGGCCGCACCGGCATCCAATGCCATCTGGATGCAAGGCACGCTGGCGCGGATGCGGGTGTCTTCGGTGATGCTGCCGTCGTCGGCTTGCGGCACGTTCAGATCGGCTCGGATGAACACGCGCTTGCCGGCGGCAAAGCCGTTGGCGCACACATCAGAAAATCGCAGGAAATGCATGTCTGCCTCCCGATCAATGGGTGCCGACGTGCTTGACGAAGCGCATCATGTTGCAGGTGTAGCCGTACTCGTTGTCGTACCATGCCACAACCTTGACAAAGGTCTTGTCCAAAGCGATGCCCGCGTCGGCATCAAAAATGGAGGGCATGGAACAACCGCGAAAGTCGGTGGACACGACCTTGTCGGTGGTGTAACCCAACACGCCTTTGAGTGCACCTTCGGAGGCGGCTTTCATGGCCTTGCAGATGTCGTCGTAGCTGGCTTCTTTGTTCAGCTCGACCGTCAAGTCCACCACCGACACGTCGGAGGTCGGCACACGGAAGGCCATGCCGGTGAGCTTTTTGTTCAGCTCAGGCAAGACCACGCCCACAGCCTTGGCCGCACCAGTGCTGGAGGGAATGATGTTTTCCAAGATGCCGCGGCCACCGCGCCAGTCTTTGCTCGAAGGGCTGTCCACGGTTTTTTGGGTGGCAGTGGCGGCGTGTACCGTGGTCATCAAACCGCGTTTGATGCCGAAGTTGTCGTTGAGCACCTTGGCCACAGGAGCCAAACAGTTGGTGGTGCAAGACGCGGCCGACACAATGGCTTGGCCTGCGTAGCTGCTGTGGTTGACGCCGTAGACGAACATGGGGGTGTCGTCTTTGGAAGGCGCAGACTGCACCACTTTTTTCGCGCCCGCATTGATGTGTGCTTGGCAGGTGTCACCGGTCAAGAAGAAGCCAGTGGCTTCCACCACCACGTCTACACCCACGTCGCCCCACTTGAGGTTGGCGGGGTCACGCTCAGCGGTCAATCGGATCTTTTTGCCATTGACCACGAGGTCTTTGCCGTCAACGGCCACAGAGCCATCGAAGCGGCCGTGCACCGAGTCAAACTGCAACATGTAAGCCAAGTAGTCGGGCTCGAGCAAGTCGTTGATCGCAACGACTTCAATGTCTTTGAATTCAGCTTCTTGCGTGACGGCGCGAAACACCATGCGGCCGATGCGGCCAAATCCGTTGATACCGATGCGAATGGTCATGAAAAGTTCTCTCTTTCTCTGTCTTTCAGTTCAAAATAAAAATCAAGGCAAGATGGCCCGGCACATGCTTCACAACAGCGCCGAAAAATCCTCAATGACGCGGTCAGGTGAGCACGTGTGCACCGACTCGCCCATGTTGTAGCCATAGGGCAGCAACCAGACGGGCACACCCGCATTGCGAGCAGTTGCAGCGTCGATCGACGAGTCCCCCACAAACAGGGCTTGTGTGGCCTTCAGGTCCCAACGCTTCAAGCAGTCCACCACGCTGGTGGGATCGGGCTTTTTGACTGGGAAGGTGTCGCCGCTGACCACCACATCAAAGGCCTCATGAAGCCCGTGTACGCGCAGCACCGTGTCGGTGTAGCGGCCTTCCTTGTTGGTCACCACCGCCAGCTTGCAGCCTCGCGTACGCAGCGCCGCGAGCACTTCGCGCACCTGTGGGTACAGGTTGCTGCGTGTGCCACAACGGTCTTGGTAGTAGCGGTCAAAAATCGGCAGCGCCTGCTTCAGGTCAGCCCCTTGCCGCACGGCGGCCACCGGGGTCTGGGTGACGCTGGCCAGCGCCTGAATCAACAGCTCTTTGGTGCCGTGACCGATCCAGTCGTTGACTTGCTGTTGTGATACCTCGGGCCAATCGAAATAGCGCAAGGTGTCGTTCACTGCGTCGGCGATTTCGGGCGCGGTCTCGACCAAGGTGCCGTCGAGGTCAAAAAAATAGGCTTGTGGTGTTGGCATTTTTTCTCTTTCCAGTGGGCTGGCATCTCAATTGTCGGAAGGCACGATGTGCGCGGGCAGAGCTTGAGCCTGGCGGTGGGTGTGGCGATGCACCAGGGTGCGTACCGCTTCACACACGCGCTCGGTGGTGATGCCAAAGTGCGCATACAAAGCAGGGGCCGGAGCCGACTCACCAAAGCTGTTCATACCAATCACCATGCCGGTACGGCCCACGTATTTGCGCCAAAAATCCGGGTGCGCGGCTTCCACCGCCACGGTGGGCAAACCCAACGGCAAGACCATGTCCTGGTAAGCCTCGCTTTGCCGGTCAAACACATTGGTGCAGGGCATGGACACCACCCGTGTGGCCACGCCTTGGGTGGCCAGTTCGGCTTGCGCTTTCATGGCCAAAGAGGTCTCGGACCCTGTGGCCACGATGATGGCTTGGGCCCCCGGCATGTCGCTCAGGATGTAGCCGCCTTGGCGCACCTTGGCCGCATCGGCGGCGTCGGTCAACAACTGCGGCAGGTTCTGGCGCGACAGCGCCAAAGCGCTCGGGCCATCGCGGCGTTCCACCGAACAGGCCCAGGCCACAGCCGTTTCCAAGCCATCGGCGGGGCGCCACACATCCAGCCCCGGGATGATGCGCAAGCTGGGTACATGCTCCACGCTTTGGTGCGTGGGGCCGTCTTCGCCCAACCCAATCGAGTCGTGCGTGAAGACATGGATCACGCGCTTTTTCATGAGCGCTGCCATGCGGATGGCATTGCGCGAATAGTCCGAGAACGTCAGGAATGTGCCGCCATAAGGGATGTATCCCCCATGCAGCGCCATGCCGTTCATGATGGCGGCCATGCCAAACTCGCGCACGCCATACGAGAGGTGGTTGCCCCAGGTGTCGCGGCCCGCTTTGGTACAAGTTTTGAAGTTGGTCAGGTTGGAGCCCGTCAGGTCGGCGCTGCCGCCAAAAAACTCGGGCAACAAGGGGGCCAACACATCGAGCGCATTTTGGCTGGCTTTGCGGGTGGCCACGGCATCGGGTTTGGCCACGATGGCCGCCAAAGCTTTTGCCAGCCCCTGGGCGTAGGCCTCACCCAAGTCGCCTTTCATGCGACGCTCAAATTCAACCGCCTCTTCCGGGTAGCGACTTTGATAGGTGGCAAAGCGCTCCCGCCATTGGCTTTCGGCCCGTGTGCCACTGGCCCGGGCATCCCATGCAGTGGCCACATCGGCAGGCACTTCAAAGGGCGCGTAAGGCCAGTTCAGCGCTTCGCGGGTGGCGGCCACTTCGGCAGCGCCCAGCGCTGCGCCGTGCACATCGTGGGTGCCCGCTTTGTTGGGTGAACCCATGCCGATCACGGTTTGGCAGCAAATCAGCGTGGGTTTGCCGTTCGCACTGTGGGCTTGCGCCTTGGCCGCTTCGATGGCGGCGTTGACCGCTTGCGGGTCATGCCCATCCACCTTGGCGATCACGTTCCAGCCATAGGCCTCAAAGCGCTTGGGCGTGTCGTCCGTGAACCAGCCTTCCACATGGCCATCGATCGAGATGCCGTTGTCGTCGTACAGCGCCACCAGTTTGGACAGGCGCAAGGTGCCCGCCAGCGAACAAGCCTCGTGGCTGATGCCTTCCATCAGGCAGCCATCGCCCAGGAACACATAGGTCATGTGGTCCACGATGTCCAGGCGCTGACCGTCTTCTTCGCGGTTGAATTCATCGGCCAGCAGCTTTTCGGCCAGCGCCATGCCCACGGCGTTGGTGATGCCTTGGCCCAGTGGGCCGGTGGTGGTTTCCACGCCAGGCGTGATGTCCACTTCAGGGTGGCCAGGGGTCTTGCTGTGCAGTTGGCGGAACTTTTTCAGCTCATCCAAAGGCAGGTCGTAACCTGTCAGGTGCAGCAAGGCATAAATCAGCATGGAGCCGTGGCCGTTGGACAACACAAAACGGTCGCGGTCAGCCCATTGCGGGTTGAGTGGGTTGTGTTTCAGGTGCCGGTTCCACAGCACTTCGGCGATGTCGGCCATGCCCATAGGGGCACCGGGGTGGCCAGACTTGGCGGCTTCGACGGCGTCAACGGCCAGCATGCGCACGGCGTTGGCCATGCGGCGCGCCATCTCGGGAGTGGGGTGTTTTTCAACGGTGTTCATGGGCTTTTTCTCCGCTTCAAACCTGACCCAGCGCACGTTTACGGCGCTCCATCATCCGCCAGACAAAAGGCGTGAAGATCAGCTGCATGGCGATTTCCATCTTGCCCCCGGGCACCACGATGGTGTTGGCACGGCTCATCCAAGAGTCATTGATCATGTTGAGCAAGTAGGGAAAGTCGATGCCTTTGGGGTTGGCAAAACGGATCACCACCACGCTTTCATCGGCCGACGGAATGTCGCGCGAAATGAAGGGGTTGGAGGTGTCGACCAAAGGCACTCGTTGGAAATTGACATGCGTGTGCTCAAACTGCGGCACGATGTAGTTCACATAGTCGGGCATGCGGCGCAAGATGGTGTCGGTCACGGCCTCTGTGCTGTAGCCGCGCTGATGCTTGTCACGCCAGAGTTTCTGAATCCATTCGAGGTTGATGACGGGCACCACACCCACGCGCAAGTCGGGGTGCTGCGCGATGTTGTGCTCGGGCGTGACCACGGCGCCGTGCAAGCCCTCGTAAAACAGCATGTCGGTGTCGTTCGGCAAGTCTTCCCAGGGTGTGAACGTGCCGGGGTCTTGTTGATAAGGCGCGGCCTCTTCGGCGTTGTGCAGGTATTTGCGTGACTTGCCCTGACCCGTGGCGCCGTAGGTGCGAAACAGATTTTCAATTTCGCCAAACAGGTTGTTCTCGGCGCTGAAATGGCTGAAATGTTTGTTGCCATCTTTTTCAGCTTCAGCGCCACGTTGCTTCATTTCTTTGCGGTCAAAGCGGTGAAAGCTGTCGCCTTCGATGATGGCCGCTTTCACGCCTTCGCGGCGGAAGATGTTCGAGAACGTGCGTGTCACCGTTGAGGTGCCTGCGCCCGAAGAACCGGTGATGGCGATGATGGGGTGGCGTTCAGACATGGGAATCTCCTTGTTGTTTTTTCAATCGTTTTGAAATCGGGCTCAGTCCCGGAACAGGCTGCGTTCGGCAAACAGCGGTGCAAAACTGTCTTGCTTGGGCGGCTCGGCGTGGTAACGCTCGATGCGCTCGACCTCGTTTTTGGAGCCAAACACCAGGCCAATGCGCTGGTGCAAGCTGGTGGGCTGCACACTCAACATGGGCACCTGTCCCGTGCTGGCGCGTCCACCGGCTTGTTCCATGATGAAGCCGACTGGATTGGCCTCGTACAGCAGGCGCAGACGGCCGGGCTTGCTCGGATCTTTGGTGTCACGGGGGTACATGAACACACCGCCGCGCATCAGAATGCGGTGGGCTTCGGCCACCATGGAGGCGATCCAGCGCATGTTGAAGTCCTTGCCACGCGGGCCGGTTTTACCGGCCAGGCATTCGTCCACATAGCGCTTGACCGGGGCTTCCCAAAAGCGGCTGTTGGAGGCGTTGATGGCGAACTCTTGGGTGTCTTCGGGCACGCGCAATTCGGGGTGCGTCAGCATGAACTCGCCCATCACCGGGTCCAGCGTGAAACCCGCCACGCCATTGCCCACACTGAGCACCAACATGGTGGTGGGGCCATACAAGGCGTAACCGGCAGCAATCTGGCGGGTTCCCGGCTGGAAGAAATCAGCCTCGGTCAAAGGCCCGCCTTCGGCGGTGGCATCCGGTGCACGCAGCACACTGAAAATGCTACCCACCGACACGTTCACATCGATGTTGCTGGAGCCATCCAGCGGATCAAAAACCAGCAGGTATTTGCCCCGGGGGTGTTGCGCTGGAATGTCATAGGGCAAATCCATTTCTTCAGAGGCCATGCCCGCCAAATGACCGCCCCACTCGTTCATGCGAATGAACAATTCATTGCTCACCACGTCCAGCTTTTTCTGAGTCTCGCCTTGTACGTTGATGCTGCCGCCTGCATCAGCCGCGTGGTTGCCATACATGTCGGCCAAAGCGCCGTAGGCGACCGATTTGGCGATGGCTTTACAGGCCATGGCCACATCCAAAATCAGGGCATTGAAGTCACCACTGGCATCGGGATAACGGCGACGCTCTTCGATCAGGTACTGCGTCAAGGTGGGTGTGGTGCGGGGGCTCAAGGACATGGGGTCAACACTCTCTGAAGTTTTAAAAATTCTGGAATTCGGAATTCAATTCAAGGCACAGCGGCTTGCTTGAGGGCTTGCATCACACCCCGATAGCCCCCATCGGCGTCGGGCGCACCGAACACGGCGCTGCCCGCCACGCAGGTGTCGGCACCGGCCGCCACGATCTGGGCGATGTTGTCGGTCTTCACGCCGCCGTCCACCTCCAGCACGATGGGCTGACCACCCCGGGCCACATGGGTGTTGATGCGCTGGCGGGCCGCTTGCAGCTTGGGCAAGGTCGAGGGGATGAATTTTTGGCCACCAAAACCAGGGTTGACGCTCATGAGCAAGACCACGTCCAAGCGGTCCATCACATGGTCCATCCACTCCAGCGGCGTAGCCGGGTTGAACACCAGGCCCGCTTTGCAGCCGTGGTCGCGGATCATTTGCAAAGTGCGGTCCACATGGCGGCTGGCTTCGGGGTGAAAGGTGATGATGTTGGCCCCGGCCTTGGCAAACAAGGGCACCAGCGCATCTACGGGCTCGACCATCAAATGCACATCGATCGGGATCTGGACATGCGGGCGGATCGCCTCGCACACCAACGGGCCAATGGTGAGGTTGGGCACGTAATGGTTGTCCATTACGTCAAAGTGCACCCAATCCGCGCCTGCGGCTTCAATGGCGCGGACCTCTTCGCCCAAACGGGCAAAGTCGGCGGACAAGATGGAGGGGGCAATGCGGACGGTGCTCATGCGGTGGCCTTGAAAGCGGATTGGTGCCATTCACGCAACTGCGCCAGCCCCACGCCATCGAGGCTGGGGACAATGCGCAATGCGCCTTTGAAATCGTGATCGGCAGTGAAATCGTTGGGGGTGATGACCGTTGACAAACCTGCGGCCACAGCGGCGTGCAGACCGTTTTCGGAATCCTCAAACGCCAGGCAATGCTCTGGCGCAAGCCCAAGGCGGGACAGGGTTTGCTGGTAGACCATCGGATCGGGTTTTTTGCGCGGTGCAGTCGAAGCGTCTTCGATGACCGAGAAATTCAACTTCCAATCTGGACCGATGGCTTGTCGCAGCAAAGCCGCGATGTTGACGGGCGAGGTGGTGGTGGCAATGGCCAGCCTGAGCCCCGCCGCACTGGCCGCTGACAGCAGCGCCAGCACCCCGGGGCGCATCTGCACCGCACCGTCTTGCACGGCTTGCTCGTAAGCGGCGGTCTTGATCTCGTGCAGGTGATCAATCGTCTCCTGCATGCCCGCACCCGTGATGTCCTTGGGCTGGGTCCCCAGGGTTTGCCAATACGCCTTGATGCGCTCTTTGCCGCCTGAGACGGCCAACAAGCGGGTGTACAGCGGCACATCCCAGCGCCAGTCCATCCCCATCTCTGCAAAGGCGTGGTTGAACGCTGCCAAATGGGCCATTTCGGTGTCGGCCAAGGTGCCGTCGACATCAAAGATCAGTGCTTGGAGCATGGGGTGGAGCCCTTCGTGAGGAAGAAGGGCTCCACTTTAAAAAGGTCTGAGGCTCAGGACAATTCAATATTGGCAATCGATTAATTAAGCAATGGCTTAACGTATTCGGGTGCGAACCTCTCATTCAGATGAATATGCCAAAGTAACTGCCAAATCACCCAATTGACCGCCAATTTTGACAGTCAACCAACACGCCTACCCTTTGCGCGCTTGAGAAGGCAAGCTAAACGACTCGGCACGTTTAATGCTTCAACACGAGTACTCAACTTTGGGACGTCTCACACATGATCGGTCTTTACCCCACTTGGTTCGAACCGGGCGTGGGCAGTGGTTGGGTGGTGGGCTTGATTGCCACCATCCACGTGCTGTTCTCACACACCTCGGTCGGCGCGGCCATCTTCTTTGCTTGGTTGGCCAACCACGCACACCGCCACAACAAACCCGAGTTGCTCGAATTCATCAGGCGCTACGGCCTGTTCTTGCTGGTGTTCAGTTACGTCTTGGGCTCCATCACCGGCCCCGGCATTTGGTTCGCCACCACGGTGGCCAGCCCGCGCGGGATCTCGGCGCTGATCCACAGTTTTGTGTGGATGTGGGCCACCGAGTGGGTGTTCTTTGTGATCGAGGTGGTGGGCGTCTACATGCTGGTCTATTTGGCAGGTCGCATCGACGTCAAAACCCACACCCGCATCGCCGTGATCTTTGGCTTGACCTCCTACACCACCATGTTGGTGATCGTGGGCATCTTGAGCTTCATGATGTGGCCGGGCAACGCCAACTGGACCGAGACCGGTGGTGTGCTCAACGCCTTCTTTGGCCCCAACACCTTTGCGCAGCTGGGCATGCGCACGGCCTTTATGTTCACCATCACCGCCGTGGTGGGTGGCATTGTGGTCGGTAGCTTCAAAGACCTGGCGGTGAAAAAACAGATCGGCCGCCAGTTGGCCGTGCTGGGCATGGCCGCTGCGGTCATTGGCGCGCTCATGCTGCAGTGGTACTTGGCCACCTTGCCCGAAACCGCTGAAGTGGTGTTGGAAAACCGCTTGCCCGCGCACTTCCCCATGGCCTTGATGGCCGCAGTGGGCGGCACCATCGCTTACTTCTTGCTCACCTTGGTGCAGCCCCGGGCCATCGTCTCGGGCTTGGCCGGTGTGATGACGGTGGTGATTTTGGTCTTTGGCCTGTGGCCCGAAGAGGTGGCGCGCGAGTCCATCCGCAAGCCTTGGGTGGCCGGTCAGTACGTCTACTCCAACCAAGTCGTGGGTCGCGACGTGCCCGGCATGGGCGTGAAGTCCGAGATCCCGACCATCGAAGCCCACGGTTTCTTGAAGACCCATGTGTTCATGCCCGAGCACCTGCGCACCGTGACGGACGCCAACCGCGTGGAAGCCGGTCGTGCTTTGGCCTTGGCCACTTGCTCGAACTGCCACTCGCTTTCCAGCACCGGCATGCGTCCCTTGGCCCAATACTTTGTGGGCACCCACAGCGAAGCCGACGTCGCCACGTACTTGCAAGCCGCTTTGTCGGGTGGCAACACCTTGTACATGCCCCAGGTGCCGTTGAACGACGTCGAAGCGCGTGCCTTGGCCGCCTTCATCCAGTCCATTGCCAAGCCACTCGCCTCAGTGCAAGCGGTGCAGGCCAAGGAGTAAACCCATGACCCCTGAAATGCTCTACGCCTTGCGCGATCAAGCGGGTGTGCCTTCGCACCCGGTGATCTTCCTGATCTTGGGTGTGCTCACCTTCGCCCTGCACATCGCAGCGGTGCAGGTCATGCTCGGTGCGGCCACGTTGACCTTGCGCGGCGCCTTCCAAGCCGATGTGAAATGGCGCCGCTTGGCCAGCGCCATGCTCGTGACCGCCAAGATCGCCGTCTCGGTGGCCATCGTGATCGGTGTGGCCCCGCTGCTGTTCGTGCAGGTGGTCTACGACCCCTTCTGGTACACGTCCAACGTTTTGTCGGCTTGGTGGGTGATCGGCTTCATCGTCTTGCTCATCGGTGGCTACATCGCCATGTACGCCTTCTACTGGAAGAACCACGACATCGTGGCCGACGGTGGCCGTGGTGGCTATTGGATGGTCTTGTCCATCGTGCTCTTGTTGGCGGTGGGCTTCATCGTGCACAGCTTGAGCAACCAGATGTTCTACCCCGAGCGTTGGATCGAGTGGTACGCCCCCGGTGGTCAGATTGACCCCAGCGGCCACAGCTTGCACCAGTGGCACATGGCGCGTTTCTTGTTCTTCATCGCTTTGTCCGCGCCCGTCACCGGTGCCTGGTTGTTGGCCTACCGCCGCTACCTGCAAGGCGCCAAAGAAACCGACGCGGCGTATTTGGGTTTTGTGCTGAGCTTGGCCCAGCGCTTGATGGTCATCGGCGGTGTGGTCAGTGTGCTGATCGGCGCGGCTTGGATGATGACCCTGCCCGAAAAAATGCAGTGGTTCGCCGGCTCCGTGTGGATGTGGCTGGCCGTGGCGGCCTTGTTGGCCGTGGTGGCCATGCCCCTGGCTTTGCGCGCACGCCTGGACCGTGGTGTCTGGGGCTATGCCGTGTTTGGCGCCGGTGCGGTGGCTTTGATCGTGGTCGGTGCGGCGCGTGAAGTGCTGCGCTTCGTCACGCTCTTGGGCAGCCACGGTTACGACGCGATGGACTACCGCATCAACATGGACTGGTACAGCACGGTCTTGTTCTTCGTCACCTTTGCGGTGATCGGCGGCACCACGCTGGCTTACTTGCTCACCGTGGCGTGGCAAGCCGGTCAACACAAAGACGGTGTCTACACCCCCAGCCCCGCGGTGACCCGCATGGGCCAATGGTCGGTGAGTCTGTTGGTGGCCTGGACGGTGGCGTATTTCGCCATCGGTTTTTGGGTCTGGGCGCGTTGATCGCCCTGGAGTGAACACATGAACACAAAGCAAACCCCCGTCCGCGCCTTGCCGCGCGGCACGCGCCGCACCGTGGTGGCTTGGAGCGTGATGATCGCCCTGAGCGCCACCGTGGTGGCCTCTCTGACCGCGCGTGCCTTGGCACAAAACGCCGCCGCCCCTGCGCCAGCACCCGTGCCCAACAGCGCGCCCGTGCCGGCCAGCACCATGGCCCACAGCTGCGCGGCGTGCCACGGCACCAACGGCCAGTTGGGCGACGAATCGTTTGCGCCGCTTGCGGGCATGCCCGCTGGCCAATTCGTCAAGACCATGATCGATTTCCGCGAAGGCCGCCGCCCCGCGACCCTGATGGGCTACGTGGCCAAGGGCTTCAGTGATGAAGACCTCAAAGGCATGGGCGCGTTTTTTGAAGCACAAGGAGCGCAACGATGAACCCCACGCACGACACGTCTCGCCGAGAATGGCTCACCCAGGCCTTGGGCCTCTTGTCCGTGGCCGCTGCACCCAGCTTGGCATTTGCCAACAACGCCGCCCACATCGTCATCGTCGGTGGCGGTGTCGGTGGTGCCACCGCCGCCAAATACCTCAAGCTGTTCAACCCGCAACTGCGCGTGACCGTGATCGAAAAGAACCCGGTCTATGTGCGCCCCTACGGTTCATCCGAAGTGCTCAACCAGCACGCCAAGATGGACGATCTGAATGTGAGCTACGACGGCCTCAAGAGCCGCTATGGCATTGAGTTTGTGTTCGACACCGTGACTGGCCTCGACCCACAAGCGCGGGTAATCAGCACCCTGGGCAAGAAGAAAATCGGCTATGACCGCCTGATCGTTTCGCCTGGCATTCAGCTGATGTACAGCGCTTACGAAGGCTACAGCGAAGCCGTGGCCAACCAATCGGTGCCTTCGGGTTGGATCCCGGGTCAGCAAACCGCCTTGTTGGCCAAGCAGCTCCAAGGCATGCGCCAAGGCGGCACCTTTGTGCTGGCCGCGCCACCCAACCCCTACCGCTGCCCGCCCGGCCCCTACGAGCGCGCTGCGCTCATGACAGAGTGGTTTGCCAAGCACAACCCCACGGCCAAGGTCATCATCGTTGACCCCAAAGACAGCTTCGTCACCGACGAGACCATGATGCTGGGCTGGAACCGCTTGTACAACTTCAACCTGCCCGACGACTACGTGCAGAAAATGTCGAGCCAAGTCGAGATGACCCAACACAGCAAGCCCAGCATGCTGAGCTGGGTGCGCGGCAAAGACGGTGGCCGCACGCTCAAGATCGATGCCAAAAACATGCGCATCGAAACCGAAGGCGAGACCATCAAGGCCGACGTCATCAACGTCATTCCTCCCATGAAAGCCGGTCAAGTGGCCGCCACTTTGGGGCTGGCCGACAGCAGCGGTTTTTGCCCGGTACAGCGTCGCACCTTTGCCTCGACCTTGGTGCCCAACGTCTACGTCATTGGCGACGCGAGCATCGCCGACGCCATGCCCAAGAGCGGCTTCTCGGCCAACACCCAAGCCAAGGTGGTGGCACGCGCCATCGTGGAAGAGCTGGCTGGCAAAACCGCGCCCGAACCCCTGTGGGAAAACACCTGCTACGCCTTGGCCGGCAAAGACTACGGCCTGTTCGTGGCCGACGTCTTCAAGATCCAGGCCGACGGCAAGATCGGTCGCATCAACGGCAAAGGCCGTTACCTGCCCCTGAACGCCACCCCCGCGCAGATCAAGCTCGGTGCGCGCTACCAACAAGCTTGGTTGCGCACCTTCACCGCCGATTGCTTTGCCTGAGATGAAGATGCTGGAACGCAACATGACACAAGATCCTCATTCCCACGATCCTTACTTGCAAGAGCTCACCGCCGTGACCGACGGTTGGGCACGCCGTGCGCGCCAGGTGTTCACCGTGGCCGCGGCCGCGGCCTTGGTGGTCGGTGTGGTGGCCAGCCCCTCGCGCGCGTCTGAAACCCAGGCCCCAGCGGCGGCGGCTTGGACGCCCGCCACCTTGCGCACGGCCTTGACGGCCTTGCCCAAAGGCGACGCCGAACGTGGTCGTGTGGTCAACCAGCAGATGTTTTGTGCCTCGTGCCACGGCGAAACCGGCGTGGCCCCCACCCAAAACTGGCCCCACTTGGCCGGCCAAAAAGCCGCCTACACCGCCAAGATGTTGATGGACTACCGCGACCGCCGCCACGTCAACAACAAGGGCGCCGAGTTGATGCACGACATCGCTGTGATGATGACGCCGCAACAAATCGCCGATGTGGGTGCTTATTACGCGGTACAAAAAGCCCCACAAGGCGATGGCACCCCCCGCCCCGTGGCCAAGATCAACCCCGAACAACTGGTGCGCAAAGGCGATCCATCGCGCCTCATCACCCCCTGTGCCAGCTGCCACAGCACGCGTGGCCAGGGCGGCAAGCTGGAAGCGCCTGCGTTGGCTGGCCAAAACCCGCTGTACTTTGTGCGCACCATGCTCGACTACCAAACCGGCCACCGCACCAACGACGCCGCCCAAGGCATGCGCACGTTTGCCATGCGCTTGAGCCGCGAAGAAATCGAAGCCCTGGCCACCTACTACGCCGACTTGCCGGCGCAACGCTGAGGCGGCTGGCGTCATTCGACACAAGCTTTTTGATGGGAGGAATGCCACAGGCGAGCTCATCAGTTGTAGACCCCTCAACCCCATCGATAGAATGAACACCCGTCCCTGAACAGCCCACCAGAGCTTCCCATGAATACCCTGCCAGTAGATGATCCTTTGCGCATTGCGCTGCACAACGAGGTGCATGCCCGACCGAGCGCCCGCATCCGCTTGCCAGCTTTCATCGTCTTGGTGGGTGTGTTCAACAACGGGGTCAGCCGCGAGCAGGAGTGTGAGCACCTCAAGCGACTCCAACCCGATTTGAAGCTCGAGGACATGCAAGGCAACTTTGTTCGCTTGCGCCTGGGGGCCTACACACTCAAGTGGGAGCGGCACACCGAATTCACCCGCTACTCGCTGGTACAGCCGCTGCCTCAAGACGCGGGCCTCGAGGCACAGGACCCAGAACTGTTGTCCTTCCTGGCCTTGCCTGACGGTTGGCTGGCCGCCATTCCCGGGCGCACCTTCGCGGCTGTCAAGCTCATCATGCTGCACGATGACCTGATCGACCCCCAGAAATCCTTGCGCAAAGCTCGACATTGGTTTGGCGAACACACCGTGGTCGCCTCGCGCATGGGCAATCCCGCACACTCGCTGGTAGTGACGGATTTCCGTTTGCGCCCCAGTGGTTTTGAGCGCATCTTGGTGCTGGCCCCCGAATCCACCAGTGACACCCGTGGTGGCCGCATTTCCCAGCGCTTGCTTGAGCTGGAAACTTATCGCCTGATGGCCCTGCGAGGCTTGCCTGTGGCCAAAGCCGTGGGTGCGCAATTAGGTCAGGCTGAGCGCGAACTCGCCGACATCACCGCAGCCTTGCAAAACAAGGCCGCACAAGACCAAAACATGCTGGACCGCCTGATCGGTCTGGCCGCATCGGTCGAACTCATCACCGCCGAACATGCGTTTCGCTTTGCTGCCACCGCCGCTTACAACAAGTTGGTGCGCGAGCGCATTGCGGAGCTGCGCGAGTCGCCCATCAGCGGCACGCAGACCATCGGTGAATTCATGCAACGGCGCTTGTCGCCCGCCATGGCCACGGTGGCTGCCACGGGGCAGCGACTGTCCTCGCTGTCCGAGCGCATCAGTCGCACAAGTGCTTTGCTGCGAACGCGTGTGGACATCGCCACGGAAGAGCAAAACAGCCAATTGCTGGAAAAACTCACCAAAGGCCAGGCGCTTCAACTGCGCTTGCAAACCACAGTGGAAGGCCTGTCGATCGCGGCCATCTCGTATTACGTCATCAGCTTGTTGCTCTACCTGGGCAAAGCCGCCAAGGCCGCAGGCCTGCCCATCCATCCCGAAATGGCCGCAGGCGCATTTGTCCCCCTGGTGCTGTGGCTGGTCTGGCGCACCAACAAGCGCATCCACGACAAGCTGCACCAAGAGCACTGAAGCGAAGCCATTAGCCCAAAGACTTGAGCTTACGGTACAGCGTGCGCTCGCTCATGCCGAGTTGTGCAGCCAGTTCGGCGCGGCTGCCTTGATGGGCCGCAAGCAGTCGACGCAGCTCTGCAGCACTGGCTTCTTGCAAGCTGCGCATGGGCATGCCCAGAGGTGGTTCAGGAATGCGCTCGCGTTCGCTGCCCCCCGTACTCAGGGCCAAGGTGATGTGCTCAGCTTCCAGGGTTTGTCCATCACACAACAAGGCGCTGCGCTCGAGCAGGTTGCGCAATTCGCGCACATTGCCCCGAAAGTGTTGACACTCCAACACCGCCAAGCCCGCCGCTGACAAGCGCAAGCGCCGCTGTGGTGCCACACGTTCGAGCAAAGAAGGCACCAACAAGGCCAAGTCACCATGGCGCTCACGCAACGGCGGCACTGCAATCGGAAACACACTCAATCGGTAGTAAAGGTCTTCGCGGAAATCACCTTGTGCCACCATGCCCGCCAAATCACGGTGCGTGGCAGCCACTATGCGCAAATCGGTATGGCGTAACTCGGTGCTGCCCACGCGGCGGTGTGTACCAGACTCCAACAAACGCAAGAGCTTGACTTGCATGGCCAAAGGTATGTCGCCCACCTCGTCCAAAAACAAAGTGCCCCCATGCGCCACCTCCACCAAGCCGGGCTTGGCTTGGTTGGCACCGGTAAAGGCCCCTCGCTCGTGGCCAAACAGCTCAGACTCGAACAGGCTCTCGGTCAAACTGGCGCAGTCCACCACCACCAGGGGTTTTCGCGCGCGTGGACTGGCTTCGTGGAGGGCTCGGGCCAGAAGTTCTTTGCCCGTTCCGGATTCGCCCAACAACAAGACGCTGGCCTTGGCGGGAGCCACCCGCGCCAACAATTCCAGCATGCGCTGGAATGCAGCCGAGCGACCAATCAGCCCTTGCGCAAGAGGGGCCGAACTGGCCAAGGGCATGGTGGCCATTTTTTCAACGTAAAAAGCAGGCTGCTCATCCTCTCCCAAGATGGGGGTCAATTCAATGTTCACGTACTCCTCGCCATGCGCCGTGTGGTGCAGGTGCAAAACCCGTTCGACCTGCCTGGATTGACGCGAACGGGCCATAGGACACGATTCACCGGCTTGGTCGCAGGGCACGTCGATGTGGTGCGAGACTTGATAGCAGCAGCGCCCCACCACAGTTTGGCCTTGGCCGTAATCGCGCTGGTAGGCGGTGTTGGCCGCAATGATGCGGTAGTCGGGGTCAAAAACGATGTGCGGTTCAGGCAGGCCGTCAAGGTAAGCAATGAGTTCTTTGGGCGTGGGCATGGTCAATCCAAAATGGCTGCCCGAAGTATGACATTGACCGTCATATTTGACAGAACCTGTCAGCAAATATCGGTTCATTTCAAGGACTCGCCTGCACCTTATGGTTGGCATGGATATTGAGTACCTCATTTTCATCCGCCAATGCGTGTTTTTTGCAACGGGCAGCAGGCCCACTTCGTCACTTTGGAAATCAAGCAACCCGTGTTCTCTTCAGATCTGAATTTGTTGTTATGGATGGCCATCTTGGGCAGCGCAGGGGCCATGCTCGGTTACTGGATGCTCAGCGACATCAAAGCCTGCGTGCCCTACCTGTTGGCCGTCTCGGGGGCCAGTTTTTTGTACATCGCCTTGGGCGATCTCTTGCACAGTTTGCACATACGCCAACAGCACAGCCTCTTGTCCCTTTTGATGCTGCTTCTGGGCATTCTGACCATTGTGTTGATTCGCGCCGGGAAATCATGAGCGCCGTCATGTTCATTCACCCTTCAACCCATTGATCCATGAAACTCTTTCCATTCATTCGCGGCGCCATCGTCGCTTTGGGCTTGCAACTTATGGGCGCCGCCTACGCTGAGCCCGTCTCTACTGGTCAAGTTTTGCCCACATTGCCCATCCATGATCAACATGAGCGCCCCTGGCAAGTGACCCACAACACGCGCCTGCTGATTTTGGCCACCAACCGCGCAGCATCCGGTGTCCTGCAAAACCTTCTGAACACGCAAGACAAAAACTTTCTGCACAGTCGACAAGCCGTTTATGCCGCCGATCTCAGCCGCATGCCAGGCCTCATCACACGCAGCTTCGCCTTGCCTGCATTGCGCGAACTTGCCTACCCCGTGGGCATCGTCATGAACGGTCAACTGCTCAAAGACTGGCCACGCCATGACAAAGCCATCACCTTGCTTTGGTTAAACAAGGGAACGCTCGAACGCATCGAATTTGCCCAAGATGACACCCAGTTGCGCCATGCGCTGGGCCTTTGATTTTTCACCCAACCAGGAGTCTTTCATGAAAAAAACCCTCGCCCTGATCACCGCCCTCAGCCTCATGGGTGCCGCTCACGCTGAAGATCTGTTTGTCAACATCCATAGCGGCCAGGCCATGGCCCAAGGTGCGGGCTTGGTGCTGGCCGGCCAGGCCTTGGAGCAAAAAGCCCAGGTGCGCGTGCTGCTGTGCGATGCCGCTGGCGACATCGCCTTGGTCGGCAAAGAAATGTCCACGCTCAAGCCCCGCAACGTCACGCCCCAACAGATGCTGCAAGGCCTGATCAAAGGCGGTGCCAAAGTGGAAGTCTGCGCCTTGTACTTGCCCAACACGGGCAAACAAGCCAGTGACTTGATCCCCGGCGTCACACCCGCCAAACCCGCTGACGTGGCGGCCCACCTGCTCAAGGCCCATGTGAAAACTCTGGGCTTCTGATTCACTACTGCGCGGTAGCGTCCAAACGCCTGGCGTTCACCCGCCAGGCGTTTTTTCATGGCGCGTCATGACGGCAGCAAACCATATGACACCGACTGCCATGAATGACAGAAACCACCATGGAAAGAAACTTTTTGTATTACAACAAAGCCAATGCAAGTTGGCACGGATCTTGGATGACATGGCTCATGATGAATCTCCATCCAACTGAAAGCGCCACATGACCACACCTTACGATGCTTTGGGCGGTGCACAAGCTGTACGGACGTTGGTCGATCGCTTTTACACCTTGATGGACGAGTGGCCTGAGACTGATGCCTTGCGCCAGCTTCACCCACAAGACTTGAGCGGCGCACAACAAAGCCTGTTTGACTTTTTATCAGGCTGGCTCGGTGGTCCCGCGCTGTACACCGAGAAAAACGGCCACCCACGCTTGCGCATGCGCCACATGCCTTACGCCATTGGCTTGGCTGAACGCGACCAGTGGATGATGTGCATGCGTCAAGCGCTCACAGAACAAGTCAGTGACAGTGTTTTGCGCACTGCTTTGATACAAGCGTTTGAACAAATGGCTTCCCACATGGTCAACGTCTGTGCGGCCACACCCCTTTCTTCTTCGACCGCAGAGCTGCAACCATGACATCTTTACCAATGCCTTGCATCCTGATGGCCGACATGCAGACATCAACGCCCTCTGTCGCAGCGACGACATGGGCGGCATGACTGGCTATGCATTTTTCAGACAAAAGCCTCGTTAGAAAACTGGCCATCGTGCTGGTTTTGAAACTCACCGTGCTCATGGCGCTGTGGTGGTTTTTTGTCAGAGAAAACCGCGTGGCTGTTGACGAGAACAGCGCAGCCACGCAACTGCTGACCTCCACGCCCGATACAACCCCAAGGACCCAACCATGATCTCTGAACAACTGGTGGATCTGTCGCGCCTGCAATTTGCAGCCACTGCGATGTACCACTTTCTTTTTGTCCCGCTGACGCTCGGCATGGTCTGGCTCTTGGTGATCATGGAAAGCGTCTATGTCATGACGGGCAAGGTGGTTTGGAAAGACATGACACGGTTTTGGGGCAAGCTGTTTGGCATCAACTTTGCGCTTGGCGTGACGACGGGCATCACACTGGAGTTTCAGTTCGGCACGAATTGGGCGTATTACTCGCATTACGTGGGCGACATCTTTGGTGCCCCCTTGGCCATCGAGGGTTTGATGGCTTTCTTCCTTGAGTCCACCATGATTGGCCTCTTCTTCTTTGGCTGGGACCGGCTCAGCAAGACACAGCACTTGCTGGTGACTTTGCTCATGGCGGTCGGAACCAACCTCTCGGCGTTGTGGATTTTGATTGCCAATGGCTGGATGCAAAACCCGGTGGGTGCAGAGTTCAGTTATCTGACCATGCGCATGGAAATGACCGATTTTTGGGCCGTGGTCTTCAACCCAGATGCACAGGCGAAGTTTGTCCACACGGTGTCGGCAGGTTATGTCACCGGTGCCATGTTTGTACTGTCCATTTCAAGCTGGTATTTGCTCAAAAGACGCGATGTAGAGTTTGCCAAACGGAGCTTTCGGGTCGCTGCCGCTTTTGGTCTGGCGTCCGTTTTGAGTGTCATTGTGCTGGGTGACGAGTCAGGCTACACCGTGGGTGAAGCGCAGCAAACCAAAATGGCCGCATTGGAAGCCATGTGGGAAACCAAACCCGCACCAGCAGGGCTGACCCTGGTGGCCAGCATCAATGAAGCCGAGCAAAAAAACAACTGGGAAGTCGAAATTCCCTGGGTCATGGGCCTGATTGGCACGCGCTCGATCAGCAAGGAGATCCCCGGCATTCACGACATCAAAGCCAAGAACCGCCTGCGTATCCAAGAAGGGGTCATCGCCGTCAATGCGCTCGAAGCCCTGCGCGCCAATCGTGAAGATACAGTGGCCAAGCAAGTGTTTGAACGCCACAAGGCAGATCTGGGCTTTGGTCTTTTGCTGAAGAAATACGTGAACGATGTGAACGCTGCCACACCGGACATCATCGACCGTGCGGTCAACGACACGGTGCCTCGTGTGACCCCCATGTTTTGGGCATTTCGAGCCATGGTGGGGCTCGGCTTTGCCATGCTTGTGCTGTTTGGCCTGGCGTTCTGGAGCACACTGAAGATGACCTGCATGGAAAAACCCTGGTTGCTCAAAACGGCGCTGTGGATGTTGCCAGCCCCTTGGATCGCTTGCGAATTGGGTTGGTTTGTGGCCGAGTACGGCCGCCAACCCTGGACGATTTACGGCGTGCTGCCGACCCATCTGAGTGTCTCCACGCTCAGCGTGAACAGCTTGTATGGATCACTGGCAGGCTTTATTGGCTTTTACACCGTGCTGTTGGTGGTCGAGATGTACCTCATGGTCAAGTTCGCACGCATGGGCCCTGGCAGCTTAGGCACGGGACGCTATGAGCACGAAACACCTTTGCACGCATAACAAGGACTCGCCATGATGGATTACTCAACCCTCAAGATGATTTGGTGGCTGCTGGTCGGTGTTCTGCTGATCGGCTTTGCGATCATGGACGGGCACGACATGGGCGTAGGCACCTTGCTGCCCTTTGTGGGTCGCAACGATGTCGAACGCCGTGTTGTCATCAACACCGTCGGTCCGCATTGGGACGGCAACCAGGTCTGGTTCATTACCGGAGGCGGGGCCATTTTTGCGGCATGGCCCTTGGTCTATGCCACCGCATTCAGTGGTTTTTACTGGGCCATGTTGGTCGTCTTGTGGGCCTTGTTCTTCAGGCCTGTCGGTTTCGACTACCGCAGCAAAATCCACAACGCCACCTGGCGCAGCACTTGGGACTGGGGTTTGTTCATCGGAGGCTCAGTGCCTCCACTGATCTTTGGTGTGGCCTTTGGCAACTTGCTGCAGGGCGTCCCCTTTCAGTTCGACGCTTATTTGGTCTCCACCTACAGCGGCAACTTCTGGCAACTGCTCAACCCTTTCGCCCTGCTCGCGGGGGTGGTGAGCAGCGCCATGATCACCATGCAAGGCGGTGCCTATTTGGCCCACCGCACGGAAGGCGTGATTCAAGAGCGGACCATCAAGGCCGCCACTGGCGCTGCATGGCTCATGGTTGCAGCATTTGTTGGCGCAGGCTTTTGGCTACAAAGCATCGAGGGCTACCGCATCACATCCACGATCGACATGAATGCTTTGCCAGACCCCCTGTCTAAAACGGTGGTGCGCGAGGCGGGTGCCTGGATGCGCAACTACACACAACAACCGCTGCTGTGGCTTTTGCCTGGCTTGGCTGTTGCCGGCGCACTGGTGACGTCCCTGCTGCTGCGTCTGCGCTACACGCTCAGTGCATTCGTCACGTCTTCGTTGGCGCTGGTCGGTGTGATCGGAACAGCAGGAGCGTCCATGTTCCCATTTGTCATGCCTTCGAGTTCCATGCCCAATGCCAGCCTCACGGTGTGGGACAGCGCCTCCAGCCAACTCACCTTGAGCCTGATGTTCTGGGCCACCGTGATTTTCATGCCACTCATCGTCGGCTACACCTCTTGGGCGTACAGCGTGATGCGAGGCAAGGTGACAGCGGCCTACATCCGAGAAAACGACCATGCGGCCTATTGAGTTAGCGCTGATTGGCCTGCCTGTAAAACTGAAAAAGGAATTGACATGTGGTACTTGACTTGGATTTTGGGCGTCGGCTTTGCCGTGTTGCTGGCGATCCTGAATGCCATGTGGGGCGAGAACGAAGAGGCCCGCACAGCCGCACGCCAACAGGATGCGCCATGAGCCCATCCATGGCCCGGGCCGCCGAAGCCGCACCCGCCAAAGGCACTGCGATGCACTACCCCTGCTTGATGGTGGGTCTGCTGATCATGCTGACAGGCACCATCTACCCTTTGCTTTTCACGAGCGCAAACGGCAAAGCACATCACGGCTTGGCCATGGCTTTGTTTTGGGCCATGAGTGCGGGCTTGGTGCGCGGTGTTGGTTTTGTTCCCAGAGCGTGGGTCTGGAAACTGCTGTTCAGTGCTTGGTCTTGTGGGGTGTCGCTGGGTCTGGCTGCTTATTTGCGCTGGAGCACCTTTGCAACGCCATGGCTGGGCTGACAGGATGACCCTGCTGTCAGGCTTCGCTGTGGGTGTGGTCTGTGTTTTGGGCATGCGCTACTTGGCTCATGCCCTGATCTTGCGGGGTCTGCGCGCGCCGCGCCTACCGCACCTGCAAACGCCTGCCGACCAAGGCTATCGCTGCACTGAGGTACGCCTTCCCACAGCACGGGGGCAACTGTTTGCGTGGTTTGTACCGGCGAACTCATCAGGCCCATCACCTGCGGTGGTGGTCATTCATGGCTGGGGGGCCAACGCCAGCTTGATGCTGCCCGCACTCCACCCACTGCATTCTGCGGGTTATGCGGTGCTGCTGGTCGATGCCCTGTGCCATGGCCAAAGCGATGGTGCCGCCTTCACCTCTTTGCCGCGTTTTGCCGACGACATCGCGGCGGGCCTGGACTGGCTGAAAGAACAACCCTCGGTGGATGCGGCCCGCTTGGCCATCATGGGGCATTCGGTCGGGGCGGGCGCTGCCCTGCTGTGCGCCACACGTCGCCCCGACGTGCGCGCCGTCATCAGCATGAGCGCGTTTGCGCACCCTCAAGACATCATGCGCAGCTTCCTGCAGGAAGCGCGCATTCCTTATCTGCTGGTGGGTTGGTATGTGATGCGGCATGTGCAACGGGTCATTGGTGCACGGTTTGATGACATTGCCCCCGTCAAAAGCATCCGCCAATTGCACTGCCCGGTGTTGCTGGTCCACGGCACCGAAGACAGCGTGGTGCCCATTTCTGACCTGCACCGTTTGATGCAAGCTGGGGCAGCAGGCCAGGTGCAGTGCCTGTGCGTGAACGGTGGGCACGATCCCAGCGCGGCCTTTGAAGCAGCGGACTTGCAAGCGCTGACCGGCTTTTTGCAACAAGCTTTTGGCGTGGTGCATGGGCGCGAGTTGTCCCCACTTAGAAAGCCCATGTCTGAACAACCGGCCTGAGAAAATGCGCAGCCACTTCGGCGGGCTTGACTCGAAACAACACAATTCATGAAAAATTCACACCCCATTCCCCATGCACACCCCGAGACCGTTGCCGACGATTTGCCGTTGTGGGGCGACGAACTGGACCTGATGGACGCCTTGCTGCCCTTGCACACGGGCCAGTTTGTCGAGCTGGGCTGCGGCGGCGCGCGGCTAGCACGTGAATGGCTGGCGCGTCATGCGCAAGCGCACATCACCGCACTCGAAGTGGACGCGGTGCAAATGGCCAAGAACTTGCAAGCCGTCACAGATCGACTGAATTTTTTGACTGCAGGCGCACAAGCCATTCCGATGCCCGCACTGCATTTCGATGGTGCCTTGATGCTCAAGTCGCTGCACCATGTGCCCTTGCCCGACATGGATACGGCCCTGAGCGAAGTGGCGCGGGTGCTCAAGCCGGGCGGCTGGTTTTATGTGTCGGAGCCAATCTACGCCGGTGCACTCAACGAGATCGTGCGCCTGTACAACGACGAAGGCAAGGTGCGCCCAGCGGCACAAGCTGCGCTCGACCGTGCCGTGGTGCAAGGCCTGTTTGAGCCGGTGTCAGAACACCGTTATGCACAAGCGGTGCACTTCGCCAACTTCGAAACTTTTGCCCAGCGCATGCTCTACCCCAGCTTTGCAGACCACCGCGTCACGCCCGAACTGTTGGCCAAAGTGGCTGCTGCCTATGCACCGCACCAGCATGAAGACGGGGCGCACTTTGTGCGCCCCATGCATGTGCGGGTGATGCGCCGCAGCGCTACCACACGGCCTTAACCGCAGGTTTTGCAGCCAGTGCTTCCCAATAGGCGGCGTTGGTAACCCACCAAAATGCGCTTGACCCATTTCAAGGGCCAATGTCTGACCCTCGCAGGCAACCATCCCGAAGTGTTGAACGCGAAAGCAGCAGCCCACCGGGTGAATGGGCGCAGCCACGCTGTGGCTGCCAGAAACTCATTTTGTTGTTGGCTGTTCATGGTTTGCTTTGAGGTAGACGGGTTTGATGGTGGCCGTGTCGGGTCATCAATTGTGGGGACTTAAAGGGTGCACGATGTGTGTAACGGCTTGATGGTGCGTCAAAAACACTTGCCCACTCAGTTGGGCCAAAAAGTGGCTGCGCTGCAAACGGTCGAGCACGGGGCCTTTGACTTCTGACAGGTGCAGCTGCACGCCCGAAGTCTGCAAGCGCTCGTTGATGGTCTCCAGGCTTTCCAGCGCACTGGCATCGATGTCGTTGATGGCCGAGCACTGCAGCACCACATGCCGCACACCTGACCGTATTGCCACCTGGACTGCGATGGTGTCTTCAAGGAATCGGGCGTTGGCAAAGTACAGGCTTTCGTCCACGCGCAGGCCCAAAATGCCCGGCTGCTCCAGCACCGCGTGACGCAGCACATTGCGGTAATGCTCGGTGCCCGGCACCTGCCCCACCACCGCGATGTGCGGGCGGCTGGTGCGGTACAGCAGCAACAGCACCGAGGCGCTCACGCCCGCGATCAACCCGGCCTCCACTCCCACCGCCAAGGTCAGACCAAAGGTCAGGAGCAGAGCTATGAAGTCGGCCTTGGCGTAATGCCAGGTGCGGGCAAACACCCCGACATCGACCAAGGTGACCACGGCCACCATGATGGTGGCGGCCAAGGTGGCTTGGGGCAAATGAAAGAGCCAAGGCGTCAAGAACAAAGCCGCCAGCGCCAGCCCGACAGCGGTGTAGATGCCTGCGGCAGGCGTGCGTGCACCCGCATCAAAATTGACCACCGAGCGCGAAAACCCGCCCGTGACCGGAAAGCCGCCGGAGAGGCCTGCGCCCAAATTGCTCAGGCCCAGCGCACGCAACTCGGCATCGGGGTCGATGCGTTCGCGCCGCTTGGCCGCCAAGGACTGCCCCACCGACACCGACTCCACAAAGCCCACCAAGGAAATCAACAAAGCGGGCACCCACAAAGCCTGGGCCAGCGCCCATGTGGCTGCCCACCCACCTGTCGATCCACCCGGCAGCGTGAGAGGCGGCAAGCCTTGAGGCACCGTGCCCACCACCCGCACGCCCTGCTCAGCCAACTGCCACACGGCTGACAAAGCAATGCTCAAGAGCAGCACCACCACCGGGGCCGCCTTGGCCGCCAAATCGGCCGCGCCCGCGGACACCCCCAAGCGCTTGAGCCCGGGCTTGAGCTGACGGCGCACCAGCAGCAGCAAAGCCAAGGCACCCACCCCCATCACACTGGTCGGCACATGCAGGCTGGACAAGTTTTGCCACAGCTGCGGCAGCAGCTGCAAGAGGTTCTCGCCATGCAAGGGCACACCCAACAAATGTTTGAGCTGGCTGGCCGCGATCAACAAACCCGATGCCGAGACAAAGCCCGAGATCACCGGGTGGCTCAAAAAATTGGCCAAAAAGCCCAACCGCGCCGCGCCCATCACCAGCATGATGGCCCCGCTGAGCAGCGCCAGCATCAAAGCCGCCTCGGTGTAAGCCACGCTGCCTTGCGCCGCCACCGCGCCCACACTGGCCGCCGTCATAAGCGAGGTCACCGCCGCAGGCCCCACGGCCAAGGTGCCGCTGCTGCCCATCAAGGCGTACAGCACCAAGGGGGCCATGCTGGCGTACAGGCCCGCTTGTGCAGGCAAGCCCGCCAACAGCGCATAGGCCAGGCTTTGCGGGATCAGCATCAGCGTCACCACGGCAGCGGCCACGCCATCGGCCGTCAACAGCGAACGGTTGTAACGCCGCCCCCAATCCAGAATGGGAAACCAGCGCTGCCATGCAGTGGGTGTGGAGAGGTCCGCCATGGTTATGCCTTTGCGCGGAACAAAGAGCCCACAAAAAAGGCACCAAAGGGCACAAAGGCTGCGATCGTCAGCAAGGGCACGGCATGCGCACGCAAATGCCCTTTCCAGAAATAAAACAAGACCATCAGCACATAGGCCACAAAGGCCGCGCCGTGGATCGGGCCCATGAGGCTCACCGCCTCGGGCATGTCAGCCAAGCGTTTGAGGGGCACGGCCACCAGCATCAAGAGCAGCAAGGTGGCCCCTTCGGCCCAAGAGGCCAAGCGCAAAGGAAGCAATGCAGGGTTCACAGCGCGTCCACCGGGATCTTCAGGTAACTCTGGCCATTGTCTTCGGGCGGCGGCATTTGACCGGCACGCATGTTCACCTGCACCGAAGGCAAGATCAGCACGGGCATGGACAAAGTGGCATCTCGCTTTTCACGCATGGCCACAAACTCGGCCTCGCTCACGCCTTGGTGCACATGCACATTGGCCTTTTTTTGCTCGGCCACAGTGGTCACGCATTGGGGCTGGCGGGTCTCGGGCGGGTAGTCATGGCACATGAACAGCTCGGTGTTGTCCGGCAAGCTGAGCACTTTCTGGATCGACTGGAACAACACGCTGGCACTGCCCCCAGGAAAGTCGCAGCGCGCCGTGCCGTAGTCGGGCATGAACAAGGTGTCGCCCACAAAGGCCACCTGCCGCGCAGGATCGACACTGGCATCTGTGACCACATAGGTCATGCACGCCGGGGTGTGGCCGGGGGTGTGCAGAGCCTGGGCCTGCAAAGCACCAATCTGAAATGTTTCGCCGTCGCCCAGCAAGCGGTCGAACTGGCTGCCGTCGCTGGCAAATTCGGTGCCCGCGTTGAACAGCTTGCCAAACACGTTTTGCACCGTGGTGATGTGCGAACCAATGGCCAATTGGCCGCCCAGCTGCTTTTGCAAATAGGGCGCAGCCGACAAATGGTCAGCGTGCACATGCGTCTCCAAAATCCACTGCACACGCAGGTCCAGCGCCTTCACGCGCGCCACCAACTGGTCGGCGCTGGCGGTGTGGGTGCGGCCCGACTTGGGGTCGTAGTCCAGCACGCTGTCGATCAAGGCGCACTGCCGGGTGCTCAGGTCGGCCAGGATGTGGCTGAAGGTGAACGTGGCCGGATCAAAAAACGATTCAATGTGCATGTGGGCTGAACTCATGGTGACTTCCTTGGCAATGGAACAACAAAGGTCCTTGACACCCCCTGCCGCTGGGCGGCAAGGGGGCAAGCCTTGAATTTACAGGGACTTGGTAGAGAAATACCAGTCCTTCATGGCATAACCCTCGCCTTTGCGCTTGGCAATGGCTTCGGGTGTTTTAGGCGGTGGCACGATGACGTCGCAACCAGGCGTCCAGCCCTCAGGGGTGGCGATCTTGTTGGCATCGCTGGTCTGCATGGCTTGCAACAAACGCACAAACTCTTCAATGGAGCGGCCGTTGCTCATGGGGTAATACACCATGGCGCGCAGCTTGCCTTCGGGGTCAATGAAGAAAGTGGCACGCACGGCTTGGGTGTCGGCAGCGCCGGGGTGGATCATGCCGTAGGCTTGGGCCACTTCCATCTTGATGTCGTCGATGATGGGGAAAGGAATCTCCACACCAAAGTTGTTCTGAATGCTTTGCATCCAGGCCAAGTGCGAGTAGATGCTGTCGATCGACAGGCCGAGCAATTCGCAGTTCATGCTCTTGAACAACTCGGCACGCTTGGCAAAACCGATGAACTCGGTGGTGCACACAGGCGTGAAGTCGGCAGGGTGCGAGAACAAGATGAGCCACTTGCCTTTGTAATCGGCGAGGCTTCTGGGGCCGTGGGTGGTGTTGGCGCTGAAGGCGGGAGCGGCTTCGTTGATGAGGGGCATGGACATGGCAGGTTTCCTTCGAGGTTGACTATCGGTTTTCGAAATCTAGAGATTTATTCAATCGACAGGGTCAACTGTACATACCCCAACAGGTATTTGTTATGAGTTATCGCAATGACGGGCATAGTGACAATTGCGACCTTCAAATCGTACAAATTGATCCATCGCAAGCCCTCAGCGCCTTGGCCGTGTTTGCTCTCAAAACCACACGTTCAATGCTTGGCAGGCCCTGCGGCTTTGGCCGCCGCGTCAAAACCGCCTTTGGCCTGCCACTCTGCCATGCCGCCTTGCAAGATGCGCACGTTCTCCCAGCCCGCCACGCGCAGCGCAAAACCGGCCTGGGCCGACAGCGACCCGGTGTTGCAATAAATCAGCACAGGCTTGTTTTTGGGAATGGTGTTGCGCTTGGCCAGCACCTGACGCCAGTCCATGTTGACCGCGCCAGGAATGTGCCCCTTGGCAAATTGCGCCGGATCGCGCGCATCGATCACCACCATCTTGGGCCATTCGTCTTTGGGAATTTGCTCGGCAAAAATCACGCCGCCGCCGTAGTCCACAAAATCCAGATACGCCTCCATCTCGTCGGTGGCAATGGCTTTGTTGTCGGCGTGAGCCGCCGGGGCCAGCAGCAAGCTGCCAACAGTTGCTGCAGTCAGAGCGAGGGTGCGAAAGCGCATGGGTGTCTCCACTTCGTCAGGTAATATCAGTCAAAACGAATATTGTCGCCGAACGGTGGCAAGACCGCCAACAAACGCCACGGCGCCCATGCCCAGAGACAAAAACTTCATCGCGCTGTTGCTCACGCTGGCATTGCATGCAGCCGTGTGGCTGCTGGCAAGTGGCTACCCGTTCCAACACGTCAGCCCACCGCAATCGCCCAAAACAGCCGAAAAAATTGTCTTTTTGGAACTGATCCCGCCGCCGCGCAAGCCGCTGCCTGAACCACCATCAGCGCCCCCCTCAACACCCATCACGGCGCCCCCGCCCGACACAGCCTTAGCGGCTCAGGCTACGGCTCCGGCCCCAGCGCCCTCACCCGATCGTCCCCGCGCCAGCATGGCCGCGCCCCCGCCACCCACCGCCGAAGAATGGGCTTTTGCCGCCCAGTACACGAACAAAAACAGCAAGGGCTACCGCTACAGCTGGGGCCAGCAAGTGCGCAGCATGATGGGCACCGCTGTTGAGGGGCCCCACCAGGGCGTGGTGCGATTTCGCATCGAGATCGCCCCCGATGGCCGCTTGACGCAATTGCAAACGCTGTGGACCACCTCGGACAAGGCCGAACAACTCGCACGGCAAGCCATTGAAAACATGCCACCGCTGCCGCCCACCCCTACGGGCAAACCGCTGATTTTTGACAAGACAATTTCGTTTTCACCTTTTGCCAACGACGGGCCGCCCCTGTACAGAGACGACTGCCTGCCCGAGCCGCCCGTGTTCCGCAACCCTTTTGCTTGGGACGGCAAATCGCCCCAAGTGGTGGCCTCACCCACCCCAACTGCCCCAATGGACCCGCAAGCGCTGGCCGACTGCCTGCGCCAGCTGCCCCAAGACAGCGTCGAAGCTGAAACCGCCCGCGACCAGCGCCTGATGGACCAATGGGGATCAAGCAAGACTGGACGCTGAACGATTCGCGGCACTGGGCCCCGCTTGAACACCCACTCAGTCGTCGTCGCCCAACTCGGCATCCCAACCCATGCCTTTGGCGCGTTGCAGGGCCTCGTCGTGGATGCGGGCGTGTTTGGCGGCCAGCTCGGGCGGCAAGCGGCTGGGCAGCTGGCCATACGGCTCCCAAGCAGCGTGCACCGCCTCAAACAGCCGCTGCAAATCGCCCGCGTGTTTGCCAGCAAAACCATCGCCTTCGGGCAACAAACCAAACACCCAAGCGTCGCGGATGATGCGTCCGGTCATGGTCATGCCGTGGTGCTCTTCGTGGTCGATGCCGCTGTAGGTTTTAGTGCGGCTTTGGATGATGCTCATGGGGGGTCCTGTTCAACGGGTCAGTCCAGCATACAGGACGGGGAGTTTTTCGGGCAGGCGCTCGACCTTGTCGACCACCAGGTAATGGCGTTCGCCAAAAATGCGGCTGACGTATTGGTCGGCCCGGGGGTCCAAGCTCATGCAGTAGGTGGTCACACCATTTCGAGCGGCCGCCTCAACGGCTTTTTTGGTGTCGTGGCGCAGGTACTGCGGGTCGCGCACATCCACATCGGCGGGCTCGCCGTCGGTGATGACCAGCAAGAGCTTTTTGCTGCTGCGCTGGGCTTTGAGCGCGGCTGTGGCGTGCCGTATGGCCGCGCCCATGCGGGTGGACAACTGGCCTTGCATGCCTGCCAAGCGGGCCTTGGCCAGCTCATCGTAGGGCTGATCAAAATCTTTGAAGCGCCAGTAGTTCACATCGTGGCGGCCATCCGAACAAAAGCCATGGATCGCAAACGGGTCGCCCACTTTCTGGATGGCGTCGGCCAGCAAAGCACAGGCCGAGCGGGTCAGGTCCAACACCGTGTGTTCTTGCCCTGCCACCTTGTCGTTCGTGGAGTGCGACAGGTCAAGCAAGACCAGCACCGAAATGTCACGGGTTTTGCGCACGCTGCGCATCATGATGCGCGGGTCGGGCTGCCGGCCCATGCGCATCTCGATCACCGAAGCCAACGCAGCGTTGAGGTCAATCTCGTCGCCATCTTCGAGCTTGCGGATGCGCTGCACACCTTGCGGTTGCATGGCATCCAAAATGAATTTCATGCGGCCGATCAAACGGCGGTGCTCGCTCAAGATGCCATCGATCAGCGTCGGGTCGCCCGCTTTGGGCCGCCGCTCTTGCACCGTGGCCCAAGCGGGACGCTCGAGCTGGATCATGTGGTCCCACTCGCCGTAATGCACGGGCGGCAACACCGGTTCGCGACCTTCGCTTTCATTGAAGGACACGCCCAGGTCTTCATAAGGGAACAACTCGGTGCCCAGCACCCAAACCTCTTGCGCATCGTCGCCCGCGCCCTCCACTTCCAACTCGTTGACGAACTCCATCAGGTTGACTTGCTTGCGCACCTGTTGGGGCGGCTCGTAACCCGCAGCGACCGAACGCTCAAAGTCGTAGCCGTCAAAGGCCCAAAAGTAGCGGTTGTCGTCGCGGTACACGGCGGCTTGACCATCCGTTCGGGGGGCGAAGGCAGGGCCTTGGGTGAGCTCGCGGTAGCTGTGCGCCAACTGCACACCCATGGCCCACGATTCGCTGTTGTCATGGGGCTGTGCCAGCAGGCGTGGCATGGCCTCAGCCATCAAGGCACGGCCTTGGTTAATCCAAGGGTGATCGTCGTCATACGTAGGGTCGATCCATGCCCGCGCCATGCGGGCCAACCAATCGCCTGCTGTGGCTTGCTGTGTGGCGGGGGTGGTGTGAAACTGTGCCCACAAAGGCCGCATGCCGGGAAAGCGCGCCACCGCCAAGGCTTCCACCCGCGCGTCTTCGGCCAAGGCCACCATGGCCATCTGCCACGGGTTGAGCGATTCGGCCGAGATCGGTTGGCGCGTGAACACCACATGGGCCGCAGCATGAACACAAGCCGCACGGTAGAGCTGGGTGGCGTCCACCAGGCCGTCGTTGCCCTGCACGGCATCCAAAGCGTCGGGCAAGTGGATGAAATAGTCCTCGATGAAGGGGCGCAAGCCTTCCCGGTTTTCAAAGTCACCGGCGGTGGGGCGCATAAAAAAGTCGCGGCCCCACAAGGCACGCAGGTACATGTTGATGCGCCGCTGCACATCGACCAACAAGGTGCCTTTGCGCTCCTGTTGCAGCATGGCCAAAGACTCTTTGGACTGCAAACCGAAATAAGCGATTTGGGCCTCGAATGCGGTACGGTGGGCTTGTGCGCCCCAAGTCGCCCATCGGCGCAAGCCCCCCAAAGTCAGCTGGCCCAACAGCGCATCGAGCTGCCCCAGCATGGGCCTCAAGCCGCGTGGGGCTTGCGACACCAAGGTGTTGAGGAACTGCAGGTACTGCATAAAGAGTTCAGCGTCGGCCAATCGCCTGGCTGCAGTCGGTGCGGTGGCCAGCACCAACTCGATCACCGCACCCGAGGTTTTGGATGCCAGCATGAGGGCGGTGGTGGCCAACTCCCCGACCACATCCTCACCAATCTCTTTGGCCACTTGCGGAGCGCCATCGATCCAAGCGTTGACCAAGGCATGGCCGCGGCCCAAACCGCGCAAGGCAGCAGCGCCCTTGACGTAGTTGTCGAGCCCACGGGCAGAAAACACCTTGGTGGCCTCGGGCCAGGTGTGTGTGAGCAAGTCCACCGAGGACGGGTCGAGTTGCTCGACCCACTCGGCGTGGTCTTGAAGCTGCACCGACATGGAGGTGCCTGCGTCAGAAGAAAGTGGCGACTGCGGCGTCCAAGGCGTCGCGCATGTCGGGGTCGTCCGTGATTGGGCGCACCAAGGCCACACGGCAAGCGGCTTGTGCGGCCACGCCTTGAGCAATCAGGCTGCCCGCGTAAATCAACATGCGTGTAGAAATACCTTCGTCCAAACCGTGGCCTTTGAGGTTGCGCGCCCGCTCGGCAATGCCCACCAGCTTGGCCGCCACCTCGGCGCTGACACCGGTTTCGTGGGCGACGATTTCGGTTTCGATGTCGTGTTCGGGGTAGTTGAAGTCCAGCGCACCAAACCGTTGTTTGGTCGACTGTTTCAGGTCTTTCATCAGGCTTTGGTAGCCCGGGTTGTACGAGATGACGATCTGGAAATCGGGGTGGGCTTGCACCAACTCGCCCTTCTTCTCCAAGGGCAAAACACGGCGGTTGTCGGTCAAAGGGTGGATGACGACGGTGGTGTCTTGACGCGCCTCGACGACCTCATCGAGGTAACAAATCGCACCATGGCGGGCGGCCACAGCCAAAGGGCCGTCTTGCCAGCGAGTACCGTTGGCGTCCAACAAGAAGCGGCCCACCAGGTCGCTGGCGGTCATGTCCTCGTTGCAAGCCACGGTGATCAGGGGCTTGTTCAGCTTCCAGGCCATGTGCTCGACAAAGCGGGTTTTGCCGCAGCCGGTGGGGCCTTTGAGCATCATGGGCATGCGCACCGAGTAGGCGGCTTCAAACAGCTCGACCTCGTCAGCCACGGGGCGGTAATAAGGTTCTTGGGCGACGCGGTAGGCGTCAAGTGGCTCGCTCATTTTCTCGTCTCCGTTGTCTCAATGGCCGCGCTTCGCCGACCGCACCGCGCCATACGGATGTGCGCGGCGCGGGCGGCGGGCATTAAATCGTCTTGCCGCGGTAAATCACCATCGCCGTGCCCTGCGATTGGGTGAAGTTGTTGTAACCAATCAAACGGATGTGGTTGTCCGGATTGGCTTGGCGGCAAGCAGCGGCTTCAGCCAAGACCTTGTCCACATCGGTCTCACCGAACATGGGCAGCTTCCACATGTACCAGTAAGAGTCGCTCAGGTAGCGCGGCTCGGTGTGCTCAATGGCGGGATTCCAACCTTTCTTGACCAAGTACTCCACCTGTTTGCGGATCTCCGCATCGGTCATGGGTGGCAGGTAAGAAAAAGTCTCGAACTTTCGGCTGGCGGGGTCGGACAGGCGTGAGGTGTAGTCTTGCATGAGTGGCTCCTAAAAATAATGGGTTCAATCACTTGTGGGCGATATCGAGCTTGTCGACGGTGTCGAATTCGAACTTGATCTCTTTCCAGGTTTCCATGGCGATCTTGAGTTCGGGCGAGTGCTTGGCGGCCTCGCTCAGCACAGCCTTGCCCTCTTTTTCAACGGCCACACCCTCGTTACGCGCTTTGACGCAGGCCTCGACCGCCACGCGGTTGGCGCAAGCGCCTGCGGCGTTGCCCCAAGGGTGACCCAAGGTGCCACCACCGAACTGCAAACAGGAGTCGTCGCCAAAAATATTCACCAGCGCAGGCATGTGCCAGACGTGGATGCCGCCCGAGGCGACGGGGAACATGCCGGGCATGGAACCGAAGTCTTGGTCGAAGAAGATGCCGCGGCTGCGGTCTTCCTTGATGAAGCTATCGCGCATGATGTCGATCCAGCCCAAGGTGGCTTCGCGGTCGCCTTCGAGCTTGCCCACGACGGTACCCGAGTGCAGATGGTCACCGCCAGACAGGCGCAAGCACTTGCTGAGCACGCGGAAGTGGATGCCGTGGTGGGGGTTGCGGTCCAGCACCGCGTGCATGGCGCGGTGGATGTGCAGCAGCATTCCGTTGTCGCGGCACCAGTTGGCCAAACTGGTGTTGGCGGTGAAGCCACCCGTCAAGAAGTCGTGCATGATGATCGGTGCACCCAGCTCCTTGGCGAATTCGGCCCGCTTGAACATTTCTTCCACCGTGGGCGAGGTCACGTTGAGGTAGTGGCCTTTGCGTTCACCGGTCTCACGCTCAGCCTTTTGACACGCTTCCACCACAAATTCAAACCGGTCGCGCCAACGCATGAAAGGTTGGCTGTTGACGTTCTCGTCGTCCTTGGTGAGGTCCAAGCCTCCGCGCAAGCATTCGTAAACGGCACGGCCATAGTTTTTAGCCGACAAGCCCAACTTGGGTTTGATGGTGCAACCCAACAAGGGGCGGCCATATTTGTTGAAGCGGTCGCGCTCGACCTGGATGCCTGCGGGCGGGCCGCCACAGGTTTTGACGTAAGCGATCGGGAAGCGCACGTCTTCCAATCGCAAGGCACGCAGCGCCTTGAAGCCAAACACGTTGCCCACCAAGGAAGTCAACACGTTGACGATGGAGCCCTCTTCGAACAGATCGATGGGGTAGGCCACAAAGGCATAAAAACAGGTGTCGTCGCCGGGCACGTCTTCAATGGCGTAAGCACGGCCCTTGTAATGGTCCAGATCGGTGAGCAAGTCGGTCCACACCGTGGTCCAGGTGCCGGTGGACGATTCAGCGGCCACAGCAGCGGCCACTTCTTCGCGGGGCACGCCCGCTTGCGGCGTGATCTTGAAACAGGCCAAGATGTCGGTGTCCTTGGGCGTGTAATGGGGTTCCCAGTAAGTGCTGCGGTATTCCTTGACACCGGCGTTGTAGGTTTTGGTGGCCATGCGTTGTGCTCCTGATGAAAGTTGAATGTCTGGCTGATTGGCCCAAAGTGACCGAGGCTTTGCTTGGGGCAAAAGGGACCGTGGTGCTCTGAACTGATGCGAATTTTTAGACAGACTGACAATAAGTAAAAGTAAAATGTTTAGATCATCATCATTTACTTTAATAAAACAATGAACCTGAGACATGCCACCTTGCACCAGCTGCGAATTTTTCAGGCCGTGGCCGAACACAACAGCTTTGCCCGCGCCGCCGAGGCTTTGCACCTCTCGCCCCCGACCTTGTCGCTGCAGGTCAAGCAACTGGCTGAAACCGTGGGGCAGCCCTTGTTTGAGCAACTGGGCAAAAAGATTTTTTTGACGGCCGCAGGCAAGATCTTGGCCGAGGCCTGCCAGGACATCGCACGGCGCATGGACCTGCTCAGCGATGACCTGGCCGCGTTGCAGGGCGTGGAGCGCGGCAGCCTGAAAATTGCCATCCTCACCACAGTGAAGTACACCGTGCCCAAACTGCTGGGAGGCTTTTGCGCAGCGCACCCCGGCATCGACGTGGCCATGGTGGTGGGCAACCGCGAAAACCTGCTGCAACGTCTGTCGCAAAACCAAGACGACCTCTACATCATGGGCCAGCCACCTGAGCACATGGATGTGTTTTGTGAAGCCTTTGCCGACAACCCCTTGGTCATGGTGGCACCGCCCACCCACGCGCTGGCGGGCAAACGCCGCATCCGCCCGGAGCGGCTGCGCCACGAGCCTTTCATCATGCGCGAGCCCGGTTCGGGCACGCGCTTGACCATGGAGCGGTTTTTCAGTGAACACGGCGTCACGCCCATCAACCGGTTAGAGCTGGGCAGCAACGAGGCGATCAAAAAAACCGTCTCTGGCGGCCTGGGACTGGCCGTGCTGTCGGCCTCCACACTCGACGCCGAATTGGCTTTGGGCGAACTGGTTCAGCTCGACGTCATGGGCTTTCCGCTCATCCGGCGCTGGCACCTGGTCTACCCCCGGGGCAAGAGGCAGTCGCCAGCGGCTTTGGCCTTCAAGGCCTGGTTGTTTGAGCACCGTCCATAATTTGCACTTACCCGGCCCCGCTTGATCCAGGACCTGCCCGATGAAAAACGCCACCTTCCGCCAACTTCGCGTGTTCAACGAGGTGGCCCGTCACCTGAGCTTTGTGCGTGCTGCTGAAAACCTGCACCTGACCCCGCCTGCCGTGACCATGCAAGTCAAGGAGCTCGAAGGCCATGTGGGCATGCCCCTGTTTGACCGCAAAGGCAAACAAGTGAGCCTGACCACCACGGGCGAGTACATGCTGGTTTATGCCCGCAAAATCTTGGCCACGGTGAAAGACGCCGAAGACGCCGCGGCCCGTTTGCAGCGGGCCGAAACCGGGGTACTGACGATTGGCTTTGTCAGCACGGCCAAGTATTTCCTGATGCGCTTGCTGGCCGAGTTTCGGATCTTGCACCCCGGCGTGGACATCCAGATCTCGATCGGCAACCGCGACCAACTTGTCAGCATGCTGCAAAACAGCGAGGTCGACATCGCCGTGATGGGCCGCCCCCCCAAAGAGCTGCAGACCCGCGCCGAGCCTTTTGCGGCGCACCCGCATGTGTTTGTCTCGGCCGTTGACCACCCACTGGCCCAGCGCGATCACCTGCGGGTAGAAGACCTGCGACCCTATGACTTCATCGTGCGCGAAAAAGGCGCGGGCACCCGCGCCGCCATGGAAAAGTTCTTTGAAGACACACACGTCGAGCCACGCATGAAGATCCAGCTGCACAGCAATGAGATCATCAAGCAGGCCGTGATGGCGGGGCTGGGCCTGGGCTTTTTGTCGCTGCACACCATTGGCCTGGAGCTCGAGCACAACCTGATTCGCATGCTCGATGTGGAAGGCGCGCCCGTGGTGCGCTCATGGAACGTGGTGCACACCCAATCCAAAATGCTCTCGCCTGCGGCCGAGGCGTTTCGCTACTTCATGCTCGAAGAAGCCGAAAGCCACCTGGCCCAGCGCTTTGGCATGCACTGGCCCAAAGCCGCCTGAACGGCTGGCGCTTTCAGGGCCGGCGCAGGGCCAGCACGGGCCACAACAGCACAGCCGCCGCCACGCCCACAGCAGCGCCAAAGGTAACAGCGCAGGCCACAGGTCCAAAACAATTTCGTAGGCGATGTTCATCGCCCGCCAGATTTCATACATGTGCGTCTCCTGATGTTGTGAGTGGGCTTCAGACCCGGCCCTTGAGCGTCGCCATGTAGGCGGGCTGGAGCATGCGGTACTTCACCAGCCAGG
This sequence comes from Limnohabitans sp. Bal53, assembly GCF_003063355.1. GTDB lineage: Bacteria > Pseudomonadota > Gammaproteobacteria > Burkholderiales > Burkholderiaceae_C > Limnohabitans_A. The sequence continues at coordinate 123,657 of NZ_NESH01000005.1, read as the reverse complement.
CAAAGTAGCCCGCCTGCGGCGGCTAGATCATGGGAAGCGTTGGTGTGAGATTGCCTGCATAGTCGAACTCGATCAGCATGGCCGAGCCCTCTTTCACGATCAGCGGGCACGAGGTGTAGCCATCAAACTTTTGGCCGGGCGTGCGGCCCGCGATCACGTCCACCACATACTCGGCCACGATGGGTATGCTCTTTTTGACGGTGGCCGCCGTCTTGCCACGCGGCGTGCCGTTCAGATCTCCAATGCCAAACACGTTGGGGTAGCGGCGGTGTTGCAGGGTGTCCTTGTCCACCTCCAGCCAGCCACCTGCGACAAAGGGGTCCTCTTTCCAAGACAGGTCGGAATTCTTGACCGCATCGGGTACACGCATGGGCGGAACCACAAGGTGATCGAGCTAGGCGAAAAACAATTGGCCGATCAATTTGGGCGATTTCTGCCCATTTGACCAGCCAATTGAGAGTGTCATTTTTGAAAGGTTTACTTTTTGCCTTTCAGCTTGACGATGCCCATCATGTCCATGACCATTTTTTCGTAGAACGGCTCGGATGTGCCTTTTTGCATTTTGCGCATGAAGTACTTTTCAAACGCCACTTTGGCCAAGTGAACCCACTTGCCTTCTGCAAACCAGCTCACATTGCGTGGCGGGATCTGCGGCAAAGCCACAAAAGCAGCACCCGTGTCGCCAAAGTCAGCCAAACACACGGTATTCCAAGTGGCTTTGTGCGTCGGCTCTTTCCCGTCCAACATCTCGCGAATATTGTGCGCCGTGGCCGTGACCATGGATTCGATCATGAAACCCGTCTTGGGTGTGCCCAATGGTACTGGTGTCGCCTCCACCGGAGGTATGGCCACACACACACCCACACTGAAAATATTGGTGAATTTGGGGTTACGTTGGTGTTCATCTATCGTGATGAAGCCCCGCGGGTTGGTCAGGCCCTCAATACCAAACACTGCATCGACGCCCTTGAAGGCAGGCAGCATCATCGAATGCTTGAACGGCAGCACATGTTCTTTTTTGGGCTGTCCGTTGTCGTCATGCTCGGTGACAAACATTTGACCATCTTCAATCTTGGTGGTCTTGGCATTGCAAATCCACTTGATATGGCGGTCGCGCATGGCCGACTCCAGCAAGCCTTTGGAGTCTCCCACCCCACCCAAACCCAGGTGGCCGATGTAGGGCTCTGAGGTGACGTAGGTCATGGGCACCTTGTCGCGGATTTTGCGACGACGCAAATCGGTGTCCATGATCATGGCGTATTCATAAGCAGGACCAAAACACGACGCGCCTTGCACCGCGCCCACCACGATGGGGCCCGGATCGGCCGTGAATCTGTCCCAATTGAGCTTGGCTTTTTCTGCATGAGACACATGGCAAATGGACTGTGAATAGCCGTCTGGTCCCATGCCAGGGATTTCATCAAAGGCCAATTTAGGGCCCGTGGCAATGACCAAATAGTCGTAATCGACCACTGTGCCGTCAAGCAATTCAACTTGGTTGCGCTCTGGGTGCACGCGCTTAGCGCCTTGAGTGATGGCTTCAATCCCTTTGCGGTGGAGCGTGGGCTCGATCTCCATCTCGATGTCTTTGCGCTTGCGCCAATCCACCGCCACCCAAGGGTTAGAAGGCACAAAGTGGAACTTGGGCGAATCACTGATGACCGTGACCTGGTCTTCTGCCCTCGCCTGCTCTTTCATTTCAAATGCCATGGGCATGCCACCAATGCCTGCGCCAATGATCACGATATGGGCCATGTGTTTGTCTCCTTGTTTTGAATTGCACTGAATGATCCCACACGCGTCTCAAATGACGTTGACATGCATCAACCTCACCCCCCTTGTTTACCCTCGGTTATCACATGCGCCATCGGCCTCTATCAACAAGCGAAAAAACTCAGTACAGCGCGCGCTAATTGACATGCATCAAACCATTCACTGGGGCTATTTTTAAAATTCCAAAGATCCAAAAAATTTGGTTCTTTTATTCACTTCTGTCGGAGCAACAAATGAAAAACATCGCAGCCTGGATTTTGGGCATGAGCCTGTCTGGACTGGCCTTTGGTCAAGCCGCCACCATCGCCGTGGGCACGCCGCTGAACATCATCGACACCCAAAAATCGGTTGTGGTTCAAACCGCCAAAGGTCCTGTCACCATCACCCGCACCATGACCGCTTGTGCCAAAAACGGTGGCAACTTGCAGCCTTTGGTGCCCGTACCCGGCGTGCACCCTGTAGGTGAAATCGAGATCCTCGAAGCCTTGAGTGACCGCAACGCCATCGTGCTGGACATGCGTGACACCAATGACCGGGTCAAAGGCACGATTCCCGGCTCGGTCGGCATCCCCTATACCGAAGTGGCGGCCCGCATGAACGAGTTGGGCTGCAAGAAAAATGGCAGCCAGTGGGATTGCGCATCGGCCAAAAAGATCTACGCCTTTTGTAACGGCCCGGTCTGCCCCCAAAGCCCCACGGCCATCAAAGCCATGACCCGCGATGGCTTTCCGGCCCACAAGATTTATTACTACCGCGGCGGCATGCTGGACTGGGACGCACTGGGCCTGACCAGCATCAAAGACGAGTTTTAATCAGCTGCCTTGAATCACTGGCGCTGCAACAAAACTTCGTTGGTGATTTCATAGCGCCGGCCCTGTTTGTCGCAGGGCTTTAAGGCGCCATCGCGCACTAGGCTGCTGATTTCGCGACTGACGGTTTCGAGTTTGATGTCGAGCATGGCACCCATGTCGTCTCGTGCAAAAAACGAAGTGAAGTCAGGTTGATCGGGGTCGCGCATCTTCAGGGCCAGGGCCGCCACACGCTGGCGGGCAGAGCCGAAGTTCAAATCAGCCAGCCAGTCGTCGGCGTCTTTCAGGGCGCCCTGCCACTTTTGCATCAGGCGTTTGTGCAGGCGTGGCGAATTGGAAGACAAGTGGTGCAGCACCGACAAGGGGATGCGGCAGACTTGGGCTTCAACCAGGGGTATGGCTTCGCTGTCATAGCGGGCGGTGGCCAGCGCTTCGAGGCCGATCACGTCACCGGGGCGCAGCACGCGCACGATGCGTTCGCGGCCATCGGCGGTGGCCCGCACCAGCTTGACCATGCCTTTGCGCAGGGTGAATACGCCCACGGCGGTTTCACCTTCGGTGTACAGCGCCGTGTCGGGCGCGAACACCATGTCGTCGATGGGGGTGTGGATTTCGCCAAAGTCCTGTTCGTTCAGGTCGGCAAAGAGCACCATGTCGCGGATGCCGCAGTTGCGGCAGTCCGAGGTGCCTTTCCAAGCCGAGTCAATCTTGATGGGGATCATGTTTTGAATTTAGCACGTCCAACGTGCCCCCAACTGACACATGGTCTAGCTTTAGAAGGCTTTGCGCCCTTGCGCCATGCGGTCTTCGAGGTAGGGACCATAAAAATCAGGTTGGTACGCGCCCTCCATGCGCTCAGCCACCTCTTTGCCACCGGGCCCAAAAAACAGCAGGGTGGGCGTGATGGAGACTTTCCACCGCCGGGTCAGCTCATCGTGGGTGGTCAACTTGCCCGCAAAGTCGAGTACGGGTTGGTTGTTGCGCATGTCCACCTGCACGATGGTGGTGCCTGCCCGCGCCATGGGCGAGAGGTGGCTCTGCCGGGCCTGGCGGCAAAACACACAGCCATCCAGGCTGACCATGACGATCAAGGGTTGTTTGTTTTTGAGTGCTTGGGCCAGTTCGTCGGGCAGCGATTGGGCCGCAGGCAAGGTAGCGGCGCGGCCCGATTGCGCCCAGACGGGTGCAGAAGAAAGTGATACCCCCACCCGTAAAAGCCAGTCACGACGGCGCATATCTAACAACGAAAACATAGTCGGGTTGGAAGCCATGAATTGCAGACCGTGGACAATATCGGGTTTTGCGCAGCGGGCTGACGCATCGCCAAAGTCGCATTTTGAATATAAGAAACCAATGAATTATTGGAGAAATCCGTGAATCTCGCAAGCTTGCTCGAAACCTGGGGAGACTCGAATGTACTGGCTATGGCCGGTGCATTGGTGGGCTTCATCTTTGGCCTGGCCGCGCAGCGCACCCGGTTTTGTGCCCGTGCGGCTGTGGTGGAGTGTTGCGAAGGCCAAACGGGTGACCGTTTCAGCGTCTGGTGGCTGGCTTTTGGAGCGGCGCTGGTGGGTGTGCAAGTGCTGGTCTTGGCGGGCGGTCTCAAGCCTTCAGATGCCCGCTACATTGGCGCAACAGGCACTTTATCGGGTGCGGTACTGGGCGGCTTATTGTTTGGTGCGGGCATGATTTTGACGCGCGGCTGCGCCAGCCGTTTGCTGATTTTGTCGGCCAATGGCAATTTGCGCGCCTTGCTGGCCGGTTTGGTGTTTGCCGTCACCGTTCAGGCCAGCATCGCCGGATGGCTTGCGCCTGCCCGCCAAGCCTTGGCCAGTTGGTGGCCCATAGACGGTGGGCCCGGACGAGATTTATTGCACATCACAGGCATCGGACCGACAGGCGGCCTGGTGCTGGCCCTGATCGCTTTGGGTACTGGATTTTACTTTTTCTTCAAGACTCACCAGCGCCGATGGGGCCTTGCACTGGGGGCCATCATCACGGGCTTGAGCATTGCGCTGGGCTGGGGGCTGACACAGGCGATTGCCTCGCAGTCCTTTGAAGCGGTGCAGATTCAGGGGCTGAGCTTCAGCAGCGCATCGGCGGAGATGCTGATGCGGGTACTGTCCAGCGCCACATCGCCCAGCCTAGGTTTTGATGCGGGTTTGCTGCCCGCCACCTTTTTGGGGTCTTTGCTGGGCGCGTTGGTTGGGCGCGACTTCAAATTCGAGGGCTTCAAGACCGAGAACAAGCTGGGCCATTACCTGATCGGCGCAGTACTGATGGGTTTTGGCGCGGTCCTGGCGGGCGGCTGCACCGTGGGCGCAGGCATGACCGGAGGCTCGGTGTTCTCGCTCACGGCCTGGCTGACCCTGATCGCGATCTGGCTGGGCGCGGGCCTGGCCTGGCGCATCAACCGCAGCATGGGCTGGCCCATCTGAGTTGGATGCAAGCCAGCATCATCTGAGCACCAAAAAAAACGCCGCCAGTCTCAAGGACTGCGGCGTTTCTTGTGGCGTGGCAAGCCGCCACGCGCAGGGTGCATCAGGCCAGTGTGTCGGCCCAGATGTTTTGAGCCCAAGCCCATGCATACACGCCTTCGAGTTCGTTGGCGCCTTTAGATACACCACCTGAACCAGGCACGGTCAACATGGTTTTCTTTTCTGCGTCATAGCGGTGCACGCTGGCCACGTGGACCACGTCTTTGCTGCTGACATAGCTGTAGCAGGTGTTGTTGTAGATCGGCATGGGGTTGACTTGTTTGCCCATCAGCAAGGCCACCACAGCAGCAGCGCAGGTTTTGCCATGCTGGTTGGCCATGTGGCCCGACTTGGGCATGCCTGGCGCGACCTGGATGGAGTCACCCAAAACGTGCACGTTCTTGGCTGCCTTGGATTCGAAGGTGAGGAAGTCCACTTCGCACCAGCGCTTGTTGGCGGTGGCCAGACCTGCGTTGACGGCGATGTCACCGGCACGCATGTTGGGGATGACGTTGAGTACGTTGGCCTTGATGTCGTCGTTGAACTCGAACTTCAAGGTGTTGGTGGCTGCATCGACATCGGTGACGCGGTGCTTGCCACGGTACTCGACGATGCCTTTGTAACGCTCGGCCCAGGCTTTTTTGAACAAGGGGCCTTTGGAGGTCACATCGTCGTTGGCGTCCAGGATGAGCACTTTGCTCTTGGGCTTGGCCTTGCTGAAGTACTCGGCCACTTGGCAAGCACGCTCGTAAGGGCCGGGGGGGCAGCGGTAGGGGGCCAATGGGATGGACATGGCGAACACGCCGCCGTCGGGCATGGCTTCGAGTTGCTTACGCAGGGTGAGGGTTTGTGCGCCGGCCTTCCAGGCGTGCATGACTTTGTCTTTGGCACCGGCTTTGTTCATGCCGGGCAGGGTTTCCCACATGAAATCCACACCAGGCGAGACGATCAGGCGGTCATAGCTGAGCTCAGTGCCTCCGGCGAGCTTGACAACACGCTTGTCGGCGTCGATGGTGTTGACGCGGTCTTTGATGACCTTGACACCGTGACGCTTGGTCAGGTTGTCATAAGGCGTGGTGATGTCGGTGATGGTCTTGCTGCCACCGAGCACCAGGTTGGACATGGGGCAAGAGATGAAGGCATCGCTGGGCTCGACCAAGGTGACCTGGATCTTGTGCTCAGACCACATGCGCAGGTATTTGGCGGCCGTGGCACCGGAGTAGCCCCCGCCAATGACCACCACCTTGGGGCCACTGCCACCGCCCACGGTGGCACAACCCGAAACCAGTCCCATGGCGCCCAAAGCGGAGCCAGTCTGCAAAAAATGACGACGTTGCATGGCAGTTATTCCTTATCTTTTTTGAGCGGCAAAGTAGCCAGCAATGGCAGCAATCTGCTCATCTGAATAGCCCTTGGCGAGCTGGTGCATGATGGTGGCAGCAGGCACGCGACCGGCTTTGTAATCCAGCATTTTTTGGGTGGTGATTTCTTTGGGAACACCGGCCAGAGAAATCATGCCCGGTTGAGCGCGTCCATCGGTACCGTGGCAGGCCGCGCAAGATGCGGCCCAGCTGCGCGCTTGCAGCGGATCAACCTGGGCTTGGGCCAGGCCAGACAAGGCGACCAATGCGGCCGCTGTCAAAGCGTGTTGAATCTTCATAGGTTTTCCTCGTAAAAAATCAGTCAAGCGCTGACGTCAAACGTCAGCAAGCTCAGGGGCGCAAGTAAACAAATTTGTCGTTGGCCTGCAGTTTGGCGACTTCAGCCACACCGGAGGGCACCACTTTGGCCTCCATCAGCAGCTTATCGGCAGAGATTTTGCGAGCTTTCAATGTGTTGTTGCAGACACGAAACTCCACACCTTTGTTGACCAAGTCAGCAACACCTCCCGCAAAAGGTTGGTCCAACTGGTTGGTGGCACCGCTGATCAAAAAGTCGATGCCCAAGCCGTGGGAAACCACCACGATTTTGGCGGTTGGGTCGGCATTGAGGTGGTTGCGGATGTTGCCAATGGCCCGTGAGGCCTGAGGGATGCCTTCGCTCAGGTGGTAAACCACCTTGATCTCGGCCCAGCTCAGGGTGCAGGCCAAGAGGCCGGAAATTAACAGCAGATGTTTCTTCATTCATTACTCCTTATGTATGGATGTTAGCCGGGTCCACTGCGAAAGCGTGCCCGTGAAAACCCGGCCTGAAACTGACGTCTATCTTTCAATCGCTCTCGCTGGCGATTTGCACGCATACCGCGCGGCACAAGGTGACCACGCGGTCGTTGATGATGCGGTAATAGATTTGTACGCCTTCGCGGCGCTTGCCCAGCACGCCCGACTGGTACAGGGTGTTCAGGTGCTGCGACATGTTGGGCTGCGTAGTATCAATCTCAGCGAGCAGTTCACCGACGTTCTTTTCGCCATTGCACAGGGCACTGATGATGCGCAAGCGCATGGGGGCCGACATGACACGAAAGACCTCGGCGGCTTTTTCAAAAACCTCTTCCGATTCGGTCAGGACGTTGTCTTCTATTGGGGCTGTTTTGGCCATGGTGTCTTTTCTTCGAATGTCTCAAATACCGCACGATTGTCCCGCAAAAGGCCACGGGGTCGGTCTGAACCACCCTTGACTGCCCGGGGTGGGCCGATCTTGCAGCCAACTAGTTTGGGCATTGTGGTCAATTTTGTCGCAGTTTCAAACCATTGATTTGTTCTTTGCTTATGCGCAAATACAGATAAGTGACCAGCACGGCGTCTGACGAATCGCCCATTTGCGCTAGCGCAAAGGTCCGCGCTCATGAGGTGTTCATACTGGATTTTTTAAACTGGAACCCCCTCATGCCCCTGCCGCCCGGCCTGGCCGAACGCCTGCAAGACCCCAGCCTGCACGCCAAAGTGATGGGGGCTGACGAGGCGGCGGCCCTGATCGCTGTCGGCGCGAATGTGGGCATGAGCGGCTTCACGGGCGCGGCTTACCCCAAGGCGGTGCCCCAGGCGCTGGCCGCGCGGCTGGCGGCTTTGCATGCGGCGGGGCACACGCAGGCGCGTATCGGTTTGTGGACCGGGGCATCCACAGGGCCCGAACTCGATGGCGCTTTGGCCAGCGCCCAGGGCATCGAAATGCGCCTGCCCTACCAGTCCGACCCGACCTGCCGCCAACAGATCAATGCCGGGCAGATGCTCTACAACGACATGCATTTGTCCCATGTGGCGCAAGCCGCGTGGTACGGCCTGCTGGGCCACCTGGACGTGGCCGTGGTCGAGGTGGCGGGTGTTTTGCCCGGGGGACGCCTCATTCCATCAACCTCGGTGGGCAACAACAAGACCTGGCTGGACCAGGCCGACCAGATCATTTTGGAAGTGAATCTGCACCAGAGCCTGGCGCTGGAGGGCATGCACGACATCTACCACAGCACCCACTTGCCCCCGCACCGCCAACCCATAGGCCTCACACAGCCGCAGGACCGCATTGGCGACCCCTATCTGCGGTTTGACCCGGCCAAGGTGGTGGCTGTGGTGGTGACCGACCAGCCCGACCGGAACGCGGCCTTTGATCCGCCCGGCGAGGTGTCGGCCCGGATTGCTGGGCACATCCTCGCGTTTTTGCAGCAAGAGGTGCGCCTGGGCCGCTTGCCCGCGCAACTGCTGCCACTGCAGTCGGGCGTGGGCAACATCGCCAACGCGGTGCTGGACGGCCTGAACCAAGGGCCGTTTGAGCAACTGAGCGCTTACACCGAAGTGCTGCAAGACGGCATGCTGGCCATGCTGCGCTCGGGCAAGCTGGCCTTCGCCTCGGCCACGGCCATTTCGCTCAGCCCCGAGGCCAATGCCGAGTTCCGGCAGAACATCGACTTTTACCGCCCGCGCATCGTGCTGCGCCCGCAAGAGATCAGCAACCACCCGGAGCTGATCCGCCGCCTGGGCGTGATCGCCATGAACGCCATGATTGAGGCGGACATTTATGGCAACGTCAACTCCACCCACATCATGGGCTCGTCCATCATGAACGGCATCGGCGGCTCGGGCGACTTTGCGCGCAACGCCTATTTGTCGATTTTCATGACCCCCTCGCTGGCCAAGGGCGGCAAGATCTCGTGCATCGTGCCCATGGTCTCCCACCACGACCACACCGAGCACGATGTACAGGTCATCGTGACCGAGCACGGCTTGGCCGACCTGCGGGGCCTAGCCCCCACGCAAAGAGCCGAGCGCATCGTGCAGCAGTGTGCACACCCGAACTTCCGGCCTGCTTTGCGCGACTACATGGCCCGCGCCCGGCGCAGCGGGGCGGGCTTGCACACCCCCCACCTGCTCGACGAGGCACTGAGCTGGCACAGCCGCTATTTAAAAACCGGGCAGATGTGAAGCTGAGCGCCGAGCCGTCATCGGTTGCCTGCGTGCAAAATGCTGGCCGGTCCAAGACCTCATCCAACCCGCCCAGCTGGACACCCACATGCCCATGTTCGTCGACACCTCACCACCCGGCAGCTGCATTTTTTGCAAGCTGGTGGCCCAGGAAATTCCCGCCGCCATCGTTTTTGAAGACGCGCAAACCCTGGCCTTCATGGACTTGGGCCAGGTCAACCCTGGCCATGTGCTGGTGGCCAGCAAACGCCACGCGGCGAACCTGCTGGAACTGAGCGCCGACGAGGCCGCCGCCGTGATGCGCACCGCCCACCACGTTGCTGGCGCGGTGATGGCCAGCTTTGAGCCACCCGGCCTGACCTTGCTGCAAGCCAACGGCAAAGAGGGTGATCAAACCGTGTTTCACTTCCACATGCATGTGGTGCCACGCCACGCGGGCGATGGCATTACCCTGAGTTGGCCACGCAAAGACCCACCACGCGAAGTTTTGCAAGCGCATGCACTGCGCTTGCGACAGGCACTTCAGGGTTGAATGCTGGCTCGGGCAAGCCCCGGTCGCACGAGGCTGGCCCTCTTGGAATGGCCGTCATGGGCGTCATGACTGCTGAACGCAGAGAGCTCAGGTCTTGGGCAGCGTCACACCCACTTGCCCTTGGTATTTGCCGCCCCGGTCCTTGTAGCTGGTCTCACACACGTCGTCTTTGTCGCTCTCGAAAAACAACACCTGGGCGCAGCCCTCACCGGCATAAATTTTGGCGGGCAATGGCGTGGTGTTGCTGAACTCCAGCGTCACATAACCTTCCCACTCGGGCTCGAAGGGGGTCACGTTGACGATGATGCCGCAGCGGGCGTAGGTGCTCTTGCCCAGGCAAATGGTCAGCACGTTGCGGGGAATGCGGAAGTACTCCACGGTGCGCGCCAGCGCAAAGCTGTTGGGCGGGATGATGCAGACATCGCTTTCGATGTCCACAAAGCTGCGTTCATCGAAGTTTTTGGGGTCCACCACGGTGCTGTAGATGTTGGTGAACACCTTGAATTCAGGTGCGCAACGGATGTCGTAGCCATAACTGCTGGTGCCGTAGCTGACGATTTTTTGGCCGGCTGCGTCCTTGCGGATCTGACCCGGCTCAAACGGCTCGATCATGCCGTGCTCTTCGGCCATGCGGCGGATCCATTTGTCGCTCTTTATGCTCATGGTGTGCCTTTGTTGAATCAGATTATTCTAGGGGATGACCAGTTTGCCATTGGCTGGGACGAGCTTGCAGCCCCAACGAGACTCAGCGCGTCACACGCCCCTGCACGCCCTGCACCAGATAGTTCATGTTCAAGATCTGGGCATCGCTCAGGCTTTGCCCTGCAGGCAACAGCAACTTGCCTTCGTTGTCGGTGATGGGGCCGGCAAAAGGCAACAACTTGCCCGTGCCCACCAGCCCTTGCTTGGCCATCAATTCGTCTTGAACAGCCTTGGGCACCTTGGGGCCAAAGTCGCCCACGCGGATCATGCCGTCCTTCACGCCACCCCACACGTTGCCCGATTTCCACTGACCGGACAGTGCGGCCTTGACGCGGGCCGTGTAGTAATCGCCCCACTGGTGGGTCACGGCGATGATCTGCGCATCGGGTCCAATCTTGCGCATGTCAGAGTGGTAGGCCACAGCCATCTTGCCGCGCTCTTGCGCCGCGGCCATCACGGCAGTCGATCCCGTGTGGAAAGCAATCACGTCCACATCCTGGTTGAACAAGGACATGGCCGCTTCGCGCTCTTTAGGTGGGTCAAACCAGGCGTTGAGCCAGACCACCTTGACGGTGGCCTTGGGGTTGACCGAGCGCATGCCCAAAGTGAAGGCGTTGATGCCCTGCAGGACTTCAGGAATCGGAAAGCCCGCCACATAACCGGCCACATTCATTTTCGTCATGCGACCTGCCGCGATGCCCGCCAGATAGCGCCCCTCGTAATAGCGCGCGTTGGAGGCCGCCACGTTGGGCGCGGTCTTGAAGCCAGTCACCGACTCGAACTTCACGTTGGGAAAATCTTTGGCCACCCGAAGTGTGGGCTCCATGTAGCCAAAGCTGGGCGTGAAAATGATTTGGTGGCCTTGGCTGGCCAGATCGCGGATCACGCGCTCGGCGTCAGCGCCCTCCGCCACATCGGCCACAAAGGTGGTCTTGACCTGATCGCCCAAAGCCCGCTCGACGGCCTTGCGACCCTCGTCGTGCTGACGCGTCCAGCCCGCCTCGGTGATGGGCGAAACATAGACAAAACCGGCCTTGATGGGCTCGGTCACTGGTTTGGGATTTTGCGCCTGAACGGCAGGAAGAAAAAAACAGGCGACCACGAAGGTGGCAGCGAGGTTTTTATACATGGTAGTCCTCTACATGGCCCCGAGATTGAACAAAACAAAGCCCACCGGGGCGGCAGGCTTCGGGGGTAGATTTTACATGGCAAGCCAGTCTTGCTTGTCAAAAGCTCAGCACAAATCCAAATCTTCTACGCGCCACACAGAAACCGGGGCAAGGCCTCCTGATAAATGTCGCAGCCCCGACAGCGCATCCGCCAAAACATCGCCTGAGAGCGATGGCGTCAAGACCACCCAAGCATCACGCAAGGCATCCTCGGGGTGCTGAACATGCGAGCACTGCTGTGCATCCACACCCAAATTCTGCAGCCATACGGTCAGACAGGCCCACTGCTCAGGCTGCCCATGCAGCGCAAAGCGCAGGTAATGCCGCGAGGCCACCTGCCCGATGGGCAAGATGGGCAACGACCGAATCACGCCCGAGGGCACCGAGCGATGTGGCACCCGTGCAGACAAGCCAGCAGACCCCAGCCGTGCCACATCGATCAAATCGGCCACGACCGCTGAGGCCGTGGTTTGTGAGCCTGCGCCGGCACCGTAATGGAACGTGGGCCCCGCCGCATCCGCATTCACCCAAATGCCATTCATCGCGCCATGCACTTGCGCCAGCAAATGTTTCTCGGGCACCAGGGCCGGATGCACCCGCACCTCCAGGGCGTCGGACCGCTGACTGGCCATGCCCAACAACTTGATTCGGTAACCCAGCGCTTGGGCGCACACCATGTCAAACGGATCCAAGGCGCTGATGCCTTGGACATTCACCTGATCCAAAGGCACATCAGCCCCAAAGGCGATGGCGGCCAGCAAGGCCGTTTTGTGGGCTGCATCCATGCCCGATATATCTAAAGTCGGGTCGGCTTCGGCATAACCGAGCTCAGTGGCCAAGCGCAAAGCCGCCTCAAAGCTCAGCCCCACCTCTTGCATCTGGGTCAGGATAAAGTTGGTTGTGCCGTTCACGATGCCCACCACCTCCAAGATGCGGTTGGCAGCCAATCCCTCACGCAGGGCTTTGATAATGGGGATGCTCACCGCCACGGCCCCTTCATAGGCCACGATCACGCCTCGCGCATCGGCCGCAGCAAAAATCTCTGTCCCATGTTCGGCCAGCAGCGCTTTGTTGGCCGTGACCACATGCTTGCCGTGGGCAATGGCTTCCAGCACCAGTGTCCTGGCCAGGGTCACCCCGCCCATGACCTCCACAACGACATCGATGTCCGGGTGATGCACCAAGGTCAAAGGATCGCTGACCAAGGCCACATCCGGCCCCAGCACCTGAGCCGCTTTGTGCAGATTGCGTGCAGTGGCCATGTCCAGCCGGATCGACCGACCCGCGCGTTGGGCAACCAGGTCGGCATTGCGTGCCAGCACCTGGCCAGTGCCAGAGCCCACCACACCCGTGCCAATCAAACCCACACGCAATGCGCCATCGCCAGACACATCGGCAGCATCCGATGCTGCAGAAAACAAAGAACCATGAATCATGAAAATCTCCAAACAGTGAAATCCAGCTGCCGGGGCTGGTTTGTTTGGAAATCCACCAGTGGGCAGCCAGTAAGGCCACCCGCGCGAACTTAGGTGGCCGCGTTGGTTGTGGTGGTAATCATGTTGAACCGTTTGCGCAAATAAACCCCTGAAGACAGGCCACGCACTGGTTGAGCGCAGACCATACACACAAGATTTATCAATACAAATGTATTCAACATGCGCTGAAGTTTATCGCAAATTCGCACCCATCCACAGACGCCAACAAGCCCCTCACACCAACACCTGCTGGTCCAGCGCTTTGCTCCAATGCAAAACTTCCACGCGCTCAACCCTCTGTCACTCAAACCCTGGGCAAGCACCCAGTTCTCAAAGCATGCGACCAATCAGGACGGTCACGCTTGTCTGCCAAAAGCGCCATGGATTCATGGTCATAATGCACGCTGATCAACTCACAACGCCAATCCGCACCCGATTTTTCGACCACCGCATAACGCGCATCGGGGCTGCCGGTCTCAATGCGATGGAACTTGGAAAAAAGGTAAGGGTGATCGTCATCGTAAGCAGGCAAACCGACACTGCCCGGATTGATGATGAGCAGCTTGGATCGCCAACGAACTGTCCTTGGCACATGGCTGTGTCCGCAGGCCAGCAAGCTGATGTTTTCAGGTATCAGTCCCGCCAAACGCTCTTCAATCTCTGTCTCGTTCGCCAATCGGGCCGACTCACCTTCGGGTGTTTCCAACAAATACTCGATGTCGCTGCGCGGACTGCCATGGCACAGAGCCACATCATGTCCCAATTGTTCAGGCCAAATTTTTGCATTGTGCAGCCGGGGGTCCGCTGGGTCAGCGTGTGACGTCAACCAATTTTTGACCAACGGATTCAATTGGGTCGATGTGTATGCATCCGACAAATTTTGACGTTCGATCGGCAAGCTCAATAACTGGCGCTCATGGTTACCTGCGACATGCAGCCATGGCAAACTTTGAAGTCGGGCTGCGGTCTCAAGGGGAAGCAATGGACCACTCAAGCTGTCGCCCAAATTCACCACGCACTGAATTTTTCGATGACTCATGTCTGCAATCACAGCGTCTAAAGCCGCCAAATTGCCATGAATATCTGAAACAAATGCCAATCGCATCACGCCCCCTTTGGGTATGTTTTAAGCCTGTCTGGCAAGCCAGCGTCGACCTGCTGGCGTCAGTCTGTATTTTTGAAGACGACTCTGAGGCTTGTCGGGGACCGTCATCTGTATCAGTTGGGCCACCAAAGCTGGGCGCAAATGCAGCGCCAAAAAATTGGGCCGGTGGGACAAACCCAAGGTCTGCATCAACTCCTGCAGGCTCAATGTCTGATCGCCCAGCGCAACAAGCAGACGCGTGACTTGTTCGGTGACTTGTTCGGTGACTTGTTCGGTGACTTCGGGGGTGACTTGTTCGCCCTGTCCCTGCCCCGCCCTGAGGACCTTCAAATACGCAGGGTCAAATGGGAACTCCATCCACATGTCGAACGGTTGGTAGCGCAGCAATGGCTTGGGCGTGCCCGCCGCTGCGCATGCCGCAAAGATGCGCTCCACCCCACGGCCCCAAGCTTCGATTTCGCCTGCCCTGAAAAAAGCATTCGCAATGGCCGGGTTGTAGGGGCTGGAGGAGTGTGCTCCCAGCAACGTGTCCAGGGTCCAGCCTTCGGGCAAGACCGCAGGGTTCCAGATGCGCAAGCGGTTTTCGTACACACGAATCTGCACGGGTGCGGTCACCGCATAGTCGCGGTGCACCAGCGCATTCAGCAATGCCTCGCGCAGCGCAGCACGCGGCACTGGAAAGGTCTCCACCCGCACAATCCCGTCGTAAGAAATGACCGCCTTAAGGTATTTGGTCAGCAGCAAGTCCAGCGTGTTCTTGACTTGGTGGAACAAATCGCCTTCGACCTCGTCGTGGTACAGCAACTCGGTCTCTGACTCGAAATAACCCACCTTCACAAAGGCACCCGTCACAAAACGCTGGGGGTCTGCGGCAAACAACAAAGCTGTGGCCCGTTGGTAATAGGCGCCCTCTTTCAGGCGCAGCTTATCGAGCAAGTTGGCATCGCTCTCGGCCAATGTCTCGGCATCGAGCCGACCGCTGCGCTGGGCCAGCTGGCGAAACCGTACCATGGCCGGTGCCGACACATCGGCGAGGCCAAACTGGGGCAGCGGTACGCCGTCCCAAGTGCGCCCATGGCGACCCAACAGAAAGCGGTCCAGCGCCGCGCCCTTGAGTTCTTGCAGCGTGCTGCCGCTGCGCATGTAGTAATGACCCCGGTAGCTGATCGGGTTGGGATAAGCCTGCACCACCACCTCGATGTAGTGCAACTCGCCTTCGGTGTGCAGGTTCACGTCCACCACAATGCCCAGCAGGTCGCGTACTTTGTTGGGCAAGTCTTCCAGCAGCTTGGCCGCATCGGGCAAGCCCACCACTTGCCCCTTGTCATTCACCCCCAGCAGCAAACGACCGCCCTGCGCATTGGCAAAGCCGCACACCCAGCGCAGGTAGTCATCGCGCCAGGTTTCTTTCCATTCGGTGTGCTGGGATTCTTCCTTGAGCATCGTGGCATTTTGACAGGCAAACCACTCAATCCTGCTCCGCAAACCCCTGAAAACACGCTTTCAGCTCATGCATCCATCGGCACTTATCCGCCTCGGACGCAAAGCTCGCTTCGATGCTGTTGGCGGCCAATTGGTAGGCCTGTTGTGCATTCAGGTGCAGAGCGGCAAAGGTCTGCAGGTAGTTGTCGTTGAGGTAGCCGCCAAAATAGGCCGGGTCGTCCGAGTTGATGGTCACGCACAGTCCGGCGTCCAGCATCTGGCCCAGGTTGTGGTCGGCCAGGCTTTTGAACACACACAGCTTGAGGTTGGACAGCGGGCACACGGTGAGCGGCATGCGGCTGTCGGCCAGGCGTTGCATCAATGCGGCATCGTGGATGGCTTGCACGCCGTGGTCGATGCGCTCGACCTGGAGCTCGTCCAAAGCGCCCCAGATGTAGGCGGGCGGGCCTTCTTCGCCCGCGTGGGCCACGCAGTGCAAGCCCCGCTCGCGGGCGCGGGCAAAGACGCGGGCAAACTTTTCGGGCGGGTGGCCTAGCTCGCTCGAATCGAGCCCCACGCCGATGAAGTGTTCGCGCCAGGGCATGGCTTCTTCCAAGGTGGCCAAGGCCTCTTCTTCTGACAAGTGGCGCAAGAAACACAGGATCAGATCGGCGCTGATGCCCAGCTGCGTTTGCGCATCGCGGCAAGCGCGGCTCAGGCCTTGGATGACCGCGCTCATGGCCACGCCGCGCGCTGTGTGGGTTTGGGGGTCAAAAAAGAGCTCGGCCCGCACGACATGGTCGGCTGCAGCTTTTTCAAAATAGGCCCAGGCCATGTCGTAAAAGTCTTGCTCGTGCAGCAGCACACTGGCCCCGGCGTAATACAGGTCCAGAAAACTTTGCAGGTTGGTGAAGGCATAGGCGTTGCGCAAGGCAGCCACATCGGCATAGGGCAGCGACACACCGTTGCGCTGGGCCAGTGCAAAGATCAGCTCGGGCTCCAGCGAGCCTTCGATGTGGATGTGCAGCTCGGCCTTGGGCATGACGCGCAGCAACTCGGGCAAGCGCTCTGGGGCAATGGCGTGAACTTTGAACATGGTCAATCCTGAAAAAATTGAGCGCGGATGGTGACTTCGTCCAATTGCGCGAAACAGGTGTTGTGCCGGTCGGTCAAAGGCCCGTGGCCCGGCATCACTTGGCCTGCAGGTCCGTAGCCCACGGCCTTGAATTTCCATTGGCCATTGACCCAGTTGAAGTTGCCCACATGCAGGCCCGATGGGTCATGCAAGGCGCAAACGCCTTCGTTGATTTTTTGAATGTGCATGCTCGCTGCTCTGTAGGGTCTTCAGCGGTGCTGAAAATCGCCCCGCTCCATCCACCACGACACCGCGAACCCGGCGACAAGGCCCCAAAAAGCCGCGCCAATGTTGAACAAGCCGATGTCGGCCACCGTGACCAGCAAACTCACCAGTGCACCGAGCGAAAACTTGCCTGCACCAAACGAAGCCACAAACGCGCCTTGAAGCACGCGCAGCATGGCCAAGCCGCCCAGCACCATGATGAACTCCTTGGGCGCGGCCAGCATCAAACCGGTGAAGGTGGGCGCCATCAGGCCGAACAACAGCGCCAACACGCCGAACATCAGCGCCCCAGTGTAGTGGCGTGGTTTCTCGCCGGACGAGGTGAGCAAGCCATTGGTCGGCCCCGTGAGGCAAGTGCTGACCGCGCCAAAAACCGCGCTGATGGCGGCACCTATACCGCAGGCCACAGCGATCATGTTGACGGGTGGCTCGTGCCCGGCGTTTTTGAGCACGGCCACACCTTGGCCGTTTTGCACCACCAGCACCGTGATGGCCAGGGGCACCACCAGCTCCAGCATTGCGGCAAACGACCACACCGGAGCCTGAATCACCGGCTGCGCCAAGGTCAGTTGCCCCAAGGCAGCCGCATCGAGACGGCCCGACACCGCCACCGCCAAAGCCCCCACCAGCAAGGCACCAATGACCGGCGGCAGGCGCTTGCCCCAATCGGCCCGGGCAGACAGCAACAAAAAGACCGCCACCATGGGCGCTGCAATGGCCACGTCGCTTTGCAGCGCCCGCACGATGTCCAGGCCAAAGCGCAAAAACACCCCGGCCACCATGCCCATGACAATCGGCATGGGCAGCGCCGCCATGACGCGCTTGACCCAGCCGCTCAGACCCAGCACCAAGATCAGCGCACTGGTCGCATAAAAAGCGCCAATCACCTCAGCAAAACTCAGGTGCTGCAAAGCCGGCCCCACCAGCACCGTGCCGGGTATCGTCCAGCCAAAGGCCAAGGGCGTGGTGAAGCGCCAGCTCATCAACAAAGTGACCAAGCCATTGACAAAGAACACCCCGAACACCCAGGACGCCAGCTCCTCGGGCGACAGCCCACCGCCAGTGCCCACCGACAAAATGATGGCCACCGGGCCAGTGGCAGCGAAGATAAAACCAATCAGGGCATTGGCGGCGTAGGTGCTGCCAAAGTCTGACAAGATTTGCCGCCAGCTTCTGCGTGCGGCGGTGGGGGCTTCGAGGTGGTTGAACAAAGCTTGGGCCTTGAAGGTGTGAGCGAGGGTCTCAGGGTATCAAAAAAAAGCCGCCCGACTTGCATCGGGCGGCTTCGTTCGTTCAGCGCCGTTGGGGCGCCTTCTATCACTTGCCTGGGATCTTGCCTTCCACGCCCTTGACGTAGAACATCACGCCACCCAAGAACTTGTCGTCGGCCACAGCGTCTTTGGCCAGCACTTCTTTACCGGCTTGGTCCACGATCGGGCCTTTCCAGATGGAGAAGCTGCCGTCTTTCAGACCGGCTTTGATGTCAGCGATTTTCTTCTGGGTGTCTTCAGGCACGTCAGCGGCCACGTTGACCATGTCGATCGCGCCTTCTTTCACGCCCCACCAGCTTTGACCGGTGCTCCACTTGCCTTCCAGGGCTTCACCCACGGCCTTGACGTAGTAAGGGCCCCAGTTGATCACGGCCGAACCCAGGTGGGCCTTGGGGCCGTAGGCGGTCATGTCGGAGTCCCAGCCAAAGGCACGCTTGCCCATTTTTTCGGCGGTCTGCAACACGGCCGACGAGTCGGTGTTTTGCATCAGCACGTCCGCGCCGCCGTTGATCAGCGAAGTAGCGGCTTCGGTTTCTTTCGGTGGGTTGAACCACTCGTTCACCCAGACCACTTTGGTCTTGATCTTGGGGTTGACCGATTGCGCGCCCATGGTGAAGCTGTTGATGTTGCGCACCACTTCAGGGATTGGGATGGAGGCGACCACGCCCAAGGTGTTGGTTTTGGTCATCTTGCCCGCGATCACGCCAGCCATGTACGCGCCTTCGTAGGTGCGGCTGTCGTAAGTGCGCATGTTCTCGGCCGTTTTGTAGCCGGTGGCGTGTTCGAATTTCACTTCTTTGTTGTCAGCAGCCACTTTGAGCATGGGCTCCATGTAGCCAAAAGTGGTACCAAAAATCAGCTTATTGCCTTGAGCGGCCATGTCGCGGATCACGCGCTCAGCGTCAGCGCTTTCTGGCACTTTTTCAACAAAAGTGGTGACCACTTTGTCGCCGAAGGCTTTTTCGATTTCCTTGCGGCCGTTGTCGTGCGCAAAGGTCCAGCCGCCGTCGCCCACAGGGCCGACATAAGCAAACGCGATCTTCAGCGGCTCGGGCTTGGCGGGCGCAGCAGCCGGGGCTTCAGCCTTGGGGGCTTCTTCTTTTTTGCCACAGCCGACCAGTGCGGCGGCGGCCACAGCGGTCAGGGCCACCATCTTGACGATGGAGCGCTTGGAGAGGTCTGTCATGTCAGGTCCTTTGGATCAGGGTTACAGGGGTTGAAAAAACGAGATTATGAACCGGGATAAAACGGTTTACCCAGCGACGCCGGCATGTTCACGCGAATCCAGGCTGGGTTGCGCGAGATCAGGGCCAGCACCACGATGGTGGCGATGTAGGGCAGCGCCGTGAGCAACTGGCTGGGCACTTGCACGCCCATGCCTTGCAAATGGAACTGCAGCATGGTCACGCCACCAAACAGGTAAGCACCGAGCAAGACCCGTGCCGGACGCCAGGTGGCAAAGGTGGTCAATGCCAGGGCAATCCAGCCCTTGCCTGCCACCATGCCCTCGACCCACAGCGGGGTGTAAATCACCGAGATGTAGGCCCCGGCCAGGCCGCACAGTGAGCCCCCGGCCACCACCGCCGCAAGGCGAATGCGGCGCACCGGGTAGCCCAAGGCGTGTGCCGAAGCGGGCGATTCGCCCACCGCCCGCAGCACCAAACCGGTGCGGCTTTTGTACAGGAACCAAATCAGGGCCAACACCAGCGCCATCGCCCCATAAACGAGCGGATGCTGTTTGAACAAGGCGGGCCCCACCAGCGGAATGTCGGCCAGATAAGGCACCGCAAAATGGGGCCGCTCGGGCAGTTTTTCTTTCACATAACCAATGCCCACAAAGGCAGAAAAGCCCACACCAAAAAGACTCAGCGCCAGCCCCGTGGCGTATTGGTTGGTGCCCAGCCAAATGACCAGCACCCCAAAAATGGCCGCCAACACCGCGCCCGCGCCCATGCCCGCCGCAAAGCCCAGCCAGTCGTTGCCGGTGTGCACCACAGCCGCAAAGCCCGCGATGGCCGCGCACAGCATCATGCCCTCGGCCCCCAAGTTCACCACGCCTGCTTTTTCATTGATCAGCAAACCCAAAGCGGCAATGGCCAGCACCGTCCCCGCGTTCAGGGTGGCCGCGATCAGCAATGCATATGACTCCATCACACGCCTCCTTTCTTGACCGCCACCCAGCGCAAGCGGTAGGCCACCAGCGTGTCACACGCCAACAAACAAAACAGCAGCAAACCCTGGAACACGCCAGTGATCGACTTGGGCAGACCCAGGCGCGACTGCGCCAACTCGCCGCCGATGTAGAACATGCTCATCAGCACCGCCGACAGCACCATGCCCGCCGGGTGCAAGCGCCCGACAAAGGCCACGATGATGGCGGCAAAACCATAGCCCGCCGGTACATAAGGCGTCAGCTGTCCGATGGGCCCAGCCACCTCCAAAGCGCCCGCCAAACCCGCCGCGCCGCCCGACACCATGAGCGCCACCCACAGCGCCTTACGCGAAGAAAAACCTGCGTAGCGCGCCGCATCAGGGGCCAGACCGCCCACTTGCTGGGCAAAGCCCGCCCGTGTGCGGAACAAGAACACCCACAGCAAGCCAGCACCCACCAGCGCCAAGAGCAAGCCCACGCTGACGCGCGAGCCGTCCATCAAACGCGGGATCTGCGTGACCGCCTCGAAGGTTTTGGACTGCGGAAAATTGAATCCGGCTGGGTCTTTCCAAGGACCATAAACCAGGTAACTCAGCACCATGTCGGCCACGTAAACCAGCATCAGGCTGACCAAAATCTCGCTGGCATTGAAGCGGTCGCGCAGCAGCGCTGTGATGCCCGCCCACAACATGCCGCCCAGCACACCCGCCAGCAACACGGCCAGCACAATCCAGCGACCTGTGTCTTTGTCGGCCAAGAGCGCCACGCCCCCGGCGCACACCGCGCCGATGACAAACTGGCCCTCGGCCCCGATGTTCCAGACGTTGGACCTGAAACACACCGACAAACCCAAAGCGATGACCAAGAGCGGCGTGGCCTTGACCATCAACTCGCCCAGGGCGTAACTGGTTTTGACCGGCTCCCAAAAGAACATTTGCAGCCCGCGCACCGGGTCTTTGCCCAGCGCCATGAACAGCGCCACGCCCAGCAGCACGGTGAGCACCAGCGCCAGCAGGGGCGATGCATAAGTCCACAGGCGCGAGGCCTGGGGACGGGGTTCAAGCTTGAGCATGTTGCGCCTCCTGTGACTTGTCGTTCTGGGAGACAGGCCACAAGCCGCTCATCCACTCGCCAATCAGCGCCACCGTGGCCTCGGCCCGCGCCACAGACGGCGACAAGCGCCCCTTGGCGATCACATGCAATCGGTCAGACAACTCGAACAATTCTTCCAACTCCTCACTCACCACCAGCACTGCACAACCCGCGTCGCGCAGCGCCAAAATCTCGGCGCGAATCTGCGCCGCCGCGCCCACGTCCACACCCCAAGTGGGCTGCGAGACGATGAGCAACTTGGGCGAAGCGCTGATCTCGCGCCCCACGATGAACTTTTGCAAATTGCCGCCCGACAGCGACTGCGCTGGGGCATCTGGGCCAGACGCCTTGACCTTGAAGCGGTCGATGATGCTGCGCGCCTGATCGGCCAACGCCCCCATGCGCACCCAACCGCCCGCGCCCACGGCTTCGCTGCGCGTGAGCAACAGGTTTTGCGACAGGCTCAGCGACGGCACAGCGCCGCGCCCTAAGCGCTCTTCGGGCACAAAGTGCAAGCCCATTTGCCTGCGTGGAACCGGCCCCATGGCCGCCACCGGCTGACCCAACAAACTCACACTGGCCGCGCCGCACTGCACGCCCGCCCGGGTGTCTTCACCCGACAAGGCCCACATCAATTCTTTCTGGCCATTGCCTGACACCCCGGCCAGGCCCACCACCTCGCCCGCCCGCACCTGCAAGTTGATGCCCTCCAGGTCCACGCCAAACGGGTCTTGCCGCATAAGGCTCAGGCCCTGCACCGATAACACCACCTCGCCCGGCGCACGCGCCACATGCTGCAAGGCCGGGGGCTCGGCGCCGATCATCAAGCGGCTGAGCGAAGCGTTCGTTTCTTCTCGCGGGTCACATACACCCGTGAGCCTGCCGCCACGCAGCACCGTGCAGGCACTGCACAGCGCCCGGATCTCGTGCAACTTGTGCGAGATGTACAAAATGCTCACGCCCAGGCCGACCAGCTTGTGCAAGACCACAAACAATTTCTCCACCGCCTGCGGCGTCAACACCGAAGTGGGCTCGTCCAAAATCAACAACTTGGGTTCAGTCAACAGCGCACGGATGATCTCGACCCGCTGCATCTCGCCCACGCTCAGGGTGTGCACCGGGCGCTCGGGCTCCAGGTCCAGGCCGTACTCGCTGGCTTTGGCCACGATGCGCTCGGTCACTTCGGCCAAGCTCAGCGACTTGTCCAGACCCAGCCAAACGTTTTCAGCCACGGTGAGCGTGTCAAACAGGCTGAAGTGCTGAAACACCATGCTGATGCCCAGCTTGCGCGCCTCTTGCGGGTTGCGGATGCTGACTGGCTGGCCGTTGAACACCACCTGGCCCTCGTCAGGCTTGACCGAGCCGTAGATGATTTTCATCAGTGTGGACTTGCCCGCGCCGTTTTCGCCCAGCACAGCATGGGCCTGGCCGGGCATCACGGTCAGCGACACGTCCTGGTTGGCCACCACGCCCGGGTAGCGCTTGGTGATGCCTTGCAAAGACAAAAGGGGTGTGGTCATGTCTGTAGATGTTCTTGTTGGTTTTGTCGTCAGGAAGGTTCAGGCAGCTGTCGGGGACGACAACTGCAAAGCGCTGATTTTCACCTGTTCTCGCAGCCACCGGGCCGCCTCGGCGTTGTGGCTGCGTTCGTGCCAAAGCTGGTAATAGACCATCTTGGGAAAAGGCACCGGACACTGCAGCAAAGCCAAGTCCGAAGGCACGTCGCCTTCCAGAAAGCGCTGGCAGTAGTGTCGCCCCGTGGTCAGCACAAGCAAACTCGATGCCACCATGCGCGGCATCAGGCCAAAGTGGGCACACCGCGCCGAAATGTGGCGCTCCAGCCCCAAGCGGTCCAGGTGCTCATCGATCACGCCGCGCCAGCCCGGATAGGCCGGCGTGGGCGCGATGTGCTCGCAGGCCAGCCAGTCATCTTGCGTCCATCCCCGGCGCACAGCCGGGTGTTTGCTGCTGACGAGGCTCATGATGTCGTCTTCAAACAACTGGGCGCGGTGCAACTCCTCGCTGGGCTGGGCCCAGTTGCCAATCACCACGTCGATCAGGCCCTGGCCCAGATCGTGTGCGTATTGCGCCTGCGCTGACAAGGCATGCACCTCGACCCGGCAATCCGGCGCCAATGACTTGATGCGAGCCATGACCGAAGGCAAAAACAGCGGGTCCAGCGTGTCGCTGGCGGCAATTCGAAATGTCTCTTGCGCGTGGGCCGGATCAAACGCCCGAGCGGGAGAAAACAGGCTTTCGGCCGATTGCAAGATTTGCGTGACAGGCCCCAGCATGCGCAAGCCAACATCGGTGGGCACCATGCCGGTGCCCGAACGCACCAAGATCGGGTCACCGGTCAGCTCGCGCAGACGCCGAAGCGCCACCGACACAGCCGGCTGCTGCTGGCCCAGCCGCATGGCGGTTTTGGAGACACTGCGTTCGATGAGCAAGATGTGAAGGGTTCGAATGAGTTGAAGGTCGATCTTGTCGAAAAGATGCGGCTGCTTCATATCGAAACCCAAATAGACTTTATGGCTTGGCGCAAGCAGGCATCAGGGTTTACCCGGGGAAATATGTACACCACCCATGCTGTCTGATCACTCACGTCCATGAATTTGCCTCTGATTTCTATGTGTGGGTCAGGCTCTTTTTGATCTCAAGATGCCAGTGGAATGCGGGCGAATGTACCACCTAAGCCTGTCACGAAAATCTGAGCAAACTCGACAGCCCGCCTTAATGCATCGACATCATTTACTTGATACTGGCGCATACCTAGAGCGTTGATGGCCTCAGTTGAAGGCATCACATCGTCTGGATTGAAGTCGTATTCGAAATGGCTTTATCTAGGGTTAGCCCTATATTTTCAATTGTTTGCAGCGTTGGACAACGCTGAGTTAAGCTGAGTTGAGGGTGAGATGACTGTGCGAATGAAGGTTATTCAATATGGGAAGCCAAAATGAAGCCTCATTCATCTAAAAATGTGATAGTTGAAAAATTTGAAAATGGTGATTTCTGATGGGGAAAATTGTCACAGCGAAGGCAAATCAACTTCCCGTTGGGCTTGTTGGTTCGTCATGTCCACAAGATCTTGCGCAACAGCTCTTGGCGCGATCGCCTGCTTTCAATACCTGTTCGCAAACAGTACTGAATGCATTGATCAACATTGGAAGAGCCAAGCAAGTTGCAAAAGGTGAATATGTGTGCAGATCTGGCATGCCCGTTACACGTGTCTGCATGCTCCTGGATGGCGTTTTAGAAATTGCACGAATCCAGTCCGATGGCCATCGCCATTTGGTCGGTCTGGCACTACCTGGAGACTTTATAAGCTTCACAGGGATGATTGACGGGGGCGCACATTTACATGATGTGCTTGCCCGCAACGATGCGTTAGTCATGGAGTTCAATGCACAAGAATTGACAGATTTGCGTCACCAACACATCAGTTTGGTCATGGCGTGTGAACGTTTATTGGTGCGTCGCATGCGTTTGATGTACGACCGATTGGCGGCCGATCCAGCATGGGTTTTGGAAAATAGACTGGCTCATATTCTGTGCATGTGTGCCGATCTCTTTGCAAAGAAGTCGTCTCTCGTTTCAACTGACGTGGACATTGGTCTTTCACAAACCGATGTCGCTGACATGCTCGGCGTCAGCCGTCAAAGTGTGAATTTTGCGTTGAAAAAAATGGAGGCTGAAGGGTTGGTGCGATTGCATTACTCCCGAATTTCTATCACCAACATGACTGCGCTAAAACAACTTTCGGAAAGCTGATTGTTGCCGGTCATGCGCACATCACTGGCGTTTTCCCTAACACCAATTCTTGATCGAATTGTCTGAGTTCTGACAGACTTGACGGGGGAGATCGACCAGACTCTGAGCAACTAATTAACTGGAATTGCTCATGAGTCTTGGTGATTTTTCCATTTCTGCGAGTGCATGTGTGAAGGCACTCACACGCAATCAAGTTGACCATGTGGTGACCGTGCCGGACTGGATCCAGCTGTCACTTCACGATCGCCTGAACAAGGGGGTTGAAGGCATTCGCGTGATCAATGCCTGCAACGAGAATCAGGTCGTCACCGTTGCCGCAGGCCTGACCATTGGCGGCAAACGTCCGCTGGTGATGATGCAGAACCAAGGCCTTTACAACTGCTTCAATACCTTACGTGCGGTCTGCCTTGATGCGCACATCCCCATGGTCTTCCTGGTCGGGCAGTTCGGCCGCGAGTTCAGCAACATCGGCCACCCCACATCAGAGTCTGCCCGCACCATGGTGCGCATTGCTGAGCCATTCCTTCAGTCCATCGGCGTCCCTTTTCACATTCTGGACAAGGAGGCGGACCTGCTGAAGTTAGACCAGGCCTATGAACAGGCACAAGAGCAGCGCACAGCAGTGGTTTTGCTGGTGGGTGCGCCCATGGCATGGCGTTGAAACAAGCAGGAGCGAGACGATGATGAATTTTGTGCAAGCTGTGGGTGTGGTCGCCAAGGGCAAGGGGGACGGCATCGTCGTCGCCACCATGGGCGCCATGTTCATTTTTGACCGCATCGAAGGCGCTGATGGCAATGCCAACGGTGTACCACTGATGAGCGGAAAAGCCGGGCTGGTGTTGGGTTTGGGTGTAGCCAAAATCAAGACCGTGCTCAAGCCCGCGCACGCCGAAGCCGCCAAAGGCTCGTTTGCCGGGCGCATCAACTCGGTGCCGCTGATGGGCGGCGCCGCCGGCTTAGCCTTGGGTTTGGCTCTGGCACGGCCAGATAAAAAAGTGATCGTCATGGACGGTGACGCCAGCTTGCTGATGGAGCTCGGCGGATTGGCCACGGTGGCCCAACAGGCGCCCAAAAACCTGCTTCACTGTGTGGTGCACAACGGCACGCAGTTCACAGGACTCGACAACATGTCGACCCCAACGTCTGATTTCCAGTTCGCCGAAGTGGCACTTAAGTGCGGCTATGTGCATGCCGAGCGCATCACCGATGGCGCAACCTGGGCCGAGCGCTTCCCCCTGCTGCTGGCCATGCAGGGTCCGGTGTTCGTCGAGCTGATGGTGGAGCCCGTGCCCAAACAGACCAAGGATGGTTTTGAACCCTGGGAGCTGCCAGCCAACCAGTACACCCGCATGGGCGATGAGGCACTGGCTTTGCAGGACTGGCTGGCCCAGGATGCCGCATGAACATGCCCACCGACACCTACGATTTCATTGTGGTGGGAGCGGGCTCGTCTGGCGCGCCGTTGGCCGCACGCCTGAGTGAGAACGGCAAGCACAGCGTGCTGCTGCTCGAAGCGGGCCCGGCAGACACCAATCTGTGGACCCGCATCCCTGCGGGGGTTGTCAAGGTGTTGCAGCAGGGCAAGGTCATCCGGGACTTTTTTACCGAACCTGATCCGCAAATGAAGGACCGCAAGATCTACTGGCCACGCGGCTGGGTGGTGGGTGGCTCCAGCACAGTGAACGGCATGATCTGGGTGCATGGCACGCCACACGAATACGACAAATGGGCGCAGGACGGCTGCCCCGGCTGGGCCCATGCCGACCTGCTGCCATGGTTCAAGAAAATCGAAAGCTTCACCGGTGGTGATCCTGACCGTCGAGGCCGCAATGGGCCCGTCACGGTCACCGAGTTCAAGCCGGTAGACGCCTTGCCCGACGCCTTCTTGGACTCACTGGAACAGGCCGGTGTGACGCCACGCGTGAAGGACTACAACGAACGCGGTTATGGCGGCAGCTATTTGCAATTCAACACCCGTAACGGCGTGCGCTGCAACACCCGCATGGCCTACCTCGACGACGCCATCGGGCGCCCCAATCTGACTTTGAAAACTGGCGTGCTGGTCGGGCGCGTGCTCATCGAAGGTGGCCGTGCCACCGGCGTGCTGGCCAAAATCGACGAAGCCGATGTCACGCTGCGTGCGCGGCGCGAAGTCGTTCTGTGCGGCGGGGCGTTCAACTCGCCCCAGTTGCTGGAGCTGTCAGGCATAGGCCGACGGGAGGTGCTGGCGCAAGTCGGGGTGCCGCTGCTGCACGAGCTGCCCATGGTGGGCGAAAACCTGAGCGAACACGTTTACAGCCCAGTGATGTACGAAGCCACGCGCGACGTGAGCTGGAACCGAGACCTGAGCAGCCCCCTTGGGCAAGCCCGACTGGCTTTGCGCTGGTTGACACAACGCGATGGTCCGCTGTCGTCAGTCACCATCACGGCTCAAGCCTTTGCAGCGATGCAGCCCGGCAGCACCGATGCCGACCTCAAGCTGCAAATACAGCAGGTCAGCAGCCCAGGAAACCGTGGCGCAGGCAAGATCGAGCTGGACACGTTCGATGGCATCACCCTCGCCTCATTCCAGATCCGTCCGCGCTCGCGCGGGCATTCGCACATTCGCAGCCGTGACCCCGCAGCCAACCCGGTGCTGGTGTCCAACCACTACACCCACCCAGACGACCTGAACGCCTGTTTGCAAGGGCTCAAGCTGTCGCGCAAAACCGCCGAAACCGGACCGTTGTCGCAACTGATTCGGCGCGAGGTACGACCGGGCCCGGAAAAGGCCAGTGACGAA
This sequence comes from Limnohabitans sp. Bal53, assembly GCF_003063355.1. Classification (GTDB taxonomy): domain Bacteria; phylum Pseudomonadota; class Gammaproteobacteria; order Burkholderiales; family Burkholderiaceae_C; genus Limnohabitans_A. The sequence continues at coordinate 95,413 of NZ_NESH01000005.1, read as the reverse complement.
GCCCTGGTGGACTACCTGCGCGCTACCGGCGCAACGGCCTACCACCCGGTGGGCACTTGCCGCATGGGCACAGACGCAGCGCAGTCGGTGGTCGACCCGCAATTGCGCGTGCATGGCATCCGCGGACTGCGAATAGCCGATGGCTCCGTCATGCCCAGCATCGCATCCACCAACACCAACGCCATCTGCATCGCCATAGGCGAGCGCGCGGCGGATTTCGTCCTGAACGACTAAGCGCTTTTCATGGCCTAACCCACTTCCGCAGGAAAACAGAATTCATGACCCATCCAGACAGCAGCCGAAACGGTGACCCCGGAGCGAATTTTCCGGGGCACATCGAGCAGCTTATCAAGGACTCGAAGGCTTGGTGGCCCCAGACCAAAAGCCAACGTGTGCACGGCAAGCCCAACGTGGTGGTGGTTTACCTCGACGACTTGGGTTTTTCCGATCTGGGTTGTTATGGCAGTGAAATCGCCACACCCCACATCGATGCCCTCGCCGCAGGTGGCCTGCGATTTGCCAACTACACCACGGTGCCCATGTGTTCACCCGCGCGTGCGGCATTGTTGACAGGTAAAAATCCTCACTCCGTGGGCTGTGGATGGATCGCTCACGCCAACCCCGGTTACCCTGGGTACTCAGGCGAGATCGCGCCCGATGCGCCCACCCTTGCCGAAATTTTGGGCGCTGAGGGTTACACCACCATGATGGTGGGCAAGTGGCACAACACTTGGAGCCACAACGTACACGAAGCTGGTGATCACAGCTCGTGGCCACTGCAACGTGGCTTTCAGAAGTTTTATGGCTTCATGGATGCCGAGACCAGTTACTTCCAGCCCGAACGCCTGTACGAAGGCAACAACCCGGTCGAGGTCGATGCCTATCCCGACGATCACTTCGCCACCGACGACTGGACCAGCCGCGCCATCCGCTGGATGAAAGAGCACCACGCCAGCGAGCCCGACCACCCGTTTTTTCTGTACACCGCGTTCAACGCACCACACATGCCGATCCAGGCCAAAGCCCAGGACATCGCCAAATACAAGGGACGCTACAACCAAGGCTGGAACGTGTTTCGTCAGGCCCGCTTTGAGCGTCAGCGTGCCATGGGTCTGCTCGATGAGCGCCATCAGCTTGCCCCCTTACCACCCGGCGTGCCCGCCTGGGACAGCCTACCGGCAGAACGCCAGGAGCTGTTCGCCAAGTACATGGAGTTGTATGCCGCCCTGGTGGACAACATCGACCAAAATGTGGGCCGCATTGTCGGTTTCCTCAAGGACGCCGGCCTGCTGGACAACACCATCATCGTGCTCAGTTCCGACAACGGCGCCAGCGCCGTCGGTGGGTTGGAAGGAACACCCAACTATGTGGACCAGCGCGAAGGCCAGCCTGTTGACCACGCCCGCGCCCTTCAGATGACGCGTGATGGCAGCTTGGGTCAGGACGAATCGTTACCCGCTTACCCAACTGGCTGGGCACAGGTGTCCAATACACCGTTTCGTTTATTCAAACGCACACCCTTGAATGGTGGCATACGTGTTCCCTTTGTTTTGCATTGGCCAGACAAGGTCAAAGACTCTGGGGCTATTCGCCAAGAATGGATTCACGTCACCGACGTCACACCGACGCTGCTCGACTTATTGGGTATCTCACATCCGTTATCGAGCCATGGCTTTGATGCACGAAAGCCCGACGGCGTGAGCTTCGCGACCATGCTCGTGGATGGCAGTGCGCTTTCGCAGCGCAACAGTCAGCATTACGAGTTAGAAGCCAACCGCGCCTACATCGAGGGTCACTGGAAAATTGCATCACTGCAACCACGTGGCGGCGTGATCGCCTCCTTGGACAACTGGATGCTGTTTGATTTAGCGACGGATCCTTGCGAGACCACCGATTTGGCCTCGCAGCAACCCGAGCGGGTCGCTCGAATGGCTGCCGTGTTCGATGCCGAAGCGCGCGCCAACTACGTCTACCCCTTGGACAACCGGGCCCTAGAGCGTGCGGTGACCATACCGCCCTTCATGGCTGAAACGGTCAACCAGCCACGCACTTTTTTTGCAGGCACACCGACCGTAGCGCGCGCCGTGGTGGCCCCGCTACTGGGGGACCGCAACTTCACCATCCGAAGCAAATTCGATTGGCAACCAGGTCAAGAAGGTGTGATCTTTGCCATTGGCGAGGCTTTTGTGGGTCTGGTGCTCTATGTCATGGGCGGACAACTGCACTTCGTGTTCCACCGCTGGATGTCACCCGTGGAGCTGCCGCCTGTTGCGATGACCGGGGGCACACAAGATGTGGTGCTTGAATACCGCGCACTGGGTCAACGCCGTGGAGAGGGTCGACTGCTGGTCAACGGCACAGAGGCCGTGCCCTACACCGGCATGTCACCCACCATCATTGGCATCCACGTTGAAGGCATCGACATCGGCATGGACCGCCGCCAGCGTGTGTCGCACCGTTATGCACACAAGCGCACCTTTCCCTACAACGGGACGATTGACCGTGTGGTGATCGAACCAGGCCCACAGGCTCCCGGTTCGATCATCAATTCGATCGAAGCGAACATCCATCGCCAGCGCGATTGATGGACTGTCAGAAAAACCAACCAGGAGACAACTATGCAATTATCCAAACTTCGTCGCACATTGACAGGCCTCACCGCTGCGGTGGTATTGGTCTCAATAACACCGATGGCCATGGCTCAGACCGCATCTGGGCCTGACACGTACAAAATTGTTGTACCTTTGCCTGCGGGTGGTGGCGTTGACGTATTTGTTAGAAAGTTGGGCGAAGCACTCGCCAAAAATCTGAACAAAACAGTGATCGTGGACAACAAGCCAGGTGCTGCCGGGATGATCGCGGTACAGGCCGTGACCAGCGGTCCGACCGATGGTAGCTCTATCCTATACATGCACTCGGGCATCCTGACGGTTCAAGAGATAACAGGCCGTATGAACGTGTTGCGCGACTTCAAGCCCATCGGGAAAGTCAGTTCGTCTCCGCATGTGCTGGTGGTTTCTGCGACATCACCCTACGCCACACTGGCCGACCTGATCAAGGCGATGCAATCTGCACCTAACAAGCTCAATTACGGCAGTGGCGGCAAGGGCTCGCCCACCCATTTGATGTTCGAGCAAATGGATGAAAAATTCCCAGGTGGATTGAAGGCCACGCACGTGCCCTTTAAGGGTGCGATCGAGGGCGTTTTCGCCGTAGTGAGTGGATCGATCGACTTCGTCTTTGCGCCACCCGGTGCGGTGATCGAACAAATGAAGGCTGGCAAACTGCGAGCGCTGGCAACCACCGGGGCCGTGCGCATGCCACAGTTGCCTAACGTACCCACCGTGGCCGAGGGTGGCGTCTCCAACTACCAAGATGAGCCTTGGGGTGGTCTGGTGGTCCCTGCCGCAACGCCAGATGCCCAAGTCAACCGTCTCGTCAGTGCACTGAAAGCCGCTGTGGCCGAACCCGCGGTAATGGACATGATCAGCAAGGTGGGTGGCAAGTTGGAAGTCAATCCAACACCCGCTGCCTTTGCGACTCAGATACGAGACGAGCTTGTTGTCAATAAAGCAATGGTCGTCAAACTCGGACTGAAAGCACCATGAACATGCTGGACACCCTCATCAAAGGCGGCACCGTCATCGACGGCACAGGAAGCGAGCCCTTCGTTGCGGACGTAGGCATTCGAGATGGTCGAATCACTGCCGTGGGCCAAATCGACGGACCAGCACAACGCACCATTGATGCCACGGGCCTGCACGTGCTGCCGGGCTTTGTGGACATCCATACACACTACGACGGCCAAGCCTCATGGGACGAAACCTTTGCACCGAGTATTTACCACGGTGTGACCACCGTTGTGATGGGCAACTGCGGCGTCGGCTTTGCGCCCGTTCGCCCCGGAGATCGAGACGTTCTGATTGACCTGATGGAAGGTGTAGAGGAAATCCCTGGAACCGCGCTCACCGAGGGCATGAAATGGAACTGGGAAAGTTTTACCGACTATGGCCGAGCTCTCGACGCCCAGCCGCATTCCCTCGATTTCATGACGCTGGTGCCGCATGACACGCTGCGCCTGTATGTGATGGGCGAGCGCGCTGCACGCGGCGAGCCGGCCAAGGCCGATGACATCGTGCAGATGCAGGCTCTGCTGCGTCAAGCACTGCTGGATGGGGCCTGCGGACTGGCTGTGGGCAGCACCGAGACCCATCGCACCGCACAAGGCCGGATGACCCCATCCTTTGAGGTGTCGCCGGTCGAGCTCAACAGCCTTGCAGCCGTGCTCAAAGACCTGCCTTACCGCGTTCTGCAAGGCATCAGCGACTTCGCCAGCCCACGGGGCGCGCCTGCGGAAGAGAAAGCTCGATTTGACCGTGAGTACAGCAAACTCGAAGACATGGCCAAAGTCGCAGGGCGGCCCATTTCCATCACTTGGATGGACCGCGTCATCGCACCCCAGCAAAGTCAGTGGCTGGGCGACGCTTCACTGGCCAGCGCTGCCAAGGGAATCGACGTTAAGTTGCAGGCATCGCCTCGCGGAATCGGCGTGTTCAACGGACTCGACACCACTCTCAACCTGCTGGCCGCATTCCCGAGTTACCAAGCCATTGCTCACTTGCCAGCCAAAGAGCGTGCGGCACAACTGCGCGACCCCACCACGCGGGCCCGCATCCTGTCGGAAGCGCCAGTGAGCCTGTCGGTGGAAGGTTCATCCGTCCCACCATTGGCAGACTTCGTGATTCAGCGCTTTGAGCAAATCGCCTTCACACTGTTTCCGCTGCTGCCCGGCTCGGACGGCAGCATGGATTACGAGCCGCTGCCCGAGCTGTCTTTTGGGGCTCAGGCCAAAGCGCGCGGCGTCACTGCACGTGAGCTGATGTACGACCACCTTGCGCAAGGCGATGGCAATAACTTGGTCTATTTTCCGATCCACAACTACCTCAACGGATCGCTAGACAGGGTGCGCGAAATGATGATGCACCCCCAAGTACTTTGCTCGCTGGGAGACGCAGGTGCCCACGTGGGCACCATCTGCGATGCCAGCATCTCAACCACGATGCTTGCGCATTGGGGACTGCAACGCACCCGGGGTGAAAAAATCCCGCTTCCACAAGTCGTGCAGATGCTGACGCAGCGCAATGCCGCGCACATGGGATTGAATGATCGGGGTGTCATTGCGGCCGGCATGAAGGCCGACATCAATCTCATCGACTTTGATCGCTTGGCCCTGCCCATGCCCGAAATCGTGCGCGACTTGCCAATGGGCGGACGCAGGATGATCCAAAAGTCGATGGGTTATGTGGCGACCCTGGTTTCTGGGCAGCCAGTGATCGAAAATGGACAAATCACCGATGCGCGGCCCGGACGGTGGACACACGGGGCAGCAGCATAGGACAGGTTTTTTCATCGATTGCATTCGCAAAAGGTCAAATCAGTCAGTCCAAATTTCCTGCCGATGTTTGGCTTGAAGTCGGTGCTGGCTGCGCCAGCCGATCGCGACTCGTTTTAGCAACTTAATCTGCAAACGATGGTGCTGGTGCCAAAACAATCGGCAGCCACCTCATTCGAATTCGACTCCAGATGAACATGGGTGCCACACGGTTGCTTCAACTTTTGCATCGGATTGCACACGGTGTGGCCGATGCCAAGCTGCGGCGACGTGTTTGGCATCTCTCGCTATCCATTGAACAGTGAGTTTGTACATGGGTGACGTCAGCCCGATAGGCCTGCTATGGCTTGGAACATCCATGCTATTGGCCTCAGTTATTCGAGCCATGACCGGTTGGGCTTTTTCAATCATCGCGGTCCCCATGCTGAGTTTGGTGTTTCCACCCGAGCAGGCCGTGGTGCTGAACATCCTGCTTGCCTTGGCCGCCACTTTGAAGAATGTACCGGCAATGCGGGGCAAGATCTCTCGCCGGATTTTTCTGCCCTTGCTGCTCTCGGGTTTGGTGGGCACGCCGGTGGGGTACTGGTTGCACACCGCCATAGGCGAAGCTGGACTGCGCCTTGTGATGGGTCTGTTGGTTCTGGCGCTGTCGGCAGCCATGCTCCTGATACCGCCCCGCCCCCAAGCCTTGACTTTGCCAGCACTGACTCTGGCAGGGCTGGCTTCAGGGGTGTTGGGTGGCGCCGTGGGCATTGCCGGGCCGCCAGTGGTGGTGTTATTAATGCTCACCGCAACCGACATGGGCCAGGCCCGCGCGACCCTAGCACTGGGGCTGTTGACGGTGTGCCTGATGGCGGCATGCGCTTATTTGTTTGGCGGCCACATCACTGCGCCGGTGCTGCTGCTTTTTGCTCTGGCCTTGCCAGTGGTGTTGCTGGGCGACACGCTTGGCAACAGGTTGTTTGTCCGCTACGGCGGCCAAGCTGCTCGCCTGGTGAGCGTGGTATTGACCTGTGTTTTAGGGATTTTGAGCATAGCCCGTGCCCTGCTCGGACCGTGAGTCGCGATGTGCCGTATTGATTATTCACGGCACCATCACGCCAAACAACAGCGCGAATCCTTGCAAGGGTCTTGTTCAATTCTGTCTGGCCATAGCCCGCAGCCGGGCCTGCACGGCCGCTTCATCCAGCACCATTGGCGAGTCGGCCGGTTGGTCACCTGGCTCAAGCCTCACCCGGTCAATCTGACCGCTGTAGCGGAACGCACCCCGATCGGCATAGCGTTCGCTGATGGCTCGGCGCTTGTTGATGCCCACGCTCAGACCGCCCGAGGGCAGCCTCACCATCGTGGGCGAAAGGTCAGCCCCTGCAGCCACGACCTGTCCGTTCAATGTGAAATGGCCCTGCCCTTGACGATTGCCGAGGGCACGGTAATTCAACACGAAGTCCTGTGTCCCTGGCGTCAACAGGATCGGGATCAACTCAATGGGGCGATACCAAAGCTGGTAGGTGAAATGCAGTGCACCGTCCATGACAAACAGCACCATGCCGCTGAAGTGGTCGCCCATCGCCACAATCACACCTTCGTCGCCGGTGCGCCAGTCGAACTGCGCGCGCAACACGAAATTCCGGTCAGCGATCATGGGCGAAACAGTCACACCAGGTATGGCTTCGCTTTCGCGATAAAAGTCACGCGGAAGAAGGGCTTGAGCAAGCTCATGCGGCGGCAACGTGATGGCGCGCCGGTCGTCACGGTTGTCAATCGGGTAGACATAGTTCGCGGTGGCTTCGGCCTCAAACTCAGCCATCAGACGTTGCAGCACCTCGGGCTGGCTGGCAGCCAGGTCCTGCACCTCAGTGGGGTCGCTGGCGATGTGGAACAGCATCCAGTTGTTCAAGTCGAGTGGTTGCAGTGGCGGTTGAAGCGAAACGATTTTCCATTCACCGCTGATGTAGCCTCGGTTACCTTGCAGCTCGTAATACTGGCGCTGTCGCTGCACGGGGGCATCGAGCTGGTGCAGCGAGGCCGCGAAGCTCTTTCCATCCATGTGGCGAGTGCGGTATCCGTTATGCACTTGAGGGTAGTTGCCGCCGGTCAGATCTAGCAAAGTCGGCAGCACATCGGTGACGTGAATCCATTGCGATCGCAGCCCCCCCGGGTCGGCAAGGCCCTGTGGCCAATGCACAACAAAAGGCACCCGGATGCCGCCGGCCATGGGCGTGCGCTTGTAGAAGCGGTAGGGAGTGTTGGACAACTGCGACCAGCCGCTGGGGTAAGCCGCGTAGGTGGCGTCGTTGCCGACGGCGTTCGTCTCTACCAGCCGGCGTACCAGTGCAGCGTCTTCCGGAAAGCCCTGGCGACGGTCCTGTAGGTTCATCACACCGGTCGGGCCGCCAATGGAATTGGCACCGTTGTCCGACGTGATCATGATCAGCGTGTTGTCGAGTTGACCGCTTTTTTCCAGAAAGGCCAGTAAGCGACCCACGTTTTGATCGACGTTGTCCACCAGTCCGGCGTAACACGCCATGTAGCGTGCGTACAGTTCTTTTTGCTCGGTTGGAAGGGTGGCCCACTCGGGGATGCCGGGATTGCGCGGTGGCAATACGGCGTTGGGTTCGATCAGCCCCATGGCCCTCTGGCGCTCGAAACGCGCCAGCCGCAAGGCGTCCCACCCCGCCTCGTACACACCGCGGTATTTGGCCTGGTCTTCGGGCTTGGCCTGGTGCGGCGTGTGCGGCGACTGGAAGGCGAGGTAGGTGAAGAAAGGTTTGTCCGGTGCGCTGGCGCGGTTTTCCGCGATCCAAGCAATGGCCCGACTGGTGTAGTCATCAGGGGCAAAGTAGCCCTCTGGATACCCGTCCACTTGTGACAGCTGATTGCCTTCGAGCATGCGATCGGGCTGGTAGTAGCTGGTCTCGGCGCCCATGAAGCCGTAGAAGCGATCAAAGCCTCGTTGCAGGGGCCAGCCGCTGTTGTCAGCGGCGCTGTGCAGGTTGCGGTCGTAAGTGTTGTGCCATTTGCCGAGGGCCATGGTCGACCAACCCTGTTCGCGCAAAAGCTCTGACATCAAGGGCGCATCCTTGGAGATTTCGCCGCGATAGCCCGGATAGCCCGGGTCGTTGTGCGTCAGCCAACCACAGCCAACGCTGTGGGGGTTCTTACCCGTCAGCAGCGCGGCACGAGCAGGTGTGCACATGGGCACTGTGGTGTAGTGGGTGTAGCGCAATCCCTGGGCAGCCAGACGGTCGATATTCGGCGTGTGAATCTCACCACCGTAACAACCAAAGTCAGAAAACCCAAGGTCGTCGAGCAGGATCACGATGATGTTCGGACTGCCTTGTGGCGCACCCAAACGAGGCGACCAACTTGGCGTGGATTCTGGCAAAGTTTGGCCGATGCGCCCGGAAAAAAGAGCCCCTGGATCGGCGACTTTCAACGATGACGAGTCTTTGGAGGGCATGCAGGCTCCTTGTGCATAAATGGGCATTCGGTAAAGCCAAATGCCATCAATAGATCGATGGCTCATTTTATGGAGCGCGATGGATCGTGAATGTCAAAACACCGACATATGGTTGCCTTAGCGCTAGTGGTTCGCCCTAGGAGGTCGACAACGCATTGGGGCTGTGATGAGTTGAGCGCTGCACTGGGGAAACGCACTTTGCCAGCACGCAAACACTCCGGTGGTCCTTGACATCCTTGATTTGAAACATGGGAAGTCCAGCCATGATCACGCCATGCCCCAAACCCCATAACCCGTATCAGGATTTGTGCATATTCCCCAGGCGACTTTGCACTAGCATGCAGCACGCACTGGACGATGCCTATGAACCGAACTCTTCACCCTGTTACCGAGGCCCCACTGCGCTTTTGGCACCGCAATGCCATGGTGGAGCGACATCACGTTCCCCCAGACCGCACCCTGCTCGACCTGCTGCGAGAGAACCTGCGCCTGACCGCCACGAAAGAGGGCTGCGCCGCTGGCGACTGCGGGGCCTGCACCGTGGTGGTGGCCGAGGCGGTGGACGGGCGTTTGCAATACCGCGCTGTCAACAGCTGCATCAAACCGGCCCAGTCCATCGACGGCCTGGCGCTGTGGACCGCTGCCGACTTGGCCCGGCCTGACGGCACGCTGCACCCGGTGCAGCGTGCCATGGTCGCGTGTCACGGCTCGCAGTGCGGCTTTTGTACCCCCGGTTTTGTGATGAGCCTGTTTGCGCTCTACCAGCGCACGGTAGCGCAGGGCCAGGCCGTGGACAGCCACAGCGCCCATGAAGCTTTGTCGGGCAACCTGTGCCGCTGCACCGGCTATCGGCCCATCGTGCAGGCCGCTTGCAGCTTGCAGGCCGATGCCGCGCAGGCCGTGGATGAGACGCCCATCGTGGCGGCACTGCGCCAACTTGCGGTCACACCCCAAACCGATGGCGATTACCTGCGCCCGAGCACCCTGCCCGCTTTGCTGCAAGCCCGCGCCAAACACCCAACTGCGCAGCTGATCGCCGGGGCCACCGACGCCGGGCTGTGGATCACCCAAGGCCTGCGCCGCATGCCGCAGATCATTGACCTGACCCGCGTGGCCGAGTTGCGCCGGGTGGAGCATTACCCGCAGCACATCGCCATTGGTGCAGCCGTGAATTTGCAAGACGCGTTTGAAGCGCTGGCCGCGGACCGGCCCGTGATCGCGCCGTTTGGCGAGCGCTTTGCAGGCTGGCCAGTGCGCCAATCGGGCACGCTGGGCGGCAACGTGGCCAACGGCTCACCGATTGGCGACAGCATGCCGTTGTTGATCGCGCTGGGCGCACAGGTGGTGCTGATGGCTTGGAGAAAAGGGCGAGCTGTGCATCGCCATGTGCCGCTGGACCGGTTCTACACGGGCTACCGCCAAAGCCTGCTGGCCCCGGACGAGTTGCTGGCTTGGGTGGTGGCGCCCCGCCCTGCCCCGGGTGAATGGCTCGGCGTTTACAAGGTGTCCAAACGGCAAGAAGACGACATCTCGGCCGTGTGCCTGGCGGTGCAACTGCATGTGGAGGGTGGGCGCATCACCGCAGCACGCATCGGCGCAGGCGGTGTGGCCGCTACGCCTGCGCGTGCCGTGAAGACCGAGACCGCGTTGATTGGCCAACCGTGGAACGAAGCCACTTTGGCAGCGGCACAACAAGCCATCGCGCAAGAGTTTTCACCGCTCAGCGATTTGCGCGCCAGCGCCGATTACCGCCGCCAAATCCTGGGCCAACTGTTGCGCCGCGCCTGGCTGGAGAGCACCGGGCACAACACCGTTCGGCTGGAGACACTCGCATGAACACGCCATCCAGCACCCACCGCTTTCACGAAAGCGCCACCGCGCAGGTGCAAGGCCGCGCCAGCTACATCGACGACCTACCGCTGGTCGAGGGCACGCTGCACGCCGCGCCGCTGATGAGCCCCTTGGCCAACGCACAACTGATCGCCATGGACCTGGGGCCGGTGCTGGCCACGCCCGGTGTGGTGGGCACGGTCACCGCACAAGACATCCCCGGCGACCCGCTGCTGGCCACCTTTGTGCACGACGAGACCATCTTTGCCGGACCGCAGCTCATGCACGTCGGTCAGGTCATGGGCTTGGTGGTGGGCCACAGCCACACCCAAGCGCGCCAAGCGGCCCGCCAGGTGCGGCTGCAAACCACACAAGCCACGCCCTTGCTGCATGCCCGCGAGGCCCTGCAAGCAGGCAGCTTTGTGCTGCCCAAAGTCACGGTGCAGCGCGGCGATGCGGCGCAGGGGCTGGCGCAAGCCCCACACCGCCTGCAAGGCTCGCTGGAGATAGGTGGGCAAGAGCACTTCTATCTGGAAAGCCAGATCGCCTATGCGATTCCGCAAGACAACGGCCACTGGCTGATCCACAGCGGCACGCAGCACCCGGGCGAGGTGCAGCACTGGGTGGCGCATGCGCTGCACATCCCGCTGTCGCAGGTGCGGGTGGTGTGCCGGCGCATGGGCGGCGGCTTTGGCGGCAAAGAAACACAAGCCGGGCATTTGGCCGTGTGGGCCGCGCTGGCCGCGCACAAGTTTGGGCGGCCCGTCAAGATGCGTTTGGACCGGGGCGACGACATCCTGATCACCGGCAAACGCCACCCCTTCAGCCACGACTGGCAGGTGGGATTTGACGCACAAGGTCGGGTGCTGGGGCTCGATTCGGTGCAGCTGGCCCACTGCGGCCACAGCGCCGACCTGAGCGGCCCGGTGGCCGACCGGGCGATCTTTCACACCGACAACGCCTATTACCTGAGCGACCTTCACATCACTTCGCACCGCTGCAAAACGCACACCCAAAGCCACACCGCATTTCGCGGCTTTGGCGGGCCGCAGGGCGTGCTGCTGATCGAGACCGTGATGGGCGACATCGCAAGGCACTTGGGGCGGGACGCGCTTGATGTGCGCTTGGCCAACCTCTACGGTGCGGGGGAGCGCGACACCACGCCCTACGGCATGAAAGTCGAAGACAACATCCTGCACCCGCTGATGACACAGTTGGCCGAGCGTTGCGATTACCGCGCTCGCCGCCAAGCCATCACCGACTGGAACGCCCTGCACAGCGTGATCAAAAAAGGCCTGGCGCTCACGCCGGTCAAGTTCGGCATCAGCTTCACCGCCACGCAGTTCAACCAAGCGGGTGCCGTGGTCTCGGTCTACACCGACGGCAGCGTGCGCGTGAACCACGGCGGCACCGAAATGGGCCAGGGTCTGCACACCAAGGTCTGCGGCTTGGTGGCCCGTGTGTTGGGCTTGCCCGCCGCCCAAGTGCAAGCCAGCGCCAGCGACACCGACCAAGTGGCCAACGCCAGCGCCACGGCGGCCTCCAGCGGCACCGACCTCAATGGCCGCGCTGCCGAAAACGCCGCGCTGCAAGTGCGCCAGAACATCGCCGAGTGCATCGCCAAGGCCGATGGGTGCGAGGTCGATGCCGTGCGTTTTGAAGGCGGGCAAATCTTCACACCCGCTCGCCAGCGCAGCTTCACCGAGGCCGTGCAACACGCCTACGGCCAGCGCGTGCAGCTGTGGAGCGACGGCTTTTACGCCACACCCAAAATCCACTACGACCGCACCACGCTGACAGGCAGGCCGTTTTATTACTTCGCCTACGGCGCGGCCTGCAGCGAAGTGGCCATCGACACACTGACGGGCGAATACCGCGTGCTGCGAACCGACATCCTGCACGATGTGGGGCATTCGCTGCACCCCGAGATCGACATCGGCCAGATCGAAGGCGGCTTTGCGCAAGGCTTGGGCTGGCTCACCACCGAAGAGCTGGTTTGGAACGCCAAAGGCGAGCTGCTCACCAAGGGCGCGAGCACCTACAAGATCCCCACCGCCGCCGACATGCCCGCGCAACTCAACATTGCGCTGTGGCACGAAGCCAACCGTGAGGACAACGTGGGCGGCAGCAAGGCCGTGGGCGAGCCGCCCTTCATGCTGGCTATCAGCGTGTTCGAAGCCCTGCGCGACGCCATCGGCGCCACCCGCCCGGGCCGCACGCCCATCCACCTGGACACCCCCGCCACGCCCGAGCGCGTGCTGAACGCTATCCTTACCCCATGACTGTTTCGTTATTTGGGGTCAGATCCCAATTAAATTTAATTGGGGTCAGATCCCAATTAAATGACCATTTGATGACCTGCCTCTCCGCTTCATGACACTCGACTCCCTCTCCAATTTGCAAGGCTGGCGCGCAGGCCTGCTGTGGTTTCCTGACCCGCAAAACCCAAAGGCCCGCCACGAAAGCGACGGCTTGCTGGTGACCGCACGCGAGGCCGACGGCATCGTGCGCATCCAGGCCATCGGCCCCTACAGCGAGTTGGCTGCGCAATACCCCGATCTGCTCACCACCCACTGGCCTGGTCTTTGCATCGCGCCGGGCTTTGTCGATCTGCACATCCATTACCCGCAAACCGACGTGATCGGATCGCCCGCAGACGGCTTGCTGCCTTGGCTGGAGCACTACACCTTTCCCCACGAAAAGCAGTTTTCTGACCCCGCCTACGCGCACGAAGTCACCGGATTTTTTCTGGACGAGCTGATGCGCCACGGCGTGACCACCGCGCTGTGTTTTGCCACCGCCCACCCCGAGTCGGTCGATGCCTTCATGGCCGAAGCCCAAAAGCGCCGCCTGCGCATGATCACCGGCAAGGTGCTGCAAGACCGCCACAGCCCCGACGGCCTGCGCGACACCGACACGGCCTTGAGCCTGCGCCAGACCGAAGACCTGATCCGCCGCTGGCATGGGGTGGACCGCCTGGGCTACGCCATCACACCGCGCTTTGCGCCCACCAGCACCCGCGAGCAGCTGCATGGCGCAGGCGAGATCGCGCAGCAGTTTCCCGATGTGTGGATCCAGTCGCACGTGGCCGAAAACCTGGATGAAATCCGCTGGGTGCAAGAACTTTTCCCCGAGGCGCGCAGTTACCTCGATGTGTACGACCGCGCAGGCCTTTTGCGCCAGCGCTCGGTGTATGCGCACTGCATTTACCTGGATCAGACCGACCGCCGCCGCATGTCCGAAATGGGCGCGACCGCAGCCGTCAGCCCCACCAGCAACCTGTTTTTGGGCAGCGGCTTTTTTGACTACACCGCGTCAGACGCGGCGGGTCTGCGCTATGGCCTGGCCAGCGATGTGGGCGGCGGCACCAGCTTCAGCCCTTTTCAAACCATGCACGCGGCCTACACGGTCGCTCGGCAAAGTGTGGGCCGTCCCGGCATCAGCCTCGCACCCGAGCACCTGTGGTGGCAACACACGGCGGGCGCAGCCGCATCATTGGACCTGAGCGGAAAAGTGGGCAACTTGCTGCCCGGTTGTGAAGCCGACTTTGTGGTGATCAACCCCAAAGCCACCCCGCTGCTGGCCCGCCGCTCCGCGCAAACCGAGACCCTGGCCGAATGGCTGTTCGCCATGATCGTGCTGGGCGACGAACGCTTGATTGCGCACTCGGTCATTCAAGGTCAAAGTGTGAAGCTCGACCCATAGCTCAGCGACTTCAGCTCTACAAAAAATAGGCTTGCCTTGTCAGACAATACGGCATGAGCGCCGAGAACGAACACCCCATCATCGACCCCTACGAATCCCAACGCGCGTCTGTGCGCCGGGGCATTGCGCAATTTCAGGAGCGCCTGCAGGCTGCAGGCCACGACTTCCGCGACCCACCTCCCGAGCCGACTTCCTGCTGCGGCCGCGGTTGTAACGGTTGTGTGTGGGAAAGCTACGACGCCGCGCTGATGTTTTGGTACGAGGACGCAGGCGCTTTGCTGGCTTAAGCGGACCCAGCCCCTGTTGAATTAAGCAACGGCTGGCTGTTGAAACACCCGAATGCGTGGCGCAATCGTGTCAGTGAGCGTTCTTGCGGCATGACGCATGTCATATTCGGTTTGCAGGTTCAGCCAAAAGCGGGGCTCCATGTTGAAAAACAGGCCCAAACGCAGGGCGGTATCTGCCGTCACGGGACGGTTGCCATTGACCAGATCGCTGATTCGACTGGGCGATACATCAATGTCAGCGGCCAGCTGACGCGCAGTGATGCCCATGGGTTTCATGAAGTCTTCCAACAAAATTTCGCCGGGGTGGATTTCGTCAAGTAATTGGCTCATCTTCAACTCCTCAGTGGTAGTCCACGATTTCGACTTGGTAAGCGCCGTTGTCGTGCCAAACAAAACAAATTCGCCATTGATCGTTGATGCGGATGCTGTGCTTCCCTTTTCGATCGCCCTTCAAGGCTTCCAAGTGGTTGCCAGGTGGTACTTTCAAACTGACCAATTCAGTCACCGCATGCAACTGCAACAACTTGCGCCGAGCCACGCGCTCTATGTTGTTGAACCTGGGTACCACCTGGCTTCGAAACAAAGCCTCGGTGTCGGCGCAAATGAACGAATGGATCATGGCGCAATTTTATTCCGCGTCACGGAATCCGTCAAGAAGATCGAAAGACACGTATCTGATGCGCCTCCACCCCATCATGTCGATGAAACCAAGACTTCAATGTCCGAAGCGGCTGCAGGCCGCACCAGCCGCCCCAACTCCTGCCCATCGCGCAAAACCACCAGCGTGGGCCAGAGCTTCACGCGGTAATGGCGACCCAGCGCACGGCCCGGGCCGTCTTCGATTTTGAGGTGCTGACAAGGCAGCTCTGTGTCGGTGTGCGAGGCCAAAGCCTGTGCGATCAAGGGCTGGGCGGCACGGCAGTGGCCGCACCATTCGGTGCCAAATTCCAATAGGGTAAGGCCAGCCAGCGCCTGCACCTCGGCCAGGCTGGGCGCTTCGATGGCGCTCAAGTAGGGTTTGAAAGTGCTCATGGCTTGACCTCCAGGGTGTTGGGGATGGTGCTGAACAGACTGGACACCGTGCCCCGCAGCCACTGCAGGCAGGGGTCTTTGTCAAAGCGCTGGCTCCAGTGCATGGAGACGGTGAAATCGCGCAAGGGCAGATCGGGTTCGATCAGGGCCAACGCACCGGCTTCGGCAAAGCCTTGCGCAAAATTGCGTGGCATCAAGACCGCCAAATCGCTGCCGCGCACGATGCCGGGCAGTGACAAAAAGTGACTCACCGTCAGGCGCAGGCGGTGCTGCCAATGCATCAATTCCAAAATGCGCAGCGTGTCCGAATGGGTGCGCACGGCGGCGAATTCCAACTCGGCCAGCAAGGCATGCGCGGTGTCGGGCGCAGTCCCTGCATTTTGAAGTTGCTGCCAACGCGCCGCCACCGGGTGACCTTGGCGCATCAGCACCACATAGCGGTCGCTCAGCAAGGGCTGTTGCAAGGTGTCGTTCACCTCGGGCAAAAAACCGATGGCCAAGTCCAGCTGGCCGTTGTCCAGCGCGGGGGCAATTTTGTCGTGTGGCAGCGGCAGGGCTTCGAGCCGCATGCCCGGCGCGTGGTACTGCAACGCCAGCACCAACTCGGGCAAAAAACGCGCCTCGCCAATGTCACTCAGGTGGACTCGCAGCACACGGGCAGAGCGCTGCGGGTCAAACACCTGCGAAACATTGAGCGCATCCTCGATCGTGCCCAGCGCCAATTGCACCGCCTGCGCCAGCCGGTCGGCACGCGGCGTCGGCCGCACGCCCGCGCCGCTGCGCTCGAACAAGGCATCACCCAGCACAGCCCGCAAACGCGCCAGGCCCTGGCTGGCCGCAGGTTGCGACATGCCCAGTTGCTGCGCGGCCAAGCTCACGCTGCGTGTGCGCCAGACCGCGTCAAACAGGCGCAGCAGGTTCAGGTCCAAGTCTTTGATATTCATTTAGCGCATACCGTTTATTCGGAATATTTTATGTACTTATACGTAAGATGGTCTTTGGCCTGCCCCATGCGGGCGCAACAACGCAAGGAGCGTGCTTTGGAAGTTTCATTTCACGAAGAAATCAAGGCCCTGCGCATGGGCGCGGGCGAGGTCTTTCATGGCGAAGGCATTCTGGCCATCACCAAGGGCCTGCTGCAGTCGGGCGTGAGTTATGTGGGCGGCTACCAAGGTGCCCCGGTCTCGCACCTGCTCGATGTCATGGTGCAGGCCAAGCCCTACATGGACGAGCTGGGCGTGCATGTGGAGGCGTGTTCCAACGAAGCCTCGGCTGCAGCCATGCTGGGCGCATCCATCCATTACCCGATTCGCGGCGCAGTCACCTGGAAATCGATTGTGGGCACCAACGTGGCGGCCGATGCGCTGTCCAATTTGTCCTCACCCGGCGTGACAGGCGGCGTGCTGATCGTCGTGGGCGAAGACTACGGCGAAGGCGCGAGCGTCATTCAAGAGCGCACACACGCCTACGCCCTCAAGTCGGGCATGTGCCTGCTGGACCCCCGGCCCGAGCTGGGCCAGATGGTCAACATGGTGGAGCACGGTTTCAGGCTGTCTGAGGCGTCCAACATGCCGGTGATGATGGAGCTGCGCATCCGCGCCTGCCATGTGCGCGGCCAGTTTGTGGCCAAGGACAACCAAGCCCCCAAACTCTCCAAAAAGCACCTGATCAACGAGCCGGCCGGCTTCAACTACATGAAGCTGGCGCACCCGCCGGTGACGTTTGCGCAAGAAAAACGCAAAGTCGAACACCGCCTGCCAGCTGCCCGCCAATACATTGCCGAGCAGCGCCTGAACGAACACTTTGAAGGCAACCAACACCGCCACCTCGGCCTGATCGTGCAAGGCGGTCTTTACAACACCCTCATGCGCACCCTGCAGCAGTTCGACTTGGCCGATGCCTTTGGCGTGACCAGCCTGTCGGTGCTGGTGCTCAACGTGACCTACCCGCTGGTGCCGGGTGAATTGGTGAATTTCTGCAAAGACAAATCGGCGGTGCTGCTGCTCGAAGAAGGCCAGCCCGAATACATCGAGCAAGAACTGGCGCTGATGCTGCGCCGCCTCGATCTGCAAACTCCGCTGCACGGCAAAGACATGCTGCCTTCTGGCGGCGAGTACACCGCCGAGGTGATGGCCCAAGGCCTGCTGAAGTTTCTGGACCACCACCAAGCCGATGCCGTGCCAGAAGCCACGCGCCAATGGCTGCACACCAACGGCGAGCGACGCCAGCAAGTGCAAACCCTCTTGGGCAGCCCCGTGCCGGCACGGCCACCGGGCATGTGCATTGGCTGCCCCGAGCGCCCGGTTTTTTCTGCGCTCAAACTGGCGCAACAAGACGTGGGCCCAGTGCACATCGCGGGCGACATCGGCTGCCATGCCTTGGCCACCTTCGAGCCATTTTCTTTTGGCCACTCCATCCTGGGTTACGGCATGAGCCTGGCCAGCCGGGCGGGTGTGTCGCCGGTCATGAAGCGCCGTGTGTTGTCGGTCATGGGCGACGGCGGTTTTTGGCACAACGGTTTGCTCACGGGCGTGCAAAGCGCACTGTTCAACGGCGACGATGCGGTGCTGCTGATCTTCAAAAACGGCTACACCTCGGCCACCGGAACGCAGGACATCATCAACACGCCCACCGACATCGCCAAGGAGTTGGCGGGTGACAAGCGCCAGAGCATGGTGCACACCAACCAGACCATCGAGTCCACGCTCAAAGGCCTGGGCGTGCAGTGGCTGCGCACGGTGCACACCTACGAAGTGAGCCACATGCAGGCCACTTTGACTGAGGCCTTCACCACCGAGTTTCAGGGCCTGAAAGTGATCGTGGCCGAAGGCGAATGCCAGCTGGAGCGTCAGCGCCGCATCAAGCCCTGGTTGGCCTCGCTGCTGTCCAAAGGCGAACGGGTGGAGCGTGTGAAATACGGCGTGGACGAAGACGTGTGCAATGGTGACCATGCCTGCATTCGCCTCTCGGGCTGCCCTACATTGACGCTGAAAGACAACCCCGACCCGCTGAAAGTGGACCCGGTGGCCACCGTGATCGACGGCTGCGTGGGCTGTGGCTTGTGCGGCGAAAACGCCCACGCGGCCACGCTGTGCCCATCGTTTTACCGCGCCGAAGTGGTGCAAAACCCCAAGTGGCACGAACGCCTGTGGGCCCGCTGGCAAGGCCTGGCCACACGTTGGCTGCAACCTGCTTGAAACGCCCATTTCAGAGACACACCATGACCCAACCGATTTCCATTTTGTTGTGCGCCCTGGGCGGCGAAGGCGGCGGCGTGCTGGCCGACTGGCTGGTCGATGTGGCCCGCCATGCAGGCCACCCGGCGCAAGCCACCTCCATTCCCGGCGTGGCGCAGCGCACCGGCGCCACCACCTATTACCTCGAGGTCTACCCCCTGCCCCACAGCCAACTGCAAGGCCGCTTGCCGGTGCTGGGCCTGAACCCGCTGCCGGGCCGGCTCGATGCACTGGTGTCTTCGGAATTGCTGGAAACCGCTCGGCAGATCGGCAACGGTCTCGCCTCTGCCGACCGCACGCTGGTCATCAGCGCCTCATCCCGCGCCCTGACCACCGCCGAAAAAATGACCATGGGCGATGGCCGCCGCCCCGAAGGACCGCTGCTCGACGTGGTGGCCGCGCACAGCCAGCGCCACCATGTGATGGACATGGCCAGCCTGTGCCAGCAAAGCGGCACCATGGTCAGCGCTGTCATGCTGGGGGCGATAGCAGGCAGTGGCTTGCTGCCTTTTTCGCGGGCGCATTACGAGGCCGTGTTGGCGGGTCCCAGCAGCTCGGCCAAGGCCAGCTTGCGCGGCTTTGCGCTGTCTTTTGACCTGGTCACGCGCCAACGCGAGCAAGCGCAGTATGTCGAGCAGGTGATGAAGCCGGCTGCAGCTGCACCCTCTGCATCGGCGGCTTTGCCTTCAGATGTGGCCGCCAAGTTTCCCTCCGTGCTGCACCCCCTCATGGGCTTGGCGCACCAGCGTTTGGTGGAATACCAAGGCCCCGCTTATGCCCGCCTGTATGTTCAACGCATCGAACGCTTGCTCAGTGCTGAAGGCAATTCAAAAGACACCAGCCACCCCGTCACAGCCGAAGCGACACGTTGGCTGGCCTTGTGGATGGCATTTGACGACATCATCCGTGTGGCCGACTTGAAGAGCCGCGCCAGCCGCTGGGACCGCGTGACACAAGAGGTCAAAGCCAAAGAGGGCGATGTGCTCAAGGTGTACGACCACTTCAAACCCGGCGTGCCGGAGCTCGCTGCCCTGTTGCCGCAAGGCCTGGCCAACAAACTGTTGCGCTGGGACCGCGCCCGCGTGGCCAATGGCAAAGCGCCATGGTCCATGCCACTCAAAGTGGCGCGGCATGCGCTGTGGGGCATGGCCAGCTTGCGCCTCTTGGCCAGCCTGCGCGTGCTGCGCCCGCTGGGCAGCCGCTATCAGACCGAGCAAACCTTGATCGAAGAATGGCTGGGGGGCATCGAAGCCGCCACGCGCCTGACACCCGCACTGGGTCTGGAGCTGGCGCGTTGCGGTCAACTCATCAAAGGCTACGGCAGCACCAACGAACGCGGCAAGGACAACCTGCTGCACATCCTGCGCCATGTGTGCGGGCCAGCCTCCAAAGTGCCTGTGGCTGAGCAAGCGCAGGCCGTGGCCCGTATTCGCAACGCGGCATTACAAGACGAAGCCGGTCAAGCGCTCGATCAAGCCTTGCTGCAACACGGCGCGCCCGCGCGCCCGGTCAAGGAACAACCCGTGCTGTGGATGAAAAATCCCAGGCTGCAAAAATGAAACTGCCAACAACGGCCAACGCCTTGGCCCGATCATCCAAGAACGCAAGATCAGCGGAGATTGACGCAAAAGACACCCAGTAAGAGCGGTCTCCGTCCGCGAAGCCCCCTATCGCGGTCAGAGACCGCTCCTACAGGTAAAGGCCTGATCGCGGTCAGAGACCGCTCCTACAGGTATGGGCATGATCGCGGTCGGAGACCGCTCCTACAGATGTTGTTCAAACCCCGGCCAGCTCGCGCAGGGCTTGGGGGTTGGGAAGACCCAACACACGCCCGCCACCGCTGATGAGTTCGCGTTCGCGCAGATGGCGCAGCACCCGAGAAAAGGTTTCGGGCGCGATGCCCAGTTGCGCCGCGATCGTGCGTTTGCGCTCTGTGAGTTTCACAGCCAGGCCACCCGACTGATCGGTGGGTTCGGCATGGCGCAGCAGCCATTCGGCGCAACGTGCATCGGCGTCCTTGGCCAGGCGGCTGACGGCCATTTCGGTTTGTTGGCGTTGCGAACGGGCCATGTCCATGAGCAAATTTTGCGAAGCCTCGGGCAAAGCTTGCACCTCGGCCACGAAGTCGCCCACGCTCACGCAGTGCAGCTGCACCTCGGTCTCTGCCACCGCATCGACCACGTGTGGCAGCGCCAACAGGCCAGAAGCGGCTTCGAGCCAGAAAGGTCCCTCGACCACGCCCAACTGGTGCGCCATGTGGCCATCCGCCATCACGCCCAGCACCACCCGCCCCTGCATGACGTGCACGATGCGGTCTACCGCATCGCCTCGGTGAAGCAACACAGTGCCTGCAGCAACGGGGGCTGCAGACTCGGACAAAGGGGGCAAAGAGGTATCCAACATGGTGGACCCGAATGTGCCAGAGCCCTAACCCTTGGGCTTTGACACAAATCAATAACGCCGCATCACCGAATCAAAATGGCCCTGAAGTCGTTCACATTGGTGTGTGTGGGCCCGGTGATGACCAGATCGCCCAAGGGCTCGAAGAAGCCATAGGCGTCATTGCGCTGCAGGTGCTCGTCCACCTTGTGCCCCAGCGCCAAGGCGCGGGCCAGCGTGTCGGGGCTCACTTGCGCCCCGGCGTTGTCCTCGATGCCGTCAATGCCATCGGTGTCCGCCGCCAGGGCCCAGACGCCACTTTGGCCCTGCAGGGCTTGTGCCAGGCCCATGCAAAACTCGCCCGCCCGGCCCCCGCGCCCCTTGGGCACACCTGCAGCTTGGGGCTTGATCGTCACGGTGGTTTCGCCACCGCTCAAAATCACACACGGCTTGGTGAAGGGCCCCAGGCCCTTGGCCGCCGCACGGGCGAGCGCCGCGTGCACTTTGCCCACCTCGCGCGATTCACCTTCGATCTCGTCGCTCAGGATGTAGGCGTTCAGCCCAATCGCTCGGGCGGCATCGGCAGCGGCCTCCAGCGACTGCTGAGGGGTGGCGATCATGTGCACGCTGTGCCCCGCAAACACCGGCGAGTCGGGCTTGGGCGTCTCCCAAACACCCGACTGCAAAGCCTGCAGCACCGAGTCGGGCACCGTGATGGCGTAGCGCCGGAGGATGGCCAGCGCATCAGCGCAACTGCTGGCATCGGGCACGGTGGGGCCGCTGGCGATGATGGACGGGTCGTCGCCCGGTACATCGCTGATGGTGAGTGTGACCACCCGCGCCGGGCTGCAGGCCGCCGCCAGACGCCCGCCTTTGATGCGCGAGAGGTGTTTGCGCAGGCAGTTCATCTCTGAAATATTGGCGCCGCTCGCCAGCAGCTGGCGGTTGATGTCTTGCTTGACCTGCAAGTCCATGCCGTCAGCTGGCAAGGTCAGCAGCGACGAGCCGCCGCCCGAGATCAGGCACAGCACCAAATCATCGGCCGTGAGGCCTTTCGTCAATTCCAAAATGCGCTCGGCCGCTTGCAGCCCCGCTGCATCGGGCACAGGGTGAGCGGCCTCGACCACCTCAATGCGCTCGGGCAATCCTGCCGGACGCGGCGGTGTGTGGCCATAACGCGTGACGACCAGGCCCGACAGTGGCGCGTCCTGGGGCCACAGGGCCTCAACGGCTTGTGCCATGGCGCCGCCCGCCTTGCCAGCACCCAAAACCAGGGTGCGGCCCTTGGCAGGATCTGGCGGGGTGGGCAAATGGACGGCGGTGTTATGAAGGGGCAAGGCCCGCAGTACGGCTACATCGTAGAGTTGGCGCAAAAAAGTCAGGGGCGAATCTAGCGTCGATTCAAGGGGTGAACCTCTGCGTGAAGGGGTCAAAGGTGTCGGTGCATTCATACGAAGATGTTAACTTCTCCAGCGGCGATGTCATGACCCGCCATCAGCTCCAGACTGCGGCACAAGGCCGAATGGTCCAACCCCGCCAAGCCATGGGCTACACACACTTGCATCAACTGCGCTGCGCTGGCGGTGTGGGGCAAAGCCAGCCCCATCTCTCGCGCACCTTGAAGGGCCAAACCCAGATCTTTCTGGTGCAACTCGATGCGGAAACCCGGATTGAAGGTGCGCTTGACCATGCGTTCACCATGTACCTCCAGAATTCGGCTAGCGGCAAACCCACCCATCAGCGCCTGGCGCACCTTGGCGGGATCGGCGCCGGCTTTGCTGGCAAACAGCAGCGCTTCAGCCACCGCCTCAATGTTGAGCGCCACGATGATCTGGTTGGCAACTTTAGTGGTTTGACCATCGCCATGTCCACCCACATGGGTGATGTTCTTGCCCATGGTTTCAAACAAGGGCTTGGCGCGCTCGAAGCTGCTCTCCAAACCGCCCACCATGATGGTCAGGCTGGCCGCCTTGGCACCCACTTCACCGCCCGAAACGGGTGCGTCCAGGTGTTCGCAGCCCAGTGCATGAATGCGTTCTGCCATCTTTTTGGTGGCCATCGGGCTGATCGAACTCATGTCAATCACCAGTTTGGGCTTCCCCCCGCTGCCCAGTGCTTGGGGTTTCAGGCCTGCCACAACACCGCGATCGCCAAACAGAACGTCCTCCACATTGGGGGTATCCGGCAGCATGGTGATGATCACATCGGCGCGTTTGGCCACTTCTTCGGCACTGGTACACAAGGTCGCCCCGCCGTCCACCAAATCGGTTGGAACTTTGCTGCGCGTTTGCACAAACATCATGTGCCCGGCCTTCATCAGGTTCAGGGCCATCGGCGCGCCCATGATGCCCAAACCAATGAAACCCACCTTCATACCGCTTTTGGTCATTTGCTTTCCTTGTTCAATTTTGATTTTTTCAATATTTCAGGCCGCGCAAGCCTGGGGGTTGGACGTCAGCGCTTGAAACCAGTCCAGACCGGCCTCGGTCCCGCCTGGCCCGGCGTTGCGGGGCTTGTATTCACAACCCACCCATCCGCTGTAACCTATTTGGTCAAGCCACTGAAAAATATGCGCGTAATGGATCTCGCCCGTGCCGGGCTCGTGACGTCCTGGCGTGTCGGCAATCTGCACATGGGCTATGCGGGCCAACTGCTTTTGCAAAGTGGCCGACAACTCGCCCTCCATGCGTTGCGCGTGGTAAAGGTCGTATTGCAGAAACAAGTTGTCAGAAGCCACCTCGTCCATGATCTGCAAGGCCTGCGCAGTGCGGTTAACAAAAAAACTGGGAATGTCATAGGTGTTGATCGGCTCGATCAGCAAACGCACACTTTTACGCCCTAAGATGGCTGATGCGTGGCGCAAATTGCTCACCAACGTGGCGCGCGCCAGCGTCGGGTCTACCCCCGCTGGCAAGATACCCGCCAGACAATTGATCTGGGGTGTGCCCAACACCCGCGCATAGTCCAACGCTTGGTTCAGACCTTCACAAAACTCCCGGACCCGATCTGGGTGGCAGGCGATGCCGCGCTCACCTGCTGCCCATTGGCCTGCCGGCAAGTTGTGCAAGACCAGACGCACACCACTGTCCTTGATAGCTTTGGCCACTTCTTCGGCAGGGTGGTCATAGGGAAACAAAAACTCCACAGCTTCGAAACCCGCGCGCGCAGCGCTGTCAAAACGGTCCAGAAAAGGCAGCTCGGTAAAAAGCATCGACAAATTGGCAGAAAAACGGGGCATGACAAAACTCCTGTGCTCTAAAAAATGAACCGATTACTCCAGCAAGCCCGCCAACTCCAAGCCCTTTAGGCCTTCAGGGTGGCGGCAGTCAATGGCTTCAAATTCATTGATGCGGTCAATCTCTGTACCCATGGCCACATTGGTCACTTTTTCCAAAATCACCTCCACCACCACGGGCACGCGAAACTGCCGTGCCATGGCTTGGGCTTGCACCAAGGCATCGCCAATTTTTTCAGGGTCAGTCACGCGCAGCGCCTTGCAACCCAAACCCAGCACCACGGCGTGGTGGTCCACACCAAAGCCTTTCAGTGCCGGGTCTTCAACGTTCTGGTTGTCAAAGGCCAGTTGCACGCAATAGTCCATGTCGAACTGACGCTGCGCCTGGCGAATCAAGCCCAGATAGCTGTTGTTGACCAGCACATGCACATAAGGCAAACCAAACTGCGCCCCCACCGCCAGCTCTTCAATCAGGAACTGGAAGTCATAGTCACCCGACAAACCCACCACGGTGCGCGTAGGGTCCGAAGCCACCACCCCCAGAGCGGCCGGAATGGTCCAACCCAAAGGCCCCGCCTGACCACAGTTGATCCACTGCCGTGGACCAAAAACGTTCAGAAACTGCGCACCGGCAATTTGCGACAAACCGATGGTGCTGACGTAAATGGCATCGCGTCCGAAAGCCTTGTTCATCTCTTCGTAAACGCGCATGGGTTTGATCGGGGTTTCGGTGTAATGGCTTTTGCGCAGCATGAGGCGCTTTCGCTCGGTACAGCGCTCAGCCCACTCGGAATAATCGTGCAAAGTACCGGCGGCTTGACGTTCGCGCGCCACCTGCACAAACAGGGCAAGGGCGGCCTTGGCGTCCGACACGATGCCGTAATCGGGCATGAACACACGGCCAATCTGGGTCGGCTCGATGTCGACATGGACAAAGCGGCGGCCCTTGGTATAGGTGTCGACCGAGCCGGTGTGGCGATTGGCCCAGCGGTTGCCAATGCCCAGAACAAAGTCACTGGCCAGCATGGTGGCGTTGCCATAACGGTGGCTGGTTTGCAAGCCACACATGCCCGCCATCAGAGGGTGATCGTCCGGGATGCTGCCCCAGCCCATCAAAGTCGGGATGACCGGAATGCCCGTGATCTCAGCGAACTCGACCAGCAAATCGCTGGCATCGGCGTTGATGATGCCGCCACCGGCCACAATCAGCGGCTTGTCGGCACTCATCAGCATGTCAAACGCCTTGTTGATTTGGGCCAAGCTGGCGGCAGGCTTGTAAACCGGCAGCGGTGTGTAAGTGTCGATGTCGAATTCGATTTCTGCCAATTGCACGTCAATCGGCAAATCGATCAACACCGGGCCGGGACGGCCCGAACGCATCAGGTGGAAAGCCTGCTGAAAAGCCCATGGCACCTGGGCCGGTTCGCGCACCGTCACCGACCACTTGGTCACGGGTTTGGCAATGCTTTCGATGTCAACTGCCTGGAAATCTTCTTTGTACAAACGCGCCCGGGGGGCCTGCCCGGTGATGCACAAGATCGGAATGCTGTCGGCAATGGCCGAATACAAACCTGTGATCATGTCGGTCCCGGCGGGCCCCGAGGTGCCAATGCAGACCCCGATCTGACCGGCATGGGCCCGGGTATAACCCTCGGCCATGTGCGATGCCCCCTCGACGTGCCGGGCCAGCACATGGGCAATCTGGCCACGCTTGCGCAGTGCGGCATACATCGGGTTGATGGCGGCCCCAGGCACACCAAAGGCCTGGGTAATGCCTTCTTTTTCCATCACGCAAATTGCGGCTTCAACAGCGGTCATGCGGGTCATCGGGTTTCCTTTTGAAAGTTGAATCAAACTGGGGACGATGCTATTGATGGACATGAAGTTTGGGAATAGCATTGCAGGTACTTTCATTCAATACTCTGGGTATTGAACCAACGGGAGGCCAAAGTGGACCGCTTCAAGGAAATCGACGCATTTGTTCAGGTCATGGACCATGGCAGTTTGGCTGCCGCTGCACTCGCAGAGGGGGTCACGCCGGTCATGATGGGCCGCCGCCTGGACGCCCTTGAGCAACGACTGGGGACGCAACTGGTGATTCGCACCACCCGTCGCCTCACTCTGACCGATCAGGGGGCCAGCTATCTGGACGAATGCCGCCAATTGCTGGCCCGCTGGGACGAGGCCGAACGGGCTGTTTCCTCGCAACACCAACGCGCCAGCGGCCACTTGATCGTGTCAGCCCCTGCCGCGTTTGGGCGCTTGCACGTTGCCCCACATGCCAGCGCATTTTTGGCGGCCAACCCGGCAGTGCAAATTTCCTTCAACCTTACCGACCGTGTGGTGGATCTGGTGCGCGAAGGCTACGACCTGGGGCTGCGCATCGGGGGACAAATTGACCCCAACTTTGTGGCCATCAAGCTGGCCACCAACCAGCGGGTGGTGTGCGGCACACCCGCTTACTTTCAGCGCCGCGGCAAACCCCAAACCCTGGACGATCTGCGCCAGCACAACTGCCTGGCCTTTAACCTACAAGGAGGGCAACAACGGGGTTGGTACTTTCAAAAAGACGGCAAAGCCGTCACGGTCAAAGTCGAGGGCAACCTGGATTGCAACGACGGCGAACTTCTGCACCGCTGGGTCAGCGAAGGCCTGGGGCTGGGCTGGCGTTCCACCTGGGAGATACAAAAGCAGCTGCAAAGCGGCGAACTGGTGACCGTGTTGGACGACTTCGCCCTCCCCGCCTATGACATTCTTGCCGTCTATCCGCAACAAAAGCACTTGCCTGCCAAAGTACGGTTCTTCATTGAGCACCTTAAGAAAATCTACGCCAAACCCGGCTATTGGCTACAGA
The DNA here is from genome assembly GCF_003063355.1 of Limnohabitans sp. Bal53. GTDB lineage: Bacteria > Pseudomonadota > Gammaproteobacteria > Burkholderiales > Burkholderiaceae_C > Limnohabitans_A. The sequence goes on along the minus strand of NZ_NESH01000005.1, from coordinate 68,003 downwards.
ACTGATGAAGCGGTTCCGGTCCGTCCACCCCCTACAAAAGGCCCCTGTGCTTGCGGCACAATCAGGCCCGTGCAATGACAAACTGCACAACCAGCACAGCCCGGTCCGCTCGGCAACGCGGTGCTCGCCCAGGCGCCTTGAAATTTAAAGGACAGCGGGGATTCGGCCGTGAATTATTCATACGATTGATGAACCCGTTTGATTCATACGCCTGATTCATTGCCCACAAGGACACGTCCATGCCCACCCTGCTGATTCACCGCGCCCGCTGTATTGCCACCCAAGACGATGCCAACACCGAACTAAAAGACGCTTCGCTTCTCATCCGCGATGGACGCATTGAGCGCATCATCCAAGCCGCTGAAAGCACCGACGCCCTGTTGACCCAAGTGGACGAGGTCATTGACGCCCACCACCATGTGGTGGTGCCCGGCCTGATCAACACCCACCACCACATGTACCAGTCGCTCACGCGGGCGATTCCGTCGGTGCAAAACGCCGAGCTGTTTTCTTGGCTCAAGGGGCTGTACCCGATCTGGGTGGGCCTGACACCCGAGATGGTGCGCGTGTCGGGCCAAGTGGCCATGGCAGAACTCCTGCTGAGCGGCTGCACCACCAGCAGTGACCACCTCTACATCTACCCCAACGGCGTGCGGTTGGACGACAGCATTGAAGCGGCGCACACCATCGGCATGCGCTTCACGGCCACACGCGGCAGCATGAGTGTGGGCGAGAGCCAAGGCGGTTTGCCACCCGACCGTGTGGTCGAGCAAGAACCTGCCATCCTGAAAGAAACCCAGCGCCTGATTGAAAGATGGCACGACGCCAGCTTCGGTGCGATGACGCATGTGGCCGTTGCCCCCTGCTCACCTTTCAGCGTGAGCCAGGACCTGATGCGCGAATCGGCAAAGCTCGCCCGCGCCCAAGGTGTTCGCTTGCACACCCACTTGGCCGAAAACGACCACGACATCGCCTACACCCGCGAAAAGTTCAACTGCACCCCCGCGCAATACGCCGAAGATTTGGGCTGGGTGGGCCACGATGTGTGGCACGCCCACGGCGTCAAACTCGACGACGAAGGCACCTATTTGTTTGCACGCACGCGCACGGGCATTGCCCACTGCCCGTGCAGCAACATGCGCCTGGCCAGCGGCATCTTGCCCCTTCGAAAAATGCTCGACGCGGGCGTGCCCATTGGCCTGGGTGTAGACGGCAGCGCCAGCAACGATGCGGCGAATTTGCTGAACGAAGCCCGCCAGGCCATGTTGTTGGCGCGTGTGGGCAGAGCATTGGAACCCTTCGGCTGTGACCACGGCCCCGCCGAGATGACACCCCGCGACGCCCTGCGCCTGGCCACTCGCGGCGGCACCGAGGTGCTGGGCCGTGCCCACGAGTTGGGGCAAATCAAAGAGGGGTTTTGCGCCGACATCGCCATGTTCCGCACCGACACGCTCAGCATGGCGGGCGGCGCGGTGCACGACCCGGTGGGGGCACTCTTGCTGTGCGCCAGTGACAACGCCGACTACACCATCGTGAACGGCCGCGTGGTGGTGCGTCAAGGCCAGATCACCACGGTGGACATGGGGCCGCTGGTTGAGCGTCACAACCAACTGGCGATGCAGTTGGCCTTGGGTGTGAACTGACAAGCGCTAATCAATGCACGCCAGAACCCAGGGGCAACCGCCCCTGCCGATAGGCCGCCGGCGTGGTGCCCGTCCAGCTTCTAAAGGCCCGGATGAAGGAGTTGCTTTCCTGAAAGCCCAGCAGCCACGAAATCTCGCCGGCTGAAATGTCGGTGCGGCTCAGGTAATGCCGCGCCAGTTCATGGCGCACCTCGCTGAGCAGTTCTTGAAACCCCACCGACTCGTCGGCCAACTGCCGCTGCAAAGAGCGTTTGCTGATGGCCAAGCGCTGGGCCACAGCGTCGATGCTGCTGATGCCGGCCGGCAGCGTCTCCAGCAAAACAGCCCGCACCCGCTCGCGCAAGCTCGCTTGCACATCCAACTCAGACAGCCGGCTGTTGAGGGCAGGCTCAAACGTGGCCCACATGGCCATGTTGTCGGTCAAAAAAGGACGCCGCGCATCTTGCGCCGAAAACGTCACTTGGATCTGTTCAGAGGCCCCCAAAGCACAGCCCAGGTACGCCTGATAGGGCGCCAGGTTCAAGGGCACATCGGGAACCGAGGCGGACAAGGGCTCGATGCGCTCGCGCGAGCCCAAGCGTGCCAGTTGCGTGAAAAACGCCAGTTCCGACACCCCCAAGCTGCGGGGAATCGGTTCGTCGCTGCCGTAGCAGCTGAGCGTGACCCGCGTGCGGTCTGCTTGGATGTCGACCACCATGTGCAAGGGACACATCAGGCGTTTGTAATGCGCCAGCCGCTGCAGCGCCGTGTTCAGGTCGGGGCTGCACAGGCAGGCGAACATGGCCGGGTCAAAGGCCTCCACCGACATGGCTTGCGCGAGTTTGAGGGCCAACTCGTCGCCAGCGGCGGCCTGCTCCAGTCCGCGCCACAGGTCAAAGTACTGCGCGGGCGACAAACTCGCACCCCCCGGGCGTGCAAACAGGTCACCCGGCAGCCGCGCCAAGCTCAGCACATCGGCGGGGGCGTAGCCCATGTCGAGGATGAGCAGTTTCCAACCCATCTGCACAGAAAAGCGTGTGGCCTGTTTCACGGTAGGGGGCTTTCTGGCGTGTATTGTGGATGAGGCTTACTTGGCCTGGCTCATGATGGCCATGTCAAAGAAGCGGTCCCCGAAATACTTGCGGATGAACATCAAGGGCTTGGCCATTTTGCCGATGACGTAACGGGTTTTGGGGCGGCGCGAACGCACAGCCTGCAGTATGGCATCGGCTACCACCGAAGGGGGCGAGGCGGCGCCCGCTTTGGCATAGGTGCTGCGCATCGCCTTGGCCATGCCCTGCGCCATAGCTTGGTAAGGGCCTTGGCCCGAACGCGCCAGCATGGGCTCGAGCATCACGCCACCCCATTCGGTGGCAATCACACCGGGCTCGATGATCACCACCTGAATGCCAAAGGGGGCCAGCTCGAGGCGCAAGCAATCGCTCCAGCCCTCCACCGCATGCTTGGTGGCGTGGTACCACGAGCCCAGCGGGGTGTACATCTTGCCGCCCATGGACGAGATGTTGATGACCTTGCCCGCCCCTTGGCGGCGCATGTGCGGCAGGGCCAATTGCGTGAGCCGGGCCATCCCAAACAGGTTGACCTCAAACTGGTAGCGGGCATCGGCCAAGGTCGAATCTTCCATCGCGCCGTACATGCCAAAGCCCGCGTTGTTGACCAGCACGTCGATGCCCCCATGGCCTTGGGTGATGGTGTTCACGGCAGCGACGATGTCGGCATCCACCGAAATGTCCATCTGCAGCGGTATCGCGCCCAAGGCCCGCAGGTCTTCCATTTGCGCCACACGCCGGGCCGCGACGTAAACCACCAAGCCCTCTTGCAGTAAGCGCTTGGCCGTTTCTTTGCCCATACCGGACGATGCGCCGGTGACGAGCGCCACTTGTTTTGCGGGGGATGTGGATGCCATGGAAAACTCCGTTCGTGATTGTGTTGCGAATGGACCCATGGTCGCCGCTAGGGAGCGAAGCGTCACCATCGGATCGCGCCAATGCGCATGCCGAAGATGCCAAGTCGCCATCACAAAGTCTTGTTTGGATGTTGTGCCGGCCCTTGTTGTGCTTTAGCTAAAATAGCCATCCACCGGGAGATCAGACCATGCAAATCACCGCCACAGAAGCCAAAAACCGTTTTGGCAGCATTTGTGCCCTCGCCAAGGTTGAGCCCGTCTTCGTGGAAAAGGCGGGCCAGATCGATACCGTCATCCTGTCAGCCGATCACTATCGCGCTTTGCAAGCCAACCAAAACAAAACCAGCCTGGCGACGCGAAAAAAAGAATTTGAAAACGAATTTGGTGACTGGATTGCGGCTCAGAACAGCTGGGTCGAAAAAAACGGCATACCGGGTGCAGACCTGCGCCCTTGGTGAACCGCGATGGCTCAGTTCGACGTTTATGTGAACCCCAGCGAAAGCGCTTCACTCGGCATCCCTTATGTGGTTGTCGTTCAAAGTGACTTGCTCGATGCCTTGGCCACGCGCTTGAGCATCCCTCTGGCCTCCATTGATTTTTCTGAAAAATCCCCGGAAAAGCTTTGCCCAATGGTCATGGTGAACGGGCAAAGCCTGCGTGCCTTGGCGCACTATTCAGCGCCCTTACCCACACGCAGTTTGCGCGAACGGGTAGGCAATTTGGCACCACAAGCCAGCGTGTTGATCGCAGCAATGGACTTGGTGGTTTCAGGCGTTTAACCAAGGCACGCGATGTCGAGCGCGGCGGTCAACCGCGGCGAGCATGTCGCACTGTTGGCGTCGGACTCACAAGTGTTTTGCCCTCAACGCAAATTCAAGCTGTCCTACACTGAGGCCATGATCCAAGGCCTCGTTCAACTCTTCCTCTTCCAAGCGCTCGGCGAGCTGCTCTCCAAGTTCGCCCTGCCTTTTATCCCCGGGCCCGTGCTGGGTCTGGTCTTGCTGTTGGCGTTTTTGGCCCTGCGCGGCCATGTGCCCGCGTCCATGGACCTGGTGGGCAGCGGCATCTTGCAGCACCTGGGGCTGTTGTTCATTCCCGCGTCGGTGGGCGTGGTGCTTTACCTGCCCGTCTTGCAGGCCAACGCTTGGGCCATCACGGCGGCGCTGGTGCTGAGCGTGGCGGCCACGGTGGCGGTCACCGCGTTGGTGCTCAAACTGTTGGCCAAAAAGGACAGCGCGGCATGAACAACACCTTGCCGCCCATTTCCGACATTTGGGTCTACCTCTCAGGCAGTCCGCTGCTGGCTTTGGTGCTCACGCTCAGCGCTTACCTGCTGGGCCTGACCTTGTACGAGCGCAGCCAGCGCAACCCGCTGGCCAACCCGGTGCTGATCGCGGTGGTGGTGGTGTGCATCGGCATCAGCGTGATCGACATGCCCTATGCGCAATACTTTGAAGGCGCGCAGTTTGTGCACTTCTTGCTGGGCACGGCCACGGTGTCGCTGGCCATTCCGATTTACAAAGGCTTTGCCTCGCTCAAGGGGCGCATGGGGGTGTTGCTGCTGTCGCTCATGGCAGGTGGCATCACCTCGGTGCTGACGGCGGTGGGCATGGCGCGTTGGCTGGGCGTGGACGAAGCGCTGGTGCGCGGCCTGGTCGCCAAATCGGTCACCGCGCCGATTGCCATGGGCATTGCCGAGCGCGTGCAAGCCTCGCCCACCCTGACCGCCATTTTTGCGGTGAGCACCGGCATCTTGGGCGCGGTGCTGGGCCGCTATGTGCTCGACGCCCTGCGCGTGACAGCTTGGTGGCAACGCGGCTTTGCCCTGGGTGTGGCCGCGCACGGCATTGGCACCTCACGCGCTTTCAGCGTGAATGCCGAGGCCGGGGCCTATGCCAGCCTGGGCATGGGACTGCATGGCATTGCGGGGGCGATGCTGATCCCGTATGCGGTGGCTTGGTGGTACTAACGCGGTGGCCAGTGGCGACACCTTGGCGCCATTGCAGGTAATTTGCCAGACATAATCAAGATTCTCCGAGCCATGCGCACCCGCGTGTCGCCCTCGCCGATTTCCGATGACCGACCTTGCGCCATGCACCGCACCATTTTTGACACCCCCATCGTCAACAGCGCCTTGCGCAGCATGTCGCTGGCCTTTCTCAAAGCCACAGGCTGGAAAATTGAGGGCCAACTGCCTGAAGGGGTGACCAAATGCGTGCTCATTGCCGCGCCCCACACCAGCAACTGGGACTTGCCCTACACCTTGATGGTGGCCTTTGCCTTGCGCCTGCAAATTTACTGGATGGGCAAAAGCAGCATCTTTTCGTTCCCGTTTGGGCCGGTCATGCGCTGGCTGGGCGGCATTGCGGTCAACCGCTCACAAGCATCCAACTTGGTGGACTCTTGTGCACAAGAATTGGTCAAGGCCGAAGGCTCGGTGCACCTGGTGGTGCCGCCTGAAGGCACGCGCAGCAAAACCCGCTATTGGAAAACCGGCTTTTATTACATCGCCCTGCAAGCGCAAGTGCCCATCGTGATGGCCTACATGGACTACTCGCGCAAAGTCAGTGGCCTGGGCCCTTTGTTTGTCCCGTCTGGCGACATCGACAAAGACATGATCGCCATCAAGGCGTTTTATGCGCCCTTTAAGGGCAAAAATGCAGACCAGTTTGAGACACCCCCAGAAAATCTATAGGTCTCTCACGCAATGGGCTAAGCACCCTTAGCAACGGCTGTTAGTCCGATGGCGTGGGGCAGCTGGTACCCCATCGCCATTCACTCACTCGGTTTTGGCCCCAGCCTGAAACCAACGGCCGAACAAGGCACGGTCCTCTTCGGTCAAACCTGTGGCGTTGCCCATGGGCATTTGCTTGGTCACCACCACTTGTTGGTACATGTTTTGAGCGTTTTGCTTGATCAACTCAGGGCTGTCCAAGCGCACGTTCTTCATTTGCACCTGAGCACCATGGCATGACAGGCAGTGCTGCCCCACCAAGCTTTGCACTTGTGCAAAGCTCACGGGCATAGCAGGCACTGTAGATGCCTTAGGGGGGGCGGGACGCAAGGCCACAATCACACCCAAGATCATCACCACACCCACAGCCGCGAAAGGCCAAGGGTTGGCCGCGCGGCCCAAGTGGTAGCCGTGGCGCTGCACAAAGAACTGGCGAATCAGGGCACCGGCCAACATCATCACAAACAACAGCACCCAGCGCTGCTCGTGCGTGTACAAAAAGCTGTAGTGGTTGCTCAGCATGGCAAAGATGACGGGCAGCGTGAAATAGGTGTTGTGCACGCTGCGCTGCTTGCCGCGCTTGCCGTGGATGGCCAGAGCGTTGGCGTCATAGGTTTCGCCGCTGGTCATCGCGGCCACGACTTTGCGTTGACCGGGAATGATCCAGAAGAACACATTGGCGCTCATGGCGGTGGCGATCATCGCGCCCACCAACAAGAACGCGGCACGGCCTGCAAACAGCTCATTGGCCAACCAAGAGCAAAACGCCACCACCACAATCATCAGGCCCGCAACGATCAGCTCGCCGTTTTTACGGAAGCCAAACACACGGCAAATGATGTCGTACACGACCCAAAAGGCGACCAACATGCCCACGGCGGCCGAACCTGCCATCACAGGCGTCCAGTCCATGAGCGATTTGTCGATCAGGAAGGTGCCCGCGTTGTAGAGGTAAAGCACCGTGAAGAGCGCAAAGCCGCTCAGCCAGGTGGAGTAACTTTCCCAATAGAACCAATGAAGTTTGGTGTGTATCTTTTTAGGGGCCACCATGTACTTTTGGGGGTTGTAAAAACCGCCGCCGTGCACCGCCCACATGGCGCCGCCCACGCCTTTTTCGAGCAGGTCGGGTGAGTTGGGTTTTTGCAGATTGTTGTCGAGGAAGACAAAGTAGAACGAGGAGCCAATCCAGGCGATGGCGGTGATGACATGCACCCATCGCAACAACAAATTGGCCCATTCCAGAAAATACGATTCCATCAGGGATTCTCCAACCCCCTCACCACCGCGGGCCCTGTGAGCGGGTATTCGGTCGCGAACATGTTCCCGGGAGAACCTGCGCCGCTGCGACCAGTGCACCGAAGTGTATACAGTTTATGTTCGGGATTCCAGTCCCCTTTTGGCTTGGCGGCCTAGGGGAAACCAGCATCTCACCCTCAAAGGGTTTGCAAGAGTTGTGCCGCCACCGCCACAGCAATGACCTCAGGCTCTTTGCCCGTGATGCCCGGCACCCCAATCGGGCAAGTAATGCGGGCGATCTCCTCGGCCGTGAAACCCCTGTCTTCCAAGCGGTGCCGAAAGGTGGCCCATTTGGTGGCACTGCCGATCAGGCCCACAAAGGGCAAGTCGTCCTGCACACGCAGACGCTTGAGGCAAGCCACCACAATGTCCAGGTCTTCAGCGTGGCTGAAGCTCATGATCAGCACCCGGCTGCCTGGGGCCAAATCCGCCACCGCAGCCTGCACCGGGTTGGAGTGTTCGCAATCGACATCCACAGGCACATCGTCCGGAAAAATCTCATCGCGGCTGTCGATCCAGCGCACCGCAAAAGGCAAAGGCGCCAGGGTGTTCACAATCGCCCGGCCCACATGGCCGCCCCCAAACAGCGCCAGCGGGGTGTGCGGGGGCATCAACAAGGTGCGCAAACGCGCCACGTCGTCCGCGTCCACCCGCTCCATGGTCAATTCAACCACCCCGCCGCAGCATTGCCCCAAACTGGGCCCCAGCACCTGACGCAAGTGCGTGGTCACCAACTCTCCGGCCAGCAAACGCCGAGCATGCGCCAGCGCCTGAAACTCCAAATGCCCGCCCCCAATCGTGCCGGCCTCGCCCACGGCAAACACCAACATGTGTGTGCCCGGCCCACGCGGCACCGAGCCCTGGGTGGCTTGCACACTCACCCGCACCGCCGCCTCATCGGCCAACCGATCCAACGCTGCCATCATCCAGTTCACACACGCACCCCTCTGTCAAATTGTTGCTCGCCAAGGCCCGTGTCCAATGCCACAATCACGCCCAAATACCGAGTATGCCAAGTAGAGGACCCGACCCATGCCACAGGCACCCCAGAACAAGCGCCCAAAACACACGGTTTTGTCACGCACCTTGCTGGCCCTGAGTGCCCTGGGCCTGGGCTGGTTGAGCGGCTGCAGCACCCAACCCAACGGCAAGCCCACACCTGGCCCAGCCACCAGCCAGGCGCCCAGCAGCCCCAGTCAAGCGGCATCCTCTCGGTACGAAGCCATGCCACAAGCTGTCGTCCCGGCCGCCTCACCGGCCTCAGGTTCTGTCAAATCCACCGCACGCAACGCCCAAGACTACCGCAAGGACGCGGCCAGCCACCTGTATGCCCTGCACAGCCAACACATCTACAAAGGTCGCCTGCCCCCCATGCTGGAGGCGGTGGGCGTGCTCAACGTGGACATCGACCGCCACGGCTCGGTCAAGTCGGTGCAATGGATGCGTGCGCCCCGGCATGTGCCCCAAGTCATGCAACAAATCGAGCGCATGGTCAAAGCCGCCGCGCCCTACCCTGTGCCCCAACACATGAGCCAAGTCACCTACACCGACGTGTGGTTGTGGCACCAAAGCGGCAAATTCCAGCTCGACACCTTGACCGAAGGTCAAGACTGAACGGCCCCGAGCGGCCACCTCTCAGGGGGCAAATGCCCCCAATTTGAAGGCGACTCAAGCCGAGACCAACTGCCCGGCCTTGGCCTTGTCGCGGGCCAAGGCTTCGCGGTCGCTGCGGCGGCGAAAGACCAGCGTCACAAAGCTGCTGCTGATCACGATGAACAGGGAATACAGCACCGGGATCAGCAAGATGTCTTGCTGCATGGCCCCTGCAAAGCTCAGCGTCACGATCAAGACCGCCAAGGGCCCGTTCTGAATGCCGGTTTCCAGCGCGATGGTGCGGCTTCGCTTATGATCCTGACGCAGCAAACGAGACAGGCCGTATCCCAAGGCCATGCCGACCAGGCCCAAGCCAATGGCCGCCAAATAAACGGTCAAGGGCGTCGTGGCCAGCAGCTGGTGGTTGCGCGGAATCCAAGTCACCACCAAGAACAAAATCACCAGGATGCCCAAAAATCCCCCCAGCAACTCGATGGTGGCGCCGATGTTGGGGCTCATTTTGCGCAGCGCCATGCCAATCAAGGTGGGCACCAAAAGCACCATCAGCACCTGCGCCACGTTGCTGGCCGGAATCTTGAAGTCACCGCTGATGCCCGCCGCTTGCGAATAAAACTCCAGCAAGGCGGGCACCATGACCAGTGCCACCAAGGTGGACACGCTGGTCATCATGATGGACAGCGCCAGCACACCTTTGCTGAAGTAAGCAAAGATGTTGGAGGTGGTGCCGCCGGGCATGCAGGCCATCAAGATCAGGCCCACCGCCAACGCGGGTGGCAAGTCAAGCAGAACGGCCATGGCAAAGCCCAAGAAGGGCATGATGCCGTACTGACAAAAAACGCCCACCAGCACGCCCTTGGGCTTGCGAAAGGCGATCAAAAAATCGCGCCAGGTGAGCGATGCGCCCATGCCCATCATGATGACCATCATCATCACGCCCAGCAATTTGGTTTCAAATTCGGTGACCATATCTAACTCCGCTGTGGCGCTCAGGCGCGTTTGAATTCGTGGTTAACTTCGGCTTTCAGGTCCTTGCGCAGCACCTTGCCAATCGGGGACTTGGGCAGCTCATCGCGCAGCACCACCGAGCTGGGCCGCTTGTAGGCCGCCAGGTGTTGCTTGCAGTGCGCCAACACGTCTTCGGCGGTCAATTGACCTGCATGGTCGGGGTTGGGCACCACATAGGCCCGTACCGCCTCGCCTGTGCGATCGTCGGGCGTGCCGACCACCGCCACTTCCAGCACCACGTCCATCTGCGCGATCACGTCTTCCACCTCGTTGGGGTAAACGTTGAAGCCCGAGACCAGCACCATGTCTTTTTTGCGGTCCACGATGCGGAAAAAGCCCGCCTTATCCATCACACCGATGTCGCCCGTCGCAAACCATCCGTCATGCATCACGTTGGCGGTTTCGGCCTCGTTTTGCCAATAGCCTTGCATGACCTGCGGGCCACGCACCCAGATCTCACCAGGCTCGCCCAAGGGCACGTCTTGACCGGTCTCAGACACCAAACGCACATCGGTGCCGGGAGCCGGGATGCCGATGCTGCCCACACGCGGCTCGCCGCTGAGCGGGTTGAAGCTCACCACAGGCGAGGTTTCGGTCAGGCCATAACCTTCGGCGATGGGGGTGCCGGTCACTTCGCGCCAGCGCTGGGCCACGGCGCTGTGCAAGGCGGTGCCGCCTGCGATCGAGGCCTTCAGGTGCTTGGGCGGGTAAGCCAAAAACCACTCTTCATTGAGCAGGCCATTGAACAAGGTGTTCACACCCGTCATCCAAGTGAGCGGGTAGTTTTCGACAGCGCGTTGCAGGTTTTGCACTGGGCGCGGGCTGGGCACCAAAATGTTGTGCGCACCGATGGCCAGGAAGCCCAGCAAATTGGCCGTGAACGCGAAGATGTGGTACAGCGGCAGCGCGGTCAGCACGCACTCTTGGCCGGGGGTCATGTGGGTCGCGCCCATGGCCAGCATTTGCTGCACGTTGTGCAGCAAATTGCCATGGCTGATCATCGCGCCCTTGCTCACACCCGTGGTGCCCCCGGTGTATTGCAGCAAGGCCAAATCGTGTGGCTGCAAATCTTGCCAATAACCTTTGGCAGGCTGCTGAGCCAAAGTGGCGCGGCCTTGGGCCAGCGCAGCCTGCAGGCGCACATGCGGCACCGTCACGGGCGGCAGCACCTTGCTCCAGACCTTTTGCACACCCCGGATGATGCCGCGCGGAATCGCCGGGAAAAACTCGGGCACACCCGCGAACACGATGTGTTTCACACCCGTTTGCGCCAGCACCTCGGGCAGCTTGTCTGCAAACATGTCCACCACCACCAAGGCCTTGGCCTGGCAGTTGTTGAACTGGTGCACCATTTCGCTCACGGTGTAGAGCGGGTTGGTGTTGACGAGCACACACCCGGCTTTGAGCACACCAAAAGCCACAACCGGGTAAGACAAACTGTTAGGCAACTGCACCGCCACACGGTCACCCCGGGCCAAGCCCAGTGTGCTGCGCAGGTATCCGGCAAAGGCATCCGACAAGGCATCGACCTGCGCAAAACTCAAACTGCCGTTCATGCCGTTGGGCACCACGCAGGTGAAGGCTGCCTTGGCCTGGCTGTCACGCGCCCAGCGGGTGCAGTGGTCGTGGATCAAATGCGCCAGACTCTGGTGCTCGGGCGTGGGCAACTCGGGCGTGATGCCCACTTGGGGGTAAACCGCTTGCCACGGGCGCTCAGCGCTCGTGGGGTCTGGGGTGAAACTCATGAAGGTCCTTGGGGGCAGAGATGAAACAGCAGGGATGGTCAAGGCGGTGCAGCGGAGGCTACAGAGTGAGACTCGACACTGGGTACGGGTGTGGCACACACAAAAAAGGCCGCCTGAGAGAGCGGCCATTATTGACGCGATTGGACTGAAAAACCCCTGAAACACCGTCTCAAATCAGGGTGTTTTCCCTGATCAAAAACCCTCTGTCATGCAGGTGTTTGCTGCTCGTGGGCTGAGCTGGGCAACAAAGTCAAAATGAGCGTGGTGGCCACCGAAAAACCCGCCAGCAGCATGAGCGAGCTGCCAAAGCCCATGACCTTGACCACCGGCCCCAAGGCCCAGACCGACAAGGAACTGACCGCGAACGACACACCCAATCGCATGCCCGACACGCGCGAGCGCAGGCGGTCGTCGACATAACGGGCGATCATGAAATCGGTGAAGGGAATGGCGCCGAAGATGAACACCATGACCCCAATGAGCGCCGCAAACAACCACCAGCCCTGGGCCTGCGAGGCCAGCACCAGCATAGGGATTTGCGCCAACACCATGAACATGAAAAAGCGCTTGAGCGGGAAACGGTTGATGAGGTGCCCCACCACCACCTGGGCCACGGAAGCCACGGCATAGACCAAGGCCAACAACAGGCCCAAGCTGGCGGGGTCTTCCATCACGCCCGCAAAACGCTCGGCCAGTAAGAGGCCGTTGCCGTTGGTCGTGAAGTTGAACAACACGCTGCTGGTCACCGCCGCCGCCGTCATGACCACCATGGCCCGCATCAGCAAGGGCGCGGGCAGGCTCACCTTGGCCCCACCCTTGCGTTTGGCAGGCGACGAGACCTCTGGCGGGCAGGTGCGGGCAAACACCCAGCCGCACACCAGCGCCAGCACGCCCGGCACCACAAAGGCCGCACGCCAGCCTTGCCACTGGATCAAAAAACCCGTGAGCAAAGCGGCGACCGCCACGCCCAAATTACCGGACAGGCCATTGAAGCCAATGGTGGCCCCCGGGTTGGACGCGCGCTCCAGCAGCATGGGAATCCCCACCGGGTGGTAGATCGAGGCGAACACGCCGATCAGCGTCAGGCAGGCGGCCAGTTGCCAAGGCGTTTGCGCGAGGGCCGTGAGAATGGACGCTGCGCCAATGCCAAAAAAGAAAACCAGCATCATGCTGCGGCGGCCCCACAAATCGCCCAAGCGCCCGGCAGGCAAAGAGCCCAGCCCAAACATGAAAAACGCGCCTGCGCCATAGGGCATCAGGTCTTGCCACTGGGCCAGGCCCATGTCGAGGGCGATGGTGCTGACCGCCGCCGCAAAAATCAGCAAGAACAAATGATCCAGCGCGTGCGCGATGTTGAGCAAGCCGCGCACCACGCGGGGGTGGTCGGCGTTAACTTCAAGTGACATCACACTCCCCCCACAACACAGGCTTGAAATTCAGGCTTGTGCCTGACCATCCGAATCGGATGCGGATGGCTGCTCAGCAGATGCACGGGCAGGCTTGGCTTGTGAAGTGGGCTCAGGCATGAAACACATCTTCTCGCCATCCCAGCGCTGGCCGCACCAGCACAGGCCTTCGGCATTGATGATGCAAGTGCCGGTGCCGCAGCACCGTGGATCGTCTGACATGGGGCTGCTCCTGTGGGGCTCTGGGGATCAAAGTGACAGGATGCCTGAAACGGCTTCAGGTATCCGGCTCAACCCATCACAACCCTGCAGTGGCCTTGGCTTTTTCGCAAGCCATCAAGATGCGCTCGGGCGTGGCCGGGGCATCCATGTAGACCACGGCTTTGTGGTCGGCGCTGGCGGCCACCGCATCGCGCAAGGCGAAGAAGGCCGACAAGCCCAGCATCAAAGGCGGCTCGCCCGTGGCTTTGCTGTTGAAAGGCGTGGGCTTCAAGTTGGCGTTGTCGAACAGGGTCACCTTGAAGTGCTCTGGGATGTCGCCTGCCACCGGGATCTTGTAAGTGCTGGGGCCATGGGTGAGCAGCTTGCCCTTCTTGTCCCAGATGCACTCTTCCATGGTGAGCCAGCCCATGCCTTGCACATAAGCGCCTTCGATCTGGCCTTTGTCCAAGGCGGGGTTGATGCTGCGGCCCACGTCGTGCACGATGTCCACGGCCTTGAGCCACCACTCGCCCGTGCGGGTGTCGATTTCCACTTCGCTCACGGCAGCGCCGTAGCAGTAGTAATAGAAAGCGCGGCCATTCAGGGTCGCGAAGTCGTATTTGATTTCGGGCGTCATGTAGAAACCCGTGACCGACAAGCCAACACGTTCCATGTACGCTTGCTTGGTCACATCGGCCCACTTGACGGACTTGCCGCCGCCGTGCAGCTCGTTGTTGGAGAAGCTCACCTCTTCGGCGGCGCAGCCCAGCATGCGGGCCGCCACGGGCTTCAAGCGCTCGCGCATTTGCGCGGTGGCATTCATGATGGCCGCGCCGTTGATGTCGGCACCGCTGGATGCCGAGGTGGCCGACGCGTTGGGCACTTTTTGGGAGTCGGTGGCGGTGATGCGGACATGGTCCACGCTGATGCCCAGACCATCGGCACACACCTGCGCCATCTTGGTGTTCAGGCCCTGGCCCATCTCGGTACCACCGTGGTTGCAACTGACCGAGCCATCCATGTAAACCACCAGCAATGCGCCGCCCTGGTTCAGGTGCGTGGCCGTGAAGCTGATGCCGAACTTGAGGGGCACCAAGGCCAAACCGCGCTTGCGGGTTTTGCTCTTGGCGTTGAAGGCATGCACCGCGGCGCGGCGCTCGGCGTAGTTGGATTCCTGCTCCACCTGGTCGATCACCTTGTCGCCCACCCAGTCTTCAATCAACTGGTTGTATTGGGTGGTCATGGTGTCGGGCGTGCCGCTGATGGCCGGGTCTTTGTAGAGGTTGAGCTTGCGCACTTGCAGTGGGTCTTTGCCCAAGGTCATCGCAATCTCGTCCATCACCGTCTCGATGCCGAACATGCCTTGCGGGCCGCCGAAACCACGGAATGCGGTGGCGCTTTGGGTGTTGGTTTTGCAGCGGTGGCTGACCAGCTTCAAAGCGGGGATGTGGTAACTGTTGTCGATGTGCAAGCAAGCGCGGTCGTTCACAGGGCCGGAGTAATCTGTGCTGTAGCCGCAGCGCGACATGAGCGTGATGTTGGCACCCAAAACGCGGCCATTGTCGTCAAAGCCCACTTCGTAGTCGATGCGGAAATCGTGGCGCTTGCCGGTGATGGTCATGTCGTCGTCGCGGTTCACACGCAGCTTGACGGGCTTTTGCAGCTTGTGCGCGGCCAATGCGGCGCTTTGGCTGAAGATGCTGGCGTTGCCTTCTTTGCCGCCAAAGCCGCCACCCATGCGGCGACAGATCACCTCCACATCGTTGGTGTGCAGGTTCAGGGCGTGTGCGGCTTCGCGCTGGTTGCCATCGGGGTGCTGGGTCGACACGTACAGCGTGAGCTGACCGTCTTCCTTGGGCACAGCGTAAGTGATCTGGCCTTCCAGATAGAACTGCTCTTGCTGGCCGGTATTGGTGCTGCCCTTGATTTTGTGGGGCGCGTTGGCAATGGCGGCAGCGGCGTCACCACGCGTGATGCCCTTGGGCGGCATGATGAAGCTGTTGGCGGCCATCGCGTCTTCGATGGTCAAGATGGGCGTGAGTTCTTTAACCAGCACCTTGGCTTTTTTGGCGGCTTCGCGGGCGTAGAGCATCTCGCGTGCCACCACCACAGCCACGGCCTGGCCGACAAATTCAACCTTGCCTGCGGCCAAAAACGGATCGTCGTGGATGATGGGGCCGCAGTTGTTTTCGCCGGGAATGTCTTTGGCGGTGTAGACCGCAACGACGCCGTGCTCCTTGAGGATGGCTGCGCGGTCAATGCCGTCACCAATCAACTCGCCATGCGCCACGGGCGACAAGATGAGCGCAGCATACAAAGTGCCCGCGTGCTCAGGGATGTCGTCAATGTAGGTGGCCGAGCCCGTGACGTGCAGGTGGGCGGACTCGTGAACGATGTCGGTGCCTTGCTGAACGCCCGATGCGGGCAACAGGTTTTTGATGGGGGTAGGAGCGTTCATTCAAGCCACCTCTTTCTGTTCTTCAATGAATTCGAGCACCAGGTTGCGGGCAACCAGGGCGCGGTAGGCCCAAGTGGCACGCAGACCGTCGCGGGCGGTGAAGCTGGCGGCAATCGCGGCGTCCAGGTCGGCCGATTTCACGTCGGCAGGCGCACGGCCTTCCAGAACGGCTTCAAGCTTGGGCGCACGGCAAGGCGATGGGGCCAGGCCGTTGTAGGCCAGTTTCACGCCGCTCAGCTTGCCGCCTTGCAGTGTGTAGCTGATGGCCGCGCAAGTGGCCGAGATGTCTTGTTCAAAACGCTTGCTCACCTTGTGGGCGCGGAACACCTGGCCTGCCACGGGCTTGGGCAGTTCGATGGCTTCGATGAACTCACCGGGCTCCATCACGTTTTTCTTCATGCCGGTGTAGAAGTTGTCCAGCAGCACCTTGCGAGTCTTGTCGCCACGGCGCAGCACCAAGCTGGCACCCAACGCCATCAGGCAAGGCATGGTGTCGCCAATCGGCGAGCCGTTGGCGATGTTGCCCGCCAGCGTGGCCGTCGAGCGGATGGGGGGCGAGCCAAAGCGGCGCAGCACTTCGGTGAAGTCGGGGTAAGCCTGGGCCACCAGAGCCTCGACTTGCGTGAGCGACACGGCCGCACCAATGCGCCAAGCGCTGGAAGTTTCGGTCACTTGGCGCAGTTCTTTGACGTTGCCCAAATACATGATGTGATCGGGACGTGAGAACTGCTTGTTGACCTGCAGACCGATTTCGGTGCTGCCTGCCAAGAGCGTGGTGGTGGGGTTCTTGACCAGGTAGTCGGCCACTTCAGCCAAGGTGGCGGGCGACACAAACTCGTTGCCTTTGCGGGTGCGCACCACCGGCTGGACGATGATGTCGCCGTCCAGGCTCAGTGTGGGCACGCTGGCGCGTTTGATTTCTTTGAGCAAAGGCACATCGGCGCTGTCGTCCAGCTTCAAGGCCTCGGGCTTGGCACAAGCCTTGGTGGCCGAATCGATGATCGGCTTGTAGCCGGTGCAGCGGCAGAGATTGCCACTGAGCGAATCGGTGATCTGCTGGCGGTTGGGCATGGGCAGCACCTGCACCAGGTTCACCAGACTCATCACGATGCCGGGGGTGCAAAAGCCGCACTGCGAGCCGTGGCACTTGATCATTTCTTCCTGCACAGGGTGCAGCGTGCCGTCGGCTTTTTTCAGACTCTCGACAGTTTTGACCGATTTGCCATCCAACGAAGGCAGCAACTGGATACAGGCGTTGGTGGCCACGTAGTCCACGCCCGTGCCAGCGGCATTGAGTTCGCCCACCATGACCACACAAGCGCCGCAATCGCCTTCGGCGCAGCCCTCTTTGGTGCCGGTGCGGTGCATTTGCTCACGCAAATAGTCCAGAACAGTGGTGGTGCGGCGCTCGCCTTGGGCTTCGACGATGCGGCCGTCGAGCACAAAGCGCACGGTGTTGGTGACTTGGGTCATGGTGCGGGGGGTGGGGTAGATAAACGGGAAGACCCCCGATTCTAAGGAACCGCGGGCTAAGGTGGCGGATTTTTAGAGGATTTGTAGGGGTCGCTGGCCGAATCACACAGACTCACTCGCCTCAAACGTGGCACTTTGCAACACCCTGGGTCTTGCACAAACATCTTGGGTCAAGACAAAGCGCCCCGTCCATCCGAAGCCGCATCCCCATTGGGGCAAGAAGAGGGCACTTTGGCCTCCACCCCATTGCGGTACACCCAAGGGGCCACAGCGGCGTTGGCCCACAAGCCTTTTTTGGTGGTGCGGGCCGAGGCATGCGCTGCTGCAAAGGCTTGGCGTTGCCGGAGGTCGATGTCGCATTGGTAGGCTTCGTAATACCAGGCTGCGCCCGATGCGACTTGGCTCAGGTTGACCTGGCTGCAATCGGGCTTGAAAACGGTGCCCAACACCCGGTCGTACCGGTCTGTGTGCGCGTAGGTGACGGTGACGCTCTGGCCCAAGACCATGGCAGCCAAATGCGCCCGTGACGATGGGCCATAGGCTTGATCCAACTCTGGGGCGTCGATGCTGGCCAACCGGATCGATTCACCACCCACGGTGAACGTGTCGCCGTCGTGCACCGAAGTGACCGTGCCGATGATGCGCTGCGTGCCCACGCTCACGCCGCAATGCGTATGGGCCGATCCAGGCGCAAAACTCGCACCTTCCCCGCCGCCGCATGCCGACAAAACCACTGCAACCATGAATAACAAAGGCCTCAACATGGTGGCAGCTTAGCCCAGCCAGGAGCGCGCGCAAAGCCCAAAAGGAGCGCCCACCCCATCATGGCGGCGCAAAACCATGCCCCCCCCAAATAGCCCGATGCGCCAATCGATCGGATGACGTTCTCCGAGCGCCTACACTGTCCCCATGCCAAAAACAGACTACACCCCTTGGTATGTTTTGCCCCAAGGCAAATGCCAACTTTCGGACTTTGACACCAAGCCCCCTGCCGAAGGGCAGGCCTCTGCCAAAGAGTTTGAGGAGCACTTGGCAGACATGGGTGAAAAGCTCGACAAACTGCAAAGCACCCTTCACGCAGCCAAAACCCGGGGCTTGTTGGTGGTGTTTCAGGGCATGGACACCGCAGGCAAGGACGGCGTGATCCGCAGCGTTTTCACCCACGTCAGCCCCTTGGGCGTTCGGGCCGAAGCCTTTGGCGTGCCCACCGATCTGGAAAGCCGCCATGACTTTTTGTGGCGCATCCATGCCAAAGCGCCAGCGCGGGGCGAAATGGTGATTTTCAACCGCAGCCACTACGAAGATGTGTTGGTCACCCGCGTGCGGGGCCTGATTGATGAGGAAACCTGCCAACAACGGTACAACCACATCTTGCACTTCGAGTCTTTGCTGCAAGACGCGGGCATCACGGTGTTGAAGTGCTATTTGCACATTTCCAAATCCGAGCAAAAGAAACGCCTGCAAGCGCGGCTGGACGATCCTCGCAAACATTGGAAGTTGCAGCCCTCGGACTTTGACGACCGCGATGTGTGGCCCGAATTCACCCGAGCCTACGAAGAGGCTCTGAGCGCCACCAGCACACCCGAATCCCCTTGGTACGTGGTGCCCGCCGACAGCAAGCCCTACCGCGACAGCTTCGTGGCCGGGCTGATCGTGCAAACCCTGGAAAACATGAAACTGAAAACGCCTAAACCCACATTTGACCTCTCCAAAGTCAAACTGAGTTGAGTCCCACCTCGGGTCAGCTGGCCCGTTGGGGTCGATTCATCGGGGACATGCCCCGGTGAGTTTCAAGAGCCGCGATAGGTCGAATAACTCCAGGGGCTGGCCAGCAAGGGCACATGGTAGTGCTGGTCTTCGTGCGCCACGCCAAAGTCCAAGCTCACTTTGTTCAAAAAGTTCGGCTCGGGCAGTTCTACGCCTTTGGCTTTGAAGTAGTCGCTCACATTAAAGACCAAACGGTACGTGCCTTTGCGCAGGCTGGCGTGGTCATAGAGCATGCCGTCGGGGTTGCGGCCGTCGTGGTTGAGGGTAAAGCTCTTGACCAAAGTGGCCTGATCGCCTTGGGTGGTGTAGAGGGCCACTTGCATGCCCGCAGCGGGGCAGCCGTGCATGGTGTCCAAAACGTGTGTGCTCAATCCCATGGTGTGCTCGCTTGTCTTGAATGGGTGTGAAAAAGGGTGGTTTTGACAAGGCTTTGAAAAGCCCCTTCAACCGGTCGACCGAAGTGTATACAATTTTGCTTTTGGTGGCTATGATTTGCGCCACCTACACAAAAACACCCGAAAAAGGGACCGCGAGACATGGAAACTTCCACCACGCACCACATCGTCGAATCGCTCACCCGCGCCATCGTGGAGCATCGGTTGTTGCCCGGCTCCAAACTGGCCGAGCAAAAGCTGGCCGACCATTTTGGCGTGTCGCGCACGCTGGTGCGCCAAGCCTTATTTCAGCTGTCGCAAAACCGCTTGATCCGGCTCGAACCCGCTCGAGGTGCTTTTGTGGCGGCGCCATCGGTCGAAGAGGCGCAACAGGTCTTTGCCGTGCGCCGGATGCTCGAAGCCGAGATGACCCGCGCCTTTGTGCAGCAGGTCACGCCCGAACAAATCGTGGCCCTCAAAGAGCACATCCAACAAGAGCGTGAAGCCGTGACACAAGGCGACATCACGGGCCGCACAGAGTTGCTGGGCGACTTCCATGTTCGCATGGCCGAGCTCATGAACAACGATGTGCTGGCCCAAGTGCTGGGCGAGTTGATCTCGCGCTGCGCCCTGATCACGCTGATGTACCAGTCGCGCAATGAGGCCGAGCACTCCACCGATGAGCATGTGGCCATCGTGGCCGCGCTCGAAGCGCGAGATTCTGACTTGGCTGTGCGCCTGATGCACGAGCACCTGCTGCACGTGGAAGAAAGCCTGACCTTCGACCGCAAAGTGCCCACGCACGACATTTCTTTGGCCCTGGCCTGAACCCCTGAGTACCCGCATGAGCACCTACGACAGCACCCTCCCCTACCCCCGTGACTTGAAGGGCTACGGCCGCCATGTACCGCACGCGCAGTGGCCCGGCGGCGCACGCGTGGCGGTGCAGTTTGTCTTGAACTACGAAGAAGGCGGCGAAAACTCGGTGCTGCACGGCGATGCCGGCTCCGAGCAGTTTTTGTCTGAAATGTTCAATCCCGCATCCTTCCCTGAGCGGCACATCAGCATGGAAGGCATTTACGAATACGGCTCGCGGGCGGGCGTGTGGCGCTTGTTGCGCGAGTTTGAAAAACGTGGCCTGCCGCTCACGGTGTTTGGCGTGGCCACCGCGCTGCAAAAGCACGACGACGTGACGGCCGCCTTCCAAGAATTGGGCTACGACATCGCCTGCCACGGCCTCAAGTGGATCCACTACCAAAACATCGACGAAGCCACCGAGCGTGCCCACATGGCCGAGGCGATGGCCATTTTGCAAAAGCTGACCGGTGAACGCCCCTTGGGCTGGTACACCGGGCGCGACAGCCCCAACACCCGCCGCTTGGTGGCCGACTTTGGTGGCTTTGAGTACGACAGCGACTATTACGGCGACGACTTGCCGTTTTGGATGAAGGTGCGCAAATCAGACGGCACCGATGCGCCACAACTCATCGTGCCCTACACCCTCGACTGCAACGACATGCGCTTTGCGCTGCCCCAAGGCTATTCACACGCTGACCCGTTCTTTCAGTACATGAAAGACACTTTTGACGCGCTCTATGCCGAAGGTGACCCGAGCGGCGACAACGCGCCCAAGATGATGAGCATCGGCATGCACTGCCGCCTGCTCGGCCGCCCGGGCCGCATCACCGCGCTGCAACGCTTTTTGGACCACATCCAGTCGCACGACAAGGTCTGGGTGGCGCGGCGCATCGACATTGCGCGGCATTGGAAGGCGACGCACCCTTATGCAGGATGAAAGGCATGGATCGCCGCGCTTCGCTCGCGATGACGATGGATGGCTCGTCACGCTTGGCTCGCGATGCCGAAGGGTGGACCGTCACGCTTGGCTCGCTATGCCGAAGGGTGGATCGCCACGCTTCGCTCGCGATGACGAAAGGTAGATCGCCACGCTTCGCTCATGATGATGAAAAAAATACATCCCAACGACACGCCAACCGTCATTGCGAGGAGCGCAGCGACGTGGCAATCCATGCGTCATTGCGAGGAGCGCAGCGACGTGGCAATCCATGCACTCGATCAATCACCCAAGACATAAACCATGCCCCTGACGCTTGAACAACTCAACAACGCCAGCCGTGAAGACGCCGCCCAGATGCTCGACGGCCTTTACGAGCATTCGCCTTGGATCGCCGAGCAGGCGCTGGCGCAACGCCCTTTCACCTCGCTGGCCCACCTCAAACACGCCATGTGCGAAGTGCTGGCACATGCCGGGCGCGATGCGCAGCTGGGCCTGATCCGCGCCCACCCTGAGTTGGCGGGCAAAGCCATGGTGAGCAAATCACTCACGGCCGAATCCACCAACGAACAAACCAAGGCAGGCCTGACCGATTGCACGCCCGAAGAGTTCGCCAAAATCCAGAAGCTCAACGCCGACTACAACGCCAAGTTTGGCTGGCCCTTCATCTTGGCGGTGCGTGGCCCGCGTGGCGTGGGTTTGAACAAAAAACAAATCATCGAGGCCTTCGAGCGCCGCCTGTTCGGTCACCCCGACTTTGAATTGGCCGAGTGCCTGCGCAACATCCACCGCATCGTCGAGATCCGGCTGAACGACAAGTTCGGTGTCGAGCCCACGCTCGGCCATCAGGTCTGGGACTGGCAAGAACAACTGGCCCAACACTCGGACCCCGGCTTTGCCGAGTTGGGCCAACTCACCGTCACTTACCTCACCGACGCCCACCGCGCCTGCGCACAGCGCATCACACAAAACATGCGCGACTGCGGTTTTGACGAGGTCTACACCGACGCCGTGGGCAACGTGGTGGGCCGATACCACGCAGCCACCCCAAGCGGCAAATACCTGATGACGGGCAGCCACTACGACACCGTGCGCAATGGCGGTAAGTACGACGGCCGCCTGGGCATCTTTGTGCCCATGGCCTGTGTGCAGCAGCTGCACCAACAAGGTAAGCGCCTGCCCTTCGGCATCGAAGTTGTGGCCTTTGCCGAAGAAGAAGGCCAGCGCTACAAAGCCACCTTCTTGGGCTCTGGCGCACTCATTGGCCAGTTCAACCCCGCCTGGCTGGACCAGCAAGACGCCGACGGCATCACCATGCGTGCGGCCATGCAGCACGCGGGTTTGAACATCGACGACATCCCCAAAATCCAGCGCGACCCGGCGCAGTATCTGGGCTTTATCGAAGTGCACATCGAGCAAGGTCCGGTGCTCAACGAAGTGAACATCCCGCTGGGTGTGGTCACATCCATCAACGGCAGCGTGCGCTACCTGTGCGAAATCATCGGCACAGCCAGCCACGCCGGCACCACCCCCATGGACCGCCGCCGCGACGCGGCCTGCGCCGTGGCCGAACTGGCGCTGTACATGGAGCAACGTGCTGGCCAAGACGGCGACAGTGTGGCCACCATTGGCCAGCTGCAAGTGCCCAACGGTTCGATCAACGTGGTGCCCGGCCGCTGCCTGTTCAGCCTGGACATGCGTGCGCCCACCGATGCACAGCGTGACGCGCTGGTGGCCGACGTGATGGCGCAACTCGACCAAATTGCCGAGCGCCGAGGTGTGCGCGTCAAAGCCGAACTCACCATGAGCGCCGCCGCCGCGCCCAGCGCCCCCGAGTGGCAAGCCCGCTGGGAACGCGCCGTGAGCGCCTTGGGTGTGCCGCTGTTCAAACTGCCCAGCGGCGCAGGCCACGACGCGATGAAGCTGCACGAAGTCATGCCACAAGCCATGCTGTTTGTGCGCGGCGAAAACGGGGGCATCAGCCACAACCCACGCGAATCCACCACCAGCGACGACATGCAACTGTGCGTCGACGCCTTTACCCATGTTTTGAACCAACTCTCTCAGGAACTGTCATGAGCGCTACCGAAATTCAATACCAACAACTCGACGCCTGGATCGACGCGCACTTCGACGAGCAGGTGAAGTTCCTGCAGGCTCTGGTGCAAGTGCCGACCGACACCCCACCCGGCAACAACGCCCCGCACGCCGAGCGCACCGCAGAGTTGCTCGCGCCCATGGGCTTTGAGGCAGAAAAGCACCCTGTGCCCGCCTCCGAAGTCAACGCCTATGGTCTGGAGTCGATCACCAACCTGATCGTGCGCCGCAAATATGGCGAAGGCAAAACCATCGCCCTGAACGCCCACGGCGACGTGGTGCCCCCAGGCGAAGGCTGGACACACCCGCCCTACGGCGGCGAGATCCATGGGGGTGCCATGTACGGCCGCGCCACCGCCGTGAGCAAGTGCGACTTTTCCACCTTCACCTTTGCCACGCGGGCACTCGAATCACTCAAGGCCCCACTCAAAGGCGGCGTGGAACTGCACTTCACCTACGACGAAGAGTTTGGCGGCGAAATGGGCCCCGGCTGGCTGCTGGCCAAAGGCCTGACCCAACCCGACCTGATGATCGCGGCCGGTTTCAGTTACCAAGTGGTGACCGCGCATAACGGCTGCCTGCAAATGGAAGTCACCGTGCAAGGCGAGATGTCGCACGCCGCCATCCCCGACAGCGGCACCGACGCGCTGCAAGGCGCGGTGCACATCCTGAGCGCCCTGCTCGCACTCAACACGCAATACCTGAAGGTCACGTCCACGGTCGAGGGCATCACCCACCCCTATCTGAACGTGGGCCTGATCGAAGGCGGCACCAACACCAACGTGGTGCCCGGCAAAGTCAGCTTCAAGCTTGACCGCCGCATGATCCCCGAAGAGAACCCGGCCGAAGTGGAAGCCAGCATCCGCCAAACCATTGCCGACGCCGCTGCCAGCTTCAAGCCCCCACGCGGTGGCCATGCGCTGAACGTGGATGTGCGCCGCATGCTGTTGGCCAACGCCATGAAGCCGCTGGCGGGCAACCAACCGCTGGTCAGCGCCATCCAGAAACACGGCGAACAAGTCTTCGGAGAAGCCATCCCAGCTCTGGGCACGCCGCTGTACACCGACGTGCGCCTGTACGTGGAGCGCGGCATCCCCGGCGTGATCTACGGCGCAGGCCCCCGCACCGTGCTCGAGTCCAACGCCAAACGTGCCGATGAGCATGTCGAGCTGGAAGACCTGCGCCGCGCGACCAAGGTGGTGGCGCGCACGTTGTTGGATTTGTTGGCCTGAACATGAGCGCGCCGCAGCTTGAAACCCTGCGCCAGCGCGTGCAGGCCTGCACCACCGACCAGGACGTGGCCGACTACCAGCGCGACGGTGCGGTGTGCATCCGCAACCTGTTCACGCCAGACGAAGTGGAATTGCTCAAAAGCGGCATCGAGGCCAACCTGGCCCACCCCAGCCCGCGCGGCATGGTGGCCAGCCGGCCTGACGATCCGGGTCGCTTTTTTGAAGACTTTTGCAACTGGCAGGACATCCCGCAGTTCAATCGCTTCATCTTCGACACGCCCCTGGCCGCACTGGCCCAGCGGTTGATGCAAAGCCAGACGGTGCGCCTCTACCACGACCACCTGTTGGTCAAAGAGCCCGGCACGCGCCAGCGCACGCCTTGGCACCAAGATCAGCCGTATTACAACGTGGACGGTCTGCAAAACATCAGCTTCTGGATTCCGGTGGACCCGGTGTCACGCCCCTCCACGCTGGAGTTCATCGCAGGCTCACACCGTGGCCCTTGGCTCATGCCGCGCACCTTCATGACGAACCAGGCCAAATGGTTCCCCGAAGGCTCGCTGACCGAATTGCCCGACATCGAAAACCACCGCGACGACTTTCCCATCCTGGGCTGGGACTTGCAGCCGGGCGACTTGGTGTGTTTTCACATGCTCAGCCTGCACGCTTCGGCCGGGGTGGACGGCACGCAGCGCAGGCGCGTGTACTCGGTGCGTTTTTTGGGCGACGACATGACACACGCGCCTCGCCCCTGGGTAACCTCACCGCCCTTCCCCGGGCTGGACCAGGAACTTCCCGCAGGCGTACCGATGAACCATGCGCTGTTTCCGTTAATGGCGGTTTGAGCGTTTCGCCACCGCCCCAAAAATCCCTCTAAAAATCAGGGTTTCCACTGCATTGAAATGGTGCAATGGCTCGTTAAAATTTGTATACACTTTTGTGTATCAGTTCGAATACTTAATTGGAGCGAGACATGACCGACCGTTCATTGGGCAGCCCTGAGCAGCTGCGAGACCCAGACTACACCCCGCCTTTGGGCAAAGCCGTGCCGCTAGGTATCCAGCATGTGCTGGCCATGTTTGTGAGCAACGTGACGCCCGCCATCATCGTGGCGGGCGCAGCCGGGTTTGGCTTTGGCTCGAATTCGCCAGACTTCCACAACATGGTCTACATGATCCAGATGTCGATGTTCTTGGCGGGGGTGGCCACTTTGCTACAGACCGTTGGCTTTGGGCCTGTGGGCGCTCGTTTGCCCATCGTGCAGGGCACCAGCTTTGCCTTCATCCCGATCATGATCCCGGCCGTGGCCGGCGCAGGTGTGGCCGGTATGGCAGGTTTGATGACGGGCGTGGTGATCGGCGGCATCTTCCACTTCTTCATCGGTACTTTCATTGGTCGCATCCGCCATGCCTTGCCCCCACTGGTCACAGGCCTGATCGTGCTGATGATTGGCTTAGCACTGGTCAAGGTGGGTGTGGAGTACGCCGCTGGTGGTGTGCCCCTCAAAGGCAAGCCCGAGTTTGGCAATCTGGAAAACTGGTCCATCGCCCTGGTGGTGATCCTGGTGACATTGCTGCTGAAGTTTTTCACGCGCGGCATGCTGTCGGTGGCCGCGGTTTTGCTGGGCATGGTGGCCGGTTATGCCTACGCCTTCGCGATTGGCAAGGTCAGCTTTGTGGCGGTGGGCCGGGCGTCCTGGTTCACTGCGCCCGAGCTGTTCAAGTTCGGCTGGGAAATCAACTGGGCCATCATCATTGGCATGTGCTTCATGGCCGTGGTGTCGGCGATTGAAACCGTGGGCGATGTCTCCGGGATCACCAAGGGCGGTGCCAACCGCGAAGCCACTGACAAAGAAGTTCAAGGCGCAACCTATGCCGACGGCTTGGGTACCGCCGTGGCCGGTTTGTTTGGCGGCTTGCCCAACACCAGCTTCAGCCAAAACGTGGGCTTGGTGGCCATGACGGGCGTGATGAGCCGCCATGTCGTGACCATGGGCGCGGTGTTTTTGATCTTGTGCGGCCTGGTGCCCAAGTTTGGTGCCGTGATTGCCAGCATGCCCATCACGGTGCTGGGCGGTGGCGTGATCATCATGTTTGGCATGGTTACCGCCTCTGGCGTGCGCATGCTAGCCGATGTGGACTGGAACAGCCGCAACATGGTGATTTTTGCCCTTTCCTTGTCGGTGGGTCTGGGTCTGCAACTGGCACCCGAGGCGCTGCAACACCTGCCCGACACCATCCGCGTGCTGATGACCAGCGGTTTGTTCCCCGCAGCCGTGCTGTCCATCGTGCTCAATTTGATCTTGCCCCAGGATCTGGACGACAAATCCTGAAACTCAAGTGGGCCTTTTGGCCTGCTTCGCATCCCCAAAAGCCAAGCCCAGCGCTTGGCTTTCTTGCTTTTTATGCAGGTAATCCGCATGTTATTGGGCCCTCCAAATGGGTTACGCTTTCTAATGGATTCCCTTACTGAGCCAAAGAGACACTTGCCATGAGCCAAAAACCACTCTCCCCCGCCGAAGAAGCCCTGCGCGACGCGGCCCGCGATTACCACCGCTTTCCCACGCGCGGCAAGGTCTCGGTCAACCCCACCAAGCCCCTGTCCAACCAACGCGATTTGTCACTGGCTTATTCGCCCGGTGTGGCTTATCCGTGCCTGGACATCGAGGCAGATCCTTCCAAGGCGGCCGAGTACACCTCGCGTGGCAACCTGGTGGCCGTGATCACCAACGGCACAGCCGTGTTGGGCCTGGGCGACATTGGCCCGCTGGCGGCCAAGCCCGTGATGGAGGGCAAGGGCTGCTTGTTCAAGAAGTTCGCGGGCATTGACGTGTTCGACATCGAGCTGGCCGAGCGCGACCCGGACAAACTGGTGGACATCATCGCCGCCATGGAGCCCACGCTGGGCGGCATCAACCTCGAAGACATCAAGGCGCCCGAGTGCTTCTACATCGAGAAGAAGCTGCGCGAGCGCATGAACATCCCGGTGTTCCACGACGACCAGCACGGCACGGCCATCATCGCCTCGGCCGCCATGCTCAACGGCCTGGAGCTGGTGGGCAAGGACATTGGCAGCATCAAGCTGGCCGTCTCGGGCGCAGGGGCTGCATCCATCGCCTGCCTGGACGTGATGGTGGGCCTGGGCGTCAAGATCGAGAACATTTTTGTCTGCGATTCCAAAGGCGTGATTTACGAAGGCCGCCCCGGTGGCTACGACGAATCCAAAGCACGCTACGCGCAAAAGACCGACGCCCGCAGCCTGGCCGACGCTGTCAACGGCGCCGACGTGTTCCTGGGCTGCTCGGCGCCCGGCGTGATGACGGTGGACATGATCAAAACCATGGCCCGCGACCCGGTGATCCTGGCGCTGGCCAACCCCGAGCCTGAGATTCGCCCCGAGCTGGCCAAAGCAGCCCGCCCCGACTGCATCATCGCCACGGGCCGCTCGGACTATCCGAACCAGGTCAACAACGTGCTGTGTTTCCCCTACATCTTCCGGGGCGCACTGGACTGCGGCGCGACCAAGATCACCGAGGCCATGAAGCTCGCCTGCGTGCGCCAGATCGCCGACCTGGCCAAGGCCGACATCAGCGAAGAAGTGGCCAGCGCTTACGCAGGCAAAGAACTGTCTTTTGGGCGCGATTACCTGATCCCCACGCCTTTTGACTCGCGCCTGATTTTGCGCATCGCCCCCGCTGTGGCCCAGGCTGCTGCCGATTCGGGTGTCGCCACGCGCCCCATCACCGACATGGACGCCTACCGCCAGCAGCTGCAAAGCTTTGTGACGCAAACCGGCATCCTGATGCGCCCCATCTTCAATGCCGCCAAGGCGGTGCCACCAAACGCGAAGCGCGTGGCCTATGCCGACGGCGAAGACGAACGCGCCTTGCGGGCTGCCCAAATGGCCATCGACGAAAAAGTGGCCCACCCGATCCTGATCGGCCGCCCCGGCGTGATCGCCGCCCGGATTGAAAAAGCCGGCCTGCGCATGCGCCTGGGCGTGGACGTGGACAACGTCAACCCCGAAGACGATGGGCGCTTTCGCCAGTATTGGGAGCACTACCACCAGCTGATGAAGCGCAACGGCGCCACACCGGCGGTGGCCAAGGCGGCGGTGCGCCGCTCCAACACCATCATCGGTGCCTTGATGGTGTCGCTGGGTGATGCCGATGGCCTGATCTGCGGGCTGACGGGCAGCTACATGACGCATCTGGAGCGCATCGACAGCATTTTGGGCAAACGTGCAGGCGTGACCCACTACGCCGCGGTGAATGCGCTCATGAGCGACTTCGGGCCCCTGTTCATCACCGACACCTATGTTCAGGAGGACCCCAGCGCCGAGCAGCTGGCCGAGATCGCGGCCATGGCGGTCCAAGAGATTCAACGCTTTGGCATCGTGCCCAAGGTGGCTTTCCTCTCGCATTCGAGCTACGGCTCGTCCAAACGCGCATCGGCGCGCAAGATGCGTCTGGCTCGTGACCTCTTTGTGGCACAACACCCCGACATCGAGTGCGATGGCGAGCTGCATGGCGACGCGGCCCTGCAGCCCGAAATTCGCAACGTGTACCTGGAAGACAGCACGCTCAGCGGCTCGGCCAATTTGTTGGTCTGCCCCAACCTGGACGCGGCCAACATTTTGTACAACGTCCTGAAAACCACCACCAGCGGCGGTGTCACGGTGGGCCCGATCCTGATGGGCGCGGCCGGCACAGCGCACATCCTGACACCTGCAGCCACCGTGCGCCGGGTGCTCAACATGACCGCACTGGCTGCAGCCGGCGTGCGCAGCTGAGCTGAGCTGAGCTGAAAAAACAGGCTCAGCACGTTAAAAAACCCCAATTTGGTGCTCATTTCAGCCGGAATGGGCACCAAAACAGGGGTTTTCTAGGGGATCAACCTGACATACACCGTCAGGTACTTGTTTGATAATGGCATCGATTTTGCTAGACAAGATTCACCGTTTATCAGACCCTGGAGCCCCTCATGAACAAGCGTTTCTTCCTCAAGGCCACGGCCGCACTGGCCGCAGTCGCCTCTTTTGGCCTGGCACAAGCCCAAACCACCCCCATCAAGTTCCAGCTCGACTGGCGCTTTGAAGGCCCATCGGCTTTATTCTTGCTGCCTGCAGCCAAAGGCTATTTCAAGGACGCGAAACTGGACGTGACCGTGGACTCGGGCAACGGCTCGGGTGGCGCAGTCACCCGCGTGGCTTCGGGCACCTATGACCTGGGCTTTGCCGACTTGGCCGCCCTGATGGAATTCCACGCCAACAACCCCGACGCCCCCAACAAGCCCGTGGCCATCATGATGGTCTACAACAACACCCCCGCTTCGGTGATGGCGTTGAAGAAGTCCGGCATCAAAACCCCCGCCGACCTGGCTGGCAAAAAGCTGGGCGCCCCCGTGTTTGACGCTGGCCGCCGCGCCTTCCCCATCTTCCAAAAAGCCAACGGCATCGGCAACGTGGCCTGGACCGCGATGGACCCACCTTTGCGTGAAACCATGCTGGTGCGCGGCGACGTGGACGCCATCACTGGCTTCACCTTCACCTCGTTGCTCAACATCGAAGCGCGTGGCGTGAAAGCCCAAGACGTGGTGGTCATGCAGTACCCCGATTTCGGCGTGAAGCTCTATGGCAACGCGATCATCGCTTCGCCCAAGATCCTGAAGGAAAACCCAGCCGCTGTGAAAGCTTTCCTCTCCGCTTTCACCAAGGGTGCCAAAGACGTGATCGCTGATCCTGCCAAAGCCATTGAATCGGTCAAGGCCCGCGACGGCATCATCAACGTGGCGCTAGAAACCCGCCGCCTGCAACTGGCCATCGACACCGTGATCAACAGCCCCTCGGCCCGCGCCGAAGGCTTCGGCCAGATCAATGGCCCACGCATGACGCTGATGGCTTCACAAGTGTCGGACGCTTTCAACACCAAGACCCGCGTGAAAGCCGAAGACATCTGGAACGGCTCGTTCTTGCCCACCGCCAAAGAGCTGGACATCCTGCCCAAGGGCAAGAAGTAAACCAGCCACCGCTTCGGGGCATGCCGCCCCAGCGTTCTGAGCCCACCCCCACCCTGCTCGGGTCGGTGGGCTTTTACAGGGCGTAGCGTGTATACACTTTCGAACACCATTTTCGAGCTCTCACCATGACCCAAGAATCATTCGTTGATTTCCAGAATGTCTGGCTGGCCTACAACGACGAGTTGCTGGCACAAAACCACTTCGCGGTGGAAGACATCAACCTGCAGGTCAAACAAGGCGAGTTCATCGCCATCGTCGGCCCGTCCGGCTGCGGCAAATCGACCTTCATGAAGCTGACCACGGGCCTGAAGATGCCCAGCAAAGGCCGCATTCTGGTGGACGGCCAACCCGTGACCGGCCCGCTCAAGATCAGCGGCATGGCGTTTCAGGCCTCATCGCTCTTGCCTTGGCGCACCACACTCGACAACGTGCTCTTGCCGCTCGAAATCGTGGAGCCTTACCGCGCCAACTTCAAGCAGAAAAAAGCCGAATACGTGGATCGCGCCCGCAAGCTGCTGAACACGGTGGGCTTGGGCGGCTACGAAGACAAATTCCCCTGGCAACTGTCAGGCGGCATGCAGCAACGCGCCAGCATCTGCCGCGCCTTGATTCACGAACCCAAGATGCTGCTGCTGGACGAGCCCTTTGGCGCGCTCGACGCTTTCACGCGTGAAGAGCTCTGGTGCATCTTGCGCGACCTGTGGACCGAGCAAAAGTTCAACGTGATTTTGGTCACGCACGACCTGCGCGAATCGGTGTTTTTGGCCGACACGGTGTACGTGATGAGCAAGAGCCCCGGCCGCTTTGTGGTCAAGCGCGAGATCGACCTGCCGCGCCCGCGTGATCTGGAGATCACCTACACCCCCGAATTCACCAACATCGTGCACGAGCTGCGCGGCCACATCGGTGCCATGCGCAAAACCGGTGCGGCGATCAACCAATAAGCGGGAGCCCCCATGAAACAAAAGTCACTGGAAAAATGGTCCCCCTGGATCTTGTTGGTGCTGACCATCCTGATCTGGGAAGTGCTGTGCCGCGCCTTCAACGTGTCGGAATTCGTCTTCCCCAGCCCTTGGCGCATCGCAGAGCAAACGGTGGAATACCGCGACGTGATCGCGGGCCATGCCTGGCGCACCTATTGGGTGACCATGGTGGGTTTTGGCATCGCCATCGTGGTGGGCGTGTTGCTGGGCTTCATCATCGGCAGCTCGCGCCTGGCTTATGCCGCCGTGTACCCGCTCATGACGGCCTTCAACGCGCTGCCCAAAGCGGCCTTTGTGCCCATCTTGGTGGTGTGGTTTGGCATCGGCATCGGCCCGGCCATCCTCACAGCTTTCCTCATCAGCTTCTTCCCGATCATGGTGAACATCGCCACGGGCCTGGCCACGCTGGAGCCTGAGCTGGAAGACGTGCTGCGTGTGCTGGGTGCCAAGCGCTGGGACGTGCTGGTCAAAGTCGGCCTGCCCCGCTCCATGCCTTACTTTTATGGTTCGCTCAAAGTCGCGATCACGCTGGCCTTTGTGGGCACCACCGTGTCCGAGATGACGGCGTCCAACGAAGGCATTGGCTACCTGCTGATCTCGGCCGGCTCGGCCATGCAAATGGGCTTGGCGTTTTCTGGCTTGGTGGTGGTGGGTGCGATGGCCATGGCCATGTACGAACTGTTCAGCGCCATCGAAAAGCGCACCACAGGCTGGGCACACCGCGGCTCGCAAGGCGAGTAAAGCGCCCACTGTTTTGCGCGTGAAGCAGTCGGTCCATCCAAGGGAGTGCATCAAATGACTTGGTTGGCCCGACTCGATTTGGACTACACGCTCGAAGCCGAGCGCAGCGTGGCCCGCTACCTGCACCAAGGCCCGCTGCGCATCTTGCAAAGCCTCTACCCCGAAGGCGATCAGGTGTGCCACAACGTACTGGTACACCCACCCAGCGGCCTGGTAGGCGGCGACACCCTCGACATGCATGTCTCTGTCGGCGCAGGTGCCCACGGCTTGGTGACCACACCGGGTGCCACACGCTTTTACCGGTCTGAAGCAGGCCTGGCCACGCAGCAAGTGCATGCGCGTGTCGAGTCTGGCGCTCGTTTGGAATGGCTCCCTTTGGAAGCCATTGCCTACAACGGCTGCGATGCGCTCAACCGCGCCGTGTTTGACCTGGCCCCCGGGGCCGAAATGATGACCTGGGACATCACGGCGCTGGGCCTGCCTGCGGCCGACATGCCTTATGTGCAAGGCAGCTTCCGGCAACACCTGGAGATTCCTGGTGTGTGGCTGGAGCGCGGCACACTCAATGCCACCGACACCCGCTTGATGAACAGCCCCCTGGGCTTGGCAGGCCAACGCTGCATGGCCACGCTGGTGTTTGCAGCGGGCAGCGCCATCGCGGCTGAACGCTCAGACCGTGCCTTGGCCTGTGCACGCGAACTGCTCGAAGCATCTGAACTGCGCCTGACCGCAGGGGCCACATCGCCACACCAACAGGTCATCGTGCTGCGGGTGCTGGCACCGGTGACCGAGCCTGCGATGCAACTGCTCAGGCAAGTGTGGGCGGCTTGGCGGTATGAGATGTGGGATTTACCGGGGGCTGTGCCTCGGTTGTGGAATATGTGATTGCAGCGGCTTCGTGTAAGAGCCACAGCCACCAACCAGCCTGGTCACCCACCTTTCGATAGAAAGGCGATGCCTTGGGCTGCAATGGATACCCGCCCTCTCGGGCGCGACAAAAACAAGCATCTCCCTTCGTCTTGTCACCCCCGACTTGATCGGGGGTCCATGGCTTCGGCACACATGGATTCCCGCCTTCGCGGGTATGACAACCGGGCCACCTCAAATTGCCACCAACTGCTGAATGTTCTTGTCCTTCATCTCGCTGCCCGGCCCGCGCGCAATCACCTCACCACGCTCCATCACCAAGTACTGGTCAGCCAGTTCTTCGGCAAAGTCGTAGTACTGCTCGCACAGCAGCACCGCCATGCGTTGGCCTTGCAGGCCCACGTCGGCCAGTTGGCGGATCACGCGGCCGATGTCTTTGATGATGCTGGGCTGGATGCCTTCGGTGGGTTCGTCCAGGATCAGCAAACGCGGCTTGGCGGCCAGGGCGCGGGCGATGGCCAGTTGTTGTTGCTGGCCGCCTGACAAGTCGCCACCGCGGCGGTGCAGCATTTGTTTGAGCACTGGGAACAGTTCAAACAATTCGGGAGGAATCGGCGTGCTGCCAGGCTGTGTGGCCAGGCCCATGCGCAGGTTGTCTTCCACCGTGAGGCGGGCAAAAATTTCGCGGCCTTGCGGCACATAACCCACGCCCGCCGCGGCGCGTTCATAGGGCTTGGCGGTGGTCAGGTCCTGCCCATGCAGCGCCATGCTGCCGCTCTTGATGGGCACCAGCCCCATGAGTGATTTGAGCAAGGTGGTTTTGCCCACGCCGTTGCGGCCCAGCAGCACCGTGACTTGGCCCAGCTCCGCACTCAGACTCACATCGCGCAGGATGTGCGAGCCGCCGTAATACTGGTGGATGTTTTGGACTTCAAGCATAAAAAATTCTTTCAAATGTCATGGCGAAGCCGACGGCTGGGGCCATCCGTCGACTGCCGCGCATCGCTGGCAGTGACAAGACCTGACGCTCGCGCTGTTATGCATCAGCGTCCCAAATAAACCTCGATCACCCGCTCATCGGCCTGCACCTGGTCGAGCGTGCCTTGGGCCAGCACCGCGCCGTCACACAACACCGTGACGATGTCCGAGATGGTGCGGATGAAGCTCATGTCGTGCTCCACCACCATGAGCGAGTGTTTGCCCTTGAGTGTGAGGAACAGTTCGGCGGTGCGCTCGGTCTCATGGTCGGTCATGCCCGCCACCGGCTCATCCAGCAACAGCAACTTGGGCTCTTGCATGAGCAGCATGCCGATCTCGAGCCACTGCTTTTGACCATGACTGAGCAAACCCGCCTGCTTGGTAACGCTGTCCGCCAAGTGGATGGTGTGCAGCACTTCGGCCAGTCGGTCGCTTTGGCGCGAGTCCAACTTGAACAACATCGAAGCCTTCACGCCCTTGGGCGTTTTCAGCGCGAGTTCGAGGTTTTCAAAAACACTCAGGTGCTCAAACACGGTGGGCTTTTGAAACTTGCGGCCAATGCCCAATTGGGCGATTTCGGGTTCGGTGTGGCGCAGCAAGTCGATGGTGCTGCCAAAGAACACGGTGCCTTCGTCGGGCCGGGTTTTGCCGGTGATGATGTCCATCATCGTGGTCTTGCCAGCGCCGTTGGGGCCGATGATGCAGCGCAGCTCGCCGGGCGCGATGTCGAGCGACAGCTTGTTGATGGCCTTGAAGCCGTCAAAGCTCACGCTCACGTCGTCCAGATACAAGATGCGGCCGTGGGCCAGATCGACTTCATTCGCGTCTTTGACCACACGGCCATAACCTGCGGTGCGCCCACCGGATTCGGTGGACTCCAAACGCTCTTGGCTCAAACGAGCCACACGCTCAGCGCCTTTTTGGAGCAGATCGGGCGTCATGCAGCACCGCCTTTCTTGTTGCGCAATTTGGCCCACAAGCCAATCACGCCATGGGGCAAATACAGCGTCACCACAATGAACAGCGCCCCTAAAAAGTACAACCAAAACTCCGGCGCGGTGACCGTGAGCCAGCTCTTGGCGCCGTTGACCAAAAACGCACCCACGATGGGGCCAACCAACGTGCCGCGCCCGCCCACCGCCGCCCAGACCGCGATCTCGATCGAGTTGGCCGCGCTCATCTCGCCGGGGTTGATGATGCCGACCTGCGGCACATACAAAGCACCCGCAATGCCGCACATCACCGCCGAGATCACCCAAATGCTCAGCTTGTAGGGCAGTGGCGAATAACCCGAGAACATGACCCGCGTTTCGGCATCACGAATCGCCATCAACACCCGGCCGTATTTGCTGCCCACCAACCAGCGCGAGAACAAATAAAAACCCAGCAGCGTCAAGCCCGTCAACACAAACAGCACCATGCGCATGCCGGGTGTGGCGATCGGCAAGTCCAGAATGCGTTTGAAATCTGTGAAGCCGTTGTTGCCGCCAAAGCCGGTTTCGTTGCGGAAGAACAGCAGCATGGCGGCGTAAGTCATGGCCTGGGTGATGATGGAAAAGTACACCCCTTTGATGCGCGAGCGAAAGGCAAAGTAGCCGAACACAAAAGCGATCAAACCCGGCACCAACACCACCAAGAGCAGCGTGGCTACAAAGCTGTCGGACAGCGCCCAGTGCCAAGGCAGCTCTTTCCAGTCAAGGAAGACCATGAAGTCGGGCAGCTCGCTTTTGTAGTTGCCGTCTTGCCCGATCTGGCGCATCAGGTACATGCCCATGACATAGCCACCCAAGGCGAAAAACAGGCCGTGGCCCAGCGACAAAATACCGGTGTAGCCCCAGATCAAATCCATGGCCAAAGCGCAAATGGCAAAGCACATGATCTTGCCGACCAAGGACACCGCAAAGTCACTCAGGTGAAAGGGGCTGCCCTCGGGCACCAGCAAGTTGAGCATCGGGGCCAAAACGCCCACCGCGATCAGCGCCAGCACAAAGCCCGTCCAGGCTTTGCGTCCGAGCAAGGGTGCATGAGAAGGTAGTTCGAATTTCGTCATGTTCATGCTCCTGTTCACGCTTCGGCGCTGCGCCCCTTCATCGCGAAGATGCCTTGCGGGCGCTTCTGGATGAAGACGATGATGAACACCAACACGGCAATCTTGGCCAGCACCGCACCGGTCCAGCCCTCCAGCAGTTTGTTGGCCAACCCCAGGCCCAGCGCGGCATAGACCGTGCCCGCCAGCTGGCCCACGCCGCCCAACACCACCACCATGAACGAGTCCACGATGTAGCTTTGGCCCAAGTCAGGCCCCACATTGCCCACCTGGCTGAGCGCACAACCGGCCAGGCCCGCGATGCCCGAACCCAAGGCAAAGGCATAGGTGTCAATGCGCGCAGTGTTCACACCCATGCACGAGGCCATAGGGCGGTTTTGCGTGACGCCGCGCACAAACAGGCCCAGCCGGGTTTTGCTGATCAAAAGCGCCACGCCGATCAGAACGGCTGCGGCGAACACAATGATCAACACCCGGTTCCAGGGCAGTTGCAAATTGGGCAGCAGCTGCAGCGAACCGCTCATCCACGAGGGGTTTTCCACGCCCACGTTTTGTGCGCCAAACAAGCTGCGCACGCCTTGCATGAGCACCAGGCTGATGCCCCAAGTGGCCAGCAGGGTTTCGAGTGGCCGGCCATACAGGTGCTTGATCACCGTGCGCTCCATCGCAGCACCCACCAGCGCCGAGGTGATGAAGGCCACCGGAATGGCCACCAACAGGTAAGCATCAAACGCTTGCGGCAGGTGCTCGCGAAACAGGGCTTGCACCACATACGTGGCATAAGCGCCGATCATCATCAACTCGCCGTGCGCCATGTTGATGACGCCCATCAGCCCATAGGTGATGGCCAGGCCCAACGCCACCAGCAGCAAGATGGAGCCCAAGCTGGCCCCTGTAAACAAGGTGCCCAAGCGTTCGCCCCAACGCAAGCTGTCCTGTACGGTGGCCAATGATTTTTGAATTTGTTTTTGAACCGAAGGCTCTTGCTCTTGCGCCAGTTGTTGGTTCAGCAGCAACAGGGTCTCGGGTTGCCTGCTGCCAGCCAATTCACGGGCGGCCAGCAAGCGGTCGTTGGCCACATCACTTGTCAGCAGTGCCGCTGCACGGGCTTGGCGCACCAAGCTTTGTACAACGGGGTCTTTTTCTGAGGCCAAAGCTTTTTCAAGCAAAGCGGCGCGGCTGGCATCGGGTTCTTTGAGCAGCGACAGTGCGGCTTGCCTGCGCACCTTCACATCCGCACTGAAAAGCTTCAGCGCAGCCAGGGCCGTGTCGATCTCGCCGCGCAGGCGGTTGTTCAGCATCACGTCTTCGGCATCTGGCGGCACGCTGACTGCTTGGCCCGTCACCGGGTCTGTGCCTTGGCCGTCTCGCACCACCAGCACCTGGCCGCTGGCGATTTTGACCACA
Organism: Limnohabitans sp. Bal53; assembly: GCF_003063355.1. Classification (GTDB taxonomy): domain Bacteria; phylum Pseudomonadota; class Gammaproteobacteria; order Burkholderiales; family Burkholderiaceae_C; genus Limnohabitans_A. Next base: position 30,217 of record NZ_NESH01000005.1, on the reverse strand, counting down.
TCGTCGGCCAGCGCCTGTAAATACAAGGCGGTTTTGTCACCGCCTTGCGCCACGGCTTGGGTCAGTGCTTCGATGCGTGCATCGCTCTCTCCCACGGCAATGCCTCTGGCTTCGTCCATCGTGAGGGCTTGCGCGGCCGTCAAACCCCACATGGCACAGGCGATCAACGCGCCTTTCACAATCCATCGTTTCATCTTGCTCATTTCTTGGATTCATGTCGGGGCTCAAGTCGCCGACCTACAAAGTCACCCCGTAGGTCGGCGCTTGAGCTCCGACAAGCATTCACGCTTTCAAACGATCACTTCTTGGCGGGCTCGTCAGGCTTCTTGTCGTTGCCAGGGATGTAAGGGCTCCATGGCTTGGCTTTGACCGGACCGGGCGTTTTCCACACCACGTTGAACTGACCATCGGCCTTGATCTCACCGATGAACACCGACTTGTGCAGGTGATGGTTCTTCTCGTCCATCTTGCTGGTGATGCCGCTTGGGGCTTTGAAGGTCTGACCGGCCATGGCTGCGATCACTTTGTCGGTGTCGGTGGTCTTGGCTTTTTCCACCGCTTGCTTCCACATGTTGATGCCGATGTAAGTGGCTTCCATCGGATCGTTGGTCAGAGGCTTGTCTTTGTGACCGGCAATGTTTTTGGCCTTGGCATAAGCGGCCCACTTTTTGGTGAACTCGTCGTTGGCGGGGTTCTTGATGCTCATGAAGTAATTCCATGCCGCCAAGTGACCGACCAATGGTTTGGTGTCCACGCCGCGCAGTTCTTCTTCACCCACCGAGAAAGCGACCACAGGCACGTCTTTGGCCTTCAGGCCCGCGTTGCCCAGTTCTTTGTAGAAAGGCACGTTGGAGTCGCCGTTGATGGTGGAGACCACAGCCGTCTTGCCACCGGCTGAAAACTTCTTGATGTCGGCCACGATGGTCTGGTAATCGCTGTGACCAAACGGGGTGTACTTCTCGTCGATGTCACTGTCTTTCACGCCCTTGCTTTTCAGGTAAGCACGCAAGATTTTGTTGGTGGTGCGGGGGTACACATAGTCGGTGCCCAGCAAGACCCAGCGCTTGGCCGAACCGCCGTCTTTGCTCATCAGGTAGTCCACTGCGGGGATGGCCTGCTGGTTGGGCGCAGCACCGGTGTAGAACACGTTTTTGCTCAGCTCTTCACCTTCGTACTGCACGGGGTAGAACAGCAGGCCGTTCATTTCTTCCACCACTGGCAAGACCGATTTGCGGGACACCGAAGTCCAGCAACCGAAGATCACCGAGACTTTGTCTTGGCCGAGCAGCTGCTTGGTTTTTTCGGCAAACAAAGGCCAGTTGGAGGCCGGGTCCACGATCACGGGTTCAAGCTTTTTGCCCAGCACACCGCCCTTGGCGTTGATCTCATCGATGGCCATGAGCACGGTGTCTTTCAACACGGTTTCAGAAATGGCCATGGTGCCCGACAAGCTGTGCAGCACACCGACTTTGATGGTGTTGCCTGCTTGCGCTTGGGCTTGGTTCACGAAAGTTAAGCTGCCCGCAACGATGGCGGCGGCGGTTGCGAGGGCTTTGAGGTTGCCACGACGGTTCATCATGAGATCACTCCATTCAGGAAGGTAGGTTGTTCAAACACGCACCGAAAAACAGCGCTGCCCCACAACTTGCAATCAACGTGCCAACCCTAGGGAGAACCCTGAAAACCGTATTTTTTCTAAGGAATTTTTCGCACTCCCTATAAAGGGCATGCAATTTGCTTGATGCCTTCTATTCAATGCACCAAGACGCTCACCGCGCACCAATATGGAACTCACTCCCCGCGAAAAAGACAAGCTGCTGATCTTCACAGCCGCCCTGCTGGCCGAGCGCCGCAAGGCCCGAGGCTTGAAACTCAACTACCCCGAAGCCGTGGCCCTCATCAGTGCCGCCGTGATGGAGGGCGCACGCGACGGCAAGACCGTGGCCCAACTCATGAGCGAAGGCCGCAGCGTTTTGACGCGTGCCGATGTGATGGACGGCATCGCCGAGATGATCACGGACATCCAGATCGAAGCCACGTTTCCCGATGGCACCAAATTGGTGACCGTGCACCAACCTATCGTCTGACCCGGACCCGGAGATCCCCATGAAAAAAATCACCCTGATGCTCACATCCGCCATCGCCACTGCCGCCGTCGCTCACGATGGCCATGGCTTGGGCGGCAGCCCCCACTGGCACGCCACCGACGCGCTGGGCTTTGTGGTCGCAGCAGCCTTGATCGCTGTCGCTTTCTACTTTGGCAAAAAGTGAGGCCTGTATGACCCCTGGTGAACTCTTGATCGACCCCGGCCAGCACGACTTGAACGCGGGCCGCCGCACCTGCACCCTGGTAGTTCAAAACGCCAGCGACCGCCCGATTCAGGTGGGCTCGCATTACCACTTTGCCGAGACGAATGCGGGTTTGCGCTTTGACCGCAGCGCCGCACAAGGCATGCGCCTGAACATCGCCTCGGGCATGGCCGTGCGTTTTGAGCCTGGCCAGCAACGCACGGTGGAGCTGGTGGACTATGCGGGCGACCGCGTGGTGTACGGCTTTCGCGGTTTGACCCAAGGTGCACTCGACGCCAACACAGCAAAAGGCAACTGACATGGCCCACATCGACAAACGCGCTTATGCCGAAACCTTTGGCCCCACCGTGGGCGACCGTGTGCGCCTGGCCGACACGGCCCTGGTGATCGAGGTGGAAAAAGACTTCACGCTGCAAGCCGGAAGCTATGGCGAAGAGGTGAAATTTGGCGGCGGCAAAACCATCCGCGACGGCATGGCGCAGTCACAAAGGACAAACGCAGAGGGTGCGATGGACTGCGTGCTCACCAACGCCCTCATCATCGACCACTGGGGCATCGTCAAAGCCGACATCGGCCTGCGCGGCAACCGCATCGCGGCCATTGGCAAAGCGGGCAACCCCGACACCCAACCGGGTGTGGACATCATCATCGGCCCCGGCACCGAGATCATCAGCTGCGAGGGCTTGATCGTCACCGCTGGCGGTATCGACTGCCACATCCACTTCATCTGCCCCCAGCAAATTGACGAAGCCCTGACCAGCGGCGTGACCACCATGATGGGCGGCGGCACAGGCCCGGCCACTGGCACCTTTGCCACCACCTGCACGCCTGGGCCGCACAACATCGAGCGCATGCTGCAAGCGGCAGATGCCTTTCCGATGAACCTGGGCTTTTTTGGCAAGGGCAACGCCAGCTTGCCAGCCGCCTTGCACGAGCAAATCAACGCGGGCGTGATCGGGCTGAAGCTGCACGAAGACTGGGGCAGCACCCCATCGGCCATCAGCAATTGCCTGGATGTGGCCGACGAGACGGACATCCAGGTGGCGCTGCATTCGGACACGCTCAATGAATCGGGTTTTGTGGAGAACACCATCGCGGCGGCCCGGGGCCGTGGGTTGTGTGCCTTTCATACCGAAGGCGCAGGCGGCGGCCACGCGCCCGACATTCTGAAGGTGGTGGGCCAGGCGAATTTCTTGCCCAGCTCGACCAACCCGACCATGCCCTACACCCACAACACGCTCGACGAGCATGTGGACATGCTGATGGTCTGCCACCACCTAGATGCCAGCATCGCCGAAGACCTGGCTTTTGCCGAAAGCCGCATCCGCAAGGAAACCATTGCGGCCGAAGACATCCTGCACGACCTGGGCGCCATCAGCATGATGAGCAGCGACAGCCAGGCCATGGGTCGGGTGGGCGAGGTCATCATCCGCACTTGGCAAACCGCCCACAAAATGAAGCAGCAGCGCGGCAGCCTGCCCGGCGACACCGACCGACACGACAACGCCCGCGTCAAGCGCTACATCGCCAAGTACACGATCAACCCGGCCATTGCGCACGGCATCAGCCACGATGTCGGCAGCATCGAAGTGGGCAAGTGGGCCGACCTGGTGATCTGGAAACCCGCCTTCTTTGGCGTCAAACCCGCCATCGTCATGAAGGGCGGCTTCATTGCTCTGGCCGCCATGGGCGACCCCAATGCGTCCATCCCCACGCCGCAGCCGGTGCACTACCGCCCCATGTTTGGCAGCTTTGGCGGAGCCCTCAAGCGCAATGCGCTGACCTTCGTGTCCAACGCAGGATTGAAAGCGGGCATTGGCGAGCGTTTTGGCCTGCAGAAACCACTTTCAGTGGCGCGCAACATCCGGGAGGTGCGCAAGCAACACATGGTCCACAATGCCTACCTGCCCCACATGGAAGTCGATGCACAAACCTATGCAGTGCGCGCCGACGACCAGTTGCTGGTGTGCGAGCCCGCCACCAGCCTGCCCATGACCCAACGCTACTTTTTGTTCTGAAACACTCCCCTGTAGGAGCCCACCCCGTGGGCGATGGGCGTGGCACACGCCCTTCAAACCATCGCCCACAGGGGTGGGCTCCTACACAAACTAAGACTCATGACCTCGCTTTTACATTGCTCCAAACTCATGCCGCAAGGCCGCGGCCTGGCCCGTGTGCTGGTCCAACGTGCCAGCAGCATCACCCTCGACTGGGACACCCGCCAAAAAAGCCGCTTTGACGCGACCGACAGCGCAGGCCGCCAACTCGGCGTGTTTTTGCCCCGTGGCACCGTGGTGCGCGGCGGCGATGTGCTGGTGGCCGAAGACGGCTCGCTCGTGCGCGTGCAAGCCGCGCCGCAAGCCGTGCTGCGCATCACCGCTTGCGCAGAGCACGGCTCGCCTTTTGACTTGACCCGCGCCGCTTACCACCTGGGCAACCGCCATGTGCCGATTGAGCTCAAACCCGACCACCTGAAGATCGAGCCCGACCATGTGCTGGCCGACATGCTGCGCGCCATGCACATGACGGTGGTGCAGGTGTCTGAGCCTTTTGAGCCCGAAAACGGGGCTTATGGCGACCATGGCGCGTCTGCACATGGGCATGGGCATGGGCACAGTCACGAACAGGGTCATGCGGGTCATGCGCACGCAGCCCAAGCCGAGCCCCATGTGCACGGCCCGGATTGCCAGCACGAACATCCGGCCCCAGCAGCCAAGCCGCCAGCTGGCAAACGCATCGCCATCCCCGTTCGTGCGGCACCTGCTGCACCGCATGTGCACGGCCCCGGCTGCGGTCATGAGCACTGAGACCGCGCCGACAGGCCTGCTGCAACTGATCTGGCTCGCATCGCCTGCGCTGCCGATCGGCGGCTTCTCATATTCAGAGGGACTCGAAGCGGCCATCGAACAAGGCCTGGTGCACAACGAAGCCAGCGCCACCGACTGGGTGGTGGACCAACTGCACCTGACGCAGTCGCGCGGCGACATGGCCGTCATGGCGCAAGCCATACCCGCTTGGCAGTGCATGGACACACAGCGCCTGCAAGCCCTGAACGATTGGGTGATGAGCACCCGCGAAACCGCCGAAATGCGCTTGCAAGCCGAGCAGATGGGCCGATCCTTGCTCGACTGGCTGCGCAACCTGCAGCAAGCGAGCGACGCACAGCTGCAATGCTGCGCCCAACTGCCCCCCACTTACCCGCTGGCCATGGCGCTGGCCTTGTCTCTGGCGCAAGCCCCGCTGGACCAAGCCCTGCAAGCGGTCGCCTTTGGCTGGGCAGAAAACATGACCCAAGCCGCGCTCAAAGCCGTGCCCCTGGGCCAAAGCGCAGGCCAGCGCATGCTGTCACGGCTGGCCCGCGAAATTCCGCAGGCGGTGCAAACCGCCTTGCACCTGAACTATGAGGACCGCCAGGCCTTCAGCCCCATGCTGGCGATCTTGTCGGCCCGCCACGAAACCCAATACTCCCGGATCTTCCGATCATGAACACCTCGTCTGCACTGCACCACATCCCGAACCGCACGAAAAAACTGCCGCCCCTGCGCGTGGGCATTGGCGGGCCTGTGGGCTCCGGTAAAACCACCCTGCTCGAGATGTTGTGCAAAAACATGCGCGAGCGCTGGGACCTGATCGCCATCACCAACGACATCTACACCAAAGAAGACCAGCGCCTGCTCACCGTGAGCGGCGCGCTGCCCGCAGAGCGCATCATGGGCGTGGAAACCGGCGGCTGCCCGCACACGGCCATTCGCGAAGACGCGTCGATCAACCTCGAAGCGATCGACCGCATGCTGGAGAAGTTCCCCAACGCGGATGTGGTCTTCATCGAGAGCGGCGGCGACAACCTGGCCGCCACCTTCAGCCCCGAATTGAGCGACCTGACCATTTATGTGATCGACGTAGCCGCTGGCGAAAAAATTCCACGCAAAGGCGGCCCCGGCATCACCAAAAGCGATTTGTTCGTCATCAACAAAACCGATCTGGCCCCGCATGTGGGCGCCGACCTGCAAGTCATGCGTGACGACACCCAGCGCATGCGCCCCAACTCCGAAACCCGCCCTTGGGTCATGACCAACCTCAAAACTCTGGATGGACTGACCGAGGTGGTGGCCTTCATCGAAAAGCGCGGCATGCTCGGCCAGGCTTGAACGACTGTTTTAGTCGTTACAATTCACCCCCAAGGAAGCGTGGCAGAGTGGTCGATTGCACCGGTCTTGAAAACCGGCGACTCGAAAGGGTCCGTGAGTTCGAATCTCACCGCTTCCGCCAAAAAGTCAAGTAAATCAACGCCCTTCAACGGGACAATGTGGCAATCCCCACATTATTCCCCACATGGCTCAACAGCAAAGCTGCATTGAAGTGACAAACCGCACTCTCTCTGCATACAAGCGACGTCCAACGCCGACCCGGTCTCAGTCTGAGCCAACCCGATGGCACCAGAGGGTGAGGAAATTAGGGCGCCGCGGCCCCCACCGTACCCCCCCAACTTCTAGTTGGGTCCCTCCAGCTATAACTTGCACCATGTTCTGCACGAACGCCGAGCATTTTTGAATAACTGCGGTCGTATCAAGATTTCGAATCCTCCTCAGCCCCAAAGAAAACGAACAACGTCAGCTAAATCTGAAGGTCCAGCTCAAAACACGCGGTCTGAGTTTTACGAATGGCATTGGCCAACACCCCAGCAACGATTGGCCGGGAGAGCCCAGCGTCTTGATCCTGAATCTCAACCGCGAAAGCGCCAAAGTACTGGCTGCGCAATATGAACAGAACGTTTTTGTTTGGGCGGGTGAAACGGGGGTGCCGGAGTTGGTGCAGCCCTAACAAATTACCTTTTGCATAAGGCTGGTTAAAAAAGCCCGGAGTGATTGACGGTCATGGTCACTTTCACAAGTCAAAAACCACGACTTCCGCTGGTGCTCCAAAAAGTATAGGCAGCATCGACGTGCCAACGCCCCTTGAGACAATGAGTGGCAACAAGGTACATCGTAGAAGCCCGCTACAAATCGCCCACTGGTGTGTTGGGTCCTATCCGACCAAGGCCAACTGCCATCCATGCGTGCGACCTGCCAAGTACAGGCTAAACCGCTGCTTGGTCACAGCTCCGCGACGCTGATATCGGCCAACACACCATCAAAGATGTCGCGGGCATCCTCGGCCGTGACTTGCAAAGAATTGCGGCCGCGCACGTTGAAGGCCCACTCGTCTTGCGAGAACTCGCCATCCACAGAAAAGCCCTGCCCTTGGACCGGCAAGGCCTCGCCAACTTGAATCTGCAGCCAGGTACTTGCAGGCACTTCAATCGAATGAATGTCATAGCCGTAATTCACAGTCAGGCGAACACGCCCGTTTTGATGTTTGATCATGTAGTGATTTTCGTGGTGTCTGAAAAATGCCAACGGCTTTAAGTCAAGCGTTTACAACGTAAATGACGCAGCGGTTAGTTGAGTATTGACTATCACTACTCATTCCCCTTTTTCAAAATTTCAGCGGCATAGATAGCGGCCACTCTTTTGCCAAATTATTTGGATTCAATATGCTTGGCACTTTCAACGAGATTTTCATGAAGAAGAATTTGATAATGTCGAAATACTTCGGAGGTCAGGCTGACGGCTTTTTGATCTTTACCAACAAGCATCAACACCGTTCAGAGGTGGAAGTGGTCTGATATTTAGGCTAGTTCCAGATGCCAGCGGCGCGCGCTGCTGCGACCACCGCGCGCATGTGCTTGTTCGTGTGCACGGCGTCCATCACCGCTTTCGCTGGAGCGGCGAGCTTGCCGCCCTCACTCAAGACGTCACTGTACGGATCAATGAGCAGCACAGCGGTGTGGACTGCTGAATAGTCGGGGGCGGTCATGAAAGGCCCCCTCAGGTTTCGGTTTACAAGTGGGAGACGGATGCCAGCGCCGGCAAAGACATCGCTTCGTTTTCTCGCTCAGACAGGCCATTCAGACGAAGTCGATTTCGCTGTTGAAAGGCATGCGCCGCAGTCGCTTGCCGGTGGCAGCGAAGATGGCGTTGGCCAGGGCGGCTACCGCCGGTGCAGAACCTGGCTCCCCCAGCCCGCGTACCTTGGTCGCTTGCCCAAGCAGGCGCACATGGATGCGCGGCGTCTGCGGCAACCGCATGCCCTGGAACTGGTGGTAATTGGTCTGCGTGGGTGCATGGTCTGCGTAGGTGAGTTCGCAGTTCATGGCATGACCCAACGCCCAGACGACAGACCCCGTGATCTGGGCTTCAGCGTTCACCGGGTCGAACACCGTCCCGCAGTCGGCTGCTACCCAGACATCGTCGATGCGGATGCCGCTATCGGTGAGCGTGACGTCCACCACTTCGGCCACTGGCACACCGTGTGTGTAGGACAAGGCCACGCCGCGTCCCCGCTTCTCGCCGATGTTCGAGCCTTGCCATTGGCTCATCTCGGCCACCGCCTGCAGCACGCGACGCGAGTCGTCGTGGTCGATCAGGCGCAGCCGCTCTTGCAAGGCGTCGGCACCAGCGGCGTGGATGAGCTCGTCCAGGAACGATTCGTGGAAGAAGCTGTTGGAGCAAGCCCCTGGAGACCGCCATGACCCGATGGGCACCAGCGGTGGCGCGGCATAACCTGATACCTGGTAGTTCGGGATGGCATAGGGCTGGTCAAAGGCGCCCCAGACCAGCATCACGTCAGGCCCAGGCGGCACGATGAAGACGCGGCCGAACCAAGACGCAACCAGTGAGGGGCTGATACTGTCCAGCAGCATCGATTCCACCTGCCCGTCGCGCACTGTGCCGCTGCAGCGTGCCAGGTGCAGCGGCCGTGGAAAGTCGTGGGCCATGTCCTCTTCGCGGCTGAGCGTCATCTTCACTGGCGTGCCAGGCACGGTCATGGCCAGCTCGATGGTCGGCCGCACGTAGTCGGCGTCCAGTCGCCGGCCAAAGCTGCCTCCGGCCGGCAGCACATGCAGCCTGACATTGGCCCGGTCGACGCTGGTCATCTGCGCAGCCCAGTCGCGCACCACATGCGGTATTTGGGTCGCGGTCCAGATGTCAACGCTGTCCTTGTTGACCAGCACCGTCGCGCTCAGTGGCTCCAGCGCCGCGTGGGCCAGAAACGGCGTACGGTATTCGGCGGTCACCACGCGCGCAGGCTCAGCGGCGCTCAGCGCTGCTTCTGCGTCACCGTCGTCGCGCAAGCGGCTGTTGCGGCGGTCGGGCACCTGGCTGGCTTCCAGCACCTTCCACATCTCCTCAGACGTGGCCGGGTAGTCGGGCTTGGCCCATTCGATGTCAACCGCCTGGGCCGCACGGAAGGCGCGCAAGGTGTTGTCGGCCAACACGCCCACGCCGCCTTCAACCGGCACCACCGCGCGCACGCCGCGCATGGCGCGCGCCGAGGTGGCGTCGAAGCGCACGACCGTACCGCCGATGCCTGGATTGCGTCGCACAGTGGCATGCAGCATGCCTTTCAGCCGCACATCGATGCCGTAGCTCTGTTGGCCTGTGGATTTGGCGATGATGTCCGTGCGCTGGAATGGCTTGCCCAGCCGGCGCCACTCAGTTGGCGGTCGCAACACCACATCGCTCACAGGTTCGAGCAGGGCCGCTTCGGCGGCCAGCGCGGTGTAAGCAATGCGCTGGCCTTCGGGCAGCAGCACGGCGCCATCTTCGGTGCGCAGCGCGCTGCGCGCGACGCCCGTTCTGCGGGCGGCGGCCTCCTTCAAGGTCTCGCGTGCGGTTGCACCGGCCAGACGTAGCGTCTCGTGCAGGTCTGCTGTGGACGATGAACCACCGGTGAACTGTGAGGCTGTGAGCTTTGAGATGTGCACCATCGCGCGCCGCGCCGTTTCTGCAATGAAACCTTGGTCGGTCAGCCTAAAGGGCAGACTGTCGGCAGCAATGTTGCCGTTGAAGTAAGCCCTGTCCGGTTGCCCAGGGTCCAGGCGCGCAGTGTGGGGGTCGATGTCCAGTTCTTCGGCGATCAGATGGGCTTGCGTTGAAGCGATGCCCTGTCCGATGTCGGCCCGCGGCACGATGAGGGTGATGCCTTGTGGCGTGATCTTCACGAAGGGCGTGATCGCGGCCTCACCCGGTTGCAGTCCATCAAACAAGGGGTTGGGCACAGGTCGTCGAACGATGTACGCACCGAAGGCCACGCCACCGGCGACAGCGACCGACCCGATGAGCAAGGCGCGGCGTGTAATGGCTCTAGCTTTGCTCATGGTTCAGGCGCCTCGCAGTGTGGCAGCGGCCGTTTTCACAGCCAGGCGGACGCGTGGGTAGGTGCCACAGCGACACAGGTTGCCAGCGAGCGCAGCGTCAATATCGGCGTCGCTAGGGTCTGGGTTTTTGGACAGCAGATCCACCGCCTGCATGATCTGCCCGGACTGGCAGTAGCCACATTGCGCCACCTGATGTTCGATCCATGCGGCTTGCACCGGGTGCAGCGCGCCCGGTGTGCCCAGCGCTTCGATCGTTTTCACCGGACCCCATACCGCGCTCGCAGGGATCTGGCAGGAACGCACCGCCTGACCAGCGATGTGCACGGTGCAGGCTCCGCATTGCGCGATGCCACAGCCGTACTTCGGGCCGGTGATGCCCAGTTCGTCGCGCAGCACCCACAACAAAGGCATGTCGCTCTCGACATACAAGTCATGGGCAGTTCCGTTGACCTCTAAACGCATTTGTCACTCCTGTCTGAAAATAGAACTGCACCAAGTGTCTGTGCGAAGGCGCGCTTGTGCACTAGCCAAGGCGGTCAATCACTGGCTTTTTGGGTCAATCCGCTGGCTTTTCCTGGCCTACGGACTGGCAACAATAGACAATTCACCCAACGACTCAACCACAGGCCCGCCATGCCAAGCGAAGACCTCTATTCACTGACGATCGGTACCGACGTGGCGGCACGTATCCTCGGTATTGATCCGGCACACACGCTTCAACGTGCCGGGCTTGGCGCCAACGGGCTGGCCCAGGCGGCGCGGGGTGTTACCGCCCGCCAGTACTTTGATGTCTGGAATGCCATGGTCGAGTTGGCCGACCGAGAAGACCTGGCCGAGTACTTGGGCGTGGCCATCGCCCGTGGGCCCGTCGTGCCTGTGTTCCTTGCCTTGTCCTGCGCTCCAGACCTCGAGTCAGGGCTGCATCGGCTGTCGAGATTCAAGTCCTTGATCGGCCCCGTGTCCATGAGCGTCATGAAAGACGCTCATCAGTTGGTGGTCGAGTATCAGTCTGTTGATCCCGCGGTCGAGATGCCGGCCACGATGGGGGCTTTGCATCTGGTGTTTTCAGTCGAGAAGGCGCGCGGCCTAATGGCCCATCCACTGAGACCGCTGGCGGCAACCTTGAAGGCGACCGAAGCCTACCGCCGCACACTCGGACAGTACCTTGGAGTGATGCCCGAGTACGGGGAGACAACGAGCCTGCGCTACGCCTTGCTGGACGCACAACGGCCCTTCATCGGCGGTAACGATCGGCTCTGGGCCGATCTGGAACGCGACCTCGAGCAGCAGTTGATGTTGCGTGGCGAGCGCAGCGCCATGAGCGCACGCGTGCGCAGCGCGCTGTTGGACCTGTTCACCAGTGGGCGGTCGGGTGCCGAGGAGGTGTGTCGCCATATCGGCGTCAGTCGCAGCACGATGCAGCGGCGCTTGCGCGAGGAGGGCCTATCTTTTCAGGATGTGCTCGACGACACCCGCAAGGACCTTGCCATTCGGTACCTGTCCAAGAGCGCTTTGTCGAATTCTGAGGTCGCATATATGCTCGCGTATCAGGACCAGGGCAGCTTCTTTCGCAGTTTTCGACGCTGGACAGGCACCACGCCGGAGAAGTTTCGCCGATCTCTGAAGCTGGCTCTACCCTCGCACATGTCTGTCAATTGATTGGTGCCTAGAGGCCTTGTGCCGCGATGGTGCAGCGAGCTTTGAAGCTGCGACACTTGAAACGTTGCAGACCTTTCCAGTGAAAACACACCAGCCGCGAGACTGGGGGCCTGGGACTGGGTGATGTCGTGCTTAAGCGCCACAGCTGCAAGCTTGCCCGGCATGTGATTGGTCTTGCCCATATCCCCGATCCTGTGAGCCATTCTGTAGGCCATATGTTAGGGGATGTTATGGAATTACAAGGATCTATCTGGAACTAAAATTTAGCTAAGCATCTGACGAGTAATATATTTATTTGATTTTGGGTCTGTATGAGACTTCATGGTTATGGCGGATGGTTTCCACCGCTTCCGCCATAGGGCAGCCAACCTAAATTGGCTCAATCACCCAACAATGACTGTTCAAGGCGGCTGCTTGGACTCGTCTTGCGCCTTGGCATATTCTTTTTGCAACTGTGTCGTCAGACTCCGCACCAAACCCTCGGACAAGTTGAACTCTGCGCGAAGCAACTCTATGGCCAACAGCTCCTCTTTGGACAAAACACCGTCTTTCAGGGATTGGCGAATTTGCTCTTGCATGAGCACTTTCCGACGGGCCATCTGATTGGAAAAGGCCGATGCCACGATACCCGTGAGCAAAGCAACCGTGCACACACCCAAAAATGCCGTGAAAGGCGCAACGATCTGGCCGATCCAAGTTATGGGGGCCACGTCGCCGTAACCCACAGTGGTCAAAGTGATGATGGCCCAATACATGCTGGCCGGGATGGAGGAGAACTTATCTGGCTGCGCCTCACCCTCAGCAAAGTACATCAAGCTGGAACTCAAAAGCACGGCCAGCAACAGGAGGTAGAGGGTCGCAATGAACGACTTGCGCTCTTGATAAATGGCTTCAAAGAGATCTTCGATGGCGCTGCTGTAATGAGAGATTTTGAGAGCACGAACCAATCGCAAAACTCGCAAGATTCGCAAATCGACTCCCGGAAAGATCATCTGCAAGTAAAAGGGTGCAATTGCGATCACGTCAACCAATCCGTGAAAGCTCAACATGTAACTGAGACGGGCCCGCCCTGTAGGGCGGCGCTCAGCTTTTCGCGCAGGCGCTGACCAAACTCGCAACAGATATTCAGCAGAAAACACCACCACGCTGAACAGCTCTATGGTGTCAAAAATCGCTTGATGCGCTTGCCGAAGAGAGGCGACCGATTCAAGAATAACCGCAGCAACATTCACCAACACCAAGACCAATAGGCCCCAATCACAGATTTTGCTGGTCAAGTCACCGTTTTCATCTTTGTCCAAAATTTCAGCGGTCCGACGCTGTACAGCGGCAAGTTGCATGAAGTGCCTTTGTTGAATTTAGGCGGACACTAACACCAAAATTCAGGCTTGTCTAACGCACACCAAGTCAGCGACACACCATCCAGCGCCCTCGCTTTTGAGCTTGAAAACACATCAGTTCTTGCCCACCAACATCGCCTCCACCAACTCCTGCACTGCCAGCGCTTCTTCGGCTGTGGCCAGTTTGTGAGGCTGCCCACGTAACCACAAATCTACTTCGCTCAACTGACGCTGCAAAGCGCTGGTGCGCGGGTCTTCGTTGCTCCAGTCGAGGGCCTCAACCCAAGGGCCGCCGTCTGAGCGCCACAGTTGGTAAAACTCCCTGAACTGATGGTTCATGCGGCTGCCGCGCACCGTGACTTCTTGACGGTCGGGCTGCTGACCTCCTGTGGTGGCCATGACGGTGACGGGTTTGCCATCGGCGGTGGTCAATCGGGCCAGCATGTCGAGCTCGCACAAGGCCGGGTCTTGCGGGTAGCGCGGCAAGGCTTGCTGCAAGTTCAGCGGCCCCAAAAAGCGTCCGGCCAAAAACAGGAAATGCGAAATCACTTCTCGGGTGTAGCCGCCCTCATCGCGCATGCGCAGCCAGTCGGCGTCTTTTTGCCAGGCGCGAGGCCATGCAGGGTAGTTCACCACGATGTCTATGCCCAACAGCTCACCCGTTTCACCCGCCGCGATTGCGCGGTTCAGTTCATCAAACCCACGCGAGGCGGCTTGCGTGAAGTTGACCACGCCGGGCAAGCGGGCTTGGGCCAATTGGGCTACCAAGTCGCGGCTTTGCGCGTTGTCGGTGCCCAGAGGTTTTTCCATGAACACCCCCTGCCCAGCCGCAGCAGCCTGCAAGGCATAGGTTTTTCGCGGCCCTGGCGGGCAGGCCAGGTACACCACATCGGCCTCTGCCATGGCCGCCTGTGCATTGGGCGCGACGGTCACACCAGGGGCCATCTCCAGCGTTTTGGCAAGGGATGCAGGAGAAGGATCCCAAACACCGCAAACCTCGAAAGCGGAATGCCGTAAGGCGTTTTCCAGCATGCGCCGGCCCATGATGCCCAGCCCGATGATGGCGATTTTGTGTGTCATGTCTGTCTCCTCAGGTCGCACAAGCTTAACCACTTCAAGACACATCCAAGCACCCGGGTGACGCAGACCCGACAACGGATTTGGTGACCTTGTAAGGTTTGGAAATAATTCGATAAAATCACAACCATGGAAAAAACCCAAAGCCCTTTTGCTTCTGCTTATCTGCGCTTTTTGCAGTTGGCCACGGTGGTTCAAGCCTTGCCCGATGGCCAGGAGATGGACGCCAACGAGTCGGCTTTGCTGCAATCGGTGGTTTTGCGCTGGTACGAGAACGAGCCCATGACCGTGCGCGAGGCCATTGGCTTGGCCGCCTTGGGCTCGCCCGCCACCTTGCACAAACGCATCACGCGACTGCGCGAAAAAGACATGCTCAGCACACTGAACCAGGAAGGCGACCGGCGCGCCAAGTTCCTGATTCCCACCCAGCGCACACTGGACTACTTCCAGAACCTGGGCAAATCCATGCAGCAGGCTCATCAAAACCAGATCGCATGAGTACAAACTTACGAAATGCCTTTGAAAAAACAGCGCTGACATTCATCAGCGCTGTTTTGTTTGTGGGCTTCTTCAAGCTCAATGGCTGGATTTTTTCCAGCTTTCAGTACAGCGAAGGCATCAGCTGGGTATTTCTGCCGGCGGGCTTTCGGGTGATCTTGGTGCTGACGATGGGTTTACCAGGCGCCATCGGTCTGACGTTGGGCAGCTGGTACATCGACAACACGTCCATGACGGGCACCGCTTGGTTTTTCCCGTTCATCAATGGCGTGGTGTCTGGACTGACCCCTTGGCTGGTCATGAAGTACTTGATACGGCAGGGCTGGCTGGCGCCGCAGTTGGGGCAAATGACCGCAACAAGGCTGCTGCAAATGACCCTCATTTTCTCAGCGGCCAGCGCCATGAGTGACCAACTGGTGTGGTGGTCCCTTGAAAAACCCGATGCCAACATTTTGGTGGATGTTTGGCCCATGTTTGTGGGCAATGCCGTCGGTGCTTTGCTGATGCTTTACGTCATGAAGTTTGTGATCGACCGCTTGTACCAGCGCCAAAAGTCAACGCACTGAAGATGTGAGGTCACGGTGCTTCGGCCAAAAACAGCGCCTGCAGGTCACTCAAAAAATCAAAACCCCTGTCTGTCGGCCAGACCCGGTGCAGGTCACGCCCGATCAGGCCCAGTTTTTCAGCCTCCGCCAGACCCTTTTGGATGCTGGTCATGGCCAAGCCCGTGCGGTCCACAAAATCAGCCAAAGCAAAGCCATCACGCAAACGCAGTGCGTTGAGCATGAATTCAAAAGGCAAATCTTGGCGCGAGACCTCGGTGCTTTGCGTGACGGGCTCGCCCTTCATGGCCTGCTGCATGTACAGCGCAGGTTCCCGGTAACGCACTTGCCGCAGCACGCGGTGCGCAAAACTGAGCTTGCTGTGCGCCCCGGCGCCAATGCCCAGATAGTCCCCAAACTGCCAGTAGTTCAGGTTGTGGGCGCATGGATGTCCCGGCTTGGCATAAGCCGACACTTCGTAGCGGTTCAGCCCCGCCAACCCAGTGAGCTCAGTCATGCGGTCCATCATCTCGTAGGCCAGATCGTCTTCGGGCAGAGTGGGCGGAAACTTGGCGAACACCGTGTTGGGCTCGATCGTCAGGTGGTAGATCGAGATGTGCGGCGGCGCAAAAGCCAGCGCGGTCTGGATGTCTTGGCTGAGGCCTTCGAGCGTCTGGCCCGGCAAGGCGTACATCAGGTCGAGGTTGAAGGTGTCAAACACCTGAGCGGCTTCGGTGACAGCGGCCAAGGCCTGGTCACGGTCGTGCACGCGGCCCAAAGCTTTCAGGTGCGTGTTGTCAAAGCTTTGCACGCCGATCGACAAACGGGTGATGCCCGCTTGGTGGAAGGCCTTGAAACGGTCTTTCTCAAAGGTGCCGGGGTTGGCTTCCATGGTGATTTCGGCGTCCGGTGCCAAGCGCACGCGGGCGCGGATGCCCGAAATCAAACGGTCAATCGCTTCGGGCGAAAACAAACTGGGCGTGCCGCCGCCCAAAAACACCGTCTGGATGCTGCGGCCCCAAATCAGGGGCAGGCTGGCTTCAAGGTCGGCAAAGAGTGCGTTGATGTAGGCGTCTTGCGTCGACACCGGGTCAGCGCCTTCGCGGAATTCATGCGAGTTGAAGTCGCAATACGGGCATTTTTTGATGCACCAAGGCAGGTGCACATACAGCGACAGGGGCGGCAGAGCATTCAGTTGCAGTACGCCTGGGCGCATGGCGTGCACCGGGTCCATCATGGGGTTCATGGCGCGGCGCTGTCCAGCCAGCGTTCGCGCATCAGCGCCAGCATGGCTTGCGCGGCGCGGCCCCGGTGGCTGTTGGCGTTTTTCACCTCAGGGGGCAACTCGGCAAAGGTCTTGCCAAATTCGGGCAAAAACATGACCGGGTCAAAACCAAAACCATTGCTGCCCCGGCGCTCGGGCGTGATCTGCACCACGACCCGGCCCACCGCGATCAGCGGCTCCGGATCGTCGGCGCTGCGCACGGCCACCAAGGTGCTGACCATGGCGGCGCGGCGGTTGGCCATGCCCTGCATCTGTTCCAGCAAAGCGGTGACGTTGGTGTCGTCGCCCTTGGGGTAGCCAAATCGGGTGGCGTAGTAAGCCGTGTCCACGCCGGGCTGGCCGCCAAATGCGTCCACACACAGGCCCGCGTCATCGGCCAGCGCGGGCATGCCGCTCAATTGAGCGGCGTGACGGGCTTTGGCCAAAGCGTTTTCAACGAAGGTTTTGAAGGGCTCTGCCGCCTCGGGGATGTTCAGCTCGGACTGGCGCACCAGCGTCATGCCCAGCGGCGCAAACAGGGTTTGCAACTCGGCCAATTTGCCCGCATTGTTGGAGGCGAGGACGATTTTCATGGACCAGATCGCCCGCGCTTCAAGCGCTGAAGGTCAGGGTTTGAGGCTCGTCGTGCGCCTGCTTTTGCAGCTGCACCAACTGCGCAATGCCTTTTTCGGCCAGCGCCAGCATGCGGTCCATCTCGACGCGGGTAAAAGCCACGCCTTCGGCCGTGCCCTGCACTTCCACAAAGTTGCCCGCGCCGGTCATGACCACGTTCATGTCGGTGTCGCAGGCCGAGTCTTCGGGATAGTCCAAGTCCAGCAAAGCGGTGCCGCTTTTCAGACCCACCGAGATGGCGGCCACACGGTCGATGATGGGCGACTCGCTCAGTTTGCCCGTGGTCATGAGCCAGTTGACGGCGTCTTGCGCCGCCACAAAAGCGCCCGTGATGCTGGCGGTGCGGGTGCCGCCGTCGGCTTGCAGCACGTCGCAATCGAGGTGGATCGTGCGCTCGCCCAGCTTTTTCAGGTCAAACACAGCGCGCAGCGAGCGGCCAATCAAGCGCTGAATCTCTTGCGTGCGGCCGCTTTGTTTGCCGCGTGCTGCTTCGCGGTCGCCCCGGGTGTGCGTGGCGCGGGGCAACATGCCGTATTCGGCCGTGACCCAGCCTTCGCCGCTGCCTTTTTTGTGGCCCGGCACCTTCTCTTCGACCGAGGCGGTGCACAGCACGCGGGTCTGGCCAAACTCGATCAAAACCGAACCTTCGGCGTGCACGGTGTAACCGCGGGTGATGCGCACAGGGCGCAGGGCGTCGGCGGAGCGACCGGTTCGGCTGTAGGAGCTGGTGGTGTTCATGGTGGCGCTGAATGGGTTGACCCCTGAGTCCTGGCCGTGCACACGGCAGACAGCGGGCGGGGCGGACACAAGAGTTTGAGATAATGCCTCGTTTCATGCTCAGCCAAGCTGGGCATCAGCAGCGCATCATGGCCAATCGGGCCAAGCGCTGTCACAAGGAACTTGATCCATGCCAGTTTACAGTATGACCGGATACGCCAGCGTGCAGCACAGCCCGCTGGCCGCAGACGGTGAAACCCCTGCCATTGCGGCCCATACAGCCCGGCTGGGGTTGGAGATCCGCTCGGTCAACAGCCGTTTTCTGGACCTGAGTTTTCGCCTGCCCGAAGAGCTGCGCCAGCTTGAACCTGGCCTGCGCGAGCTGATCACACGCCAGATCAAACGGGGCAAAGTGGAAGTGCGCGCCAGCCAGGACGCAGGCGACGGCGCTGCCCTCCAAGCGCCCAACCACCAAGCCCTGCAAAAAATCGCGGCCCTGCAAGACAAGATCCAAGACTGGTTACCCGAAGCCCGGTCCTTGAGCGTGGCCGATGTGCTGCGCATGACGGCGGGCCACTCGGGCCAAGCAGCGCCCGACGAAGCCGCCTGGATGCAACTGGCCACCCAAGCGGTGGACGCGCTGCGCGAAGCCCGCGCCCGCGAAGGCGCCCGCCTGACCGATATGCTGCAAGGCCACATTGAGCAGCTGCGCGGCTTGGCCGAGCAGGCCGTGCCGCTGGTGCCGCAACTGGTCGAGCAACAGCGCCAGCGCTTTTTGGAGCGATGGAAAGACGCCATGGCTTTGGCCGATGGCAGCCACTTGCCCGAAGCCGCGCAAGACCGGGCTCTTACCGAAGCCACCGCATTTGCCATCCGCATCGACGTGGCCGAAGAGCTGACCCGTTTGCGCTCGCACCTGGACGAACTCTCGCGCCTGCTCACCAAGGGCGGCGACATTGGCAAGCGCTTGGACTTCCTGATTCAGGAACTGCACCGCGAAGCCAACACGCTGGGCTCCAAATCGGCCGTGCTGGAGATGACCCGCATCTCGGTGGACATGAAGGTGCTGATCGAGCAAATGCGCGAACAAGTTCAAAACATCGAATAAAGAGCACCAGCATGGATTACCCCGGAAACCTGTTTGTTGTCGCCGCCCCCAGCGGGGCTGGCAAATCCAGCCTGGTCAAAGCCTTGATGGAACTCGACTCTCGCGTTCAGCCCACCGTCTCGCACACCACACGCGCCCCGCGCGGCCAGGAAAAGCATGGCCGCGAGTACTTTTTTGCCTCGTCGCAAGAATTTGATGCCATGGTGCTGGGCGACGCCTTTGTCGAATGGGCCCATGTGCACGGACAGCGCTACGGCACCTCCAAAAAGATGATTGAAGAGCGCATGGCGCAAGGCGCCGATGTGATTTTGGAGATCGACTACCAAGGCGCGCTGCAGATCAAAAAGATGTACGCCAACGCCGTGCTGATCTTCATCTTGCCCCCCAGCTGGGAAGAGTTGCGCTCGCGCCTGGAGCGTCGAGGCGAAGACACCGCCGAAATCATTGAGCTGCGCCTGCAAAACGCAGCCATCGAGATGGCCCAGGCCCCAGAATTCGACTTCGTTATAATCAATGAAGTATTTGATCGTGCTTTGTTTGACCTGAAAGCGGTTGTTCACGCTCAGCGTCTCAAGTACCACGTCCAGCGCCGCGCCCGGCCTGACACTTTTCAAGCCCTCAAGATGGCTTGACTCCCAGCACAGACATTTTCAAGGAAAACTCATGGCCCGCATCACTGTTGAAGATTGCCTGGAACAGATCCCTAACCGCTTTCAGCTGGTTTTGGCCGCCACGTACCGCGCCCGCATGCTGAGCCAGGGTCACACACCCCGCATCGAGAGCAAAAACAAGCCTGGCGTGACCGCCTTGCGCGAAATCGCCGCTGGCAAAGTGGGCATCGAGATGCTCAAGCGCGTTTCCTGAAACGCCCCAACCCGAGTCTGGCTCTTCCGCCAGACCTGAAAATGCCCCTTCATGGGGCTTTTTTTTGGCTTTTTTTCCAGCCTGCCAAGGCTTGCGTTACATTGATGTCATGAGCGCTGTCCTGCCCAAAACCCCCAAAACTGGCTCCAGTCGCCCCAACGCGCCGGACCCGGCGGCTGCCAATGCGGCGGCCGCCAGTTTTGCCGTGCTGGAGGCTCAGCTGGGCTATCTGAGCGACACCGACACCGACATGGTGCGGCGGGCCTATAAATACGCCGACGAAGCCCACCTGGGCCAAATGCGCAAAAGCGGTGAACCCTATATCACCCACCCGATCGCGGTGGCCGGTTTGTGCACCGAGTGGAAACTCGACGCCCAGGCACTGGCGGCAGCACTGCTGCACGACGCGATGGAAGACTGCGGCGTGACCAAGATCGAGCTGATTGAGCGCTTTGGCTCACCAGTGGCTGAGCTGGTCGATGGTCTGACCAAACTGGACAAGCTGGAATTCAACACCCGCGAGGAAAACCAGGCCGAGTCCTTTCGCAAGATGCTGCTGGCCATGGCCCGCGATGTGCGCGTCATTCTTATCAAGCTGGCCGACCGCACCCACAACATGCGCACCATGTCGGACATGCCGCGCAGCAAGTGGGGCCGCATCGCCTCCGAAACCCAGGAAATCTACGCCCCGATCGCACACCGCCTGGGCCTGAACCAGATCTACCGCGAGCTGCAAGACCTGTCGTTCAAACACCTGCTGCCCTGGCGCTACGCGGTGTTGTCCAAGGCCGTGTCCCGCGCCCGCAACCGCCGCCGTGACCTGATCCAAAAAGTACAGGCCGATGTGGAGGCCGTCTTTGCCCAAGCCCATATGGATGTGCGCATCAGCGGCCGCGAAAAAACGCTCTACTCCATCTACAAGAAGATGGATGAAAAGCACTTGAGCTTTGCGCAGGTGACCGACATCTACGGCCTGCGGGTCATCGTGCCCTCGGTCATCGATTGCTACACCGCTTTGGGTTTGTTGCACCAAATCTACAAACCCCTGCCCGGCAAGTTCAAGGACCACATCGCAATTGCCAAGGTCAACGGCTACCAGTCGCTGCACACCACGCTGGTGGGGCCATCGGGCGTGAACGTGGAGTTCCAGATGCGCACCGAACCCATGCACCTGGTGGCCGAATCGGGCGTGGCCGCGCACTGGCTCTACAAAGAACATGAGTCGGCCAGCGCCCAGTCCGAGCGCTTAGGCACGCAGTGG
This sequence comes from Limnohabitans sp. Bal53, assembly GCF_003063355.1. Lineage (GTDB taxonomy): Bacteria > Pseudomonadota > Gammaproteobacteria > Burkholderiales > Burkholderiaceae_C > Limnohabitans_A. The sequence continues at coordinate 8,744 of NZ_NESH01000005.1, read as the reverse complement.
CTGCAATCGCTGCTCGACATTCAGACCGAAACACGTGACGCTGCCGAATTCTGGGACCACGTCAAAGTCGACCTGTTCCCTGATGCGGTGTATGTGTTCACCCCCAAGAGCCAGATCATGGCCCTGCCTCGGGGCGCCACTGTGGTGGACTTTGCTTACGCCATCCACAGCCGGGTGGGCGACCACGCCATGGCCGCCCGCATCAATGGCGACCAAGTGCCGCTGCGCACCGAGCTCAAAAATGGCGACGTGGTCGAGGTGATCACCGCGCCCGTATCAGCCCCCAACCCGGCCTGGCTGGGCTTTGTGCGCACTGGACGCGCCCGCTCCAAAATACGCCACCACCTCAAGACCATGGCGCAAACCGAGTCGGTGGGCCTGGGCGAAAAATTGCTGGCGCAAGCTTTGCGCGCCGAAGGCATCAACCAGCTGCCCGCCAACGACGAAGCGCACCATGCGCTGTGGGAAAAATTGTTACGCTTCACAGGCAACCGCAACCAAGCTGATTTGCTGATGGACATTGGCCTGGGCAAACGCATCGCCACCATTGTGGCCAAGCGTCTGACTGCCCTCCTGTCCGAATTGGGTCAAAAACCCGACGCGCTGCTGATGACCCGCGAACGCTTCACGGCGCACGAGTCCATCTCGCAAGGTGCCATCACCTTGGACGGCAGCGAAAACGCATCGGTCGTTTATTCACGTTGCTGCCGCCCCTTGCCCGGTGACGACATCGTGGGCTATCTGGGGCGCGGCGAGGGCCTGGCCGTGCACACCCGCGATTGCGCCACCGCCCGCAAGCTGGAACACAAAGACAGCGAACGCTTCATTGGCGTGGAATGGTCGGACGAATTGAGCCGCAGCTTCGAGACCGCCATCACCGTCACAGTCGTCAACGGCAAAGGCGTTCTGGCCCGAGTTGCGGGCGCTTTGGCCAGCGGCGAAACCGACATCGTGCATGTGGACATGGGGCAAGAGACCCCCCAAGACACGGCCGAATTGAAGTTCGTGGTCGCTGTGCGCGATGCAGCGCACCTGGAGCAGGTGCTTCGTCACCTCAAACGCACCCCTTCGGTGATCAAGGCCGAGCGCCAAACCAACAAAGGTCACATGCCTGGCTAGATCTCAACCCGGCTTGCGCCTGAACGATATCAACACCGATCAGCGTACGGCCGGGTAGCTCACCTTCAGCACCTCAATGTCGATCACGCCAGCGGGTGTGAGCAACTTGAGTTCATCGCCTTCGCGTGACTTGAGCAAGGTACGTGCAATCGGCGAGACCCAGCTGACTTGGCCTTGCAGACTGTCGGCCTCGTCGATGCCCAAAATCGTGACGGTGCGCTCTGTGTCTGAGGCCTCGGCGTATGTGACGGTGGCCCCAAAGAACACCTGGTCGCTGCCGTGGTGCACTGCAGGGTCCACCACTTCAGCCATCTCCAGCCGCTTGGTCAAAAAGCGGATGCGGCGGTCGATCTCGCGCAAACGTTTTTTGCCATACAGGTAATCACCGTTTTCTGAGCGATCTCCGTTGCTGGCCGCCCAATGCACGATCTCGACCACTTTGGGTCGCTCGTCGTCGATCAGGGTGAACAGCTCGGCCCTGAGGCGTGCGTAGCCGCCTGGCGTCATGTAGTTGCGCGCACCCACAGGCAAAGCCGGCAAACCCAACTCTTCGTCATCGTCGCCGTCTGACTCTTTGGTGAAGGCTTTGCTCATGTTCAGGTGTTCAAGTGCAAAAAATATGGACCGCCAAAATGGCAATGTTTTGGAGACCGATGTTTTGGCGAGCGGAAATAGAAAAAGCCCACAACTTGCGTTGTGGGCTTTCTAATTTTTGGTGCGGCTGGCAGGAATCGAACCCACGACCCCTTGGTTCGTAGCCAAGTACTCTATCCAGCTGAGCTACAGCCGCATCATGCATCGAATTATAGCAAGCTTTTGAGGGCACTTTCGGGCTGCCCATCAATTTATTGCCAAGACACTGCCGACATGTCGTTTGCAAAAATCGGCGAGCTCGACCACAGGCCTTTGAGGCCTTTGCGGTAAACCGCTGTGTTGGTCGCGTTGAACAAGAACACATTGACGGCGTCCTTGGCGATCATGCGCTGCATGTCACCAAACAACTGCGTGCGCTCTTTGGCCCCAGTGGTGGCCGCGTGTTTGGCCGCCAAGTCGCGGAAAGCCTTGCTGTCGTAACCCCAGTAGTACTGCGGATTGGCATAAGCCATGTAGTCCAAGGGCTCGACGTGGTTGATCACCGTCAGATCAAAGTTGCCCTTGAATGTGCCGCCCAGCCACTGCGCCCATTCGACGTTTTCAATTTTGGCCACAACGCCCACCTTGGCCAGCTGCGCGGCCAAGATTTCGCCGCCCTTGCGTGCGTAAGGCGGAGGGGGCAAGGTCAAGGTCACATTCAGTGGGGTTTGCACCCCGGCTTCCTTGAGCAGGGCCTTGGCTTTTTCGGGGTCGTAGGCATAGGTGTTGCTCAACTCCACATAACCCGCATCGGTGGGGGCCATGTGGCTGCCAATCGGTTTGGCCAGGCCTTCAAACACACCGTCGATGAAAGCCTTTTTATCGACCGCGTGCGACAGGGCACGGCGCACGCGCACATCGTCAAACGGCTTTTTGCGGTTGTTGATGGTCATGATGCCCTTGCCGGCCGTGCTGCCCATCTCCACCACAAAGCGCTTGTCTTTCTGGAACTGGGCCAGGCTTTGCGGCGACTGAAAGCGCGGCATGCCGTCGATGTCGCCCGCCAACAAGGCGGCCACTTGGGCGGCCGAATCGTTGATGAAGCGGAAGGTGACTTTCTTCACTTTGACAGAAGCGGCGTCGCGAAAGCCATCCCACTTGGACAGAGTCACCGCTGTGCCTTTGGCCCAGTTGTCGAGTTTGTAGGGGCCTGTGCCCACGGGCTTGGTAGCGGCGCTGGCCGCGCTGTCCGGGTGCAAGATGACCGCGGTGTTCTCGCCCATGCGGAACAAGAAATTGCCGTCCGGGTTGGTCAGCACCAGCACCACAGTGTGCGCATCAGGCGTAGAGATGTGGGTGATGTTGTTGAACACTGCGCCTTTGGCCTTGTTGGTGCTCTTGGCGTCTTTGGCCCGCTCGAAGCTGAATTTCACAGCGGCAGCGTCGAATGGCGCACCATCGGAGAACTTCACGCCTTTGCGCAGTTTGAAGGTGTAGGCCTTGCCGTCGGCGTCCATTTTCCAGCTCTCGGCCAGCAAGGGGGTAATGGAGCCATCAACGTTGATTTTGGTCAGGCCCTCCAAGATGTTGTAGTGCACCACTTCACCGATGGCGGCAGCCGGCGCCATGGTCGGGTCCAGGCTGGTGGGCTCCAGGATCATGCCCAGCGTAACGGTGTCTTTGCGCGACTGGGCTTGCGCTTGCAAAGGCGCTGCCACCAAGCTGGCGACCAACACGGCCGCTGAGGTCAAAGCGAGGGAGCGGCGGGTCAGGGAAGAACTGTTTTTCATGGGGTCTCTTGTGTCAAAAAAGAAGGGGGCTGGCCTGGAACGGCGGCCAACAAAGCCCGAGTGTAAGGGTGCGCGGCTTGCTTAAAAATATGCTCAGCGGATCCTTGTTCAACCACACGACCTGACTGCAACACCAGCACATCGTCGCACATCAAATTGACCACTGCCAAATCGTGGCTGACGAACAAATAACTCAGGCCGTAGCGGTCTTGCAGGTCCATCATCAGGTTCAAAACCTGGGCCTGCACCGACACATCGAGCGCACTCACGGGCTCATCGGCCACGATCAAGGCAGGGCGAGTCATCAAGGCGCGTGCAATCGCAATGCGCTGGCGTTGACCGCCCGAAAACTCGTGCGGGTATTTGTCCAGGTCTGCCGTTCTCAGGCCGACTTCGCTCATCGCTTGCGCAGCTCTGTCGTGCCATTCAGATCGGCTGTCCGAAACAGGTTGCAAGGTACGTATCGGCTCGGTCACGATGGCCAGCACTTTTTGGCGCGGGTCCAGCGAACCATACGGGTCCTGAAACACCATCTGAAAACCGCTGCGCAACTGACGCAAGGCTTGCCCGTGGGTCTGGTGCACGTCCACACCTTTGAAAAGCACCTGCCCTTCACTGGGCGTATCCAAGGCCATGACCAGCCGCGCCAGCGTGGACTTGCCCGACCCTGACTCGCCCACAATGCCCAAACTTTTGCCCGGCTGCAGGGTGAAGCTCACGTCCGACAATGCCTGCAAAGCGCCTGCAGGTTGGAACAAACCCGCGCGGGGCAAAGCAAAGCGCCGCCCCAAGTGCTTCACCTCCAGCAGCGGTGCAGATATGGGCATCGCGTTCATGGCAGCCTCCAACGCGGGCAACTGACCACATGGGGCGCATCACCAGGGGTTTTGCGGTCGATGCTTTCAGCTTGAGGCGGTGTGTGGCGGCAATCGTCAACCGCCAAACTGCAGCGATCCGCAAACGCACAACCTGCCGGAAAATCCATCAACTCGGGCACGCTGCCGGGGATCGTGGCCAAGCGTGTGCCGCGTGCCAAGCCCAGACGCGGACGCGCCGCAAACAAGCCCCGCGTATAGGGGTGCGCCCGGTGCGCAAACAGCTCGGGCGTGGCCGCGCTTTCGACCACTGCCCCACCGTACATCACCATCACACGCTCCACCTGGTCCTGCATCAGGCCCAGGTCGTGGCTGATCAAAAGCAAGCCCATGCCGTCTTCGCGCACCAGTTGTTGGATGAGCGCCAGCACCTCTTTTTGCACCGTCACATCCAGCGCGGTGGTGGGCTCATCGGCAATCAGCAAGTCGGGGCTGCAAGCCAGCGCGATCGAGATCATCACGCGCTGGCGTTGCCCGCCCGACAGCTCATGGGGATACGCCTCCAACCGCTCACGCGCCCGGGGCAGCTGCACGCGTTCGAGCAGTTGCAGGGCGCGGGCTTTGGCGGCGCTGGCGCTCATGTGTTGGTGCAGGCGCAAGGGCTCAGCGATCTGCTTCCAGATGGGGTGCAAAGGGTTGAGCGCCGTCATCGGCTCCTGGAAGATCATGGCCATGCGGGCCCCGCGCAGCTGGCACATCTGTGGCTCGGCCAGACCCACCAGCTCTTGGCCTTGCAGCGCAATAGACCCGCTCACGCGTGCGCGCTCGGGCAACAAGCCCATCAGGGCCAAGGCCGTGAGCGATTTGCCGCTGCCGCTCTCGCCAATCAGGCCCACCGTCTGGCCCCGTTCCATGCGCCAAGACACGCCGCGCAGGGCCTGGGCCCAGCCCCGGGCCGTGGGCAGGCTCACGCGCAAATCATCGACTTGCAGCAAAGGCTTGGCGCTTGAAAGATCGCTCATGTTCACCTTTGTCGCGCCAAACGGGGGTCGAGCACATCGCGCAAGCCATCGCCCAGCAAATTCAGCCCCAGCACCGCCAACGCGATGGCCGCGCCTGGATACACCGCCAGCATGGGGGCCTGGAACATCTGCGACTGCGCCTCGTTGAGCATGCGGCCCCAACTGGGTTGCGGCGGTTGCGTGCCCAGACCCAAATAAGACAGAGCCGCCTCGGCCAAGATGGCGATGGCGAACTGGATGGTGGCTTGCACGATCAGCACGCTGGCGATGTTGGGCAGCACATGCGTCAGTGTGATGGCCAGCGGGCCCTGGCCTGCAGCGCGGGCAGCTGCGGTGAAGTCGCGCGCCCAGACCGCGTTGGCCGCGCCCCGCGAAATGCGGGCAAACACCGGGATGTTGAAAATGCCAATGGCCACAATGCTCACCACCAAGCCCGGCCCGTAAATCGCCGTGAGCATGATGGCCGACAACAAGGCCGGAAAGGCGAAGGTGAAGTCCGAAGCCCGCATGATGACCTCTTCCACCCAGCCGCGCCGCGCCGAGGCCAGCAAGCCCAAAGGGACACCCACACCCAAGCCAATACCAACGGCAATAAAACCCACCAGCAAAGAGTTTTGACTGCCCACCAGAAGCAAAGAACCGATGTCGCGACCCAGGCTGTCGGTGCCAAGCCAATGCGCTGCGCTGGGCGAGGCCAGTTTGTTGGGGATGTCGATGTCACCCACCGGGTAAGGTGACCAAAACAAAGACAGCACCGCGCACAGCACCATCAGCAGCACCATGGCTCCACCCGCCACCAAACTCGGGTGGCGCAAGGCCCGTCGCCAAAACGTGTGGTTATCCCGCATGGCCCGCCTTCAAGCGTGGATCGATCCACGCATACAGCACGTCGATGCAAAAGTTGATCAGGATGACCAGCGCCGACAGCAACATGACTACATCGCGCACCACGATCAGGTCGCGGTTGGCAATGGCCTGAAAAATCAGCCGCCCAATGCCGGGCAGCACAAACACGTTCTCAATCACGATGGCGCTGGTGATCAAGTTGCCAAACTGCAAGCCCATCACCGTCAGCACCGGAATCATGGCGTTGCGCAGCACATGGCCCCACAGCACCTGACGGCGTGACAGGCCTTTGGCCTGGGCCGTGCGCACAAAATCTTCGCGCAAGGTGTCAAGCACGGCCGAGCGGGTCACCCGCGTCAAAATAGCCGTTTGCACCGCCGCCAATGACATGGCGGGCAAGAGCAAGGCCTTGATGCCCTCGCCCACTCCGCCGCCATCGTCCTCGGACCAACCTGGGAAACCGCCCGCGCTCACCCACTCCAGGTGCACCGCAAACAACAAGATCAAAAGAATGGCCAGCCAGAAATTGGGCAAGGCCAGGCCCAGTTGGCTGAGCGTCATGACGCCCACATCGCCCGCCTTGTTTTGCTGCGAAGCGGCGTAAATGCCCATCGCCAGCGCCAGCGCTACGGTCAGGCCCATGGCCATCACGGCCAGCGGCAGGGTCACCTGCATGCGCTCGGCCATCAATTGGGCGGTGGGGGTGTCATAAGAAATGCTCAGGCCCGTCTGACCCTGGAGCATGCCGCCCATCCAGCTCAGGTAACGGGTGGCCGCGGGCTGGTTCAGGCCCAATTTTTCTTCCATTGCGGCAATCGACTCGGGCGTGGCCGTTTCGCCCAAAATGACCAGTGCGGCATTGCCCGGCAGCAACTCCAGCACCGCAAACACCACGACCGATGTGGCCAGCAGGGTCAGCACAAAGCTCAGCAGCCTTCTCAAAAAAAACAGGGGCACGCGCTATCCTTGGGGTCTGTGAGCAACGATGAACAGGGTTTCCAATGGCATCTCAAACAATTGTAAACAGCGCCTCCAAATCCCTTGCGGGCTCGATTGTGGATGTCCCTGGCCTGCAGGTCGGTCACTTCACTCTGAACGAACGGCTGACGGGCTGCTCGGTGGTCCTGGCCCCCGGTGGTGCCGTGGGTGCGGTGGATGTGCGCGGGGCCGCCCCGGGCACCCGCGAGACCGATTTGCTGGACCCGGCCAATCTGGTCGACAAAGTGCACGCCGTGGTGCTCAGCGGCGGCAGCGCCTTTGGGCTCGACGCTGCCACGGGTGTGGTGCGCTGGCTCGATGAGCAGGGCATCGGCTTTGAAACCGGCTACGGCCGGGTGCCCATCGTCCCAGCGGCCGTGTTGTTTGATTTGCCCGTGGTGCGTCCGGGCGACGACCCTCAAGCCCGACCCGGCGCAGATGCAGGCTACGCCGCCTGCCAAGCAGCCACAACGGCCCCACCCGCTGCTGGCAATGTGGGTGCCGGTGCAGGGGCCTGCGTGGGCAAACTCTTTGGCTTGGATCGCTGCATGAAAGGGGGCATCGGCAATGCCAGCGTGCGCGTGGGGCCGTGGGTGGTAGGTGCCTTGGTCGCTTGCAACGCGGTCGGCGATGTGATCGACCCGGCCACAGGTCAGGTCCTGGCCGGAGCCCGTACGTCCGATGGAAAAAATTTACTGAACACCCAACGCGCCTTGCTGGCGGGCGAGCGCGGCAGTCGCCCCCTGCCCGGCACCAACACCACGATTGGTGTGGTCGCCACCAACGCGACGCTCACCAAAGCCCAGGCCAAACGCCTGGCCATGAGCGCGCACGACGGCCTGGCCCGCAGCATCCGCCCGGCCCACACCACGCTGGATGGCGACACCTTATTTGCCTTGGCCACGGGTACAGAAGCCGGTCCGGTGGACCTGATGCTGCTCACCGTGATGGCCGCCGAGGCCACGGCGCTGGCCACGGTGGATGCGATTGAGCAGGCGCGAACTATTTCAACAGGCTGGGGGACTGTGCCAGCGCATTTGGACGTGCTTGTGTGATTTCACATTTGTGCCTTTATTTTGTTGAGCTTTGTCTTATTTAGAAATAAATGCTGTTTCAATATAAGCCAATATAACTTACTCTTGAGGTCAATTAATACCTATGAAATTCATATTGCACGCCACGCTGGGCTGCTTCTTGAGACCAAAAAGTGCTTCATCGCCGTCCAAAGTGGTGCAACGAAGAGCCTGAAAAGGGTGATGCAAAACACCACAATGCCCAAACCCAGCTTAAAGTCCATCACAAATACAATGATGACGTTGGAGACCAATCGTCGACAAACCAAACTCACAGGCGCGAAAAACAACCGCCCATTGCTTTCACTTTCGAGATCAACCGTAACTCTTACCGTTACCCGCTTGGAAATGACATCGAAGCACGTCACGCAGTGGACTTGATCATGCATTTTGCGACATTAGTGTTGCCGCCGACCGAAAACTGACCATCTAAACCTAGGAGTGCCGACTCAAAATTGACCAGGGTGTTCAACTGACCTGCTGAAATATTCAGCAGGAGAGATAGAAGGTGATCACCATGGAAATGAT
>NZ_NESH01000004.1 GCF_003063355.1 Limnohabitans sp. Bal53 | reverse complement strand
CCGGCGGTTGCACTCCACGTTGGGCTACGTCAGTCCGATGCAGTTTGAAAAACGCTGGGACGCGGCACAGCAATTGAAGGCCGCATAATGAAGTGGCTAAGCGGTACGTCAAACAGGGGCAGGTTCAAAGCCACGGGCACTGGGCATGTTTAAGAAGTTGATCAATCAACAAATGTTCATGTGCGGCGATTGCATGCCGTCCAAGTCTGCATAAGGCAGTGCTCCTTTGCAGCTGGCACCCGTGCGGGCATCAAAAAAGCCCTACAGCGCGTTTTTTCTTGAGCTCGCTGGGCTGGGTAGCTGGAGTCATTTCAAAACAAACGTAGCGTTTTTTCAAGCCGAGAACAGCGCCTGCTGCGTCTGCGCAGAGACAAAAAGCAATGCCGCATTGACACCATGTCGGCGTCACTGAGAACAGATTGAATTTGAGTTGTTTGATTGTTCCGAAATCTATGAAAAGACATCGAAAAATCTATGAGAAGTAGTAAACCCGGACCATACTACTTTAAACATCAGAAAAAGCACTTAGAGTTTCCTCTAAGTGCTTGATTTCATTGGGAATTTTTTGGTGGGCGATGCAAGTTTCGAACTTGCGACCCCTGCAGTGTGAAAACGCCAACATTTCACCTTTTTCCCTTTTAAAAACAACAACTTAGCTGTTTTTGACTGGGTCAAAGTAGTATACTAGTAGTATACCCATGTAATTACAAAGTGATATTAAAATCTCACTTCTGTGACGCTGACTGTAAACCAGTGTCATTTCTTTTTACGGTGCTGTTTTTTAAGCACCTCTTACATGGTCATTGTGGCTCAGAAACGGCTCAATGTATATAGAGTTTTGGTTCGAAAAGGCTCGATGTATATAGATTTTTACGCAGCAAACCGGCAAAGTGTATGTAGTTTTGTTTCGCGCTGAACAATGTATATAAAGTTTTGATGGGGACCATTAAGCGCCCTCTTCCACTGAGTCTGACGCCAAAGAATAGCGTCTAGTTTCTGCTCACCTGATAGCAAGCATCATTTATTTTTACGCTGCAAATTTTTCAACTCACAACCTTTTATCTGACCAGCTTCATAGCCATCGCTCAAAGTATATGAAGTTATGAAGTTGAACCTCGCACGATCCTCGACTTTGCAAACGATCAAAGAGGAACGACCCTTTTGTTCAAATCGGCCAGAAACGTATGAATTCGGATTTTAGAATGACTGCAATGCAGCGATAGCTGCCGGCCGTGTCCCGCAGTCACTTGTTAGCTTTATGCAAGAAGCAGTCACTCAAATTCAGTCGTCAATATTAGGTCCGCTGACCGCTTTCAGGTGACCAGCTGACACTAGCAAAGCTCTGGATCGCTTCAATGTGATGACAGTCCGCTTTATATGGGTGCGACCGGGTACTAACGACCCAAAGCGGTCTTCACGGTGAACCAGCCCCTGACTCAGATACAGCGATAGCGGTCGGTCGTATCCGACAGTAACTTCTTGCCTTCAACTCAGAAGCAGGCACTCGAATTCAGTCGTCATTGCTTCTTCCGCTGACCGGTTTCATCTGACCAGCTGACAGTTGCAAAGCGCTGGATCGCTTCGAGGTGATGACGATCCTTTTATATTGGTGAGATGGGTAATACTGACTCAAAGCGGTCGTGCCACCATCCTAAATGCCTCGTGAGTTGTAGTGTCGGGGATTTTCTTGTGGCACCATATTGATTATGACCAGTCGACCTCGCGCACTCTCGAAATCGCCTACTCCTAGCCAGGTGCCGCCCTCACTCAACGAGGAAGCTTATCGCCTCATTGAAGAGATGATCGTGACTCTTGAACTCGCGCCGGGCAGCGTGGTGTCTGAGGCCATGCTCAGCGAACGCATCGGCATTGGGCATACGCCGATCCGTGAAGCCTTGCAGCGTCTGGCGCGCGAACATCTTGTTCAGATCTTGCCCCGTCGCGGTGTGGTGGTCACCGCCGTCGACGTGGGTCATCAACTCCAAATCCTAGAGACACGGCGCGAACTCGACCGCCTTATTGCTCGATCTGCAGCTACGCGTGCCACTCTGGCAGAGCGCGAGACCATGGCTGCCATTGCTCAGAACATGGAGACTGCTGTGAAGTCTGACGACCTTGTAGCATTCCTGAAATGGGACAACGAAATGAACAGGCAGTCAGCACACAGCGCTCGGAACATTGTGGCTGCTGCGGCCGTGTCCGCTCTGCACTCGGCCTCACGGCGTTTCTGGTTCTACCATCACCATGATCAAGTCAACGCGACACTGCGTCTGCACGTGGCCCTTGCACGTGCGATGGCCTCCGGCAAATCTGACAAAGCTGCCGAGGCAAGTGATCGGTTGATTGATGATCTTTTCGGTTTCGCCCACAGGACCCTGATTACCCGCACTTGACAACTGGCATACCAGTCACATACCATGAACTCCTGTTTAAGGAGTTTGCCAGTGCGCCTCACCCATCTGCAGATCGAAACCTACCGCCGTGATGGATTTCTCACCCTTGATGGCCTTTTTTCTGCCCCTGAAGTAGCGGCCATGAGGGCCGAGCTTGAGCGAATTCAAGAGATCGACACCGATCACTTGGTACGGGAAAAGGGAAGCAATATTGCCAAAACTATCTATCGGGTCCACGAGCAAGACGGACCTACAGGTTCACCGGTGTTTCATGCCGTCTCGCGTACTTCACGCATGCTCGAGCCCGCACAGGATCTGCTTTCCGAGCAGGAGCTCTACATCCATCACACCAAATGCAATTTGAAGACCGCCATTGACGGTTCGGTGTGGGCGTGGCACCAGGACTACGGAACTTGGAAGCGAGATGGCATGCCTGAGGCACGTCCAACTACAGCGTTGGTCATGTTGGACGAGCCAACAGAAATGAACGGGTGCTTGTACTTCATTCCGGGCAGCCACAAAGAGAGCAATCTAGAGCCAGAATTCAACGACGCTACGGGCTACAAGTTTTATGTGACGCCGAAGGACAAGCTGCTAGAAATCATGGCTCGCAGCCCCGCACCGGTGGCGATCACTGGCAAGCCCGGCACCGTGGTGTTCTTTGACTGCAATATTCTGCACGCCTCGGGGCATAACTTGTCCCAGCACAATCGTTGGGCGATTTATGTGGTCTACAACCCGGTATCAAACCGGTGCAACGACGTTCCCAACCCACGTCCTGACTACGTACGGTCAACCAATACAAAACCACTCATCAAGGGAAGCGACCATATTTTCCCGCTTACAAGCTCGACGCAGGAAGCCGGATGAATACCCGCCATCAACGCATCCTTTCCCTTGAGCAGATCGGGGACTACCGCGATACGGGTTATCTCAATCTCCGTCAGGTACTTGATCCCAAATTGCTTGCGAGGCTGATCGCGACCACTGAGCGACTGTACGATGAGGGCCGATCACTCCAGCAAAAGTCAAAACATTACGACCTAGAGCCTGCGCATACCGCCCTTGCGCCACGTATCAGGCGTATCTCCAGCCCAACCGAACTAGATTCGGTGTATGTTGAAGCCGCTTTCGATTCGATCCTGGGTGACATCGCCGCAGACCTGCTTGGTGGAGCGGTCAAGTTTTACCACTCGAAGATCAATTTCAAACTGCCTCATGGAGGTGCAGAGATTGGCTGGCATCAGGACTGGCCGGTGTTTCCTCACACCAACACCAATCTTGTCGCTCTGAGCGTACCTTTGAATCCGTCCCGCGCCATCAATGGCTGCCTTCAGACGATCCCCGGCAGCCACAAGTTGGGGCCGCGCAGTCATTGGGAAAACGGCATCTATAAACTCAATTGCAACCACACGATGACGCGGGAAGACTTTGAGAACGTAGTCGACAATGAGCTGGATGTGGGAGATGTGGTGGCACATCACGGCCTCGCAGTGCACGGCTCCAGTCAAAATCGCTCGGACACCTTGCGCACGACCTACATCATTCAGTACGCCGCTGCTGACTCATTCGCCTATACCGCACCCGTTGTAGACAGCATCCATCGCAACCAGATGGTCAGGGGCGAGCCGGCTACTCATGCACGCGTGGAAACTGGAATCATTGAATTACCGCCGGATTTCTCGGCGGGATATTCAGGCATATACGCTTTGCAGACGGCCGGGAAGAACTAGGGCTTTTCGATAAGTACATCGGTGGAGCCACCTCCAGCAATGATTGAAGCACCCGACCCATTACGGCCATCAACTCTAGGTGCCATAACGGCATAATTGCAGCGATAGGCGACGTCCATCACTCGGCCGCTATGGTCCGGACACGACCCAAAGCAGTCATTCAGCTATTTTTTCAGAGTTGTCATTTCATCGATGGCGAATGGTCACGTGAACATGGCAGTACGGCCTGTTAGAGGAAGCACCGTTCGATTCGATTGATCTATGAGGTCCAATTAAACGCCACCGTAAATCCTCAGACTGCTCAAACACGACAGTCTTACCCATGCCCTTGCCACCAAACTGAAGTCACAGCAAAAGCTGTACTTCAGCAAGGTTCGCAGCATGATTGAAAACACCCCCGATAACAAAGAATCAGATAAGGACGTAGAGCCATACGATGTGGTCATTGTCGGTGCCGGTATATCTGGCATTTGCAGTGCTCATGCTTTACGCCAGGCATTTCCCGAGAAGCGATTTCTGATTTTGGAGTCACTGGAAACATTCGGTGGCACCTGGCGAATTCACAAGTATCCAGGTACCCGCTCAGACAGTGACCTCTTCACATTCGGCTATGGGTTCAAACCGTGGATCGGCAATCCGATTGCGACCCGGCAGCAGATTCTGGATTACTTGGGCTCCGTGATCGCGGACGCCAATCTGGCACCCCACATCCGTTACAAGCACCGCGTTCGTTCTGCCAATTGGTCAAGCACATCGAACACTTGGTCTTTGGAGGTCGAGACCGCTGAAGGCCAGAGACGGATGAACATCCAGACGAATTTTCTCTGGATGTGCCAAGGCTACTACCGCCACAGCCACGGCTATACGCCCGCATGGCCGGGCATGGACCAGTTCAAGGGACAGGTGATTCACCCGCAAAACTGGCCAGAGGACTTGGATCTCACCGGCAAACGCGTCACCGTCATTGGCTCTGGCGCGACAGCGGCCACACTGATCCCGGCCATGGCCGGGCAATGCGCGCATGTCACCATGCTCCAAAGAACGCCGACTTACTTTGCAACGGGCCGCAACAGCGATGCACTGGCCGAAGAGTTGCGCAGTCTGGGCATTGATGAAACGTGGATTCACGAAATCATGCGCCGAAAAGTGGTTCGCGAACGGGCCGACATCATTGAGAAAGCCAAAAACCATCCCGATGTGATGAAGAAACACCTGATCGCGGGTGTCAAGGCTAGCCTGCCTGAAGGCTTTGATGTCGATAAACATTTCACCCCGCCCTACAGACCATTTCAGCAAAGGGTGGCTTTTGTGCCTGACGGTGACTTGTTCAAGGCCTTCAGCTCAGGCCAGGCCTCGGTGGTCACCGACCATATCGAGTGTTTCGATGACAAGGGCATCCAGCTGAAAAGTGGTGAGCGCGTCGATTGCGATGTCGTCGTTACCGCCACAGGTTTTGAGTTGTCCGTGATGGGAGAAATTCCGTTTTCCGTTGACGGTCAATCTGTCAACTTTGCTGAGACGGTGAGCTACCGAGGGATCATGTTCACCGGCGTTCCAAACATGGCATGGGTGTATGGCTATGGGCGCTACAGCTGGACCTTGCGCGCAGAACTCATTGCCCAATTTGTCTGCAACTTGTTGCAACACATGCAAGAGCACCATTTGGCCAGCGTCAAGCCGGCCATCCGTGCGGAGGACACCGACATGCAATTGCTGCCGTGGACCGATCTGCAGGACATGAACGCCGGTTATGTCTTGCGCGGCGTGGACCGCATGCCCAAACGCGGCAGCAAGCCGGAATGGCAGCACAGCCAGGACTACCTTTATGAGAGCGAAGTCTTGCCGAACGTGGACTTCTCGGATGAGATTTTTGTCTACGCGACCTCAGGCCAACACGCACAGCACGCTTGATCAACCTCACCTCGGAAATCAATCATGAAAAACTTCACCGGAAAAGTGGTCGTCATCACGGGCGGTGGCTCGGGCATTGGCAAAGCATTGGCCATGGCCGCCGCCAAGCGCAGAATGAAATTGGCTTTGCTCGACATCCAAAGCGATGCCTTGGCCCAATCTGTGGATGAATTGCGCCAGATGGGCGCCGAAGCGGTAGGCATCACCGCCGACGTCTCGGATGCTGCAGCGATGCAAACCGTTGCCGACCAAATTGAAATCCATTACGGCGCCATCCACTTGGTCTTCAACAACGCAGGGGTGACATCGTCAGGCCCGGTTTGGGAAAGCACTGAAAAAGACTGGGATTGGCTGCTGGGCATCAACCTCAAAGGCGTGGTCAATGGGGTGCGCAGCTTCACACCCAAAATGCTGGCAGCAGCAGCCTCAGACAAAGCCTACGAGGGCTGTGTGGTCAACACGGCTTCTTTGGCGGGCATCCTGGCAGGCCCGGGCATGGGCATCTACAGTGTCTCCAAGCATGCGGTCGTTGCGCTGTCGGAGTGCCTGCACTATGACTTGCAGCTGGTATCTCCTCAAGTCAGGGCAGCTGTGCTTTGTCCCTCCTATGTGCCTACAGCGATTGGCAACTCCGATCGCAACAGGCCGACTCACCTTGTGAATGAAAAGCCACCCACCAAGGCGCAAATGGCATCTTTGGCGGCCGCGCAGCAGGCCGTGGCTCAGGGAAACATCACTGCGACAGAAGTGGCAGAGATCACCTTCAAGTCCATAGAGCAAGGATGTTTTTACATCTTCCCGAGTCCCGAAGGCCTTGCTTTGTTCAAGCTACGCTCGGACAACATCCTGAATCAAGTCACACCAGAGTTCCCGTACGAGCTGTTTCCTGCGATGAAAGATCGACGTGATCGCATGCTGGCGGCGCAAGCCAAAAACTGAATTTCCCTGACCTTTTCCAACATACTCAACCAAGGAGACATAACCATGATTCGCTTTTCTCGCCGCTCTATACATTTTGCAACACTTGCACTCGTTGTCTCGGGATATTGCGCATCCGGCTCAACATTCGCGCAAGCAACTTATCCCAACAAGCCCGTCAAAATCGTGTTGCCTTACCCCGCTGGCGGTGGTTCAGACGCCGTGGCTCGGATGATCGCAGACAAGCTTCAACAGACTTGGGGCCAGCCCGTGGTGGTGGACAACAAACCCGGTGCGTCAGGCATCATCGGCACACAGCAAGTGGTCAGAACGGCGGCCGATGGCTACACCTTGCTGTACCACAACACGGTGCTGATTCAACAGCCATCGATGATGGAGAAGCTGCCCTACGATCCATTGAAGGACCTGCAGCCTGTGACTGTGACCTTGAAGACCAACAACCTCTTCGTTGTCCCAGCCAGCTCGCCTGCCAAGACGCTCAAGGAGTTCATCGATCTGGCCCGTTCCCAGACTGCGCAAGGCAGCTATGGCAGTTACGGCATCGGCAGCGCAGCGCATTTGAATGGCGAACTGTTCAAGCAACAAACCGGGCTGGATTTGACGCATGTGGCTTTCCAGGGTTCGGCTCCGATGATCACCAACCTGATTGGCAATCAGCTGCCCAGCGCATTCATCGATATCCCTTCGGCACTGCCGCACATGAAAAACCTGCGAGCGCTGGCCATTGCGGGCACCCAACGCCCCCCAGAGTTGTCGGGTGTCCCCACTTTCACGGAGCTGGGTTACAAATCGTTTGAGCCCATGGGCTGGCACGGGCTGTTCTTACCAGCCGGCACGCCCAGCGCCATTGCACAGAAGATCAGCAAAGACGTGAATGCCGTCCTGCAAATGCCTGACGTGCTGGCACGCCTGAAAGCCATGGGGGTGGCACCTGGTGGTGGTACGCCTGATGAGTTTGCACAGGTGATCAAGGCCGACGCAGCCATTTACGCAGACATCACAAAAGCCGCCAATATTCGTATCACGCAGTGATCAATCCGCTCATGCAATGATGCATCACTGCATCGTTGCATGAAAAGTGGCAGATCAAGGCAGGAACTCGTTTTGGGAGGGTGTAAGCATCTGGTTCGGCAGCGCGCTTCCAGCACCCCGATGTTTACGCTTTAAGACTCTGCCACGATCCGGCGCAATGCCGACAGATTGCGCAAACGGATGCGACCGTAGGTCAATGTGAGGATGTTTTCCGACTCCCACTGCTTGAGCAAGCGGTTGACCGTCTGCCTAGAGGCTCCCAACATGCGACCGAGCTGTTCTTGTGACAAATTGAGTTCGGTCGGATGGCTGGCTGATGTGTGCTTGGCCATGTCAAGTTCCGCCAGCAAACGGTCAGCCAAGCGAACAGGAACGGGCCGAAGAATGGTGGCTTCGATCCGTTCGATGGCCCATTTGTAGCGTCGGCACACCAAGTGCAGCAGTTCGCTCAAAAATTCTTTGTTGTCGTTGACCACATCAAAGAAGTGCGTTTTAGACACCACCATCAACTCCGTCGGGACCAGTGCTTTGGCGTCATGTACACGTTCTTGTTGAATGATCAGAGTCAATTCACCGAACCACATGCCAGCCTCAGCGATACCCAAAACCGCTTCCCGGCCAGCCGATGAGGCGTTGCTCAACTGCACTGCGCCCGACTTCACGAAATAAACCGCGTCGGGCGCAGAGCCTTGGTGAAAAAGACTTTCGCCCTTGGCAAATCGTTTCAATCGAGCTTTAGCCAAAAGTTGTTGAGTCAGTTCACGTGAAAGGTCGTATTCATCTGGTGCAATTGCTGCGAGATTTTGAGAAGCCATCTCTGTATGTCCTTGAAATCCATCTCTGCATCAAGATGATTTTTGTGAATGATTGAAGGCGCATCAACATGCACAAGCAAGAGATATCAGGGTCTCGGTCATTAGATCAAATTATTTGGCATGCAGATGGCAATGCAGAGACACGAACACGTGTTGACTCACTTATCAATCAATTATTTTCGTATTTTCAAGGCGCCCATGCTGCTGACTGCTATTGGCCGCAAGCACCGTTCCTTGCTGTCTCCACATAGCTGCCATTCAAGGCTACAACCCCGGTGCCGGAATCAAGGCCGCCACCGGTGACCCTCAGATTTCAGTTTGCTCGGAGATTTCGAGAGCGTCATCAACCTCGATGCCCAAGTACCTAACGGTCGACTCCAGCTTGGCGTGACCAAGCAAAAGTTGCACTGCTCTAAGGTTCTTGGTGCGTCGGTAAATCAACGTCGCCTTGGTCCTGCGAATCGAATGGGTTCCATACTCGGAACGATCCAGACCAAGCTCGTCCACCCAGTGCCCAAGAATCCGGGCGTACTGCCGAGTACCCAGATGGGGTGAATCGTGGAGCCTGCTCGGGAAAAGGAAGTCCTCGGATTTCAATGCCGCCAGCTTGATCCACGCCTGCAAGGCTTCCCTTGTCACTGCTGTGATTTCGAATTGCACCGGACGCTTGGTCTTGTGCTGCATGACGATGGCTCGGGTGGCTACTTGCTCACCATGGGACACGTCACGGACCTTTAGTGAAACGAGGTCACATCCGCGAAGCTTGCTGTCGATGCCAAGGTCGAGATCGTGGACGGCAAAGCCCATGTCACCCGCGAGATCGATGGCGGCTTGGAAGTGTTGAGCATCAGCCTGCCTGCGGTGGTGACCACCGACCTGCGCCTGAACGAGCCGCGCTACGTGACGCTGCCCAACATCATGAAGGCCAAGAAAAAACAGCTCGACACCTTCAAGCCCGAAGACTTGGGTGTCGATGTGGCCCCCCGCATCAAGACCCTCAAAGTGGCCGAGCCTGCCAAGCGCAGCGCCGGCATTAAGGTGCCCGATGTGGCCACGCTGGTGGACAAGCTCAAAAACGTGGCCAAGGTCATCTGACCATCCAAGGAAATCTCATGACTTCTCTCGTTATTGCCGAACACGACAACGCCTCCATCAAAGGCGCAACCCTGAACACCGTCACGGCCGCTGCAGCGTGTGGTGGTGATGTGCATGTGCTGGTGGCGGGTCACAACGCTGCTACCGCTGCGAAAGCCGCCGCCCAAATCGCAGGCGTGTCCAAAGTGATCCACGCCGACAGCGAAGCCTTGGCGCATGGTTTGGCCGAAAATGTCGCTGCGCAAGTGTTGGCGATTGCCGCCAACTACAGCCACATCCTGTTTCCCGCAACCGCTGCAGGCAAGAACGTGGCCCCTCGTGTGGCTGCCAAGCTTGACGTGGGCCAAATCAGCGATGTGACACAAGTCATCTCCGCCGACACCTTCGAGCGACCCATCTACGCAGGCAACGCCATGGCCACCGCGCAAAGCACTGACGGCACCAAAGTCATCACCGTGCGCACCACGGGCTTTGACGCTGCTGCCGCAACCGGTGGCAGCGCAGCAGTGGAAAGCGCAGCCGCACAAGCTGACAGTGGCAAGAGCAGCTTTACGCGCAGCGAGATCGCCAAGAACGATCGCCCCGAGCTGACCGCTGCCAAGATCATCGTCTCCGGTGGCCGCGCTTTGGCCAGTTCTGAGAAGTTCAACGAAGTGATGACGCCCTTGGCCGACAAGCTGGGTGCTGCCATCGGCGCCAGTCGCGCCGCGGTCGATGCCGGATACGCGGCTAACGACCTGCAAGTGGGCCAGACCGGTAAGATTGTGGCGCCTCAGTTGTATGTCGCGTGCGGCATTTCGGGTGCGATCCAGCACTTGGCGGGCATGAAGGATTCCAAGGTGATCGTGGCGATCAATAAGGACCCCGAAGCACCGATCTTCAGCGTGGCCGACTTTGGCCTTGAAGCCGATTTGTTTGCGGCTGTGCCTGAACTCGTACAGCAAATCTAAACCACTACGAAAGCGATCAGTTGCTCCCAACGTGACGACTGTTTATCTATCCTAACAATACATGAGGTAGTGTCACGATATGTATTACAAACCTGATTGACGCACCGACACCGATTCCTGCAAAAAGGTATCCAGCAGTCGTTGAGCTGGTAAGGACAGTGGCGTATCGGCGCGAGAAAAAATGTGGATAGTGGTTGCCGGCAAGGTCTCTTGCAAACTGAGCGCTACCAAGCCCATGCGTGGGCCGTGAGTTTCGTAAAAGAGTTCAGGAACGATTGCCAGCGTGTTCATGCTCGGCAATACCGCCAACAACGTTGAAAATGACTCGCAATCTACCGTCACCCTTGCAGGCGGCAGACCACGCTGCTCAAACCCAAGGTAAATGGGATCCCCCGGCCCGAGCCTGGGGCCTGAAAGAAGCCAAGAAGCCTCTATCAAATCCTCTAATCTTCGTGCCTTGGCCAAGCCATGCCCCTTTTTGGCAACAATAACGGATGGACTGGCGACCAGCGCACGCGCCTGCAAATCTCTGCCTACGCCGGCTGGTGGCAGCGGACCCAGTGCCAAATCGAGTTCGCCAGAACGCAATTGCTGCAAGGCTTTTGGATACAAAGCATCGACAAGCTGTACACGCACATGCGGCCAACGCGATTGATAAGTCGAAACGGCATTTGCTGCCAACATCAGTGCAGCAGCAGGAGAGATACCAACGCTTAGGGTGGTTTGTGTGTCATTTGTCAAAGCAGCTACATCTTCGCGAGCACGCTCAATCTCTCGCACCACGGTAGACGCTCGTGCGGCCAGAATTTCACCTGCTGGAGCCAACCGAACACCTTTTGGCGAGCGCACTACCAGTGTTGCCCCGAACTCGTCCTCTAGTTGCTTCAAGGCCTTGGTCAAGGCGGGCTGGGTGACGTTCATGGTGGCTGCCGATGCCCGCATGCTGCCAGTCTGCGCGAGTGTCAGCAGCAGCTGAAGTTGTTGCAATCTCATAGATAAACCTCTTCTGATAACCCATGGTAATCGTCTTTACCAAATGCGATTGGCCGATCACACGTTGTGCCGATAGCATGGTTTTGGCTTTCTCGAAGTTATGTTGATGCATAACAAAAGACAGACCCATTTGGCGCAGAACCACATAAACACAAGGATGGAGACATGATCAAACGCAGACACCTGATTGGCCATTTGGCCGCAGCCCCGTTTTTGGCTAGCCTGCCAACCATGGCACAAAGCTACCCGGACAAGCCGATTAAGATTATCGTGCCCCTGCCGCCGGGAAGTCCCCCGGATGTGCTTGCACGTCACCTGGCCGATGCCGTGAGCCGCAACTGGAAGCAACCTGTGATCGTGGAGAACCGCCCGGGTGCAACGGGCATGATCGGCATGCAAGCTTTGGCACGATCGGCTCCCGATGGTTACACCATGGGCGTTATGTTCCTGACACACACCGTGCTGCCCGAACTCATCGGCCCCCTGCCATACAACACCGCAGCTGACTTTGCACCCGTGGCCAATCTGGTGTGGCTTTACAACGTGCTGGTGGTGCCCGCATCGTCCAGCATACAGACTCTGCAAGACTTGGTCATCCGGGCTCGCAGCGAACCCAATGCCTTGAATTACGGCTCAGGAGGTAACGGCTCCCCCGCTCACTTGGTGGCCGAATCCTTTAGCCAGGCCAGCAATGTGAAAATGACGCATGTCCCATTTAAGGGTCCAGCCGAAGCAGTCAACGCACTATTGGGCAATCAGATCACCGCCATGTTTGCCACGGTACCCAACGCTGCTGCACTGGTGCGTTCGGGCAAGCTGCGTGCGATTGCCGTGACCAGTCCACAACGTCTGAGTGCCCTACCCAATGTGCCTACACTGGCCGAATCCGGTGTATCCGGCGTGGAGGTGAAGGAATGGGAAGGTCTGGTCGCACCAGCGGGCACACCCAAGGCCATCACCGACAAATGGAACCAAGAGTTGTTCCAAGTGCTGGCCTCTAGCGATTTGCGCGCCAAACTCGCCGACCTGGGCATGTCGGTCGTGCCCTCACACCCCAGCAGTGACTTTGCAGATTTGATCCGCAAGGAACTCGATCATTGGGGCAAGTTCGTCCGCACGACGGGCATGCGCCCCAGCTGACCGAACCCGATGGCCCGGCTCAGCCGGGCCACCGTTTTATCGCGCCGATGAAATAGGCTGCTCAAAAACCACCCCAAATTCAGGCGAAATTTCCGTCACCTTGCGTGGGTTGGCAATGTTGTGAATGCGCCGGTACAAGGCTGGCAACTCGCCTGCAGGCTCAGCCCAAAAAATGGCTTGCACCACCTTGCCACTGTTGTTGTAGAAAGCATGTGGGATTCCCTTGGGCAGGTAACCGATTTCACCCGTACGAACAATTGTTCGTACACCCTCAATTACCACTTCCACCGAGCCATTGAGTGGACTTAGATACTCGTCTTGCTCAGGGTGCGTGTGCGGTGGAACAAAGCTTTCCTCTGGAAAGGTGGCATGCCATACAAACTGCTTGTCATCGTATTGCTTTGGCGTGTAAACCTGGCCCATGATGTTCCAAGTCACACCATCGATGCCAGTGGGTGAATGGTCGCAATCGGGGAGTTGGGAAGCGTGGCTCATGACTTTCTCCGGTATCAGACTTTTTCGGTGGCGACGTGCTGACCTGTCAGGCGATCGAGCGCTTCCTTGACCAGCGGGTTGTGGCTTGCATAACGGGGCTTGAAGGTCTGCCGCTGAGCCCGCAAATCGTCCTCATCGGCATAACCGATCAAAATTCCGTTTTCGGCAATGCGCGCCTGAATCTCGGTGTTTTCGATCATTTCGTCCGACACCGTGACACGCTGGCGAGGACGTCGGGCCCACTCGAACAGGGCTTCGTGCAGACGTGCACGTTGTCGAACATGCTCGGGATCAGCCGAGGTGCCCAAATCGGTCAGCTCGTGGGGATCAGATTGCAGATCGAACAACATGGAGCGGTGGCCTTCGCACAGGACGTATTTCCAGCGGCCATCAAAGGCCATGCGCATCCAAGAGTCAATCGGCGGTTGCTTCAGTTCTATGCGGGCGTCCTGGAAGGCGTAGTCGCATTCGCAGACAGCAATGTTGCGCCAATCGGTCGGCGTCTGGCCAAACAACAAAGGGCGCAACGAGCGGCCATCCATGATGTGGGGAACGGGGTTGCCGCCATACACATCCAGGAAGGTGGGCGCGATGTCCACCGCCTCGACCAAGGCCTGGCAGCGCGTGCCACGGGTGGCATCTGCACGGGTATCTGGGTCGTAAATGATGAGTGGGGTGCGGACCACCGGCTGGTGAAACAGCTCCTTGTCCCCCAGCCAATGATCACCCAAAAAATCGCCATGGTCCGCGCAGAACACGATCATGGTGTTGTCCATCAGGCCGCGCTCCTCCATGAAGGCGAAGAGCTTGCCCATCTCGTCGTCAATCTGCTTGACCAGGCCCATGTAACCCACCATGACCGCATCTCGGACGCCAGGCTTGGCAAAGGTACGCGAGACCCGGTGGTGGGTCATGGCAGCATAGACCGGATGCGGGTCCTTGAGCTCTTCTTCGGAACGCACCACGGGCAATGCATCCTCGGGTTTGTACATGCCGGCATAAGGCTTGGGCACCACATACGGCCAGTGAGGCTTGATGAAAGACAGGTGCGCGACCCAGGGCTGATCGCCCGCCTCGCGCATGAAGTCCATGGCCCGGCGCGTGGTGTAGGGCGTCTCTGAATGTTCGTTCGGGATACGGGCAGGCAAATGGCTGTACTTCAGGTACCAACCCGAGCGGAACTGGCCTTGCTCGTCCACCACGGTGTTGGCCCATTCCTCCCAAGGGTTGTCGCCCCCGAAGCCCTGTTTGCGCAGATAAAGGTTGTAGTTGGGGTTGGGGTCATGGCCAGAAAACGGATGAATGCCATCGTCGCGCTCGTAAGGGTCAAAACCACATTCGGCGATGCGGATACCTATTTGCGATTCGGGATCGATACCCAGACGCGACATGCCGGACGAATCACCGCGCATATGGGTCTTGCCAATCAACACCGAACGCACACCCAGTGGCCGCAGGTGATCACCAAGTGTCATCTCGCCTGCCTTAAGGGGCACAAAGTTCCAGCTAACGCCATGCGACTGCATGTAGCGACCTGTGTAATAGCTCATGCGCGAAGGACCGCATACGGGAGACTGCACATAGGCGTTATCAAAAATCACGCCCCGCTTGGCTAGCCCATCCAGATGGGGTGTCTGCAGCTTGGGGTGCCCATAGCAAGACAGGTGATCGGCACGCAGCTGATCAGACATGATGAAGAGTATGTTCTTGACGCGTTGAGTCATGACTGCGGGCCTTGAGCAGGCACAAATTTACGATGACTCATGCTAGACATAGCGTAGCCAGTAATCCAATCGTATTTTTTAAAGCCGATTACCAAGGGTTATCGGCTTGAATTTCAATGAGATCTAGCCGCATACCTGAGGCATCAAACGGTCAAAAAAAAGAAGCACGCCTGTGATGCAAGGCTCACCTAGCGATCCAATCACTCAAAGTATCCGGGGAAAATTTCGGCATAAGTCACAGTCACCGGTCTATCCATCACAACTGACTCTCGCTGGTGGTTATTTTCTTGCAGGTAGTTTGGGTACACATGACTCGTTTTTGTCTCAGACCATCGCACACGAAACCAAGAAAGTGCAACCTGTCGCCTCAACAGGATTCTCAGACTGAGAGAGCTGAGAAGAGCTCCGACGGCGTATCCGTGCTTGCGTCAAAAACGATTAAGCCTCTGCAACGTTTTCTGTGGGTCGAAAAATAACCACCTTAACCACCTCATTGATCTAGCAGGCATGCGTTGAAGACTGTCCGACTTGTTCTCAGTTTTGAATGGTAAGCAATCTACAGATAACCCCACGGCGCCTCTCTCAACCGGGCATCAAGAAACTCGACCAAGGCGCGCACCTTGGGCAACACGAATTTGCGCGTGGGATAAACCGCGTAAATACCCAGAGTCACCGCCTGAAACTGCGGCAGGATCTCCACCAGTTCACCCCGGCGCAGTTCCTCGGCAATCAAAAATGTGGGCTGCAGCTGGATGCCCGCACCCTGCACGCTGGCGGCGATGCAACTGTCGCCGTTGTTGGACCACAGGCGAGGTCGCACCTTCACGCTCACAGGGCCATCAGGCCCAACAAACTGCCATTGATCACCAGTGGCCAACAGGCTGTAGCCCACCACATCGTGCGCAGCCAAATCCCTTGGGTGCAGTGGAGTGCCTTTGCGCTGCAAGTAATCTGGCGCAGCGCACAGCACCAACCGCGTGCCCGCGATTTGCCGCGAGATCAGACTCGAATCTGCGAGGCGGGCGATGCGGATGGCCATGTCAAAGCCCTCGTCCACCAGATCGATGACACGGTCGGCCAGCTGCACATCCAGCTTCAATTGCGGGTGCAAAGCCAGAAACTCCGGCCAGAGTGGCGCCAAGTGGCGAATGCCGAAGCTGACAGGCACGCTCACCTTGAGCAGGCCGCTGACGCTGAGGCTGCGTGTGGAAATCTCAGCCTCGGACGCCTCGATGCTCGACAGGATGTCCCGGCAGCGGCTGAGGAACACCTCTCCCTCGGGGGTCAAGGAGAGCCTGCGCGTAGTGCGGTGCAAGAGCCGCACGCCCAAGCGCTGCTCCAGCTCCGACACGTAGCGCGAGACAGCTGCTTTAGACATGCCCAGACTGTCCGCCGCTGCCACAAAACTGGAGGCCTCCACCACGGAGGTGAAGACACGCATTTCCTGATACTTGTCCATTGTTCCGATATTCTAAACAGTCGGTTCCTCTATGGATTGTTTATCTTTGTTTGATGAGCCAATAAAGTGGGGTCCATGCCCGCAGTGCGGGTCTAACCCCTGAAAGGATTCGCGATGTCAACTTCAATCAACGCTCTCAAACTCGAGGATGCTTCCGGCACATCCGTCATCCAGCGCGTGCTGACCACCGAAGCCAGCTTGGCACCACTGGCACTGCGTATCCCTGTCGGCATCATCTTTGCCGCGCACGGTGCACAAAAACTCTTTGGTGCGTTTGGCGGCTATGGCCTGGAAGGCACCGGCCAGTTCTTCGAATCAATTGGCTTGACCCCCGGTTATCTGATGGCTTTGCTGGCTGGCGGCGCCGAGTTTTTGGGTGGCTTGGCTTTGATCCTGGGCTTGCTGGTGCGTCCGTCGGCATTGGTGCTGGCCTTCACCATGCTGATCGCCATCGTCACAGTTCACTTGGACAAGGGCTTGTTCATGGCCAACAACGGCTATGAATTTGGTCTGGCTCTGTTGGCCATCAGCGTTGCACTGGTCTTCTCGGGTGCGGGCAGTTTCTCAGTTGATCGGACCCTTAGCCGTTCGTCCAAATAATTGCGCACGTTGCTCAAGCGCCTCTTGCCCTGTATCTTTTGGAGAACCACATGAACCGCTGGCCATCTCTGTTCGTCTCACACGGCGCACCGACCTACGCCATTGAGCCCGGTCTGGCCGGTGCGCAGCTAGGAGCGCTGGGACGCTTGCTCGGCAAACCCCGCGCGATTGTGGTGGTCTCGCCGCACTGGATGACCTCGGGACTCGAGATCTCCGCCACCGAACGTCCCCAGACGGTGCACGACTTTGGTGGTTTCCCCCGTGCACTGTATGACCTGCAGTATCCGGCACCAGGTTCACGCGCGCTGGCCCTGCAGATCCAGCAGCAACTGGCCAACAGTGGCATGCCAGCTCATCTAGATGTTCTTCGCGGTCTGGACCATGGCGCGTGGGTGCCTCTGCTGCATCTGTACCCCGATGCGGACGTGCCAACCTTGCAGGTGTCCTTGCCCTACGATGCCAATCCGAACAGTGCTTTTGCGCTGGGTCAGGCTTTGGCACCTTTGGCAGATGATGGGGTCCTGATCATCGGATCGGGCAGCCTCACCCACAATCTTGACGAGGTCCGCATGAGCGCGTCGGAGGGGGATGCTGCCGCCTATGCACAGGAGTTCTCGGCCTGGATTCGTCAGGCGGTGGCGGCCGGTGACTTAGCCCGTTTGCGCCAAGCGTTGGATTTGGCACCACATGCTGCCCGCGCCCACCCGACCACGGAGCATTTCCTGCCTTTGCTTGTGGCAGCTGGGGCTGCGCTGGCGCACACGCCCGTGACGGTACTCAACGGTGGCATTCGCCACGGTGTTTTGGCGATGGAGTCGTATGTATTTGGGCAGGCTTTAGACCTTGAATTCGGGAAACCCTAGTCTCCGCCAAACCTGAATTTTTACAGCACCATTCAGGCACGCCACGCTGGTAATTGCCAGTTGCGCCAAAGAGCCAGTGCGCGAAGGCCGACGGTGACAACAAGACATCCCAGCAAGGCTATCCAGCCTGGGGAGTCTGCGGACCAAAGAGCCACATAAGTCCAACCACCCGCAAAAGAACACACCGCATAAGGACGGTGGTCTTTGAAGGCTTTGGGAATCTCGTTGCACACCATGTCCCGCAGTACACCGCCAAACACGCCCGTGATCAGACCCATTAGCACTGCGACCACTGGTGGCATGTTTGACTGCAAAGCCTGATGTACGCCGGTGGCAGTAAACAGTCCTAGGCCTAGTGCGTCGTGCCAGAGTATTGTTTTTTCAGTGACCTCAAAATGCTTCTGACGCATGAATAACATTGCCAAAACACATAGAGCCAGAACACCCCAAAGAATTTCGGTGTGACGCACCCAAAAAAACGGCCGCTGATCAAGTAACAAGTCGCGCAAAGTACCGCCACCAAACGCTGCCAAGAAGGCAACCACACACACGCCTACCGCATCAAGCCTTTTGCGCGCTGCCTCCATAAGCCCTGATAAAGCAAAAGCAGCGGTGGCTGACAGCTCGACCAGCAGGCGAAGGGTGTCTCCCCATGATTGAAGTGCGTACATGCCAGGATTATGTTGCCTTTAAAAGTTGCCATAGCCTTAGCTTTGGATTAGCGGGTCAAGTACCCATTACCCAAACCGCAAGCAGTCGTTCCCCGGATCTATCGCAAACTGTCCTTTGAACTGTGACTGCTGTGTGCTTTAGACCGGTCACGTGATGCGCTGCATAGCGAACGACAGGTTATGGCGGATGCAAAAAATATATCGCATAGCCGGGATGTCCGAGTTCAGCCTGAAGAGGTCACTTGATTGCGATGAGATTTCATCTTGGTCTGCTCTTACAGCGCAATAGTCACTAAGCGACCATGCTGGGTTGAGCCGCGCTGATGAAACACTGAACGACTTCCACTGTGCTTGTTGCGCCCCCAAGAGTGACATGTAGAACGGATAACCTTTTAGTACATATATTTAGATCTTGAAATGGCTCCGTGCGCATAAAGTTCTGTTCATCGAACCTGGTGTGTATCGAACTTTTTTCGGCCAATCCAACGGTCACTAACCGCGCCATCGGAAGCGCTCAAAAAAGTTTGTCAGACCGCTATTCGGTTAAGAACGTCAAGCTTTTGTTCAAGGGTATAGCCCACCGTGCCGTAGTTATTGAACTCAGAGCCACCACTGGAGTGACCGGTGATGCTCTCGGCCAAACGCGTGGGAATATCGTTACAGGCCTTCATCCTGTCGATCAGGGCATGACGAAACATGTGACTTCTGAAGTCTAGGTCGGCCAGGTATTTGTTCATGATGGCCGAGCAACTGTTGCTGCCATGGTAGTGCGCATACTGCGGCACCAGCCATTCACTGCCTTCGCACTTGGCCATCTCCACCAGTCGCTTGGCCGCAAACA
Source organism: Limnohabitans sp. Bal53 (assembly GCF_003063355.1). Classification (GTDB taxonomy): domain Bacteria; phylum Pseudomonadota; class Gammaproteobacteria; order Burkholderiales; family Burkholderiaceae_C; genus Limnohabitans_A. Next base: position 331,601 of record NZ_NESH01000004.1, on the reverse strand, counting down.
GCGACACCCCTACCAACGGCACTGCCCGGATGCTGCTCTTGTTCTTTCGATTGGAGAGAACATTTTTGCGGATCCAAATGTGCGGAATCGGGTGATCAAAAACACAATCCTCAACACGGGCGTACACAGGTTCAGACAGTCTCAAGCCCGTATTCAACTGGATCAGCCCAATGAACTTGTAGGGCTTGAACCGCGTCATCAACTTTTGTTTGACTGCCAGCAACAAGTCATTGGTAATGACAGGCATTGGCCTGCGCTCATCTTCACCGGAAATTTTCAGAGCACGGAATGGGCTCAGTCTGTCTATGTCCAAACATCTGAATGCCACATTGAGCATGGCGTTCAATATTGCTGTTTGCTTGCGGACCGTCACGGGTTTCAAACCCAAACTCAGCAAATGGTCACGAAAAATACAGGCATGCGCATAACGGAGATCACAGAGGTACAAATCACCCACCAAGGACGAAAAGCGCTTGAACACATGCAGCACATCGCCCTTGAACTTTCGGCCGTCACCTGCATCACTTTCATGAAGGTAAATCGCCACGGCATCTGAAAGTTTGGGTTCGGCATGCATTTCTTTGCGGATGAAATAATTGCCAATCAGCTCCGCAACGAACGACTCATCAAAGTCGACACCCCTTACCCGAACCAACCGCCGCAAGACGGCTTCTGGAGTTGATTTAACAATCTCAGAGTGACCGTCACTCATACTCAAAATAGTCAATTTGCATCCAACAAATTTACTGTCAAAGACGCAGATGGACAACCGGATTTAGATGAATTTCCAGAATGATCTGGACAGAAAAACCACGAAGTTTTCTACCCTAACCAAGCCCTACAACACCCCTCATGCAGGCCTTGGATCCGTGTCGATACCGGAATCCAAATCAGCCGGGTAGCGCTTGTTTTATGCGTTGCAAGATGCCCGATTTAATGAATACCCAATAGAGCCAACAGACTTTGCCCTTGGGTGTGCACGAACCATTTTTGCTATGCCTGTCATCCCCTTGACCAAAGATTTTAAAAACGGCCATATTCGGGGCCAAAACCCCGCGTTTTCGGGTCTTTCGACGGTTTATCGTGGCAAGTTAGCCTGGCTTGACCCCATCGTTTGTTGCTGCAACCCATAGGCATCGGCCTGGCTGAAGCTGCTTGAATGTGTTGGCCTGAGTACTGGCTGTGAGCTGGGCAATGGTGGGGGCCTGTTGGGGGTCACTACCCTCGCCTGCTGGGGTATTAGACTTTTGGGTGGGGGTGGTTTCGGGGCTGGTGGTTTTGGCTTGGGGGCTGGTGGCTTTTTCGGAACAATCTTTTTAGGCTTGATCCTCTTAGGCTTGGGGGTGGCTGCAGCTTGTGCTTTGAGCCTTGCCTGCTCCTTGGCCTGGGCCAGCACAGCTGACCAAACGTTGTCTGAAATCAATCGCCAAAGAGCAAGTTGATCGTCCGCACTGGCTATTTCGTTAAATCGCATAGTTGCTCTCCTTTCTCTATATTTATTTAGCAAAAAGACGACATCTCGTCCCCTCAATTTCGATCTGCTCATAAATAAAAATATGCTGATCAACGAACTCGTCAAACCCAAGACTCCAGACCAATTGAAGCTGGACCAACTTCGCGCCACGAGGGAACGCGCAACCACTGCTGTTCAACAGGAGCGAGAACGACAAAAGACACAGCGGGCCCAAAAAGCGCTGCAGTTCTTGACCAAGCCTAAGTCCCCAACAACTAAAACAACCAAGCCCATTGGCACCATAAAACCCATTGCGCCAATTAAATCGATCTAGCCAAAAGAAAGCCGACACCACGATGAATCAAGGTGTCGGCCATTGCTTTAAGCAGTGATCGCTTGTGTGGCTGCTTCAAACAGCAGGCTTAGCAGGTAACTTCAACTTGCCATTTTTGATAGCACCCTCTTCCTTGCTAAATGCAGCTTTGACCAGACCACTGACTGCTTCAATGCGTGCATCCAGCTCTCCGGCATCCACAGCAGCACGCAAAACTTCAAGCGTGGTGATAACGCCTGCGATGGTGTCAGTCTCTATGGCGTTCTTTCCTTCGACCACATCCAGAGTGCGTGCGCCATAGCGGACGGTGATGCACATCTTGCCGTTATCTCCAGACCACCACCATGGTTTCAACCGCTTGGGAATTTCAACTCGGCGCATTTCGCCTGTGGCATCGTCCCGAACCGTGCGAACCTTGACCGGTACAAATTCAGTACCTGACTGAACGGCTTTGGCCATTTGAATCTGCTCATGCAGCTTAGCGCTGAGCTTTTGCCTTCTTGCATGCGCTGGGCTAGTGCCCTGCTGACGCTTGCTGGCGATGAATTTCAATGCATTGAGACCTGACATTTGCTACTCCTTGTGTGTTGCAGGAATAACAAATTTATTGTCAGACCGTGGCTCTGGGCAACCGAATCATAGGTAACCCGACAGTCTGGAAGGACACCACTGGCAGCTTCAACCAATCAAGATGTTGGGGAACACCGATTTGTACCCTTTGGCCAAAGCTTCCTCTTGCTCGATTCTTTTCTTGTGCTCGCTTTCCTCGGTAGCAGCGTTCAAGGAACGCGGTTTGTAACGCTCCAACTGCTTAGGGGTCAAATGCCAATAAGGATTGCCCGTCTGCTCGCGCATCTGCATTTCAATCTCGGTCTTGAAATCCACGCCCAAACGACGCTTGAAGAAGATGGCGTCGTGAACATTGGCAATCGGTATGTGACCTTTTGTCAGTGCTACGCGCCTGACGATATCCATGACCTGTGTCTCGCCGTGCTGGTAAAGGTAAGCCATCACCTTGGCTTTACTGGGCCTGCCACTGTCGGTTTGCAGGAAGCTTTTTTGAAGCAAATCTGGACGGTGCTTCTTAACGAGCTCGTACAAGTAGTCGTCCAAAGCATTTTGTTCTTTGATGAAAAGCTTCACGGTCTTGTCGGCCAAAAATCGTTTTCTATCGTCTCCGTTTTTCAAGATGTCTACCAAGGCTGGATTGGTCCAATTGCCCGAAGCATCCAACCAACCATTCGCGGTTTGACGAGCACCGAAGCTGATCGCTGTAAACGCTTGCTTGAGCAAGGCAGGTTGCAGGTCTTTGGGCACTGGACTCGTGTCGCCAAACGTGAAATGCCTGATCGTGGCCATCAAGTCGGCCTTGTCTTCTAGGTACAGCAAAGTGGCTGGGAAATGCTTGCGCAAATCCACATCTAATCCTGCATCGCACAACAAGCTTCTGGCGTACCCCATCTTCCAAGCCACCACACTGCTGCGAATGTCGTACTCCCAGCAATTGCCCAACATGGCTCTTCTCAAGTCCTTGTTGACGTTTTGCACACTGGTGCCTTCGTAGTACGTGCGCCCAAACTGACTTGGTTTGACGCGCTGCACGTAATAGCCCTTGGTGAAGGTAGCGACGCCAATGATCGACAAGGCTTGACGAAGAATCGTGTCTTTTTGAGCGCCCTTGATGTGCGAGGATTCCATTTCCACCCAGTACAGGTAGGCCTTGACGGATTCGATGTCTACAGGCACCCAATGAAAAAGTTCAGCGAGTTTTTCCTCTTGCCAAACTTGTCCATATTCAGGGTAAAGGTGATCGAACAACGCCTTATTGGATACTGGGTCACCACTGAGGTATGCATCAATTTCTTCATCCGTGGTTGCAGCCGCAATTGATCCGGAAGGTACGGTCAAAGTGTTCTGAATTGTGATCAAGGGTGACAGTTTGACCTGTGTGTACTGGCCGGTGAATTTGCTGCCTGGGACAACGGTCTGAAGCAGCTCCAAATTGTTTTCTCGCAGCCATTTGTGCATGCGAATCTTTTTTGGCCCAATTTGCCCTCCCTTGTTGGCCAGTTGCTCCATGGAAACCGCGTATAAATCCAGCTTGAGTTGCTCAGGGGTCCTGCCATGCTGCAAGGCATCGAACAGCATGGATTCGACAACAGCAACGTATTTAGCCAAAGCACGCGCTGCTGAGGCTGCCGGCCTGGGAAAGGCCTTTTGCAAAGCGGACTCGACAGATTCATGAACGGTGACTTTGATCACGGGGTGCACACTCCTTGATGGCAGAAATCCAGGATTTCACATGTATTTAGCGCCTTTTCATAGATTTCGGCAATTACGAAAAAAGTCACATGCATATAGTAATTTCAATCATTCAATTGAAAAATCACCTGAATCAAATGGCATCTTGATGTGGCGCAGCCACCTAATGCCGCAGGCATGCAGCTCCTTGCTTGGATCAAGTCCTATGCCAATCAGTTAAATGGGCAAGTCTTTTTTTGGATCTGGATAAGTACTTGATGCGCACATACAAAGCATCAGTCAGGGTCAAGGTCAACGGACGAAGTCAGATCATTGCCACGGAAATTCGGGCGCCCAGTTCGCAAGACGCCCGTTGGCTGCTTTGGGCCATGTACGGATTTCACAGCATTCAAGTGGGTCCAACACTGCATTAGTGCTCAGATCCAAGAGCGCACCTGCCAATTGGTTGGCGATCACGGATCGTTGAGCATAAAATTACAGGAATTTTCGGCCAGCCTGAAAAGCACCGCCTAGGATTGCCCGAACGGTCAAACCAGAAGCTCAAGTCATTTGAAAAAGATCATCATCATTGCAGGACCAAACGGTGCAGGCAAAACGACCTTCGCCCGAGACTTTCTGCCAGCCGAGGCCCAAACGCTCCGGTTCATCAACGCTGATTTGATCGCTGCGGGCCTAGCGCCATTCAATCCCGAGTCTGCATCCATTAAAGCTGGAAGGCTTATGTTGGAGGAAATCGACGAATGCGTCGACTCAGGTCAAAGCTTCGCCTTCGAAACCACCTTATCCGGTAAGGGCTACTTGCGAAAAATAGCCCTTTGGCAGCAGCTCGGTTACCAAGTTAAACTGTGGTTTTTGTCGCTGCCCAGCGAAGATATTGCCATTTCTCGGGTGGCAGAACGGGTTGTCCAAGGCGGGCACAATATTCCTGAGCAAGTCATTCGCAGGCGCTTCAAGTCGGGACTTGAAAATTTTCATGAGCACTACAGCAAAGTCGTTGACTCATGGGCGCTTTACGACAACTATTTAAGGCCTCCAAAATTGATTGACTGGAGCAAGAAATGAACATCAAAGACATTAGGACATCTTCTGATCCTGATTTGGCTGGCTCCTATGCAGCCATCCAACGCGCAGCAAAATCTGCTGAGGACCTTGCCATCAAAACCAACACAGCCATCATCGTGGCTGTTGACGGCAAGCCTGTACGAATCACTGCAGCCGAATTGATCAAGATGCGCGAGCTTGAATCAGCTAAGCCCACACCACACATTCAAGCTCTTTGAATCGCGCAAGATAGGCGTTCCATGGCGCTTAGCATTGAACAAATAGGGGAAATCGACCAGGTCGTTGGCGATTGGTGCCTTGCTCGCGTTCCTGCTCACCTCAAGCAATCCGTTGATTACGACTACGAAATCGACGGTCAGGCCGTAACGATCTTAGAAGTAAGGCCTGCTTGGAGGGGGACTTCCGGCGAAGTAACCCGTCGGCCTATAGCCAGGTTTCGGTTCGTCAAAGTGACCGGTTTTTGGAAAATCTTCTGGATGCGAGCAAGCGGTAAATGGCACGCGTACGAACCCATGTTCGAGGTCAATGATCTGGTCGGTGCACTAGATGTCATTGAGACAGACCACTACGGCTGCTTCTTCGGCTGAGTGATGGCGCTTGGAGGGCTAACAAATCCGGCATGTGTGACCATGTCATCAGTTCGGAGCCTTGGGTCGTATCAGCAGAAAGCCATGCATCTTGTAACTCTGGCGCAATGATCACAGGGGTGCGTTTTTCATCCCCGGGCTTATGAAACTGCCTCATCACCGGATGGTCATCGGCATTGACCGTCAGCATTGAGAAGCTCACCACCCTATCACCTGAAGCTGGGTCTGTCCAACGATCCCAAAGGCAAGCAATGCCAAAAGGGTCCCCAGAGGCCAATTCAATCTTCCAACGCACTGCCTTGCCAGACTCGTAACTGGGCTCGTAGAAGTTGTCGACCAGCAGCAGTCCAAACTGTCGCTGCCGCCATGCGGTCCGGTAACTGGGCTTCTCGGCGGCAGTCTCGCTACGTGCGTTGTAGGTGTGCCGACTGATCTTGTCGTCTTTGGCCCATCCTGGTATCAAACCGAACCTGGCCAAACCACACGCGACGCGTTCGGATTGCCGACTCTTGACGACCAGAGGTGCAGCGTAACCGGGATAGGCTTCTTCAGGGAAACCTGAAGGCAGCTCAACACCCAGGTTTTCCTTGACCCATTGGGCGCGTGTTGTTGGAGTGAAATTCGTACACACGCACTGAATTCAAAAATAAGAGTGCTGACTGATCAGTCCCATCACTTCCAACTCAGATCCAGTTTTCTGTTGTGTGCAGCGCAGTCACGCAAGTAAAGATTGATCAGGCTTTGATAGGGAATTCCAACTTGCTCGGAAATGCCTTTGAAGTAGCCAATCGAGTCTTCATCCAGCCGGATGGTGATTTGCTTTTTCAGTTGGGCTGCGTAAGGGTTTTTGCGCGCTTTGGTGAAATCGTATTCTTTTCGCATCTTTGGCCTCTTAGCGGTATTGCTTGGATTCATGGGCTGAAGCTTTTCGGGCAGAAATGATTCGAATTAAATTGCCCTGCTCTCGGTAGCAATGACAGACAACCATGACGCGCAGCGTGCTGCTGATGCCAAGCAGGACAAATCTATCTTCATCTTCCGAGTGATCAGGGTCATCGATCAGTTTCGCATTTTCATCAAAGAAGACTGTGCGCGCTTCTTCAAATGAAACGCCATGCTTCTTCTCATTGGAAGCAGCTTTTTTATGGTCCCACTCAAATCGTATGCTCATAACTACAGTGTAGTTTTTATTTTTACGAGTCGCAAGCGAATTTTTAATACTCGCTAGGCAGCATGATCACCCAGTGCTCACCATCCCAGCAGGCGTAAAGCGTTTGCTCGGCCATGGGGAAGTCTGTGAACGGAATCTCTTGCCGAGCATGTTCATGGCCGTTACCGTCCTCATAGACCATGGCGGCTCGGGTACCTTGAACAGTGACGCGAACCAGAACAAACCAATCCGCTGTGCCGATTTCGCTGAGGTGACTGGCCACGGCATCCATCATCCAAAAGCACTCGGCTTGTTCAGCCAGGTATTTGGTACCGTCGGTCAGCAAGTGTCTACGGCTGATCCGGTAATAACGCTCGGTGCCGGTGAAGTGAGACAGTTGGCTTGCATCGAATTTTTTCATCTGTAGTCCTCTTTGTATGACCACAGTTTTGTTTCAGAGACGCAGATGGACAACCGATTTCAAGAGTCCCGACAGATCGGACGGATACCGATCCATCGCAGCCTTCTCAGGCCTGTTCGTGACATGGATCTAGTGCAAGTACTTTGTGATTGGTCGCAAGTTACAGCCCCTCATGCTCGGAACATTGCACACAAAAATTCCCCGCGCAAAACGCCCTACAACACGCTGTTTCCAGGGTCCGAATACTCTGAGCGCTGACTCAGCCGATCAGCGCTTGCAGGGCTTTTTTGACGCCCTGCTCTGCTGGGCACTGAAAGAGTGCGAGATCGAGGCGTAAATCTATGAAAACTGTGCTTTTACAAGATTTCACTGGTTGAGCGTTGAAATCATTGAAGAAAAATTCAGTGAAAAAGTTATCCACAACATGTTCAACCGCGCCTCTTTCGCACGCTAAAACCCGCCAGTGTGGCAGGACTCAGGTTGTCCAGATAAATATGTGAAAACACAATGCAGTTATTGCAAACACATGATTACAGGAGAACATGAATGGCACAGGCAAAGACGCTGACAAAGGATGAATTGTCCAGGGTACTGGACTACATCAACACACGACGCTTCGCGCAACGCAACCGGGCAATGATGTTGCTAACGCACTTGGCAGGCCTGCGAATTGGCGAGGTGGCTTGCCTGCGTTGGTCAGACGTGACAAACCACGATGGCACAGTCAAAGAAGAAATCCGCTTGCTACCCGATATGACTAAGGGACGGCACGCACGCACTGTATTCGTCAACATCCGACTGCGCGAAGAATTGCAAGCATACGCAGCGCAAGCCAAATGCATTGATCGCAGCTATCCCTTCTTCGCAAGCCAAAAGAGCATCAAAACAGGGTTCAGTGCAAACAGTCTTGCTCAGACATTTACACTATTTTACGAAGGCGCAGGCCTGGAAGGCGCCAGCAGCCACAGCGGTCGCAGGACGTTTTTGACATCGCTTGCCAACAAGGGCACAGCAATCCACATTTTGAAGACTTTGGCCGGTCATCGCAGCATCAGCACCACTGCCGCTTACCTTTACAGCAGTCCCAGCCAGTTAAAAGCGGCTGTTGAGTTAGTTGGCTAAAACCTATTTGTCTCAGATGCAAGATCACAGTGAACCGAGAAACAGCGCCGCGGCAGCGAAACGACGTTCACTCGTTTTAATCAATCGACTGTTACCGGCTTGAATTAGTAAATACAAACGAAGGACTGTTTTGCAGCGGGAGCAGTCATCGATATTTTCATGATGAGTGCCCGCTACCGGCCAGAAGCGGTCGCCGGCATGCTCGTCCTGGAAGTCCGTTCTGGGTCGAACAGCGACTCAAGGCACGGTACTCCTTGCTCAGTGCACGCCTGAGGATCGGCAGATCACCCTAAGGTCAGATCGACCACGATGTTGCCGCGCGTCGCGTTCGAATACGGGCACACCTGGTGCGCTGTATCCACCAAGTCCTGCGCCACCGCACGGTCCAGCCCCGGCAGGTTGATGGTCATCTGCACGGCAATGCCGAAGCCCTGGGAGATCGGGCCGATGTCCACACTGGCTTCAATGCTGGCATCAGCAGGCACGGCTACCTTCTTCATGCCGGCCACATGCTTGAGTGCGCCCATGAAGCAGGCCGAGTAGCCCGCCGCAAACAGCTGCTCGGGGTTGGTCGCGCCGCCCATGCCACCCAGTTCCTTTGGCGGAGCGAGTTTCACATCAAGCAAGCCGTCGTCGGACACGGCGCGGCCATCGCGGCCTCCGGTCGTACGTGCCTTGGCGGTGTAGAGGACTTTGTCGAGTTTCGTGGTCATGTCATTTCTCCATTTCAGGGGTTAAAAAATCAATTCACGCCAGCAGCGCTGGCAAGCTTTTCTGCAAAGCAGTTTTGTTCGTTGTAGCCTGGCCTGCCAGGGCGAATCCCAGCAGAGTGCCATCGTGGCCCACAAAGCGGGCATCCACCCCATCGGTGCTCGTCTCGATCTGCCACTGGCCTGCCACACCCGAGGCCGGTGGCGACACCACCACCGGCAGTGCCGGAGTTTTGACGACCACCGGCATGGCCGGGTAGCGCAGGCATGCAGCCTGCCCCGCCAGGTGCGCGGCCAGCGTGCGCGCCGCCTGCATGAGCGGCATGACGTAGGGCAGGCTGCGTCCCTCGACTTCGGCCACATCGCCCAGGGCATAAATGTCTGGCTGGCTAGTCTGCAACTGGCGGTTGACGACAATGCCTTGCGCCGTTTGCAGTCCGGCTGCTTGTGCCAGCGCGGTGCGCGGGCGCAGACCCACAGCCGACAGCACCACATCCGTGCCCAGACGTTGGCCGTTTGCCAGTTCAAGCTGCAAGTCTCCGGGCTGCGCATGAACGGCCTGCACTGACGAGCCCCAGTGAAAGCGGACACCTGCGTCGCTCAGTGCACGCTGCAGCAGGTCGCCAGCTTCGGGTGGCAGCAAGCGCCCCAGGGGCTGGGTGCCCGGGTCGACCACGTCCACTTCGTAGCCAGCCGCGACAAGGTCATTGGCGAATTCACAGCCAATGAGGCCAGCGCCGATGACCGTGACGCGGCGAGCACCTTGGAGCCGCTCTCGGAATGCAGCGTAATCCTGCAAATCGTTGACCGAGAGCACCCGATCTGCGGCGTCACCCTGCAAAGGCAGGCGCACCGCGTCCGCCCCCAGGGCCAGCACCAGGCGGCTGTAAGCCACCGTACCCTGACTTGTACTGATGGTGCAGGCCACCGGATCAATCGCCGTCACCTCGGTGTGCGCCATCAACTTGACCCCGTGTTGCTCTGCCATGGCAGCACTCGTGGTGCTGACCAGCTGGGCTGCGGTTTTGCCGCTGCTCAGGGCATTGGACAACATGGGCTTGCTGTATAAGTCGCCGTTGTCGCGGGTCACGAGGGTGATGGAGGTGTGGGCATCGAGTTTGCGCAACTCGCGCACCACCGTCCAGGCGGCCAGGCCCGAACCCACGATCACCAGGTTTTGAGCGGGTGCAATCATCCAGGGCTCCTGCTCGTTCAACCAATCTCAACCATTTCGAAGTCGGCCTTGGCCACGCCGCAATCGGGGCATTCCCAGTCTTCGGGAATGTCTTCAAAACGAGTGCCGGCAGCGATGCCGTCTTCAGGGATACCTTGGGCTTCGTCGTAGATGAAACCGCACACAATGCATTGCCAGACTTTCATGGTGTTCTCCAGAATTTAAGAATGTGAAATGAGGTAAAAGAAAGGCTCAGGCCTGGATGGCGTCGAGGGCCTTCTGGTAGTGGTTGGCATGGCGCTCTTCCACCTTGGCCAGTGCGGCAAAGCGCTTGGCAGCTTTTTCGAGCACGGCCTTAAACTGGCCGGCGTGTTCTTTCGACTCGCTGATCTGCTCGTCGATCTCGGCCACGGCCGCAGCGTTGCCTTCTTCGACCGCCGTCTGGCGGAAACCGGGGTACATCTCGCTGTACTCGTAGGTCTCGCCCTCGATGGCGATCTGCAATGCCTTGGCGGGGGTGATGTCGGCCGCGGGGTAGAGCAGGTCGAGGTGACCAAAGGCGTGCATCACTTCCTGATCAGCGGTCTGCTCGAAGATGCGGGCCGTGTCTTCGTCGCCTGCGGCGCGGGCCAGCTTGGCGAAGTAACGGTACTTGATGTGGGCCATCGATTCGCCCGCGAATGCGGCTTCGAGGTTCTGCCAGGTTTTGATTTCGGGACGTGCCATTTTTAAGCTCCTTGGTGGTGAAGATGTGTTGCGATGGGATGAATTGTGGATTTCGGCGATCAATCGGTCCAACGCATAATTTCAATTGAATCAATCTAAAATTCAGATAACAAAGCCCCAAGGAACCCGACCATGGCTGCCCTGCCCTCTCTGAGACAACTGCGCTACCTGCTGGCCCTGGCCGAGCACCTGAACTTCACCCGCGCAGCCGAAGCGAGTTTTGTGAGCCAGTCCACCCTGAGCACGGGACTCAAGGAACTCGAATCCACCCTGGGTGTGCAACTGGTGGAGAGGGACAAACAGACCGTGGCGCTGACGGCGGTAGGCAAAGAGGTGGTGGCCCGTGCGCGGCAGGTGCTGGCTGCTGCCGAAGACCTGAGCGACTTTGCATCGGACGCGTCACGACCCATGCAAGGGCAGCTGCGCCTGGGTGTGATCCCCACCATTGCCCCATTTGTGCTGCCGACTGTCATGCCCGCCCTTCGCGAGAAATTCCCGCAGCTGCAGTTGGCCTTGCGCGAAGACCTGACCGCCCATCTGCTGGAGCGGCTGCGCGACCGCCAGCTGGACTTCGCACTGATCGCACTGCCCTACGACACGGATGACCTGCGCGTGCAACCGCTCTACAAGGACAAGTTCTGGCTGGTGGGACGAGAGCAAGACCCCGCCATCACCGGCAAAGCGATCCAGCTCAGCAGCGCATGGACGGAGCGGTTGCTGCTGCTCGAGGAAGGGCATTGCCTGCGCGACCACGCTCTGCAGGCCTGCCGGACGGCAGAGGTTGCCAGTGTGGACGGAATGGAAGCCACCAGTCTACTGACGCTGGTTCAGATGGTCGCCTCAGGCATGGGCGTGGCCTTACTGCCGGAGATGGCGATCAAGAGCGGCCTTCTTCAAAATCTATCGCTCAAAGCAATGCCTCTGGCAAACCCTGCCCCCAAGCGGGTAATTGCATTGGTGACTCGCGCCACATCCGCCCACTCGGCCGAGTTCGAAGCGATTGCGAAGGTGATGGTTGCTGTCCATCGTAAAAAGAATTAGAAGCCTACCGTTACACAACTGCCGTATCGATGAATTGAAAGGCGGACATGCAGCAAACGCTGCTCACCGACTGCTTGGGGTCGGCTGCTGCCGATCATTGAACCCATACGGTAGCCCGCTTTCAGCCTTTACAGGGCATGAGCCACAAACGCTCCTACCCCAACACCCATCACGCTTACCCCGCCTGCATGGGCTGTGCGTGGAGCTGGATGCCCAGCGCCGCCGTGACTTTCAGGATCGTGGCAAAGCTGGGGTTGCCCTCCCCTGACAACGCCTTGTAGAGGCTGTCCCTGCCCAGGCCCGTCCGCGCGAAAGTTGCGACATGCCCTTGGCCCGGGCAATGGTGCCCAGGGCCTTGGCAGCATCATCCCCTGCCTCTTGCAGGCAGGCCTCCATATAGAGCGCCATGTCCTCTTCGGTCTTGAGGTGTTGGGCGCTGTCCCATTTCCGCAGTTTGAGTGCAGTCATCGGTTACCCCTTCAGTTGGCGCATAGATCGTTTTTATGGCGCTCTGTATCCATTGAGATACATTGCTGTCCATGCCGCCAAGCGGTGAAGCGGGTTCAACCCGCCATCGCCGCCACCGGCATCTGCAGCAGCGTGCTGGCCGGCGCCAGCGCCATGCGGTGGTGGGCGTCGGCGCGGGGCAGCAGGCGTTCAAAGTAGAACTGCGCGGTTTGCAGCTTGGCCTGGTAGAACGCCGCTGACTCTGGCCCCTGGCCGCTGTGCAGGGCCTGCTCGGCGCGCTGGGCCATCAGCGCCCAGTGGTAGGCCATCATCACGTAGCCGCAATACATCAGGTAGTCCACCGACGACGCGCCCACTTGCTCCGGGTCGGCCTTGGCCTTGAGCATGAGGCGCAGGGTGAGCGTATTCCATTGCACGGCGCGGCGCGCCAGGGCGCGGGCCATGCGGCCACGCAAGCCCCCAGCCAGCAGGCCCGGCCGGGCCAGCACCCACATCTGGGCGGTGAAGTCGCGCACGCACTGGCCGCGCGTTTGCAGCAGCACCTTGCGCCCCAGCAGGTCCAGCGCCTGGATGCCGGTGGTGCCTTCGTACAGCGTGGCAATGCGGGCATCGCGCGCGATCTGCTCCATGCCATGCTCGCGGATGTAACCGTGCCCGCCGTACACCTGCATGCCCAGGTTGGCGGCTTCCAGGCCCATTTCGGTCAAAAAGCCCTTGAGGATGGGGGTGAAGAAACCCAGTTCGCCGTCGTGGCGCTTGTAGCCGGCCTGGTCGCCGGCCCAGGCAGCGGCAAACATCTTGTCGGCCAGTTGCGCGGCGCCGTAGATCATGGCGCGGCCACCTTCGGCGATGGCTTTTTGGGTGAGCAGCATGCGCCGCACGTCGGGGTGCCAGACGATGGCGTCGGCCACCTGCTCGGGCTCCTTTTTGCCCGAGAGCGCGCGCATGGAACGGCGCTCGCAGGCATAGGCCAGCGCGCCCTGGTAAGCCAGCTCGGCATGGGCCACGCCCTGGATGGCGGTGCCGATGCGCGCGGTGTTCATGAAGGTGAACATGGCCTCCAGCCCCTTGTTCGGTTCACCGATCAGGGTGCCGATGGCGCCGTCGAAATTGAGCACCGCCGTGGCACTGGCGCTGATGCCCATCTTGTGCTCGATCGAGCCGCAGTGCACCGCGTTGCGCGTGCCTAAAGCACCACCCTCGCCCACCAGAAACTTGGGCACGATGAACAGCGAAATGCCGCGCGTGCCGGCGGGCGCCTCGGGCAGGCGCGCCAGCACGATGTGCACGATGTTGTCGGTCAAGTCGTGCTCGCCGCTGGAGATGAAGATCTTGGTGCCGGTGATGGCGTAGCTGCCGTCGCCCAGCGGTTTGGCCTGGGTCTTGACCTGCGCCAGGTCAGAGCCGCACTGCGGCTCGGTCAGGCACATGGTGCCGCCCCACTCGCCCGCCACCAGCTTGGGCAGGTACTGCTGGCGCATGGCCTCGGTGCCGTACTGCAAGATGGTGTTGATGCAGCCGATGCTCAGACCGGGGTACATGCTGAAGGCCCAGTTGGCCGTGCCCATCATCTCGCTCTTGAGCAGGTTGAGCGACACGGGCAGGCCCTGCCCGCCGTAAGCCGTGGGGAACGACAGGCCCTGCCAGCCGCCCTCGACGAACTGCGCATACGCCGCTTTGAAGCCCTTGGGCGTGGTGACCTCGCCCGCCTGAAAGTGGCAGCCCTCTTCGCCGCCCGAGACGTAGAGCGGCGCCAGCACCTCTTCGCAGTAGGTGGCGGCGGCCTCCAAAATGGCGTCCACCACCTCGGGCGAGGCGTCTTCGCCGCTGCCCAGCGCGCGGTAGTGCGCCGGGTAGTCGAACACCTCGTTCATCACAAAGCGCATGTCGCGCAGCGGGGCTTTGTAGTTCAACATGCTCATTTCTCCAGAATGGCCACGACGCCCTGGCCGCCAGCGGCGCAGATGGAAATCAAACCGCGCCCGCTGCCTTTTTGCGCGAGCAGCTTGGCCAGCGTGGCCACAATGCGCCCGCCGGTGGCGGCAAACGGGTGACCGGCGGCGAGCGAGCTGCCGTTCACATTGAGTTTGCTGCGGTCAATGGCGCCCAGCGGCTGCGCCAGGCCGAGCTTGTCGCGGCAAAACGCCGGGTCTTCCCACGCCTGCAGGGTGCACAGCACCTGGGCGGCAAAGGCTTCGTGGATTTCATAAAAGTCGAAGTCCTGCAGCGTCAACCCAGCGCGCGCCAGCATGCGCGGCACGGCGTAGGCGGGGGCCATCAGCAGGCCTTCTTTCTTGGCCGGGTCGGGGTTGAAAAAGTCCACCGCCGCCACCTCGCTGAACGTGAGGTAGGCCAGCACCGGCAGACCACGCTCGGCCGCCCAGGCTTCGCTGGCCAGCAGCACGGCCGAGGCGCCATCGGTCAGCGGTGTGGCGTTGCCTGCCGTCAGCGTGCCCTGGCCGGGCGCCACCTTGCGGTCGAAAACCGGCTTGAGCTTGGCCAGCTGTTCAGCGTTCAGGCCCTGGCGCAGGTTGTTGTCCTGCTTCACGCCCAGGAAGGGCGTCATCAGGTCGACAAAGAAACCTTCGCCATAGGCGCGCGCCAGGTTGTGGTGGCTTTGCAGGGCCAGGGCATCTTGCGCTTCGCGCGTGATGCCCCATTCGCGGGCCATGAGTTCGGCGTGTTCGCCCATCGACAGGCCGGTACGCGGCTCGCCGTTGCGCGGCAGCTCGGGCTGGAAGAACTGCCCCGGGCGGATGCGCAGCGCCCGCTGCAGGCGCTGCCAGGGGCTGCGCGCGCGCGAAACATCGAGCAGGGTGCGGCGCAGTTGGTCATTGACGGCGATGGGCGCGTCCGAGGTGGTGTCCACCCCGCCGGCCACGCCGCATTCGATCTGGCCCACCGCAATTTTGTGCGCCACCAGCATGGCGGCCTCCAGCCCGGTGCCGCAGGCCTGCTGCAGGTCGAAGGCCGGGGTCTCGGGCGAGAGCGTGGTGGAGAGCACGGCTTCGCGCACCAGGTTGAAGTCGCGCGAATGCTTCATCACCGCGCCTGCGGCCACGTCGCCCAGGCGCTGGCCATGCAGGTTGAAGCGGTCCACCAGGCCTTGCAGCGTGGCCGTGAGCATATCGAGGTTGGAGGCGCGGCTGTAGGCGGTGTTGGAGCGTGCAAACGGGATGCGGTTGCCACCCACGATGGCGACGCGACGGAGGGTGCTGTTGGGGGTCATGGTGGGGCTCAGGAAATGGTGGGTTGATGCGCGGGTTCGGCGCGGAGTTCGGAACGCAGATGGACCTGCTCGCCGCGTGCGTCGCGCACCTCGAACACGGTCTGGCCTGTACTGGCCTGCGCCTGCCAGAGCGAGGCGCGTGTCGGCAGCAGCACGGGCCGCTTGAACACGGTGGTGAGCGAAGCGGCTTGCAGCACAGTGGCCGGCGCGGCGGCTTGCAACAGGGCCAGCGCGCGCGCCTGCGTCCACAGGCCATGCGCGATGGCGCGCGGAAAGCCGAACAAGCGCGCGCTCAGCGCCGACAGGTGGATGGGGTTGTAGTCGCCCGACACCGGGGCGTAGCGGCGGCCGGTGTCGGCGGGGGCGTCGAATGCACCGGCCTGGGTCAGGGCGAGTTCCGGCCCCACGGCGCCGTTGAACGGTGCGCCCACGGGCGACTTCACGCCCAGGCGCAGCAGGGTTTGTGTGGCCTGCCAGACGCATTGACCATCGCCCTCGCCATCTGACTCGCGTAGCACGCGCAGGTGCAGCGTGAACACCTGCCCCTTGTCGTGCGCCAGCAGCTCGCCGCTGCTCAGCTCCACCCGCACCGCATCGCCTGCGGCCAGCGGCGCATGCTGGGTGATGGCGTTGGCCAGGTGCACCGTGCCCATGGCAGGCCAGGGGCAGGCGGGCGAAGTCATGTAGGTCATGACCAGGGGGAAAGTCAGCATCTGCGGGTAGGTGAGCGGCGCTTGCGCACTCGGGGCAAAACCGCAGACCTCGGCGTAACGCGCCAGGTGCGCGGCGTCGACCACGACGCGCGGCAGCACCAGCGTGACCGGGGCCAGCGCGCGCACCGGCCCGGGGCGCTTGAAACTGCTGGCCAGCGCACGGGCCAAGTTGCTCAGCGTGCTGGCGGGTGTGATGTTCTGGCGCTGCACCTTAAGCCCCCAGCAGGCTTTGGCCGCACACGCGCACCACCTGCCCATTCACGCCCTGCGAGGCGGGGCTGAGCAGCCAGGCGATGGTTTCGGCCACATCGACCGGCTGGCCGCCCTGCCCCATGGAATTCATGCGCCGGCCGGCTTCGCGGATGGCCAGCGGGATGGCGGCGGTCATTTGCGTTTCGATGAAGCCCGGCGCCACCGCGTTGATGGCCATGCCGCGGGGCAGGCGCGGCGCCTGGCTGTGCACCAGGCCGATCACGCCAGCCTTGGAAAACGCGTAGTTGGTCTGCCCCAGGTTGCCGGCAATGCCCGAGATGGACGACACGCACACCAGCCGTGCCTGGGGTTGGAGCGCGCCCCGCTCCAGCAAGGCCTGGTTGATCGCCTGCTGCGCCACCAGGTTGACCTGCACCAGCGTCTGCCACAGGTGCGGCGGCATCTTGGCGATGGTCTTGTCGCGGGTGATGCCGGCGTTGTGCACCACGCCGTCCCAGCCGCCGTCAGCCAGGGCCGCCTGGGCGATCTGCCCGGCGGCCGCCGGATCGGCAATGTCGAGCGCCAGCGCGCGGCCCTGCAGCCGCTCGGCCACGGCCTGCAAGGCGTCCTGGGCCTGCGGCACGTCCAGACAGACCACCTGGGCGCCATCGCGCGCCAGGGTTTCGGCAATGGCCGCGCCAATGCCGCGCGCCGCGCCGGTCACCAAAATCTTTTTGCCCGCCAGCGGCTGCACCCAGTCGCTCGGGGCCGGGGCCTCAAAGGGTGCCAGCCGCACCACCTGGCCCGACACATAGGCGCTGCGCGGCGACAAAAAGAAGCGCAGTGTGCCTTCGAGTTGCGCCTCGGCTCCCGGCGCCACATAGACCAGTTGCACCGCAATGCCGCGCTTGACCTCCTTGGCCAGCGATTTCACAAAACCTTCCAGAGCGCGCTGTACCGTGGCCTGCTCGGCAACCGGGCAGGCTTCGGGCGGGCGGCCCAGCACCAGCACGCGGCCGCAGCTTTGCAGTGAGCGCACCGCGTCGTGGAAGCACTGGTACAGCGCCTCGGCCTGGGCCACGGTGGCCAGGCCGGTGGCGTCAAACACCACGGCCTTGAGGGGACCGCCCGGCTGCTCGCCGGTGCTCCACAGCCCGCTCATCAAGCCGGCCTGGTTGGCCATCGCGGTCCAGCCCTGCACGCTGCGGTGCGCCACGGTGGCGGCCCGCATGGCGCGGAAGGCAGCCAGCAGCGCGGGCAGCAGTTCGGGCGTACCACCGGCGCCGACCAGCACGTCGCCAGCAACCACCGGTTGGCCGGCTTCGAACCGCTCGAGCGGCACGGGACGCGGCAGGCCCAGCATGCCGGCCAGGCGCGCGCCAAAGGCCGAGTTGGCAAAGTTGAGGTAAGCGTCGGACATGGACAGGGCTCCTTTGTTTGTGTACGATCGTACACCGAAAAACCCAAACCGCCAAATCCGTCCATGCCGAACGCCCGTCCCGACACCCCCGCCCCCGCCACGCCCGAGCCGCCGCTGAGCCGGCAAGACCGCAAGGACCTGACCCGCCAAAGCCTGGTGCAGGCCGCGCTGCGGTTGATCGGCGAGGGACGCAGCTTCACCAGCCTGGGCATCCGCGAGATCGCGCGCGAGGCCGGCATGGTGCCCAATGCGTTTTACCGGCACTTTCGCAGCCCAGACGAGCTGGGCCTGAGCCTGGTGGACGAGGTGGGGGCCACGCTTCGCGGCCTGCTGCGCCAGGCGCGCCAGCCGAGTTCGGCCCAGACCAGCGTGGTGCGCCAGTCGGTGCAGGTGTACCTGCAGTACGTGCGCGACAACCGGGTGCTGTTCCGCTTCATCTCGAGCGAGCGCGCGGGTGGCAGCCGGGTGCTGCGGCTGGCGATCCGCCACGAGGTGCAGCGTTTTGTGGACGACACGGCACGCGACCTGGCGCCGCTGGAGGCCTACCAGGGCCTGTCGCAGGCCAGCCTGCACATGGTCTGCGGCCTGATGGTCAACACCCTGCTGGCCGCCGCCCCCGAGGTTCTGGATCTGCCCGCCGACGAGCCTCAGTCCGAGCAGGCGATGGTGCAGGACTTCGTACAGCAGTTGCAGATCATCTTGCTGGGCGCGGCCAGCTGGCGCGAGGCAGAGCGGCGCTGAAGCGGCGGTGACTGCCAATCGGCAGCCATCCCAAGAAACCCGCCCCCAATCCGCGACAATCGATGCTCTACCGAACCACACCCTGCAAGCCAAGACTTTCTCTCGGGCACCGAGTCGTGCATGTACCTGCCGCTCAATAGCCAGGCCACCGTCATTGACATCCTGCGCGGCATTGTCATCCAGTCAGGCAACGATGCCTCCAAAGCGATTGCCGAACACATGGCCGGTTCAGAGGCCGGCTTTGCCAAGCTGATGAACGCCGAGGCCCAGCGCCTTGGTATGACGTACACCCAGTTCGTCAACCCTACGGGTCTGCCCGATCCGGAGCACAAGTCCTCCGCGCGTGACCTCGCCATACTGGCGCGCGCCATCATTCGCGACAGCGCCGAGTACTACCCCATCTACGCCGAACACGATTTCAAATACAACGGCATCAAGCAAGGCAACCGCAACGCCCTGCTCTACACCGACCCCACTGTGGACGGCCTCAAGACCGGCCACACCGCTGAGGCCGGTTATTGCCTGGTCACTTCGTCCAAGCGCAACGATATGCGCTTGATCTCGGTCATCCTCAACACCCACAGCGCACAGGCACGAGCCGACCACACGCGCACGCTGCTCGGCTGGGGCTTTGGCAGCTTCGAAAAAGCTGTCCCGATCCAGCCAGGTGCAGTGGTCACAACGGCCAAGGTGAGCTTTGGCAAGGCCGACACCGTGGGTGCGGTCCTGGGCGCGCCATGGATGCTTACCGTGCCACGCGGCCAGCAGGTGCAGGCCACGGTGGAACTGAAACCGGGCCTGGAAGCGCCCGTGGCCAAGGGCGCCGTGGTCGGCAAGGTGGTCGCCACCTCGAACGGCAAGCCGCTGGGCGAAACCCCGCTCGTGGCGCAGGCCGATGTGGAGCGCGCCGGTCTGTTGCTGCGCACATGGCAGTACGTGGCCAAGTGGTTCGGCAAGTGATGGCTTGAACGCAGCGGAGGGCTGACGCGGGGGACCTCTGCGGTCCCTTGGTTCTTAACGCATACCGACAGGCCACAGGCTGGCAGCTGAGGATATCGGCGTCGCAACGGGAACTATCGTTGGCTCAGACCTGCTGGCTGCTACCGGCCAGAAGCTGCCATCAGCAGAACTTTGATCAACGGCCGCTCAGGGTCCAATCGCAATCCTCGGCTGCGATCAGCGTCCAGATCGTCGGCGTCCCAGGGGGCGATATTGCGGATGAAGTCGACGCGTGGCTCTTCCTCGAACCAGCAGCGTGCCTTCACAGCAGCCCATTGCCTGCGCGTGTGCAAGTATCTCCGTCCTCAATCGCCCTGCGGCTTACCGCCGAATTTCAAGACGAAGCTGCCGGCCACCACGGTCAGTGCCAACAGGCAACCGAGATAGGGCATCACGCTTTGCAGAGGGGCTCCCATTTGATTCAGGCGCAATGCAGCCTGCACTCCAGACGTTGTCGGTATCAACCACCGCAGATACTGCAACGGGAGCGGCAACGCTTCTGGCGGCCAGGAAAATCCGGCAAGAAACACCATCGGCAATGTCGAAAAAAGCAGGACTTGAAGGACCCGTTCGCGATCTCTACACCACAGGCCCACAAGTGACCCCAGCGTCACGATGGCCGACACGTACAGGACCAGGAAAACTAGGGAGCCAGCCACGTTGTTAGCGCGAGGGTAACCGTAGAGCCAAAAGACCCATCCGAAATAGAACAGGCCAGACACCAATCCCGGCAACAGGAATGCCAGCCAGCGCCCGATCCAGGCCATTGGACTGGCATGAGCCGCGCCTCGTTCGACCCAGGTCGCCACCAGCATACCCACGCCCATCAGGAGGGTCTGGTGCATGATGAACAAGGCAACGGCAGGAACAATGAAGCTGCTATAGCCTTCTGTAGGGTTGAACAGCGCCATGGCCCGGAAATCCACGGGAGTGCGGCTCTCGCCGGCTTGGCGGGGACTCTGTCCTTTGGCCTCTCGCTGCCTGATCTCAACACCTGCCGAGGCTGCGCCCACGGCCTCAGAAAAGCCGTACTGAACTGCCTTGCTGATGAGGGGATAGGCCCCGTTCGAGACCACGGTCACCATAGCGGGCATTCCCCTGGCAACATGGGCTTTCAGGTCGTCGGGCAGGACCAGATAGCCATCAATCTCACCACGGCTCATGGCGGCTTGCGCGGCTCGCTCATCCGCCCCAACTGCCTTGACCTCGATGCGAGGATTGGCAAGTGCCAGACGATGAATCGAGCGTGAAAGCGCCGAGTGATCCTGGTCGACAACCGCCACCGGGATCCGGGTCACGACCTCCGGGCCAAAGAACCAGGGGTAGAAGAAAGCATAGAACAGGGGCGCAGCCACAAAGATCATCAATGCGCCCTTGTCGCGCAAGACGTCCCTCAGCGTTGCGACGAACCCTGACCTCAGCGAAGTGGGATGGTGCGAGGTCATGTCAACGCGCTCCCCAGGTCGATGGCTTGTCGCGAGCCTGGACCAAGCCCAAGGCCGCCAGCCCGAGCAACCCGAGGGTGGCCAGCAGGAATACAGCAGGTGTGGCGGCACTCGCGCCGAAGGTTAAGCCCATCAGCAATTGCTCGGTCTGCAATCGGATGTAGTGGGTGAACGGCATTGAGGTCGCCCACATTCGAGCACTGTCAGGCATCGCACTCAGCGGGAAACTCATACCGCTGAACGCGAATGCCGGGGCGGTCAAAAGCCCCGTGACGGACAACGCAGTGCGCAAGGACTTGGTCAGAGTGGCCGCCGCTGCACCCGCGGCCAGCGATAGCGCCATCAGTAAGGTCATGGCCAAGAAGATCCAGAGAAGGCTCCCAGAGATGTCCCAGCCACGCCCGGCCGTGATGTACCAGAGCGCTGCGGCTCCCACGCTGGTCAGAGTCACCCAAGGAATCGCCAGCTTGCCCAGCAGGGCTGCTCCGACGGCCCGCGGCCCCTCGTGCTGCAGCCACTGCCCCAGCGTCCTATCCCTGAACTCACGGCCGACCGCCCATGCCCCAGCCGTCATCGCGAGGATGTGAAGGATGGCGGGGATCGCGGCGGCAGTCAGGTACTTTTCGTAGTTGCCAGACCCGTTGAACAACGCGATTGATTGGATTTGGATCGGGTTAAAGCTGACCTTGGCCTGTTGGGCCGATTCACCTCGCTTGTTTCGAGCAGACATTTCGATGCCGGCGGCCAGGGTCCCAACCACCGTGCGTACATCCCGCTGCAGCAGACTCGAATGCGTGGCGAACTGAGCGTTGTGACGCAGAATGACCTCCGCCTTTATCCCACGCTTGATGTCTCTCTCGAAGTCCCGGGGGATGTTGATCATCCCGTAGACCCGCACCTCTCTTAGGGCAAGTTGGACCGAGGACTCGCTGTCGAATTCGTCCACCACTTGCATGCCAGGCGAGGCGTTGAGCATGCGGACCAGTTGTCGCGATAGCGCGGAATGGTCTTCATCCATCACGCCAACAGGCAGATTCCTGGGGATGGCGCTTGAGAATATCCAAACGACCAACACCACGGCCAATACAGGCACCCACGTCACCATCGCCAAGTCCCAGGGACTTTGACCAAGGCGATGGACCTCCCGCCTGGTGCTGTTGAAGAAGTGGCGCATGGTCAATTCACTCGACCAGCACGGACATGCCAGGGCGAACGCCCTCAATCATTTGGGACGGGCGGGCACGCACCTCGAAGGTCTTGATGTCAAAGCCCTGATCGGACCTGGTGGCACGCCACGTGGCGAAATCAGGCAGGACTGCTGCCCGGTAGACCTTGAAGCGAACCTTACGGCCTTTCAGGGCAGGCAAGGTGGCATCGAATTCTTTGCCGACGGCGAACTTGTCGAGTTTGTCTTCGCGCACGTTGAGCACCACCCACTGATCTGCCATGTTGGCAACCGTGACCACGGGGACGCCTTGGGGCGAAATTTCACCCACGCGCCCCAGCACCTTGACGACTTCGCCGGCCACTGGGCTCTTGAGTTCCGTCTCGGCCTTGGCCGCCTGGACTTCAGCTACGACTCCAGCCAATTGACGCGCCTGTGCGGCGGCAGCTTGCTTGTCCTCGGCACGGGCCCCGGCGCGAGCCATCTCGTATTGGGCCTGTGCAGCCAGGGCTTGATCGCGGGCTGTCTTGAAATTGGCTTCGGCCTCGTCGCGCTTTTGCGCAGCGATCAAGCCGTCCCTGGCCAATCCTTCGATCCGCTTGAACGACGCCTGTGCCAGGTCCGCCGCCGCCAATGCGCGCTGCCAGTTCAGACGGGCGATTTCCACCTCCTGGGGGCGGGCGCCATTTTGTGCCTTGGCCGCGGTGGCCTGCGCAGCCTCCTGGGCCGCAGTGGCCTGCGCCAGTTTTGCGGTCACCTCAGGACTGTCCAGGCGAATCAGCGGCGAGCCGACCGTGATGACATCCCCTTCCTTGACCAAGATGTCCGCGATCCGGGCACTGACCTTGGAAGCGACGTCTACTTCCTGAACCTCCATTTGCCCCTGGAACGCCTCGGCGCCAGGCTGTTGGGCCTTCCATAGGCCCACGCTGAGAACGGTGACTGCGCCGATGATGGCCAGAGTGATGGGTAGTTTCTTGTTCATCTCATTGCACTTTCAGATCGGCACGAGCCATGTAACTGCCGAATTGATCGGACAGGCCAGACACTTCAAGGAGATCGGCGAGCGCCTTGACATAGTCGTAAGCCGCTTGCGCCTGTTCCGTTTTGGCTTTGGCCAGGTTCACTTCGGCGTCGATCAGTTCCAGCGTGGAGTTGGTACCCGCCTTCTGGCCCTTGGTCTTGAGTTGGAGGACTGCATTGGCCAACTCCAGACTCGGGGTCAGCGCAAGGAACTGGCGCCGGGTTTGGTCGACGGCCATCCAACGTTTCTCGACCAGCAAGGCAATGTCATTTCGGGCTTGCTTGTCCTGGCTGTCCGCCATCTCGATGAGCCGGTGAGAGGCTTCGCTCATTAAGGAGCGGTCCACGCCACCCCACAACCTCCAGCTGACCCCGACGCCCACAACCCAATTGGCCTGGTCCGAGGAGCGCAGTTGGCGTTGGCCAAAGGCGAACACCGCAGGCTTCTTCTGAGACTCTTCCAGCGCATGAATTTGCTCGGCTTCACGCTTCTTGGCAGCCACCTTGGCCAATCCCGGGTGACGTTCCAGGGCCGCGTCAGTGAAGTAGCCGAGCGGCTCGATCGGCGAACTGATCACGAACAGCGGGCTCATCGGTTGAATCCGCTCATTGTTGCGAAGGGTTCTGGCCAACGCCGTCGAGGCTAATTCAGCGTCATCCCGGGCCTTCAGGGCGTTACGCTTGGCATCCTCCATCGCTGCGCGAGCCTGTAGTCGCTCGACCTGTGCGACAAGACCTGCTTCCAGCATTCGCTGCGTGGCGGCGTCATGCTCCGAGACGGTTCGGTAGGCCACTTCACGCAATCCGGCGACGCGTTCAGCCAGTTGGGCGCCGAAGTAGCGCTGCACGAACTCATTGAACACTTCCTGTTGTACCTGGCGGCCGTCTGCCCGGGCCTCTTCGGTTTTGGCTTGCAAGGCCTGTTTGATTGCCGTGGTGGCGCCCCCGGTGTAGATCGGCAATATGGCCGAGACTGATGAGGTATTGCCACTGCGCTGCGTGCTCAGATCGAGGCTGTTCGGAAGTGGCGGCAGGCGTGTCAGACCGGCCGCCAGCGGCGCCGGCAACGCTGCAATCGACGAACCGATCGTGTGCGTCAGGGGGGTCAGATCAATGCCCTGTACGGCGCCCTGGAAGCGGAAAGCCGCAGCTCCTGCGGTCACCACGGGACCACCCAGATGCCGAGTGGCCTGCTCTTTTAATTGTGCGCTCTCAACAGAAAAGCGAGTCATTGCCAGGCGATCTGAATTGGCTTGCAGTCGATGGGCGGCTTCTTCGAAGTTGAGAGCTTCGGCATGTGTCAGCGTGGGAAGGCAAGCTGCCACCCCCATCAAGGCACTGAGTGTCAGCCTGGCAAGCAATCGATTTTGTTGATTCAACATGGCATTCTCTAGTTCGGTACCAATCGGTACCATAATCAAAATTCTACGCCGATTTTCGGTACTGTCAAGTACCGAGCATGAGATACTCGAACCATGAGCCGACCACAGATCCCTGACGATGAACACCGCACCCGGTTGCTGGAGGGAATGGCACGCGCGGTCACTGCTCACGGGTACGCGCAACTCACGACTTCAGACATCGTTCGCGAGGCGAATGTGTCCAAGAGGACCTTCTACCAATACTTCAAGGACAAGACCGACTGCCTGATCGCGCTGTTCAACCACTCTGCGCAAAAGATCGAGGCCACGCTGCGTGCCAGCATCGATCCCAAGCGAGATTGGAGTTCGCAGATTGATCTGACCATCAGGCTCTATCTGGAGACCTTGGCCGCCAATCCCTTGCTACTGCGCGCGTTGTTTGTGGAGATCCTTGCGCTTGGACCTGCTGGGCTGGTCGCCAGGCGCTTGGCAATGGAAAGACTAGCGGGGGTACTTCTGGCGGCCGCCGCCAACCATCGCTCAACTCCGATCCCGCAATGGCTGGCCACTGGGCTGATTGGTGGAATCAACGAAATGGTGCTGCAGCACATCGAGCAAGACCAGATTGCCCATTTGCCCCGATTGAGCAACCAAGCCGCCGCATTCATGAAAAACGCACTCCAAACCCGTGTGATGGAACCGACCTAGCGCGTCGATGGTCAGTCTGCAGGCGTCCATCGACACGCTTTCTCCATTTGAAGGCATCTGAAAATTTCAGGCTGAACCGCGGCCCGCGTGCGTCGGTGGCTCAACCAACGGAATCCGCTTTCGTTGAAGTGAATGCCTTCAAGGCCTTGTCGGTCTGAAGCTTTGTTTGCTCGATCAGATACTCCAGAAAAACCCGTGTCCGGTCGGGAATGAACTTACGGCTCGGCAATGCCGCATACAAGGCCAGCCGCCCTGTGATCCAGGGAGAGAGCACCCGAACCAAAGTGCCTTGTGAGAGGTAAGGTGCCGCGATATCCAAGGGCAAAGACATGATGCCGGCGCCATCAAGCGCAGCGCGCAACAGCGTGTCCATGTGGTTGGACAACAAAACAGGCTGAACCTCCACCTCCTGCCATTGTTCTTCTCGTTGAGGACTCCACAAACGCCAAATGCGTGGTCGGGTTTGGGGCGATTTCGATCTCAGGCAATCATGGTGCGCCAGCTCCTCTGGCCTGCGTGGCTCCCCCCGGCGCTGCAGATAAGCCGGCGAAGCGACCAGGAAAGCTTCTGACTCGATGACCTTGCGCGCCACGATGTCAGCGTCGAAGTTGTCATCGGTGCCGAGCAAGGTGATGTCGAAGTCCTCAATGGCTGGCTCGGCCACGGGCGACACATGCAGCTCGATCCGCACCGCAGGGTACTGGCTGCGAAAGCGGCCCAGCAAAGGCGCGACAACATAGGTGGCCAGCAGGGGCGGCGCTTGGATTCGCAGCACGCCGGCCATCTCGGTGGTGTGCGAACTCGCCATCGCATCGGCTTCATCGATGTCCTGCAGGATGTGGCGTATGCGGCTGAGGTATTGCTGGCCAGCCTCGGTGAGTGAGAGGCGCCGAGTGGAGCGCTGCAACAGCCTCGTGCCCAAGTGTTCTTCCAGGTCGGCCACGAGCCGGGTGACCACGGGGGCCGACATGTCCAGCGCCCGCGCTGCAGCGGCAAAGCCGCCCTCGTCCACCACGCTCTCAAAAACACGCATCGACTGCAGTCGGTCCATCCAGCGCTCCTTACAGGCTCTTCAAGAGCTTGCATTATTTCTCTTTTGGAAATGACCCAATGTTTTATTAGCTATTTTTCTTTCGAAAAAGAAATTTTAAAGTTCATCCCATCGATGCAGCGCTTTCCACACGAAGGTCCATCGACCCGGCCAGAAGCTCCGTCATGTTGACAGACCGGCCGTTTCTTGAAACCGAAAGGAAACCAATCATGAACCGCTATACCCTCTCCGCCCTGACCCTTGCCGTGGTGGCAGCCCTGTCCGCTGGCCATGCCCTGGCCTTTGATGCCTCGGCCCCCAAAACCCGCGAACAGGTCAAGGCTGAATTGGCCGAAGCCATCCGCACCGGCGACATCGTGGTCAATGGTGAAACTGGCCAAAAAGCCAATGAACTTTTCCCTGGCCGCTACCCGGCCAAACCGGTCGTCGAAGGTAAGACCCGCGAGCAAGTCAAAGCCGAGCTGGCCGAAGCCATCCGCACCGGCGACATCGTGGTCGACCAAGAGAGCGGCAAGAAAGCCAACGAACTTTTCCCCGGCCGCTACCCGGCTAAACCGGTGGCCCAGGGCAAGACCCGCGAGCAGGTCAAGACCGAACTGGCCGAGGCGGTTCGCACGGGCCAGATGCCGCTGGTCAGCACTTACTGAACGGACCCGTTTGATTGGACCGCATGACTTCGGTGTGAATGCATGCAGTCCACGCCGGGGTCATTGAAATCAGTGAATTCGGCGCTCAGCGCCGCGTTCACTGGAGCCGGGCAAGCCGCATAGATGGTTCGGGATGATGCTAGATCGCTGAGATGCAGCCACATGGCCATGTCGTGCTGGGCGCGCCGATGCACGAGTTCGGCCTGCCTGCATACCTGCTTTGGCATCTCCGGGGAAATCTAGGACTTTTGCAGGTCCGCTGATTTGCGGCCGAACGCCTGTTCTGAACTTCGCTATTAACCAGGAGCGGAAGTTCATTGTGGGTTCGTCGACGACCGCATCGGGTCGGTTACTGCCGGTGACTTGCCACGTAGCTACGACTGCATCCAGCCTAAAGCTGAACACCAAGTGCGCATGAAACAATGCTATTGAACGATAGATATCCGCACGATAAAGCTCTTAAAAAACCGCAAGGTCTAACTTAGCTAGCTACACCCGAATCAGCATATTTCTATCACCACCCATTTAATAGCGCGGAAAAACACCGTCGCAAGCATTCGCAACCAAGCCCTGCCCTTTTCTAACCAACTCGCTCACTGTTTGCCCCATCTTGATGTGCTTGTCTATTTGCTCCTTCGGCGCATCACCAATTTTGGTCTTAGCCTTAGGGTTTAGGCCAATCTGCTCTCCGATACGCCAAAGTTTGGTGCTAGGTGCATTGTGCTTGATGGTGTCATGAGCCTCAAGCACATCAAGGTGTAGCTTAATGGCCTCAGGTGTTATGCGGCTTTTGTAGATAGACCACGCCCTGGGTGCTGAGGAAAGCATTCCACTTTGAGCTTGAAGCAGTCTCATCTGCTGAACCAGAAAACTGACCTCATCGCCGACCAGTTCCGTAGGTGTTTCGTCATCGACATCTAGAGTTATGCGGCAACTGGTCTTTTTACGCTGAGCCACTACCAAACGCACCTTGAATGTGGCCAAGCTGCGTCCAAAATTTTGGCAACCACGTTCGTGCCACCACTCACGCAACGTGAAATGCTCAAGGCACCCAAAGAGCTTGAAAGTGTTCGCTGCCCCTTGTGAACCAAAGAGTCCCGTGCGGCAGTTGTGGATGTATTGCTTGGACAACTTCAAACATCGGAACCAGACTTCCAAGTAACCGCCATAAATGAATGGCTCACTCCCAGCGGCGGTCATGCCACCCGAAGCAATCGCCTGCATCAATGGCTTTCCACCATTAGCAGATATCTGAGTTTCCAACTTCATTTTTTCGAACCCCTCGAAAAAAGGAACTATCTCCCTGGCCCAAAACCTAACCTCAGCTTGTCGCACCAATCCTGGTCGACGGAACCCATGGTTATGAAATTTAACAGGAGTTGAAATGAACTTAGAAAACACAAACATCACCCCGCCCGCAGCAAATGGGGCACCCGTCGATACCCTGGCAACCACCACACCAGTGGATGAGTTTTCCTTTGGTCTGTTGATGAACCGCGCCTTGGGCGGTTCCGACAAGCGCCGTCCCAGTGACAAAAGCGCCAACGAAGTGCAGGTGGACATGATCCTTGGACAGGCCCAGAACCTAGCCAAGATGAACAATCAGTACGTTGAGACCTACGTAGTGCGTGGAACAAAAGAGTTGTACGCACTGCTGGGCGCCATCTACAGCTATGCCCTGCAGATCAACGAGTCAGCACTGCGCGACCACATCTTGCTGCGCATGCGTGATCAATTGGAAAGCGAACACGACATCAAGACCCAGGCCAACACGCCTTGGATCACTACGGTGCTGCGTTTTATCCTGCCAACCGACCGCCAGACTGCCTACAACTACTCCAAAGTTCTGCAGGTGGCTTTTGACGAGAACTTGGCGGCCACTGAATTGCCTGGTTACATCAAGGACCGGGGTGGCATTGCCAAGATCACTGCGACAAAAGAGGACGCAGACACGGCCAAGGCTGTGAAGGATCACAAGGAAGCCAAGACCAAGCTGCTGCGCAAAATCTTACTGGCCAATGCCAAGGTTGCGGACACCGTAGTTCAGGTAGAGGACAAGTTCGTGCTTAACACCGTCGGCGAAGGCAAAAAGGAAGGCACTTTTGAATTTGCTGTGTGCGTGAACCCCATGGGACACGAGCGTCGTGTGGTTCGCTTCATCCGGCTGAACGAAGCCATGGAAACGCAAATCCTGTCCATGGTGGCTGAAGCCAGCCTTTCTGACGACTTGAAAAGCATGGAAGACAAGTTGGATGTGTTGCGAGAGAAATGGGGTATCACATCTGGATGGGGCATGCAGCCGGGCGACAAGGGTTACCAGCCTGCGGGACTGCCTGTCCTCAGTTCTGCTACTCATCCTCTCACAAACAGCGCACCACTGAGTGTTTCTATTGATGACCTGGCGAACAAAGAAGCCATGTTGTAAATACCAATTTGATCCCCGGTTCGTAATGAGCTGGGGATCAATCTATCAAAGGTCAATCAACAACGAGGAGCGCCCAATGAGTGATTTTTTAGGACCCTATGGCCAAGCCACTGTGATTTTGATGAAAGCCCACTTTGAATCTGAACTTCCAAAACTAAAGGACCTCAAAAAGATTCTTCAAATTCCAGATGGTCGTTACTACAAAAGCGGTGGACGCAACTACTCCTCATTACACAGTCTCGAAAGGCTGCTGAACAACTTGAGTGAGATTAGAGGGGAGGAGTATGACTGGAAGCGCTACAGCAGTTCTGACTATTTGATAACCGTAGCACAGGTGCACTCAAACCTGTTCATGACGCTCAAGCACTCAGCTCAGATCGTTGACGGTTTCAATCTGACGGATGCGTGCATGGTCGAACTAGAGCAATTGATGAATTCTTATAGAAGTATTTGTTCTATGAAACGTGATGTGGAAAACATTTGGGAAACTTTGGAAGCCAACAGTGAAAAAGCCATCAATTTTCAAATTTCTGACACCACAATTTTGGAGCCGGACATAGCGAAATTGAAGCGTATTTTGCAAGGCTATGGTGACGCTGAGTATCTGAAAGCAACCAGTGAACTACAAGCCTGGTATGAAACGTATCGATGGAAGGTCGGGACACCAAAGTCGAATTCATCATCTGACGAACCTCAAGATGAGGCTGAAAGCGTTTGAAGAACGCTCTGCAAATAGCAGTTGAATTTGCAGGGCGTCTCACTAAATCAGCGATCGTCTAAAAGCCACAGATCAACCGGAGCCCTGCCGCTTTCAGGTTGACTGGCCAGCTGTTCAGAAAACAAACTTTATGAATACAGCAGAGAAATTGACATGCCACGCGCCATTGAACCCGACTCACACGAACGGCACAGGTCTGTGCCCATCAAGGAAACCATCACGCGAATTCCAGGGTACCCACGCAAGTTGGTGATTTTCAAAATTCCGGCTTCCAGCTACTGGTGGGTAAGGTATTACGCCGAGAGCCACATCTTCAAACGCACAACCAAGACCGAAATCAAGCGAGACGCGTTGGAAGCGGCCAAGCGCTTTTACGACGACATCACCATTCGCATAAGGGGTGGCAACTTTGAAGGCTTGCCGATCGAGGTCAACGCCGCAGAAGTTGTGACTTTCGCCAAAGCCACCAAGATGCTGATGGACAGTGAATTAGCCAAGCTGAACCGAAGCCAATTATCCAAGATCAGTTATGACAACATGCAGTTGCGCTACGACAAACACATCCTGCCCTTTTTCGGTCAAACGGACGTGCTCAGCATCAACTACAAGATGCTGGATGAGTTTTTGCAGAAGCTGTCCAACCAAGTGCCCAAGCTGAGTGTTTCTACGCTGGGTGCCTACATGGGGCTCACACGCAAGGTTTTGCAACATGCCGCCCGGCACAGCTTCATCCAGCACATCCCCGAGTTTCCCAAGGTGGGCATTGAGGACAAGCCGCGTGGCTGGTTCAATGTGGGCGAATACAAAGAAATCACCAAGGTGGCCAAAAAGTTGGCTGGCAAGAAAGTCGAGTGGCGAGCACACTCAGAAGAAACCAAGGGCTCCTACTTTTGCGAGCCTGGTGGCAAGTTAGGACCTGCTGATCGCTTGATCAAGCGCATCGAGATGACCAAGGACTTGGCAGACCTGATCGTGTTCATGGTCAACAGCTACATCCGCCCTACTGACATTCGCAATATGCAGCACAAGCATGTAGAGATCATTCGCAGGGAGTGGACATACCTAAGGCTCAGCTTGCCGCCTAGTAAGGGGCACACTTTTCCCATCACCACCATGCCTTGGGCAGTGAAAGTGTATGAACGCATCAGGCGTCGACAAGCGCTTGAACTGGGCCGAGACATCCACCCCGAGGACTATGTGTTCATGCCCGATGCGGCGTCACGCGACAACGCCATGAAGCTGCTGGCAAGGCAGTTTGAAATTGTGCTGGAAGTAACTGGTCTGAAACTCAGCACCGCTGGCGAAACCCGTACCTTGTACAGCCTTCGTCACAGCAGCATCATGTTCCGATTGATGTTTGGTCGAACGGTGGACACATTGACCCTGGCTCGCAATGCACGGACCAGCCCAGAAATGATCGACCGCTTCTACGCTGCTCCACTTCAGGGTGAGATGAACGTGGGTGAACTTCAGAGCAAGCGACGGCCACGGCCTTGGGAATAAACGACTCAGGGTTGACGACTCCTAGGCAGCGATAGCGGGCGTCGGAAGGTGCGATTCCAACGGCCGGATTCGGCCAAAAGCGGACGATGCTGTTGTTGTATCAATCTGTGATTTAGGCTGGTTGTAGTCACTCGCGGTAAGTGGACGTCATAGTTGCGGCGATTACTACCGGTCATTTAAGCGGGAGGAGCTACGAGGACCGTTGTAATTGAAATACCGGTCACTCGACATGCCGCGTATGCGATCCGTGCTTATGCGAACATGATCGGGCGGTCTGGTGCTGGCTTTACAGACACCCCGCTGTCTTGGAGTCAGTCGCCATCACTATCTTTTACAGTCCCGTCTCACCAAATCCGTAACCGCTGCTCCTCCCACAGCGCAGGCGGGTCCACCGCAAGATCAAACAGCGTCAGGTGATCCGGCAGCGTATCCTCCAAAATCGCCTCGACGATGTCCGGTGCCAGCTTAGTCAAATTCACCATCCGGCTGACGTAGCTGTTGTCGACTCCCTCCAGCGCTACAATTTCAGTCAGGTTTTTCAACTTGCCGTACTCCAGCATTGCCAACCACCGGTGGCCCCTGGCCAGCGCCAGTTCCAGCGGTGTGGCCGCCACGTCCCACGGCCGCAGCAGTTTCCCCGGTCGCCTTGATTGCTCATTGGGCAGTCTCATTTGTTTGCGCCCGCTGCGGCGGTTGTTATGAATCGGTACAGCGCGATCCGGCCCTCTCTTGTTCACGCAAAAGGCGTTATTCAGGGCCGACTAAGTAGTTCAGTCGCTTGCCTCATCCTTGCTTGAAGCCCTGGAAAAACAAGCCTGAATCGAGTCCACTCCTGGTCTGAAGTAACCGAGATCGCCCCGCCATGGGCCTCGACGATGGCTTTGGTAATCGACAGCCCCAAGCCTGCCCCGTCAGAAGCTGGGTGCCTGCGTGCTGAGTCTGCGCGATAGAAGCGCTCGAAGACTCTCTGCTGGACATCCAATGGAATCTCCTTGCCCGTGTTTTTGACAGTGACTTCAATTCCACGCGACGAACTTTCGATTCTGACGCCCACGACACCGCCGACTGGTGCATGCCTGAGCGCATTGGATAGGAGGTTGCTCAAGGCACGTCTGAACATCAAACGATCGCCATAGATTCGCCCATCACCTTCCACGCTCATTAAGATGCGTTTTTCGTCCGCAACGGCTTCATAAAATTCAACGAGTTCGCGAGCTCCTTGTGCTGCCGAGAAGGACTCCTTATGGGGCAGGTCTACCCCCCGCTCTGTCTTGGCGAGGAATAGCATGTCTGATACCACCCGAGCCAAACGCTGCAATTCCTCTGCGTTGGACGCCAGCGTATCTTGGTATGTCTTAAGGTCGCGTTGGGTGGACAGCGTCACCTGTGTTTGGGTGAGGAGATTGCTGATGGGTGTGCGAAGTTCATGTGCCAAATCCGCCGCAAAATCAGCAAGCTGTTTGAAGTCGTTCTGCAGGCGACCCAACATCTCATTGAGTTCCCTTGCCAAATCTGCCATTTCAATCGGGACGGCATCCTCGGGCATGCGCTCTTGCAACTGTTGGCCTGTCACTGCAGCGGCGCGACGTTTCATTGCGCGCAGCGGAGACATGCCTTGATGAGCCGCGAACCAAGCCAAGAATCCGCTTAGAAGAATGGCCAGCACAGCATAGATCGCAATGCTGCGCCGGAGCTCCCTCATGAATTCTTGGTGGTGCTGCGTATCGACGGCGAGTGATATTTGGAGCGGCCCGGCCATTCCCTGAACAATGCCAGCAGTAAAGCTCATCTCATGGAACTCGCGACCGCCACTCCTCCAAGACTGAAGCCCGTGGCCGTCGTCATTCGTGATGAATGATGCTTGCGTAGTCGGGCCGCTGTATCCGTTGGTCTGGTACAACTTTTCACCCTGCGGTCCTTTGACCAGAGCGTAAAGGCTGTGGTGATGGCTCAATGCTTCGTTCAGGCGACTGCGAGCTTCTTCATGGGATCGAGAACTGGCCAGAATGCCCTCGATCAGGTGCTTTTTATCATCCAAGGCGGCGCTATCGAGGTCGACGAAGTGCCTATCAGCCTCTACCATGAAAAGAAGCGCCAAGCCCAGGATGACCGAACTGGCCAGCGCTATAAAAAAGATGGTGAGGCGGGATGTCAGTGACAGCCTGCGAAACATCTAGCGACCCTCCGGCGCTTCGAGCACGTAGCCCATGCCGCGTACAGTTTGGATCAGCTTGAACTGGTGATCATCATCGATCTTGACGCGCAGACGCCTCATGGCCACCTCGATGACGTTAGTGTCGCTGTCGAAGTTCATGTCCCAAACCTGAGAGGCGATCAGCGACCTGGGCAGGACTTCTCCCTGCCTACGCATCAGCAGTTCCAGCAATCCAAACTCCTTGGCGGTAAGATTAAGGCGCTTGCCGTCTCGGGTGACGCGGCGGCGTAGCAGATCAAGTTGGAGGTCTGCCACCTGCAAGGTCGTGGATTCGGTGCCACTACGACCGCGGCGCACAATGGTGCGAACTCGGGCCAAGAGCTCGGCAAAGGAAAACGGCTTGACGAGGTAATCGTCGGCGCCTAATTCAAGCCCCTTCACGCGATCTTCCACCTGATCGCGGGCGGTGAGAAACATGGCTGGCACTTGTAGGCCTTCATGACGTATCGCCTGCAGGACCTCCCAACCGCTCATGCCCGGCATCATCACATCCAGGATCGCGAGATCGTAGTTACCGCCAAGAGCTAGGTGAAGGCCGTCGGGCCCATTTCTGGCCAAGTCCACAACGAAACCGACCTCGATCAGTCCCTGGCGCAGATATGCCCCGGTCTTAGGCTCATCTTCCACAATCAAAATTTTCATTGGCAACTGACCCTCTTTGGCAGACCTGAGTATGACGACTTCCATTTATTGCGATGGCGAGATGACAAATATGTAATCTTTTCGACATCGTGCTGACGACTTGGTATTTTAATAATTCCCCCTGTCTATGTTACCGATCACATTGAGGAAACCATGCTCGTCAGACGTTCACTATTATTCGCACAGACATGTCTCGCCCTGAGTTGTGCCATGTTAGCTGGTGTAGCCGCGGCCCAAGCCAACAAAGAGCCCGTGAAAAATCTTTCGGTGGTGGAAGTTGAGTACAAGTCTGCACTTAGTGACTTCCGCCCCTACAACGACCAGGCCATTCAGTCCTGGGTCAAAGCCAACGACTTGGTAGGTCGTATTGGAGGCTGGCGCAGCTATGCCAAGGAGGTCGCGACAGGTGAGGCCCTAAAGGATGCCTCTGAAGTGCCTGATACGCAATCTAGTCATCATGGGGGAGTCAAGCCATGAAGCGCATCCCAAGCACCTCGCTAGGGAAACTGGCGCTATCCGCGATCGCCTTGGCCACGCTTGCCGGTTGCGCCACTGTTAGCCTCGAACAAAACGTTGCCCGGGTGAACGAGGAGGCCAAGAGTTTTGCCGAAGGGCAGATTTCTCTCGCGCGGACTGCCGATGAGCGCGAACAGCGTGCGCAGGCGGCCCAGAAGCTGCTTCAAAACATTCTGGGTAAGCGCGAGGCGGTCCAGCTGGCGCTCGTCAACAGCCCATCGCTCCAGGCGCTGCTGGCTCAAGGTTGGGCGGAGTCCGCAGATGCGGCACAGGTGGGCAGAATTGCAAACCCGGTCTTCTCCCTGGAACGCATGGTGGCCGGTGATGCGCTGGAGTTAAACCGTGCGCTTTCCTTTGGTCTGCTCGATATTCTGACCCTCCCTAGTCGCCAGGGAATCGCCAACCGTCGCATCGAAGTGGCCCATCTGCGACTGTCGAGTGATGTGGTCGACCAGGTCACCCGCGTGCGCCAGGCATGGGTCCGCGCCGTGGCTGCCCAACAGACGCTTCAGTATGCCAAGCAGGTGTATGAAAGCGCTGCAGCGAGTGCCGAACTGGCTCGCAGGATGCAGGCCATAGGCAACTTCAATCGCCTCACACGGGCTCGTGAGCAGGCCTTCTATGCGGACGCAGGGACCCGATTGGCAACAGCAACTCACCAAGTAACTGCTGCCCGCGAAGAGTTCGTACGCGTACTCGGTCTGGATGCCCAACAGGCCCAGATGCTCAAACTGCCGGACCGCTTGCCTGAACTACCCAAACAGGCGCTCGATCCGCAGGGCGTTGCGACGTTTGCTACGCGTAACCGCCTCGACATCCGTCTTGCCCAAAGCACACTGGATGCTTCCGCCAGAGCCCAGGGTTTGAACATGGTCACCAGCATCACCGACATTGAACTGAGGGCCATGCGCAACACCAGCACGAACAGCGTGGCGGGTGAGCGCAGCGTAGCGCGAGGGTATGAAATCGCGGTACGCCTGCCCATCTTTGATTGGGGGGGCATGCAGCGCGATGCCATGAACGCACGCACCTTGGCCGCAGCCAATCAGCTTGAGGCGACCGTCCGCTCGGCGGGTTCAAGCTTGCGAGAAAGCTACTCATCCTATCGCACGGCTTATGACATTGCACGGCACAACCGGGACGAGGTGATACCGCTTCGTAAGGTGATCTCAGAAGAGAACCAACTGCGCTACAACGGAATGATCATCGGCATCTTCGAGTTGCTGGCGGACTCACGTGATCAGGTCTCTACGGTCATGGCTGCGATCGGAGCCGAGCAGCAGTTTTGGCTAGCGGATGCCGCGCTACAAGCCTCACTGGTCGGGCGACCGATGAACACTCCGCTGGCAGCCATGCCCAGTGCGCCAGCCGGTGGCGCTGCGCCTCATTGAATGAAAGATACAACGATGACTTCCAGAAGAGACTTTTTTAAGTACGCCGGGATTGCTGGTGGTGCCGTGGCCGCCAGCGCGGTCAGCCGCGTGGCGATGGCCGCTCTGCCTGAGCCTGTAATACAGACCAGCCCTAACACCATGGCGCCGCTTGTCCCCAACAGCGGACGCGCCTACAACCCGGTGGTGACGCTGAATGGATGGACTTTGCCATGGCGCATGAATCAAGGCGTCAAGGAATTTCACCTGGTCGCCGAACCAGTAGTGCGGGAAATGGCCCCTGGCTTTAAAGCCCATCTCTGGGGCTACAACGGCCAGAGCCCGGGGCCCACGATTGAAGTGGTCGAGGGCGATCGCGTACGGATCTTCGTGACCAACAAGCTGCCAGAGCATACCTCCATTCATTGGCACGGGCAGCGCCTGCCCAACGGCATGGACGGTGTGGCCGGACTGAACCAGCCGGCTATTCCCTCCGGCAAGACGTTTGTTTACGAGTTCGTCGCGCGCCGGCCTGGCACCTTCATGTACCACCCGCATGCTGATGAGATGACACAGATGGCCATGGGCATGATGGGCTTTTGGGTGACCCATCCTAAGGTCAAGAATGATCTGATTGATGAGGTCCAGCGAGACTTCTGCTTCCTACTCAACGCCTATGACATCGATCCGGGCAGCTACACCCCCAAGATCATGACAATGCTGGACTTCAACCTGTGGAGCTGGAATAGCCGGATATTTCCAGGCATTGACAGCCTCAATGTTCGCCTGAACGACAAGGTGCGTATTCGCATTGGCAATCTGACGATGACGAACCACCCCATACATTTGCACGGCCATGAGTTCCTCGTCACTGGTACGGACGGTGGCCCGACACCCAAGAGCACCCGCTGGCATGAAGTGACGACCGATGTGGCCGTCGGTCAGATGCGACAGATCGAGTTTCTGGCAGATGAGGAAGGGGACTGGGCCTTCCACTGTCACAAAAGCCATCACACCATGAACGCCATGGGTCATAACGTTCCGACATTGATTGGTGTGGATCACCGTAGCATCGCCAAGAAGATCAATAACCTGATTCCAGACTACATGGTCATGGGTGAGCGTGGTATGGCCGACATGACTGAGATGGAAATGCCCATCCCTGACAACACCGCTGCGATGATGACTGGCCAAGGCCCCTTCGGATCGGTCGAAATGGGTGGCATGTTCAGCGTTCTGAAGGTCCGCCGTAATCAAAAGCCGGGGGACTACAAGGACCCGGGTTGGTACAAGCATCCCGAAGGCACGGTAGCCCATGAGTACACCGGGCCGTTGACTGAACCAGCGCGCTTCAAGGCGGAGGGTGGGCAGTCCATGCCTCGCGCCCAGATGCCCGCCAAAACGACCGAAGTCAAGGTGCGCAAGCCCTCATCACATAGCAATCACTGAATTTTTTTCCGGAGTTAACGAATGAAACCCAAGTACATCACTTCTCGCCAAATCTTTGTTTTGGTTGCTCTGACCCTGTCAGCGTCGGCTTTTGCGGCTGGAAAGCACGCCGGTGGGCATGGCCATGCTGACGAGGAAACCGCAATTGGCAAACCAGGTGTTGCCTCCAAGGTAACGCAGACCATCAATGTCGATATGACGGATAACATGCGTTACACACCCTCATCTATTCAGGTCAAGCAAGGAGAGACGGTCCGCTTTGTTGTCAAGAATCAAGGAAAGGTCAAGCACGAATTGAGTCTGGGCACCCAGAAGGAATTGCTCGAGCATCTGGAGCAGATGAAAAAATTCCCAGATATGGAACATGACGAACCTGGCAAAGTGACACTATCTCCAGGACAGCAAGGCGAAATTGTTTGGCAATTCACGAAGACTGGAACCCTAAATTTTGCCTGCTTGATGCCAGGCCACTACGAAGCTGGGATGAAGGGCGCGATCAAGGTTGGCAAGAAGTAATTTCATTACAGGAAAGGGCTGCTGAAATGACTGACAAAAACAGTTCAAAAAATTCAACGAGGCGGTTGCTATTGTTGGGAATAGCTTCAATGTGCTCGTCCTCAATTGCTATTGCAGCCAGCCCAAACGCTATAGCTATACAAGTCTGGAAAGACCCTAACTGTGGCTGTTGCAAAGACTGGATTATTCATTTAGAAAAGAATAATTTTTCTTTGAAAGTAA
Organism: Limnohabitans sp. Bal53; assembly: GCF_003063355.1. Classification (GTDB taxonomy): domain Bacteria; phylum Pseudomonadota; class Gammaproteobacteria; order Burkholderiales; family Burkholderiaceae_C; genus Limnohabitans_A. The sequence goes on along the minus strand of NZ_NESH01000004.1, from coordinate 292,821 downwards.
ACGATCAAGGTAATAACGCAGCGCGGGCTCGACTGGGTATGCCTCAAAAGTTCGCTTCATGTCATACAGCTCTGGTCGGTGGATATGTGATTGAGGGGCATGTGCCAGCCGAAGACATTCAACGTTTACTCAAAGAAAAACCACAAGCGTTAGGTCTTGCCGTTCCGGGGATGCCTATCGGATCTCCTGGAATGGACGGTCCTGTCTACGGCGCAAGGCGTGACGCGTATCAAGTCTTGCTAATCCAAAAAGACGGATCATCAAAAGTTTTTAACTCTTACTCATGAGGAAAATATGAAAAATATTCAAACCAAAATTGCAACTTTACTATTGACCATTGGTGCGGCTCTTCCCTTAAGCAGTTTTTCCCAAGCTGTCATGGATCACAGCAAGATGAACATGTCTCAAATGACGCCGTCTTTAACCGACGGAGAGGTCAAGAAAATTGATCTCGAAACTGGCAAGGTCACGATCAAACACGACGAAATCAAACATATGGATATGCCGGGAATGACAATGGTATTTACTGCTAAAGATAAGAGTTTATTGACCAGCATCAAGCCAGGCGAAAAAATTAAGTTTATGGTGATCAATGAAGGTGGCAAGATGATCGTCACTGACATCCAGCTAGTTCAGTAAGAAAACGTCGCTGCATCGAAAATGTGCAGGGCTCCCTGTTCATTGGGCGTCATAGCCTGTTGTGCAAATTGGCCCATGCATCAATGGATCCTATCCGTCAGCACTGGATAGGATGTGTGGTAGCGGTCATTGGCCTATGACCGAACTGACCGGCTGCCGAGCCTGATGGTTAAAGATCGACCGACCGCTACTGGCAGAAAGCCCACAAATGACTGCGGGACACGACCGGCAGCAACCGCTACAAACAAGTCAACGTCTTAAAAGATGTGACCGGCTGCAATGGGTCGGAAGCACCCTTTGACTCAGGCAGTAAGCGGTCGTTCGCCGTGGTCTATTCAAGCTGTCCTTCGAGCTGCGGCTGCTGTGGGCTGTAGACCGGTCACTGGTCGCATTGCTAAGCGAGCGACCGGTTATGGCGGGTGCAAAACATCAGTCTCAGCGTGGGAATGTCCGAGTTCAGCCTTTAGTGACTGTTTGCGCGCATAGTCTGCCTAAGGCAGTGCTCCTTTGCAGCTGGCACCCGTGCGGGCATCAAAAACGCCCTACAGCGCGTTTTTTCTTAGGCTCGCTGGGCTGAGTAGCTGGAGTCATTTCAAAACAAACGTAGCGTTTTTTTCAAGCTGAGCACAGCGATAGCTGCGTCTGCGCAGAGGCAAAAAGCAAGGCCGCATTGACACCATGCTGGCGTCACTGAGAACAGATTGAATTAGGCTTGTTTGACAGTTCCGAAATCTATGAAAAGACATCGAAAAATCTATGAGAAGTAGTAAACCCGGACCATACTACTTTGAACCAAAGAAAAAGCACTTAGAGTTTCCTCTAAGTGCTTGATTTCATTGGGAATTTTTGGTGGGCGATGCAAGTTTCGAACTTGCGACCCCTGCAGTGTGAATGCAGGGCATATAGACGTTAACGGACGAAAAGTGCAGGGTTTACACCTTGTAAATGTCCATAATTGTCCTAAAATGTTCGTAGATGTTTAGGACAATTTTAGGACACTAAAAAATGACTTATCGCATTGATACCGTTGAGGGACGCACCCGCTTGAAGCCCAGAACACCTCCTTACTGGAAAAAGCTGACCACCGGTTGTCACGTTGGCTTTCGGAAGTCAGCCGGGGGAGATGGAACATGGCTCGCACAGGCTTACGACTCAAGCACGCAAAAGCAGACACGTCAGAGCTACGGCAAACTCGACCACCTACCTGCCCACCAGCAATTCGATGCAGCCAAGAAAAAGGCCGAGGCTTGGTTTGAACACCTTGGGCGTGGAGGCTCCACAAAAGTCATTACTGTTGGTGTCGCTTGCGAGAGGTATGTAAAGAGCTTGATTGATGCGGGTGCAACAAAAAACGCAGCAGACATAAATGCGCGATTTAGGCGCTGGATTTATTCGCACAAGATAGCCGATCAAGCTCTTACCAAGCTGACTCGAAAAACTGTTGAGGAATGGCGGAATCAATTGGCAAAAACACCCGTGAAGACGAATCCGCACACTGATCCGTCTCTCATTCGCGAGAGGTCCGCCGCATCTCTAAATCGCGACATGGCTGCTCTTCGAGCGGCATTGAACAATGCTCATGACAACGGTGATGTCACCAATGACATGGCGTGGCGGGTCGCATTGAGGGCAGTAGAGAACGCAGGAACTCGTCGCGATACGTATCTCGACCGGGCACAGCGCTCAAAATTGATTGATTCATCGGAAGCCAGCTTGGGCCAACTTTTGCGCTGCATGTCACTTCTGCCTCTACGCCCGGGAGCGTTGGCAGTTTTGACGGTGGAAAAGGTGAACAATAAACTTGGAGTTTTGACTGTTGGAAAAGATAAAGCTGGCCGAGACAGAAAAATCAAACTCCCCCCCTCAACCGCAGCAGTTATTGCTGGCCTCACCAAAGGCAAACTTCCCGCAGCACCACTCCTGAGTCAAGCCGATGGTCAGGCTTGGCACAAAGACGCGTGGAAAAAACCAATCAAAGCAGCGTCAGCGGCTGCAGGCTTACCAAACACAGTCACCGCCTACACACTGCGTCACTCCGTTATTACCGATTTGGTAACCAACGGCCTTGACCTGCTCACCGTGGCTCAACTCAGCGGCACGAGCGTTGCCATGATCGAAAAACACTATGGTCATCATCGCGCTGACCACGCTGCAAAAGCATTGGAGGGTCTTGCACTATGACAAAAGAAATCAATCCTTGGTCAGGGCTTCAAGCTAAGGTGCCCATTAAAAAAGTTGGACTTATTGATAAGCTACGGAATTTATATGCGCTTGCTGAAGAGATTGAACTTTCAAACAAGTATGACGAACCACTTCGGCCAGAGCTATCTACGTGGTTGGTTGCAGCTTTAAAAAATATCGCATGTGGGGTCGATCCAGAGGTGTGCCTAAACATCAAGCCTAACAAGCCGGGGCAAAATAAAAATCCGTTTCTGATAGAGATGCAGCGCAAGCATGCCAACGGATTTATAGCTGCGTCAACTAACAAGACAAAAACAGCGTCAATCAAACAAAAAGAGGCTTTCAAGACGGTAGCGGGAATAGTTGGCAAAAGTTCGACGACCGTTCGAAAGGACTGGAACGCAAAGGACACCGACCGCGGGGAGGATTACTCCCTATCGAAAAAATAGGTACTCCGGCTCACTAGGGTGATTTTAAATTTTGGCTGATTTCAAATACCTCCAGATACAACCACTGGAGTACATTGATGAACAGCAAGCAACAAGGGGATTCGAGCCAAGTCATTCCCAGAACAAACCGTATTCATCGCGTTCGCGAGTCCTGCCTGATTCTTGGCCTATCGCGTAGCACATACTACTTGCTAAGGCGTGAGGGGTTGATTGCCCCCCCAATAAAAATCAGTCGACGTGCGCGTGGCCACACCTCTGAGTACCTTGAGCAACTAATCAGCAAAATGGGGACAGCATGATTACCCAAAAAAGTAACGGAGTTGATCATGGAACCCAAGAAGTAACGAGCGCCCAAAGGACAGCTCGCTACAAGACCATCTATGAAAATTTTCTGAGGACGCAAGTCGCAGGTCATACGCATGCACTAACAATCACCCTGCGAAACGACTCACCGACTGAGCTCCTTCAGAACCGTCGAGCGCGTCTTGAAGAGACCATACGGCACATGCTCTACCGAATCGGCCGGAAGTGCTTCAAAAATCGCCATAAACGTTATGGACTACGTATCGGCTCCACTGTAGTTATTGAAAATGGCAGTCACCAAAATAGACTACATGCTCACCTAACATTGAAGTGCCCGGATGGAATGCTAAGTGGGCAGTTTGAATCAACCGTGGTAGCTGCAGTCACACGGTGCAAGTCGCTTGGACAGCAATGTGTAATCAAGCGAATTACCGACAGCGATGGCTGGGTGAGCTACATGGCCAAAGACGGCCCAGAGGCTTTTTCGCCTCAATGTACCCAACACGCTAAGCATTGAGCTCAGCATAACTGTCGCCTGACGGGCTTCCAGTGAGTTGGTCAACAAGAGGCTCTTAATGCCCTTGATAGAACTCCTGTGCGCGTCATTCAGAACGTACCTAGGTAAAGGAAATGTCATGCAAAACTTAGAAAATATTTCAATCAGCGACATCATTGCAGATGGCCAGTACCAAGGCCGCGTTACTACAAACACAGAGGTCATAGACCAATACCACGAAGCTATAACAAGAGGGGACACTTTCCCACCGGTGGATGTTTATGAAGTAGGTGGACAGCTGTTCTTGGTTGATGGGTTTCACCGTTATGCTGCGCATTGTCGCGCCGGCGCCGCTTCTATTTTGGCGGTCGTGACTCGAGGCACACAAGCTGACGCAATGGAAGCAGCGCTTCTGGCCAACCAGACACACGGCCTTCCAAGATCTATCTCTGACAAACGTCTCATCGTCGAACGTGCTTTAAAGTTTGAAGCATTTCAGGCGCTTAGTGATCGTGATGTTGCTAAAAAACTGTGCGTCAGTGCGCCGTTCATTGGGAAAATGAGGCGGCAAGTCCTGAATTCTTCTTTTTCAAGAGCGCCGACGATCACCGAGGCCCCTTCTAAGGTGAAAACGTTTACACCTCGCGAAGTTCAAACTCAGCCGCTTGAGTACGATTTATTGGATGACAACCACGCGGCGGAAGCTCGAAAAGGCAGTGACTTGACCGAGATTCAACTTTTAAAAGAAGTGGCGGATCTTTATGAACTGGAAAACGAGGAGTTGCGAGACCGACTTGCAGCAGCTAATTTTTCTTCTTCACAAGAGGACCGAGACTCTTCTTACGACCATATTAAAACTTTGCGTGAAGAAAATCGGAAGTTGAAAATTGAGCTTGACGTCATCAAGATCAGCCGCGATCAGTACATGCAAGAGAAAAGCGAAATGATCAAACAAGTCAAATATTGGGAACGTCAGGTAAGAAAGTACAAGCAGGAGGTGGGGATATGACCAGTTGCAACGGGACTTGTGAATTTTTCGCATTCAACCTCACTTTTGAATGGCTTCATCATGTTTCTGCCTGAGCAAGAAAATTTTGTCCCCGTTTTCGGCCACCGACTCGCATTGCGCTGTACTGCAAAAAGTAAACGCTCAGGCAAAAGATGCTGTGGTTTTGCAGTTAAAGGCTATTCGGTTTGTAGGATGCATGGCTGTGGTGGTGGCCCAAAGACTCAAGAAGGCGTTGCCCGTATTGCATCGGCAAACACAAAACACGGTCGAGAAACCCGAGCGATTCGATTAACCCGCCAAACTATCCGCTTGCGACTTGAACTTGCAATTTTGGTCGGAAACGCTATCAAACTGTTTGAAAAAAGAACCAAGTGATTAGCGTAGCTTTTTAAAATCGTCCCTGGCTCATCCCATGAGCCGAGCCATCCACTACCATCACAGGATTGATAATTTTGTGAGTTTTGGCCCTGCATTTGCCGAAAAGGCTTGTTTCTTCTTTTTTGGCCATATTACTTCTGTGCTCGATTTCGGTCACTGCATCCGCAGCTCCACCCAGCTCTCGCCAACTCTACGAGCGCATTCGACCAACAGTCGTGGAAGTGGTGACGAAAAACCGAACCAACTTGGGTGTTTCTTCCGTGGCAAGTGGTTTTGTGACCCACCGCAAAGACTGGGTCATAACCAACTACCACGCCATTTCCGATTCAATTTTTGAGCCAGACGATCACGCCTTACACATCGTTTCGCAGGACCAATGAAGTGGACCCCAAAGTCAGGACAGACTTGATGGCAGTTTAAGTTGCACTCAACTTCTCGCAGCTGGACGGCGCTGCCCCGGTTTTTGCCTTTTGTATTGCAGGCTCAATCTCAATCCTGACTTCCCCTGCCCCAGTCCCGCTGGAGTGCAGCGCAACTGGAAGTCTTTCTCGAGTCCGGTATTTTTCCACGATCATCGCACCACCACCGCTTGACGTCTGGTGAACCTCTTGCGGTGTTTGGTTGTCCAGTGATTGGTGCGGGCGCTCGGTGTTGTAGAAAGCAAAGTATTTCGTCAGACCCACCAGCAACTCGCCCATGGTGGCGTAGCCGTTGAGGTAGATGTCTTCATGCTTGACGCTCCTCCAAAGCCGCTCCACAAAGATGTTGTCATACGCCCGGCCCCGGCCGTCCATGCTGATGGTGATCCCCTCACGATTGAGCACGCCCGTGAAGCCAATGCTGGTGAATTGGCTGCCCTGGTCGCTGTTGAACACCTCGGGCTTGCCATGCTCGCGCAAGGCATCCTCCAGGCAGTCCACGCAAAACGCAGCCTCCATGCTGTTGCTGATTCGCCAGCTCAGCACCCGCCTTGAATACCAGTCGATCACAGCCACCAAGTAAGCAAAGCCGCGCGCCAGCCGCACGTAGGTGATGTCCGTGCTCCAGACCTGATTGGCCCGCACCACGGGCACGCCACGCAGCAAGTAGGGGTAGACCTTGTGCAGTGAGTGCGCAGCGCTGGTGTTTGGCCCTGGCGCCATCCCGGCCAGCGACATGCAGCGCATGAAGCGCTGCACCCGCTTGCGGTTGACCAAGTGTCCGCAACGCCCCAAATACACCACCATCTTGCGACTGCCGTAGAAAGGGTGACGCGTGTATTCCTCATCAATCAGGCGCTTGAGCACCTCGTCTGACTCGACAAACACCACGGGTTTGCGCTTGACATAGACCGTTGTGCGCGAGACGCCAGCGAGCACGCACTGGCGCTTTTGCGTGACATCGGCATGGGCACCGATCCAAGCATGGCGGATCATGGCAGGCTGATCCCGGACTTTTTTTGAGCCAATCGAGCTCCATCTTCAATCGCCCGATCTCGCCGTAGAGCCTGTCAGGCGAACTCGCAGGAGAGGCCGGTTTTGGCCCTCGCTTACCTTCAAACAGCGTTTTGGCTTGGTCTTGGATGTCGCGTTTCCATTGGCGAACCTGCATGGGATGGACATCGTGCTCTTGGGCGATTTGGTTGATGGTCTTCATGCCACCAAGCGCCTCCAAGCCAAGCTTGGCTTTGAGCTCGGGTGGATGAAGCCTGCGCTTTGTTGTTTCAGTCATTGGTAACCCATTTCTTTGGACAGTGTCCCACTTAAACACCTGTCCTAGATTCGGGGTCCACTTCACAAGGCGAGCTCAAAGCTGAAATCGTGGCTGTAGACATTCAAAATGATTTGGCAATTTTGAAAGTTGAACAGGCTCTGCGAGTACCGTTGCTGGAATTGCGTGAGACCTTGCCCGATCGCGGCGAATCAGGGTATTCAATGGGCAAGCCTGGCGGTTATCAGGGCTTTGTGGATGGCTGGAAGTGTTTTGTCCATATCGCTTGTGTCGGCACACACTTGGGCCAACAAAAACGATCGGGCTGCAGCTGACAAGTTGCCCTATGCGTCCAACATTTATTCCCCTGCTTTTGTCGCCACGCCTGAGTACAAACTTCGCGAGGGTTTGGAGCACATGTGGTCAAAGTCGTGGGGGGATCAGTGAGACATGACACATGTCTAAGATCCAAAAAGAAAAATCATGGGCGATTAAATGTGTCTAATTTGATTGAGGTAGCTGATGACTCGACCAAAAAAAGGAAAGCTGTTGAAATAAGTGCTGAGGTCAGCACTTATGCAGCACGCTGCATCTGTGCTGACCACCCGATAACCTCATTGTCAAATTCATGGTTTGAAATTGGATGCGCACCGAGCATCTGCTCCAATTGAATTCGCGTCACTAATTGAACACGATTCGCATCAGCTTGAGTTATCGCACCTGACGTGAAACCTTGATTCGTCACTGCGAATTTCATGAATTTTGTACCTGGAAATCTGGTTTGATACCGAGCAGCACCTGCTGCAACTTCTTTTATTGCATCCCATCCAATGGCTTCGGATACAGAGCTCTTACATTGAATTAGCTCTCCTTCACGCCCAATAAGGGCGACAACATCAATACCACCGTCCCCGCCCCTTTTCGGAGTAACGCTAGCTTGGAACCCGCGCTTACCCCAAAGCACGCAGCAAAGAACCTCAAAGCTGAAACCATCCATACGGTCAACGTCATCCATGGTGAGGAAGCGCTTAGGAACGTCTGCTCCCGGTTCATCAGTTCCAACTAGGTCACCGAAAGTAGCCTCACTACCAGTTCCATTCAACATTTCAGTCATAGCATCTGAGTCCAAAGTTGACCCTGCAAGCCCCGCCTTTTTCTTTAAAAGTGCATCAAGACGAAATTCGAATGTCGGGAAATCAGCAATAACCGTTGGGCAATAAACGTACACATCCAATTCTTGGCCAATTCGGTAGGCTCGGTCAGTCGCCTGAGATTCCTTTGCAGGGTTCCAAGCACGGGTGAAGTGAAATACATGGTTAGCTGCGGTTACGTTCAACCCTGCGCCGGCAGCCAAGGTGGAAAGAATGATGACATCGAAGCCTTGGGTAGCTGAAAACCTGTCAATAGAGGCCTGCCGTCCTTGAGAGTCACCATTGATTGTGATTGGCTTTAGCCCAAACTCTTCGCGCAGGAAGTAGGACAGCGCAGCCTGTGCTTCCCTTAACTCCGTGAAAATAATTGCTTTTTGACCTTCGCGCTTGATTTCCGCAAGTCTCAATAGCATCCAACGCAGCTTAGGCGAGTTCGCGAGGTGAGCATCCATTCCTCGTTTATCCATCAAAAATTTTGTTCCTGGCAAACAGTATGGTTCGGCGCAAACGGCTTTCATCAAGTGCAAAGCCCCAAACGAAAGTTGAGCACGCTTGCGCCCGTCTGACTCTTTGGAAGCATCCTGCAACTTTTTTAAGCCACCAAGGTAAAGAATTCTTTGATGCTCAGTAAGAGTAATTTCCAGACGGTCAGTATCAGCAAGCTTCTCTTTAAATTGAAGCTTTTCAGAAGCAGCCGCTTTCATGGCGAAATACTTTTTTGGAAGTTCTTCCGCAATATCGGCCTTGGTCCTCCTCAAAGTCTGAGGTGCAATAAGCTCCTGCAAACGCCTCAGTGCGGCTTTCAAATCCTCCGTGCCACATTCAATGGGACGACGGTAAGTCTTACCAAATTCCTCCAGGAAACCAAGTAATCCTGGCTGCACGAAGTCGAAAAGACACCATAGATCGGCAAGTGAATTCTCAACCGGTGTCCCTGTGCATGCAATCCTGAAATCAGCCTTCAACTTTTTGGCAGCCAAGGTAACCAATGTACCTGGAGTCTTAATGCGCTGAGCTTCATCGCAGATAACAAAAGCAAATGGTTGTCGAGCAAATGAAAACTCATATGAGGTAAGGGTTTCATATGTTGTGATTATTATTTTTGAAGTACCCACCCAATTTGGCTTTAGAAGCTCAATGATTCCTTTGGCTGCCAGTTGGGAGTCTATAAGTGCCAAAGGCTGCTTCCTACCCTTTAGCTCGTCGCCGTAAAGTACCAGTACTTCTGGAAATGAAGGCGTAAAAAACTTCTTTGCCTCATTAGCCCAGTTGTCTAGCAGGCTCTTTGGCGCAAAGATTACTGAAGGCGCTGCATTAGGATTTTTTTCGTAATACCAAGCTAGAACACATAAGAGCTGAAGCGTCTTACCTAATCCCATGTCGTCGGCAAGCAGTGCCCCACGGCACTCAAATGGTGCCTTTGAAACAAGGTGTTGGAACCATGCAATTCCGTACAATTGATGCTTCTTTAAGCCGATTTCGGAACGAAGAGAACGCGGTAGTACTTCCAGTGTCCCGCTCGGTAATGCCAAGCTGACCCGACGCTCCTCTTGATAATCAACACCTGTGAAGTTGGTTTTTACTAAGAGCGTTTCTTTGGGAGCTTTCTTTTCCTTAGGCTTGGAAATACCCTCTCGCTTCACCTGGTCTTGGATTCCCAACATTCCTTTGAATCCTTCTACAAGCGCTCGTGCCTGCCCTGTCGAAACGGGAGTGGGCAAAGTAATGTTTACAACTTCTGGCTGGTTAGCAGCCTCAGCCTCTTGCACTTGCTTTTCGAAGTCCATCACCCATTGTTTGGTAAGTGGGATTAAGACCTGTTCTTCAACGCCTTGAAGGGTAACGCGAACCATCGGAGTGAGATCATCGGGTATCCACCCTTTGTCTTCCTGTCCTTCTGGTGGCGAAGGCTTCTGGAAGACTGGCACATAGATCGCCTTGGCCATGCCGATTCCCTCAATCCGATCGCTGTATCCAGACATCTCATAAACTTCTTCAAGAGAAATTCGCTCTGCGGGTTGCACTCGCCAAACGTGCAGAAACTGTCTCGCCTGCTCAAGTTGCAGTGAGGATTCAGCATCTATAGTCAGGTCGAACTCCTCCCAACCAAACCACTCCCTGTCCTCAAGTAACGCGTTTTCAAGCTTCCCAATAAATTGATCAAATGCGTCGGGAGTCTGAAAATTCTGGACAGTTGTCCTTGCTGTACCTTCACCAAAATGCTCTGTTACACAAAGTTCCACCAAATTGATATGGCCATTGATGATTCTGGGATTGATACTGAAATAAGCTGCTGTAGCGCCAGCTTCCGAACGGTCAGCGGCAAACTCCTTCTCGCTTATCACTTCATGAGCTGACTCGCCCAAAAATGACCAAGGATTGCGCAATAACTTTTCCGCACGAGAACCTGCCACCTTACGACCGGGCATCTCGCGCTTGATAACTTCAAGGACCTTCCTAACGGGCTCTGAAATCACAACTCGAACCCTCCCTCCACCGCGGGTCATGTCGTAGTGTGGTTGCACTGAATTGAACCCATCAAAAGCTGTGAGCCACTCAGCTGGAGCTCTGTCAAATGTGGGAGTCACGGTTATGACACGACCAAATGTTGTGTCCTCCTTCACAGTTGGCAAACGCAAAGTACTTGGAGTCAAAACCAAAGTAGTTTCAAGGTACGGAGTCGTATACAACGCTCCAGCTTTGTCTGCTACTTCCCTTATAACGCCCCAGGCCAATTCGTTTTCATGCTGTCTACGCAGCGCATCTGGTCGATTTTTGAATTGAGAAATACGATGCACAGTTTCCCATGAAGCTGGTGACAGCAGCACTGACAACCCGCCTACAACGGCAAGACCGCCCACTTGATTTGAAACAGCTATTTGCCGAGTTCCATCGATCCAACCATCTAGATGCAATTCGAAATCAGGATCAGAAAGCGCACCAGTGCAACTTATTATTGGGCGTATCCCTGATAGTGGCGGCAAGTTCCACATTTGAAGGGCACCACTGTGATCAGGGTCTTCAAGAAGCGCGTAAACAGCATCCCATTGGACAACGAAACCTCGAGAATTGAAATGACTTATGCCCTCTTGCTCAAGTTGAACTAGGTATGCGGCCAAAACACAATCCGATGGGCTGATATTTTTGCTATGAACCTCATCAAGAAAGTCAGAACTACTGATAACGTCAGCACTTTCGGAAAGGTCAAACCGTAGACCCTCAACGTTGAAGGAACGTGTTATCTGAGAAACATTAGCTTCACCGCCAGTTGAACGCCGAAAAAGTTCAAAAAATGACATTAATCGCCTCTGTAATACCAAGCATCTTTGGTTATGGACCACCAAAAGCCGAGCTTTGCTAGTTCTCCAGAAAGAAATTGACTCTGGTTTGCATCTTCTACCCAAAGGCGACCGCCTACCCGACCTCGCTCATCCCTGATTTTTGCTCCTTTGAAACCTTCAACGAGATGATGGAGCTTGGCCATTGAGAACTTAGTTGTGTCTCCCACCTTTTGGTTCAAAGTTGGTGCCCGGTGATTTTCAACTGGAGTTTCGCGGTTCGATAAATTAGCTTTAGTAGCAGATGTGGCCCCGCTACCTAAGGTGGATCTACCCGTTGACTTAACGTCAGGATAAATCCCTAATTGCTTCAGTTGATAGGTGGCTGTTTCCTCCCATCCTGGTGGATGCAAGATTCGAACTCCCTCTCCTGATGAAAAACCGTATTTCAAATCATCCGTTCCACCGTTGTAGTATTTTGAATTTCGGTCGAATTTCAATTTTTTGATTTGGTAAACGTATGCAGCGTTCGAGGTAACGCTGAACTCAACGGCTATGAAATCACCAATTTGCATCATGAAGGCATCTGATTTTTTGTTCGCTAGCAGCTCAGCATAGTCGCCGCGCTCCCGAGCGATAAGCTCCTTCACTGCCTTGTTTGAGTACTGCAATGCCATCGTCTCAGAGCCAAAAACAAGGCGCGTCCATGTAATCTGTTGCAAGTATTTCGACCAAAACGCAAGGCGACCGGCGTCAGAGCTGTTCCTGGCTGCCAAGATGTCAAAGAAGTCCTTAAGAGCTCGCTCGGTCACCCAAGTCATAACCATTTTCCATACCCCGTCAGGCACCCGATTCCAAGCAGGTGCCATTCCCAAAGTTTTCAGTTTGGGGTTACGCCAGATTTCTTTGTGAACAACGAACTCCCTAAGCTCTTCATGTGGCTTGGTGTTAACGCAATCGTGATAACGAATAAGCACTGCCTCAATGGCCTCATCTCTGAAAGCTGGTTTTTCCCGAATGAGTTCAATCAAACGAGGAATTGAACTTTGAAACTCCAAGTCACCGAGCTTAGTAGCACTGCGAACTGCGCTGAGGACCAACTGGTGCCAAAACCAACTGGATTGAGGAATGCCTAGATCTGTCTTAAGTCTATCTACCTGCGATGTATCGCCATTCAAATATTGAGAAGCGTATTTATCTACCGGATTTTTAGTGAGAATCTCGGGATCTCCTCTCAAGACAGTCATCCAATCTGGGATGACCCCATCACCAGACTGATGACTCATTTGAAGCCAAGTTCGTTCTAGAAATCCCCTTAGCTGAGCCCACCCGTTAGTGGCACTTGTATTAGCCTCTAACGGATCGAATGAAAAATACGAGGTGAGCAATCCATGCCAAGTTAACCGCCATAGGTCACCGGTTTTAACTTCAGCCTCATACTTTTCTAAAAGACTTTTAAACTTTGAACTGGCAAGCACAAGTTCATTTGCCGCACCTGTAATAGGTTCGGCCAGAACAGACGCTATCAAGTCTCGCTTCCAATCGTCTAACTCAACTCCCCTCAAGAACTCGCGAGCAGCAGCATAAGCATCATCTCTGTTTGGCTTGGCCTTTGCGTAGCCCTGAAATGTACGCTCGGCCTCTTTTGCTGACTTTTCGACTACAGCAGGTTGTCCAAGAAAATCCGAATGCAATCCAAACGAATCAATGCAGGCATTTAGTTCATTTTGAAGCCTATTCAGACGGGCCTTTGTCAACATGCCCCATACTCCTTACGAGTCCCATTCGACAAGTTTTCGGGCTTTTTGTCATCAAGTCCCCAAAAATCAATTTTCAATTCCACTCGCCTACTTGCCGCTTTATCCTGGCGAACAGAATTGAATGAGTAGCCGCCCACCAAGAAAAGGTCTTGAATCTGGTCAAGCTGAGCATTTGAAAGCGGACGCTCATCAGCAGCGGGCTTTGCAAACAACGCACAAACCACGCTTTGGCTTCGGTCAAGGCTCAATCCCAAGTTGTAGAGGTATGTGCCGTCTTGATCCGTAAAACCTTCAACGACAACCCGCCTCATCCACTTTTCCCCTTCAGGGGTCGCCTTGGCGTTAAGCAGAACAGGAATGTAGTCACGTAAGAACTTTGCTGCGTCGGGTTGTATTTCGTACTTCCCACTCTCAAAACGGACAATTTCACCTAGGTTGATCTGATAAGTGGATTCATTGACTTCAACTTTTTTTTCCGAAGATGCTTTCTTAATTTTTTCCATCACATTTCTGATGGCACCTTCCCTGAGTATCTTGGCCTCTTCTTCGGCTGTAACGTTTTTGGTCACAGCCACCAACGTCACCGCCATAACGACCAGAAACAATGTCATAAGAGCTGACATAAGGTCTGAAAAGGAAATCCAGAACGGGCTCTCACCATCAAGCTTTCCTTTTCTCTTCAAAATAATGCGTGCAAGCATTTCAAACCTTTTTCATGCGGTGCACAGCACTTGCAAATTCCTGCACTACACCGTTGAGGTGGCCGGTACCAGCCGAAAGATGCCTATCAGTCTCTGTAATCGTCTTCTTAAGCACTTGCACAAGCTCATCGCCAAACCTCTTGAAAGCCACTGCCAAGGCTTCGTTCACTGAATCCAAATGCTGTCGACTTTCAGCTTCTGCCTTCAAGAGTGAATCAGCACTAGCCCTTATGTTGGCAATGAGCTCAGTTGATACCCCAGCCTCCTTCTTTGCAGACTCTATCAATCCCATTAGCGCCGCAACTTGCTGGTCAACAGTTCGGCGAGTGGAGTCGTATTGATCAAATCCTTTTTGCACAGCCGAAGCAGCAGCTTGTAGGCTGTTTGCAGAGGTATTGAGCTTGTCCGCAACTCCTGTTGAAGCTTTAAAAACTTCTGTAACTGAATTTCCAGCGGTTTCAAACCTTTTTGCAGCGGCTCCCATGGTCAGTGCGCCTTGATTCATCCCATCTATGGCGCGAGTAGAAACCTGGCTGAAAGCATCTATGTTCTGCTGGGTTTTGTTAACTTGTTCGGAAATAGAGGTAAGCAAGTTGTCAACCTGCGTAGTGAGACCGCCTACAAGCTTTCCGGTCTCATCCGACAATTTTTCGTTGCGTCCAGATTCTTCCGCAGCTGCATCTTTGCGCAACTTCTCCAAGTTCTGCATACCAAGCGAGACGTCTCCCAGCACTTTCATGATGGCGTCGTCCATTGTCTGCTTAGACTTGTTTTGTTCTTCAGTAATGAGCTTTCGGAAGTCTTGAACAAACTGACGCATTTGGTCAGTTAGCAACTGCTGATTCTCGGCGGCCTGCTTCATAGCATCTTCCAACTTGCCACTAAATTGATTAGATGCATGCTCGTTGGTTGCCTTAATGTCAGTTAGAAGTGACTGCAGCGATGTTTGCACCGATGTCATAACGTCCATTGATCGCTGCATTTGCTCATTTATTCCGCGCATCTGCCCACCAAATGTGTCCTCAAGCTTCGCCATGAAACCTGTCAATAATGTTTCAAGCATCCCCTCAACTTGCTGGCCGTTACCTTTTGCATTGGCTTCCATTGCATCGCCAAACTTCTTCATTGGCTCTGCAATTCCAGTGGCAATACCCTGTCCGATACGGTCCCCGAGCGCCACCGTCGCCGCTTCGTGAGCGGCAATTTGCCGGTCCACGAGGTTTGTCATCATCTTATTGAGGTCTTCAACAAGGGCATCTTTTAACTGCGAGGTATTTGCCTCATTTCGCTCTGAGGCCTTGACCAACCTAGAGAGGTACTCTTCACCGGCACCGGTAGCGTAAAGGCTATCGATTATTTGTGTCAGTGTCTCTACCATGCTGTAGAAATAAGCCAAGGTGAGCCTACTGATGAACACTACGGCCATCGCACAACCAATTGCAACACCAGATGCAACGAAGGCGTGCTTCACGCCCTCCATCAGTGGCCCCAGACCAGAAACAGCTGTTGCCGCTGTTGCTGGGTTGAAGCTTCCAAGCCCCTCGAGCAAGCCAGCGAAAGTGCCAATAATTCCCAAACCCGTCAACACCCCTGGCAAATGACGAGTAAATTCATCCAAGAGACGGCCATCCACCAGTACTTCCCTTGTGAACATCGTCTCAGCAGGCACTGTTGCGCGAAGCTCACGGAGCTCAACCCCACCTGAAGAAGCTTTTTTAAGTTCGTGCAACGTGTCGGAATACTCTTCCCAGAGGTGCTTTATAGGATCACCAAGGAATACTGAGCCAGCTTCATCTTTGCTAACTGGCTGGCCAGAAGCTTTGATTCGCTTCAAGCCGTTTATAGCTCCGTTCAACTGTTTCCAAACCTTGATACCTTGGATGACATATCCCAAAATGAACAAGGCACTTAATACGAATACCGTAAGAAAAACAGCAAGAGTAAATCCGTGAAGATTTCCTAGTGAGGGGTTAATTGCCCCTAGTACCTGACCAATCCAATTCATGCGGGTATTCCCTATGTTTATCTGGCTTTTAGCCCATTAATGGTATTCGAATTGTGATGAGAACGGCTTCTACCAGTCGGTCGACAAAAGGGCAAGTTGTACAGCGCTCACTCACCTGTATTGAGTTCAGCAAACTTTTGCGCCATTGTGGGGTTGCCTCGAGTCAATTTCTTGATGGTCACGTCCTGAGCCTTGTCGTTGGCCAGCCGCAAATTCTTGTCGGTACCGATCAAGGCTTCCTTGGTCTTTTGCAAATGGTCAATCGACTTGTCGATCTCATCAATGGCCGTCTGAAATTTCTTGGAAGCCAGTTCGTAGTTTTTACCGAAGGCGGCCTTGAAGGTGTCCAGCTCGTTTTCGAAATTGGTGATGTCGATGTTCTGGCTCTTGACCAGGGCCAATTCAGACTTGTACTGCAAGGAGTTCATGGCCGCGTTGCGCAGCAATGAAATGATGGGCAAGAAAAACTGGGGGCGCACCACGTACATCTTAGGGTAGCGATGGAAGACGTCCACGATGCCTGTGTTGTAGAGCTCGCTGTCTGGCTCCAAGAGCGTCACCAGAACGGCGTACTCGCATCCCTTTTCGTTGCGGTCTTTGTCCAGCTCTTTGAGAAAGTCCTCGTTCTTGGTCTTGGTCGCCGTCGTGTCGCTCTCGTTTTTCATCTCGAACATGATCGAGACAATTTCAGTGCCGGCGCTGTCGGATTCCCGAAAAATGTAATCGCCCTTGCTGCCTGAGCGCGCGTCGTTATCTTTCTCGAAATGCGCTCGTGGGAACGCCATGGCACGCACGCGGTTGAATTCCGTTTCGCAGTGCTGCTCCAAGGTCTCACCAATCATCTTTGTGGACAAGCGGGCCTTGAGGTCACGCAGGCGCTCGATCGTGTCCTCGCGGTCCTTGATCTGGGTCTCGTACTTGTCTTTGAGGGCTTTTTTGGCAAGTTCCATCTCCAATTCGGCACGCTCAAGCCCCCCTTTGAACTGGTCACGCTCTTTTTCGACAGCACTGACCGCTTCTGTGATGGCAAGCCTTTTGGCGGTCTCAATGGCATCGAGTTGGGCTTTCAGGGCTTGGATCTCGGTGTCCTTGGCGCCAGCTGCTTTTTGCAGCTCATTGAGCGACTTGGCCTTGGCCAGTTGAACGGCCGCCTCTTGGTCATGCTTGGCTTGCTCCAGTTGGTTGGCCAAAGTGTCGCGCTCTTTTTGAACTTGGCTCAAGGCCTCATTGACCGCCAGCTGCTTGGCGATCGCACCAGCATCCAGTTTAGCTTTGAGCTCTTGAATTTCAGCGTCTTTGGCTGCCGCCTTTTTTTGCGATTCGCTGGAAGCTTTGGCCGTGGCCAGTTCAACAGCAGATTGCTTGTCTTTTTCGGCCAAAGCGAGTCGGTCATGCAGGGCCTGGTCAAACTCACTGTCCCGAACCTGTTTGAGGATGTCCGCATACCCGGACTCGTCAATCTTGAAAGCTTTGCCGCAATGTGGGCAATTGATTTCCTGCATTTTTTAACTCCAATACATCGGATCGCGCTCAACAATTTGGCAAATCCATCTTGAACCGATGGATGCTCAAACAGTTGCTCATGGTTCACTATAAACCGCGCTGGATCGGCCCTGATTCAAACAAGACGGACATTGCAACAAGGAGGAAAAGCCCGAAACGAGTTTGCACCTTTGATCAGGCTCATCAGGTGAGCCTGATATCTGCTGAGGCTTTGTACAGTATCAAGAGCTCCCACCATGAGCCAGTGGCTCATCATCATTGGGCTCATGCACCTGATTCTCATTGCTTGCCTCCTGACCCCACCCATCGATCTGAAAATGCCGAGCCTTTCAGCGCGGCAGCTGGATGCCGCCGTCTTGGTCATGCGCAGCGACTATGGACTGGCCCTTGTAATACACAAAAGAAACCGCTTCGAAAAGCTCGCCATGGCGATCGCAAGGGCGCAAAACAACTGATGCGCATGTTCCCCGTTATCCTTTCAACAATCTATCAAGGTTGATCCATGTCTGAAATCGATCGTCTTTACCGGTACAAAAACTTGCTCAGCAGTCGGCGCGCCATGGGACGGGCTGAACTGCTGCATGAATTGGAGGTGTCTCCCGCCACCTTCAAACGCGATCTGGCCAAGCTGCGTGATCGGCTCAACACACCCATCGTCTTCGACCGAGATCTGGGGGGTTACCGACTGGAAAAGTCAGATTCGACCGAGCTGCCAGGTATTTGGTTCACGCAAGACGAAATCCTGGCGCTGATGACCATCCAAAGCATGATCGAGCAACTGGAGCCCAGCATTTTGGGTCCCAAGCTCAAACCTGTTCGCAAACGTCTTGACGACATGCTCAACTCACAAGGGCTCGATACAAATCAACTTACTCAGAGGGTTCGGGCCGTGCATGCTGGCAAACGCAACCTCGCCCTCGCATCGTTCGAAACCGTTGCCAAAGCCACTTTTGAGCGCAAGCAAGTTCGCGTCCAGCACCACAACCGCCAATCAGGGCAGTCGGTTGATCGGGAAATTTCACCCCAGCAACTGATCCACTACCGAGACAACTGGTACGTGGATGCTTGGTGTCACTTGCGCGGAGGGTTGCGGAGTTTTTCTATCGATGCCATTACCCAGGCAACGCTGTTGCCCAAGGCGGCCAAAGAGGTCGATCTCATCACCATGCGAATGGAACTCGATGGCGGCTACGGCATCTTTGGTGGCAGGCCCAAAAACTGGGCTGTGCTGGAGTTTTCCCCCGGCAGAGCACAGTGGGTTAAACATGAGTCCTGGCATCCGCAGCAAGTCGGTACCTTGCATGCGGATGGACGGTACACACTCAAAGTGCCTTACTCTGATGAACGAGAGCTGCTGGGTGACATTTTGCGTTTTGGCGCTGAAGTGACCGTACTGGCCCCTTCATCCTTACAACAACAGCTCAGCAGCGAATTGGCCAAAGCGTTGAAGCTTTACCAGGTTTGACTCACCATTCATCATCCAAGCTAGAACGAGAACCCGCGAAAGTGGTCACGGCCATACAAGCATGACCGCTACTGGCATGAGGGTCCGCATCCAAAAGGGTCATCACCGAACCGTCTGAGCCCGTGATCAGCTGACCCTCTAGCCTGTAAACAGTACCATCAGACCGAAGGAATGTTGAATCGTCGATCTTGTTGATGTCTTCGCCCCTGTCTGTGGTGGCCAGCGAATCGAAAATATTCCAGAATTTCATAGCCGCCCCCATCATTGAACTGTGCTGGTCTGAACTTCAGCATTCGCGGACTCGAACAGCTGGACCATGTCTACATCGGTCAGGCAAATACGCGCTGTTTGCAGAAATGGTGCCAACTCGTCTGCACGACGGAGAGCTTGGCAAATGATTCGAGCCGCCAGCAAAGGAGGGAACTTGAACATACCCGTACCGATGGCAGGCAATGCCAAACTACGGATGTCGTTGTCATTGGCCAAGCGGAGCATCGACTCCAAAGCCATCTGCAGGTATTTTTCTGGCTCATCGTTGTTGACGTAGTGGGCCGAACGCACATGGATGATCCATGGGTTGGCCAATTTGAATCCCGGCGTCATCAGTCCAGCCCCCAAGGCCAAGGGCGCAAAGGGCTTGCAATACTCCTCCAGCTTAGGGCCAGCGGCCATATGAATGGCACCTGCCACGCCCGAGCCCAAACGCAAGTTGGCATTGGCGCTGTTGACCACCGCCTCCATGTCGGGTTGCTTGACGATGTTGCCGACGACGATTTCGATCTTCATGGGTGACTCCTTTGGATGAGTGAATCTTGAACTGAGAGAGGCTCAAGGCATGAGCCATGTTGGCAAGGTGTTATTGGCACACTTTGGCGTGCCAAAATCCCTCATGGCCCGCATTCACCCCAGCTTCCCACTGCACGCCCCAGCCACCCTGGGTGCTTACCGCGAACGCGACATCCTCAGGCTGTTAGAGCAGGGTCTGGACAACCGCTTTGATGTTTTCCACAACCTGCCCTGGTCAAGCATGCAAGGCGAGCAGCAAAGCTTTGGCGAATACGACTTTGTGATCGTCTCGCCGGGCGGACAACTTCTGATTTTGGAAATCAAGTCAGGAGACGTGACCGAAAGCGACGATGGCCTGACCAAGCAATATGGGCGCCAGGGGCCCAAGGACATTGGTCACCAAATGCGCCGCATGCATTCGAGCTTGTTGCAACGCATCGACAACGGCGAACTGCCCCAAGTCCATGTGGGCGCCATGTTGGTTTTGCCAGATTACAAAACCCATGGCGCAGGCGTGGGCTACCCGCCAGAGCGCATGGTCGATGCCAGCCAGATAGACCAACTATGCCAACGGATCAGCGCCAGCTTTCCTGCCCATTCCCTGCCAGAAGACCAACGCCAGCGAGTGCTGGACTTTTTGGCCAATCGCTTTGAAGTGCAGCCCGACGTGGCGACCCATATTGGGCAAGTGCAGCAAGCCACCACGCAACTGGCCAGCGGCTTGGCCACTTGGGTGCCTCGCATCACTCACGCAGAGCAGCTTTATCAAATCGAAGCCACTGCCGGTTCTGGAAAAACGCAACTGGCCTTGGCATTGCTCGCTCAAGCAGCCGCTCAAGGCCGCAAAGCCCGCTATGTGTGCTTTAACCGCCCGCTGGCTGATCACTTGGCCCGTTTGGCACCGACCCGCTGCGAAGTCACGACATTCCACCAACTTTGCCGCGACCACGCCGAAAACCAAGGTCTCAGTTTGGACTTTGCAGACGCAAAGGTGTTCGAGCGCATCACCCAAAAATACCTGGAAGATGCCATCACCCTTCCTGCCCGCCTGGACCTGCTGATCCTGGACGAATCACAAGACCTGAACCCGGCCTGGGTTGATGCCCTCTCGCAAGCCTTGCTGCCAGACGGTCAGCTGTATGTGATGGGCGACAGTCAACAACAACTTTACGAGCGCGAACCCTTTTCATTGAGCAGCGCTGTGCAGGTGCGCTGCATGGACAACTTCCGCAGCCCTCAGCGTGTGGTGCACATGATCAACAAACTCGGGCTGACACCGGAGCCCGTGCTGGCCCGCAGTGCACACGCTGGCGAAGTGCCGCATTTTCATATTTGGGAAGCTGGGCAAAGCAGCGCACAGGGCAAACTCAACGAATGCTTAGCCAAGTTATGGCAAAGCGGCTACACACCAGAACAAGTCGCCGTCATCAGCTACCGAGGTGTGCAGCAGTCTGAAGTTCTTCGCCAAGACCGATTGGGCGGGCAGGCCACTCGGCGCTTCACGGGCCAATATGACAGCGCAGGCAATTCGCAGTGGAGCGAAGGCCCGGTGCTGGCCGAAAGCCTTTACCGCTTCAAAGGCCAAAGCGCCCCTGCCGTGGTGCTGTGCGAAGTCGATTTTGAAACCCTGACCGAGCGTGACAAACGCAAACTCTTCGTCGGCCTCACGCGTGCGCAAATGCGGGTGGATGTAGTGCTCAGCGAACGAGCGGCAAGGGCCTTGATTACCCTAATTTGAAACCCATCAAAAAATTTTCGAGTCCTCGATCAAACGCTTTAAACAAAGTAATTGCGAATTTATTTCTTAGCCACTCTTTTTCTTACGCGTGGTGTTGAGGGAGAAATAAACCCAGCAAAGTGTTTTTCATAGTTTCTTAATGCATGGATCACGCTATCCAAAAAGTCTACTGTGGAATCCCCAGATACTTTGACAGATTCTTGTGGGCCTATGAGTGAGCCAGAATAGCCTTTGGTATTATTTTTGGCACCTGCTATCTCAGAGCCTTGATTTTTATCGTAAACAATTACTTGACTAAATTCTTCGTAGCCCTTGTAGGGAAATTCAGAACTTATTTCAAACATCCAAAACCTTTTACCTTTATAGAGAACTTTATGACCTTTGAGGTCAGGGTAAATGTATGTCGATTTTGAAGTTTTCATAGTGAGTCAAAGATTTGGGTATGGCCATTTTTATTCAAACAGTTGATCGTAAGGGCTAAAAAAACAGCTTGCAAAGCACGCCTTCACAACTCATTGCCGGATCTCCTCCTGCCACCCCTGCACCACCATCACCATCGCTAGGGTGTCCAACTCAAAGTAGCGCAGCAGGGCTTGCTTGATTTTTTCCCTTTGCACGTCCTGAAGGTCTTCGAACTGGAGCCGTGAATAGGCCGTTGCTGCGGCACCACCTTCTGCGATGACCAGTTCATCTGGGTCTTGGCCAACTGACAGAGATTCACCCAGCATCTCTGCGCCCAAGTCCCGCAGGATTTCATAGGGGTCATCGACGCTTTTGCCGTGTTCGTCGGTGGGCAGCCATGAGAAATTTTTGTAATTCAAGCTGGGCATTCCACCCTCTGCGCCGTAAATCGGCTGGGCATAGTGCTGCCGCAGCCAGGCATTGCTGGCGAGCATGGCGGGCAGGACCTTCTTGATGGAGACATTGCCCTTGGTGGCCACATGGAAGTAAGCGGCCTTAGCCAACTCGCACAGGTCCACCATGGCGCGCTCGCCCGACTTGGTCAGCGACGCCAAAAACAAGCGTAGATGGTCCGCATCGGCTGGTGGATTCAAGCTTTCATCAAGCTGCACCATGATCCGGTTCAGGATGGTGTTTTCATGGTGGCTCCACATGAACACCGTGCCAGTGTCCCCCTCAAACTCGGCCTTGAGGGCACGGGAAAATTCGAAATTTGGAAACACCCCAGGTTCGGCCAGCAAGAATTGGCCCTTGTGCTCAACGCGCCCGTCTTCGTGCATCACATGGTGGGAATACTGAAAGGCCACCTGCTCATAAGGGCGCATGCCTTGATGAAACGGAATGGCCACCGCACTGGTCTCGAAGTCGATGAAATGGTACGGAAAGCGCCAAGACGCCATTTCTCTGCGCATGTGCGCCTCGGCCAGCCAGTACCCTCCCCGATCTTCTTCTGAGGGTATACCTTTGACTTGCATCCATTGACGCTCACTGACTGACAAGGTTTCTCCCCCGTCTTTGACGTTGATGTCCCCTGACTGCACAGCAGACAGTCGTATCCGCCCTTGAGAGATCAGGTCGTCTTTCTTCCGGAAATTCCAAAGATCCAACACCGTGCCTTGGGCGAAATCCTGGGCAGTTACACCACCTCAATCGCCTCAGGAAACCCCTTCAAGCCATCCACGCAGGCGATGAAGATATCGGCCACGCCCCGGTTCTTGAGCTCCGTGACCACCTGCAGCCAGAACTTGGCCCCTTCGGTTTGGGCGATCCACAGGCCCAGGATTTCCTTCTCGCCCGCCATGTTGATGCCCAGTGCCAGATAGACAGCCTTGGCTCGCACCACCCCCGAATCCCGTGTTTTGACATGGATGCAGTCCAGATAAACGATCGGGTACAGCGCCTCCAGTGGCCTGCCCTGCCAGGCCTTGGCCTCGTCCATCACAGCATCGGTGACCGAGGAGATCAGGCTGGGGGAGACCTCTGTGCCGTACATCTCCTGCAGGTGCCCTTGAATCTCCCGAACCGTCATACCCCGGGCGTACAGGGACAGGATCTTGTCGTCAAAGCCAGTCCAGCGAGTCTGGTGCTTGGGCACGATCTGGGGCTCAAAGCTGGCATGGCGGTCACGTGGGACGTCGATGGGCAGCTCGCCAAAGTCGCCTTTGAGAGTCTTTTTGCTTTTGCCGTTGCGGGCATTGCCAGAGGCGTTGGCCACGCTGGCGTTCTTGGTGTGGCCCAGGTGCTCGGTCATCTCGGCCTCCAAGGCACGCTCGACCAGGCGCTTGGTCAACTGCTTGAGCAGGCCGTTCTCTCCGATGAGGTCTTCAGGCTTTTTGTAGCCAGCGAGCAGCTGGTCGATCAATTCGTTGCTTACGGTCATGGTTCATCTTTCTGGATGTTCGGCAGTTTCCTGCCATTTGACCGTTTACACAAAATTTAGGACATCCTCCTTTTGCTAGGTTGATTTTTTCGAATGTTGTGTATGTGTTCATGTCATGATCCTTTTCACTGAGTCCAGTCCTCACCCAAACTCTGCGCCTGCTCCAAGACCAACTGCACGGCGGCGTCTTCCAAATCGGGTGGGTATTTGTATTTGCGCAAAATCCGCTTGACCATCAAACGCAGCTGCGCCCGCACGCTTTCGCGTTCTGACCAATCGGTTTTGAGGTTGGCCCGCAAACTGGTGGTCAGTTCCTGGGCGATCTTTTTCAGGATTTCGTCCTGCAGCAACCGCACGGCCGACTCGTTGTTGGCCAGCGCGTCGTAAAACTTCACCTCGTCGTCGTGCAGGCCCAGCTGCTCGCCCCGGTTGGCGGCTTCGCGGAACTTCTTGGCCATGGCGATCAGCTCTTCCATGACCTGCGCGGTTTCGATGCTGCGGTTTTGGTAGCGGAGGATCACGTCGGCCAGCATGTCGCTGAACTTGCGGTCTTGCACCACGTTGCTGGCAAAGCGGCTCTTGATCTCGCCCTGCAGCAGCCGCTCCAAAAGCTCCACCGCCAGGTTCTTCTCGGGCAGGTTTTGCACCTGCGCCAAAAACGCCTCGTCCAGCAAACCTATGTTGGGCTTGTCCAGGCCCACCGACTGAAAGATGTCCACCACCTCGCCCGACACCACGGCCGAATTGATGATCTGGCGAATGGCCAGGTCACGCTCTTCGTTGCTCTTTCGCTGCGCACTGGCGTCGCGCTTGGTCAGGATCACCTTGACCGCCTGCATGAAGGCGACTTCGTCGCGGTGCGCCTTGGCCTCGGGCAAGGTACAACACAGGCTGAACGCGTGGCTCATGGCCAGCGCGTGGTCGGCAAAACGTTTCTTGCCGTCGCGCTCTTTGTCTGACTTGATGCCCAGCACATGGTTGGCCGCACCTGCCAGCACCCGGTGCCCGCCCGTCAAAAAGTCCGAATAGTCGAAGCCGTGCAGCATGGACTGCAGCACGTCGAGCTTTTCCAGCATCACGGCCAGCGCCTCGCGGGCATCCACCGTGGGCTTGCCTCGGCCCTTGCTGGCGGTGTACTCCTTCATGGCGGCTTTGAGGTCTTCGCCAATGCCGATGTAGTCGACCACCAAGCCGCCTTGTTTGTCTTTGAAAACGCGGTTAACCCGTGCAATGGCCTGCATCAGGTTATGGCCCTTCATGGGCTTGTCCACATACAGGGTGTGCACGCACGGCGCATCAAAACCCGTGAGCCACATGTCGCGCACGATCACCAGCTTGAGCGGGTCTTGCGGGTCTTTGAAACGCTTTTCCAAACGCTTTTTGACCAGGCCGCTGTGGATGTGTGGGCGCAGCAAAGGCTTGTCACTCGCACTGCCTGTCATCACGATCTTGATCGCGCCCTGCTCCGGGTCGTCGTGGTGCCAGTCGGGGCGAAGCTTGACGATCTCGTTGTAGAGGTGCGCACAAATTTCGCGGCTCATGGCCACCACCATGGCTTTGCCGTCTTGCGCGTTGTTGCGCTCTTCAAAGTGCGCTATCAGGTCGGCCGCCACGCTGGCAATCCGCGGCTCGGCCCCTACGACTTTTTCCAAAGCGGCCCACTGGCTCTTGAGCTTGGCCTGTGTGCCCTCTTCCTCGTCCTCGGCCAGCTCGTCCACCTCGGCGTCCAGGTGCGTGATGTCGGCCTCGTTCAGGCTCAGCTTGGCCAGGCGGCTCTCGTAATAAATGGCCACAGTCGCGCCGTCTTCTTGCGCCTGCTGCATGTCGTAGACATGGATGTAGTCGCCAAACACGGCCCGCGTGTCGCGGTCGGTGCTGCTCACGGGCGTGCCGGTGAAGGCCACAAAGGTGGCATTAGGCAGCGCATCGCGCAGGTGTTGGGCGTAGCCGACTTGGTACGTTTCGTGGCCCGGTTTGCCTTTGAGCTTGGCCTCAAACCCATACTGCGTGCGGTGCGCCTCGTCGACGATCACGACAATGTTGCGCCGTTGGCTGAGCATCGGAAATATGTCTTCATCCTCGCCCGGCATGAACTTCTGAATGGTGGCGAAGATGATGCCGCCCGAAGGCCGGTTGGCCAGTAGCTCGCGCAGCTCCTGGCGCGTGCGGGCTTGCTGGGGTTGCTCGCGCAGCAAATCCTGGCTCAGGCTGAACACTCCCATCAGCTGGCCGTCCAGGTCGTTACGGTCGGTGATGACCACGATGGTCGGGTTTTCCAGCCGAGGCTCTTGCATCACGCGGGCGGCAAAGCAGGTCATGGTGATGCTCTTGCCGCTGCCCTGCGTGTGCCACACCACGCCGCCTTTGCCGCGCCAGATGTCGTCGAGCGTGCTGGCCGCGTGCACCACTTGTTCTACCGCTGCACGTACGGCATGAAACTGGTGATAGCCCGCCACCTTTTTGACCAGCTTGCCGTCGTCCTCGAACAGCACAAAAAAGCGCAGGTAGTCCAGCAAAAACGCAGGGGCCATAACGCCGCGTACCATGGTTTCCAATTCTTGGAACTTGCCCAGCGGGTCCAGCGCCACACCATCAATCGTGCGCCACTGCATGAAGCGCTCGGCCGTGGCTGACAGCGAACCCATGCGGGCCTCGGTGCCATCGGCAATCACCAACAATCCGTTGTAGGTGAAGACATCAGCTATCTGCTCTTTGTAGGTCTGAATCTGGTCAAACGCCTTCCAGATATCGGCATTCAGATCGGCCGGGTTCTTCAGCTCAATGAGCACAAGCGGCAAACCGTTGATGAACAAAATGATGTCGGGCCTGCGTGTGTGGCGTGGCCCCTTGATGGTGAACTGCTGCACCGCTAGCCACTCGTTGCGGGCAGTGTCTTGCCAATCGACCAGGCGCACAAAGTCACCCCGCGTCTCCCCATCCTTTTGGTACTGCACGGGCACACCCGTGACCAAGACCCGGTGAAACGCCCGGTTGCCCGACAACAAAGCAGGCTGCCCCATGTCGAGCACTTGCCGAAAAGCGTCCTCGCGGGCGGCGGCAGGCACGGCAGGGTTGAGCCGGTCAATGGCTGCACGCAAACAGGGCACCAAAACCACATCGCGGCTGCTGACCCGCACCAGGCGCGGGTCCAGATCCGGTTCGCGGGCGTTGAGCGTTGTGTAACCGACCGAGGTCAGCCAGCCGAGGGCTTCTTGTTCGAGTTGGTCTTCGGTCATGAAAGCGCCTCTTCGGCTTCTGAGATGCTGAGCTGGCCTGAGATTAGGCGGGGGAGTAAGTTGTCTCGAATCTCCACTAGTGCCCTAATTTTCTGCTCGTTAATTTCGATACTTCCATCAAGTGCTTTTGAAATTTCATCGAATGCAATCAATGCACCTTGACTGGGAACAACAACAGGTAATGACTCAAAGTCTTTTTTGTTGATTGAACCAAATACAGTGCCCTCTGAATCAAAATTCTTGAAATGGGTGCCTAAGTTTTTCATCGCATAGAAGGTGTAACCAATGCAACCACTTAGATGCCGAACAGCAGCAACACCACGCCCGATGCTGCAGCGCTCAATCGCCATATTGACATCCCCAACTGGTGCCCGAACGCTAACCAATGCATCGCCTACCTCTGCCAATCTAGTGGGGGCATTGCAATAAATTCTTTTCATTGGGAAGCGGAAACCAAAGTCAGTTCTTCCCTGGTAAAAAGGTAATCCGTCTTCACTTTGGTTGTAAGTATCTCCAGGTGGGGACTGCCCCATGATTAACTCGAACGACTTACCCAGATTTGAAAATCGCCATCCCTTCGGCACAGCCCCCAACTCCGACTCTTCAAAGCTGTCTGGGAACAGGGCTGCGGTGGCTTCGTCCATGCCCTCGGGGGCGAGGCCTTGCATCTTGGCTTGGACGGGGTCGAAGTCCACGAACCAGGACTTGAACAGGGCTTGGGCGATGGCCTCGAGGGTGGTGTTGGTTTCGCGCAGGAGGGTGATGCGATCATCCATGCTACCCAGCATCGCTGCGATTTCATGCTGAACAGATATAGGCGGCAGATTAATCGGGACCGCTGAAAGAATTCCTGTATTCAGATTGGGCATCGTTGCACCCACAGCGTGCCGTACTAACCAGTCCTTGGTATCAGGCAAGCGCAAGAAGTGTGAAATGAATTTCGCGTTTGCAATGCGCTCAGTTCCCAAGCGTACCTTCAAGCAACCAGTGCCACAAAACCATCCAACCTCATGCTCACGAATCAAAGCATTTTTCGTCACGTCGCCACGACGGCTAAACACAATATCGTTCAGCATTAGTTTGTGCTGTGAGAGTCGATCAACGTCTGATTGGTCAATTCGCGCGATGCCATCCTCAGAGATGCCACCATCACCAATGTTTGTTGGCATTACAACTGGAATGCCTATTTCTTTGTAGTCGGATGTATGCAGCTGACTACCGAAAGGGCCTGTTTGAATTGCGCCGCCTTGCTCAGTGCAAATTTCACCAAGGGTTGTGAGCTGCCACTCAGAATTCATACCCCAGCCCCCCCAGCTTCTTCCGAATCAGCGCGTCCAGCTCTGCGCCTTTGGCCATTTGCTCGCCCAGCTTGGCGGTGAGCGTTTGCATCTTGTCGGCAAAGGCTTCGTCGTCGTCTTCCACCTCTTCGGCCCCCACGTAGCGGCCGGGGGTGAGCACATGGCCGTGTTGGGCGATTTCGGCCAGGGGCACGCTGCGGCAAAAGCCTGCAATGTCTTGGTAAACGGGGAGTGGATTGCTTCGTTCCTCGCAATGACTGGATTCACGCCACGCGGCCACGGTTTGGCTGATGCGCTCGATCACTTCGTCGGTCAGCTCGCTTTGCACACGGCTGATCATGGTGGCTTGTTTGCGGGCGTCGATGAACAGCACTTCGCCCTTGCGCTTTTTCTGTTTGGCCAAGAACCACAAGCACGCAGGGATTTGCGTGTTGAAGAACAGTTGTCCGGGCAAGGCCACCATCACTTCCACCACGTCGGCATCGACCATGGCAGCGCGGATTTGGCCTTCGCTGTTTTGGCTGCTGCTCATGCTGCCGTTGGCCAGCACAATGCCCGCCCTGCCCGTGGGCTTGAGGTGGTGCAGGATGTGTTGCAACCAGGCGTAGTTAGCGTTGCCTTGCGGGGGCGTGCCGTATTCCCAGCGGGCGTCACCGTCCAGGCTGGCGTGCCACCAGTCGCTGATGTTGAAAGGCGGGTTGGCCAGCACATAGTCGGCCCGCAGGTCGGGGTGTTGGTTGCGGGTGAAGGTGTCGGCGGGTTCTTTGCCTAGGTTGTAGTCCATGCCCCGAATGACGAGGTTCATGGCCGCCAAGCGCCAGGTGGTGGGGTTGGCCTCTTGGCCGTAGATGGACACATCACCCAGCTTGCCGCCGTGGTCTTCGATGAACTTTTCTGACTGAACGAACATGCCGCTCGATCCGCAGCAGGGGTCGTAAATCTGGCCCTTGCTGGGCGAGAGCACGGCCACCAGTGTTTTGACGATGCTGGCCGGCGTGTAGAACTGCCCTCCCCGCTTGCCCTCGGCGCTGGCAAACATGCCCAAGAAGTATTCGTACACCTGACCCAAGATGTCGCGGGCCTTCGACGGGTCGTCACCAAAGCCGATGGTGGAGATCAGGTTGACCAACTCACCCAGCTTGCCGTCGGGCAATTGGGCGCGGGCAAATCGTTTGTCGAGGATACCTTTGAGCTTGGGGTTGTCGGCTTCGATCAGGCTCAGCGCATCGTCGATGCGTTTGCCAATGTCAGGCTGGGGCGCGGCAGCGCGTAGGGCTTCCCAGCGGGCACCTTCGGGCACCCAAAACACGTTTTCGCTGGTGTAGTAGTCGCGGTCTTCCAGCTCGGCGGCGATGTCCTCGTCGGCGGCATCGCCATAAAACAGCTCGTCGGCAGGGTCGCGCAAGCGCAGTTTCAGTTCAGCCTGGCGGGCCACGAAGGCGTCGGAAATGTATTTGACGAAGATGAGGCCGAGCACCAAGTGCTTGTATTCTGCGGCGTCCATGTTGGCGCGCAGTTTGTCGGCCGATGCCCAGAGGGTCTTTTTGATGTCGTCGATCATTTTTATGGGTTGTTGCTTTGTATTTTTTGATTCGGCTTCATGCCATTTTGACAAACCAGCGGGACTCTGAAATTGACCCCATATCTTGAGCGAGACTTTCGATTTGAGCCTCAAGTGAACAGAGCTTTTCAAAATCTCCATGAACAGAAGCAATTTCGTCCGCTGTAGGAATGGGTATCCGAACTGAGTTCAGCAGACTCTGAACGCTGATGTGAGGCATTGCGGCACCCACTTGAAGAGACTTGATCTGTTCCTGGCCTTCAGCTGAGCGGAGGTACATCAACAGATAGTGGGGCGTCATACTTGTCGATTGACTGCTTCGGTCAAAGCGAAGCGCAATGCAACTGCTTGAGACAACAGCACGAATCGCCTTAACGCCGTATGAAGAAGACACCAAGCGCGCATAACCCAAACTGCCTTTTACAGACACGAGGATGTCATCAAGGCGAAGGAAAACATCGTTTTTTTCACCTGGCTTGACGTTGATCGTTTTAGGCTCATGTGGATAGGCGTCACCGATCGCCGACCACTTCGCATCACGCAGTTGCGGGATTCCCAGTTCCAGAACACGGAGAGGGTCCGAACCTTTATAGGGAGTTGTTGGGCGCACTGCTGTACAGATATCACCCAGCAGGATGGTGTTCCCACCGTTAAACATGGCCCTACCCAACAACCGCTGAGGGAGAAGGACGTACTCAGCATCCCTGATTTCTTCAACACTGATCATGCGGCTGATTTTGTTTTCGCCGTCGAAGCCGATGGTCATCTTGCGGCCGATATCGACGAGATCCAAGAGACTCAAATTCCGCTCGTCCCCTTCCTTTGCGAGGTTGGTCATTCGAATAGCTGCGCCTTGCTTAGAGGCATCAAAACACGCGATAGCCGTGGCTATATTTGAGAATGAAAAAACACCACCAGGCAGCGTTGTAATTGACTCAAGAGAAGGCGAGACGCTATTGATCAGCTCCTGGCGGAGACGCTTTTCCTGCCCTGCTGAGAAAAGCCATGTGTGGGATGTCAGGACGATCAGGCGACGACGGGCACGTTGTAAAAGCTCCGATACAGCCCACGCCTCAGAACGGTCGTATGAACCCGTATCCGTTGATTGCCACTGCTGCCAACTGGGTGAGCTTGAGTGACCGCCAGTTGGCGGAACAGCCAATACAAAGTCAGCTGAAACGGTAGGACGCCCGTTTCCATCGCGCGGTACTTCTGACGTGATGCGCTCATCACTGACACCAGCTGTTTCGATGCAGAACAAAAGTTCAGCGGTCAGGCTTGTGTTGCCAGTAATTGAGGCGGTGTTGACATGAAAGCCGCGTCGATAAGCCGAAATGGCAATTTGACCACCCGCATCAAATGGAACCCAAACCGAGCCCTGTTCACCCCGAAGCATGTCCAACATAAGTTCGACGACAGGCTGCGCCATGAAAAATTCCCCGGAATGGGATGTCTTTCGGTCGGCTGCGCTGATGTAAGGCAAAACATCCCACGCGCTGTTTGGTGCATCCCTTAATTCGAGTGAAAGTTTCTCTATCGTTTCGAAGGCTTTGACGGCTGCTTCTGATGCCATCCTGTTGGAAGTGCTGAATAAGTTCGTCAGCAACTTGATGGCGCTTGAAGGCAAGCCGGAATTTTTAGCCGCCGACCAGTCAGACTGCTTGAGGAGATCGTCCAATGCGATTCCCAGACGCTGATTCGAGGCGAGTTTCGCGAGTGCGATGCACGCTAGTAACTGCTCAGACCCGTAAGGCGAATAAGCCGCACTCTGTCGCAGTACATCGTCCAGACGATGCATGGCCTGGTACATCGGTGAGTATTTGAGAAGCATGAAGATCCTTATTGGTAGCGATGGCCCACGGTGATTACCGTGTCGTCAGTGGTACTTACAACGGCATACATGCCAGCGAGGGCTGCAATTTGTGCCGACTGACCGACTGTTGCGCAAAGCCGCTCCATCGCACTACAGGTCATGAGGTGACGAACCGCCCCCATGCCATCGTGTTCTTTCACGCCGAAGGCAAGAATCAAAGAAATGCAGTCGCTGGAGATGCCTCGTTGCTGGATTCGTTTTGCGGCATGTTGAGAGGCCTTACTTTTCAGGATGCGTGAATGACGAGCCGATTGGAATGTGCAGTTGGTGTGTGCCATTGATCACTTTCTGTGTGTTGATGCGTCAATCATACACGGAAATTTAAAAGTAGCAACAAGATTTTTAAAATATAAGAAAGTTTTTTACTGAAGATGCAAGGCATAAAAGTGAATGTATTTGTCCTATTTTTTTACACTCCTAACATCAAAGAGGATTTTTAAAATGAGATGCTAGCCGAGGCGAAAACACACAGCGTTCCAAATTGCCCTGAATGAAAGTCAATCCTCCCAAGGGCCAACCTGCTCCATCACTGTTTTGTGCTGAGGGCACAACGGCGGCCCAAAGGTCAGGAACTTTTTGTACATGGGCACCTCAAAGCCACAGCTTTTGCAACGTGCACGGGGACGTGGGGCGGAGATCTTTCGGACATGGTGGACCTTCAATTGCCCATGCGGATAGGAACCCAATGCGTCAGCAATTTTGATCAATTGCTCCTTGAGTGCCTTGCCTGCACTGGCACTGCGCATTGCCCCCTCTAGGCCCACACTCAGCGCGATTTTTTTGAACTCTTTGCCATGTTTGTGCTCGCAATTGTCCACAGCATGGACCAGCTCGTGAACCAGTGTGTCCAGAACCTGGACAGGGTCACCAAGGGCTGGGGAAATGAAGATTTGATTTCTTTCATTGGTGCTGCTGCCGCGGGACCAGCACTGCCCGATGTGGTGACTGCGTGTTCCGGTGCTGGCAAATCCGCAAGAGACTTGGACGTCGTCCGGAACAAGGTAGCGTTTTGCTGCAAAGATTGGTTTGAGCAGTTGAACAGCTGCAAGCAGCCACGCCTCGCGGTTTGTGTAGGCAGACATGGTGGTCCTCAAAGTTATCAACCCACCATGGTGAAACCCTAAAGGCTCACGCTAAGAGCCTCCAAAACTGTTCAAAAAACCAGGGGCGTGGACTTTTTCTATTCCTCCAGCCTTTAAACCCTAGGCCCGTCCAAATGCCTGCATTGTCCTGGTTGCACAACTTTGGCTAATGCCAACCGACTGGTCTCAGAAGGCTCATACGGTGAGCTTGTCATACATGACAATACAAGAATGACTGGACCACCCACCGCGCGGTCCCTCCACATGAATCGAGTGAAGACACGAAGGCGGCAAATGGCGAAAATCAAGGGCGTAATGTTGCCACCACTCCATGCTCATAGCTACTGTCGCCACATGGCGAACCACACTTTCCTTGCCAAGGTGAATTCGGGAGCCAAGACAGCGGACCCTAGACTTGAACTCACACAACTTGTCGAAGGTAGGATTCGCCAGGAGTTGAATCTACTCTTATCGCCAACGCATTTACGAGTCCTACGGTGGGAAGCGATAGATCAGCGTAATCGTTTAGTTGTTCGATTTAGAGAGCTTGATGGCGTTTTTGAGACCGCCAACGGAATCACGGTACTTCTAGAAGTTAAAGCGAGCGCAAGTAAAGGAAGCTTGAAGACCGGTTTAGAGCAACTTCAATCCTCTTTGAAAACAGCTACCCATGCTCATCCGAACACTATTGGGCTTCTCGTCGTGGCTGATCTAGGCGAGAAGTATGACATGTTTGGCCAAGCTGCATCACAACCATTGGCAGAATACTTTTCGGGAATGGGAATCTACTTATTGGACTGGCCACCTTGTTTACCTGCCGGCAAGACTTCGGGCATATGCGTCTCGTTAATCCCTGGCTCGCTCCTGGGCGAATGGCTCCCTTCGAAATCAGAGGGAGATTTCGAATGAGGACACCAACACCTAACTTTGCTGCGGCTGGCGTGTCTCGCTTGTCAAAATCGGACATAGTCATTTTTTCGTCCGTTTGGAATGGAACTATTCGAAATCAAGGGCTTATCGAAGGAATTAAAAAGTGACAGGATTCACTACCGACTACGTCAATCAGATAGCAATCAATTTACGTGATCGCTACAAGAGCGGATTCCCGATCCTGAAGGAACTGGTGCAGAACGCCGATGACGCTGGCGCAAAGTCCCTTGCGTTTGGCTTTCACGCTGGCCATGCCGAGACTGCTCAACACATGCTGCTCAAGGGCCCTGCTCTTTGGGTGCTCAATGATGGAAGGTTCAAGGAAAGCGATCGCCGCGCAATTCGCTCGTTTGGACTGAACGCCAAGGCGGGTGACTCAGGAGCGATCGGAAAGTTCGGTCTCGGCATGAAGAGCGTCTTCCACCTCTGTGAGAGCTTCTTCTACCTGGCAAGTCATGGGGGTGAACTCAGTCATGATTTTCTGAACCCTTGGCGTGCTGAAGACTATGACTGCGCTGAGATGCATCAGCAGTGGGAGACCGTAACAGACCAAGATTTAGGCTGCTTAGAGGCGGTTGCTCGAGCACAGCCCGAGGCATCCAGCGGTCAAGATTGGTTCCTGTTGTGGGTTCCTCTGCGTCAGCAGTCGCATGTTCCTCGCTCAGACGAACGACCCATGGCTGCAATCATCGAACGCTATCCTGGTGATAACCCCGCAGAAGACCTTGACTTCTTCTCAGACCCCCGCACCGATCAACGCATCGGGGGACTATTGCCCCTTCTGAGAAATCTGAAAAAAGTAAGGTTTGCCGGGGCTGACATGCGTGAACCGTTCACGGTAAAGCTGGAATCGCATCCTTCGGATCAACGGCTGGATCACGAGACTGACGACGTTCAGATATCTGGCACTGTCAGGGATGATCGCCCGCGCTCTGAGCACATGCACTTTCTGGTTCGTCAACGCGTTCCAGGTGCGGCTCAGCCTTTCGGGACGCTGCGTGCGGCTAAGAGCTGGCCGACGTCAATGGTCATCACGGAAGCTGGGACACGCGAGCCGAGACCCGACAAGGCGGTCGCCGAAGCAGCCGTGATGTTTTCTCATGCAGACAAACGTGCTGGTCGACTGTCCCTGCAGTGGGCCGTTTTCCTTCCGGCCGAGGAGCAGCGCTTCAGCTACGAAGCCTGGATACAAGGATCTTCCCGGGAGTATCGAATCGTTCTGCACGGTCAATTCTTCGTTGATGCCGGTCGTCGTGGTATCGCCGACATGGACGCTTTGGACAATCGGTGTGAAGTCTTGCCAGAAAGCCCATCTCAGCACGTAGTGTTGAAGCAATGGAACCAGTCATTAGCGCAGCAGGCCGTGCTGCCAGAGTTCCTCCCGGCACTCTCGGAATACGTCAAGTCAGCTGGACTGAAAGATGACGACATAGCTGCGTTGACCCGCGCCATAGTGGAGTGCGCTGCGGCGGGCGATGCGGGATCACGCATCGCATTTTATCCGTCGTTTCAGCAATTCATATGCAAGCGCTTTGCATGGATTCGGCGGCTGACGAAGTCAGGGTCGCGATGGGAGCTCGTGGAGCCGGCCATTGAACCGGTTTTGCCATTACCGACTCCTCCACTACACGATCCAGAGAGGCCGTGGCGAGTGATGCCAAGCTTGGCAATTTTGAATGGATATGCGTTTGCAGATGTCGCGGCCCCTAGTCTCACGATCGGCCACAGTACCTGGGAGCCGAGTCTTCTGATTCATGCATTTCAGGGCATTGATACGCAATTACTGAAAAGTGGGACAGACCTAGAATATCTAGCGAATTTTTTGGAGATGGAGGCTGCGCGTTACATCCGTACTGGCGAAATCCAAGATGCATTGGTCGCACTCTTGAGAAGGTGCCTACAGGCGGTCCGTTTAGTCGACGTCCGCCAGCACAGGAAAATTTTCAAACGCATCGTTCAACTGTTATCGCCAGACCGAATATTTACATTTGGTCCACAGGATCATGCAGCCAAAGGGGCGTTGCCTGAGGCACTCTATCGGACCCTCTTGAGCGCTTCGACCAGCGCGCTGCCAGTACCTGGCGATCTGGGTCCAGAAGGCGTGACAACAATCACAAGCGATGCAGACCTCGGTGCCTGGTTGGAGGCCATAACGCGGCACGACTTGAGTGAATCCCACTCAGGTGGCGTTACCAAGGCTCAGCTACTTGATGTTTCAGAGCGCGTCATTCGAGCAGCTGGAGACGAGACTAGGCAGATATCGCTGCTGCGCCAGTGCAGCCGCCACAAGGTGCTTCGTGCCTACAAAGGTGCGGATGGCGATATCGAGGTCGTATCACTGGCCGAATTGACCGAGTCCCATGGCCGAGGGCGGGTCTTCAAGGTTTCAGATCCCAATCGGCCTTTGGGATTCGTCCAGAAGCTGGCTCGCGCCCTCCCCGAGTTCCGAGTGTTCGTGGTTCGCCCGTTCGTCGCGTCTTATGTGGATGGGGTGCGGGAGGATGGCCTTGGCAGGATACCCAGCTCTGAAGATCCCGAGGCAGTGTTGCGTGCAGCGGGTGCACAGGCGACGCCGCCGCTGCTTGGCGACAACTTGCAGCGTGCCGACCTCCTCACGATGGTCGCAACCGCGAAACTCGACGATCCAATCGTCGTCCGAGGCGTTCGATACCTGCTGCACGGATCGCCGGACCACTATCTTGGTAGCGATGTGCTGTGGAAGGATCCGGTTGGTCAGAAGTCACCTTGGGTCAGGCTATGGCGAATGGTCGATGAGGCGCCGTGGCGAGTGCTGGCCGATAACCTGTGTAGTTCCATACCGGATAAGTGTGCACAGCCACTCAACGTCAAAGCTGTTGATGAGACCTCCGTGCTGAATCGTCTTCGCGTGTGCAACGATTTCAGCCGGGTCGACGCGGCTGAATTCACTTCCGAGGAGATCGATCTGCTGCTCGGCCGGGTGGTGGAGGAGCACGCTTGGATGCGCCTGCCGCTTCACAGGGACTTCAGCGGTCACCGCGGTGCCGTGCAGTTTGAATGTTTCTTAGGCCGAGACCCTGAGCTCCCTGATGGCCTGAGTATTGGCGTTCGGTTCGTAGAACCATCCGACGATGATGACCATAAGCGGCAGCAGAAGCGATTCCTGCGGACCTGGGACGCGACGACCGCCGCGTCAGCCGTCTTGAGAGCAGCGAGCCCTGTTCAGTATTGGCGCTACCTGATGGACCTGTTGGGCGCAAATCGAACTCTTGCTGATCGACTGCCGCAGGCCTGGAGTGAAACGGCATGGTTGCCGCTGGAAACCGGTGAAGCAATTGCATTGAACAGTGTCATCCGTATCAGCAATCTCGACGCTGAAATCAGAGGCCTTGCACGCCGATGTGACTATGCATACGCCGGCCCGGACGACCTGTCCGCCGAGCTCCGGGCTCACCCCGCCTTCCCGGCACTGCTAACTCAAGTAAGCAGCGGGGAAGAAGCGTTACCGGTTCTGGGGCAGTTGATGTCTGAGGCCGGCCTTTCGATAGGTCGGGCAGCACGTACCGGCTATCGTG
The DNA here is from genome assembly GCF_003063355.1 of Limnohabitans sp. Bal53. Taxonomy (GTDB): domain Bacteria; phylum Pseudomonadota; class Gammaproteobacteria; order Burkholderiales; family Burkholderiaceae_C; genus Limnohabitans_A. The sequence continues at coordinate 255,415 of NZ_NESH01000004.1, read as the reverse complement.
ATTTGCAGCAATACATGTCCACCTTGGTCTCCATCGACCTGCTGCCCGCATGGAGAATTCTTGAGCGGGCGACGGTCGCAACCTCGATCGATTCGGTCGAGAAGCATCTGGTTCCCGAGGTCGCAAAACAGCTGTCTGCAGATATATGCCGGCGAACTTTGACCCAAATTCCCGAGCTGGGACTGAGTGCGCCCGTGCGCGAGGTCTTCGGCATTTACTTGAGCGAGTGGCGCGCCAGCGCTTCCGAGCCAGAGCTCCGCAAGTCGCTTTCGGAACTCCGGTTGCTAAGCAAGGCCGGAACATGGGTGTCCGCCGCAGACCTCGTGGCTGGCGTGCATGGCGTGATGCCTGAGCTTGTCGTGAACGACAAACAGTTCGAATCCTTGGACGGAATCGCTGTTGACAACCGTTCGACGCCAACGCTCGAGCCGGCTGACTTGCCGGGTGAAGTGGGCGGCGCTGCTCAGGAACAACTGCAGCAGTCGCTAGAGGAGTACTTCGAGCCTTTGGTGTCCAGCAGTGTCAAGCCTGCTGCGGGTGCCGTCATAGGTCTTTTCGGAGAGCGGGTCGCCTCTCTCGCGAAGAGTTGGCTCGACCCAATCGCATACGAGGACTATCTCGCCAAACTTGGTTGGCGAGACCCGGGCCAAGAGGATGGCTTTGACCGGCGGGTCAAGTGGATGGGTAACAAGACGCTGGCGCAGGCGCTCAGTACGCTGACCATTCGTATTGCCGTTTTGAGCGGCAACCACGTGAGCGCGAAGTCATTGACTGGCGCCGCAGTTCAGGTTCGGATAGCACCTGTAGATGAGCTCCAGACCTTGTTCGTCATGACGGACCGCTGGCAGGGTTTCACCTGCCGGGTGCATTTGCGCCCTGCGACCACGCTCATGGACAAAGATCCCCAGCAGCAGCGAGACATCCTGATGCGGACGGGAGAATCACTGCTCAAGGATCTCTACAACCAGCAGCACGCCAACCTCTCCGAGCTTTTTGCCCTTGCCGACGAGGCGGACCAGGTTACGCTTGACGTGGCTCGCGGCCTGATACTGGAAGGGCTTCCCCAGTCCTTGCGTTCATTGCCCGGTATCGGAAAGAACAAGACGCTGGCGAAGGCGTTGGCGAGCCTGGACGAAGCCAGACGCGGTGCGGCCAGCGCCAAGCGGGCGGGCCGGAGCAGTGCTGGCGCAGCAGCAAGTCTGGAAAGTGCCCTCGCAGACCTTGCCGCGCTGGTCGAATCCGATGAGGAAGTGCAGGGCGCTGTGCTGGCTGGCATCAAGGCTCGGGTCACGCACAACCAGTACGAAGTAGCCAGCATCCCGTTCGAGGTCTTTCAGAATGCCGATGACGCCGTCATCGAGATGCAGCATCTGCAGAAGGCCGACGGCCGCCTAGAGTTCGACGCGGAGGCCATAGGCCGCTTCGTCATGCAGTCGTCGGACCGGATGATCCGCTTCGCCCACTGGGGTCGCCCTATCAATTACGCTGGTCGTTTGGCCAGCTACAAGGCAGAGTTCGCGAACGATCTCGAACGCATGTTGATGCTGGGAGCGTCGGCGAAGGACGAAGACGAGGGAGTCACCGGAAAGTTCGGACTTGGATTCAAGAGCGTGCTGCTCGCATCGAGTACACCTCGTGTCTGGAGCGGTGATCTGTGCTTTGACGTGGTGGCAGGATGCCTTCCGCGCAAATGGAAGGCGAGTCCAGCAACTAAACAGTTCCAGCAAGCGGTGCAGACACCCAGTCAGCGCGCGCTGCGTGGAACGCTGATCGAATTGCCGCTCGATGCTCGGGGTGCTGCTTCTGAGGTGACGGAGCGTTTCGCCGGACTTGCTGGGCTTCTGCCGGTCTTCGCTCGGAAGCTTCGTTGTGTCGTGGTGGGTGAGGAGCCTCACACCTGGCAACCCCGAATCGTTCGGCTGGGCAGCGGCAGGCAGATCGAGACCGGATCTGTGGCGCTTCCCGTCGACGGCGGGCGCGTCCACTCCGGGATCCTTGTATTCAGAGCCCCTTCGGGCAGTGTCGTTCTTCGTATTGGACCAGGCGGCATCGAGGAATTCGACCGCAAAGCCCAACCTGCTGTTCCAGCCACCTGGGTGACAGCGCCGACCCGCGGAACAGCCGCCCGTGGCGTTCTGTTGAACGCGGCCTTTCAGATCGACACAGGACGCGCGACGCTGGCGCTGGGAAAGTCTGCCACACTCATCAACACGACCCTGACGAAGACACTCGCGGACGAAGTCTCGCCGGTCCTGATTGACTTGCAAACCGAGTCGGAATCGAGCTGGCCTGTCCTGGCCTCCGCGATGAGATGCTCCCAGTCGGTGTCGCCGGCCAGCTTTTGGTACGGTCTGTGGGAGAAGCTTCTTGGAGAGCCACCAGAGCAAGATTCAGCGATGGACGTGCGGCTGCTCGACACCTTCGCCTGCAGCGTTGTCCGCAACGTCGTGGAACGGACGGGTCGGATTCCAAACGGACTGAAAGGGGACGATGCGGCCTTGGCCGATGTCAAAAGTCTGTGCTTGTCGGTCAATCTAACTTACCTGGCGAACGTCGCCCCTGAGTTGCTCCGGTGGGAGCTATTCGTCGACAAGTTCCCCGTTGAAGGATGGTGCGCCGAACAGGTTCGTGGGTGGCTGCAGCGCAGCGGTTTGGCAGAGGAAGAGCGCATTCCTGCTCTCGGTTTGGCTCAGGTCGTGGGGGCTTTAGATTGCGGTCAATTGCCACCGGCAGAGGTAGCCAACCTAGCCGAGGTCATTCGTGTCTGGCCGAGCAATCTTGGCGAGCCCTACAGGTGGCGCGCAGAGATGGCTTCGCTTTCGCTGCGCTCCCGTGCCGGCACATGGGTTGCCGCAAAGTCGTTGATTCGAGGGCATGGTCCAGAGGACCAACTTCTGAGCAGATTTGCGCCGGACAAGGCTGTTCTGCACCGCGACTACGTGGCTGATTGCCCGGCATTTCGTTTCGTCGAGCAATACCTGCCCGTGTGGAGCGATGACCCATCCATGCTCGCGGGCTGGTGTATATCCGCCACTGGAGACGACCCGCAATGCGCGGCCGCCACATGGCTGGCTCGCAATATTTACGGGCCAGTCATTCAACTCCTGCGAGCGCGTAGTCACCTGGGCGGATGGCTGTTCGCGTTGAAAGAGGATTCACTTGCCTTGGGTGGGTTGTCGACAGAGGAGCGCCGACTGCTGCTGACCAAACTCGGGCTGGCGGCAACCGACGAAGAGGACTTTCCGGACCTGTCGCCGAGTCTCGACCTAACCTCGATTCATGGCTGGTGGTCTGATAACAGCAAAAAGTGGCTGGCCGAGTTCGACCGCAAATTTTGGCCAGCGAGCGTCGATCGAAGCGCACTCAAAGAGGCAGAGCCTTACGATAGAACCGCTTGGATGACGCTGTTCAGCATGGGCTTGTTCCGCCGCTACGGTCGCGTTACGGATCAACAGCATCGTGGCTTCATCGATTTTCTGGGCAGCAAGGGCTGGTGGCAGACGATCTGCGAAGTGCATCCCGACGTCGGCGCTGAGGCTTGGATGGATATTCTTCGGGCCTACGGCGAGGGTCAGCAGACCGACACCCTCTTCGAGCTGTGGATGGACAGCTTTCCGAGGCTGTATCGGATCGCCCGATGGCTCGATACCTACGTTCATCTGTTTCAGACGCTGGATCGCCGCGACTCGAAGTTAGCCAAATTTTTGCTTTCGCCAGCGTCGGACCCCAGCCTAAGTGGCTCAGGTATCGAGGCGCCCACCTTGAGCGGCATGCTTCGGCTGGGTCAGCACCTGGTCATTCGTGAATTGCTTCGTCTCGAAATCCTGTCCTCGGATGTTGCGCGCGAGCTTGCCTTTGCTCCAAGAAGTGCGGTGCTCGAGCTGATGGCTCGACTTGGGCACACCGATCTCAGGTCCAGCGGCGACATCTACCGTGTCCTGGTGTCCGAGCTAGGCGAGGAGGCGGCATGTTTCTCGGGGGCGTATGACATTCCGCTTCAACTCATAACGACCAACGAGGCGGCGCGCCGAGAAGCTGAGCGATGGGCAGAGCACGGATCGTTCATGGAGTCCGACGAAACGTTAGAGCAGAAGGAGCAACTGTGACGACCAACGGCAAGACCTACCAGGCGAATGCCTTGGTGCTTCACGCTCGGCACGGACAAGGCACCGTGCTTCTCACGGATGGAGACACGACCGTCGTACGATTTGCTCACGGCATCGAGCAGGTCTTCACGAAAGAGCTGACGCCTGTCGCCTCTGTATCCGAGGCGCTGAAAAAAGGGCAGCTGGCGCCTTCGCTTGAAGTAGCTGCGCGAGTGCAGGCCGAGGTGATCACATCGGTAAATGCGGCTTGGGGCGTGTTCACGAGGTCGCGTATTTCGCTGCTTCCACATCAGCTTTGGGTTTGCCACCGTGCACTACGTTCCTGGCCGATGCGTCTGCTAATCGCTGACGATGTCGGCATGGGAAAGACAATCGAAGCCGGTCTGCTGCTCTGGCCCTTGCTTGCCAGCAGGAAGGTCCAGCGGGTGTTGATCTTTTGCCCGGCCAAGCTGGTTGGGCAGTGGCAGATGCGACTGAAGCGGATGTTCGACATCCGGGCGGCGACGTATCACACGGATCTGGACACAGATCGAACCGACTTCTGGGGCATTCACCAGATCGTCGTAGCTTCAATGCCGACCCTGCGCGCGGACCGAAACGGCCGGCACGACCGCTTGCTTGATGCGCCTGTTTGGGACATGGTGGTCATCGATGAGGCCCATCACCTCAACGCTGACGAGGAAACCGGAAAGACACTCGGCTTCGAGCTGGTTGAAAAGCTGAACAGGGCTGGCAAGGTGACCTCCTGCGTGCTTTTCACGGGCACGCCTCATCGAGGGAAAAACTTTGGGTTCTGGTCGCTGATGAGTCTGCTCGATGCCGACGTATTCGGCCCCAAGAAGAACGAAGGCGGCATGCTCCAGGCCCTTCCGAGATTCCTTATCCGAAACGCCAAACAGAAGGCAACTGACATGAAGGGTCAGCGGCTGTTCAAGCCAGTGGTCCAGCACCCCGAGACATTCACCTACTCGCCACCAGAAGAGACCTTTTATGAGCTGATGTCCGAGTTCATCCTAGCTGGCAAGGCATACGCGACGTCCCTCAGTCGAACTGAGGGAGGGCAAGTGATGCTTGTGCTCATTGCGCTTCAGAAGCTCGCTTCGAGTTCCATTGCGGCGGTTGTCGCCGCGCTGCAGACGCGGATCAAACGTCTCGGGACGGAGGCCGCAAAGTCGAAGTCGGAACTTGCAGCCATTGATGAAGGTGACGGGGACGAGGCCCAACAGGCCTTGCAGCGCTGGCTGCGGGATGAAAAGCAGGCTCGACTTCGCCTGATGGAAGATGAGGGTCGATACCTTTCAGACCTCATTGCCGCTGCGGATCAGGTGACTTCAGAGACACGCATCGTCCGAATCATCGAGGTCATCAAGCAACGGTTTGGCAATGAGCCCGTGTTGCTCTTCACCGAGTACAAGCGGACCCAGGCGCTTGTCATCAGTGCCTTGATGGCGGAGTTTGGCCAGGGCGCGGTGGGATTCATGAATGGGGACGACCGCCTAGAGGGCATCAGGCTGCCAGACGGTCGCCTAACCCAGTTGGCGGGACGCCGTGAAGACATGTGCGATGCCTTCAATGCCGGTCGCATTCGATTCCTTGTATCGACGGAGGCTGGCGGCGAGGGCATCGACTTGCAGGAGCGGTGCAGTGCATTGATCCACGTCGACTTGCCCTGGAACCCCATGCGACTGCACCAACGTGTCGGCCGACTCAACCGCTACGGGCAGCAGCGCCCAGTTCAAGTGGTGTCCCTCAGGAACCCGGACACGGTCGAGGCCATGATCTGGCAGAAGCTTGAGCAAAAGCTCAACAGCATCATGCGTGCGCTCGGGTCTGCGATGGACGAGCCTGAGGATCTGATGCAGCTCGTTTTGGGTATGAGTGGCGAAGGCTTGTTCGACGACCTCTTCTCCGGTGCGATCAGCGTCAAGCGTGAGAAGCTGGACGCATGGTTTGACAACACTACTGGAACGCTTGGTGGCGAATCGGCTATACAGACCGTTCGCGACCTCATAGGCCATGCGGAGAGCTTCGACCTATCGGATCTGAAGGACGTACCACCAGTTGATCTGCCAGACCTCATGCCGTTCTTCCAGAATGTTCTGACCCTGAACCGCCGCCGGCCGAAGGTGGAAGGTGCCGCGCTGTCATTCAGAACTCCGGAGGACTGGCTCACCAGCCACGCCATTCGCAAGTCCTACGACAACCTGGTCTTCGATCGGAAGGCACCTAGTCAGGCGGACTTGATGGGCATAGGGCATCCGCTACTTGAGAAGGCATTGAATCAGGCTAAGCGTTTCGCTGGGACAGTTTGTGCCGTCGATGGCCTTGACGATCCGATAATGGTGGTCGACGTGTCGAGCAGAGTGACCGATGTGGCGACACAGTCGCGGCGAGCAATCGTTGGAATCACCGGCGCTGAAGGCGTTCACAGATTACTTCGTGATTGGGAGGTGCTTCTATCGCTGAGCCTCTGCAATCTGAAAGCAGACCCCCCGGATGGAACATTTGATGCTGAAGTAATCGCTAACTGGAGAGACTCAGCAATGTCAGCGCTTGGTAACTTACTGGATACCGTTGATCTAGAAATCGAAACTAGGGTATTGAAAGAGTCAGCCTTGTTCTGGCCAACAGCCAAATGAATATCTTTATGTTCCATACAACGGGCTTTGGGAATGCCTACCAATATGGTGAAACCTCAGAACCTCACGACAAAAGATACCCAAAATGCTCAAAAAGCCAGGGGGTAGGTTATTCCCTTTCCACCAACCTCAACACCCGCGCATGCAGCCCCAATTGATTGAGGAATGCAATTTCTGCCATCTGAACAGCAGAGACAGCCTCCTCAGGCTTTTTGACTTCCACAAATCGGGCAATGGTCGGCAGACCCGTGCTGTGGCTTGTCGCGTACAAGAACAGATCCGGAATGCCTGATTTGCCCTTGTGCTCGTCGGACAGGTGTTTGTCCAGAATGGCTTGTAAGCGCTCTGGTCCGCAAACTGCAAACAAGGCATGCAGGGTTTGGGGGCTGGCCAGTTTCAAGTAGCCGTCCCCTTTCAGCAACTCACGACTCTTATCTGCAGTGGCGGCAATCTGGTCAAGGGATAGCTTGGAAATTGCTTTAGCCTTGGTCCCAAAAGCTTTTGCTACTGCACGCCACAGCGTAGAACTTAACCGTTCACCAGAAAAGGTGTGGCCTGGAAACTGCCGTTTTCTCCACCGCTTGAGGACAACAGATTCTGGGACTGCTCGCTCATCACCTGCCCCTTTTGGATCGACCAAGTATGAGACCCGATTTCCTGATGCTTGCCGCCCATAAACAATGTGACTGATTCTCAGGGCGGGCTTGGCTTCTGTTTCTTTCATGTGTTCTTTCATTCACCCAGGGAATGTTGCGACAACTTTTTCAGGTGCCCTAGGACGGGCTCAATGGTGTAAATCGAAGGTCTTTGTTGGCCATGTCGTGTGTCACAAGCAAGAACCTTGTCCAGCGCGCTCTTTGGGATTTTGTCCATGCCATGCAGAGCCCCCAACAGGCCGCCCACAATGCAGGCGTTGGTGTCCGTGTCTCCACCCCTGACCAGTGTTTCGAGGATGGCCTTTTGAAAAGGCGTGGCTCTGTACAGGTAATAAAACGCATAGGTGAAACCGTAACGGACAAACCCGGCCATGGGGTGCGCGGGTGGCAGATTGCCTTCTTGGGCATCTTGCAGCCACTGGCTGACTTCTTCGCTGGTACTTTGAGCGTGGCTCAGTGCAGCTGCAAATGCTCCCTTGTGATCCCCTGGTTTCTGTATCAAATGGCGGATGGCCAGCACATAGGCTGCCGTGGACACCTGGCAAGAAGGATTTGGATGGGTCAAGCGTGCATCTGCACAGGCCATAGCAACGGTTTGCTCTAGCGTCATGTTGGCTGCTGCTATCCCTAATGGTGTTGCACGCATCAAGCTGCCATTGGCTTTGGATTCGCTGTTGTAGTCCAGCGCTTGCTCTGCGATCAAGTCAGCCGCCCTCACCCCATTACGCTCCGACTTGGGAATGCGCAGGGCGCTGGAAGTGGCGTTGCCAATGTCAAATGGGTGAGATGCCTCCCAATCGCCGTAGGCTTTGGCCACTGTCAGCGGTTCGTATTGGCCCTGACCGAGCACCAATGCCCGGAGCAAACTGACAGTCATCTCGCCGTCGTCGGTGAACTGCCCCGGAGCTAAGTCAAACACCCCACCACCAGGCATGTCAAAAGCCTGCTCACACTCTTTGGGCGTGGGTTGATGGCCAAGGAATTCAAGGACTCCACCAGCAGCATCCCCCGTCAAGGCTCCTAAAACGGCACCGTATGCACTTTGCTCTGAGCGGCTGAGTTCTTTGTTTGTGTTCATTTTGACTGTAGATCTTCCGAGATTTTGCATGATGGCCTGGACATGGTTTTTGAGGGCCGGTGATGGCATGTGGGTGCAGTGGCCCTGAGCGTCATCGATCAAGTCATTGACACTGACCGTTGCTTGCAGCAAGCCGAGCAATTGGCTATACGCCGAGTCGCCCAGGAGCTTCTTCCAGCTCTCGGTGTAGGGGCTTTGCGAGACTGCCGATTCGATGGCCTGCACACCTTGCCATGTCAGCTCAGCGTTTTGGGCTTTGCGCAAATCACTCCATTTCCGAACCATCCACCCGGGGTATTCTGGGTTCAAGCGCCCAATCTCGGTGTAAAAAAATGATCTGCACTCCTCCAGCGGAGCCTCTTCATCCCAGCCTCTTGGAATCATCCGGAATGTGACCGTTGGACATCGTGGATCCACTTTCTCGCAAAAACCTTCATGGTAGCCTGTGGGACCACCCCTGAGGCTGAACTTGTAGCGAACGCCTTCAATGGCCCAAAGCGGACCCGACCAACCGCCGTAGCTTGCCATAGGATTGACGCACATGGCCAATCGACCTTCCATCACACGCAGCTGTCCGACATGGGGCGCTTGATCTGACCGTCGTCTGTATCTGTTTGAATCTTGCATGACTTGCCTGTTTCTGATCCGACCCCGGTGGCCGAATTCCTTTTTCAGCAAATCACGAAAATCCACAAACTGTCAAATGAGGCGGTATGAGCGAGAAGTACCTACGGTAAGGTTTCCGACTGTTTTGGTGGGGTAATGCTTCATCCCGCAAAACCCAAGATCGCGGGCTCACAAGTACTGGTTAATTCAACAGCTCCATAGGCTCTCAGCCTGAGCCTCGCCCACGGCACCATCATGGCCCTGACCAACCCAAGGAGCCTGTGATGACACAACCGACGATTGTTTTTTCTCCGCTGCAAGCGGGTGTGCCTGCTGAAGGCGGTGCGCTGGAGGTGCTGGTGCGGGTGCAGGCGCCTGACCGCCCTGCCGATCTGGCTGTAACCCATTTGCCCAAACGCTTGGCCTTGGTGGTGGACCGTTCGGGCAGCATGGACGGCCAACCGCTCCAAGAGGCTTTGCGCTGCGTAACGCACATTGCCAGCCACCTGACACCGCAAGACGCTATGGCGCTGGTGGTGTACGACGACAAGGTGGACACGCTGCTGCCTTTGCAGCCCATGCGTACGGCCGATGCTGTGGTCAGGGCGATAGCGGGTGTGCAAGCGGGTGGTATGACCGACCTGCATGGCGGCTGGTTGGCTGGTGCCCACCAGTTGGAGGGGGGCACAGAGAAGACGGTTTCGCGTGTGATTTTGTTGTCCGATGGGCAAGCCAACCATGGCGAGACCGATTTATCGACCATCGAGGCACAGTGCCGCGAGTGGCTGGGCCGGGGCGTGAGTACCACCACGGTGGGTTTGGGACGCGGCTTCAATGAAGATTTGATGATCGGCATGGCCCGGGCGGGCGGCGGGCAAAACTATTACGGCGAGACAGCCGCCGACCTTTACGACAGTTTTGACGAAGAGCTGGCGTTGCTGCAGGCCATGTACTTGCGGCAAGTCGGGCTCAAGCTGTTGCCCGCGCCAGGGGTGATTGTGGAGATGATCAGCCCTGCCCAGCATCTGGCCGATGGCAGCTGGCGCATGACCGACTTGGCTTGGGGGGCCGAGGCGTGGGTGGCAGTGCGCCTGCACCTGAGCCCTGGCACGGTGGGCCAAACCCGTGACTTGTTGGCCGCTAGCATGTGTGGCAACGCCCTGGATGGCACCCAACTGCAGGCCCACGCCCCTGTGCTGCAACTGCCGGTGCTGGACGCAGCCGCCTTGCAGGCCTTGCCCCGCAACGAGACGGCTTACACCAGACTGGAAGAGCTGGCCTTTGCCAAAGCGTCCGAGCACTTGCGCCAATTGGCCAAAGACGGCGACCGCCAAACCACGCAGCGGGCGTTGGATGTGCTGGAAAAGCGCTTTGGACACCACCCTTGGCTCAAGGCCAAGATCGAGCAACTGCGTCAACTGGCTGACCAAGACTCTGAAATGATGGCCAAGGAGGTGCGCTACTCCATGATGCGCATGTCACGTCGCTTGGTCTCCAAAGAGGAGATGGCCTACGACGGTGATGAGACCCACGTCAGCGAGTCGGTCATGCCGTCATTCCTGCGCAAAAAACTCAGTGAGGGCAAGGGGAAAAAGCAGGGCTGAGCAGGGTCAGGGTCTGGAGCCTGTGCCGATGAATTCTGGCTACTTCTGCCGCCTGAATGCCGATGGCTCCTGCGCCGCTGCGTCTTGCCAAAGACCCAGGCGTTGGCTGCGAGCCTGTATTTCAGCGCGGTCATACAGAACTCTGTCCTCTGCCGATTGCTCCGCTTGGTAGTCTTTGTAATGCCAGGCCATGCCGCGCTTGACTTGCTCTAGGCAAGCGTCCAAGCCACCGACTATGACTTGTCCCACGGTTCTGCCGTAACGGTCTTTCTTGGCCCATATCACCTGAACGTTTTTCTTGTAGACCAATGCCGACAGGGACTCTTTGGACTTTTGACCATAGGCCTGGGCCTTTTCCGGAGCGTCAATGCCTTGGAGTCTGATCTTGTGCTGGTGTTTGCCTGCGTCCAGCACGGTGATGGTGTCACCGTCTGACACACCAACGACCAAGGCCTGCAAAACTTGGGTGGCGTGAGCGCTGGATACATGCAGACCCAACAACAGCAATATCAGTGAGCAAAACCTCTTCATGCCGTGAGTTTGTCACAAGCACCGTTACTTTTATTGATTTTGGTTGTTTGATCTACGGACTTTGACAGGCTCATCGCATGAGCCTGCCCTGTCAGATCATGGTCTGGGTCATGCAAATGTTGGCAACAGGGTCGACAACCCCCTGTTCAAGGGCTCAAAGCGTAATTACCAGCTTGCTTACACTGCTAAGTCAATTGACGTTTTTTACAGATTTAAAGAATTCGATGTTCAACCCCTTATTTGCCGCGTCACGTTATCTCCAGCAAAGGTTGAACGTAAGGTTCAAGCTCTTCAAATTGAGTATTGCGCTTTTGGGCTTTTTGGGAGCCAATTTGGCGTCGGCGCAGGCCAACAACGCCGAGACACTCTTCAAACGCATTCGACCATCGGTGGTGGTGGTCAGAACCGAGGTCAGCGGCAATCTGGGCGTGACTTCAAGCGCCAGTGGCTTTTTGGCCCATCGCAAAGATTGGGTTGTGACCAACTACCACGCTGTGACTGAAGCCATCTACGACGCCAAAGCACACAACCTGACCGTGCAAGCGGCCAATGAACTCAAGAAAACCGCTCGGGTGATTGCGGTCGATGTACTCAATGATTTGGCCATTTTGCAGTTGAACTCTGCCGTCGATGCCCCCTTGCTGGAATTGCGGGAGACTCTGCCCGCCAAGGGTGAGAACGGGTTTTCAGTGGGCAAGCCCGGATCGTTTGAGTACAGCATCGTCAACGGCTCATTCAACGGGATGCACGATGAGCCGTCATCACCGCTGATCGTGTTCAGCGGTGCCATCAACAGCGGCATGAGTGGCGGGCCCACCATAGACGCACGCGGTCAAGTCATTGGTGTCAATGTGGCCACCAGCACCGAGCATCAGTTGATTGGTTTGGTCATACCCTCTTCCGCTGTCGGCGCGTTGCTCAAGCAAACAGCCCAGCAAAACACCCCAGACAACGCCCAACTGAGGGCAGATATTTCCAAGCAATTTGCCAAGTTTGGTCGTCAACAGTTGCACCGCCTGGACAGTGGTTTGAACAATGTGCGCAGACTGGGGCCGTTTAACGTGCGCGCTGATTTGACCAACCAATACGTTTGCTCCACCGAAAGACAGGCCAAAACCCAGTGGCGCTACAGCGTGGTGCAACAGACTTGTGAATCGGCCAATGGCTTGTACGTGATGGACGAAAAGCAAGCCGGGCGCATTGTTTCGGGATCGTTTTTGTTGCAAGGCCCTGACTTGAACGACTTACAAATGGCCAATTTGGTGGAACGCAGGCTCTACAGCCTGTCGGGTGCCAGCAAGGTGCCCGATGACTCAACCCTCTGGCAATGCAGTGAACAACGCGTGAAGGTACCCTGGGGCCTGACAGTTCAATTGCACGCTTGTCGCAGGGCCATGACCAAGTTGCCCAATCTGAACGAATACCGTTTTCGCTACACGCCGTTGGTGCGCGGGCCCAACGCGCTGGTGGTGGCCATGGGGCTGGACGGGTTCGACGATGAGACCGCCAAAGCTATTTTGAGAAAGTCCTTGTCCAGCTTGGCCTTTGATGCCGATTTCGAGAAGGCCAAGCCATGAACACGCGTCTTGTTCCAGCCTTGTCTTCGGCACTGTTTGCAGCCTTCTTGGGGGTGAGTTTTTGGTACTACCAGACCTACAGCCTGGAAATCACAGACCCGGCATTCTTTGCTAAAACTTTTGCACAGCGCTTGGCCTGGTTGAGTGCGTGGGTGACTTTCTGGTCATGGTTCAGCTACTCCATCAACGGGCATGCGCAAACCAGCCAGAACATCGCCCTCACTGCCGCTGCTTGCTTGGTGGATGTGACCATTGTCCTTTTGGCAGTGCCTTGGCTGTTTTTTGCCATGGGCTGGACTTGGCCAAACGACTTCCATGAAATCATGCGCACTGTGCTCGTGATCTTGGTCGCTTTGGTCCAGTTGCGGTTGGTTTGGGGGTTTCTCAACAAAAGGCTTGTGCTTCTTTGGGCCTTGGCAAGCAGCGTTGCGCTGGGCGTCATTGGGCTACAAAACTGGGCCGAACAAAACGACACCGCCTCTTTAAAAATCCTGCCCTATGAAGGCAACATTTACCCGGCCTACTGGGTGATGCCAGCTGAGCCTAGCTTGGACAAGGGATTGGATGAGCTTTGGAATAAGGCGGGATGGGGCCATGTCAAGTAACCACCACTGATCATGATTAAAACTGCCCCAGTGCGGCAAGCAATGGTCTGTGCACTTGCGATCTGATCAATTGAGGGGCGATCACTCTTAACTCGTGTTGACACCGATGACGATTTGATCAGTACCGCAGATTTCATTTTGAGCAATGCGCACTCCATGAACGGTCTGGTCACATCACGATCGTCACGACCCTCCCAATCTCTGCAAATCGAGTTCGGCTACAACCCCGGCCCACATGGCAGTGAAATAGACTTTGCACCATGAACCAAAAGAAAAAACCTCGGCGCGGCTTTTGGATTTTGGCCATCGTTCTCGCGGTCAGCCTATTGCTGGTTTATGGATTCGTCCTCGAGCCTCGCTGGGTGGTGGTAACTCGGTTGCACAAGCAAGTGGACTTAAAGGGTGCGACATTCAAAATTGCACAACTATCAGACCTGCACCTCTCAGGGATGGGTGCGACGCAAGAGGCCACATTGCGTCACCTCAAGGCTCTGCAACCCGATTTGATCTTGCTGACCGGCGACGTGATCGATGACCGTCACGCGCTGCCTGAACTCGATGCGTTTTTGAAAAGCATGCCTGACGCCATCAAAGTGGCCATCTTGGGAAATTGGGAGCATTGGTCAGGCACTGACATGAAGCAGTTGTCTGCCATCTACAAACGCCACAAAGTCAGGCTTTTGGTCAACGAGTGCTTAGCGCTGCTGGTCAACGGTGTGCACCTGAGTTTGGCGGGGCTGGATGACTACACGGCAGGCCAGCCCGATCTGGTGCAAACACTTCAGCAATGCAAAAAGGGCACGCCAATCATCATGGCCCAACACTCACCCGGCATGTTTGACGAGGCACCATCGCCCGAGTTGGGCCAGATTGCGTACAGCCTGGCAGGACACACCCACGGCGGACAAGTGGCCATCGGCAAACATGCGCTTTTTACGCCCAAAGGCAGTGGCCAATATGTAACCGGCAGCTACCAAACAGCTTGGGGTGATTTGTACGTGTCACGCGGCATCGGCACCTCAGTGATTCCCCTGCGCATTGGCGCAAGACCCGAGTTTGTGTTGCTGGAATTGAGGTGATAAAAAGTTGAAAAACCTTCGCGTACTTGTTTAAAACCTTCACATCAAAAAAACAAATGCTGGGCACTCTCATTGCGACATCATCGGCTCGGTCTACGAGTTCAGCCACTTCAAAGGCAAAGACTTTGCCCCGCTGTTTCACCCCAAAGCACGTTTCACCGATGACACGGTTTGCACTGTGGCCGTGGCCGATGCACTGATTCGTGGCACCGATCCACAAGTCACCCTGATCGAATGGTGCAAGCGTTACGCAGAAAACGGCGGCTGGAGAAAACGGTTTGCCGAATGGTTCACGGACGACACTCCAAAGCCATACAGTAGTTGGGGTAACGGCGCAGCCATGCGCATTGCGCCAGTGGGTTTACTCGCCAGCAACGAAGACGAAGTGATCGGTTGGTCTGACACCGTGACCTCCATCACCCACAACCATCCAGATGCCATGCACACAGCGCAGGCGGTGGCATTGGCCATCCACTGGGCACGGAGAAAAGTAGCCGCAGCCGAAATTGGTCGACGCCTTACCGAACGGTTTGGATACCCGCTACACCTGACACCTAACGACATCCGCCCCACTTACAAGCGTACAGAAAAGGCAATCGACTCGGTGCCGCAAGCCATCAGTTGCGCCCTACACAGCAATAGCTTTGAAGACGCTATTCGCAGCGCGGTTTCGCTAGGAGGAGACAGCGACACTATCGCGGCTATTGCGGGCGGCATTTCTGAAGCTCTGCACGGCATACCCAACGACATCGCGGTGCAGGCATGGACCTACTTGCCCAAAGACATGCAATCCGTAATGAATGCCTTTTACCAAGAAGCGAACGCCAACACATGATCACCCTGTCCCCTGAATTACTGCAAGCCTTTGCCGAAACCCACTACATCGTTCTCCAAGAATCCCCGTTCACGATGCAAATCGGCCAGTCCTGTTCGGAACTGAACGCACTCATGGCTAGGCACAACGCCCTGACCGCGGCCTTCATTACAGCCTATAACCCGTTCAGTCAAAACCTACCCCTCGATGAAAACCAAGCCCGCCAGAACGAACTGAAAGCCAACCTCAAAGGGCGCGGACTGATCTGCATCGACGGCATCGGCAAGCACCCGAGCAACAACTGGCCAGGCGAGGTCAGCGTGTTGGTGCTAGGTTTGGATCTGGAAGCGGCCAAGTCAGTGGCCCGGCATTACGAGCAGCATGCGTTTGTGTGGGCTGCGGGCGTCGGTGTGCCCGAATTGGTGCAGCCTTAAATCGATCAAATTCAACGCATAGCATCAGCCTTTGAGCCACCGATCCAGCAAGGGGCTAGGTATTGCTTGCCCAGGTTGTGCTCGGCCTGCGCCAACACTGTGTCTGGCATCCCTGAAACCCGACCAAATCTCTCGGCATTGGCCTGCAACGGTCAATGCCCTGATTTGGCCTAGTGATGGTGCGCCTTTTAATTGACAGCTTTAAAATGACAGTTAAACTGTATAATAAAAACATGAATACGACTTTTACCCTTGATCAACTCAGCGCCCTGACCGACTTGTCGTTGCGCACGATCCGTTACTACATCCAGCTTGGCCTGGTTGACCGCCATGAAGGCGACCGAAAACATGCCCGCTACACCCAAAAGCACTTGGATCAAGTGCTGCAGGTTCGGGCTATGGCAGACCAAGGCACTTCGCTCGAGCGCATCAAGCAACTGATCCACGGCATCACCACGCCCCCGCCCCCGCCTAAAGCGGCAGGTGACATCTCTGTCATCAGCAAGGTGTTCATTTCCCTAGGCGTTGAGCTTCACCTCGAGCCGCAAGCCGCGGGTCTGTCGCCAGAAAAACTCCGTCTATTTGTCCGCTCCGTCCTCTCTACTTGGGAAGAAATCAATGCAAACCAATAACAAGCAAACCGGTCTGCACGCCCAAGATACGGAAGCCAACATCGGCCTGGTCTCGGCCCATGTGACTGGACGCCTCATTGGCTTGGTGGCCCAAATCAAGGTTCGCCAGGTCTACAAGAACTGGTCAGATGACAACGTTGAGTGCGTTTACACCTTCCCGCTCGGCTGGCAGAGCGTGCTTTTGGGCATGCGTGTGGAGCTCAACGGTAAAAGCATGACCGGTACCGTCAAGCCCAAGAAAGTGGCCGAAGCGCAATATGAAGAGGCCATCAGCAGCGGTGACTTGCCTGTCATGCTGGAGAGGTCAGGAAAAGACTTGTACACAGCCAACATCGGCAACATCCAAACCGGGGATGAAGTGGTGATTGAGCTCGAATACGCTCAAATCCTAAAAGCCGAGGATGGTTCGATCCGATTCAGCCTGCCCACGACCATTGCGCCGCGATATGGCGATCCTTCAGCAGCGGGTTTGAGCCCACACCAACAAGCACAAGCGAATCCACAAGCCGAGCAACGGCTGTTCCTGAACCTTGAGTTGTCTGAAAACTTGAGCCAAGCCACGGTTTACAGCCCCAGCCATGAAATCCAGCTGAGTCGTCAGGACGATCAATGTGCCTTGAGGTTAGAAGGGGCAGCATGGCTGGATCGGGACTTTGTACTGATCGTTGACCAGCTGGACGATATGAACTTTGCGGTCGCAGCGCATGACTTGGCTCGCCCAGGACAAGCAACTGTCCTGACGGGTGGTGTGTACCGTCCAACTGGCTTTAAAAAGCAGCACCCCGTCTCCATCAAGGTCCTTGTCGACTGCTCGGGCTCCATGCAGGGTGACAGCATCGAACAGGCCAAAGACTGCCTCAGTTGGCTATTTGGACAGTTGAACAGTACGGACCAAGTCTCTTTCACGCGGTTTGGCAGCACTGTTCAGCACGACCACCCGGAGCTAAAGCCTTGCACACTCATTTACCGACAACTTTTGAAAGCCACGTCCCGTCGATTGAATGCGGATTTGGGTGGTACCGAGATTGATGACGCTTTGAAAGAGGTTATCGCCATAAATAGTGGCTCATCAGAAGAGTCCAAAAATTCGGTGGTTTTGTTGATCACTGACGGGGAGGTCTGGAACATTGAGGAGATCATCGCCACTGTTCGCGCCTCTGGGCAACGCATTTATGCCGTAGGCGTCGGTTCAGCGCCATCCGAAAGTCTGCTCAAAGACATGGCAGATGTGACAAGCGGCGCTTGTGAAATGGTCACACCCCGTGAAAACATGCAACAAGCGGTCGAGCGCCTGCTGATCCAGATTCGGCAAACGCAGGCGTTCGACCAAGAGGTCTCATGTGCAGCGCCTATCGTCTGGCAATCCAAATCTGCGGGGCATGCCGCAGCTGGTAGCTCCTTGATGTCATGGACGCAAATCAATATACAAGGTACAGCGCTGGATGAACTCAACGTAGTTCAGACTATTCACCCCAACGGCCAACCTATACCCTGCCCGGTCATCTGGGATGAAAGCCTTGAACTGTCTCGGATTGCAGCCGCCTTCCGCTTGAACGATATGTCGCAAGCCAAAGAACGAGAGCGCCTCGCAGTCGAATATCAATTGGTCACCAGCGAAACCAATTTAATTCTTGTCCACGAACGAGTAGAAAGCGAGAAAGCAGAAGATTTGCCAGGGTTGCACCAAGTCAGGCCCATGTTGGCCTCAGGTTGGGGCGGAAACGGAACGGTTGCATATTCACGCAGTAATGTGTCGCTTAGAGTAATGCGGACCGGTAGTGACAATGTGCCCTTCATGGCTGAATCTCGCATCAACATGAGCCATTCTGTTCCGTCTGTATGGCGATCGTCTCGGACTCATTCTGCTGCCCGAGTTGATGGCATGTCGAATGCAGGCATGGATGACATTGAGATCCCGGCTTTTCTCAGGAAACAAGAGTCATCCACTGATTCAAAGCCCGTCAAAACAATCGTCCAGAAATTCCAGGACATCGTCAGTACGCCCAATAAACCACAGCGAAGCACGCACACGGTCAAAAAACCTCACGGCACATCAGATGAACTGAAGGCCATCCTGGCAAATAAAGCTAACTTGAATAGCCTAATTCATGAATTACTGATCAGCTTCAATCAGACAGCTCAGACGCACACGAGATTCAGGTCTGCGCTTGCCGCGTGTCTTCGAACAAACCAAAGCAACTACATGGAGTGGCTGATCATCAAGCACATGAAGGCTGCTGGCTCTGGTGCACCCATCTGGGCTATTTTCATCAGCTGGGCAGCGGAAAACCTATCCGTCGAACTCAATCGGCATGCAGAAAGAATATTAAGAGACTTCCTGTCATCGATTGACAGCGATCTACAAAAGGCTATCAATGCAGATCTGTCCGAATTAAAGCAAGAGGCTGCGCTCTGATTCGCATGAAACCAGACCGAAATCCGGTTCAAAATATCAAGTTACTGCTCCAGCGTGTGGCCTACCCTGCCAAGGTTATTGAACTCAAATCGACCCTAACCAAGCCCTGCAACACCCCTCATGCCCGCCTTGGGTCCGTGTCGATACTAGAATATTCACGGTTCTGTGGATAACTTTTTCCAACCAACCAAAACGTTTTGGTTGCTTCGTTGTTTTTGGCATCATTTCCATTTTAAGTTACACCACAAGTTCCTATTTATTTTTCCGTCAGAGCTGCCTATTTTTTAAGCAATATACCCCCCCGGGGGTGCACTTTCAGGAAGGTGACGGGGGGTCTTTCTGTGGAGAGGGGGTGGGGTCTGAACTGGGATGGGATTGTTCGTGGGGAATAGTATGTATATGTGCTAGGGACTCCGCTTCTGGCGCAAGGGGTGTCGGGGACGGGTAGGGTCTGACTAGGCTGGAAATTCGGAAGGCCCAGGTTAAGCATCCAAGTCAACAATCGCTGAAGCTAACCTTTGCCTCTCAAGTAGAGAGTCAGCCCGTTAGAAGACCACAGCACTCAATCTTCAAAATCTCTGAAGAGCCCCAAAACAGTTGGAGGCAAGCAACTTCTAAACTGGCGTGTTCACCACAGTAAAAGTGGAACCTCTTGGGATTCCGGAAAGAGGAGTTTAGGACACTTTTAGGACATCACAAAGAAAAAAGCACCGAACATTTCTGCTAAGTGCTTGATTTCATTGGGAATTTTTGGTGGGCGATGCAAGTTTCGAACTTGCGACCCCTGCAGTGTGAATGCAGTGCTCTACCCCTGAGCTAATCGCCCTACGCTGTGTAGCGAAGACCGCAATTATGGCATAAAAATTGGGCCAATCTGAGCCCAACTTGGCAAAAAATGTTCGCCTTCACAGCAAGCGCCTCCCGCCCCAATCGGCTCAGGCGGCCTGCACCTGACGCCACACGGTTTTGCCGCCACTGGACTTGTCGAGTTGGGCCAACAGATCTTCGTGGGCTGCCAGCTCCTGTGCGTTGGCTGTCAGCACCGGCAGCACGTATTGGCTCAGATTCACCTGCACCATCACAGCTTGGGTGTCGCTGGGTGCATCGCCAGCGTCGATCAGCAAGGCCTCTTGCCCACGGGTCATGTTGATGTAGACATCGGCCAGCAACTCGGCGTCGAGCAAAGCGCCGTGCAAGGTACGCCCCGAGTTGTCGACTTCGAGGCGATCACACAGCGAGTCCAGGCTGTTGCGCTTGCCTGGGAACATTTCCTTGGCCATGGCCAAGGTGTCGATCACACCGCTGACATAGGCCTTCAAAGGTTTTTTGCCAACGCTTTCGAGTTCCTTGTTCAGAAAACCGATGTCAAAAGCCGCGTTGTGGATGATCAGTTCTGCATCCGCCAGGTAATCCAGGATTTCATCAGCCAGCTGTGCAAACTTGGGCTTGTCGCGCAAAAACTCGTTGCTGATGCCGTGCACCTTGAGCGCGTCTTCGTGGCTGTCGCGCTCGGGGTTGAAATAGAAATGCAGGTTGTTGCCCGTGAGCTTGCGGGCGTACAGCTCCACACAACCGAGCTCGATGATGCGATCGCCGCCTTCGGCTGAGAGGCCTGTGGTTTCGGTGTCCAGAACGATTTGACGCATGGCTTGCAGCTCCGGCTCAGTGCAATTCTTTGGCGTGGTTGATGGTGTAGCGAGGGATCTCGATGACCAGATCGCTCTTGGCCACAAAGGCCTGGCAGCTCAGGCGCGAATTGGGCTCCAGGCCCCAGGCGCGGTCGAGCAGGTCCTCCTCAGTTTCTTCCATCTCATTGAGCGACTTGAAGCCTTCGCGCACCACCACATGGCAGGTGGTGCAGGCGGCGCTCATGTCGCAGGCGTGCTCGATGTTGATCTGGTTGTCGAGCAGGGCTTCGCAGATGCTGGTGCCTGAAGGCGCAGTGATCTCGGCGCCTTGGGGGCAGTACTCGGGGTGGGGCAGGATTTTGATGACGGGCATAGGTGTCTTCTTTCGGGGCCAATCGGGCTTTTACAAGGACTGGATGTTTTGACCGGCCAGGGCTTTCTGGATGCTGTGGTTCATGCGCTCGGCCGCGAAGGCTTCGGTGCCCTTGGCCAGCGCCTGGGTGCAGTCTTCCAATGCCTTGGCGTCTTGTTCGGTCTGAATAGCCGCTTGCAAAGTGGCCATCAAGGCGTCAATGCTGGCACGCTCGTTGGCTTGCAGCAAGTCGCCGTCAGCTGCCAAGGCGCTGCGGGTGGCCAGGAGCATGCGGTCGGCATCGACCCGCGCCTCGACCAAGGCACGCGCCTTCATGTCGGCTTGCGCAGTGGTGAAGCTCTCTTGCAGCATGGTGGCGATTTGATCGTCGC
Source organism: Limnohabitans sp. Bal53 (assembly GCF_003063355.1). Lineage (GTDB taxonomy): Bacteria > Pseudomonadota > Gammaproteobacteria > Burkholderiales > Burkholderiaceae_C > Limnohabitans_A. Next base: position 234,266 of record NZ_NESH01000004.1, on the reverse strand, counting down.
TCAAGCCATAGGAAGGCTTGACGTCGATGCGCGCTTCCACGCCACTGATTTGTTCTTTGGCGCCCACGTTCAGCAGGCCATCTGCATCGACCGTGAAAGTCACGCGGATGCGGGCTGTGCCTGCGGCCATCGGCGGAATGCCACGCAACTCAAAGCGAGCCAAGCTGCGGCAGTCTTGCACCAAGTCGCGCTCGCCCTGCACCACATGCAGCGCCAACGCGGTTTGGCCGTCCTGATAGGTGGTGAAGTCCTGCGCCATGGCGGTGGGGATGGTCTGGTTGCGCGGGATGATGCGCTCAACCAAACCGCCCATGGTCTCGATGCCCAGCGACAGCGGGATCACATCGAGCAACAGCAACTCGCCGGCGGCATTGTTGCCCGCCAACTGGTTGGCCTGGATGGCCGCACCCAAGGCGACGACTTCGTCGGGGTTGAGGTTGTTGAGCGGGGCTTGACCAAAAAAGTCGGCCACAGCCTGCTGGATTTGCGGCATGCGGGTGGAGCCACCCACCATGACCACGCCTTGTACATCGTCCTTGGACAGCTGGGCATCGCGCAGCGCTTTGCGCACGGCGGTGACGCAGCGGGCCGTGAGGGCCTGGGTGGCTTGCTCGAAATCGGCGCGGCTGATCTGCACCGACAAAGCGCCAGTGGACAGCGCCACATCCAGGCTGGCCGTGTCTGCGCTGGTCAACGCCTCTTTGGCCGCGCGGGCAGCAGCCTTGAGCCGTGTTTTGTCTTCGGCCGTGGCAGCTTTCAAGCTGGGCTGTTGGGCCATGGCAAAGTCGGCCAAGGCTTGGTCATAGTCGTCGCCCCCCAAGGCGGAGTCACCACCTGTGGACAGCACTTCAAACACGCCTTGCGTGAGGCGCAGGATAGAAATATCGAAGGTACCGCCACCCAAATCGAACACGGCATAAACGCCTTCACTGGCGTTGTCGAGGCCATAAGCAATGGCCGCTGCGGTGGGTTCATTGATCAGGCGCAGCACATTCAGGCCGGCCAGTTGAGCAGCGTCTTTGGTGGCTTGGCGCTGGGCGTCGTCAAAGTAGGCCGGCACGGTGATCACGGCGCCGTACAGGTCGTCGTTGAAGGTGTCTTCGGCGCGGTAACGCAAGGTGGCCAAAATTTCGGCGCTCACCTCCACGGGCGACTTGGGGCCTTGCACCGTCTGGATGCTGAGCATGCCGTGTTCGCTGGCGGTGAACTCATACGGCAGCTTGCTGCGGTCGGCAATGTCGTTCAAGCCGCGCCCCATGAAGCGCTTGACCGAGGCGATGGTGTTGACCGGGTCGCTGGCGGCGGATTGCACGGCATCGAATCCGATCTGGCGACCTTGACCGGGCATAAAACGCACGACAGAGGGCAGGATCACCCGGCCATCGTCATCGGGCAAACACTCGGCCACGCCGCTGCGCACCGAAGCCACCAGCGAATGCGTGGTGCCCAGGTCAATGCCCACCGCGATGCGGCGTTGGTGCGGGTCGGGCGACTGGCCCGGTTCGGAAATCTGCAGTAAGGCCATGGTCAATCGGGAGAATTCAGGTCAATCGGTCGAGTTTAGCGTTCACTTCTTGCGTGAAGCGCTCGATGAACATCAGCGCCCTCACCTGCCCCACGGCCTGAGCGGGGTCTTGGGCTTCGTCGAGCAAGCGGGCCAGTTCTTGCTGCACGCGACGCTGCTCGGCAGACACTTCAACCGCCAGTGCTTCCAAGCCTTCTGCGGATTCGGTGTCGTCGAGGTTTTCACGCCACGCCATCTGCTGCATGAGGAACGCTGCAGGCATGGCGGTGTTGTTTTCGGCCTGCACTGGCGCACCGCGCAGCTCGCACAAATAGGCCGCACGTTTGAGCGGGTCTTTGAGGCGCTGGTAGGCCTCGTTGATGCGCACCGACCACTGCATGGCCACGCGCTGGGCGGCAGCACCTTCGGCGGCAAAACGGTCTGGGTGAGCTTCGCGTTGCAGGGCTTTCCAACGGGCGTCGAGCTGTGCGCGGTCCTGCGCGAAGCGCGCTGGCACGTCAAACAGCTCGAAGTCGTTGGTTTGCAAGTTGATCATGAAGTCACTGCCATGGATCGCCACGTCGCTGCGCTTTTCGCGATGACGCCATATTTGTCATTGCGAGCGTAGCGTGGCAATCCATGGATCGCTTCGTGCCTCGCGATGACGCCATGTTTGTCATTGCGAGCGTAGCGCGGCCATCCATGGATCGATTCGTGCCTCGCGATGACGCCATATTTGTCATTGCGAGCGCAGCGTGGCCATCCATGGATCGCTTCGTGCCTCGCGATGACGCCATATTTGTCATTGCGAGCGCAACGTGGCAATCCATGGATCGCTGCGCTCCTCGCGATGACGCCATATTTGTCATTGCGAGCGTAGCGCGGCAATCCATGGATCGATTCGTGCCTCGCGATGACGCCATATTTGTCATTGCGAGCGTAGCGTGGCAATCCATGGATCGCCTCGTGCCTCGCGATGACGTCAAACTCTTTCACTGCGCTTTTCACAATGAGGACGAACTCAAACGCGAAACGACTCACCGCAACCGCAGCGGTCACGCTCGTTGGGGTTGTTGAAGCGAAAGCCCTCGTTCAGGCCTTCGCGGACGAAGTCGAGCTCGGTGCCGTCGATGTAGGCCAAGCTTTTCGGGTCCACCAGTACCTTGACGCCGTGGCCTTCAAAGACCACGTCTTCTGGCGCGATCTCGTCCACGTACTCGAGCTTGTAGGCCAGGCCTGAGCAGCCCGTGGTCTTGACCCCCAGGCGCACACCGACACCCGAGCCGCGTTTGGCCAAGTAGCGGGTTACATGCCGAGCTGCGGCAGCAGACAGTGAGATGGCCATGTCAGTTCAGGTGTTTCTTTTTGTAATCGTCGACTGCGGCCTTGATGGCGTCTTCGGCCAAGATGGAGCAGTGGATTTTGACGGGCGGCAGCGCCAGCTCTTCGGCAATCTGGCTGTTCTTCAGGGCCGCTGCTTCGTCGAGCGTTTTGCCCTTGACCCACTCCGTCACCAACGAGCTGGAGGCGATGGCCGAGCCACAACCGTAGGTCTTGAAACGTGCGTCTTCGATCACGCCGGTTGTCGGGTTGACCTTGATTTGCAGCTTCATCACGTCGCCACAAGCCGGTGCACCGACCATGCCAGTGCCCACGCTGTCGTCGCCCTTGTCAAAAGAGCCGACGTTGCGGGGGTTTTCGTAGTGGTCAACCACTTTTTCAGAGTAAGCCATGGTGTTTTCTCCGTATTCAGGTCAGTGTGAACTCAGTGGGCGGCCCACTGGATGGTGCTCAGATCAATGCCATCCTTGTGCATTTCCCAAAGGGGGCTGAGGTCGCGCAGCTTGGCCACGTTCTCGCGGATGGTCTGGATCGCGTAGTCGATGTCTTCTTCGGTGGTCCAGCGGCCAATGGTCATGCGCAAGCTGCTGTGGGCCAACTCGTCGCTGCGGCCCAAAGCGCGCAACACATAGCTGGGCTCCAAGCTGGCCGAGGTGCATGCCGAGCCTGACGACACAGCCAAGCCTTTGATGCCCATGATGAGTGATTCGCCTTCGACAAAGTTGAAGCTCATGTTGATGTTGTGCGGCACGCGCTGGGTGGCGTGGCCGTTCAAAAACACCTGCTCCATGTCGCTCAGGCCATTGATCAGGCGGTCGTGCAAAGCACGGGCCTTGGCGTTGTCTTGCGCCATCTCCAGCTTGGCAATGCGAAACGCCTCGCCCATGCCCACGCACTGGTGAGTGGGCAAAGTGCCCGAACGCATACCGCGCTCGTGGCCACCGCCGTGCATTTGCGCTTCGAGGCGAATGCGGGGCTTGCGGCGCACATACAAAGCACCAATGCCTTTGGGGCCATAGGTTTTGTGCGAGGCCAGGCTCATCAAATCGATGGGCAGCTGGGTCATGTCGATCTCGACCTTGCCGGTGGCCTGGGCCGCATCGACGTGGAAGACGATGCCTTTTTCGCGGCACAGGTTGCCAATGGCGGTCACGTCCTGGATCACACCGATTTCGTTGTTCACGAACATCACGCTGATCAGGATGGTGTCAGGGCGAATCGCGGCTTTGAGCGCATCCATGCTGAGCAAGCCATCGGCCTGCACATCGAGGTAAGTGACTTCAAAACCTTGACGCTCGAGCTCACGCATGGTGTCCAGCACGGCTTTGTGCTCGGTCTTGACGGTGATCAGGTGCTTGCCGCGTGACTTGTAGAAGTTCGCTGCGCCCTTGATGGCCAAGTTGTTGGACTCGGTGGCACCGCTGGTCCAGACGATTTCGCGGGGGTCAGCACCGATCAGGTCGGCCACTTGCTCGCGGGCGGTTTCAACCGCGGCTTCGGCTTCCCAGCCCCAGGCGTGACTGCGGGATGCGGGGTTGCCAAAGTGCTCGCGCAACCAAGGAATGATGGCGTCCACCACACGTGGGTCACAAGGATTGGTTGCGCCGTAATCAAGGTAGATGGGGAAATGGGGTGTGGTCATGGTCTGGTCTTCTAGAAAATCAGGGTTTGGCGAACATGTTGCCCAGGTCAAACACCGAGTTGGGCACATTCACTCGGATGGGCTGGCTGATGGGCATGGGCGCAATCGCACGCTTGATGCTGGGCTTGTTTTCAACCACCAAGCCTTTGGCCAATTGGTCGTCCACCAGCTTTTGCAGGGACACCGAGTCAAGAAACTCGACCATTTTGGAATTCAACGAAGCCCACAGGTCATGTGTCATGCAGCGGCCATCGCCGCCGTTGCAGTTTTCTTTGCCGCCGCAGTGGGTGGCATCGATGGGTTCGTCCACGGACAAGATGATGTCGGCCACGGTGATGTCGGTGGATTTGCGGCCCAGGGTATAGCCGCCACCGGGGCCACGGGTGGACTCGACCAAGTTGTGGCGGCGCAGCTTGCCAAACAACTGCTCCAAATAAGACAGTGAAATCTGTTGGCGCTGACTGATGGCGGCCAAAGTCACGGGGCCGGCGTCTTGGCGCAAGGCCAAGTCGATCATGGCGGTGACGGCGAAACGGCCTTTGGTGGTTAAACGCATGGCAGACTCCTGAAGTGGGTGGTGGCTTGGTCGTTGCCCCGCCAAAGCGGGTTCCCGACTAAACGAGTCAAGTATAAACTAATCCCGATCAAATCACTCGGGTTATAGGGTTATTCGGCCAAGCACTTGGAAGCGCGCTTCAAGCCCGTACCAACGGCACGATGTTGTCGCCCCCTGTGGCACCAAAGGCCTGCTCTTTCAGGATGCTCAACTGGTCCCTCACCTGGGCAGCTTTTTCGAACTCCAGGTTGCGGGCGTGTTCCATCATCTGCTTTTCCAACTGTTTGATGGCGCGGGCGATGTCTTTCTCGCTCATGTCCTCGATCTTGGCTTTTTGCATGGCCGCTTGTTCCAGGCGTTCAGCTTCCTTGCCCGATTTTTCGCTGTACACGCCATCGATCAGGTCCTTGACCTTCTTGACGATGCTCTTGGGTGTAATGCCCATGGTCTCGTTGTGGGCGAGCTGCTTGATGCGCCTGCGCTCTGTCTCGCCCATGGCTTTTTTCATGGACTCGGTGATGCGGTCGGCGTACAAAATCGCCCGGCCATTGAGGTTGCGCGCTGCGCGGCCAATGGTCTGAATCAAGCTGCGCTCGGCCCGCAAAAAGCCTTCCTTGTCCGCGTCCAGAATAGCCACAAGCGACACCTCGGGAATGTCCAGGCCTTCGCGCAGCAGGTTAATGCCCACGAGCACATCGAAAGCGCCCAGGCGCAGGTCTCGCAAAATCTCGACCCGCTCCACCGTGTCCACATCGCTGTGCAGGTAGCGCACCTTTACACCGTTGTCGCTCAGGTAATCGGTCAGCTGCTCGGCCATGCGCTTGGTCAGCGTGGTGATCAGCACGCGCTCGTGCTTGTCCACGCGGATGCGGATTTCTTGCAGCACATCGTCCACCTGGTGCGTGGCGGGGCGCACCTCGACCTGCGGGTCCACCAAGCCCGTGGGGCGCACGACTTGCTCGACCACTTTGCCCGAATGCGTCTTTTCATAATCAGCGGGTGTGGCCGAGACGAAAATGCATTGGCGCATGCGTTTTTCAAACTCTTCGAACTTGAGCGGGCGGTTGTCCAATGCACTGGGCAATCGAAAGCCATATTCCACCAGCGTGGTTTTGCGCGCCTTATCGCCGTTGTACATGGCATTGAGTTGGCCAATCATCTGGTGGCTCTCGTCCAAAAACATGATGGCGTCGGGCGGCATGTAATCGGTGAGCGTGCTGGGCGGGTCGCCGGGCGCGGCGCCCGACAAATGACGGGTGTAGTTCTCGATGCCCTTGCAGTGCCCCACTTCAGACAGCATTTCCAGATCAAACCGTGTGCGCTGCTCCAGCCGCTGCGCCTCGACCAGCTTGCCCATGCCCACCAGCTCTTTCAGGCGTTGGGCCAGCTCCAGCTTGATGGTCTCCACCGCCGCCAGCACCTTGTCACGGGGCGTCACATAGTGGCTCGAAGGGTAGACCGTGAATCGAGGGATCTTCTGGCGTATGCGGCCGGTGAGCGGGTCAAAGAGCTGCAGGCTTTCGATCTCGTCGTCAAACAGCTCGATGCGGATGGCCAGCTCGGAGTGTTCTGCCGGGAACACGTCGATGGTGTCGCCCCGAACCCGGAACTTGCCCCGTGAAAACTCCATGTCGTTGCGCTGGTATTGCATGCGGATCAGCTGCGCGATCACATCGCGCTGGCCCAGCTTGTCGCCCGTGCGCAGCGTCATGATCATGCGGTGGTAGCTCTCGGGCTCGCCAATGCCGTAGATGGCCGACACCGTGGCCACGATCACCACATCGCGCCGCTCCATGATGCTTTTGGTGCACGACAGTCGCATTTGCTCGATGTGTTCATTGATGGCCGAGTCTTTCTCGATGAACAGATCGCGCTGGGGCACATAGGCCTCGGGCTGGTAGTAGTCGTAGTAGCTGACGAAGTACTCCACCGCGTTCTTGGGGAAAAACTCCCGGAATTCGCTGTACAACTGCGCGGCCAATGTTTTGTTGGGCGCAAACACGATGGCAGGACGCCCCAGTTGGGCGATCACATTGGCCATGGTGAAAGTCTTGCCCGAGCCGGTCACGCCCAGCAGTGTCTGGAACACCTCGCCGTCGTGCACGCCCTCGACCAACTGCTCAATGGCCACGGGCTGGTCGCCAGCGGGCGGGTACGGCTGATAGAGCTCAAAAGGTGAGCCCGGGTAGCTGATGAACTGACCCTCAGCGTACTTGTCCGCATCAGACACAACTTCAACAACAGGGGCTTCGGGCACGGTGGGCATCTTTTGTAATGGGCAACTGGCCAATCTTGGCAACAGGGGCCGTTAAAATCAGGGACAACCCGAAAGCCTAACCGAGGAACGGGTTTTCTGCCACCACTGAACACAATCCAAGGACTTTCCATGTCTCTGTTTTCCGCCGTCGAAATGGCCCCCCGCGACCCGATCCTGGGTCTGAACGAGCAATACAACGCCGACACCAACCCCAACAAAGTGAACTTGGGCGTGGGCGTGTACTTCGACGACAACGGCAAACTGCCCCTGCTGCAATGCGTGCAAGCAGCTGAGAAAACCATGATGGCCACCCCCACAGCCCGTGGTTACCTGCCCATTGACGGCATCGTGGCCTATGACAATGCCGTTAAGGCGCTGGTGTTTGGTGCTGAATCTGATGTAGTCAAGTCTGGCCGCGTGTCCACTGTGCAGGCCATTGGCGGCACAGGCGGCCTGAAGATTGGCGCCGACTTTTTGAAGAAAGTCAGCCCCAAGGCCAAAGTCATGATCTCCGACCCCAGCTGGGAAAACCACCGCGCCATCTTCATCAACGCGGGTTTTGAAGTCGAAAGTTACACCTACTACGACGCAGCCAAGCGCGGCGTGAACTTCGAAGGCATGCTGGCCAGCTTGAACGCGGCCGAGGCCGGCACCATCGTCGTGCTGCACGCCTGCTGCCACAACCCCACGGGTTATGACATCACCGACGCGCAGTGGGACCAGGTCATTGCGGTGGTCAAGGCCAATAGCCTGACCGCCTTCCTCGACATGGCTTACCAAGGATTTGGCCATGGCATTGCCGAAGACGGCGCGGTGATCGGCAAGTTTGTGGCTGCGGGCCTCAACATCTTTGTGTCCACTTCTTTTTCCAAGAGCTTCAGCCTGTATGGCGAGCGCGTGGGTGCCCTGTCGGTGGTGGCCTCTGACAAAGAAGAAGCTTCACGCGTTTTGAGCCAACTCAAAATCGCGATCCGCACCAACTACTCCAACCCACCGATCCACGGCGGTGCGGTGGTTGCGGCTGTGCTGAACAACCCCGAGCTGCGCGCTCAGTGGGAGAGCGAGTTGGCCGAAATGCGCGTTCGCATCAAGGCCATGCGTCAAAAGCTGGTCGACGGCCTCAAAGCCGCTGGTGTCAAGCAAGACATGGGCTTCATCACCAGCCAGATCGGCATGTTCAGCTACTCGGGCCTCACCAAAGACCAGATGGTCCGTCTGCGCAGCGAATTTGGTGTCTATGGCACCGACACCGGCCGCATGTGCGTGGCCGCGCTCAACAGCAAAAACATCGACTACGTGTGCGCTGCGATCGCCAAAGTCGTCTGAATTGACTGACATCAAGCTTGCAACCGCCCCTGACGGGGCGGTTTCTTTTTGGGCGGTCCGGAAGGTGACTGTCAATTAGGGGGCAAACTCAAAAAATACCGCCTGGTCTCCTGTAGTATTGCTGCAGCGCACCATTTTGTTGCAAGGGAAACTGCCACATGCTTTATCAGATTTTTGAAACCCAACGCTCGATCATGGAGCCTTTTTCCGATCTGGCCCAAGCAGCAGCCAAGCTCTACAGCAACCCCCTGAACCCCATGGCGCAAACGCCTTTGGCACAACGAGTGTCGGCAGGCTACGCCCTGATGCACCGCTTGGGCAAAGACTATGTCAAGCCTGAGTTCGGCATCCGCACCGTCAAGGTCAACAAGACCGATGTGGCCATCCACGAGCGTGTTGAGATCGACAAGCCCTTTTGCGAGCTGCGCCGTTTCAAGCGTTTCTCGGACGACCCAGCGACATTGACCATGCTCAAGGCCCAGCCTGTGGTGCTGATCGTGGCCCCCTTGTCCGGCCACTACGCCACCTTGCTGCGCGACACCGTCAAGACCATGTTGCAAGGCCACAAGGTCTACATCACCGACTGGAAGAACGCCCGTTTGGTGCCTTTGTCGGACGGCGAGTTCCACCTGGACGACTACATCAACTACGTGCAGGAATTCATCCGCCACCTGCAGTCCATCTATGGCCACTGCCATGTGGTGAGCGTTTGCCAGCCCACCGTGCCTGTGCTTGCCGCCGTGTCCTTGATGGCCAGCCGTGGCGAGAAGACGCCGCTGACCATGACCATGATGGGCGGCCCCATCGATGCGCGCAAGTCGCCCACCTCGGTGAACAACCTGGCCACCAACAAGAGCTTTGAGTGGTTCGAGAACAACGTGATCTACCGCGTGCCGCCCAGCTTCCCAGGCGCAGGCCGCCGCGTGTACCCGGGCTTTTTGCAGTACACCGGCTTTGTGGCCATGAACCCCGACCGCCACGCGACCAGCCACTACGACTACTTCAAAGACCTGATCAAGGGTGACGACGCCAGCGCCGAAGCTCACCGCAAGTTTTATGACGAGTACAACGCGGTGCTCGACATGGACGCCGATTACTACCTGGAGACCATCGCCACCGTCTTCCAGGACTTCAAGCTGGTCAACGGCACCTGGGACGTCAAGGGTGTGGACGGCAAGATCGAGCGCGTGCGCCCGCAAGACATCAAGGGCACGGCCCTGATGACCGTGGAAGGTGAGCTGGACGACATCTCTGGCGCCGGCCAGACCCGTGCGGCGCAAGACCTGTGCAGCGGCGTGCCCGCCAGCGAGCGTCAGCATCTGGAAGTGCCAGGCGCGGGCCACTACGGCATCTTCAGCGGCCGCCGCTGGCGCGACATCGTCTACCCGCAACTGGTCAAGTTCATTTTGAACCACGCCCCCCAAGCCAAGGCCCCAGCGGCAGTGGCAGTGGCCAAGCCCAGCGTTTCGGCGGCAACTCAGCCAGTGGCTCAGGCCCCAAGCAGCTCCGTGCCAGTTCCAGCCGCTGCGCCTGTTGCAGTGAAGCCAGCCCCCAAAGCCACTGTGAAAACCGCGGCGAAGGTCATTGCGAAGACTGAAGTGAAGGCCAGCGCCCAACCTGCGGCAAAAGCCTCGGCAGCCAAAACCACCGCCCAAACGGCAGCCACCGCCACTGACAAAGGGGCCAGCAAACCAGCTGTTCCATCGGCGGCCAAAGCCAGCGTCAAAACCAGCTCACCCACCCCCGCCAAAGCGGTCACCAAGAGCGCGGCCAAGGCCTTGCCCAAAACGGCCGTTAAAACCACTTGGGTGGATTCCAACAAAAAAGCCTGAGGTTCATGACCGCCTTGAGCCACCAAGCGCCTGAGACCCAGGCGCTTTTTCTTGCCCTCAACAACGCCCTGCCCCAAACGCAGTGCACGCGTTGCGGCTACCCGGACTGCGCCAGCTACGCCCAGGCCATGGCCGAGGGGCAAGCCCCAATCAACCAATGTCCACCGGGTGGGCAAGCGGGCATTGAACGCCTGGCCGCCATCTCCGGCCAGCCCGTTCTGCCCCTCAACCCGGAACACGGCACAGAAGGCCCACGCCATGTGGCCATCATCGACGAGGCTTGGTGCATCGGCTGCACGCTGTGCATCAAGGCTTGCCCGACCGATGCGATTTTGGGGGCCAACAAATTGATGCACACCGTGATCGAACCTTGGTGCACGGGCTGCGAGCTGTGCATTCCGGTGTGCCCGGTCGATTGCATTGCGCTGGAAAACGTGACCGACACGCGCACAGGCTGGGCCGCTTGGTCCGCGCAAGAGGCTCAGACGGCCCTTGCACGTTACGCGTCACGTCACAAACGCTTGGCGCAAGAAAAGGCCGCCCACCAAGCCAGGCTGATCAATGAGGCAGAGCACACCTTGGCCGACTTGCCTGCCCACACCAAGGGCACAGACAAGGCCCCCGAAATGGACCGCAAACGCGCGATCATCGAAGCGGCCCTGACCAAAGCCCGAGCCAAACAAAATCAAGGCTGACTACATCAGCCTTGATCGCGGTCAGAGACCGCTCCTACAGGGGGCACGACTCTGCGCAGTGGGCAGAATTTTTGTGGAAGCACTCTACGACCGCGATGAACCATGAGGCGAATTTCGCGGTCGGAGACCGCTCCTACTGGGGGGCACGACTCTGGGCAGTGGGCAGAATTTTTGTGGGAGCGGTCTCTGACCGCGATACACCCTGAGGCCCAATATCGCGGTCGGAGACCGCTCCTACAGGGGGGCACGACTCTGGGCAGTGGGCAGAATTTTTGTGGGAGCGGTCTCTGACCGCGATGCACCATGAGGCCCAATATCGCGGTCGGAGACCGCTCCTACAGGGGGACACGGCTGTGCGCAGTGGTCGGAATTTTTGTGGGAGCGGTCTCCGACCGCGATGAACCATGAGGCGAATTTCGCGGTCGGAGACCGCTCCTACTGGGGGGCACGACTCTGGGCAGTGGGCAGAATTTTTGTGGGAGCGGTCTCTGACCGCGATACACCCTGAGGCCCAATATCGCGGTCGGAGACCGCTCCTACAGGGGGCAGGACTCTGCGCAGTGGTCGGAATTTATGTGGGAGCTGCTTTAGACGGCTGAGGCCAGTTTTTCAAACGCACTGACCACTTCGGGCGGCGCCTGCACCAACTCAATCAACACGCCCTCCCCGCCAATCGGGAACTCCTCGCTCGCCTTGGGGTGCAAAAACGTGATGTCAAAACCGGCCGCGCCCTTGCGGATGCCGCCGGGTGCAAAGCGCACGCCTTGGGCGGTGAGCCATTCCACCGCCACGGGCAGATCATCGATCCACAGACCGATGTGATTCAGTGGCGTGGTGTGTACAGCGGGCTTTTTCTCGGGGTCCAGCGGTTGCATCAGATCAACCTCGACCTTGAAGGGGCCAGAGCCGATGGCGCAGATGTCTTCGTCCACGTTCTCGCGTTCGCTTTTGAAGGTGCCGGTCACCTCCAGGCCCAACATGTCGACCCAGAGCTTTTGCAGGCGCAGTTTGTCGGGCCCGCCAATGGCGATTTGCTGCACACCCAGCACTTTGAAAGGACGTGTCATTTATTCGAACTCCACAATCATCTGGTCCACTGTGAGAGATTCGCCCTTGGCAGCCACCACCTTCTTCACGACGCCGTCTTGCGAAGCAAACAGCACGTTTTCCATCTTCATGGCTTCGATGACGGCCACGCGCTCGCCCGCCTGCACCTTCTGACCCGGCTGCACCGACACATCCACCAGCAAACCGGGCATAGGCGAGAGCACAAAGCGGCTCAGATCCGGCGGGGCCTTGTAGGGCATAAGCTTGTGCAGCTCGGCCATGCGCGGTGACATGACCAGTGCCTCGATGCGCGTGCCGTTGTGCTGAACTTGCAAAGCCAACGGGTTCTTCAAGGTGCCGCGTTCAATTTGTGCGGTAAAGGGTTTGCCGTTGCAAGTGCCTTCGATGCGAATGTCGTTTAGGCGGGAGTTGCTCTCAATAGCGTAGGCCTTGCCATCCACGGTGATCTGCGCCACGCCGGGCTTGCCCACAAACTCGTCTACATGCACGGGCACATAACGGTTTTTGCCAGCCTGGCCCAACTCGACCACAGCGTAGTCTTGGCCCACCTTGACGTCGTAACCGGGCAACTGGCCGCTCAGGCTGGCGGCACGTTGGCGTGACTTACGACGCACAAAGGCGGCCAGTGCGGCCAAGAAATCGTGATCGTCATGCGGCACGTCTTCAGCGCGGAAGCCTTGGCTGTATTGCTCGGCGATGAAGCCCGTGTTGAAGTCGCCCGACACAAAACGCGGGTGTGCCAACAAAGCAGCTTGAAAGGGGATGTTGGAGCTGATGCCTCGAATGACGAAGCCATTCAAGGCTTCGCGCATTTTGGCGATCGCATCGTTGCGGTCTTTGCCGTGCACGATCAGCTTGGCGATCATCGAGTCGTAAAACATCGGGATCTCGCCGCCGTCCTGCACGCCTGTGTCCACGCGCACGCCATACAGGTCTGTGGTGTTGGCCTGGAACATGGTTTGGTGTGGCGTCTGGAAACGCACCAAACGGCCGGTGGAGGGCAGGAAGTTGCGGAATGGGTCTTCGGCGTTGATGCGGCACTCGATGGACCAGCCGTTGCGCTGCACGTCTTTTTGTTCGATCGGCAATTTCTCGCCAGCAGCCACGCGGATCATCATTTCGACCAAATCGAGCCCAGTGATGGCTTCGGTCACGGGATGCTCCACCTGCAAGCGGGTGTTCATCTCCAGAAAGTAAAAGCTCTGGTCTTTGCCGACCACAAACTCTACCGTTCCGGCCGACTGGTATTTCACCGCCTTGGCCAGTTGCACGGCTTGCTCGCCCATGGCTTTGCGGGTGGCTTCAGAGATGAAAGGCGAAGGTGCCTCTTCAATGACTTTTTGGTGGCGACGCTGGATGGAGCATTCGCGCTCGTTCAAATAAATCACGTTGCCATGGCTGTCGCCCAGCACTTGGATTTCGATGTGGCGGGGCTCTTCGACAAACTTCTCGATGAACACACGGTCATCACCAAAGCTGTTGCGCGCTTCGTTGCGGCAGGAAGTGAAGCCTTCAAAAGCTTCTTTGTCGTTGAAAGCCACACGCAAGCCCTTGCCGCCGCCGCCGGCTGACGCCTTGATCATGACCGGGTAGCCAATGCCCTTGGCAATTTCGACCGCTTTTTCGGCGCTGTCGATGGCGTCGTTCACGCCCGGAATGCAGTTCACGCCTGCGGCACCTGCCAACTTTTTGGATTCGATCTTGTCGCCCATGGCGGCAATCGAGAAGTGGCGAGGGCCGATGAAGGCAATGCCTTCGTCTTCGCAGCGCTTGGAGAACTCGGCGTTTTCGCTCAGGAAACCATAACCGGGGTGGATCGCTTGTGCGCCTGTGGCCTTGGCGGCGGCGATGATTTTGTCGGCCACGAGGTACGACTCACGTGATGCGGCTGGGCCAATCAACACAGCCTCATCGGCCAGTTGCACATGGCGGGCTTCTTTGTCGGCTTCGGAATAAACGGCCACGGTTTGAATGCCCATTTTGTGGGCGGTGGCGATGACGCGGCAAGCGATTTCGCCACGGTTGGCAATCAAAATTTTGGTAAACATCTTGTTCTTCTCCTGAGGCTTAAAGCGGAATGTTCCCGTGCTTACGCCAGGGGTTCTCGATCTTCTTGTCTTTCAACATAACCAACGAACGGCAGATGCGCTTGCGCGTCTCGTGCGGCTGGATCACGTCGTCGATGAAGCCGCGTGCGCCCGCCACAAAGGGGTTGGCAAAGCGGGCTTTGTATTCGGCTTCTTTGCCGGCCAGCTTTTCGGGGTCACCTTTGTCTTCGCGGAAGATGATTTCCACCGCGCCCTTGGCACCCATCACCGCGATTTCGGCGTTGGGCCAAGCAAAGTTCACGTCGCCGCGCAGGTGCTTGGAGGCCATCACGTCGTACGCGCCGCCATAGGCTTTGCGGGTGATGACGGTGATTTTCGGCACCGTGCACTCGGCGTACGCATACAGCAACTTGGCGCCATGCTTGATGATGCCGCCGAACTCTTGGCTGGTGCCGGGCATGAAACCGGGCACATCGACAAAAGTGATGACGGGGATGTTGAACGCATCGCAAAAACGCACAAATCGCGCCGCTTTGATGGAGCTCTTGATGTCCAAACAACCGGCCAGCACCAAAGGCTGATTGGCCACGATGCCCACGGTCTGGCCTTCCATGCGGGCAAAGCCGATCAGGATGTTCTTGGCGTAATCGGGTTGCAGCTCAAAGAAGTCACCATCGTCCACGGTCTTGACGATGAGTTCCTTCATGTCATAGGCCTTGTTGGGGTTCTCGGGCACCAGCGTGTCCAGGCTCATGTCCAAGCGTCCAGACGGGTCTCCGCTTGGGCGCACAGGCGCTTTCTCGCGGTTGTTGAGCGGCAGGTAGTTGTACAGGCGCCGCAGCATCAAGAGCGCCTCCACGTCATTTTCAAACGCCATGTCGGCCACGCCACTCTTGGTGGTGTGTGTCAGCGCGCCGCCCAACTCTTCGGCGGTCACTTCTTCGTGCGTCACAGTCTTGACCACTTCTGGGCCCGTGACGAACATGTAAGACGTGTCTTTGACCATGAAGATGAAATCGGTCAGAGCTGGCGAGTAAACCGCACCACCTGCTGAGGGGCCCATGATCATGCTGATCTGGGGCACCACGCCGCTGGCCATCACGTTGCGCTGGAACACGTCGGCATAACCACCCAAGGAAGCCACGCCTTCCTGAATTCGGGCACCGCCCGAATCGTTCAGGCCAATCACAGGTGCACCGACCTTCATGGCCTGGTCCATGATCTTGCAGATCTTTTCGGCGTGGGTCTCTGACAAAGCGCCACCATAGACCGTGAAGTCCTGGCTGAACACAAAGACCAAACGGCCGTTGATCATGCCGTAGCCGGTGACTACGCCGTCGCCAGGGATCTTGTTGTCTTGCATGCCAAAGTCGGTGCAGCGGTGCTCCACGAACATGTCCCACTCTTCAAAGGTGCCTTCGTCGAGCAGCACCTCGATGCGCTCACGCGCGGTGAGTTTGCCCTTGGCATGCTGCGCATCGATGCGCTTTTGACCGCCGCCCAAGCGGGCCGCTGCGCGCTTTTTTTCCAGTTGTTCAAGGATGTCTTGCATGGTGGTTCTCGCTTTTCTTCAGGAAGATTCAGGTTAACTCTGCGCTTGGTAAGCACTGAGCAGTTGACGGGCAGCCGTTGAAGCGGCCAATTGGCCGGCCGCGACTTGTTGGCGGAGTTGGGGCAGCAGCGTTTGCACACGCGGCTGCGCCCGAAAGTTTTGTTTGAGTCCGGCGTCGATGCGCTCCCACATCCACGACAGGGCTTGTTGCTGGCGACGCAAAGCCAATCGGCCGTTGGCCTTTTGCAAGCTTCGGAACTCGCTGACCGCACCCCAAAAGCTGTCCACGCCCTGGCCCAGCAAGGCGCTCAGCTGCACCACCTTAGGGTGCCACTGCGTGGTGTCGGCGTGCGCATGGCCCGAGCCACCGTGCATGCCCAAGAGCTGCAAAGCGCTGGTAATTTGCAGCTCGGCGCGGGTGGCCGCAATCGCATCGATGTCGGCCTTGTTGATGACCACCAAATCGGCGATCTCCATCACGCCCTTTTTGATGGCCTGCAAATCGTCGCCCGCATTGGGCAGTTGCATCAACACGAACATGTCTGTCATGTTGGCAACGGCGGTTTCGCTTTGGCCCACGCCCACCGTCTCGACGATCACCACGTCATAGCCGGACGCTTCGCACACCAACATGGACTCGCGGGTTTTTTCGGCCACGCCGCCCAAAGTGCCGCTGCTGGGGCTGGGGCGAATGTACGCACGCTCGTGCACGCTGAGCAATTCCATGCGGGTCTTGTCGCCCAAGATGGAGCCGCCCGAGACCGTGCTGGACGGGTCCACCGCCAGCACCGCCACACGATGCCCCTGGCCAATCAGGTACAGGCCCAGCGCCTCAATGAAAGTGGACTTGCCCACACCCGGCACGCCACTGATCCCCAAACGAAACGACTGACCCGTGTGCGGCAACATGGCCGTGAGCAACTCGTCAGCTTGGGCGCGATGGTCATCGCGTGTTGATTCGAGCAGCGTGATGGCTTTGGCCATGGCGCGGCGTTGCCCGGCAGCGTTGCCGTGCAACAAGCCGTCAAGCAACTGCGTGGGGTTCACCCGATCGCCTTTTTGATCTGCTCCAGCACATCTTTGGCGCTGACCGGGATCGGGGTACCAGGGCCGTAAATGCCTTTGACACCGGCTTCGTAGAGCATGTCGTAGTCCTGACGCGGAATCACGCCCCCCACGAACACGATGATGTCGTCTGCGCCTTGCTTCTTGAGCTCGGCAATGATGGCGGGCACCAAGGTTTTGTGGCCTGCGGCGAGCGTACTCACGCCCACGGCGTGCACGTCGTTTTCAATCGCTTGGCGGGCGCATTCTTCAGGGGTTTGGAACAGCGGGCCCATGTCCACGTCGTAACCCAGGTCGGCAAAAGCGGTGGCCACCACTTTGGCGCCTCGGTCGTGACCGTCTTGACCGAGCTTGGAGATCATCACGCGGGGACGGCGGCCTTGCGCGTCGGCAAAGGCGGCGATGTCGGCCTTGAGCTGGTTCCAGTATTCCATGGTGTCTCCCACGTTGTCGCCGTCGTCATAGGCGGCGGCGTACACGCCCGTCACTTTTTGTGTGTCGGCGCGGTGGCGGCCAAAGGCTTTTTCCAGCGCATCGGAAATCTCACCCACCGTGGCGCGCAGGCGCACAGCCTGGATCGACAGGTCGAGCAGGTTGCCTTGGCCCGATTCGGCCGAAGCGGTCAAGGCCTCCAAAGCAGCTTGCACCTTGGCGCTGTCGCGGCTGGCGCGGATTTTGGCCAAGCGCTCGATCTGGCCGTCGCGCACTTTGACGTTGTCGATCGACAGCGTCTCGATCGGGTCTTCTTTGGCCAGCTTGTATTTGTTCACGCCCACGATGACGTCTTTGCCCGAATCGATGCGCGCCTGCTTTTCAGCGGCCGCTGCTTCGATCTTGAGCTTGGCCCAACCGCTGCCCACGGCCTTGGTCATGCCGCCCATGGCCTCGACTTCTTCGATGATCGCCCAGGCCTTGTCGGCCATTTCTTGGGTGAGCGACTCCATCATGTAAGAGCCCGCCCAAGGGTCAATCACGTTGGTGATGTGGGTTTCTTCCTGAATGATGAGCTGCGTGTTGCGCGCGATGCGCGAGCTGAATTCTGTGGGCAGCGCAATCGCTTCGTCAAACGAGTTGGTGTGCAGCGACTGGGTGCCGCCGAACACGGCCGCCATGGCTTCGATGGTGGTGCGCACCACGTTGTTGTAGGGGTCTTGCTCGGTGAGCGACCAGCCCGACGTCTGGCTGTGCGTGCGCAGCATCAGGCTCTTGGGGTTCTTGGCGTCAAAGCCCTTCATGATGCGGCACCACAGCAGGCGGGCCGCACGCATCTTGGCAATCTCCAGGTAGAAGTTCATGCCTACCGCCCAGAAGAAAGACAGGCGGCCGGCGAAATCGTCCACATCCATGCCCTTGGCAATCGCGGTCTTCACATACTCCTTGCCGTCGGCCAAGGTAAAGGCCATCTCGAGCGCCTGGTTGGCCCCGGCTTCTTGCATGTGGTAACCCGAGATCGAGATTGAGTTGAACTTGGGCATGTTCTTGCTCGTGTACTCGATGATGTCGCCAATGATCTTCATCGACGGCTCGGGCGGGTAGATGTAGGTGTTGCGCACCATGAACTCTTTCAGAATGTCGTTCTGAATCGTTCCAGACAGCTTGTCTTGCGAGACACCCTGCTCTTCTGCCGCCACCACATAACCGGCCAGCACCGGCAGCACAGCACCGTTCATGGTCATGGACACGCTGACCTTGTCGAGCGGGATCTGGTCAAACAGGATCTTCATGTCTTCGACCGAATCAATCGCCACACCGGCTTTGCCCACGTCGCCTGTCACGCGCGGATGATCGGAGTCGTAGCCGCGGTGGGTGGCCAAGTCAAACGCGACCGACACGCCCTGCCCGCCTGCAGCCAGGGCCTTGCGGTAAAACGCATTGGATTCTTCAGCGGTCGAGAAACCCGCGTACTGACGGATCGTCCAAGGGCGCACGGCGTACATGGTGGCCTGCGGGCCGCGCAAGAAAGGCTCAAAGCCGGGCAGCGTGTTGGCGTAAGGCAGGTTGGCCGTGTCTTCGGCGGTGTAGAGGGGCTTGACGACGATGCCGTCGGGCGTCTTCCAGTTCAGGGCGCTCACATCGCCACCGGGGGCTGATTTGACCGCAGCTTTTTGCCAGGCTTCCAAATTGGAAGCGTTGAATTCAAAGGATTTGGACGTCATGGCGCTGTGCTTTCGAGACAAAAATGGCTGAGCCGGATTGTGGCAGCCCGGGGCTGCCTACCGGCTTACAAGTACCGTGATTCATAATTATTGATGCAGAATATTTTAACCGGCTTACAATTCAGCATCTGAAACGCCTGAAATTCCGTTCGGCCACATCTGTACTGCACCTTCTGAAACTGCCCATGTCTGCCCTGTCTCTTGCCCCCCGCGCCCTGTACGAAGAAGTGGCCGAGTTGTTGCGCCAACGCATCTTTGCACGCGAGCTGGAGCCAGGCAGCTGGATCGACGAGCTGCGCATTGCAGAGGCGCTGGGCATCAGCCGCACGCCTTTGCGCGAAGCGCTCAAGGTGCTGGCGGCCGAAGGCCTGGTGACCATGAAGGTGCGCCGGGGCGCTTATGTGACCGAAGTCAGCGAGAAAGACCTGCGCGACGTCTACCACCTGCTGGCCTTGATGGAATCGGACGCCGCCCGCGTGGTGGCACAAAACGCCAGCGCCGAGCAGATGGCGCAGATCAGCGCCTTACACCAAGACCTGGAAGAAGCCGTGGGCAACCGCGACCGCTTTTTCGAGATCAACGAAGCCTTTCACATGTTGCTGCTGGAATTGGCCAACAACCGCTGGCGCGACCAAATGGTGGCCGACCTGCGCAAGGTCATGAAGCTCAACCGCCACAGCTCCTTGTTCAAGGAAGGCCGCATTGAGCAGTCCTTGGCCGAACACCGTGCCATCGTGCAGGCCCTGACCGAACGCCAGCCCGAGCAGGCGGCAGCGCGGATGTCGGCTCACTTCATGAACGGCTTACAAGCGGCGCAATAAAAACGCCGGCAAGCGTCAATCGGTGACCACGGCCCCCCGCGCCAGCGCCGCACGGGCCAATACCCAGACATCACGCGGCGGCAAAGGCTTGAGCTTGTGGTCGCTCCAGACCTGACGCCACAAACGCCCTCCGCGTTGCCCGTGGTACAGGCCCAGCATGTGCCGGGCAATGGCATACCAAGGGCAGCCGTCTTCGGCAAAAGCCCGCTCCATGTAGGCCACCATGGCCTCTTCCACAGCCTCGCGGCTGGGCACTTCGTGGGTATCGCCGTAAAACGCGGCGTCCCAGCTGCCCAACAGCCAGGGGTTGTAGTACGCCTCGCGCCCGATCATCACGCCGTCGGCGTGCTGCAAATGCAGGGCAATTTCTTCGTTGGTCTTGATGCCGCCGTTCACGGCGATCAGCAGCCCCGGGAAGTCCTTTTTGAGCTGGTAGGCCAGCTCATAACGCAGAGGCGGAATCTCGCGGTTTTCCTTTGGAGAGAGGCCGTCGAGCCACGCATTGCGGGCGTGCACGATGAAGACTTTGCAACCGGCTTCGCTCACGGTGCCCACAAAGTCGCGCACAAAGTCGTAGCTCTCGATGCGGTCAATGCCAATGCGGTGCTTCACCGTGACCGGCACATCCACCACATCGAGCATGGCTTTCACGCCATCGGCCACGGTGTGCGGCTCGTTCATCAGGCAAGCGCCAAATGCGCCGCGCTGCACACGGTCTGACGGGCAGCCGCAGTTGAGGTTGATCTCGTCGTAGCCCCACTCTTGCCCCAGCTTGGCGGCGTGGGCCAAATCGGCGGCGTCGCTGCCGCCCAGTTGCAGGGCCACGGGGTGCTCTTCGGCGTTGAAGCGCAGGTGCCGCTGCACACTGCCGTGGCGCAAAGCACCGGTGGTCACCATCTCGGTGTAGAGCAAGGTGTGGCGAGTCAGCAGGCGGTGGAAAAATCGGCAATGACGGTCAGTCCAGTCCATCATGGGGGCCACAGACAAGCGCCAGCGTTGGGGTTCGGGGAAATGCATGGGGGCTGATTATCCTTGGCTTGTGGCGGACTTGATCCCGGTGCTGCGTGGTTGGCGTATAAAGACAGAAGTTCAAGCCCGACAATACGCGGATCAAGCTGAAGGAGGCGAAATGAGCAATGCAACGATGTGGTGGGTGCTGACCGGCGTGCTGGTGGCGCTGGAGTTGGTCACGGGCACTTTTTACCTGCTGATGCTGGGCCTCGGGTCTGTTGCGGCAGCCCTGGCTGCGCTGGCAGGCTATGGGCTGAACACCCAACTGGTGGCTGCGGCCATCGTGGGCGGCCTGGGAGCCGTGCTGCTGGGCCAATGGCGCAAGCGCCAAAGCACCACGCCACAAGAAGCACAAGACCAACACCTGGACTTGGGCGCCACGGTGCAGGTCGATGCCTGGAACGCACAGGGCACGGCGCAAGTCAAACACCGGGGCGCTGCCTGGACCGCTGTGCTGGCCACAGGCCAGACCGCCGCGCCGGGCGTTTACCGCATTCAGGCCATGGCGGGCAACCGCCTGGTCCTCGAGAAAATCTGAGCACACCGCTCGCAACACTGAAAAGGGAGAAAAACCATGGAAATCGCCGTCGTCCTCGTGGTCATCGCGGTCCTGTTCGTCATCAAGACCGTCAAGGTGGTTCCGCAACAAGAGGCCTGGGTGGTCGAAAGACTGGGCAAATTCCACGCCAGTCTCGCCCCGGGCCTGAACTTTGTGGTGCCCTTTGTGGACAACGTGATCCAAAAGCACAGCCTGAAAGAAATCCCTCTGGATGTGCCCAGCCAGATTTGCATCACGCGTGACAACACGCAGCTGCAGGTCGACGGCATTTTGTACTTTCAAGTCACCGACCCCAAGCTGGCCAGCTACGGCTCGTCCAACTACATCGTGGCCGTCACCCAGCTGGCGCAAACCAGCCTGCGCAGCGTGATCGGCAAGTTGGAACTGGACAAGACCTTTGAAGAGCGCGACATCATCAATGCCCAGGTGGTGGCCGCCATCGACGAAGCGGCGCTCAACTGGGGCGTGAAGGTGCTGCGCTACGAGATCAAGGACCTGACGCCGCCCAAAGAAATTTTGCTGGCCATGCAGTCGCAAATCACGGCCGAACGCGAAAAGCGCGCGCTGATCGCCGCCTCCGAAGGCCGACGTCAAGAGCAGATCAACATCGCCACAGGCGAGCGCGAGGCCTTCATTGCTCGATCAGAAGGCGAAAAGCAAGCCGCCATCAACAAAGCCCAAGGTGATGCCGCCGCCATCACCGAAATGGCCAACGCCACGGCGCAAGCCATTGAGCGGATTGCTACCGCCATCCGCCAGCCCGGGGGTGAACAAGCGGTCCAGCTCAAGGTGGCCGAGCAAGCGGTGCAGGCCTACGCCAAGGTGGCGCAAGACGCCAAGACCACGCTGATCGTGCCCGGCAACATGACGGAGGTCTCGGGTCTGATCGCATCGGCCATGCAGATGGTGAGCACCAGCAAACAAGCCAGTTAAAGCGGCTTGGCAGACGCAAAAAACCCGCCGAGGCGGGTTTTTTAAATGGGCGAATCATGCGCACCAAAAAGCCATTTTCAACAAAGCACTTTCATTCAGGATGGCGGGGAAGCGTCAAAGTAAAACAGGTTCCTCCCGATGGGCTGCTGCTCACTTGCAGCTGGCCGCCATGGCGAGTCACTAAGGAATGGCTCAACCACAAGCCCAAACCCATGCCTTCATTTTTGGTGGAATAAAAAATCTCAAACACGCGTGCCCGTTCAGACTCGGTCATGCCTGGGCCATTGTCAGAGACGGTCAGTACGTTGGCCTGTTCTGTTTGCCTCAGTTGCAACTCGATTTCCCGGGGCGAAGGCACAGACCGCAAAGCATCCAGAGCATTTTTAAGTAAGTTCAGCACCACCATTTGTAATTGGGCTTCGTTGGCCCAAACAGCCACCGCGCTGTCAACTTGTTGGGACAGCGTGATGTCGTGACGTGTCAATTCCGCTTGAATCATGGCCAAAGACTCGGCCACCACCTGGTTCAGCTGCACGGTATTGAAATCCGACGACCCGCTGCGCAAGAATTTTCGCAACTGAACAATGATTTCGCCCGCACGGTTGTTATCCTGAATCAGGCCATTGATGAACTTTTGCCGATCGCTGTGTTGCAGTTCAGGCATGCAGGCTAACAGCTCTGTCTTGGTGCGTATCATCTGCAAGGGCTGGCTCAGTTCATGCGCCAACGAAGCCATCAAAACACCCATGTTGTTTGACTTGACCGACATCGTCAGTGCCGTGAGCATCTGGGTGTTTTCAGCCAGGGCTGCATCCAAAGCCACATTGGCTGCACGAACTCTTTGACTCTATTCTTGGATCAGCCTATTTTTTTGAGCCAATTCATGGATGCTGTAGCCCAACAGAGAGCTCAAAATCAACACATCCATCGACAGTGAAACGAGCCGCAATATCGCAGGCAACATACCTTCTTGAAAGAGCGATTCGGGTGGCACCTCCAGCATCAGTACCACCGTCATTCGCGCCATGCGCAATGAAAGGCTGATCAACATCACAAAGGCTAAAAACTTCAGCTGGAATGTATTGCCCTTTTGGCGCTGCGCCTGCCAGACTTCATAGAGCAACCAGGACAACAACATGGTGCTGAAGACACAATAAATGACGACCCGCTGGACATAATTGCCGTTCAGGCGAAACACCTCAAAGGTCACCATCACGCACAACATGAATGCTGTGCTGCGGCGAACCATCTCAGGCGTCAAGGGCACACGCCATGAGCGCGCAGTCAGGGCGGCACAGCAACCCGAAGCCAACATCAGCGTATTGGTCAGCGTCAGGAAAAAAGACCCCGCCCAAACAAACAAGACGCCCGTGACCGCCGAGAGATTGGCCGCGAGAAACGTCATCATCAGTGCACGGCTGGGCCTGAAGTCTCGCTGACCTTCGTACAAAGACTTGGCCTGAACCGTCATTCCCAAAATGATCACATTGAGGATCAGGTAAATGATGTCATGGCCAAAAGTCATGGTGTTGAAAAACTACACGTTTTATCTTTGAATTGAAACAATGGCCCGCCCCAGTCGGAGCCAAAAATCCGACTGGGGTGTATGGGCTGGTACCAACTTACAGGTTGCTGCGGGTCAAGTCATCGTCGAGGAACAGGGTGACCCCGTTGTTGCTCATCTGGGTGTAGCGGTCTGTGGACGTGAACTTGTAATCCGCGCCATAGGTGCTGTTGAGCAATTCGCCGGTCAAACCGGTGGCCACGTTGGTCCAGTTGGCTCCGCCCACCAATTGCACCTTGTCACCCGCTTTGCCGTTGACCACCAACATCTGGCTTTCATCCACACCGCTGGTGGCGGTGTTGTCCAGGAGGTCTGACAGATTGATGATGGCATTGCGATCGAGTTTGAGCGTCCCAGTGCCACCGGCACCGTTTTGAGTCATATCGATGGTCTCAAAGTTGTGCAAGTGGTTTGCGACGTTCACGTTGGTCAAGTCCAGCGTGATGTTGGCCGCGACGGTACCGCCGTTGTAAAAGCCCAGTCGGTCGATGCCGTCGCCGCCATCAAACTCGGCAAAGCCAGCGGCCAAGGCCAGCTTGGTCAGGTTGTTGCCCATGATCTGGATCGTGTCGGACCCCGCACCCGTGTTGATGTACTCAACGCCCGTGTTTTTGGTGCCCACAGCCGTCACCCAATCGTCACCCGCACCGGTATACAAGGGGTCGATCGCGGCGCTGCCTGTGTTGGAGCCCTTGTAGCCATCAAAACTGTAAGGCGTCAAGGCGGCATCAAAAGCGTGCGAATCAGAAGCGCCCAGGCCTGCTGCGCCGCCGTTTGTGGCGTTGTAGCTGCCATCGGCCACCGACACCGTGGTGGTGCCCGCACCCGTGCTGGGGGCGTTGACCGACATGACCCAGGTTTGGTCGTCAAGCTTGATCAAACCGCTCACTGTGCCGCCATTGGTCACGGTCACATCGCTGGCGTCAAAGCCCGTTACGGCCTGGTCAAAGCGGAAGGTGTAGTTGACCGTCTTGCCTGCAGACACTGGCTCAGAGGCGTCGTTGGTGATGGTCAAGCGTGGCACAGCGCCACCGGCTTGGTTGATCGCGTAGTTCATCGACGAGGCCACTTCGGCCGCGCTGCTGCTCATGATCTTGGCGGTGTAGTTTTCGCCACCCGCGGCAATCGTGTCGGCAATCGACCAGGTGGTGCCGTTGACAGCGGCTTGACCCAAGCTCACGCCGTTGCTGAACACCTCGATGTACTCACCAGCTGACAGGGCCTTGGCCAAAGTGCCGGAGACCACGCCTGTGGTGTGGCGTGTGCCACTGCCGTTGGCCAGGTCTACAGTTTCAGCAACACCGGTCATCGTCAACTTCAGGTCGTCGATGGCGTATTGGTCCTTGGGCATGTTCTGGAAGCTGATTTCGTCAAACGCTCCTGACTGGTTGAAAGTCGCTGGATCGCTTGGCAAAGCGTTGTTTGCCAAGTTCAATGGTCCAGCGGCCAGCGCAGAGTTGTTGTACAGGCGCACCACCGCGGTTCCGCTGGCCGTGGAGTTGTTGATGCCGTTGTAGTCAAACGTTGCGTTTTCAATAGTGCCATTCCAAGGCATGATCGCCCACTGGCTAGTGTTGGTTGATGGCAAGGTGGCGTTGTTGATGACCAGTCGATCATTCACTTGTGTGAAGGTGGGCAAGATCGAACCACCAAATTGCGACTGGAACTGGATGCCGTTGGCGGTTGTGAAGTCCCACATCGACTCAGTGCTTTTATAAGGCAAGTTGTCAAAAGTCTCCATCAGCACCTTGGTGGTTTCACCCGAGGCCTGCACATTGGTGATGGCTACAGCGTTGCCGCTGGTGCTGGAGCCGACATCGCTGTCCACCAACAATTGTGCCGATGTGGTGCTGTGGTTGTATACACGGTAGGTGGTGGTCACACCGCCCACGGTGATGTCGGTGGTGCCTTTGTAGTCCCACTGACCGGCCAAGCCTGAGTTGCCCACGGTGCCGTTGGTCGTCACGCCGTCCAGGTTCAGGCCGTCCAAAGCCACCACATCGGTGTTGGTGCCGTTGATGACCAACTGCACCTTGCCCGTGCTGCTGGTCGTGCCCGTCGCAGACACGGTGCCAAATGCGGTTTGCGTGGTCGACGTGAAGTTATAGGCCGCCATCGTGCCCGTGCCGTTGCCGGTGTTGTTGCCACCCAAGCTCAACACGTCGTTGGCGCTCAGCGTCAAGGTGCTGCCACCTTGCATCTGGAAGACTTCCACTTCCTGGATGGGCTTGACGGTTTGGTTGGTCGCCAAGGTTTCCAAGTTCAAGTTGGTGCCAGCGGCAAGCATGAGCGTGTCCACCCCCGCGCCGCCGTTGATGAAGCCGCCTGCGGCCAACGTAGCTTGCAAGTCGTTGTCTTGAACTGTGATGGTGTCATTGCCATCGATGGAAGCCATGCTGCCACCTGTATAGACCAAGGCTGTGTTGTCGCCGGTGGTGCCGGGCATGAAGGTGTCTGCAACCAGTGAGCCGTCTGGCGCTGAGGTCACATCGACAAACTTCATGTTGGCAAGTCTGGTGTCGTTTGACCCACCTGACACTGTCGATTGGTGTGTCAACACAATCGGAATAGACCCCGTGCTTGTGGCTGTGTAGGTGATGTTGACCGTGGCAGTGACAATTTTGGCGGTATTGCCTGGATCCCAAGCCACTGGCGTTGAGCCGGCAATGCTGAAGTAGTTGGTGCCGCCGCCATTGCTTCCTTCAGTAAAGGTGAAATTGTAGGTGTGCCCTGCAATCACATTGACATTTTGTGCCCATGTGGTCACGGTACCTACCGCGTCCGCAGAACTCACATAGACCTTATAAGCGTCACCGGTTCCATTTGATCCGTGATAGTTTAAGTATTGAGACTGTGAAGTGGTGTACACGCCCCCTGATTTCGGACTTGTAAAGCCAGTGGTTATGAAGCTCCCATTTGCAAAGGTTCCGCTGCTCAATGTTGTTGCACCAGCCGGTGCGGTGGTCACTCCTGTGCTTGCATAGTTGGACAAGCCGTAGGTGTTCCCAGCGCCGTTGTAATTGGCCTGATACGTCAATCCGGAGGTGGTGAAACCCGTTGCTCCGTCGGCAAAGTCACCATTCACCAGCTGGTTGGCGCCCGATGAATTGACCGTGTAGGTGTTGGACAGTTTGCTCAAGTTGCCAAGAGCGTCCTGCTGTTTGGCAGCATATTGGTTGGCGCCACCGCCGTCTGTGCCCAGCACACTCACCGTCCTGTTGTTTTATTTTGAAAACTGAGCCACTCTGATAAACATTCACGAGCAAGTTTGAGCCACGTTCCACATATCCTGCTAATTATTTGGGCAGGGTGTTGGATCGTTTGACGCATCATTGCCACATTGTTGAAACAGGCAATCAAAGTTGGCGATTCAGGAGCTCTACCGCTAAGGTTAAAGGAGCTAAGACAAGTAGAACAAAGCAATCGAAAGGAGACGAGGAAACAGCTTTATCACCAGACTTATCCACAATCTTGAAATAAAACATCAATAACCAAGTGGCTCATATTTGAACGTGAAGTCTGGCTCTGTTTGGTAAGTGAATCAACACCCAGGGTGCCGCCGGTGACGTCGATGTCGCTGGCGGTCAAGCTGGTGCTGGCCTCGCTCAGGATGAAGCTGATGGTGTCGGTGTTGCCGCTGGCCAGGGTGGCGCTACCTGCGCGCGAAACGATGATGCTGGGGGCGGTGGTGTCTGGCAGCGGGTTGGCGCTGGTGTTGTAGGCGATGCTGACTTGGTTGTTGGTCTCGTAGTTGGCCGAGGTGCTTTGGTAGGTGTCAACGTTGTTGTTGCCCAGTGTGTCTGTGAATTTGGTGGCCAATACGCCGATGGTGGCGGTGCCGGTAGCGCCTGCGGTGGGGGTGAAGGTGGCGGTGTATTGGGTGTAGCCGGCGCCGGCGGTGCCACTGCTGGGCACGGGGGTGAAGTTGGAGAGAGTGCCGCCTGTGACGTCCACATCGCTGAGGGCGAAGTTGGTGCTGGCACGGCTTAAGGTAAAGACAATGGTTTCACTGGTGGTCAGTGCAGCGCCGGTGGTGGCTGCGGCACTGGTGCGCGCGATGGCAATGGCGGGTGCGGCATCACCGCCGATGGTGAAATTGGAGGTGCCATCGCCCACACTGGAGTTACCAACCTTGTCGGTGAAGCCGACATTAAACAGGTGATCGCCAGTGATCAAGGGCTTGGTTGGGAGCACGGACCAGGTGCCGTCGGCGGCCACGATGGCTTTGCCGATTTCTTGCGTGATGCTTTGGCCGTTGAGGATGTAGGTGTCAAACACTGTGACCACATCGCCGGGGTTGGCGCCGCGTCCAGTGATGGCGGGAAGTGTGTCATCGATCGTACTGTTGTTGGCCACTTGCCCGTTGACGGGGCCCACGTTGTCAAAGACAGCGAAGTTGGCTGCAGGAGCACTGGGCGCCATGAAGTCAGAAAAGTTCATGAACTTGGAGGCCGGCGAGATGTCGGTGTCGCTGGCGTAGTCCTGCAGGGCACTGGCGGCGCTTTTGCCCAGGGGGCTGGTGGCGGCGATGCTCGCTTGTACGGTGCTGTCGGGGTCGGCCAGCAAGTCGGCGCCAGGCACATTGATGCTGTAGGCGCCCGACGCGTTGACGGTGCCGGTGAAGGTCTTGCCGTTGACGCTGAGGGTGACAACATCACCGGTTGTGAAATTGCCTATGGCTTTGCCAGTCATGGCGACGGCCGAGGCCTTGGATTCGTCGATGTTGATGATGTTGTCGTCTGTGACGGTATCAAGCACCAGGGCCACGGCGGGTTGACCGGTGGTGCTGGCCAGGGTGTAGTCCTGGCTGGCGGTGGGTTTGCCTGTGGCGCCGGTGGCGGCGATGGAGGCCTCGACCTTGGTGTCCGGGTCGGTCAGCAGCTGTGCCGTGGGCACGGAGACGCTGTAGGCACCTAAGGCGTCCACGGCGGCGGTGTAATTTTGGCCATTGACCACCAAGGTGACGACATCGCCTTTGACGTAGGTGCCGTTGACTTGTCCGCTCAAGAGCGTGGTGGTGCTGCTGCGCTCGGCGCTGGTGATGAAGTTGTCGGTGGCAATCGGGTCCAGGATCAGCGTGGTGGTTTTGGATGGCACCTGCGTGGGCGTGCTGGATCCGTCCGAGGAAGACTCGATGGCAACCCAGTTGTTGTTGGCTTGGGCGCCGTCTTGGTTTTGGTTGCCCGCAGCGTCGGCAAACTTGTTGCTGGCGATGCTCACGCGAAAGCCGCTGGTCGGGCTCAAAAGGTCAACATTGGGGCTGGCCGTGAAGGTGGCGGTGTAGACCAGGGGGTTGGTGGCGCTTTGCTGCAGGGGGCCCAAGGAACCACCGCTGATGACCAAGTCGGCATCCGTGAAGTCGGTGCTGACCTCGGACAAGGTGAAGGTCAAGGTGGTGCTTTGGCCTTGGCTGAGGGTGCTGGGGCCGCTGATGGCCACGGTGGGGGAAGTGGTGTCGATCGTGAAGGGCGTGATCGGGGTGGTGACGGTTTGACCATTGGTGGTCACGTTCAGTTGGGGTGTGTAAGTGCCGTCTGGCAAGTTGGTGGGCTGTGTAAAGCGCCAAGTGCCGTCAGGGTTGACGGTGACGGGGTAGGTCTGACCGTTGAGGCTGATGGTGGCACTGGAGCCTGGGGGGATACGCCCGTTGAGCTCAGGCGTGACGTCGTTGGTTTTGCTGTCGTTGGGGGTGCCGGTGTTGTTGTCGCTGATGGGGTTGAGTTGGCCACTGGAGGCGGCGTTGGTGATCAGGCTGACGGTGTTGTTGGCCTCTGCCCCATCGGCGTTGAGGTTGGCTGCGGCGTCCGAGAACTTGCCGCTGGCCACGCTGATGGAGGCGCTGGTGCCCGTCGCAGAGGGCGTGAAGGTGGCGGTGTAAACCTTGGGGTCGGTGGCACTCTTTTGGAAGTTGCTCAGGTTGCCGCCGGTGACGGCGATGTCGTTCGCGTCGAAGTCGCTGACCGGCTCGCTCAGGGTGAAGGTGACGGTGGTGGACTGACCTGTGGTCAAGACACTGGCGGAGCTGCCCACCACGATGGTGGGGGGCGTGGTGTCGATCGTGAAGGGGGTCAGTGGGAGGCTGTTGGTTTGGCCGTTGGTTATCACGTCCAGAACCGGGGTGTAGGTGCCGTCGGGCAAGTTGGTGGGGTTGGTGAAGGACCAAGAGCCATCGGGGTTGACCGTCACGGGGTACTTTTGGCCATTGATGGTGACGCTGGCGGTGGAGCCGGCGGGCACTTTGCCTGTGATGGTGGGGGTGGTGTCGTTGGTTTGGTTGTCCCCGAGCACGCCACTGTCGTTGGAGGCGGCTTGTTCCAAAGCGCCATAGGTGGCGGCGTTGGTGGAGAGGGTGACGGTGTTGTTGGCATCCGCCCCATCGGCGTTGCGGTTGGCGGCAGCGTCGGAAAATTTATCGTTAGCGATGCTGATGGTGGCGCTGTTGCCGGTGGTATTGGGCGTGAAGGTGGCGGTGTAGACCTTGGGGTCGGTGGTGCTTTGGGTCAAAGTGCCCAGGCTGCCGCCGGTGACGGTGATGTCGCCCCGCGCGAGGTCGTTGCTGGCCTCCGAGAGGGTGAAGGTGATGGTGGCACTTTGGCCCGAGCCCAAGATGTTGGCGTTGCTGGTGATGACCACCGTCGGGGCTGTGGTGTCGATGGTGAAAGGTGTGATGTTGATGTCGGAGGTCACGCCGTTTTGCGTGACGTGCAAGACGGGGTAGTAAGTGCCGTCGGGCAAGTTGGTGGGGTTGGTGAAGGTCCAAGAGCCATCGGGGTTGACGGTCACGGGGTACTTTTGGCCATTGATGGTGACGCTGGCGGTGGAGCCGACGGGCACTTTGCCGCTAAGGGTGGGGGTGGCGTCATTGGTTTTGTGATCACCCGCTACGCCGCTGTCAGATCCACTGTCCAGCTGACCGGTGAAAGCGTCAGTATTGGGTGTTTTGTCTCCTTGTCCATCCGCCGCAGCGGCAATGGCCCCAAGCGCCCCCAGTCCCAAAATTCCCATCAAGGGGCTGAAAGCCAATACGCCCAAAGCGGCCCCGACTGGCGTGACTTCTGCTCCGCCCAACGCGGCATTGACCGTCTGCCCACCCTCGGCCAGCTCGGAGATCAGACCCGACACCTTGGGGTCTTCGGGGATGTATTCGTAGAAGCTGCCGTTCTCGGCCTGTCCAATCACGCCGTTGTAGCCCTCGGGCAACACCTCGTAATAGTCCTCGATGACCAGGCTGGCCTGGCGCTCGTCCTCAAACAAGATGTGCAGGTCTTTGCCCACGCGCTTGGCTTTGATGTAGTCCGGCCCCACGGGCTTTTTGCGGCCCACCTCTTGCAGCTCGTACTTGGCACCGGCCTGCGCCTTGATGCGAACCGCCTGGCCGCGATCGCCCCCGCCTTGTTGGATATCGAGGACTTTGTTGTTGTCTGCTTTGCCGGTGTTGACGAGGACTTTGTATTGCTTGGCCATGGTGGTCTACCTGGGTGTGACTGGAGAGGGGTTCAGATGAAGAATGGATTGCTGCGCTTGACTTGCAATGACAAGTTGACGGTCATCGCCAGGAGTGCAATGCGACGCAGCGGTCTATCAGCGGCGCACGCCGCTCAGTTCGATGGCGACTCGGCGATTGGGTTGGTTGCAGGCAATGGCCTGGGCAGTGGCCACGCTGCCGCAATGGCGAACCACGGGCTCACGGCTGCCACGCCCTTCGCTTTCGATGCGGGACACTTGCAAACCATTGACAAGCAAGTAGTCGCGCACGGTTTTGGCGCGGTCGGTGGACAAGCGATCGTTGATGACCTCGCTGCCCAAGGGGTCTGCGTGGCCCACGATGTGGACACGCTCAATGCTCAGGTACGGGGTCTTAATTTGGCTAATCAAGTTGTCCAATGAAGTGCGTCCTGCAGTGCTCATGCTCTTGAGGTCGGATTTGCCAAATGCAAACAAGGAATCCGCCGCCAAATTGATTTGCTGCAATGCCACCGAGGCAGCGGCCTGATGGATGGGCTGCGATGCCACCGAGGCAGCGGCCTGATGGATGGGCTGCGATGCCACCTGGGGTGCGGCCGGACCGGCGTCGATGCACTTTTCTGCGTTAGGCACCCGCGAAATGGTGTGCGCTTGTTGGCGGGTGCCTTGCAACTCCTGCATCGCCTGTGCAGCAGGCACGGGCTGCAACACGGCCAACATGCCCGCTTGCTCGCGCACACTCAGGAATGACGTCTCACCGCCCTTGGGGTTGATGGCGGTGGTGGAGTCCAGATTGTCTTTAGGATTGCGTCCCACAGCGACCATGCGCACACCCAACTCGGCCCCACCCGGCGGCAGGCAAACCTGGGCGTAACCGCCAGGAATGAGCGAGGCGTGGTAACGGTCGTTTACATAGACCGTGGCCGCACCGGGTTGGTTGGTTCCGGTGGCGCGGTAGATGATGATGCGCGACTGATGCTGCGCCACGCGCTCAAACATCGCAAAACGCTGACCCAATGGCTGTTGTACTGAATGGCCCTGCCCCCCATTGCTTTCGGGTGTTGACCAAGCCGTTGAATGCCATGCCAAGCCTGCAGCTAGAAAAACCCAAAAAATTAGAAGATACAGCTGCGGTTTTGCATTTCTTTGATAACAGCTCTTCAGATTGGACCTCATTCATTACCCCTCGTTTTTGACGATCTTTTGATAGATCTGACGAAAGTAACAAAATAATTACTTACCCAAAATACCTAATTGGGTAACCAAATGAAATCTTGCCCCTGAAAGTTAACCCATCCTGCTAGGGCATCGCAGCGAAGAAAAGATGGAAAGTGACAGAGCCCGCAATGTCCTAATGGGGTCGGCCTCTAGGGTCGATTCGCTTGAAAAATAACAAATTCATCAAAAAAGCGAGAACGTTAAAAAACCCCGACACCATGTTGCCATGGGCGGGGTTGGTCGGGGTTTGGCGGGTTTGTCAGGCGCAGAGGCCGGATCAGCCCATGTGCAAACCGCCGTTGACGGCGAAGTCAGCGCCGGTGGTGTAGCCACCATCTTCGCTGGCCATCCAGGCGATGATGGAGGCGATCTCGCTGGGCTTGCCCAAGCGCTTGACGGGCACAGTGGCCACGATCTTTTCCAGCACGTCAGGACGGATGGCGTTGACCATGTCGGTGCCGATGTAGCCAGGGCTCACGGTGTTCACGGTCACGCCTTTGGTGGCCAGCTCTTGTGCCAGAGCCATCGAGAAACCGTGCATACCGGCTTTGGCGGCCGAGTAGTTGGTCTGGCCAGCCTGGCCTTTTTCGCCGTTGACCGAGCTGATGTTGATGATGCGGCCCCAGCCTTTTTCGACCATGTCAGCAACCACTTGCTTGGTCACGTTGAACATGGAGTCCAGGTTGGTGTTCATCACAGCTTGCCAGTCTTCGCGGGTCATCTTGAGGAACATGCGGTCCTTGGTGATGCCTGCGTTGTTGACCAAAACGTCGATGGGGCCGTGCTCGGCCTTGGCCTTGGTGAAGGCTTCCACGGTGGAGTCCCAGTCGCCCACGTTGCCCACTGAAGCGTAGAAAGTGAAGCCCAGCGCTTTTTGCTCGTCCAGCCATTTGGTGTAGTCACGCGTGGGGCCGCAACCGGCGATGACCTTGAAGCCTTCTTGGTGAAGGCGTTGGCAGATCGCGGTCCCGATGCCGCCCATGCCGCCTGTGACGTACGCTACTTTTTGACTCATGATTGTCTCCTGGTGATGAGTGTGTTGAGATCGTGGGAAACCACCCAAACCCGCATGATCGGCTGCCCTTATACAACTGGACAGTGCGCCGACCCACGCAGCTTGAGCGGTGGGTTTTGTTTAAACGCGCTCGATGGCCAGGGACACGCCCATGCCGCCGCCAATGCACAAAGCGGCCAGGCCTTTTTGGGCCTGGGTGCGCTGCATTTCATGCAGCAAGGTCACCAAAATGCGGCAACCGGACGCGCCGATGGGGTGACCAATCGCGATCGCACCGCCGTTGACGTTGACTTTGGCCGGGTCGATGTCGAGCGCCTGGTTCACCGCGCAGGCTTGCGCAGCAAAGGCTTCGTTGAGTTCGAACAGGTCCACGTCTTGGGCTTTCCAGCCAGCGCGTGCCAGCGCCTTTTGCGACGCAGGCACGGGGCCCATGCCCATGGTGGCCGGGTCCAGACCGCTGGTGCCAAAAGCGGCAATGCGGGCCAGGGGCTTGAGGCCCAAAGCCGCCGCCTTCTTGGCTGACATGACCATCACGGCGGCCGCGCCGTCGTTGATGCCCGAGGCGTTGCCCGCGGTCACGCTGCCAGCCTTGTCGAACGCAGGGCGCAGACCGGCCAGCACTTCTTCGCTGGTTTTCTTGTTGATGAACTCATCGGTGTTGAACACCAGGGCGTCGCCCTTGCGCTGAGGGATCAGCACGTCAACGATTTCGTCCTTAAATTTGCCCGCTTCTTGCGCGGCAGCGGCTTTGCGCTGGCTGCCTGCGGCCAGGGCGTCTTGCATGTCACGGGTGATGCCGTGGGCCTTGGCTACGTTTTCAGCGGTGATGCCCATGTGGTACTGGTTGTACACGTCCCACAGACCGTCCACGATCATGGTGTCGGTCATTTTCCAGTCGCCCATGCGTTGGCCGTCGCGGCTGCCGTTCAAAACGTGCGGGCTGGCGCTCATGTTTTCCTGACCACCGGCGATCACAATTTCGCTGTCGCCCCAGGCCACGGCTTGCGCTGCCAGCATGACGGCCTTGAGGCCCGAGCCGCAAACGGCGTTGATGGTGAGGGCCGGTGTTTCTTTGGCCACACCGGCTTTCATCATGGCTTGGCGAGCGGGGTTTTGACCCACGCCTGCGGCCAGCACCTGGCCCATGATGACTTCACCGATGGCGTCAACAGGCAAACCGCTGCGCTCGA
Source organism: Limnohabitans sp. Bal53 (assembly GCF_003063355.1). Taxonomy (GTDB): domain Bacteria; phylum Pseudomonadota; class Gammaproteobacteria; order Burkholderiales; family Burkholderiaceae_C; genus Limnohabitans_A. The sequence goes on along the minus strand of NZ_NESH01000004.1, from coordinate 199,449 downwards.
GTAAGCCCTTGATGACGATGCTGCCCAGTTCTGTGGCAGGTGTTTTGGCGAGCGAGCCGCCAAATTTACCCACGGCGGTGCGGGCTGCTGCAACGATGACGATGTCTTCCATTTTTGTCTCCAATAAAAAAACGAATCAGGCCTTGGCCTTGACGTAGCGGCCCGGGGCCGCTTCGATGGCTTTGAATTTGGTGGCTTTGCCGTAGGTCTTGGGCGCAGCAATTTGCTTTCCGGCATGGCCCTTGAGCCAGTCTGACCAATCGGTCCACCAGCTGCCGGGCACCTCTTGGGCGCCTGCAATCCAGTTGTTCACATCGGCTGGAAATTGGGTGCCCTCGCTCAGCCAATGGCTGCGCTTTTTGGCTGCAGGCGGGTTAATCACGCCCGCGATGTGGCCCGAGGCACCCATCACAAAACGCTTTTTGCCCGGCAGCACTTGTGTGCTGGCATAAGCCCCACCAATCGGCACGATGTGGTCTTCGCGCGAGCCATAGATGTAGACAGGTATATCAACCTTGCCCAAATCAATCGACTCACCACAAACCTTGACCTTGCCGGGCTTGACCAGGTTGTTTTCGAGGTAGGTGTTGCGAAGGTACCAAGCGTAAAAAGGTCCTGGCAAGTTCGTCGAGTCGCTGTTCCAGTACAACAAGTCAAACGGCGGCGGCGTCTCACCCTTGAGGTAGTTGCCCACCACGTAATTCCAGACCAGGTCGTTGGGGCGCAAAAAGCTGAAGGTGGAGGCCAGGTCCTGACCTTTGAGCAAGCCGCCTTGGCCCATTTGCTGCTCACGGAACTTGACGAAGTTCTCGTCAATGAACACGTCCAGAATGCCAGTGTCGGTGAAGTTGATCAGTGTGGTCAGGAAGGTGGCGCTGGCCACAGGCTTGTCACCTCGTGCAGCCAGAACGGCCAAGGCGTTTGACAAGATGGTGCCGCCCACACAAAAGCCCAGGGCATTGATCTTGGGCGCACCGGTGATGGCCTGCACGGTGTGGATGGCCTCGATGGCGGCGTGCTCGATGTAATCGTCCCAGGTCTTTTGGGCCATGGACTCGTCTGGGTTGCGCCAGCTCACCACAAAAGTGCGATGGCCTTGGCTCACGGCGTAGCGGATGAGCGAGTTTTCGGGCTGCAGGTCGAGGATGTAGAACTTGTTGATGCAAGGGGGCACCAGCAAAAACGGCTTTTCGTAGACCTTGGCAGTGAGCGGCTTGTACTCGATGAGCTGGAAAAACTCGTTCTCAAAAACCACCGCACCTTCGGTGGTGGCCACGTTTTTGCCGACTTCAAACAGGCTCTCGTCGGTCATCGAGACGTGGCCTTGTTGCATGTCGTGCATCAGGTTCTGGATGCCCTTGGCCAGACTTTCGCCTTTTGTTTCTATGGCTTTCTTTTGGGCCTCGGCGTTGAAGGCCAAAAAATTACTCGGCGCTGATGCGGCCACCCACTGCTCAATGGCAAAGCGGATGCGGGTGCGGGTTTTTTCATCGGCATCGACCGCATCGGCCAAGCCCATGAGGGTGCGGGCATTGAGCAAATAGGTCGCGGCATTGAAAGCAGCGATCGGGTTAGAGGCCCATGCGTCACCCGAAAAACGCCGATCTTTGACTTGCAAGCTGTTGTGCAGGCCCTGATTCCACAATTCAGAGGCGTCTTTGAAGTACTGGCCTTGCAGGCTTTGCAGCTTTTCAGGCGAGAATTTGAGTTGTGGCACGGTCGCATCGGCAGAAGGTTTCAAGCCACCCAGATCAATAGTCTGAAAATGCTGCATGGCTTGGCCCCAGCTCTTACTCAGGTTTTGCTGAAAACCCTCGCCCATTTTGGCCCAAAAATCCGGTGCGGAAGCGCTCATCGTTTGTCTCCTGAATTCATCGTTTTTCTCAAATCCCTTTGGACGAGTATCTTTCAGTTTATTGTCACCTAAATTACAAGGGCCAAATATTTATGTATCTGATCGTGATTGCTTGGCTTTATGTCACCTTGCTCATGGCTCTGGCTGAGGCTTTTAGTACCCAAGGCACTGTACTGGGAGCGATCATCACCTTTGTGCTTTATGGCTTGTTGCCCATGGCCTTGGTGGTTTACCTGATGGGCACACCCCTGCGCCGCAAGGCCATTCGCAAGCAGGAAGAACAAGCCAGGCACGAGGCTGCTGCAAGTCAGACCGACTCAGCTCTCCAGCCAGATGCAAGCCGCCATGCGGCCACTTTGCCCGAGGCGGCGGCTGTCCCTGCGGTGGGAAAAGAAGAGCGCTGAGTTTGACACCGTGCACCAGGGCAGGCTGCTGTCGTTGCCAAACACGCTTGTGACGCCCAAGGCCTGTAATCGCACACGGGCCAAACCAGCCAGATCGGCCATGAATTTGCCGTTGGCAACTGGCTGGAACTGGGCCTGCACTTGGGGAGAGCCATCGTCAAAAGCCGCCAACACTTCTGGCCCCACTTCAAAAGCTTGCGGCCCAATGCAGGGCCCGAGCCACGCCATCACGTCCGACACATCGGCCCCCGCACGCTGGATGTCAGACCACAGGCTCTCCAGCACGCCCTGCCCTTTTGACTGAGTGGACACAGCCGGCCCAGCAAGCCCACGCCAGCCCGCATGTGCCGCTGCCACCCACCGACCGGCGGCATCGGCCAGCAAAACCGGCAAGCAGTCGGCCACCATGATGGTGCAGGCCACACCGGTCTCGCCGCTCCAGCAGGCATCTGCCACCAAGCCATTGGGCGTGGCCGCACCCAATTGCACACTGGCCACCCCATGCACTTGCTGCAAAAAAACGGGCCGCTGGCCGATGCGAGATGCCAGGCGCTCCCGGTTGGTTTGCACATCGGCAGCCCGGTCGCCCACATGGTCACCCAGGTTCATGCTGTCCCAAGGAGCAGACGACACCCCGCCCTGACGACTGGTCATGAGCGCACGCACGCGGTCGTTGATCGGCCAATCGGGTTGTATCCAGTGCTTGGGCAGGTTTTGCATCTGCAAAATCATATCGCCGCACCCAGCCCCTGCTTTTATTGTGTAATTCACCCATGACCAGCGAAGCCGAAGTGCATTCTCCGACCCCCGAACTGCCCTGGATTGTGGAGGGCCAGCCCCTCCCCCCGGTCAGCGAGGCATGGGGTGCCAGATCGCCTGCGCCGGGTCTGCTGGCCGCCAGCAGCGATTTGTCAGCCCAACGTTTGATGGACGCTTATGCCAAGGGCGTTTTCCCTTGGTTCAATGCAGGCCAGCCGGTGCTATGGTGGAGCCCAGACCCGCGCATGGTGCTGCGTACCCATGATTTTCGCTTTCACCGATCGTTGCAACAAAGCCTCAAACGCTGGAGCCTCACACCCGACTTTGAGCTGTGTTTTGACCGGGACTTTTCGCAGGTGATCCGCCGCTGTGCCACGTCGCCTCGCGCCGGTCAAAAGGGCACTTGGATCGTGCCCCAGATGGTCGCGGCTTACGAAGACCTGCATCGCATGGGCTTGGCCCACAGCTGTGAAATGCGCATTCGGGGTGAACTCGTGGCGGGTCTGTACTTTGTGGCCTTGGGCCGCGCCGTGTTTGGCGAGTCGATGTTCACCACCGTCACCGATGGCTCCAAGATGACGCTGGCTTGCTTGGTCAGCGTCTGCTTGCAGCATGGCGTTGCCGCCATTGACTGCCAACAAAACACCCGGCACTTGGCCTCGCTGGGCGCCTGCGAGATACCGCGCAGCGACTTTTTGCGCAGCATTGATGCAGGCCGCGAGCAGGCCCCCATCGACTGGGCCCAACAGTCCTTGAACTGGCAATTGCTGACTTCACTGATGGCCACCCCATGAGCCAACTCAAAGAACTCCCGCTACAGACCCTGCAGTTCTACGCGACCGCACCCTACGCATGCAGCTATCTGCCCGATCGCTCTGCCCGCTCCCAAGTGGCCACGCCCAGCCACCTGATCCACAACGAGGTGTATGCGGACCTGGTCGAGCAGGGATTTCGGCGCAGCGGCTTGTTCACCTACCGGCCCTACTGCGATGGCTGCCAAGCCTGCCAGCCATTGCGCGTGCGGGTTGACGCCTTCAAACCGGACCGCAGTCAGCGCCGAGCTTGGAGGACCCACTGCGATTTGAGCGTGCGTGTGCTCGATTTGCAGTACGACCCAGAGCATTACGCGCTGTATTTGCGCTACCAAAACACCCGACACCCTGGCGGCGGCATGGACCACGACAGCGTGGACCAGTACACGCAGTTCCTGCTGCAAAGCCGAGTCAACTCGCGCATTGTGGAGTTCAGAACCCCCGGCAAAGGCGAGGGGCTTGGTGATTTGAAGATGGTCAGCATTGTGGACGTGCTCAACCAGGGTTTATCGGCGGTTTACACCTTTTATGAACCCGATGACACCTCCAGCTTTGGCACCTTCGGGGTTCTTTGGCAAATCCAACAAGCGGCCCAATTGGGACTGCCTTATGTTTATTTGGGTTACTGGATCGATGGCAGCCCCAAGATGAACTACAAATCACGCTTCAAACCCTGCGAACTTCGTGTGCAGGGACAATGGCAGCCTTTTACGGAGTGACCATGGGTGCATCAGGATCACGGCTGAATGCTGTCACCTCAGCACACCAAGCCCTCCTTCATTTCACTGTGTAAAATGAAATGCCCAGGTAGCACACGATGAAAAAAGACCCCGCCCTCACTTCCGCGCCCACCATCCAAGTGATTGAACGCATGTTCACCCTGATCGATGTGCTGGCGTCCCGCGAAGAAGCAATCTCTCTCAAAGAAATCAGCCAAAAAACCGGGCTGCACCCCTCAACCGCACACCGTATCCTGAACGACTTGGCCACAGGCCGTTTTGTGGACCGTCCTGAGGCCGGCAGCTACCGCCTGGGCATGCGATTGCTGGAATTGGGGAATCTGGTCAAGGGCAGACTCAATGTGCGCGATGCAGCCTTGGCCCCCATGCGTGATTTGCACAAACTCATTCAGCAACCCGTCAATCTGAGCATGCGCCAGGGCGATGAAATCGTCTACATCGAACGCGCCTACAGCGAACGCTCGGGCATGCAAGTGGTTCGCGCCATTGGTGGGCGAGCACCTTTGCACTTGACCTCAGTGGGTAAGCTCTTTTTGGCTGCCGACGACCCTTTGCGGGTACGCTCCTATTCCACGCGCACGGGTTTGGCTGGCCAAACACGCAACAGCATCACTCAAATTCAGGTGCTGGAGAGGGAACTCTCCCGAGTCAAGCAATCGGGTTTTGCGCGTGACAACGAAGAGTTGGAACTGGGAGTGCGCTGCATCGCTGCGGGCATTTATGACGATCAAGGAAAGCTTCTGGCTGGCCTTTCCATTTCCGCCCCTGCAGATCGCCTGGATGAAAGCTGGCTGCCCAAACTTCAGGAAACCGCCAAAGCAATTTCAGAAACCTTGGGACACCAGGAGGAACGCTAGCGGTCTGTCACTGCGCTCCGAGCTCAGCTCGGCATTTGGGCAACGGTTTCCCACGAGCGTTTGTCCATGGACGACTTTTGCTCCAACCACTTGCGTACCCGCTCGGCATCTCCCAAGCGGCTGAACTTGCCCGCAGAGTCCAGAAACACCATGATCAGGTTGCGACCCGCTACTTGGGCCTGCATCACCAAGCAACGTCCCGCCTCCGAGATGTAACCGGTTTTTTGCAACCCAATGTCCCATTGAGGGCTTTTCACCAAGCGATTGGTATTGTTGTATTGCAATGTTCTGCGCCCCACCGACACCTCACGGCCGTGCGACGTGGACAACTCCCGCAACATGGGCTCATCGTAGGCTTTGGCAGCCAAGACAGCCAAATCATTGGCGCTCGACTGGTTCTGACTGGACAGGCCGGTTGGTTCCACATAGCGTGTGTCCTTCATGCCCAAAGCCTTGGCCCGCTGGTTCATGAGACTGACAAACAAATCCATACCCCCAGGGAAAGTTCGCCCTAAAGCATGGGCGGCGCGGTTTTCACTGGACATGAGAGACAAGTGCATCAACTCGCCGCGACTGAGTTCGGTGCCCACGGCCAAGCGAGACGAACTTCCTTTTTCCGTGTCCACGTCGGCTTGGGTGATGCGGATGCGCTCGTCCATGGGCAAGCGGGCCTCAGCAATGACCAAGCCAGTCATCAGCTTGGTCAAGGACGCAATGGGCAGGACCGCATGGTCATTTTTGCTGTAAAGGACTTCCTGGGTCTCTTGATCTACTACCAGAGCCACACTGGAGTGCAGGCCCAAAGCATCGGCTGTGGCGTGCAACCCTGCCATTTGGCCGAATGACGCACGAATTGGACGCGCATTTCGGCTCGCCCTGAGTTGCTTGGTGTTGCGGTCAGCTTTGACCACGCTTTGTTTTCGGGCCGCGGATTTTTTGGCTGTCTGCTTTTTGCGTGCCGCTGCGCTTTGGGCTTTGTGGCCTTTGCGGGGAGCCATGGTCTTATCGGCGCTTTTTTTGCTCTTTTGTGCTTTGGAAGGTGCCTGTTTGGCGTTTTGTGCGTAAACCAAGCTCAACTGACCAGACACGATCGTGATCAAACCCACGGACAAGGCCAAGGCTGCAGCGCGCAACCAAGTTTGGGTTCGCGGGACGAAGGATGCAAATCTCACACGCATTGACTGATCATAAGTTGGTATTATTCTTCTCAGTGTATCTAATTAGAAAAAGTCACGCAAGAACAATGACTTACGTGACTTTTATAAAGCAATTAATTGCTTATTTAGTATTCAATTTACCCCTGAGCAGCCACCCTGTCAGCCTTGCTCTGCAGTTTGTTCAAGGCACTCAGGTAGGCTTTCGCCGAGGCAACGACGATGTCGGGGTCTGAGCCTACCCCGTTGACCACACGGCCACTGTTTTGCAGTCGCACTGTCACTTCGCCCTGGCTTTCGGTCGAACCACTGATGGCGTTGACCGAATACAGAACCATCTCAGCGCCGCTCTTGATGTGCGACTCAATGGCTTTGAGCGAGGCATCCACCGGCCCATTGCCATCGGACTGGGTTTGCACCTCTTTGCCTGCCACCGTGAACACCACCGAAGCGTGGGGGCGTTCGCCAGTTTCGCTGTGCTGCGACATGGAAACGAAGCCGTATTGCTCTTTTTCAGTGGTCACACTCTCGTCGCTGACCAAGGCCAGGATGTCTTCATCAAAAATCTCGCTCTTGCGGTCGGCCAACTCTTTGAATTTAGCAAAGGCGTTGTTGATTTCAGTTTCACTGTCCAAAGTGACGCCCAGGTCCTGTAAGCGTTGTTTGAACGCGTTGCGGCCGCTGAGTTTGCCCAACACAATCTTGTTGGTGGACCAACCCACATCCTCGGCACGCATGATTTCGTAGGTGTCACGCGCTTTGAGCACACCGTCCTGGTGAATGCCCGAGGCATGGGCAAAGGCGTTGGCACCCACCACAGCCTTGTTGGGCTGAACCACAAAACCGGTGGTCTGACTGACCATGCGGCTGGCGGCCACGATGTGGCTGGTGTCAATGCCAAGGTCAAGACCAAAGTAGTCGCGGCGTGTTTTAACGGCCATGACCACTTCCTCGAGTGAGCAATTACCGGCACGCTCGCCCAAGCCGTTGATGGTGCACTCAACCTGACGTGCGCCACCGATCTTGACACCTGCCAAGGAGTTGGCCACCGCCATTCCCAGGTCGTTGTGGCAATGCACGGACCAAATCGCTTTGTCAGAGTTGGGGATGCGCTCGCGCAGGGTGCGGATGAATTCGCCGTAAAGCTCAGGCACGGCATAGCCCACGGTGTCGGGCACGTTGATGGTGGAGGCACCTTCGGCAATCACGGCTTCGAGCACACGGCACAAAAAGTCCATGTCGCTGCGGTAGCCGTCTTCCGGACTGAATTCGACATCACCCACCAAATTTCGGGCAAAACGCACCGACTGCTTGGCCTGCTCAAACACCTGGTCAGGCGTCATGCGCAGCTTTTTTTCCATGTGCAGAGGGGACGTCGCAATGAAGGTGTGGATGCGCCCACTGTTAGCGCCTTTGAGGGCCTCGGCCGCACGAGAAATATCGCGGTCATTGGCGCGCGACAAAGAGCAAATGGTCGAGTCCTTGATCGCGTCGGCAATGCATTTCACGGCCTCGAAGTCACCATTGGAACTGGCGGCAAAACCAGCTTCGATCACGTCCACTCGCAGACGCTCCAGCTGACGGGCAATGCGCAGCTTTTCGTCGCGGGTCATGGAGGCGCCGGGCGATTGCTCGCCGTCGCGCAAGGTGGTGTCGAAAATAATCAGTTTGTCAGCCATGTTCACTCCTGGTTAATCACCCGCAAGTCCAAGCAAAAATGCAAAAAGCCCGTTGCGGATGGCATACGGGCCTTTTGGGAAAATGTTTGCGTGCGCTACACATCCCGCCCGTGGGGCGCTAGCAGTAGAGCAAACAAAGTAAAGTTCATAGGGTAACTCTAGCACAACTCAAAACAAGCCTTGTCCTGCACCGGACATCACTGGTGCAAGCCGCGCTCATCGGGGTCGTCGGTCGAGGTGCTGATCATGCTGGTGGGCTGTCCCTTGGCCTTGCGCCAGACGTAAATCACATAACCACTCAGACCATAGCCCACAAACAGCGAAAACAACACAATGGGCGGGTCGATGTTGACCACCGCAATGCCCAACGCCACCAGCACCAGCGTGGCAAAGGGCACGCTCTTTTTCATGTGCATGTCCTTGAAGCTATAGAACGGCACATTGGTCACCATGGTCAAACCTGCGAACAGGCACACAGCAAACATGCCCCAAGACACGGCTTTGGCAGGCACAGCGTTGTCAAACATGATCCACACAAAGCCCATCACCAAAGCAGCAGCAGCCGGAGATGGCAAGCCCTGAAAATAGCGCTTATCGACGACGCCCGTATTGACGTTAAAACGTGCCAGGCGCAGGGCCGCACAGGCGCAATAAACAAAAGCCGCAATCCAACCCCAGCGGCCCAACTCCTGCAAGGTCCAAACGTAAGCAATCAAGGCAGGCGCAGCGCCGAAAGACACCATGTCTGACAGCGAATCCATTTGCTCGCCAAAAGCACTTTGGGTGTTGGTCATTCGGGCCACGCGTCCGTCCAAGCTGTCGAGCACCATGGCGCTGAAGATGCCCACGGTGGCCAAATCAAAACGGCCATTGATGGCCATAACAACGGCATAAAAACCCGCAAACAAGGCCGCCAAAGTGATCATATTGGGCAGCATGTAAATGCCCTTGGAGGGTTTACGCACTGGCGCTGAGCCTTCTGCGTCTTCAGCGGTGTTGTTGGTTTTGTTCATCGTCCATTCCTGTTGCGGTTTTTTTTGGATCCATCCCGTGTCAGCTGAGTTTAAGGCACACCCAGCGCCCAAGAAAAAGGCCACTCAAGTGGCCTTTTCTCAGTTTGCCCAAGGGCCCGATCAGTTACGGGTCTTGTCAACCAGCTTGTTCTTGGCGATCCAAGGCATCATGGCGCGCAATTGTGCGCCAACGACTTCGATGGAGTGCTCGGAAGTCAAGCGACGGCGTGCCGTCATGCTGGGGTAGTTGGTGCGACCTTCCAAGATGAACATCTTGGCGTATTCGCCGGTCTGGATGCGCTTCAAGGCGTTGCGCATGGCTTCGCGAGACTGCTCGTTGATGACCTCAGGGCCCGTCACATACTCGCCGTATTCGGCGTTGTTCGAGATCGAGTAGTTCATGTTGCCGATGCCGCCTTCGTAGATCAGGTCCACGATCAGCTTCAACTCGTGCAAGCACTCGAAGTACGCCATTTCAGGGGCGTAACCGGCTTCCACCAGTGTCTCGTAACCCATCTTGATCAGCTCAACCGCGCCACCGCACAGAACGGCCTGCTCGCCGAACAAGTCGGTTTCGGTCTCTTCTTTGAAGTTGGTTTCAATGATGCCGGCCTTGCCGCCACCGTTGGCCATGGCGTAGCTCAGGGCCAAAGCACGTGCTTTGCCGCTCTTGTCCTGGTGAATCGCCACCAAGTGCGGCACGCCGCCGCCTTGGGTGTAGGTGTTGCGCACGGTGTGGCCGGGGGCCTTAGGCGCCACCATCCACACGTCCAGGTCTTCGCGGGGAACCACCTGGTTGTAGTGCACGTTGAAGCCGTGAGCAAAAGCCAACGAAGCGCCTTGCTTGATGTTGGGCGCGACGTTGTTGTTGTACACGTCGGCGATTTGCTCGTCTGGCAACAAAATCATGACCACGTCAGCGGCCTTGACCGCATCGTTCACTTCCATCACGGTCAAGCCGGCTTTGCCGACTTTGTCCCACGAAGCGCCACCTTTGCGCAAACCGACCACCACTTTGACGCCGCTGTCGTTCAGGTTCTGGGCGTGTGCGTGGCCTTGCGAGCCGTAACCAATGATGGCAACAGTCTTGCCCTTGATGACGCTCAGATCACAATCTTTGTCGTAAAAAACTTTCACAGGGTTCTCCTTAGGAATAAAACAGTTCAAGGGTTGAGTTTAGACGCGCAGGATGCGCTCGCCGCGCCCGATACCGCATGCACCGGTGCGCACGGTCTCCAAGATGGCACTGCGGTCGATCGCCTCCAAAAAGGCGTCGTTCTTCGATTGGTCACCGGTGAGCTCAATGGTGTAGCTTTTGTCCGTGACATCAATCACACGGCCACGGAAGATGTCGGCCATGCGTTTCATTTCTTCGCGTTCTTTGCCCACGGCCCGCACTTTCACGAGCATCAACTCGCGCTCGGTGTAAGCGCCTTCGGTCAGGTCCACCACCTTCACCACCTCAATCAAGCGATTCAGGTGCTTGGTGATTTGCTCGATGACATCGTCAGAGCCTGTGGTCTGGATGGTCATGCGAGACAAACTGGGGTCTTCGGTCGGGGCCACGGTCAAGGACTCGATGTTGTAGCCACGGGCCGAAAACAGGCCCACCACGCGGGACAAAGCGCCCGCTTCGTTTTCGATCAATACAGCGATGATGTGTTTCATGTGTGATTCCTCTTTTTGCGACGGCATGCAACCAAGAAAGTTTGGCGCAGTGAACTGCCGTTTTTCGCCGCCCTCCCCTGCACACGGTAATGCGCAGGCTTGGCGGGCAATAGATTCGTCCAGTGTGATGAATTAAAGATCTTCAGCGCCCATCAGCATCTCGGTGATGCCTTTGCCAGCCTGAACCATGGGGAACACGTTCTCCGTGGGGTCGGTTCGGATGTCCAAGAAAACCGTGCGATCCTTGAGCCTGCGTGCTTCGCGCAAAGCAGGCTCCACGTCCTCAGGCTTTTCCACCAAGATGCCGACGTGGCCATAGGCCTCTGCCAACTTCACGAAATTGGGCAAAGCATCCATGTAGCTGTGGCTGTAGCGACCCGAGTAATCAATTTCCTGCCACTGTCGCACCATGCCCAAGTAACCGTTATTCAGGGCCACAATTTTGATCGGTGTGTTGTACTGCAGACAAGTTGAGAGTTCCTGAATGCACATCTGCACCGAGCCTTCTCCCGTCACACAAAACACTTCGCTGTCTGGCTTGGCCAATTTGATGCCCATGGCATAAGGAATACCCACACCCATGGTGCCCAAACCGCCCGAGTTGATCCAGCGGCGTGGCTCGTTGAACTTGTAGTACTGGGCAGCCCACATCTGATGCTGACCCACATCGGAGGTGATGTACGCGTCGGCGTCTTTGGTCATGTCCCACAGGGTCTCGATGACTTTCTGTGGCTTGATGACCAAGCTGTTTTGGCTGTCGTACTTCATGCACTCGCGGCTGCGCCAACCTTCAACGGTCTCCCACCATTGGGCAAGCGCCTGGCTATCAGGCTTGAGACCGGACTCGCGGATCATGCCCATCAGCTCTGTCAAAACGTCTTTCACATCGCCCACGATCGGCACGTCGACCTTGACGCGCTTGGAGATGCTGGAGGGGTCAATGTCGATGTGGATGATCTTGCGTTCGTTTTGCGCGAAATGCTTGGGGTTGCCAATCACGCGGTCATCAAAACGGGCCCCCACGGCCAGCAAGACGTCGCAGTTTTGCATGGCGTTGTTGGCTTCCAGCGTGCCGTGCATGCCCAGCATGCCAAGGAAACGCCGGTCTGTGGCCGGGAACGCGCCCAAGCCCATCAAAGTGTTGGTGACCGGGAAGTTCAGCATGTCCACCAAAGCGCGCAACTCTGGGCTGGCATTGCTCAGCAGCACACCACCACCCGTGTAGATGTAGGGGCGTTTGGCCGACATCAACAACTGCATGGCTTTGCGAATCTGACCACCGTGGCCTTTGCGCACCGGGTTGTACGAACGCATCTCGACTTTGTCGGGATAGCCGGTGTAGAGGGTTTTGTTGAAAGACACGTCCTTGGGCACATCCACCACCACAGGGCCAGGGCGGCCAGTGCGGGCAATGTGGAAGGCCTTTTTCATGACCTCGGCCATGTCCTTGGCATCTTTGACCAGGAAGTTGTGCTTGACGATGGGGCGGGTGATGCCCACGGTGTCGCACTCCTGAAACGCATCAAGGCCAATGGCCGCAGTGGGCACTTGCCCGCTGATGATGACCATCGGGATGCTGTCCATGTAGGCCGTCGCGATGCCGGTCACGGCGTTGGTCAGGCCGGGGCCAGAGGTCACCAAAGCCACACCGACTTCGCCAGTGGCGCGGGCATAGCCATCGGCAGCGTGCACTGCGGCTTGCTCGTGTCGCACCAACACGTGCTGGATGGTTTCCTGTTTGTAGAAAGCGTCGTAGATGTGGAGCACAGCCCCACCGGGGTAGCCCCAGACAAATTCGACGTTTTCGGCTTGCAGCGCTTTGACCAGAATTTCGGCTCCGCGCAACTCTTGACCTGATGAAGCGACAGACGCAGCGGATGCCATTTCGGCTTTATTGATTTCCATATATTCAACCTTTGTGAATTTCTCTAACGAAAAACCTTGGGTGCCCCTGGGCGCGACTCTTGTGAAGTGGCTTTGGGACTTGAGACCACAGACATGGGCACCAAACTGTAAAAGTGCCGGACGGTGATCCGTTTGCTTTTTTTCAATTGCAACCCGCTATTATTGCACCGTTGCGGTGGGGCCATTGAAAATCAATGCCCCAAGAGCGGCCCAGTGACATCATGGCCCGTGCAACAGCCGCCCGTTTTGCCCGGTACCCCACTCTCGCAATCACAGGACACAGCCCGCCGCTGCAAGCACCTTGGCCTCAGACACCGACATTTCTGATTTCCTCAAAAGCGTGGAGAAAAAAGCCTTCAAGCGGGCTTACTACCATGTGGGCGACGAGGAAGGGGCACTGGACATCGTGCAAGACAGCATGATCAAGCTGTGCAGCCACTACGCCGACAAACCGGCGCACGAGCTGCCTTTGCTGTTTCAGCGGATTTTGTCCAACACGGTGCTCGACTGGTTTCGCCGCCGAAAGACGCGTAACGCCCTTTTTTCCAACCTGAATGATTTTGACCACCGCGATGACCTGGGCGATTTTGACCTGCTCGAAGTCACCACAGGGGATGCCGATGGCCCCGCCAGCCAAAGCGCCGAACAATGGCTCGGTCGTGTGCAAACCTTGGAACACATTGAAAAAGCCATCATGAGCCTGCCCGCACGTCAACGAGAAGCCTTCCTCCTGCGTTATTGGGAAGAGTTGGACGTGGCTGAAACAGCCGCCGTGATGGGCTGCTCTGAAGGCAGCGTCAAAACCCATTGCTCCCGCGCCATCCACTCCTTGAGTAAAACCTTGGCCCACCAAGGCATGAAACCATGAAAAATTCCCCAAACATATCCCCTACCACCGACATGGACCTTTGGGGTCGGAACTTGGCTGCGCAACTGAACGTAGGCTCGCAGGATTTGGGGCATGACATTGGCGAGCGCTTGCGCGTGGCTCGCCAAATGGCCTTGAAGTGCCGCCCCATGCCACAACATCTGATGCGCCACAGCCTGGCCGTACAAGCCAACGGCTCGCTCAGCGGGCCACCCGACGAAGGCCTTAACCTTTGGCGCATCCTGGCCTCTGCCCTGCCTTTGTTGGCGCTGGTGTCGGGCCTGATGTTTCTCCAGACCGTGCAAGACGAAATGGCCGAGTCCGACATCGCCTCGCTCGACTCGGCCCTGCTGCTTGACGAGCTGCCACCGCGCGCCTATACCGATCCGGGTTTCGTGCAATTCATCAAACTCCAGCAAGACGCACGGCATGATTGACAAGCATCTCCAGCCCGATCAGCGCCCTGTAACTGCCGACCTCAACCCGGGGGCATGGCTGCCGAAGCCGCCCTTTGCCCACTCATGGCGCAAGAGGGCACTGGCGGCTTTGTCGCTGTGCATGGGCTTGGCTTTGGCAGCACAGCCCACTGCCGATCCAGCGCTGAACACGGACCCAGCGACAGCACCAGCAGGCCCTGCCACTGCTTCAGTTCCCGCCAACGCCGCAGCGGCCAGCGGCGCAAACCCACACACGCCCGTCGTTGCGGTGATGGAGAGCAGCTTGCAAGCCCCCACGGCCTCAGGGACTTCGCCCCCAGCCAACCCAACACCCGCATCGGCCGCTTGGCAATCCTTGAGCAGACGTCAAAAGTTGGCACTGGCTCCTTTGGCAGAGGAGTGGCATGAACTGTCGGCTCAGCAACGGCAAAAATGGCTGGCCCTGTCCAAAAACTTTTCACAAATCAGCGACGAAGAGCAACTGACCCTGCACAGCCGCATGCGGGAATGGGCTGCCCTCAGTCCTCGGCAGCGCAGCCAAGCACGCTTTCACTTCAACACCACACAAGCCATTTCTGCGCAAGACAAGCGCGCGCAGTGGGAGGCCTATCAGGCTCTGACCGAGCAAGAAAAGCGCAAGCTGTCCTCGGGTCCCAAGCCCCCCGTCAAAAGTGGTGCCCGCAGCTTTGCGCCGCCCAGCGCCCGCTTGGTCAGCCCGCCTCTGCTGCCCGTCAACGCCACTCGGGCGGTGCAGCGTGTAGCGCCATCCAAGCCGATCCACCCCAAAACCTTGTTGCCACAACCCTCTTGAGTTGGATGGGCCTGGATCAGGTGCGCATTTGCGCCACAATCGCGCCCTAGAACTGAGCGCTCGCCACCTTGGCTGAAAAGTACAAAACTGGACGATTGAGACGCTCAAGCCCAACGCCCACTCTTTTCAAAATCCCATTGCTCACATGACCCAGCGCGTGCCCGCCTCACCTACGCCCCCCGCCCCCGTGCCCACCGCAACCGACGCACTGGTCGCCCCATCGCTCAAACGCCGGATGGCCTGCTGGCTGTACGAAGGCATGTTGCTCTTCGGTGTTGTGTTCATTGCGGGCTATCTGTTCAGCAGCCTGAGTCAGACACGCCATGCCCTGGACAACCGACCTGGCTTGCAAGCTTTCTTGTTCTTGATTCTGGGCATTTACTTCACTTGGTTCTGGCACCGAGGCCAAACCCTGGCCATGAAAACCTGGCACATCCGGGTGGTCTCAGCCTCGGGGCAGCCCCTGAGCCAGCGCCGCGCCTTGTGGCGTTATGTGCTGAGCTGGGTGTGGTTTTTGCCCCCCCTTTTGCTGACCTTGCCCTTCGGCCTGCAACCGGGCCAAGTCGGATTGCTGCTGATGGTCTGGATCATCGTCTGGGCCTTACTCAGCCGTTTTCAGTCCCAAAAACAATTCTGGCATGACGTCTGGGCGGGCACCCGCCTCATCAACTACCGCTGAAACCCTTTGTTTGCCCCCATGACAACCTCAAACAATGCCAGCAGCAAGCCTGCACCTGCTTTTTCCCTCTGCGTCTATTGCGGCTCCAAACCCGGTCACTCCCCTGAATTTGCCCAAATTGCCGTCGAAGTGGGCACTTGGATCGGTGTGCATGGCGGTCAATTGGTCTATGGCGGTGGGCGCAACGGCCTGATGGGCTTGGTGGCCGAAGCCACGCTGGCCGCAGGCGGCACCGTGGTGGGCATCATCCCTACGGCATTGGTCGAAAAGGAATGGGCACACCACGGCTGCACCGAGCTGCATGTGGTGGACACCATGCACGAGCGCAAACGCCTGATGGCCGAGAAAGCCGACGCGTTTTTGGCCTTGCCCGGCGGCATCGGCACCTTCGAAGAATTGTTTGAAGTCTGGACCTGGCGTCAGCTGGGCTACCACGACAAACCCGTGGGCATCCTCAACAGCAACGGTTACTACGACGGCCTGATGAGCTTCATTGGCCAGGTCGTCAAAAAAGGCTTCATGGCCGATTGGCAAACCAGCTTGGTGACTGTCGGGACCGCGCCCGAGGTCTTGCTGCAAGAGCTGGTGGAAGCAGCGGGCTTTTCACCCCCCGCCAAAATCGAACTGCTTTGATTGGGAATATAGGACGGACCTGACTTCCAAGGCCCGTGCCGGATCAAATCGCGGTTTCGTCCTGCTCACCCGTGCGGATGCGCACCACACGCTCGACCGAAGTCACAAAGATTTTGCCGTCACCGATCTTGCCCGTGCGGGCTGCTTTGACGATGGCGTCGACACAGCCGTCCACATCTTCGTCCTTGACGACCACTTCGACCTTGACCTTGGGCAAAAAATCGACCACATATTCCGCGCCCCGGTAGAGCTCAGTGTGTCCTTTTTGGCGACCAAAACCTTTGACTTCGGTCACCGTCAGGCCCGTCACACCGCACTCGGCCAAGGCTTCACGCACCTCTTCCAGTTTAAAAGGCTTGATGACGGCGGTAATCTGTTTCATGGGAAAAATCCTCAATAAAGGGGTGATGGCCCGAAGTCAGGCGCGAAATTTGTTGGTCATAGGATAACGCCAATCCTTGCCAAAACTGCGGTGCGTCACACGAATGCCCACGGGCGACTGGCGGCGTTTGTACTCGTTGAGCTTGATCAGGCGTGTGACTTTTTCCACATCGTCGCGCTCAAAGCCGTCGGCAATCAGCGCTTCCACGCCCTCGTCGTTTTCCATGTAGCGCTGGATGATCGCGTCCAGCACCTCATAGGCCGGCAGGCTGTCCTGGTCTTTTTGATCGGGGCGCAGCTCAGCGCTGGGCGGGCGGGTGATGATGCGCTCAGGGATCGGCTGGCTGCCCGTGCCATACGGATCATGAAGGTTGCGCCAGCGGGCCAAGTCAAATACGCGGGTTTTGACCACGTCCTTGATGACCGCAAAACCGCCCGCCATGTCGCCATACAGCGTGCAGTAACCGGTGGCCATTTCGCTCTTGTTGCCGGTGGTCAACACAATCGCACCGGTCTTGTTGGACAAGGCCATGAGCAGCGTGCCGCGAATGCGGGCCTGGATGTTTTCCTCGGTCGTGTCTTCTTTCAAACCCTCAAACTGGGCCGACAGCGCCAGCTTGAACCCGTCAAACAGTGGCGCGATCGAGATTTCGTCATAGCGCACATTCAGGCGTTTGACCATGTCACGAGAATCGATCCAGCTGATGTCGGCCGTATAGGGGGAAGGCATCATGACCGCATGGATCTTGTCGGCGCCGATGGCGTCCACCGCAATCGCCAAGACCAGCGCCGAATCGATGCCGCCCGACAGACCCAAAATCGCGCCCTTGAA
The DNA here is from genome assembly GCF_003063355.1 of Limnohabitans sp. Bal53. GTDB lineage: Bacteria > Pseudomonadota > Gammaproteobacteria > Burkholderiales > Burkholderiaceae_C > Limnohabitans_A. The sequence continues at coordinate 181,962 of NZ_NESH01000004.1, read as the reverse complement.
ACCGTTTTTGCCCAGGTAGTCGCGCACGCCCAACACCAGCGCGTCCCACAACTCCGCGTCCGCGCTGGCCATGGGCACCAAGGCATCGGGTGCAGCACTCAGGTCCACACCCTGCTGGCCAACCGATGCCTGTACCGACAAGTCAGCCTCGCGAAAGCCCTCGGCCCGCGCCACGGTTTCGCCTTGGGCGTTGAGCGCAAACGAGCGCCCCTCAAAAATCACCTCATCCTGGCCGCCGACCAGGTGCGCGTAAACCAAGGGCAAGCCACTGTCGGCCACGCGCTCGCGCATGCGCTGCTCGCGCTCCGGACCTTTGCCTGCATGAAAAGGTGAGGCATTGAGCACGGCCAGCACCTGCGCCCCCGCATCACGCGCCAAGCGGGCCGGCTCGTCAAACCAGGCGTCTTCGCAAATGAGCAAACCCACCCGAACACCCTCAACCTCGAACACCCCCACCCCGTTGCCGGGTGTGAAGTAGCGGCGCTCGTCAAACACCTGGTAGTTGGGCAGCTCGCGCTTGTCGTAAGCACACACCACCTTTCCCTCACACAACACACTGGCGCGGTTGTGGCGGCGCGTCACGGCCACGCTGCGGGTGCGCACGCCGCCGCCTTCGGGGTGGCCCACCACCACATGCAGGCCCTTTAACCCAGCCAGTTCGCGGGCCACCGTTTTCAGGGCATCATCACAGGCGTCAATGAAGGCTGGGCGCAGCAGCAGGTCTTCGGCTGCATAGCCGCAAATCGACAATTCGGGCGTGATCAACAGCCTGGCCCCTTGCGCATAAGCCAAGGTGGCGGCGTCGATGATTTTGCGGGCATTGCCCGGCATGTCACCGACGACAAAGTTGAGCTGGGCCACACGAATTTGGAGAGTCATACAGGTGCTGGAAAATTTGAGCTTGAATTATGTCACCCGGGTAGAGGATGACCTGAGCGGCATCATGCCCAAGGCTTGGGACAGCTTGCTCGCCCAGCAGGAGGCGCCATCGCCCTTCATGCGGCATGCCTATTTGTCGGCCATGCTCGACAGCGGCTCGGCCGTGCCCGAGACGGGCTGGACGCTGCAAGTGATCAGTTTGTGGCGCGAGGCCCCCAACGGCCCCACACTGGCCGCCGCCTGCCCGCTCTACCTCAAAACCCATTCACGTGGCGAGTACGTGTTTGACCACGCCTGGGCCGACGCCTACGAGCGCCACGGCCTGAACTATTACCCCAAAGCCTTGGTGGCATCGCCTTTCACGCCCGTGCCCGGCAGCCGTTTGCTGGCCGAATCCGATGACGCCCGCCAAGCCCTGCTGGCCGCTTTGGTGGACCTGTGCCAAACCAACAACATTCCCTCGCTGCACATCCTGTTTGGCAGTCAGCAAGACATGCACGCGTGCGATGCGGCAGGATTGCTGCAACGCAGCCAGGTGCAATTCCATTGGCAAAACCAAGGCTGGCGCGACTTTGATGACTTTTTGAGCAGCCTGAACCAGGAAAAGCGCAAAAAAATCCGGCAAGAGCGCCGCAAAGTGGCTGAAGCTGGCGTCAGCTTTCGTGCCGTGCGCGGCCCCGACATGACCGACGACGATTGGGCGCTGCTTGTGCGCTGCTACCAGCAAACCTATTGGGAGCACGGCAACGCGCCTTATTTGAAGCCCGAATTTTTCGAGGCCATGCGCCGTGACATGGGCGCCAATTGGCTGCTCTTTGTGGCCGAGCACGAGGGGCAACCCATCGGCATCAGCCTGATCGGCCTGCACCTGAACGCCGCTGACCAGCCCGAAGTGGCTTATGGGCGTTATTGGGGAGCCCTGGCTCGGGTGGACTGCCTGCACTTTGAGGCCTGTTATTACCAGCCCATTGAATGGTGCATCGCCAACGGAGTGAAGCGTTTTGAGGGCGGCGCGCAGGGCGAGCACAAAATGGCCCGCGCCCTGCTGCCCACGCCCACACACAGCGCCCACTGGCTGGCGCATCCGGCGTTTTCAGAAGCGGTGGCGCGGTATTTGGAGCGGGAAAAATCGGGCATTGACAACTACATGGAGGCGCTGCAACAGCACTCGCCTTTGAAGAAGCCACAGTAACGGCCCAAGAAAAACGCCTGCGCGGCGCAAACCGGGCAGGCGTTCAGCGGATTCGGTGGCTTCCGACAGAAGCCACTGGCTCAGGCCGATCAGGCCTTGTTGTAGTTGGCAATGCCGTCCATCAGTTCCTTGGCGGCGGACTCCACACCTTCCCAGCCCTTGACCTTGACCCATTTGCCTTTTTCCAGGTCTTTGTAGTGCTCAAAGAAGTGGGCGATTTGTTTGAGTTGCAACTCGTGCACATCGGACAAGGCCTTGATGTTGGCGTAGACGGGCAGGATTTTTTCGGTGGGCACGGCCAAAATCTTGCCGTCCATGCCGCCTTCGTCTTCCATCAACAAAATGCCAATGGCGCGGCAAGACACCACCACGCCCGGGGGCAGCGGGAAGGGGGTCATCACCAACACGTCGACCGGGTCACCGTCACCGGCAATGGTCTGAGGCACATAGCCGTAGTTGGTGGGGTAGTGCATGGCAGTGCCCATGAAACGGTCCACAAACAAAGCGCCGGACTCTTTGTCCACTTCGTACTTCACAGGGTCGGAGTTCATCGGGATTTCGATGATCACATTGAATGCGTCGGGCACTTTGCTGCCGGGGGTGACTTTGTTCAGGGACATGGTGTCTGCTTTTGAAAGTTAAGAAGAAACGAAAAATTCTAGGGATTAACCCCGATTTTACTTTCACAAGGCTTGCGAAAGCCTGAGCACGGGTGAACCCGACTTTTCATCCCTGACCCCCACCGCCGCCTTGGGCATGATGTCTCGTGCGTGATTTCCAAGCCAGCGCCACCACCGACAATGACGGCATGCAACACAACTTCATCGCCAACCAATCCACCCCAGCTCTGGCCGGCCAAAGCATCGACGTGCTGGACCCTTCTGACGGGCAGGTGTTCGAACAGATTCCCCGCAGCCAGGCGGCCGATATCGACCAGGCCGTGCAAGCGGCGCGGGCCGCTTTTCAGGGTCCTTGGGGAAAATTGACCGGGGTTGAGCGCGGGCGCTTGCTGATGGCTCTGTCACACAAAGTGGCCGAGCACGCGGGCGAATTGGCGGCACTGGAGCAGCGCGACTGCGGCAAACCTACCAAACAAGCCGCCGCCGACGCGGTGGCCTTGGCGCGTTACTTTGAGTTTTACGCCGGGTCTTGCGACAAATTGCACGGCGACACCCTGCCCTACCAAAACGGCTACAGCGTGCTGACCTGGCGCGAGCCGCACGGTGTGACGGGCCATGTGATCCCCTGGAATTACCCCATGCAGATTTTTGGCCGCAGCGTGGGCGGCGCATTGGCAGCGGGCAACGCCTGCGTGGTCAAGCCCGCCGAAGACGCTTGCCTGAGCCTGATCCGCGTGGCGCAGTTGGCGGCCGAGGTCGGCTTCCCGGCCGGGGCCTTGAACATCGTCACCGGTTACGGCCACGAGGTCGGTGACGCGCTGGCTCGCCACCCCGGCATCGACCACATCAGCTTCACCGGCAGCCCCCGCGTGGGCACGCTGATCCAGCAAGTGGCCGCCGAGCGGCATTGCCCGGTCACCCTGGAGCTGGGCGGCAAAAGTCCACAAATCATTTTTGACGACGCCGACCTGGACGCGGCCATTCCGGTCGTGGTCAATGCCATCGTGCAGAACTCGGGCCAGACCTGCAGCGCGGGCTCGCGCGTGCTGATCCAGCAAGGCATTTACGAGCCACTGCTCCAACGCCTGGGCGAGGCCTTTGGCCGCCTGCAAGTGGGTTCGGCCGCCATGAACCTGGACTTGGGGCCCCTGATCCGCGCCAGCCAATTGGAGCGTGTGACCGGTTTTCTGGACCAGGCCCGCGCCGACGGCATCGCCACCGTGGCGCACGGCCAGATCGCGCCCGGCGTGCCAGCGGGCGGTTTTTACCAAGCCCCAGTGCTCTTGCGCGACGTGCCGGTGATGCACCGCCTGGCGCAAGAAGAAGTCTTCGGCCCGGTGCTCTCGGCCATGGCCTTCCAAGACGAAGACCATGCGGTGGCATTGGCCAATGCCACCGAATTTGGCCTCGTCGCGGGCATCTGGACACGCGACGGTGGACGCCAGTTCCGCATGGCCAAACGCGTGCGCAGCGGTCAGGTGTTCATCAACAACTACGGCGCCGCTGGCGGGGTGGAGTTGCCTTTTGGCGGCGTCAAGTCATCGGGTTATGGCCGCGAAAAAGGTCTGGAAGCGCTGCTGGGCTTCACCACCCTCAAAACCGTGGCGATCGCGCACGGCTGAGGCGAACCATCGCGCTTGACCATGCCACCCCAAAGGGGGTGGCGGCTCGGGCACAATCGCCAACTATGTCTGAACGCGTCATTCCGCTGGTTGACCAGCGCCATCCCAGCCTGCCTTTGCCTGCCATTGAGCACAGTCACGATCTGAGCCCATTGCCCTTGGACGGCCTGCGTCGCCCCTTGACCGATTTGCGCATCAGCGTGACCGACCGGTGCAACTTTCGGTGCAGTTACTGCATGCCCAAGGAAATCTTTGACAAAGACTACGCCTACCTGCCGCACAGCCATTTGCTGAGCTTTGAAGAAATCACCCGCATCGCCACCGTATTTGTGGGCCGGGGTGTGCGCAAAATCCGCCTGACGGGTGGCGAGCCTTTGCTGCGCAAAAACATCGAGATCCTGATCGAACAACTGGCCGCGTTGCGCACGCCCGACGGCCAGCCGCTCGATTTGACGCTGACCACCAACGGCTCCCTGCTGGCGCGCAAAGCCCAAAGCCTGAAGGACGCGGGCTTGCAACGCGTCACCGTCAGCCTCGATGGTCTCGACGATGCGGTGTTCCGGCAAATGAACGACGTGGACTTTCCGGTGGCCGATGTGCTGGCCGGGATCGAAGCGGCACGGGCGGCGGGCCTGGGGCCCATCAAGGTCAACATGGTGGTCAAGCGCGGCACCAACGAGCACGAAATTTTGCCGATGGCGCGGCACTTCAGGGGCACAGGCATCGTGCTGCGCTTCATCGAGTACATGGACGTGGGCGCGACGAATGGCTGGTGCATGGACGAGGTGCTGCCCAGCGCCGAAGTGATCCGCCTGCTGCAAACCGAGCTACCTTTGGTGCAACTCGACCCCTCAGTGCCGGGCGAAACCGCCGAGCGTTGGGGTTACGCCAACGCCCAAGGCGAGCACGACCCGACTTTGGGCGAGGTGGGGGTGATCAGCAGCGTGACGCAGGCCTTTTGCGGCGACTGCAACCGCGCCCGCTTGTCCACCGAAGGCCGCTTGTACCTGTGCCTGTTTGCCAGCCAAGGCTATGACCTGCGCCAGCTCTTGCGAGACCCCACACAAAGCGACACCACACTGGCCGCCACGGTGGACGCGATTTGGCGCGGACGCACCGACCAGTACTCGCGTCTGCGCAGCCTGCGCGGGCCCGACACCGCCAGCGGCCACGGCCGCCGGGTGGAAATGAGCTACATCGGGGGCTGAAGGCCATGAACCCCAATGTACCGGGCATCACCGGGCTCATCCTCGCAGGCGGGCGCGGCTCGCGCATGGGCGGCATCGACAAAGGCCTGCAAAACTTTCGTGGCCTGCCCCTGACCCAGCAAACCATGATGCGCCTGCAGCTGCAAAGTCTGCCCCTGCAAGAAGTGCTGATCAACGCCAACCGAAACCTCTCGGCCTACGAATCCTTGGGCGTGCCGGTCTGGCCCGACAGCATTGATGGCTTTGCTGGGCCACTGGCTGGCTTCCTGACGGGAATGGCGCACTGCGCAACCCCGCTTTTGCTCACGGTGCCCTGCGACACACCCTTGTTTCCACTCGATCTGGTGGCCCGCCTCTATGAAGCCATGAACACGCAAGACGCCGACCTGGCCATGGCCGCTGCGCCCGAAGAAGATGGTGCGGTGCGCCCACAGCCCGTGTTTTGCCTGCTCAAAATCGAGCTGCTTGAAAGCCTGGTCAAGTTCACCCAAGGCGGTGGCCGCAAGATCGACGCCTGGACAAGCCAACACCGCTGCGCCATCGTCCCGTTTGACCTGATTGGCGACAGCCCACAGGCCTTTGCCAACGCCAACACGCTGGCCGAGCTGCAGCAACTCGAAGCCCTCTGAACTTCTTGGCCACACCCCGGCCGCTCAGACCATGACCACGCCCCTCCACTCCGCCTTGTCTGCCGCAACGTCACTGCATGAGATTGCCGAACGCCTGCAAGGCTATGACCCGCAGGCCCTGTCGGCCCGCCATGTGAACGACTTTTTGGCGCAGTTGGTACAACCTGTGCGCGAACAAGAAACCGTGCCCCTGATGCAGGCGCACGGCCGCATCTTGGCGCAAGACGTGGTCTCGCCCATCAGTGTGCCGCCGCACGACAACTCGGCCATGGACGGCTACGCCTTGCGTGGTGCAGAACTTTTGAGCGACCGCCCCACCCCCTTCACGGTGGTGGGCACCGCGTTTGCCGGTGCCGCTTGGCAAGGCACGGTGAACGCGGGCGAGTGCGTGCGCATCATGACCGGGGCCATCATGCCCGCAGGGCTTGACACCGTGGCACCACAAGAGCTGTTGAAGGTGAACGGCGACACTGTCCACGTCCCCCACGGTCTGCTGCAAGCGGGCGACAACCGCCGCCTCTTGGGCGAAGACCTGATGGCCGGGCAACCCGCCCTGCGAGCAGGTACGCGCCTGACCCCCGCCGCGTGCGGCCTGCTGGCCAGCTTGGGCTTGCCCAGCGTGGGCGTTTGGCGCAAGCCCAAAGTGGCTTATTTTTCAACCGGTGACGAAATCCTGAGCCTGGGCGAAGCCCCCCGTGAAGGCGCGGTGTACGACAGCAACCGCTACACCGTGGCCGGCATGGTGCAGGCGCTGGGCTGCGAGCTGATCGACATGGGCGTGGTGCGTGACGAGCCGGCTGCGCTGGAGCAAGCTTTTGTGAACGCAGCTGCGCAGGCCGACGCCATCATCACCAGCGGAGGCGTGAGTGTGGGCGAAGCCGATCACACCAAGGCCATGATGAAAAAATTGGGTGATGTGGCCTTTTGGCGCATTGCCATGCGGCCAGGCCGCCCCATGGCGGTCGGGCGCATTGAGCGCGGCGAGCGCTCTGCCGTGCTGTTTGGGCTGCCCGGCAACCCCGTGGCCGTCATGGTCACCTTTGCCGCCTTTGTACGCCCTGCCCTGCAGCAGCTCATGGGCTGGCAAGCACCTGCATTGCCCCTGCTCAAAGCCAAAAGCCAAGAGGCCCTGCGCAAAAAACCCGGCCGCACCGAATACCAGCGCGGCATTGTCAGCACCAATGCGGCGGGCCAATTGCAGGTCAGCATCACCGGCAACCAAGGCTCGGGCGTGCTCAGCTCCATGGTGCAAGCCAATGGCCTGATCGTACTGGGCCACAGCCAAGGCCACGTGGCCGTCGGCGACGAGGTGGATGTGATGATGTTTGAGGGGCACCTTTGAGCACGGCCACCGGGTTAACCCATGAAAAAAACGGCCGAGGCCGCTTTTTCCATGGCTTGCGCTGGTCGGCCCTTCCAAAGGCCGTCAGCCTCAGTGCGATGCCACTTCGTGTGGGGCGTCGTGCGCCACTGCCTTGTTGGGACCCGGCACCGCCTTGCGGGCCAGCAGCGAGTACATGGTGGGCACCACAAAGACGGCCAGCACAGTGCCCAGGCTCATGCCGCCCACGATCACCCAGCCGATTTGCGTGCGGCTCTCAGCGCCAGCACCCGTGGCCAGCGCCAGGGGCACAGCCCCCAACACCATGGCACCGGTGGTCATCAAGATGGGGCGCAGGCGCTGGGCCGAAGCCTTGATCAAGGCCTCTTGCATCGCCATGCCTTGCTCACGCAACTGGTTGGTGAACTCCACAATCAAAATGCCATGCTTGGTGATCAGGCCCACCAGCGTGATCAGGCCAATTTGTGAATACACGTTGAGCGATCCACCCGTGAACTTGAGCGCCAAAAGCGCCCCGATCATGGACAGCGGCACCGACAACATGATCACGAACGGGTCCACAAAGCTCTCGAACTGAGCCGCCAACACCAAAAAGATGAACAGCAGCGCCAGCACAAAGACGATGACCAAGGCGCCTTGTGATTTTTTGAACTCACGCGAGGTGCCGTTGAGCTCGGTGGTGTAGCCTGGTTTGAGCACCTTGGCGGCCGTGGCGTCCATGAACTTCAAGGCTTCACCCAGAGAATAGTCAGGGGCCAAACCAGCCGTGATCGACACCGATCTGCGCTGACCAAAATGGTTCAACTCACGAGGTGAAACACTTTCGCGCACTTTCACCAAACTCGACAAAGGAATCATGGTGTCGTTGCGGCCACGCACCTGAATCACATCAATGTCATCGGGCGTGTTACGGGCCGAGGTCTGGGTTTGCACGATCACGTCGTACTGCTCGGCGTCGCGTTTGTAACGTGTTACCACACGGCCGCCCAACATGGTCTCGATGGTGCGGGCCACGACGTCGATGCTCACACCCAGCTCTGCGGCCTTAACCCGGTCCACCTCCACACGCAGCTCGGGTTTGTTCAGTCGCAGATCAACGTTGGGTTGCAAGATACCGGGATTTTTGGCCACCTCATCCATGAACTGTCGCGTGATCAGATTCAGGTTCTGATAGCTGTCCGAGGTCTGAATCACAAAATTCACAGGCCGCTCACGAAAACCTTGCCCTAAAGATGGCGGGGTGATCGGGAACGCATTGATGCCTGACAAAGATCCGAATTTTGGCCCCATATCCCGGGCAATTTCCAGCGTGGTCCGCTGGCGCTCGTCCCAGTCCTTGGCACGGTAAATCACCGTACCCTGGCCCACCGTGGGGTTGCCCATGCTGGCAAAAATGCGGTCAAACTCAGGATATGACTGGCCAATTTTCTCCAGCACACGGGCATAGCGGTCGGTGAATTCCAAGGTGGAGCCATCGGGCGCGTTGATGGTGGCCAAGATCGTGCCCCGGTCCTCCAGCGGCGCGAGTTCTTGCTTCATGGTGGGGTAGATGTAGGCAATGCCCACCCCGGACGCCAGCATCACCAAGACCACCACCCAGCGGGCACGGGTCAAGACCAAGCGCAACAGGTTTTCGTAGCCGGTCGACAAAGCCGTCAGCCAGCGCTCCATGCTGCGGTCAAACCAACTGGGGTTCGGGTTGTGGCGCAGCAGTTTGCTGCTGAGCATTGGGGCCAATGTCAAGGCCACAAAACCAGAGACGATCACCGCCCCGGCCAGCGCCAGCGCAAACTCGCCAAACAACTTGCCCGTTCGCCCTGGCGTGAAAGCCAGGGGCGCAAACACGGCAGCCAGCGTCATGGTCATGGCCACCACGGCAAAACTGATCTCGCGCACGCCCTTGATAGCCGCAGAAAACGGGTCCAGTCCCTCTTCGATGTGCCGGTAAATGTTCTCCAGCACCACGATCGCATCGTCCACCACCAAACCAATGGCCAGCACCAGCGCCAGCAAGGTCAAGGTGTTGATGGTGAAACCCGCCAAGGCCATCATGGCAAATGCGCCAATCAAGCTGACGGGAATGGTGATGATCGGGATGATGGACGCACGCACGGTGCGCAAAAAGACAAAAATCACCAGCGCCACCAGCACCACGGCTTCGACGATGGTGGTGAACACGCTTTTGATGGAGCGGTCAATGAAGACCGAATTGTCGTTGGCAATGTCGATGCTCATGTCCACCGGTAAATCGGCCTTGAGGCGGGGGATCATCTCGCGCACCCCGGCTGACAAGTCCAGCGGGTTGGCCGTGGCCTGGCGGATCACCCCAGCTGAGATGGCCGACTGTCCGTTCAGGCGCACCAGGCTGCGGTCGTTGGCCGCGCCTTCACGGATTTGGGCCACATCGCGCAGCTTGACCGGAAAACCATTGACGCTGCGGATCACGATATCGCCAAACTGACCGGGGCGATTCAGGTCGGTTTGAGAGGACACGCTGAATTCGCGGTTGGTCGACTCGATGCGCCCGGCCGGCAACTCCAAGTTATTGCGGCGGATGGCGTCTTCCACGTCTTGCGGCGTGAGCTTGTAAGACGACAGGCGGGCATGGTCCAGCGACACCAGCATGGCGTATTTACGCTCGCCAAAAATGCGCACATCGGCCACACCCGTGACGGTTTGCAGGCGCGGCTTGACCACGCGGTTGACCAGGTCGTTGATTTGCAGGGCGTTGAGCGTGTCGCTGGAAAAAGCCAGCCAGATCACCGGAAAGGCATCGGCTTCGACCTTGGCAATGACCGGCTCGTCGATCGCTTGCGGCAAGCGGTTGCGCACGCGAGAGGTGCGGTCACGCACCTCCGCTGCAGCCGTGTCGGCGTCTTTTTCAAGGCGAAAGCGCACCGTGATTTGCGACTGCTCGGCACGGCTGATGGAGGTGATGACGTCCACCGCATCGATGCCCGCGATCGAGTCCTCCAGCGGTTTGGTGACCTGAGACTCGATCACCTCGGCCGATGCACCCGCATAGCGGGTGGTCACGGTGACGGTGGGTTCGTCGATTTTGGGGTATTCGCGCAGGGACAGGCTCTTGAAGCTGACCGCACCAATGAGCACGATCAGCAAGGACATGACCACGGCCAGCACGGGCCGCCGGATGGAGGTTTCAGCGAGCTGCATCGTTGCCCCTCAGGCAAGGGTTGGGGCCGGACAAAGCCACCGGACGCGCCGATGGCTGGCCTGGCCGGGCAGCGCCCCCAGCGCGGGGACCCTGCGCAGCAGGCCCGGCAGAAGATGAGCCTGCGGGTGCAGATGCAGCTGCAGATGCGGGTGCGCCATGCTGCCCCGGTGCACCTGCTGGTTTGCCACCGCCGGGCTGGGACAAGTCCACCACACGCACGGCCATGCCGTCTTTTTGCAAACGCTGGTGGCCCGCCGTGACCACGGTGTCGCCGGCGGACAAGCCCTCCACGATCTCAACCTTGCCAGGTTGGCGCAAGCCCACTTTCACCGCCACCCGCTCAGAGACCAGGGCACCGGGCTTGTCACCTGCGACGACCTTGACCACAAAGGTGCGCCCGCCTTGCGGAATGATGGCCTCTTCCGGAATGACCAAGGCGTTATCACGCGAGCCAAAAACCGCGTTCACGCGGGCAAACATGCCCGGGCGCAGTTGTTGCTGGCGGTTGTCAATGCAGCCGCGCACCCCGACCGAGCGGCCGTTGGCCTCGATCAGGGGATCGACCGCCTGCACGATGGCCATGAAAGGACGACCCGGCAATGCATCCACCGTCAGCTGGGCTTTTTGACCCGCCCGGATCTTCGCCTGGAAACGCTCGGGCAAACGGAAGTCGAGCAACACGGCATCGATGTCCTCCACGTTGACCATGTCCGCACCATCTTTGAGGTAATCGCCCACGTTGATTTGCTTGAGGCCCGTGATGCCATCAAACGGCGCCAGCACCTGCAAACGCGCCAGCGTGGCCTGGGCTAGCGACAGCTTGGCCCGGGAGACCTCCAGAGCCGCAGCACTCTCGTCCAGCGAGCGCTGGCTGATGAAGTTTTGCGCCACCAACTCTTGGTTGCGCTTGTGGTTGGCCTCGGCAATCGACAACTCGGCACGCGCCTGCGCCACCTGAGCCTGCTGCAGTTGGTCTTCGAACTGCACCATCAACTGGCCTTTGCGTACACGCTGGCCATCGCTGAAAAGAATCTGTTTGACACGACCACCGACTTCGGGGCGCAGCATCACCCCTTGGCGTGAGCGCAAACTGCCCACGGCCTGGGTTTCGTCCACCAAAGTCATGCTCTCGACCTTCGCGACTTCCACCGCAGGCATCCGGCCGGCTCCACCTGCTGGCCCGGCCCCGGGTGCCCCACTGGCGGCACCAGGGGCGCCAGCTGGGGCGCCTTTGGCGGAAGAAGTGGCCTCAGTCGGCGACGCATCACCTGCGGGGGACTTGTTTTGCCACCACCAAGCGGCCCCAGAGGCCACGGAAATGCCCAACAGGGCCAGCACTGCGTATTTATTCTTGTAAGCCATTCAGATTTCTCTCAGGTTGCATTCGCCAAGACTTCCGCAATGTAACAGCGCACAAGCCTTTTCCCCACAGCCAGCAGGCCCATCCATCTGATCTAACCGTTGGCGCGCGGCAAGAACCGGGTCGTGCGCGCAAGGTTTGGACAGGTCAATTAGCGGCCCAAGGCTTTGTCTACACCTTGATTGGCAAGTGCATCGGCCCGTTCGTTACCCGGATCGCCGTTGTGGCCCTTGACCCAACGCCAGTCGATTTGATGTCCCGCAGCGGACACCACACTGTCCAATTTTTGCCACAGGTCGGCATTTTTGACAGGTTGTTTGGCCGCTGTGCGCCAGCCTCGGGCTTTCCAGCCATGGATCCACTCGGTGATGCCTTTGCGCACATATTCGCTGTCCAGGTACAGCGTGACTTGGCAAGGGCGCTTGAGCGCGAGCAGGCCCTCGATGACGGCCATCATCTCCATGCGGTTGTTGGTGGTGTTCAGCTCACCGCCAAACAGTTCCTGAACATGCTGGCCCGACTGCAGGCGAACGCCCCAGCCGCCGGGGCCGGGATTGCCCTTGCAGGCACCATCGGTGTGAATTTCAACGTGGGTCAAAAGCTTCTTTCTCGGCCGTAGGATGGCCCATGAGGGTATCGGAGCGGGCCACGGGTGCGGCCGCTGCAGCGGGCGATCGTAACGTGCGCCATTGACGCGCTGGCAACCAGCGCCCCCCGGGTACACGTTTGGTGGCCATCAACAAATAAACGCCCCCCAAAATCGGCCACCAACGCTCACCCGCACGCTCCATCCAGCCCATGCGCTGCATCCAGCGCTCACTGGTCAAGGCCGGAGACCAGCCCCCAAAGCGGCTGACCTGCACCTCAAAACCCAGCAAGCGCAACCAATCGCGCAATCGCCGGTAAGCGATCAGGTGCTGCACCGAAGCCCCTGCGAGCTTGCGCTGGCCCCCGCGTTGTGGGGGCCAGCCCCACAGGCTCATGGGATTGAGACCCGTGATCAGCACTTGCCCTTCGGGAATCAGCACCCGCTCGACCTCTCGCAAACAGGCATGAGGATCGGCCGAGCGCTCCAATGTGTGCGGCAAGACCACCAAGTCCAGGCTGTCGGCTTGCCAAGGCCAAGCCCGGCTGTCGAGCCAGACATCGGGGCCCGTTGGGACACAAAGGTCAGGCTCGCAGGGCTGTGCCTGCGGCACAACTTGCACGACAGGCGCCGTTATGGCCTTTTGCTCTTGAGGCCATTCGAACTCGGCGCCCGCATGCCAGCGGTGGGGCATACGGTTGTGGCGCAAGGCCTGCAACTCGGGCCAGCCCAGCTGCACCGCGTGGTAGCCAAAGACGTCGGCCAGCAACGCATCGGCCTGGGCTTGCTCCCAGGCCAGCAAACGCGAGGCCACCGGCTGACCCAAATGGGCCAACCAGGCGGGCGCGGGGTGTTGGCTTTCTATAATCGAACGCTCCATGAAACTCATTGCCCTGCCCGCTTTCGCAGACAACTACATTTGGTTGTTGCACACCGACCGCCACGCCCTGGTGGTAGACCCCGGCGACAGTGCGCCCGTGCTGGCCTGGCTGCAAGCGCATCCGGGTTTGCAATTGGACACGATTCTAGTCACGCACCACCACGCCGATCACACGGGCGGCTTGGTTGAGCTGGTTGCCAACACCGGCGCGCGCGTGCTGGGCCCCGCCCTCGAGCAAATGCCCGTGCCCACCCAAGGCCTTCAGCAAGGTGACCAATTTGACTGGCATGGCCTGGCATTGCAGGTGCATGAAGTGCCTGGCCACACCCTGGGCCACATTGCCTTTTGGGCGCAGCCCATGGGCCAGGAGCCACTGCTTTTTTGCGGGGACACCCTGTTTTCTGGCGGGTGTGGGCGTTTGTTTGAAGGCACGCCTGCCCAAATGCTGGACTCGCTGGACCGCTTGGCCGCCTTGCCTGGTGCCACGCGGGTGTGCTGCGCCCACGAGTACACCTTGTCGAACCTGAAATTTGCGCTGGCCGTCGAACCGGAGAACCTGGCGCTGCAAGCCCACTGGGCCCAGTGCACCCAGATGCGCAACCAATCCCTGCCAACCTTGCCCGTGGCGCTGCACACTGAGCGCGCCATCAACCCCTTTTTACGAAGCCGCCTGTCCACAGTGGCCGCCCCCGTGCGCCAGCGTGACCGCCTGGCCGTGGACGATGTGACCACTTTTGCAGCCCTGCGCCAATGGAAAAACGACTTCCGATGAACCTGATCACCCTCGTCCCAGACCGCCTCATTCGCTCCAGCTGGGTTTTGCTGCTGGCCGCAGTGGTCACCGGTTGCGCCACCTCCCTGCCAACGCAGACCTCACAGCAGGCCCCCATCGAGCGCCCGCCCGAGACCACGACTTCCCAGGCGCCCACCTCCGCTCAACCGCCTGCGCCGGTCACCGTTCCTTTGGTCCCTCACGCGCCTGAGGTGGCTGAAATGAAATCGGAGCATCCAGTGGACCTCAAAGCCCACTCCGTGCTTGGCCTCCAAGAGCAAAAAGACATCTGGGAGCGCATCCGCCGCGGCTTTGCTATGCCGGACCTGGACAACGACCTGGTGCGCAACCGCGAGCAGTGGTACGCCAGTCGGCCCGATTACATGCTGCGCATGACAGAGCGCTCACGCCCCTATCTGTTTCACATTGTTGAAGAGCTCGAGCGCAGGAACATGCCCATGGAGTTGGCCTTGTTGCCCTTCATCGAGTCGGCATTCAACCCACAGGCCGTTTCAAGTGCCAAGGCCGCAGGCATGTGGCAATTCATGCCGGCCACAGGCAAGTATTTCGACCTGAAACAAAATCTGTTCAGAGACGAGCGCCGCGATGTCCTGGAATCGACCCGCGCGGCACTCGACTACCTGCAAAAGCTCTACACCATGTTTGGTGATTGGCACCTGGCACTGGCCGCCTACAACTGGGGCGAAGGCAGCGTTGGCCGGGCCCTCGCGCGCAACAAAGCGCAAGGCAAACCACTGACTTACAGTGACCTGCGCATGCCCAATGAGACGCGCTTTTATGTGCCCAAATTGCAGGCGGTCAAAAACATTGTGGCTCGGCCCGAGGCCTTCAACACCGAGTTACCACTGATCCAGAACCACCCCTACTTCAAGAGCGTGGCCATTGAGCGCGACATCGATGTGGCCATGGCCGCCAAACTGGCCAACGTGAGCCTGGATGACTTCAAGGCCCTGAACCCGGCCATGAACCGCCCTGTGATTTTGGCGGCGGGCACACCACACATTCTGCTGCCCTGGGACAACGCCACCGTGTTTGAAACCAACTTGCAAGCGCGCCCCGACAGGCGTCTGTCGAGTTGGACGGCCTGGCAAGCACCGCGCACCATGCGGCCCGACGAGGTGGCTAAGCTGGTGGGCATGTCGGCCGAGCAGTTGCGCAGCGTCAACGGCATTCCAGCCCGCATGCTGGTGCGGGCTGGCTCCACGCTGCTGGTGCCTCGCCAAGGCAAGCTGGACAACGATGTGACCGAACACCTGGCCGACAACGGCCTCCTGTTGCTGGCACCCGAGGTGGTGCTGCGCAAGATCAGGGTCAAGGCCCGCGCTGGCGACACCCTGGCGCGCCTGGCATCTCGTCACGGCGTGAGTGCCGCCAACGTGGCCGACTGGAACCGCCTCCAGCCCAATGCCAAGCTGTCCAACGGGCAAAAGCTGAGCATTTATGTGCCCGCAAAGGCATCACGCCGGCCTGTCAAATCGTCGCCACGCCGGGCTGCGGTGCAGCGCGGCAAAGCCCCTGCCAAGGCCGCCGTCCGAGGCACCCGAACACCGGCCAAGACAACGCCCAAACGCTGATCAGGCCAACGCTCTGGACACAGCAAATCCCAACGCGCACGGCTGGGGCAGGCCTTAGCGGGCGCGGGATTTGTTCACAAACGCATTGGTGAATGTGCGCTCAGGCAAGATTGGCCTGGGGCCTAAAGTGCCGGACAACTTCATGAGCTTCGCGTGGGCCCGCCAAGCATGGGCCACGTCTTCGGCACGCACCCAACCATCCACAGCGTAAGACTCTCGCAGCTTTTGAAAAGCCCCCAAATACATAGCCCGATCCCCCATCCAGTGGCTGCTGGGTACCGTCTTCAAAATGTCGGTCAAGCCCGCCGTCTGCAGCCACTTGAGAGCCTGCACCACACCATCACTCAAGGCCTGCGCCCGTTCGGGGTGCTGCTGCAGAAAATCAGCATGTGCATACAAGCTGGCTCCGGGCACAGCGCCCCCCATCAGCTGGCGTGTGCCCTGCAATGTCCGGGCATCACCCAGCAATCGAACGTCGTTTTTTTGCTCCAGCCAATGCATCACTGGGTCGGGATTGCACAGGGCATCGATGCTGCCGCTGCGCAGAGCCTCGATGACGCCCTGTGAAGACCCCACCGGGACAAACACCACATCCTCGGTGGACAAACCATGCCGAAGCAACCAATGAGACGCCATCCAATGGGTGGTGGAGTCCAGCGCCGAGATGCCCAGACGCGCCCCTCGGATATCGGCAAACGAACGCCAGGCCACGCCACTGCGTGTGCTGCCACCCAAACTCACCTGCGGCGTGCGACTGATTTGCACAAAACTTTGGAAATTGACCCCCTTCAGGTGCAGGCCAAAAAGGTGTTCGTAAGCGCCCGCCATCACATCGGCCTGACCTGACAAGGCCAGACTCAAGGCTTTGGCGCCCGACTCCTGAGGCAACCACTCCAATTGCACGCCCGCTTGGCGGAAAAATCCCAACCGATCGGCCAGGGTCAAAGGCAAGTGGTACAGGCTTTGGCTGGCGGCCAGGGCCAGACGCACACGCGGCAAGGCTCGTCCAACCTCTGACGCGCGGGCAGCGGGCGCTTGCGTGGCGGCCAGCGTTGACACAGCAGCCAGCAACAGCGATCGGCGAGAGGGTTGGGCTGAATTCACCCGCATCACTCCAAGAAAGAAATGAACAAGCTTGCAGCTTAATCAGACGCCATGTATCGCGCATCGGGATTGATCCCGAGCGGGTTTTCACGTAATGGATTGCCGGTAATTGACAAGTCCCCAACACAAGGACTTGAATCCCCCAAGTCGCCAAGCGACCCAATGAGCGGGGCTGCTCAGAAAGGTCAGCGCCGATCGACCAAGGCGTGGGCGATGGTGCCCAAGTCCACATATTCCAGCTCGCTGCCCGCTGGCACGCCCCGCGCCAGGCGGGTGACCCGCAGGCCTTGCTGGCGGATCATCTCGGAGATCACATGCGCAGTGGCCTCGCCCTCGGCAGTGAAGTTGGTGGCCAAAATCACCTCAGTCAAGACGCCATCGGCCACGCGTTTTTTGAGTTTGGCCAGGCCAATGTCGTGCGGGCCAATGCCGTCGAGCGGGCTGAGCTTGCCCATGAGCACAAAATACAAACCCCGATAGGTGCCTGTGCGCTCGATGGCCGACTGGTCTGCTGGGGTTTCAATCACGCACAGCTGGGTGCGGTCACGCGAAGCATCCAGACAGGTGTCACACAATAGTGCTTCGGTGAAGGTGTGGCAGCTCTCGCAGTGGCGGATGTTGTCCACCGCGTTGTTCAAAGCAGCGGCCAGTTGCCGCGCCGTAGCCCGGTCGTTTTGCAGCAACTGAAAAGCCATGCGCTGGGCCGACTTGATGCCCACCCCAGGCAAGCCCTTGAGGGCTTGCACCAAAGTGGCAAGGGCGTGGGTGTCGGCCATGTTCAGACGCTCAGAAAGGCAGTTTCATGCCCGGTGGCAAACCAGCGGTGAGCTTGCCCATTTTTTGCTGCGAGACCTCTTCGGCCATGCGCACGGCATCGTTGAAGGCGGCCGCCACCAGGTCCTCCAACATGTCCTTGTCATCGGCCAGCAAGCTGGGGTCGATGGTCACACGGCGCACACTGTGCTTGCAGGTCATCAGCACCTTGACCATACCCGAACCGGACTGGCCCTCGACCTCGACAAAAGCCAGTTCGTCCTGGGCTTTTTTCAGGTTGTCCTGCATGGCCTGGGCCTGCTTCATGAGGCCGGCGAGTTGTCCTTTGTTGAACATGGTGTTTCCTTAGAAATGAAATGAGAAATGAGGGGGGGAGAAATTAAATCAGCTGGATGCTGCCGGGCACGATTTTGGCCCCGAAATCACGCACCATGGCCTGCACCAAGGGGTCGTTTTGAATGAGCTCTTGCGCGGCCTGCATTTTTTCGGCAGCTTTCACCGCCAAGCGACGAGCCGGACTGTCGCTCACCGGGCCGATTTCGATGTGCAGCTTCACATCGCCATGCCCCGCTGCAAGCAAAGCTGCCTGCAAGCGTTCGCGGCTGGCGGTGTGGTTCAGGGTTTCGCGCTCCACGCGCAGCTGCCACTGCGCACCATCGCGGCCGAGCAGTTGCGACTGCAGCGCCAACTCGCGCACCAGCGCGGTAATGGCTTCCTGGTCCAACAGGCCTTGCACCACGTTCAGCCAGACATCGCCTTCGGGCGTGGCCTGCACCGCAACAGGGGCAGCTGTTCGGGGCATGTCCAGCCGGGCCGATGGCGCGGGCGCTTCACGAACGGGCAAAGCGCGCAACGCGGGCGCAGATGGGGCCGCCATGGCCGGGGCCGAGGCCAGTGCGTCTTGCTCCGCGTAATCGGTCGTGTCCGGCCAATCTTCCCAAGGCGGTGGCTCGTCGCTGGCAGGGGCGGCAGCCGGCACAACGGGCGAAGTTAAAACAGGCTCCGTCTTGGGTGCAGCGGTTGCGGGTGGCGGGCTATCCAAGGCCGCGCGGGCAAGCACAGAAGCTGCCGGGTTGACCGGCGATGGCGCTGACGCAGCCTGCTCTGTGCGAACGGGCATGGCAGCACCAGGGCTGAACGGCGCCGCACCAGCGGCTGCTCTGGGCGTTAATTCCCCAGTTGATAGAGGTGCAGTGGAAGCAGCAACCGCTTCTACCCGAGGGCGGGAACTGGCGTTAGGGCTGGTCAGCGGACTTTTTTTTTCTGCCGTTGCCGCTGATGGCTTGAAGGCCAGCAGTCGCAGCAGCACCATGGTCAGCGCCGCGTACTCGTCAGGGGCCAGGCCCAGCTCGGTGCGGCCGTGCAGGCAAAGGCTGTAGAGCAATTGGGTCTCTTCGGCGGGCATGGCAGCGGCCAGTTCGGCCAAGCCCAGCGTGTCGGGGTCTTCACCGTCTTGTGCCATGCCGGGCACCATCTGCATCACGGCCATCCGCTGCAGCAGCATGGCCATGTCTTCCAGCGTGGCGGCGGCCGACACGCCTTGCAGGCGCAAGGCATTGACCTGGTTGACCACAGTGGCCCCGTCGCCATCGGTCAAAGCACGGATGAGTTGCAAGACATGGCTGCGGTCCACGCTGCCCAACATCTGGCGAACACCCGCTTCTTGCAACTGGCCGTTGCCAAAGGCAATGGCCTGATCGGTCAGACTCAGCGCGTCACGCATGGAGCCGCGTGCGGCGCGGGCCAGCAAGCGCAAAGCCAGCGGCTCGGCGCTCAGTTGCTCGGCCGACAACACTTGGGTCAGGTGTTCAAACACCGTCTCTGGGGCCATGGGGCGCAGGTTGAACTGCAAGCATCGCGACAGCACCGTCACAGGCACTTTTTGTGGGTCGGTCGTGGCCAGCACAAACTTCAGATATTCGGGGGGTTCTTCCAGGGTCTTCAACATTGCGTTGAACGCGGTGTTTGTGAGCATGTGCACCTCATCGATCATGAAGACCTTGAAGCGGCCTTGCACAGGCTTATAGACCGCCTGCTCCAGCAGGCTTTGCACCTCGTCCACACCCCGGTTCGACGCGGCATCCAGCTCGGTGTAGTCCACAAAGCGACCGGCGTCGATGTCGCGGCAAGCCTGGCAAACGCCACAGGGCTGGGCGGTGATGCCACCCTGCCCGTCTGCGCCTTGGCAGTTGAGCGACTTGGCCAAAATACGCGAGACCGTGGTCTTGCCCACACCCCGAGTCCCCGTGAACAAGTAGGCATGGTGCAGCCGCTGCTGCACCAAGGCATTGGTCAAGGCCTGTACCACGTGCTCCTGCCCCACCATTTCGGTGAAATTGCGGGGGCGGTATTTGCGCGCGAGAACGAGGTAAGACATGGGTGCTGATTCTATCGGGCTGGCGGGATGCCCCTGTGACCCCCGTCTTGGCCAGGGACAAGTCATTGCACGGGAGCTGGATCGATCGGCTGTAAAACCATAAAAAACAGGCCCGTGGTGAAAAGCCCTTGCCAGCTCGCCTACAATCACCCCCGACGGGCCTTCCCGCATGGTGAAGCGGCCAACCGGGTCAGGTGGGGAACCAAGCAGCCCTAACTGTGAATCCAGTGCCGGGGTCAAGGCTCGTCACCTTATTCTTTTAAAAGTGAATTAGATCACTAGGTTACCGTGAATTCGGACCTAAATTCTGTTCATTTGTATCACTCAGCTGTGTCACCTTGGATCCAACAGGATGGTCACATGGCACAGTTAACCGGTCTTTTCGATCGTGGGGGCGCTTACTACCTCCGAGTCGTTCTTCCTCTTCACCACCCTCTTTTAGACCGCTACAAAAGCGGAAAAGTCGTAACTTCTCTTGGCCGTTGTAGCCACCGTGAAGCCATACGCTTGGGGACGATCAAACGTGCTGAGATTCTTTGGGGCGAATCATTCCATCCGAAAAGAATAGAGATATTGACAGACATCAATCGCTGTAAGGCTGCAACGCCCGACACTGCAAAACCTGTGCTACTTCGAGATGTGTACGACCTCTGGGTTCAAGCTAGCCGTAGAACTGCTGATTCAATTGCTGCATGCAATCGTGCAGTTAAGCTCTTTGAGCAGCACACACACAACCCACCATTGAACCAAATGACTCGAAGCTTGGGGAATGAATTTCGCTCATTCCTACAAACATTGCCCACCACATCAAAGACAGCTAGAGATCGCTTGAACTGGGTCAAAAGCTTGTTGAAATACGCTGCTCAGGACTTGGAGCTGATACCCAAAAGTCCGTGGGTAGGGTTGGACATAAAAAGCAAAACAACGGCCTCTAGACAGGTCTGGTCAACCGATTGGCTTCAAAAATTGCTGGGTCATGAAATCTGGCAAAACGGACAATTACCGAAAGACAAGAAAGCTGGTGGATTAGCCGCTTACTGGATACCACTGCTGGCGCTGTACACAGGAGCACGGTGTTCAGAACTCTGCCAATTACTTGTGCAAGACATCGACACTTCTGGACATGTACCTTTGATCAAGATCACCGATCAAGGTGAGGGGCAACATGTAAAAACGACTGCCAGTGTTCGAAGAATTCCAATTCATTCTGAGCTGATTCGCTTAGGATTTCTTGAGTATGCGAGTTCTCAGAAGAGCATTAGCCTTTGGCCTGACCTACCACTTCGAGATGGCAAACCTGGGAGCTTTTTCAGCCAGTGGTTTGGAAGCTTCCGACGATCACTGGACGTACCGGATACATTGGTTTTTCACAGCTTTAGACATACCGTCCGTACATCACTAACTAGGTCGAATGTTCCCGAACCGATCATCGACAGACTGCTAGGCCATGAATCTCAGGGCAGTATCGGTGCTCGGGTCTACACCCACCCACAAATCGAACAGCTGAAACAAGCTATTGAGACGCTAGAAACCCTCAATTTACCTGTCGTTGCCAAAGTTGACCCTGGAAGCTGAAGACGCCCAGAAAATATAGACCGCCAGCATTTTTGCAGGTTACAGCGCGAATTTTTCAATTGTAGTACACCTGATTTGCGGAAAATTTGAGGGCCTCAGGCTGTAAAAAATGCCCGCTCAAACAGCGCTTTTGTGTCTGCATCAGCAACACAAATTCTGACCTTCTGCAACGAAGTGGGCTGCTCAAAACACTGGCGAAAACTAGTCGCCATGATTGACGCCGAAAGTTCCTTGGGAAACTTGAAAACGCCTGTACCAATTGCCGGAATTGCCATACTGGTAATGGCGTTTTGGTTCGCTGCCGCAACCACTGATTGAACACACTTTTGCAGGACAGCCTCTGGTTCATCATCGTTTAGGTAGTGCGCTGCCCTAACATGGATGACAAACTTGTTTGGCAAGTTGAAGCCTGGAGTCACCAACGCTGCACCAAATGGCAACGGTGCGTAGGGTTCGCAATAGTCTTCAAGTTCCGGTCCAGCAGCACTATGAATTGCCCCTGCAACTCCCGAGCCAAAGCGCAGGTTTGCATTGGCTGAGTTCACCACCGCCTCAATGTCTGCCTGCTTGGCAATATCTGCAAGAACAACTTCGTAGATCACGTTTGGTATCGCCTTTGGTGAATTGCTTCCTCAATCCAGTTTTCCAAATTTGCTGCAATATCAGCATGAGGATTAAGAGCATTTGGCGAGTGGATTCTTGGGACTATGAGTCGATCGCCTTGCTTGAAATGCAAACCATCAAAAGGATTTGGACCAGTAGTACCGAATCCATTACGTGGACATTTCAAATTATGAATACGCACTGCAAGGAGCCCTTTTCCATCCTCCCACGCTTTCTTGATTTCATACTTTACCCATCGACGAGATGCAGTTTGCTCTCCAACAAGGACAACAACACACGAACGCCATCTCATGTTGTCATCAATCCATTTATGTATGGAAGCATCACCAGCACGTTTAACTTGCTCCCAATTGTTTGGGGCAACTGGTTTGTTGTCATCAAGAGCCCCAATATTACGAACTTGTTGAACTCGCATCACGTCTTTGTCGTAATGAAAACTGTAGAACACTTGCCTTTTTGTCATAGACCATAAAGTTTTAATTGAACCTGCATCACATGGCTAAAACATACATCGCCATTAGTACTACACCCACTACGACAATGTGAAAAGTGAGCAGCGTCTTTGAAAAAAGAACACTCAAGATGTTGGGAGCATCATCTCTCACGATTGAAGTATCCAGAATGAATCTGTCACTTGAGATTTCACCGGAAGCAACTTTCTCATACAAGCATCTATACAACTTTTCAGTGTAGAGAAAAAAACCGTCAAGCCACCAAAAAACAAAAACGGGAAAATAAGCAAGCAGCATGAATGATTTATCTGCATCTTTAACAGCCAGTGCAAACATTGCCGCTACGAGCGTCACACTCCAACCTTTCAGCAAAAAAGAATTCGTCCCCATTCGAGTAATGATGGCTTGAATGAACCCTAGATGTGCAATTCGTTTCGTCATCTCTTCCATCAAAGTATCCGATCTGTAATTAGCATGTGCCTTGACTTCTCAAGTACCTAAGTACTTGGAGTGAATTTTCTTTGCAACCTGCTCATGGAACCAATAAGCATGTTTGGGCACGTTTAAGATTGATTTGATTAGATGCGTGTCACTAAGCACCATTTCGTAAAGTTGATTAATCACCCGTTGCTGAAAGGTTGGCGAATGAAACAACTGAGCAAAGACAGCACTCTCAAATTCTGGCAATGGATCCACTAGTAATGCGTTGGCTACTTCCTCAATCAAGATAAATTTTTCAGCTTGAGAAATCGTAGAAAACATGTCGACAAATTGATAGTGGCTTTCGTCCGACTCGCTGTTGTTGCCTAAGAAAACAAACGATGAGGAACTGGTCAACTGCGGTTGGTCATACAGTTTTTTAGTCCCAAGAATTCGATAGATGTGCTCAAGACCAGCGTATCGAACTAGATCTGGTCGCTCTGCCCTCAACTTTGCGGCTTCAGGCGTCACATAGAACTTAAGCGCCTCCTCCACTGACCATAACTCTTGCTCAGATAGTTCAAGTGTAAAACTGTAGGTTGTCATGGTGTAACTTTCGAGCCCTTAAACAGGATGATGACTATCATCAAACCAAGCGACAGGTTCGTCATCTACCAGTATCTGTGCTTCGGACAGGCTGCCGTCGAAACCTACCGCTTCATCGCCGTAGGTAACTAAAAGCGAGCCAAAGCCTGAATAGTTGAACATCCAATCAGCCTTGAATCGCTTACCTTCATAGAAAAATGATTCAACTCTTCTTATGTTATTGCCAGACAATACCCTTTGCCATGTGCGTTGGGACATTGGGCAATCATGTAATTCATTCCCCCACGCTACTGAGACAGTGACATTGCGAGTTGGCTTAGACGGCTTAGCCCACAGCCTCAAAATCGTTTCATTTTTCAGTGATTTTTCTTCTGGTGCGAGTACATAATCAGCATCACGCAGAGATTGATAGAACTGCGACTTATCTAGGAAAACTCCTTGAAATTCAGCAACAGGTCCGCCCTGTCCATGAATTGGCATGAGCCATCCAAGGATTGCCTCTTGTCCTTGCTTATTGGAAATTTGTACTGCGTGCACTGTTGGACAAGCATAACCATCTGACTCCTCGAATGCCCTTTTAACCAATTCACGGGCATAAGTCAGTCTTTCTTCGTCTGTGACTGAGATGGGCTCATCAAGATTTGTCAGCAATTCTCGGTCTGAAAAATTTAGCCAAGCCATTTCAAATAGTTTCAGCGCGACAAATTCTTCAGCCCATGCAGAGCACAAGTCATCCCAGCCTTCGTCCTCGAACCAATCAACCAACTTGCTTAAGTTCTTCGGTAAAGCAGTTCCTTTAATTGCATGAGCAACCACCTTATCCACGATAGGCAAAAGACTTGTTGGGAAATCAATCACTGGAGGTATGGAGGGTGTTTCTTTTTTCATACGCTTAGACTTTTTTCACGAAGTTCCTCTAGCAACTGCGCAGGACCGAGTAAAAATTCCTTTAATGAATTTCGCATTTGTGCACTATCCAATAACTGTTTACTCAAGAGAGTGTGTGTCGGCAATGAATCGAGGATCACGTTCAGAATCGAACTCTCTAAGTCAGGCGAATTCTCAAAGATTTCTTTAGATGGACTCTCCGCTTGCTGAATCAACAATTTCATTTCGAGTAAACGTGGTTTGATCACATTCAGAGCATAGTCAATGAAAGAATCACTGTAGATGTTCGGAAAGTTATTCATATCAAATATTCTTAAACTCAGCAGTACTCAGATCGTAGACAACATCAGCAATAGTTCCATCTTTGACCCGTTGCACCGCTTCATCGATCACTTGTAGAGGCACAAGAAACCACTCTCTAGGCTTAACTGGATTGCCAAAACGGTCATCAATGCTTATGTCAATTTGCGCAACACTAAAGATACGATGAAAAAGGTTTTCCATCTTCACTCTGTTGATGTTGTGCAACTTATATGTTGCGATCACTTCAACACCAGCCAATAGGTAAGTTGCATCCTTATCAGCACCAGAGATGCGTGTCTCAACCTTACCGCCAGTGACACCAATTTTGTGAATCAATTCACGATGCTCTGTAACGTATGGATGAGTTGACTGACTACGAAGCACATAGATCGTGCCGGACTCAATGTCCTCTGGCTCAGCCTGATCAGCAAACAAAGGCCCCATGTCGGTACTTGTCAGACGACGACCAGTCTCGTCTTTCCACAAGGCTTTTTGCAGCGAGCGAAGCAGCAAGTTACTCTCAGTGCCATTACCAAAGATGACTCGCAAGCGAGCATCGGTGTGACTTGTCTGAGTTTTGAATGACTCACCCATCTCGGCAACATAAGCAAACTGGCCTTCCAAGATGAAGAAGTCATGCAGTTGAATATTTGCATCGCGACCGAAACGAAGAGCCTTACGTGTATCCGATTTCAGTTCCCGTTCCGCTTGCTCAAACAAGGGTTTGAACGTCTTGAAATCCTTGCATGGAGTACGGTCAGCAATTTCCTCTGCCGCTTGCCGATCTGCATTTGTTCTCACATGACGCAAAACTGTTATGTCATCAGCACTTGACGGCTCAGCAGAAACACCAAGTTCAGCAAGCAGTGCGTCTTCGCTCAGTTCATCAATTTTTACGTTATGCGTCGCAGGCGAGCCCAACAGGTTATGAGTATCAAACTGAACGAGTACAGCACGTGCCTCAGGTAATTTGCGAAGTTGCTCAAGCCTCACCGCATACAGTCGCTCAAAAATATCTAGCCCTTCAGAATTGACAGGCTGTCTTTTGTGCTCTTCGTAAAACCGTTGTATGTCTTCAAAGCCAGCAATGATTCGCTCTACAAAGGCAGAACGACTCGCAACCTTGACAGGCTCAGCCACGACTCCAAGGGCGTCTAGAAGATCATCATCGTCATTTCGATTAGACATTGTTATTCTTATCCTCTGCCGCTTTAGCCTGTGCTCGGTAGCGTGCCAATGCCGCCACGCCTTCAGCCATGCGTTTTTCCCAAGCATCCGCTGAGTTGATGTCGGGCAAGCGCCCTCTTTCCATTTTGAATTGCAAGGCTCGTTTCGCCAAATCGCGAGCATCATCTTCTGAGATGCTGACTTTTTTCGCTTCGATAGTGGCCTGTACTTGCTTGAGTAACTTCTCATCCATTGACTTGGCCAAGACCGAATATGCCGCATCAAATGGGTTGATCTGATCAATCAATTCAATGTCAAGGTCTCGCACGTTGACGAATTTACGCACACCATCCAGCAAGGCCGTGCTGCCTTGTGGCTCATCCTCTCCATTTGATGCCGCTTTAGAAAGTTCCAACTTGGCTTGCTGAGTCACATTCATTGCGGCCACAGCGTGTTGACGAATTGCCTCTTGGTCATGATCACTCAAGTCTGGGTAGCGTTCGCGAACGATCTTTCCCATACGTAGTTGCGTCAACTCTTGTGGCAGAACATGCTCTTTATCAAATAGTCCCTGCTCAAGAGAAGTCTTGTCTTGCAGGAAGGTCGTGACAACTTCATTCAGGTCTTCCTTGCAAATGCGACTGGCTTCTTTGCTTTGAGGAGTTGTCAGCCCGTTAATTTCAACATGATATTGGCCCGTGGCTTCATTGACACCAACGTTTGTCTTACCCTTTTCGTACCCCTCAGGGCCGTAGTCAAAACCTTCCCTAGGCCCAGCATCCTTTGGAGTGAATTCGTAGCGTGGCGCAAGGACTTGCTCCATCAACAGACTTGCGGAAATTGCTTTCAGCATGTCGTTAACGGCTTCCGTCACAAGGGCTTGATCTGCGGCAGGCTCAGCAATCAAGTTGGTAAAGCGAGCACTTGTCTTGCCCTCTGCATCGCGTGTGGCTCTTCCGATGATTTGAACAATTTCAGTCAGACTGCTTCGATAGCCAACAGTCAACGCATGTTCACACCAAATCCAATCGAACCCTTCCTTGGCCATACCAAGGGCAATGATGATGTCAACTTGGTCGCGATTGTTCTTTTGTGCAGGATCCTTTAGAGCAGACAGGATCTTGGTTCGTTGTGCTGGGTCACTGTCATCAACCAAGTCTGCAACTTTCAATGTTCGGCCATCTGGAGAAGCAATCAAGTGAAAGCCTGTTACAGGATCAACATGCTTCCACTCACCGAGACACTCCATGATCTTTGTAACTTCCCCTTGTTTGTCTTTGAGGGCTTCACGAGCGTTGACATTAGGAATATGAACAATTGTTTTGAGCGTTGGATCAAGCACTTTATGAATTGCATTTACATATGGACCTGTGTAGAAGAAGTAGCCAATATCCAAAGACTTCAACCATGAGTAACCATTGAGTTGCTCATAGTAGGTGTAGGTGACTGTCTCGAACTTGGCTTCGTCAACTGGAGAAAGAACGGCCTCTCCATCGCCTCGGAAGTAGGATCCGGTCATTGCAACTACATGCGTCTTATCTCTATTGATAATTTCAGTGAGTTGTGATCCCAAAATGCTGTCTGGATTACTGGAGACGTGATGAAATTCATCAATCGCGATCAAGCGATCGTCGAACGCCTCAATGCCAAGTTCTTCAACTGCAAAACGGAAAGTGGCATGGGTACAGACAAGTACCTTGTCCGATGATTGCAAAAACTTGCGAACAGCATCTACCTTTGATTTAGCGACTCTTGGCTCATCTGCACCTGGTGCATTGCAAAGGTTCCATTGCGGTGCAACTGTCCAGTCCCAGTAAAAACCGAATTTGGTCAGTTGCTCGTCTGAAAAACTGCTACCGATTGATCGCTCAGGAACTACGACAAGTGCTTGCTTAAGACCTTGGTTGTTCAGTTTGTCCAATGCAATGAACATCAGTGCGCGTGACTTGCCTGAAGCAGGAGGTGACTTTATTAGCAAGTACTGCTCGCCTCGCTTGGCATAGGCACGCTCCTGCATTGTTCGCATGCCAAGAGCATTTGCTTTGTTGGTTGCACCAGTGTGTGCCGTCTTGATTGATACAGATGGCACAGGAAATTTATTGTTGGGATTACCCATTTCTTTGGACATTACTTTTTCCCTTTTTTGATGCCAGTGCTGTTAGCAGTCATCTTTTCGTACAACTCAAAAAGTTTTCCTAAACGTTCAGTGTCATTTTTAAATCGGCGACCAATGTAGATTCGTTCGATTAGTTCATCATTTCTTTGATGGACTAATTGGAGATCTTCTGGCATTGGATTTTCGCCATTTGTATCGTTATAAATTTTATTCAAAGAGTTAGGGAAATATTTTTCTTGAGCAAGCAGTAGTTCCTCTGCAGATTTTCTTAAATCTGTTTTTTGCATTTCCGTTAACTGAGGAAGAGGAAAGGTATGCCAGCCCATATCATTTGAATATCTGAAATCCTGTTTAAATTTTCCGCACACGGCTTCAACCCAGACATGATGCAAACGACTTGCAAGTACAGCAATTTGAAATATTTCACCATCGTAAATTGCTAATGCAAGGTTGGAGGCTACGACACCTTTTTTAGTCAAGATTGGAATTCGATAGTTTCTGTGCTCAGATGATAAATTAGGCAAAACAATCGAATGACTAGTTTCACGATGGCGATCACGGAAGGCATGCGGAGTTTCAGCAAGGCCTGGGGCACTTGAAGTTTTTCTGAAAACTCTACATGCATCAATACGATTACGTATGAAGGTAATTTTTGAAGCATCTTGAACTTCCCCGTCTTCAATCCATAAACAATATCTTTCAAGACCTTGGTTTATCTCCTTAGCCCCCAATATTTTTTTAACATATAGGATCGCACTTGGATCTTCCTGTAGAAGTATTTCACGATCATCACAAGACAACAAAAGAAATCCATTGTCTAACGGCATATTGCCTGATCGCATAACTTGCAGATCAGGAGATATAGGAGTGTCTTTTTTTGTAACAGTAACTGAACTACCCTCAGTCAAATAGGCATTAATTGATTTAACTTCTTTCCTAGAATTTTCATCATAAATGAAGCGCTTTCCAGTGAAATCTTTACCAATGCCAACTACAACACAGTACACAGAAGCATTTTTGGCGGCATTATTTTTCCAGAGAAAAGATCGATGACCGAAAACAATTTCACAGCCAAGTTTAAATATTGCGGGCCAAAGAATGGGAATGTGACGTCCCTGCACAATTGAATTGGTAGAAACTAAGGCTGCGACACCACCATGAATACTTACATAGTCAGCGGCCTTCATATAAAAAGCAGTTACGTAATCCAACTCACCATACTTGGAAATGTATCTTGGCATCACCAGATCCATATCCTGCCGCTGCGAGTCATTTTTATTTTTTTGCCCAGCAAATGGCGGATTCCCACATATATACGTTTCACCACCATCATTTTCAAATTCTATTTCTTTGGAATTAACTTCCAAATCAAATAAATCTTCACGAACTTTTTTTACTGTAGTTCCATTCTTAGGAAATATTTTTGACCAATCAACAACTAAAGAGTTGTCACAAACGATCCAATTTTCGGCGTCAAGTGGCAAAAATTCAGCCAATGCATCTTGCTGCCCGCGGTAGAGAACATCGCACTGGAACTCAGCAATGATCAAAGCCAATCGTGCAATTTCTGCAGGGAAGTCTCGAAGTTCAATACCCCTGAAGTTAGTCAGAGGGATCTCACTACCAAGAAGTTCCTCACCTCTTCGACGATTAATCTCTGCTTCAATTTCACGCATCTGCTTGTATGCGATAACAAGGAAGTTTCCTGAGCCACATGCAGGATCAAACACGCGAATGCGGGCCATGCGCTTTCGCAAGTTGAGCAATTTGGCTTTGTTATCACCACAGACTTCAAGTTGCGTTCGCAGGTCATCCAAAAACAATGGATTTAGAACTTTGAGAATATTGGGAACACTGGTGTAGTGCATACCCAAGGCACCACGCTCTTCATCATCTGCAACTGCTTGGATCATGCTGCCGAAGATGTCTGGGTTAATTTCTTTCCAGTTCAGATTGGCTGCGTGACTAAGGTAGGTTCTTGCAATCCTACTGAAGCGTGGTACTTCGGTGCTACCTGAGAACAGTCCACCGTTCACATACGGAAATACGCCTGCCCAATTGGGCAATTTCGGTTGTGCATTTGCCCGATCTTTAGTCTTGATGTTCATTGCACGAAAAACTGCCTCCAACACTTCATGAGCGTTGGAGCCATCTCGCTCACTCATTTGTTCTACCGTCTTGGAGAACAAACCTGTGCTGTTAAAGATGCCCGTGTCTTCTGCAAAGAAACAAAAAATAAGTCGTGACATGAAGTGGTTCATGTCTCCACGTCGCTCTGCCTTTGCCCATTCAGGGTTCTCACGAAGCAACTCTACATACAACTTATTGAGTCGTCCTGTAGCACGAACATCAATTGGGTTGTCTTTGATTTCCTTGATGGTGGAGATGCCAGCCAAGGGCAAGAACATACCGAAGTGATTCGGAAAGTCCGTATAAGCAGAAGTGACGGTCTCACCCGTAATTAATTCCTCTGCCTCAATCGTTTCACCATCGGTAGCCAAAATGAATTTGGCTTTTGCTTTCGCGTTAGATGGACTTAAGCGCAGGGCTTGTAATGTTTCAGGAACCTTACCAACCTCACAAGTTGCTAGATGGATGTTGTTGCGTAGCAGTACGCCATTAGGCAAGTCTGAAGCGTTGTTGTTACCAGTACGTAGCCGCTTGAGAGCAACCTCTTTGTTGCCAAAGGCAGCAAGGAATTGATATGGAAATTCCTGTGCGTCAAAGGGCTCAACTGAAAGGTCCGATAGTGCGGCTTCAATTTCTACAGCGTTCATTATTTTTGTTGTACTTGTAAATTAATGCTGTTCATCTTCAAGACGAAGGCGACGGGCAGCGAGAGTCTCATCCTCATACTGCCAGTAATCGTTACCACTGACGGAAGACCATTGGTATCCCATATTTCGCAAAGCAATTAGCGCGGCTCCACTTGGAGAAAGCGATTGCCCTTGGTATTGCACTCTACCATCGGCTACCACTGTGCAGGTGACGTTGGAGTCTTTTGTAAAGATCAACATTGCACCGACAGGAATGCCCAACTCTGAAAATCTGAGACGTGTCCTGCGCTCTTCTGTTGCCACGGCTCTTTGCAAGGCTTGCACATCGGAGGCATCCACGACCACATCAACCTTGGGCGTGACCTCTTTGAGTTCCGCAAGTTGAATCGCTTCTTTGACCTGATTGGCGTCTGCACGGAAAAATTCACGGTTTGAACGAATGCGCTTGTCTGAAAAGATGCGATGCAGTTTGCCTTCAACCAAAGCGGAGTTGCCAACCTCAGCCGCATAGAAGCACTGGAAAGGTAAAGGCATGCTGGTGTTGTCTAACTCCCTGATGCGTTGCTCTACGCTGGTGGTTGTGCGTCCAATCTTGACCATGCCTTCCATGGCTTCATTGGTCAGAACGTAAACAATTTCAGGCATCAACTTTCTTTCTTCTGGCGTGTAGACACAAGGAAGACCCCATTCTCTACGTTTTTGATAATTATTTGCGCTTGAGTGATGCAGCGATTGACAACTACTCAAAGGTAATTCCTAGCGATGAGTCTCGCCCCTTTGTTCCCGGATACGGGATCAGTGGCTTTTTCTCGACTGAATTTCATCTCACACCAATCTCCCTAAGTGTTTTTCGCTCTTTTCTGTGTGATCTGCCGCAGGGGCTGTCACCACACCAAGTCGAGTGATGTCGCTGAATACATAGTCATATCCATGGTCGGATTTCTGTTTCTTAGTTTAAGAAATACCGACGGGGCTGTGGTTAAGGGGTCTAACTCAGTAGGGCAAGGACTCATGATACTGTTTATTTATACAAGCCTCAAACTGTCTAGAGATGTGACTGCAAGCTTACGAAAGTAAAGAGCTTGTTGTCGCTCTGATCGTGTGTTGTTCTTGTGTAGTTAAGAATTGGCTGTTAAATAGGCCAAATGTTGTTAAAAAACACCCAAATTCAGTTTGGTTCCTCTGAATAATTTGCGCCGAATCTAAAATGCTACTTTTAGAATTATTTTTTCGATATCAGAGGGCTTCATCATGTGGCAGTGGATGTTCTATTGGACATGAGAGTAAGGGTAGTAGGGTCATAGGGTTACTGTTTTTATAAAGTACACATGCATTAAATGCTGCGCTTTATATAACCAATACACCAATTAAGTTTATTAACTACGACCCTACAACCCTATTACCCTGGAAGAATAAAGATTAAAAATCAATCATTGGAATTTCCCATCCCTGTACACCATTGCTCTTCCTATCTTTACCAAGGCGCTCTTTTAGAACCACACGAACCTCTTTGATTTGTCCCATCTTTGGATTTTCAATTTTTAGAACTCTGAGAAATTGAGTTGCTGACAAGAAATTAGTTTCTTCACCCTCAGCTCGATTCAAATAAGCTAATGTCAATTCACGAATCGGACTGATAACTTCGGCATCTTTGTTCAGGATTGTTAGCTGAGCTTCTTCTTCATTTGTTAGATACCACTTAACATCTTTGTCATAGCACTCCTCTTTGAACTGAGCAAAAACCTGTTGCATATCAAGTCCATGCTGATAATTGACGCTCTGAATAGGAATTGTCCACCAACGGCTGTTGCCAGTGATGTCATTCAGAAAGTTGGTGTCATTCACAGATGCAAAAAAAACAGTTCGTCGAGGGTATGTCGAATCAGCAGATGCATATGGCCGACGAAAAATATCTTTATCATTAGTTACGAATGATTTTAGAAGTGACACTGGTTTCCTAAAAGTTGCCTCAACTTCACCAAACTCCACAAGCCAATTACTGATAGCCGTACTCAAGGAATCTTTGTTTGATGCATCCAAGCAGTGACCTGTTAAGACTACTTCACTACGCAACTTCTCATCTGAAACTAACGAATTTAACCATGATGTTTTTCCAAGGCCTTGTTTGCCTGAGAACGTCAGTACCCCCCTGCAATGAAAACCACTTGGCATGAATACAGCTGCTACAGCACCGATCATCCAGCGTTTCATTAGGGTCTTTTTGAAATCCTCCGGAAAATCATCATCAGCTACTACCGTTGCATAAAAAGCTTCAAGACGATCAATACCATCCCAAGGAGAGGAAGCGATCCAATCCCGAACCGGGTTATAAACATTCAAGTCTGCTAATGCTTCACAAAAATCGTTGACAACTGAACTTGAATACTTATTAAGAGAACATAAGCTCCTAATGTGACTTCTTTTCACGTTGTCTGCATTGTCGATAGAGGTCTTCAAATGAGGAATATCGATTGAAGTCTTTTTCGTAATTTCGTTGTATCGGATTGAAATGCCGTATGCTTTAGCAAGGTGATGAAAGTTATCAAAAGTAGCAGGTAACTGTATTGATCTTCCGATTGGTTGATGCGGAAAACCATTAGAAGTTAGTGCTTGAACAACCCCCTTATCATTCACAAACGAATGGCCCAGGGCATCACCTGTATGGGTGTGTAGATTCGCTTTTTTCAGAATCTGATTTGCATCTAGACCACGCTCTTTCAGCATGTGCCAAATACTACCCATCGTAATCTGAGCATCAGAATTCAAAGAGAACGAATTCCATCTGTATGCAATTTTTGAAGTCCCCTCATACTTAACTCCTGCACTTGACCATTCATCCGCAATGGCGAGTCCTTCTTCCGAGCCATCAGTTGCATGATGAATAGCCATCAATACATTTCGCCATTCGTCATGTCCGATATCTGGATCAAGCGGTGCGATCAATGCTCGAATTGCCAGAAGTTTTTCATTCTTTGACGTGGGTAGAAAATTCTTTTTTGCTCCTGGTGTTGGTAAAAATTTCAGCTTGAGCGCAGGAGCAGTGCCGTTGTGCATCAATAGATCATCAACAAAGGCTTGTGTCAGCTCTACAAGTTGATCAAAGGGAACAATCTCAGCGTCCATTAGCTCCTTATCGGTACTAGGTGGAGCAATGATGTATGAGTTTCCGCAACGGATATCAATTCGCTCAGGATTGTTCTCTGTGCTATGTCCCGCTTGCTTAATTTTCAAGCCTGCATCTTGCCGATAGTAGTAATGAAAACCTTTTTTAGTCTGTACCTTCAGGTTTGAGTACAGCTGGTGTTTCGTCTCTAAGTCTTCTATAGCTTTTTGAGATTCTGGTGAATCTGCATCTAACACTACCAACCCATTAGAGCAATACAAGGCAACATCATCTTCTGGATGATCTTCCCAATGTTGTTCGATCTGTTGTTCAGAGAAGCTAGCAAGCCATTTCGTAATGTTGGTGCTTGGGTTCTTCTGCCCTTTAACAATCGGACAGGTGAGATAACCTTTAGCGTACCACTCTAGAGCAGCGGTCGAAGTAGATGAAGTATTGATTTCTAAAGTCATAGTGACTCCTTTCATATGTGCCTACAGGTGCAGACGGAGTCATCCAGAAATTTAGAAAATTAATTTAATACTAAATAATACTTGAAGTCACCTTTTGTCTTTCAGGAGCACCGGTAGAAATGTAGATAGTTCCTGATGTTGCATATCATACGAAAAAATTAACAGCAACGCCTATAGATGCAAAAAAACAACAGTCCGGATAGGATTTAGAACATTTTTTTCCCTGCAGTCTCTCTTTTGATAGCACGGAATGACTTCTCTGGATCAGAAACATCGTCAGGGCTCAAATAAAGTAATGACATATTTGAAATACTGTAACTCCACCCTAGAGTGTTTGGATAATTATTTTCATATTCTTTACCGCGAAACACCCCAATTGCAGTTATCAAATAATATTCATTTTTGTAATCCAATGTTTTTTGACCAAACCGCAAAAAGTATCGCTTAATAATGCCAGGAGCAATAACAACTGGTGCAGAACTCCTTATTAATCCATCTGGACCTAGTGCTGCGAGATTAGGGAGTAAATGTGCTGCCGTAAGTGTAGTAGCTTCCATACGCTCACCGAAATTCTTTCCAGAAATAATTCCGTTAACTGCACTTTCAGCCATCGAAGCATGAATTCCACCTGCAATTAAACCAGCGATTAAGCCTTGCGCCATTTGTCCACCCATTACAGCATTATTACCAACATCAGACAATTTAAGTCCTGCAGAAGCAACTTGATTGTTAATTGAGTTAATAGCCATAACACCTGAAGTTGCTCCAATCATTACACCGGAAGCGACGCCTTGAGTTATCGCTGAGTTAGCATTAGGTTCAAATCTACCAGATATCGATAATGGCCTATTCTTTGAGTCTTTAAGAAATCCGCTTGTTCTTGGATCAATATCCGCCGTAAAAACCAAAGCTTGACCCAGCCTCATTCTATGATTATGGTTATGTAACTTTTCCAAATCAGAATCAGTGGGAAATTTTACGGGAAAAAGTTGATCGATCTTTGCAGACTCATCAGACGTATCTATACCAACAAAACCATGTCGATCTGATCCAACTGATTTATAATCAGTTACAGCAAAAGATGATCTATTATCATAAAGCAATTCATCAGTTTTTAAATTATTCGCATAATCAAGACTAGCACAGCCTGACATAAATAAAGTAATAACTAATGGCAAGAACAAGCTTTTATTAATCATGGCGCATCCAGCTATTTTCATTTGTAAATTTAATAAAATCAAATTGGACTATATCAGAATGGACTAGACCATTGCAAGATGCTTAGCTCACTTCATCACAAACGCTACGCAAAACTGCGCGTTGTACAGAGGGACGTACGTCAGAAAGCTGGGCATACACAGGTACAACTGGCCAAACAGCTGAGCATGGAGCAATCTAACTTATCAAAGATCGAGCGGCGCGAGCGCTACCTTGATAACTTACTGTTCATTGATTTTTGCCATGCTTGCGGCGCTGATCCAGCTGACGTGATCAATATGGTGCTTGACTCAGTGGAACCAACTCTTTGAAAACAAAAGTCAATTCACACAAGATGTCACTGTCAGCCTACTAGCAATTGCATACAGCATATAAAGTGCTAGCGTCATCAGATCAAACGTCATCAATCACCGCTCGGACTGCAGGCTGTCACGGTAGCTTGATGGTCAGGCATTAGTGTGATTGTTGATGTACAAGGATCTCAAAATATCAGGGTCACCAGACAAAAGTCTGACGGCTTCAATTCACCGTGATAGAGTGGAACCTGTATCAGCTGAGTGTGTCACCTCAAAGAAAATTTGACGTTCCAAACCCGCATAACAAATTGGCCGTTTTCCCTCTGTCAGTACTAGTCGAGCAGTGGGATTCTTGAGTGTTTATGCCGGGGTCAAGGCTCGTCAACTTCTTTCAATTTCCAGTCAAATGCTGTCGCCAGCGATAACGGAAACTACGCGCACTTTGCGAACTGCCCCAAGATGGCTCGATAAGCGGCCATGAAAGCGCCGAGGTCTTCAAAGTAGGGCATGGCCCCAGCCTCCATCACCGTCACTTGCCAATTGGAGCGATCACGCACCAGGTCCAACGCACGGTAATCGGTGAAGTCGCCCCGCGTGCCGTGCACCACCCACACCGGCAGGCGCAGGCTTTCGTAGACGGTGTGCATGTCTGCACTGAAC
Organism: Limnohabitans sp. Bal53; assembly: GCF_003063355.1. Taxonomy (GTDB): domain Bacteria; phylum Pseudomonadota; class Gammaproteobacteria; order Burkholderiales; family Burkholderiaceae_C; genus Limnohabitans_A. The sequence goes on along the minus strand of NZ_NESH01000004.1, from coordinate 145,172 downwards.
AAACCACCACTCAAAAAAGACAAGGGCGCTTGCTCGGCATTTGGAACACGGGCCGTGCGCACGGCATAGGCCCACAGCGTTTCATCGATCTGCTGGCCGCCCCAGGTGCGGCGCAAAAAGTAGCGCACCACCGAAGGCCGCGACAGTTGCCGAAACAAGAATCGGCCCCAGCCCGGCCCCGGTCGGCGCAAGAATCGGTCAAACCCAGGCATGAACAGCGTACTGCCGGCAGGCTGGCGCAGCGTCTGACCCCCCCGAAAGCCTGTGGGACTGACCAAAGCCAATGAAGAGAACAAATTTGGAGTTTCCTGGGCCAGACGGGCAACAAACTCACACGACAGCGACACACTCAACACCTGCAGCGGCAGGCCCGGGTGGCGCTGCGCCACCCATAGCGCCACGTGCCTGATGGCAGCGCACATGTCACCCACAGTGTAGGCACGCGGCAAACGCTCAGACAAACCGTAGCCTGGCAAATCGATGGCATAAACACTGTGGTCTTGCCGCAAAGCTTCAAACAACGGTCGTACTTCAGCGGCCGAAGCCAGCGCATTGATGCTGTGCACCAAGAGCACGGGCGGCCCGGAACCGCCCGCATACACGGCGATGCGGCCAGCAGCTGCACTCAGGGTGTGAAGGTCGGCACTGAGGGCTGGGGGCAAAGCTTGATTCATGTCCCCATGGTAGGCGATGCGTCGCATGGGGCAGCCCAAGGCCCCAAAACCAAGACCCTCAAACGCAGTTGCATGACGCTTGGTCAACACCCTCACAGACAAGCACAGTGGGTCTTTCAGAACTGCGCCAGCAGGCTCACACCCCGCGGTCTTTTCAAACAGCTTGGGCCCTGGCTTCTTCCTGCAAGCGCAGCACCCGGCGCTGTACCTTGCCCGTGGTGGTCATGGGCAGTTGGTCAATGAATTCGATCTCTTTGGGGTATTCGTAAGGGGCCAACAAACCCTTCACATGGGCCTGCAGATCGCGGCGCACCGCGTCGTCAAAGTCAGCTTGCTGCACACCCGAAGGCCGGCGGGCATGCCAGTCGGGCGACAGCACCACATACGCCTTGACCACCGCACCCCGGTCGGCGTCGGGCTTGGGCACCACGGCCGCGTTCTGCACGGCTGGGTGTTTGACCAGGCAGTTTTCAATCTCGCCAGGTCCAATGCGGTAGCCCGCTGCTTTGAACATGTCGTCGGTGCGCCCTTGGTACCAAAGGTAACCGTCCTCGTCGCAGACGGCCACATCACCTGTGCGGCACCAGTCGCCTGTGTATTTGGCCTTCGTGGCTTTGTCGTTGTTCCAGTAGCCCAAGAAGAACACCGGGTCGGGCTGGCCGTGCACATCAAAGCGGTTCACGGCCACCTCGCCCGGCGTGCCGGGTGGACACAACCGGCCTGCTTCGTCGATGACCGCGACTTGGTGGCCCGGGTAGCCCTTGCCCATGCTGCCCGGTTTGGCGGGCCAAAGTCGCGTGCAATTGCCCACCACGTAATTGATCTCGGTCTGGCCAAACATCTCGTTCACCGTCACGCCCATCTGCTGCTGGACATAGGCAAACACCGCGTCACCCACCGCTTCGCCCGCACTCATCATGGCTTGCAGCTTCAGGCGGTAGCGGGCTTTCACATCGGGCACCGCCTTCATCATGGCTTTGAGCGCGGTGGGGAACAAAAACGTGTGCGTGACCGCATGGCTTTGCAAAATCTCAAAAGCCGTCTCGGGCGAAAAGCGACCGTTGAAGGCCACGATGGGCCGCCCAAAGTACAGGCTGGGGAGCAAAGCGTCCATCAAGCCTCCGGTCCAGGCCCAGTCGGCCGGTGACCAGAACACCGCTTTGGAGGCTTGCGCAGGCTTGAAGGGATCAAAGCCAAACCAATTTTGGCTACAGACAAAACCCGTCAGGTTGCCGATCAGTGCCCGGTGCGGGATGAGCGCGCCCTTGGGGTTGCCGGTGGTGCCGCTGGTGTAGATCAACACCGCCGGGTCTTCGGCCAGGGTGCTCACGGCCTTGAACGACCCAGCATGACTCGACACAGCCTGCGCGTAATCCACATCGGCCATCGCCCCCGCCTGTCCCACCCCGATCAGGGTTAAAAAACCGGGGCAGACGGGCCGCGCTTGCTGCAAAGCCTGCACGGTGGATTCGTCACACACCGCCACACGGGCCTGGCTGTCATTGATGCGAAAAGACAGTGCCTCGGGGCCAAACAGCATGGACAGCGGCATGGCCACCGCGCCCATTTGCAGCACCGCCATGTAGGCCACGGCGGTTTCAAAACGCTGGGGCAACACAATCGCCACCCGGTCGCCGCGCTGCACGCCCAGGCCCTGCAGCACGCGGCTTAAGCGGTTGGCGGCAGTTTGCAGTTGGCCGAATGTCCAGCTCTGGCCCAGACCATGGCCCAACACATGTTCCCGGATGGCCGTCCGGCGCGCCGTCGACGGCTGCGCAGCCCATTGCCCGCAGCAAGCCTGCGCCATGTTGAAGCGTTTGGGCACTTTCCAGCCAAAGCCCTGGTGGATAGCGGGATAACGATCGGCAGTGCCTTGAGCTGGTTTGGGGGCCTGGCGGTCCGGGTTGCGACTGACGCTCATCATGAGTCTCCTTATGATCGAAAGTATGTACCAAGTTCAACGCGAATCACAAAGCCAATGGGTGCCGCTGCGCGGCTGCCGCTTCCACGTCCGCCATTGGGGCAGCGCCCAAGCTGGTGCCACCCCCCTGGTTTTGGCCCACGGTTGGATGGACGTGGCCGCCTCGTACCAGTTCATGGTCGACGCCTTCAGCGAGGCTTTTGTCAGCCAGCGCCCCATCATCGCCATGGACTGGCGCGGCTATGGACTGACCGAGACCCCACCCACCGACAGCTACTGGTTTCCCGATTACCTGGCCGATCTGGACGCCCTGCTCGACGCGCTCTACCCCGGCCAAGCGATTGACCTGGTCGGCCACAGCATGGGCGGCAACGTGGTCATGATGTACGCGGGAACCCGCCCCGAGCGCATCCGCCGACTGGTCAATCTTGAAGGCTTTGGCATGGCCCCCACCCAGCCTGCCCAAGCCCCCACCCGGATGGCCCAGTGGCTCGATGAGCTCAAAGCACAACGCGCGGGCGACAACACGCTCAAGCCCTACCCCGACGCCGCTGGTGTGGCGGCCCGCCTGATGAAGACCAACGCCCGCCTGAGCCAGGACAAAGCCGACTGGCTGGCCCAACACTGGGCGCAACCAGGCCCCGATGGCCAGTGGCGCATTCTGGGCGACTCGGCCCACAAAGTGATCAACCCTTACCTCTTCCATGTTGAAGAAGCGCTGGCCATGTACCGCCGCATCCGCGCTCCCGTGCTGGTGGTGGAAGCCTCGGACGACTCGCTTAGCCAGTGGTGGAAGGGCAAATACACGCTGGCCGAGTTTCACGAGCGATTGAAGTCGGTTCCTCAATTGGAAACCGCCACGATCCAGGATGCTGGACACATGCTGCAGCACGACCAACCACAAGCGTTGGCAGCGCTGCTGGAAAACTTCTTGCGCTGAGACAATCTTCAAAACATGTGCGCTTGTCTGGCGTCAGCGCTTTGGACAGACTTCAGTTCATGCGTCCGCAGTAATGAAGTCCTAAGGCCTGCGGGTTAGACCCCAACGGTCCATTCCAATGACCGCAGGGGGTTCGAGGTCGCAAGAGATGACCTGAACAGAGATGCCAGCGGGCCCATGAAAAAAGCCTTTGAGCCCAAGCTCAAAGGCCATTCAACTGAAGCTGATCAGCGACCGAAGCCTCGGCCTCCGCCGCCGTTGCCACCACGGTTGCCGCCGCCGTAGCCACCACCACCGCCGCCTCCGCCATGACGGCGGCCACTGCTGGCCAAACTGTCGATGCTGGTGCGGGTCGGGTCGGGCTGACCGCTGGTGCGCACGGGCTTGCGGTTGGGCAAATCCAGACGCGCAAACTGTGTGGTTTTGAGAGGGTCGATGTGGCGTGGCAATTCGTCACCATCATCACGGCGACGGTCTTGACCACCACCTTGACCGCCACGGGCCGGGCCACGGCCTTCAGGGCGTGGGCCGCGTGGTGCGGGACGGCCTTGGCCGTCACCCCGGTTGTCAAAGCGCGGATCGCCACGCTGCTCCTGGCCACGACCACCTTCGCGGTTGCCGTCACGGCCACCTTCGCGGCGACCATCGCCCTGGCCTTCAAAACGCGGTGCGCCTTGTGGGCCGTTGCGGCGTGATGGTGGCGGAGCGTTGCGCGACGGACGGGGCTGGCCCTGACCTTCGGCGCGAGGTTGGCGTTGGCCACCACTGCCACCGCCGACCGCGACTTTGTTGTCGCGAATGCGTTGCATCATGTCCTGGCGTGCGGCCTTGGCAGCTGCGGCCATCACATCGCGGCTCGGGGGCTTGCCTGCGCCGCCCCACAAAGTCTGGCGACCCATGGCGATGGGCTCGGCCACTTCGCCTTGCTCTGGGCCAAAGCCTTCGAGCAACTGGACTGGAATTTCTTGCTTGGTGAAGCGCTCGATGTCCATCATGAAGCCTTCTTCGTCCAAACAGACCAAGCTCACGGCCTCGCCGCTGGCGCCCGCACGGCCTGTGCGGCCAATGCGGTGCACGTAGTCTTCCGACACGTTCGGGATTTCAAAGTTCACGACGTGTGGCAAGTCTTCGATGTCGATGCCGCGCGCCGCAATGTCGGTGGCCACCAAAGCGCGGATCTCGCCGCTCTTGAAACCGGCCAGCGCTTGCGTGCGGGCGGTCTGGCTCTTGTTGCCGTGCAGGGCCATGGCCTTCACGCCGTTTTTGGTCAGGAAGTCGGCCACATTGTTGGCGCCAAATTTGGTGCGGGTGAACACCAGCACCTGGCTCCAGTCGTGCTTCTGGATGATGTGCAACAACACGTCTTTTTTCTTGCTGCGGCCCACGGGGTGGATCACCTGGGTGATGCGCTGCACCGTGGTGTTGCTGGGCGTGACCTGGATGCTCTGGGGGTTTTTGAGCAGGTTGCCCGCCAACTCGCGGATCTCGTCGCTGAAGGTGGCCGAGAACAGCAAACTCTGCTTTTCTTTGGGCACCAAGGCCAGAACTTTTTTCACGTCGTGAATGAAGCCCATGTCCAGCATGCGGTCGGCTTCGTCGAGCACCAGCATCTCAACAGTGGACAAGTCCAGGAAACCCTGGCCCTGCAGATCCAACAGACGGCCCGGCGTGGCGACCAAAATGTCCACGCCTTTTTTGACCTTGCTGATTTGTGGGTTCATGCCCACGCCACCGAAGATCACGGTGGAGTCGAGCTTGAGGTATTTGCCGTAGTCGCGCACCGACTCTTCGACCTGAGCGGCCAATTCGCGCGTCGGCGTGAGCACCAAGGCGCGGATGGCTTTGCCGCCAAAGCGGTTTTTGCCAGGCTCACTCAGGCTCAGCTTGTGCAGCATGGGCAGCGTGAAGGCGGCGGTTTTTCCAGTGCCGGTTTGCGCACCGGCCAACAAGTCTTGTCCGGCCAAGACGGCGGGAATGGCTTGGGCCTGGATGGGCGTTGGGGTTTCGTAGCCGAGCTCGCGCACAGCTTGCATGATGGCCGGGGCCAGGTTCAATTCTTCAAAGTTCATTTTCGGAGCGCCATGTCCGGCGCTGGGTGTCGACTCAATCAACTGCTGTTGGCAGTGACCAGTGTGGGTCGACAAGTCTTAAGGTGGGCATGGAAACCGCAGGCGCTTGTTTTGAGCGTTGCCTGGGTCAGGCCCCAGCAGAAGTGCTGATGCTGGGGCAACTGGAGGCCTCAGCGGTTTGCATTGTCGCACAAAGCGCGCATGAGGCCTTTTATGTGGTCCCGGTGTGGTCGTTGTCGCTTGTGCGTCATGGGTTCAAACCCCAATTCAACCCCGACCGCAGCGGCCCTAGATTGAGCCCTCAAAGTCGCACAACAACCCCAGGGAGACAGCCCATGACACAACCATCCAAAACACCACGCCGCCAATTTTTGTTGGCCACCACCGTCCTGACCGCCAGCCTGAGCGGCATGGTTGTGGTGGGTCAGGCCCAAGCCCAAGCCGCACCGTGGCCAGCCAAGCCCATCAAGATCGTGGTGGCCTTTCCGCCCGGAGGCCTGACCGACGCCTATGCGCGCAACTATGGTGACTACCTGAGCACCCGATTGGGCGTCCCCGTCGTCATTGAAAACAAACCCGGCGCGGGTGCCATCATCGGCATCGACGCCGTGGCCAAGTCGCCAGCGGACGGCTACACCTTTGTCATGAGCACCTCAGGCACCTTTTGGCAAAACCGCATTCTTTACTCCAAGCTGCCTTACAACCTGGACAAAGACCTCACCCCCGTGACCGTGTTCCCTTCGGGGCCTCTGGTGGTGGGCATCAACGACAAGATCCCCGCCAAAAACATGGCCGAGTTCGTGGCCTGGGCCAAAAAGAACAACACCTCCATGGGCACGTATGCCCCAGGCTCTTACCCGCACATGGTGGCCGACCAGACCAACCGCCAGCAGGGCACCCAAATCCAGTCGGTGCACTACCGGGGCGAAGCGCCCATGTGGCTCGATGTGGCCTCGGGCCAGTTGCAAATCGCTGTGGGCAGTTTTCAGGCCTTCAATGCCGTGTCCACCCGGGGCGTGCGCGCCATTGGCGTGACGGGCAGCTACCGATCACCCAAATTGCCCGATGTGCCCACCCTCACCGAGCAAGGCAACACCGAAAAACTGGTCACCCTCGAGGGCGGTCTGCCGCTGGTGGCCCCAGCGGGCACGCCCGAAGCCGTGCTCAAACGCATGGCCGATGAAGCCGTGGCCTGGTCCAACACCGAACGCGCCGCCAAGCTGCGCGAAACCTTCGCCATTCCCAACAAACCCAAAAATTTGGCCGACACCCGCAAAGACTGGGAAGCCGAAGTGCCCGTGTGGATCATGTTGGCGGTGGATTTGGGGATCAAGCTGGACTGAGGTGCGAGCGCTCAAATTCTCCTCTGATAGGTCTTGCTTGGGCTTTGATGTGCCCGAAGTAGCGGTTTAATCTCGCCTATGAACAAAAGTGATCAGATGAATTTTTTCGGCTTTGAGCCGGGCGGAGTGGACAAGCCCAAAAAGACGGTACGTCCTCGGCTGGCCAAGCCGGTGGCGGCGCCCCCAGCCGCTGACCTGCACATCGCTGTGCCTGTCTCGCTCGCCGTGGGGGGCGCACCCACCTTGGCTGAAGCACCCGCCGAGCCCAGCCTGAAGCCGTCGCAGGCCGCCAGCAACTTGCCCACCCAGCCCGAGGGGCCGCATGCCATGACCGAACACGAAGCCATGGCCCAGGCGCTGGCGCAGCACCCAGACTTTCGCGTCTTGCGCCGCATGGTGCCTCACAACGACTACGGTGCTGTGAACGGGCAAGCCACGCGGCGCGTGATCGTGCTGGACACCGAAACCACCGGACTGGACAGCAAAAGCGAAAGCATCATCGAGCTGGCCATGTTGTCGGTGTTGGTCGATGCGGTCACGGGTGCGCCTGTGGGGCCGGTCAGCATCTATGAGTCGTTTGAAGACCCGGGCAAGCCGATTCCGCCGCAAATCACCGAAATCACGGGCATCGACGACAGCATGGTACAAGGCCAACGCATCGACGACGCGGCCGTGAACGCCTTGGTGCAAGCGGCCGATTTGGTTGTGGCGCACAACGCCGGATTCGATCGGCCTTTTGTCGAGGCGCGTTTTCCGGTCTTTGCGGGCAAGGCCTGGGGTTGTTCTTTTCAGGGTATCGACTGGAAGAAAGAGGGCAGCGGCTCGGCCAAGCTGGAGTTTTTGGCATCCGAGCGCGGCTGGTTTTACGACGCGCACCGGGCGCAGGTCGATTGCCATGCCCTGCTGCAGGTGCTGTCTTCGCCCCTGACCAACGGCCAGACTGGCTTGACCTGCCTGCTGGCCGGGGCGGGTCAGACCCGTTACAAACTGCGGGCCACGGGCGCGCCTTTTGAGACCAAAGACAAGCTCAAGGCCCGGGGCTACCGCTGGGATGGTGAGGCACGAGTCTGGTGGTGCAGTTTGGCGTCTGATACTGCGCTGGATGCCGAATGTGCCTGGCTACGGGCCGAGGTGTATGGCTCGCGCAGCGCCCGAGTGCAGCTCGAAGCACTGGACAGCTTTGTGCAGTTTTCCAGCCGATCGGGCAAGATGAGCGAGCGCACAGTCTGATTTTTTCATGCCCAGCCCGGCAAGCTGGGATAATGACGGGTTGCATTTGCTGCTGCTGCGCTCACATGCAGGACTGCGATGAGGAGCCGACGCCCTTGGGGTGATGGGTCTCTGCCTTTTTTATTCAGGTTTACACATGGCTCAATACGTATTTTCGATGAACCGGGTTGGCAAGATCGTGCCGCCCAAACGTCATATTCTCAAAGACATTTCCCTGTCTTTCTTCCCCGGCGCCAAGATCGGTGTGCTGGGCACCAACGGCTCGGGCAAGTCCACCTTGCTCAAAATCATGGCCGGTATCGACAAAGAGATCGAAGGCGAAGCCATCCCCATGGCGGGCCTGAAAATCGGTTATCTGCCGCAAGAGCCTGTGATGGACGCGGAGCAAACCGTGCGCGAGGCCGTCGAAAGCGGCATGGGCGAGGTCAAGGCTGCACAAGCCCGCCTGGAAGAGGTGTACGCCGCCTACGCCGAAGAAGACGCCGACTTTGACGCGCTGGCCGCCGAACAGGCCCAACTCGAAGCCATCATCTCCACAGCGGGTGACGCCTCAGAGCACCAACTCGAAATCGCGGCCGATGCGCTGCGCCTGCCGCCATGGGACGCCATCATCGGCAAGCTGTCGGGCGGTGAAAAACGCCGCGTGGCTTTGTGCCGTTTGCTGCTGTCGCGCCCCGACATGCTGCTGCTCGATGAACCAACCAACCACTTGGACGCCGAATCGGTGGACTGGCTGGAGCTGTTCTTGCAGCGCTTCTCGGGCACCGTGGTGGCGATCACCCACGACCGTTACTTCCTGGACAACGCCGCCGAGTGGATTTTGGAACTCGACAGGGGCTCCGGCATTCCTTACAAAGGCAACTACTCCAGCTGGCTGGAGCAAAAAGAAGCCCGTTTGGCCACCGAGCAGCGCACCGAAGATGCCCGCTCCAAGGCCATGAAGAAAGAACTGGAGTGGGCGCGTGCCAACCCCAAGGGCCGTCAGGCCAAGAGCAAGGCCCGTTTGGCCCGCTTCGAAGAGTTGAGCGACCACGAATACCAAAAGCGCAACGAGACGCAGGAGATCTTCATCCCTGTGGCCGAGCGCTTGGGTAACGAGGTGTTCGAGTTCAAAAACGTCAGCAAGTCCTTTGGCGACCGTTTGCTGATCGACAACCTGAGCTTCAAGGTGCCAGCGGGCGCCATCGTCGGCATCATCGGCCCCAACGGCGCCGGTAAATCGACCTTGTTCAAGCTGATCGCAGGCAAAGAGCAGCCTGACAGCGGTGAAGTCACCATCGGCCAGACCGTGAAAATGGCCTTTGTGGACCAGAACCGCGACGACCTGGACAACAACAAAACCGTGTGGGAAGACGTCTCGGGCGGTCTGGACATCATCAACGTCGGCAAGTTCCAGATGGCCAGCCGTGCGTATTGCGGGCGCTTCAACTTCAACGGTGGCGACCAGCAAAAGAAGGTCGGCATGTTGTCGGGTGGTGAGCGCGGCCGTTTGCACTTGGCCAAGACCCTGATCGAAGGCGGCAACGTGCTGCTGCTGGACGAGCCCTCGAACGACTTGGACGTGGAAACCCTGCGCGCCCTGGAAGACGCGCTGCTGGAATTCGCAGGCTCGGTCATGGTCATCAGCCACGACCGCTGGTTCCTGGACCGCATTGCGACCCATATCCTGGCCGCCGAAGGCGACAGCCAGTGGGTGTTCTTTGATGGCAATTACCAAGAGTACGAAGCCGACAAGAAACGCCGTCTGGGCGAAGAAGGCGCCAAGCCCAAGCGCGTGCGCTTCAAGGCTTTGAAGTAATCAGCTGCTGTGCACAAAACAACGGGCCCTTCGGGGCCCGTTGTTTTGGGGGTCAGGCTTGTCTGACCGGTGAGTAAATGTGGGAAGGGTCAGGCTGGGCTGTGCTTGCTCAGGTGATCGATCACTTCCTGGCGCAAAGCTTCCAGTTGCGGTGCCAGTTGGGCGTAGGCGGTGCTCAGCTCACTGGCCTCGGCATGCTTGCTCATGCCTTCGACCTGGACCACCAGCTCCACCAAGCTGTCCACACAAAACACGGGCGTAAAACCCTTGAGCTGGTGCAGGATGCGGTTGGCGGCGTAAACCTCTCCTTTGTCGAGCAACTCTTGCAGTTGGGGCAAATCGTCGCTGAGGGTTTGTTGCAAGGTCTTGAGCAGGGACAGCACGCCATTGGCATCACCAATGAACTCAATGGCCCGTTCAATGGACAAATAGATCGGCTGAGGTGTTTGGCTCATGGGACGAGTTTACAAGTGAATACAAAAATCACGTAAACAAATGAAACGTGTTAACTGCATATTTTAGTCAAGCAACGCGGCCAAGCCCAGATCGGGCTCAAAACGTTTGTTTTTGAACATCAACCGACTGGGGCCAGGAAAGGCTGCCTGCTTGACCGGGTGGCGCGGATCGCCCGGGTAGCAGATGGTGCGGATGCCGTCTTGGTCAAAAGGCTCGGGCTCGATGACCGGGGGACGGCGGCTTTGCGCCTCGGTCAGCACGCTTTGGGCATTCGGATGGCGGCTCAGGTGCACCAGGCTCATGATCTGGGGCGGGGCCAGCTCGATCTCGCGGTCCCAGTAGCGCACAAGGGCCTCACGCGGTTGGATCCAGAGGGCTTCCGTGGCCTCAAAATTGTCGTGCTCGGCCAGTTGGTCGTCGGGCACCTGGGTGACAAAAAACCGCGTGTCAAAGCGCTTGTTGGTCACAGAGGCCTGACGAGGCGTGATCCAGCGGCACCAAGGCAGCAGGGGTTCGGTGTGCAAGGCCAGGGCTTGCGCCGCAAAGGCCTCGTGCCAACTCTGGCCGCTGCGCAGGGCGTGCAGCAGCGCCTGCGCCTTGGTGTGCGCGTGCGAAGCGCAGCCCAGCAGCACCCGGCACTCTTCGTAGGCTTCGCGCATGGCGGCCACAAACAAGCCTGCAGCGCGTTCACTCGGGATGTCGGGCTCATTGAGCCTTTGGTGCAAGGTGGCACTGTCCTGGCTCAGACGCTGCAGCCAGGCCGAATTCTGGTCATCGGGGTCGAGTTTGCCGCCCGGAAAGACATAAGCGCCACCCAGCACGTTGGAAGCCTGATGCCTGCGCATCAGCAGCACCTGCAAGCCGCTCGGGCCATCGCGCAGCATCACCACGGTGGCGGCATCCAAGGGGGGGGCAGTCAAGATGGTGGTGTTCAGTTCCATGAGGATGTCAATCGGGTAACAGGCCAGGCCTTGGGGCTGGTTTAAAGTTCATGCAGAAGGCTGCGGGGTCATTGGGGCCAGATTAGCAGATGAAACAAGTCAGCCCCGTCATTCAATGTCACAAGGAAAACACATGAGCATCGATTTCAAAGGCCGCGTGGCCATCGTCACAGGCGCAGGCGGTGGTTTGGGCAAGCAGCACGCTTTGGCACTGGCCGCACGCGGGGCCAAAGTACTGGTCAACGACCTGGGTGGCGATGTGCACGGCGTAGGCGGCTCGGTGTCGGCGGCGCAGGCCGTGGTCGACGAAATCCGTGCAGCGGGCGGCCAAGCCATGGCCAACGGCGCATCGGTCACAGACTTTGAGGCCGTCCAAGCCATGGTCCAGCAGGCGGTAGACGCTTGGGGCCGGGTGGACATCTTGGTCAACAACGCGGGCATTTTGCGCGACAAGAGTTTTGCCAAGATGGAACTGGCTGACTTCAAGCTGGTGATGGACGTGCACGTCATGGGTGCGGTGCATTGCACCAAAGCCGTCTGGCCTCACATGCAGGCGCAAAACTACGGGCGCATCGTCATGACCACGTCATCGAGCGGCCTGTACGGCAACTTTGGCCAGGCCAATTACGGCGCGGCCAAAATGGCCTTGGCGGGTCTGATGCAAACCTTGTCGATCGAAGGCGAGAAGAACCATATCCGCGTGAACTGCCTGGCCCCCACGGCCGCCACCCGAATGACCGAAGGCCTGATGCCCGAGGCCGTGCTGCAAGCTCTGGACCCCAGTGCCGTGGTGCCTGCCATGCTGGTCATGGCCAGCGAAGACGCACCCAACCGCACCATCATTTGTGCAGGTGCCGGCAGCTTCGAGGTGGCCCACATCACCCTGACCCAGGGTGTGCATCTGGGCACTGGCCCGGACACCGACGAGCGCCTGCTTGCTGCCATGGCGCAAGTCACAGACCGCCTAGGCGAGACGGTGCCGCGCTCGGGCTCCGAGCAAGGGTCGCTGGAAGTGGCTAAGGCCATGAAAGCGCACGAGGGCTGATCAAGCACACCGTTGACCCCAGGTGCTCCATCACAAGCCGTCAATACCGGCGAGCCTCAAGTTTGCACTCGGCACGCAACAACCCGTCCATGCAACAGCATCACATCACCACCCTCCCCGCCCTGCGCCAGCTCTTCGGCCCCACCCGTGAGCGTGCGCGCAAAAAAGAAATCCCGTCGCTCGATCCGCATGCGACGCAGTTCATTGGCTTGTCGCCGTTTGTGGTGCTGACCAGCAGCGATGCAGACGGGCACATGGACGCGTCGCCTCGTGGTGGCGATGCGGGTTTTGTGAAGGTACTCGACGCGCAAACGCTGGTCTTGCCCGATGCGCCGGGCAACAACCGGCTGGACACGCTGGAGAACATCATCGCCACGGGCCACTTGGGCACTTTGTTCATGGTGCCGGGTTTTGACGAGACCTTGCGCGTCAATGGCCGTGCCGTGCTGTCCACCGACCCGGCTGACCTGGCACTGTGCACCGATGCGCGGCGCACGCCCGCGCTGGTGATCCGCTTGACGGTGACGTCGGTGTACCTGCATTGCGCCAAGGCGTTCATGCGCTCGCGCTTGTGGGAGGCCTCGCGCCACATCGACCGAGCGCAACTGCCCAGCATGGGCGAGATGCTGCGCGACCAGATCCGCAGCTTCAGGGGTGAAGAGATCGAGGTGGAAGCCCAAGCCGAGATGCTGGCGCGTTACCAGCAATCGCTTTGACCAAATTCGCATGCCCACAGGGGGCCAGCGCATACACCCCTCAATGGTTCAACTGCCCCCAAGCCTTCTCCAGCCGCTTGATGCTGACCGGTTGCGGGGTGCGCAGCTCTTGGGCGAAGAAGCTCACGCGCAACTCTTCCAGTAACCAGCGGAACTCCAGCATGCGGGCGTCTTGCGCGCCCTTGCGTTCGGCCACCAGACGCCAGTAGCGTTGCTCTTGCGGTTTCAGCTCCGCCAGGCGCTGGGCGTCACGGGCGGGGTCGGCGCGGTATTTATCCAGGCGCAGGGTCACGGCTTTGAGGTAGCGGGCGCAGTGCTGCAGTTGCGGCCACGGGGTGGCGGCCATGAAGTTTTTGGGCATCAGGCGTTGCAGTTGCTGCGCGCAGTCTGCCGTCGCGTCGGGCGCGTTTTTGGTGTCTTTGATCTTGCGGGTGGCCGCGCCAAACTCCAGCAAGATGGTGCCCGCCAGCCGGGCCACTTCGTTGGCGATCAAGGTCAGACGCCCCCTGCCCTCGTCAATGCGGCGCTTGAAGGTGGTCTCGTCATTGGGCAGCGGGTCGAGCAAAAAGGCGCGGTCGAGTGCCACATCAATGATTTGGTTTTTGAGCTCGTCGGCCGTGCCCAGCGGCATGTAGGCCACGGCCATTTTTTGCAGGTCAGGGATGTTTTTCTCAAGGTACTTGAGCGCGTCTTTGATTTGCAGCGCAAACAAGCGGCGCAGGCCCGCGCGGTTTTTGGCAGCCGCCACATCGGGCTCGTCAAACACCTCGATGGTGACGGCGTCTTGCACGTCCACCAGCGCGGGGAAGCCGATCAGGGTCTGGCCACCTTTGCTGATTTCCATGAGCTCGGGCAGTTCGCCAAAGGTCCAGGCGGTGTAGCGCTGGGGGGGTGCGGGGGTGCGTTGGCTGGATTGCCGCGCTTCGCTCGCCATGACGGAACTACCGGCTTTGGCGGTGGCGGGTGCGCGTTGGGTGGATTGCTGCGCTTCGCTCGCAATGACGGCAGATGGGTCCACGTTGTTTTGAGGGGCATTCGCAGGTAAGGGACTGGCCGCGACTTTCAGCTGCGCCAGCGCCTGGAACGCGCCACGCGCCTTGGCCCCCAGTTCGCCTTTGAGCGCGCCCAGGTTGCGGCCCATGCCGAGCTGGCGGCCGTGCTCGTCCACCACCAGCAGATTCATGAACAAATGCGGGCTGAGCATCTCGTGTTTGAAATCGGTTCGCTTGATGTCGAGGCTGGTTTCGTCGCGGGCTTTTTTGAGCAACACGTCGGTGAGCGACCCGCTGCCAAACAGCTCGGGCACCGACAGCTCAGCGGCCAAGCGCGTGGCCGATTCGGGCAGCGGCACAAAGCGGCTGCGCGGGCGCTGCGGCAGGCTTTTGAGCAGGGCCTGGATTTTGTCTTTGAGCAGACCAGGCACCAGCCATTCGCAGCGGTCTTCGCTCACTTGGTTCAGCACAAACAGCGGCACCGTCACGGTGACCCCATCGCGGGCATCGCCCGGTTGGTGCAAATAAGTGGCCGTGCAATCGGTACCTCCCAAACGGATCTGTTTGGGGAAGGCTTGCGTGGTGATGCCTGCGGCTTCGTGGCGCATCAGCTCTTCGCGCGTCAGCATCAGCAGGCGTGGCTGCTTGATGCTCTCGTGCCGGTACCAGTCTTCAAGCAGGCGGCCGCTGCACACCTCGGGCGGGATTTGCTGGTCATAAAAGGCATAAATCAGCTCGTCGTCCACCAGCACGTCTTGCCTGCGCGACTTGTGTTCCAGCTCTTCGACCTTGGCGATCATCTTGTGGTTGGCGGCCAAAAAAGGCAGCTTGGTCTCCCACTGGTCGCCCACCAAGGCTTCGCGGATGAAGATGTCGCGCGCGCCGTGCAGGTCCAGCCGGCTGTAGGCCGTGCGCCGCCCGCTGTAAACCACCAGGCCATACAGCGTGGCCCGCTCCAAAGCCACCACTTCGGCGGATTTCTTCTCCCAATGCGGGTCGAGCACTTGTTTGCGCAGCAGGTGCGCGCCGACTTGCTCCAGCCATTGCGGCTCAATCGTGGCAATGCCCCGGCCAAACAGGCGCGTGGTCTCCACCAACTCGGCCACCACGATCCAGCGGCCGGGCTTTTTGGAGAGGTGTGCGCCGGGGTGCTTGTGAAACTTGATACCGCGTGCGCCCAGATAGGCTTCTTCGTCTTCCAGCTTGTAACCCACGTTGCCCAGCAGGCCCGCCAGCATGGACAGGTGCAGCTGCTCATAAGTGGCGGGCTGCGTGTTGATGCGCCACTTGTGCTCGGCCACCACAGTGAGCAGCTGGGTGTGTGTGTCCCGCCACTCGCGCACGCGCCGGATGTTGATGAAGTTCTGGCGCAGCAGTTGGTCGTATTGGCGGTTGCTGAGTTTGTGAGTAGGTTGGATGGTTCGGGCGCCGTCATCGCGAGGAGCGGAGCGACGCGGCGATCCATCCTGAATACCAATCGATTGCCGCGCTTCGCTCGCCATGACGGAGGATCTGTCATCGCGAGGAACGAAGCGATCCATGGTTTTCTGCCCGCTTGGCATGCTCGCACTTGACTTGACGTCAGAACGGGCAAGGGGCTCGCCACCCCGTGCGTCATGAATCCATTTCCACAGCTTCAGATACCCGGTGAATTCACTCTTGTCGTCGTCAAACTTCGCGTGTTGCTGATCGGCCTGGGCTTGCGCGTCCATCGGGCGGTCGCGCACGTCTTGCACGCTCATGGCGCTGGCGATCACCAGCACCTCTTGGAGCGCGTTGCGGCCACGCGCTTCCAAAATCATGCGGCCCACACGCGGGTCCAGCGGTAAGCGGGCCAGCTCTTGGCCAATGGGGGTGAGTTCGTTGTCGTCGTCCACCGCGCCCAGCTCGGCCAGCAGTTGGTAGCCGTCGGTGATCGCCCGTTTGGAGGGCGCTTCGATGAACGGGAAGTCTTCCACCACTCCCAGGTGCAGGCTCTTCATGCGCAAGATCACGCCGGCCAAGGACGAGCGCAGGATTTCCGGATCGGTAAAGCGCGGGCGCCCCGCAAAGTCTTTCTCGTCGTACAGGCGAATGCAAATGCCGTTGGCCACACGGCCGCAGCGGCCCGCACGCTGATTCGCCGCCGCTTGGCTGATGGGCTCGACCAGCAGCTGCTCGACCTTGCTGCGCAGGCTGTAGCGCTTGACCCGCGCTGTGCCCGCGTCGATGACATAACGGATGCCGGGCACCGTTAAAGACGTTTCGGCCACGTTGGTGGCCAGCACGATGCGGCGGCCGTTGGACGCTTCAAAAATCTGGTCTTGCTCGGCCTGCGAGAGGCGGGCAAACAACGGCAACACTTCGGCGCCTCGCGTGAGCGGCTGGTGTGCCAAGTGCTTGCGCAGGTGGTCGGCGGCTTCGCGGATTTCGCGCTCGCCGGGCAAAAAGATCAGGATGTCGCCCCCTGCCCCGCCTTGCCAAAGTTCATCCACGCCGTCTGCAATCGCGTCATTCAGGCCATAGTCACGCGACTCTTCAAACGGGCGGTAGCGCTGCTCCACCGGGAAGGTGCGGCCCGAGACCATGATGACCGGGGCCGGTCCGTTGCGCGAGGCAAAGTGCTTGGCAAAGCGGTCGGCGTCGATGGTGGCCGAGGTGACCACGATCTTCAGGTCCGGCCTGCGCGGCAGGATTTGGCGCAGGTAGCCCAGTAAAAAGTCAATGTTCAGGCTGCGTTCGTGCGCCTCGTCGATGATGATGGTGTCGTAGGCTTGCAGCAGCGGGTCGGTCTGCGTTTCGGCCAACAAGATGCCGTCGGTCATGAGCTTGACCGAGGCGTTTTTGGAGAGTCGATCCTGAAACCGCACCTTGAAGCCCACCACCTCGCCCAGCGGGGTCTTGAGTTCTTCGGCAATCCGTTTGGCCACCGAGCTGGCCGCAATGCGCCGGGGCTGGGTGTGTCCGATCAGCCGTGCCCGCTCACCCGGTTTGGCGTTGAGCTTGCCGCGTCCCAACATCAGCGCGATTTTGGGCAGCTGCGTGGTCTTGCCCGAGCCGGTTTCACCGCAGACGATGATGACCTGGTGTTGGTCCATGGCGGCCATGATTTCGTCACGGCGGGCCGAGACGGGCAGGCCTTCGGGGAAGTCGATTTGGAGGGGGGTGTCAGACAAGGCGGAAACTTCTGTGAAAATCAAGGCAAGAACAGCGGGGGATTATCCCAGCCCCGCGCCACCTGCCACTTTCGCCGCCGATTGACCACCCATGTCCACAGTCTTCAACTTCACCTTCGTGCCCTGGTTCCGGTCGGTGGCGCCTTACATCCACATGCACCGGGGCAAGACCTTTGTGGTGGGCATCGCGGGCGAGGCGATTGCGGCGGGCAAGCTGCAAAACTTGGCCCAAGACTTGGCGCTGATTCAAAGCATGGGTGTGAAGATCGTGCTGGTACACGGCTTTCGCCCGCAGGTGAACGAACAACTGGCGGCCAAGGGGCATACCCCCAAATACGCACAAGGCATCCGCATCACCGACAGTGTGGCGCTGGACTGCGCCCAAGAGGCTGCTGGCCAACTGCGCTACGAGATTGAGGCCGCTTTCAGCCAAGGCTTGCCCAACACGCCCATGGCAGGCTCCACCGTGCGGGTGATTTCTGGCAACTTCATCACGGCGCGGCCCGTGGGCATTGTGGACGGGGTGGACTTCATCCACTCGGGCCTGGTGCGCAAGGTGGATGTGGACGGTATCATGCGCACGCTGGACATGGGCGCGATGGTGCTTCTGTCGCCATTCGGGTTTTCTCCCACGGGCGAGGCCTTCAACTTGGCCATGGAAGAAGTGGCCACCAGCGTGGCCGCCGAATTGCAGGCCGACAAACTGATTTTTTTGACCGAGATCCCGGGCATCCGCATGCAGCCCGGCGAGCCGGCCAGCGAAGACAACCCGATCGACACCGAGCTGCCCCTGGCTGCTGCCAAGCAGTTGCTCGCTTCGCTGCCCACGCCGACCGAGCCGACCGACATTGGCTTTTATCTGCAGCACTGCGTGAAAGCGTGCGAAGAAGGCGTGGAGCGCTCACACATCCTGCCCTTTGCGGTGGACGGCTCGCTGCTCTTGGAGGTGTATGTGCACGACGGCATCGGCACCATGGTGGTCGATGAAAAACTCGAAGAGTTGCGCGAGGCCAGCGCCGATGACGTGGGCGGCATCTTGCAGCTGATCGAGCCGTTTGAGAAAGACGGCACATTGGTCAAGCGCGACCGCACCGAGATCGAACGCGACATCGACCACTACACCATCATCGACCACGATGGTGTGATTTTTGCCTGCGCAGCGCTCTACCCTTACCCCGAAACCAAAACCGCAGAGATGGCGGCGCTCACCGTGTCGCCCCAGTCACAAGGTCAGGGCGATGGCGAAAAGGTGCTCAAACGCATCGAGCAACGCGCCCGTGCCATGGGCCTCAAAAGCATCTTCGTGTTGACCACGCGCACCATGCACTGGTTCATCAAGCGCGGCTTTGTACAAGTGGACCCGGACTGGCTGCCGGAGGCCCGCAAACGCAAATACAACTGGGACCGCAAAAGCCAGGTATTGGTCAAAAAGCTCTGATCAGAGATCCAGCACCAAACGCGCCGTCTGGCTGCGCGAGCAGCAGATCAGCATCTGTGTGTTGGCCTCTTGCTCCTCTGGGGTGAGGAACATGTCCCAGTGGTCTGGGGTGCCTGCGATCACCTGGGTCAGGCAGGTGCCGCAAACGCCTTGTGAGCAGGAAAACGGCACCTCGTGGCCCGCGTCTTGCAGCGCGTTCAGAATGCTTTGCGTTTTGCCCACCTGTAAGGTCTGGCCACTTTTTTGCAAGTGGACTTCGAAGCTGCCGTCAGCGTTGATGGGGGTTTGGGTCAAATCGGGTGTGCTCATGCGGTGGTCTCAGAGGCGTTTTCTTGGGCCAGCAAACGGTCGATGATGCGACGCGACTGCACGCCGCCCGAGTCGATGTTGAGCATCAAAAGTTTGCGCTCAGGCCATTGGCTGATGTTGGCTTGCTGCAATTGCAGCATCTCCATGTCTTCGTTGAAGATGCCGCCTTGGCCAGCACGGATTTTGTCGGTCAGCTCGGCGTCTTCGGGCTTGAACTGGCGCGCCATGCCCCAGTGGTACCAATGCGAGGTCTCGGTCTCGGGGGTGATGAAGTCCACCACTACGCTGTAGGCTTTGACTTCAGGCGGCGCATCAAAGCCACCGTGTCCTGCCAGCGCCACGCCCACGTCGATCATGATGTGGCTGGGCGGCGTGAATCGGCAAATTTGCCAGCGGTCTACCTTGGCCTGCGGGTCCAGGCCATTGGCACTCATGGCCATTTGCCAAAACGGTGGCGCCTGAATGCCCGTCATGTGCCGCTGCAAAATGACCTGGTCACCCGCCACCGTGGTGGTGCAAGGCGTCTCGTCGATCTCAGGCTGACCAATGCTGTTAGCGTGCACATAAGTCTCGTGCGTCAGGTCCATCAGGTTGTCGACCATCAGGCGGTAGTCGGCCTTGACGTGGTACAGACCGCCGCCGTAGGCCCAAGCCGGGTTATCAAAAAACTCAAAGACCGGCATTTTCGCCTCGTCGGCTTGGGCTTGGTCACCCGGCCAGACCCAGACAAAACCATAACGCTCGACCACGGCATAAGCTTTGATGGCGGGAAAACCACGCACGCGCTGGCCGGGCATCTGCACGGTTTTGCCATCGGTGCCCATTTCCAAGCCGTGGTAGCCGCATTGCAAATGACCTTTGCAGACTTTGCCCAGAGACAAAGGTGCGCCACGGTGCGGACAAAAATCCTCCACCGCCGCCACACGGCCGTCCGGACCTTTAAAGAGGGCCATTTTTTCGTTGCAGATGGTGCGGCCCAGGGGTTTGTCGCCCAAGGCGTCGAGTTCGGCCACGGTGCAGGCCACGTACCAGGTGTTTTTGATGAACATGTTTCAGCGTTTGTTGCGGATGAGTTGGACCCCGGGTGTGACCGAGGCTTGGGGATTGAGCAGGGCCATGCCCAAGTGATGACGGGCAATGCGCGAATGCTCACGCATCAGTGATTCGGCCCGGCCCGCTTCGCGCTGGGCGATGGCCTGCAGCACTTGGCGGTGCTGGTGCTGGGCCACCACCAGGGTGTCGCGGGCATCGGGGCTGTGGGCCTGCACGCCCACAAAACCCGATGGCGAAGCAAAAGGCAAGCCCGAGGCGCGTTCGATTTCGCGCGCCAGCAAGGCGCTGTCGGCCATCTCGGCCAGCAGCTTGTGGAAATGGGCATTGAGACGCACATAGCCCGAAAAGTGCGCATCGTCTAGGCTACCGGGTTGCAGCAGAGAATCGATCTGGTCCAGGCAGGCGCTGGCTTCTTGCAGCAGGGCTGGGCGCACACCACGCTCTGCGGCCAAGCGCGCGGCCAGGCCCTCCAAGGTGCCTCGCAGCTCGATGGCGTCGGCCACTTCCCGCTCGGAAAAAGTGCGCACCGCATAACCACCACCAGGCAGCGCTTGCAGCAGGCCTTCTTCGCCCAAGCGCATCAGAGCAGCGCGAATGGGGGTGCGCGACATGCCCAAGCGTTCCACCAGCGCCAGCTCAGCAATGCGGGTGCCCGCTGGCAATTGCCCCGCCAAAATCAGCTCGCGCAGACGCTGCTGGGCCTTGACCGCTTGCGAGCCGCCTTCAAGCTCGCTGTCAGGGCTGTCGGTGTGCGGGGCACAAAGGGGGGTGATGGGCATACGGCTGTTCAAATAAAAGCCGTATTAAACCACCTTCAAGCCCACAGTTGTATACAGGAAATGCATTTTCCATCAAATATTGCTCAATATTTGAGCAAAAACGCACTTCCTGTATACCAAAAAGCCCCACTCAGCGCCCTGATCCCATCACTGTGCGAACGGATTCGTTCACGGATCAGTGACTCAAATACCTTTGAGCACGTCTGCAGTCAGCGCGACCAAGTCGGCCTCAGCAATCAGGCTGATGCGGTTTTGCACCGCGAAGTCACGCGCTTTCACGCTCACTTGGCCCAGACTGATGCACACGCTGTGGCTGGCTCCCAGTGTGTCGCGGTGGCTCACCAGTTCACGCAAGGGCTCAACGCCCATGGCAGCGGCCTTCCAGCGTTTGGAACTGACCACGGTACGCACACCCTTTTTCTCAAGCAGCATATCGGCTGCGCCCGTCAAGTGCGTGACGGTGTATCCCTGCCGGGTGAAGGCCGTGTCGAGCACCACCGAAAAATCTCGCCAGTTCATGCCCGAGAGGTTTTTCAGCGCTTTCTCCACCATCGCGGGGCTGGGCAAGTTGCGCTGGCGCCACATGGCCATGCAACCGATCACAAAGAACGGAAAGCCCCCCAACATGCCCACGCCAGCATATTCATCGGGCAGCAACGCCCCAGCCACCAAGGCAATGATGGCCACCAACAAAAAACTGATCCACCAAGGCGAGCGCAACAACACCGCAAACAATGATTTCTCAGACATCTTGAATTTCACACGCAACTCCGCTCGGTCATGGACCACAAAGGGCTAAATTGTCCACGATCCCCATGCCCTGAACTTTGTGCGTCCATCCGGCAGGCCATGCCTGGCCTCAGGCCCAATCGAGCAGGTGACTGCCCATTCGGTCCAAGCGTGTTGGAATGGGCACTTGTTCACCCTATTCCTGGTCGTGGAGAAACCCCATGGTTCATTACTTTGACGAAGCCCGCGTTCAGCGACTGCTGAGCGTGCCTGATTTGTTGCAAGGCGTACGCGAAGCCTTGGTGGCGCTGAGCCTGGGCCAAGTGGTTCAGCCGCTGCGCATGGTTATGCCCATTGGCGAGGCACGCCATGATGGCCTGCTGTTTTTAAAACCTGCTCAACTGGGCGATGCCTTGAGCACCAAGCTCATCACCTTGGTGCCAGGCAATGCACAAAAGGGCTTGCCCACGCTGCTGAGCACCATCATGCTGATGGATCCGGCCACGGGCCAGACGCTGGCGGTGATGGAAGGCAACACGATCACGGCCATGCGCACAGCAGCGGCCTCTGCCGTGGCGGCAGACGCGCTGGTGCCGCGCACCCCGCAGGTGGTGGCCATGCTGGGCAGCGGCGTGCTGGCCCGCAGCCACGCACAAATGCTGCGTGCAGTACGAGAGGTTTCCGAGATTCGGGTCTGGAGTCCCAACGCGGCCAACGCACAGCAATGCGCACACGACATTGGCGGCGTGACCTGCGCGAGCGCCGAAATGGCAGTGCGCGGGGCCGACATCGTCTGCACCGTGACCAATGCCAGCGACCCGGTTCTGCAAGGCGCTTGGCTCAAACCCGGCGCATTTGTGGCGGCTGTGGGCGCGCCCCGCCCCACTTGGCGCGAGTTGGACGACGCGGCCATGGCCAATTGGGTGGTGGCCGATCAACGCGAAGCAGCCGAAAAAGAGTCAGGTGATGTGCTGCTGTCAGGCGCCAGGGTTGCCGCAGAGATTGGTGAGGTGTTGTGTGGGCGTGCGGCTGCGCCCCCTGCTGGCACCACCATCGTTTTCAAATCACTGGGCCAGGCCGTGGAAGACACGGTGGCAGCAAGGCTGGTGTACCGCGCCGCCTTGGCCGAACTGAGCGACTGAAACCCCGACTGCAATGGCAGCCCTGCAAACACCACACTTCAACAACAGCTCAAGTTCAGGGCTCTGGTGTCGATTCTTCATGAATCGCTTCATCAAGCCCATGCTGACCATCACCAAATCGCCTGAAAAATTCGACATCCCTGTTCGACACAGGTATGTGTTTCACGGCATGGAAATCGGCGACAGCTTGTTTTTTGACGATTTCAAATTGGCTGAAAACGCACGCATCGCAGCCATTCAGTTCGTCAAGCGCAATCGTTTGTGCTGGAAGTTCGGTATCCGCAAGATGCACGACGGCTGGCGCATCTTCCGGATGGTTTAACGGCCCGAGCAGGTGGTGATGTTGCAAGGACAGTCATAGATGTCCCCCACGATCGTGGTCAAGTACCGGGAACTGCCGAGATCTGTGCCTTCACGCAAGATGATTTCCTGGTTGCCCGTGATGTAGGCGCTCTCAATGCTGTCCACTTCAGAGTGGTGCACCACCGTGACCCATTTCCCCCCCATCATGTGAGCCCGGTTTTTGAACAAGTTCAAAGCCGATGTGAAGTCGGTGTTGGTACGGATGCGGTAGCGTTGGATGAGCGAGCAGCTGTTCACCGTTGCATACACCTGCGAGCCCACAATCACCGATCGCGATTGAGGTGTTTCTTGATACAGGATGTCTGGCTGAATCAAGGTCGCATCCCCATAAGAAGGACCTTTGCTCGACACGCGCACGTCAACTGTCGCGCAACCGGTCAGTGCCACGGCACACAAAATAGCGATGAGTGAAGTTTTTGTCATGATGTCCAAACCGGGAAAAAATGACCAACCACTGCAAATCTGCTGATTGGTCGCCTTTATTATCACTTTTATCATTTGCTGCCATCCATGAGGCCCCATGTAACATCCGTAACTTGTTGCCTTTGGAACCCATTTGTCATCGGATGCCTTGAGGCCACATCTCCCTGATCAACACAGCAACTGTCATATGACCAATTCGCGCACTTTGAGCGCACAACACCCCCCTGAAAAAGATCACCGATGAACACTCCTAAAACAGTGGCCGATGTGGTGATCGTAGGCAGCGGCGTGATGGGCGCAGCCACGGCCTATTGGTTAACCCGTTTGCAGCCTGGGTTGCAGGTCACGCTGGTCGAGACGGATACGCGTTACGAAAAAGCTTCCTCGTCGCTGTCGGCCAGCTCTATCCGCCAGCAATTCACCTGCCCCGTGAACATCCGCCTGAGTCAATACGGCATCGCTTTTTTGCGTGAGGCCGATCAGCACCTGGACCTGCCCGACCACCCGGTGGCGCTGGGCTTACAAGAACCTGGCTATTTGTACCTGGCCCAGCCCGAGCAAACGGCCGCCCTGCACACGGCACACCAGATTCAAAAACAGGCCGGAGCCGATGTGGCCTTGTTGGGCCCCGAGGCCTTGCGCCAGCGCTTCCCTTGGCTCAACGTGGACGATGTGGCCTTGGGCAGTCTGGGCCTGAGCGGTGAGGGCTGGTTTGATGGCCCTGCCCTGCACCAAGCGTTCTTAAAAAAAGCCATGGCCCAAGGTGTGCAGCGCTTGCACGACCGGGTGGTGGGCCTGGAGCACACCCACACGCAAATCAAGGCGGTGCGGCTGGCCAGTGGCAGCCTCTTGCCCTGCGGCCAAGTGGTGAATGCAGCGGGGCCTTGGGCCGGTGAGGTGGCTGCCATGGCCGGGGTGCAGCTGCCCATCGAGGCAGCGAGGCGAACGGTGTTTGTGCTGTCTTGCCCCGAGCCGCTGCCGTTGTGCCCCTTGTTGATCGACCCCGAAGGTTGGTGGCTGCGACCTGAGGGCCGGTTTTTGATCAGCGGCGCAGAGCCCAAACACACCCTGCCTGGCCTGCCGCTCGACCCCGACTGGAGCGAATGGAACGACGAACAATGGGCCTCGCTGGCACACCGCATTCCTGCCCTGGCGGCCCTGCGGGTGGAGCGGGCTTGGGCGGGTTACTACGAGATGAATACCTTCGATCACAACGCCGTGATCGGCCCACACCCAGAGCTGCGCAACCTGTTTTTCATCAACGGTTTTTCAGGCCACGGCATGCAGCATGCGGCAGGGGCAGGGTTGGCTCTGGCCGAATGGATGCTGCAGGGAAAGGCGATCACCATAGCCGTCGATGAACTGGGCTTTGAGCGGCTGCTGCAAAACAGCCCATTGCGCGAGTTGGCGGTGATTGGCTGAGGCTAAAGATCCTCTCTCGCTTCGATCTGCAAGCGCTGCACCACCGAGCCCCGGGTGCCAGCCACTGCGCGGATGCGCAAGGCCGGACCGGCTTCGAGCACCACGCGGCAGTGGTAATCGAGTCCATCGGTCTGGCCCGGACAGTTGCTGGCGATGCGCCTGTGCCACTGCCGTTTGCCGTCGATCTCCAGCGTCACTTCGTGCCAAGCCTGTGCATGGTCTTCGGGTACGAGCACCACAAGGCTCACATCGATGTCGAACGTGCGTGGCCGCTTCAATGCGCCGGGAATGTTGAGCACGGCCACCGCATCGCCCACCTCGGTGCGCCAGAACTCGGGTTTTGCGCTGGCCGCCATGAACTTCAGGCTTGCAGCAAAGTCTGAAATTCGCCGCTGTCAATCAGGCGGCGCAGGTCATCGGCACCGCCGATTAAAGTGCCACGAACAAAGACCATCGGAAAAGTGGGCCAGCCGGTCCACATCTTCAAGGCATTGCGCAAACGCCATTGCGAAAAATAGCTGCCCAACTCAATGTATTCATGCGCCACGCCCGCTGCGGTCAATGCTTTGCGGGCTTTGCCGACAAAAGGATTTCCTGACAAGCCCACGACCACCAGGGCGTGCTGGGCGACGGCGGTTTGCACCCGCTCGATCACCCGCTGGTGGTGTTCGGCAATGCGTTGTCGGATGGCAGGATGGATGGCCGATTCGGCCAGTATGGGTCTGTTCATGGGTTCACTCGGGTGGTTCGGACCAGGAGAAGCAGCATCGGTATGGGCTGACACACCATGAAAAACGGGTTACAACTTTGTGAGCTGTAACCCGTTGATTTCAAAGATAAATGGTCGGCGTGGCGGGATTCGAACTCGCGACCCCTTGCACCCCATGCAAGTAACAGAGCTTCCACAGAAGTTTTAGTACTCTGAGTTATCCACAAAAAACTCCGAAAAATCAATGACTTAGGCAGATTCAAAGAAAAACATTTGTCCATGATTGTTCCAAGAAGTACACTGAAAGCCTGTCCAGCGGTGTGGCTAACAGTGTGGCTAAATTTCCAAGGGGGTGACTATGGCGCTTATAACGGTCAAAGAACTACAAGCACTGACCGAACGTCAAAACGGTCAGCGCATTAGCATGGGGGAATCCCTTTACGGCTCGGTCAGAGCAGTCCAAGACGGAGCAATCAGTGTTCATGTGGTGTGGAGGTACAAGATACATGGGAAGGTCCGACAGGTGGCCATTGGAACATGGAAAGAGTCGGGCGGAAAGTCACTCAAGGAAATTCGGGAAATCAAAAACCGCCTAGCCACCGACAGAGCCGATGGCAAAGACCCAATCACAGAAAAAGAAGCTGCCCGCCTAAAAAAACAAGCGGATCAGATCGAAGCCAAGCAAACTCAAATCACCCGCCTGCAAGAACTCGCAGCCAAAGACGCCAGAATGACCGTCAGGGGCTTGTTTGAACTTTGGCAACACACAGACTTAAAGAAGCGCCAAGACCGGGGCAGCGAGGCCACGAGGGCATTTGAGCGTGACGTTTTCCCCTTAATTGGTGAATTGGCAGCGACTGACGTTAACAAATCACACATTCAAAGCATCATCGACACCATGCTGAGCCGTGGCGTTAAGCGCATGACCGAAAGGGTTTTCAGCGACCTGCGCCAGCTTTTTGGCTTTGCATTGGACCGCGACCATATCGAGGTCGACCCAACTGCTCGCATCAAGAAACATAAGATCGGCGGCAGCGTCGAACGTGACCGGGTTTTATCTGAGGCTGAGCTGGTACAGTTTTTTAAACTATTGCCCTTTTCAGGTCTTACGGAAACATCACAAAACGCCCTCCTCATTGCCATATCCACCGGGAGTCGCATTGGCGAAACACTAAAGGCACATTGGCAACATGTTGATTTTCAGCGAAGAACATGGACTCAGCCTGAAGTATCAGCCGCTGGAAGGTTTACAAAAAATGGCAAACGCCATGTCATACATCTGAACGACATGGCTCTGAGGGCGTTCGAGGCCTTACACCAGAACAGCGGTGCGACACAATGGGTTTTCCCAAACGCCCGCTTAAATGGGCCTGTCGACCTAAAGACCGTTTCTAAGCAGGTGGCAGATAGGCAGCGTGGTGATATTGAACGTATGAGTGGCCGCACCAAGCAAACCAACGCGCTGGCGCTGGCAGGAGGCAAGTGGACTCCTCACGACTTACGGAGAACAGCTGCCACCTTAATGGGTGATTTGAATGTTTTGCCTGAAGTGATTGATCGATGCCTGAATCACACCGAACAAAACAAAGTTAAGCGCATTTACCAACGGGCGCAATATGAAGCCCCTATGCGTGAAGCCTGGACGAAACTAGGAGTGCGTTTAGAGTTGCTAATAAACAAACCCGTCAATGTGGTGACATTGGCACGGGCAGCCTAGACGCCCCTATAAAACAATAATGAATTAAAAATACTATTGATACAAGAAAAAAATATAGAAACCAAGGGTTATCCACAGTTTTATCTTCTAGACAAATATGGTAGGGAAGATAGAATTAATTCCGTCAGCTACTTTTATGGGCTGACAAGAGCCATATAAAAAGGAGCGGTGACCACCGGCAAGTGGTCCCGCATCCAGATTCGAAACAACATCTCGAACCGCTTGTGAGCAGTTTGATTTTAGATTGTTTCGGATCATATGGGTAATTTGAAAACCCTTAGAACTTTTTAAGGAATTTTATGAATCCGATAACAATCACCCTTTTATCCCGCCAAAGCGTTCAAACTCGCACAACCCTGAGTCGCTCAAGCCTTTACGCAATGATCGCAAAAGGGGAATTTCCCTCGCCCATCAAGATCAGCGGTCGGCGTGTGGCATGGCCCGAAACAACGGTTAACGACTGGATTCAATCTCGCATTGAATCAAGCAGCATCTAACCGAGGGCAATTCCATGAGCAACAAATTCATGACCGAAAGGTCAGGGTTACACACGCCAAAAAAAACAAAGCTGGCGACGATTTTGACCTTATTGGTTAGCGGCCGAAGTCTAAACACATTTGAGGCCGAACACCATCACGACCACTGCCTAAATACAACCGTCAGCACGCTGCAAAACGGGCATGGAGTTGTGATCGATCGAGAGCGTGAAAGGGTTTCATGCCTGCGCGGAGCGGCAACGGTGAGCGTTTGCCGATATTGGCTGAATACCAAGCCCGACAACATTAGTCGGGCGCGTGACCTGCTGGCCAAGCTGGAGCGCACAACATGAGCGGCCCCAATACCTACATCTACGAGGTCAAGGGGATTGGCCTGTCTGAGCGCAAAGACCCGCATACAGGGATTAAACGAAAACCCCAAACCCTACGAATGGCGGCACGGCATAACTTGCGCGAAATTCAAGCCGAAAACGGCGCTGATTACGGCAAACTAGACCCAACACGCTCACACCTGAATGAAATTCTGGCAGGACCCGACAAGGCCAGTGAAGTGGTCATTCTGAACAATCAGTTGTTTGCGACGGCGGGCGAAGACCCTTCAAAACAGCGAAAGGACTATGTTCAAGCAAGTGAACACCTACTGAGCCTTGCACCAGGACAAGAAGAACGGGGGTTTTTCAGTGTCATGGTGGAATGTTTCAAAGGCATCTATGGGGCCGACAACATCCTGAGTGCGACAGTTCATCGTGACCAAGAACAGCCGCACATTCATATTCTTGTATCTCCGATAAAGGGCGGCGCTTATCACGGCGGAAAGTTACACAACAACACTCAAACAAATCTGAACAAAGTGCTGATAGCACAAGCTGCAAAACCTATAGGTTTCACACCACCACTGACATGGAAGGTCAAAAAACAGCACATAAACGAGATGGCGGCATCAGTTATCGCAACTTTGGAATACCACCAACACCCGATACTTAATGACCCGGCATGGCCAGCGTGGTTAAAGACCATCAACAACGACCCGGCTCCATTGTTTAAATTTTATGAGTTGGACACGGCGACCATACCCAGAACAGTGGCACAGGAAAGACTGCAAAAACCTATAGGTATCGGCGCAGACGGAGCAAAAGGGCAATACCCCATGCGCCCGGTTGTGCCATAAGGGATACACCCAATTCAACTACTGCCTTGCCCAGTAACAGTCAGGTAAGACGGGCGAACTTAGCATCAGCACCCTCTTCATTCAAAATCGTTTTCCCATGAACTCAACACTTCGCTTCCCTTGCCTCTGCGCCACCACCTTTGCACTGTGTCTCGCAGCTGCCCCGGCCTGGGCAGACGGCCCGGACCACGGCGAGGGAGAGGGTTCTCGCATGGGATTGGGCCTGGGGGTGGTCAGTGAGGTCTCGGCCTACCGCGGCGTGGGCACCGACACCAAGGTGGTTCCGATGTTCATGTTTGAAAACAGCTATGTGCGCGTGTTTGGCCCCAATCTCGACCTCAAACTGCCGTCTGCCGGCCCTGTGTCTTTCGCGCTGACAGCCAAGTACGACGAAAATGGCTACAAAGCCAGCGACGCCACCGAGTTGCAAGGTATGGCCGAGCGCGAAGGCGGTTTTTGGCTGGGCGCCAAAGCGAAGTGGGACACGCCTTGGGCCGAATTGTCCGCAACCGCATTGGGCGATGCATCCAACAAGAGCCGTGGGCAACAACTCGAACTGGAAGCCTCCAAGAGTTTTGGCCTGGGCAACCGGGTGCGCCTTGAACCCCACCTCGCCCTGACTTGGCTCGACAGCTCGTATGTCGACTATTACTACGGCGTGGGCGCAGGCGAAGCGAAAACCGGGCGGGCCGCTTACACCGGCACCTCAACGGTGAATACCGAGCTGGGACTGCGACTGAAAACCAACCTGGCGCCTGGGCACATGTTGATGATGGACGTGAAACACACCTTATTGGGCTCGAGTATCAAAGACAGCCCGCTGGTGGACCGCAACGGCGTATCGACCGTGTTCGTGGCCTACGTGCACCAGTTCTGACCCATTGTCGCTGCCCATGCACCGTGTACTCCTGCTGGAAGATCACACCCGTCTTGCCGCTTTGGTGCGCCACGCGCTCGAAGGCGCAGGCCTGGCCTGCGACGTTGTCGAGCGCGCAAGCGAAGCGTGGACCGCGTTGCATGCCGTGGACTACGCCGCCGTGATCATTGACCGAGGCCTGCCCGACGGCGACGGTCTCGACCTGGTTCGCCGGCTGCGGACCGCACAAAGGTTCACGCCCTGCCTGATCCTGACGGCGCGCGACGCCTTGCACGACAGAGTAGACGGGCTGGAAGCCGGTGCGGACGACTACCTGAGCAAACCCTTTCCGATGGCAGAGTTGGTGGCGCGGGTTCGCGCACTGCTTCGGCGGCCACAACACCAGGTGGCGTTGAGCCCCATGTGGTGTGGCGTGCAGCTGCTGCCCGAACAAGGGGTCATGGTTTGCGGCAGTTCAACCTGCTCGCTGCCCAGAACCGAGATGCAGATCATGCTGACACTTTTCAAAAGCGAGGGGGCCCCGGTTCGGCGCAGCGCCCTGGAGGCGGCGGCCTGGGGTGCGCAAGAAGCCGTGACCGCCAATGCGCTGGACGTTGCCTTGCACCGGTTGCGGCGCAAACTCGACAATTTGGGATCAACCCTGTTGATCAACAACATCCGTGGAGTCGGCTATGCCGTGGTGGAAGGCTGAGTGGGGCCAGAGCCTCACCGTCAAGCTTCTGGTGACCTACCTGGTCGCCTGGTTGTTGACGCTGGGAGTTTTGGGCGTGGCATTCTGGCTGCTGTTGAACGATGTGGAAGCGCACAAAGCGCAAGAGGCCACGAGGGCGATCAGCAAAACCATTGCTTTTGACGCTCAGGGTGCGCCTGCGGGGATGGATGTGCGCGGGGACCTGACATGGCTGCCCGAGGCGTTGCCGCTGGATTTCTCGTACCGGGTGGCCGACTTGTCGGGCCGCGTGTACCTGGCGTCTAGCTCCCTCGAGCCCGCGTCAATCAACGCTCAGCCCCAGATGCATGTCCATACGGTGGACCTCGTTCACCAAGGAACCACCTGGAAAGTTACGGTCCGCATCAGCCACCGCCTGATGGCGTTGATCACAGCCTATTCCACGAAACACATGGAGGGCGCAGCACTGGCCGTGGTGGGTTTGTCGATTCTGTTGCTGGGCCTGGTGCTGGTTTTCACGGTTCAGCGCCTGTTGCATCCACTGCGAAAAGCGTCCCACCAAGCCATGCAGATCGGCCCGCAATCGCTCGCATCCCGTTTGAGCGACCAGCATTTGCCCAGCGAAATTCAACCTCTTGTCCATGCGTTCAACGAAGCACTGGATCGCCTGGAAGCGGGGTTTCGCAACCAGCAACGTTTCCTGGCAGATACGGCCCATGAGCTGAAAACACCGCTGGCACTTTTGCGGGGGCAGATTGAAATGGGTGGCCCCGAGCAAACCGAGCAATTGCTGGATGACGTGGACCACCTCGCACGGCAGGTACAACAACTGTTGCTGTTGACCGAAGTCAGTGACGCGAGCAATTTCAAACCCGAAACCATCCACCTGTTGCGCTTGGCGCAAGAGGTGCTGGCCTTCCTGAGTCCGCTAGCGGAAAAGCGCGGCATCCGGATGATTCTGAATTTTGACGATTCTCGCGCGTATACGAAAGGCGATCGCATGGCGCTTTTCGTGCTTCTGAAAAACCTGCTCGAAAACGCAGTGAAATTTTCTCCACAAGACAGCACGGTAACGATCAACCTGGGCATAGGTTCACTGACCGTGTGCGACGCCGGGCCTGGCATCGCGCACGACCATCTGCCGCTGGTATTCGAGCGCTTTTGGCGCAGCCCGGAGAGGCGCCATGAAGGGGCCGGGCTGGGCCTGGCCATCTGCAAAGAGATCGCTGTTTCCCATGGCTGGCAATTGTCGGTTCGAACGCTTGAGCCGGGTACCGAGTTCTCACTGCATTTCGGCTGAGGCAGCTTTGCCTGAAGCCGCTTCTCCCTCCCCTCCACTCCACTCCACTCCACAAAGGATCCACATGCTCCGAAAACTGTCCGCTATTGGTTTGTTTGTCTCGTTCCTGGCCATGTCCAGCTCAGGATTGATGATGTTCTTCATCGAAAAACCTTCGTTCACGATCCAGATGCACCCTGTGCACAAGCTGTTCGGGCTGATCATGATCATCTCGGTCGTGGCCCACCTGAGCTTCAATTACAAAGGTTTGCTCAACCACATGAAAAACCGCGCAGCGGCCTGGGTCGGCGGGGTGCTTGTTGTCTTGCTGGTCGCGTTGTATGGCGTCGCCATGAACAACCAAGTTCCAGAAGATCTCGCCCAGCAGATGGACGAAGCCGCTGCAAAAGCAGAAAGTGCAAAGAACTAAAAATGAAAGCAAAGACTGTGGTGAACAAGTACCGTTAAGCTTTTTTTTCCGCAGCTGACGGCTGAGCACGGTCTCGACTGCCGTCAGCTGGTCACACGCGGCTACTGGAAAAAGGGCACAACCGATCATCCCGATCAAGACACTGGCGACTGACAGGCTACACGGCCGCTGCGTTCGACGCGCTGGCCGATAAGGCGGAGCAGCCAACAGTGGCCACAACAACTTAAACCAAACAGCCTCCTCGAAACCCGGGCCGATTCAGCCTGGCCGACTTTTCCAAGATGGTCGAAGTCTTTGAGCGCCAGGGCGTGTCCTTTGTGTCGGTCACCCAGCAATTCAACACGACCACCAGCATGGGCCGCTTGATGCTCAACGTGCTGCTTTCCTTTGCTCAGTTCGAGCGCGAGGTGACTGGCGAGCGCATCAGGGACAAGATTGCCGCCAGCAAGCGCAAGGGGATGTGGATGGGCGGCATCCCCCCGATTGGCTATGACGTTGCCAACCGGCGTCTGATTCCCAATGAGGCCGAAGCCAAGACGATCGCGCACATCTTCCAGCGATTTGTGGAGCTGGGCTCGACCACCAAGTTGGTCAAGGAATTACGGCTGGACGGGGTGACATCCAAAGCCTGGACCACCCAGGACGGTCGAGTCCGGGAGGGCAAGCCGATCGACAAGGGGCTGATTTACAAGGTCCTGAACAACCGCACCTACATGGGTGAGTTGCGTCACAAGGAGCTTTGGTATCAGGCGGAGCACCCGCCGATCATCACGAAGTCCTGTTGGGATGATGCCCATGCCATTCTTAGCACCAATGGCCGGGTGCGGGCCACCACGACCAGAGCCAAGACGCAGTACCTGCTCAAAGGCATCGTCTTTGGCAGCGACGGCCGCGCGATGTCGCCATTTCAAACTGCTAAACAAAACGGTCGCCGCTACCGGTATTACGTGCCGCAGCGCGACATCAAGGAGCACGCCGGTGCATCGGGCCTGCCCCGCATGCCAGCGGCGGAGTTGGAGTCGGCGGTGCTGGAGCAACTGCGCGGCCATTTGCGCTCGCCGGATGTGGTTAAAGAGGTTCTGCCGCAGGCCCAGAAATATGACCCAACCTTGGACGAGGCCATCGTCACAGTGGCCATGAAGCGGCTTGATGATGTCTGGGACCAATTGTTCCCTGCCGAGCAGATGCGGATTGTGCGATTGCTGGTCCGCCAGGTGAATGTCTCGCCCAACAACATGTCGATGGATTTGCATCCCACAGGTATCCAGCGACTGGTGCTTGAGTTGCATCACAAGAAACTGCAACCCGAGCCAGCCATGGAATTGGCAGCGGAGGCCATGGCATGAGCGAGATTCAAATCAGATCCACTGGCACCACGGAAGTGATCCAGTCCAGCGACGGACGGATCACGCTTTCGGTACCGATTCAGATCAAGCGCCGCAGCGGGCGCAAACAAATGACGCTGCCTAACGGGCAATCAGGGCAGCCGGGCAAACTGCTGAGGCCATGGGACGTGGCGGCCACACCGCTGCAACTGGCGCTGGCTAGGGGCCACCGGTGGCTGGCCATGCTTGAGTCCTGCAAGGTAAAGAACCTAACTGAAATTGCAGCGCTGGAGGGTGTCGACAACAGCTACGTGAGCAGGATGGTGAACCTGACAACGCTGGCACCTGACATCGTCGAGCCGATTCTGGAGGACGCGCTGCCGGACCACCTGACGCTGTTTGATCTTGCGGTGGATCCGCCTGCGCTGTGGGAGGAGCAGCGGTTACGGATTTCGTAAGACTGTAAAAGGATAGTGATGGCGACTGACTCAAAGGCAGCGAGAACCGTCTTTACTTTTGCCGCTCAACCGACTGCCCTCGGCCAAGTGCAGACATTTACGAAAGACTGCTCATAAGACTTGAATTTTGTGAACCCCCACAGCAGCTGGCTTCGAATTAAATAACTGTCCATGGCGCTGCTTTGAGCCTCTCATCAAGAAACTCAATGAGAGCCCTCACCTTTGGCAGCACAAACTTTCGTGTGGGATAGACCGCGTAAATCCCCAGCGTTGCTGCCTGGTACTGTGGCAGGACTTCCACAAGCGCACCGCGTCGCAGCTCTTCGTCAATCAAAAATGTCGGCTGAAGCTGGATGCCTGCTCCCTGCACACAAGCGGCGATGCAGCTGTCGCCGTTGTTTGACCAAAACCGAGGGCGTACCTTCACGCTCACTGGCCCATCAGGTCCTTCAAACTGCCACTGATCACCTGTGGCCAGGAGGCTGTAGCCCACCACATCGTGTGTAGCTAAATCAGAGGGATGCGCAGGCACACCTCTGCGCTCTAAATACGAGGGCGCCGCACACAGCACCAGCCGCGTAGCTGCGATCTGGCGCGAGATCAAGCTGGAGTCTTCTAAGCGCGCGATACGAATAGCTAGATCAAAACCTTCATCAACCAGATCAATCAATCGATCGGCGAGCTGGACGTCCAGGTTGAGCTGAGGGTGAAGGTCTAAAAAATCTGGCCACAAGGGCGCCATGTGCCGGATACCGAAGCTGACAGGCACGCTCACTTTCAGCAAGCCGCTGACAGAAACGCTGCGTGTGGTGATCTCGACCTCGGAGGCTTCAATGCTTGAAAGGATTTCGCGACAGCGAGCCAAAAAAACCTCCCCCTCGGGCGTCAGCGAGAGCCTGCGGGTGGTGCGATGCAGAAGTCGCACACCCAGTCGCTGCTCAAGTTCGGAGACATACCGCGAGACAGCGGCTTTGGACATATCTAGGCTGTCAGCCGCTCCAACAAAGCTGGAGGCTTCGACCACGGCCGAGAAGACGCGCATTTCCTGATATTTATCCATTGTTCCGATATTTTAGACAGTTCATTAATTTATCGCATGTTTATCTTTAATTCCGAACTCAATACAGTTGAGTCCATGCCCGCAGTGCGGGTCCAACCCAGAAAGGAAACATCATGAAAGTTCTCGTTATCGGTAGCGGCAACATGGCCGCAGGCTTCGTCAAACAACTCAGCGCCGCAGGCCATCAGGTCCGTGTTGCAGGTCGCGATCAGGCCAAAGCCCAGGCGCTGGCCAAAGAGCATGGCGCTAGCGCCGTGGATTTGGCGGTTGCGGCCCAAGGCATGGACGCTGTCGTGGTTGCAACCCCTTATGAACAAGCCGTTGCTGCCTTGCACAGCGTGGGCAACCTGTCGGGTCAAGTGGTCATTGACATCACGAACCCGCTGACGGCCGATTACATGGGCTTGACCCTGGGTCACAGCACCTCCGCAGCCGAAGAAATCGCCCGCGCTGTGCCTGAAATCGAAGTCGTCAAAGCCTTCAACACTGTCTTTGCCCAAGTGATGGCTGAAGGCGCCGATTTCCGCACAGGCCAGAAGGTCTCGGTGTTTGTCGCCAGCGATAGCGCACGCGCCAAGCAGACCGCATCTTCGCTGGCTGAAAGCATGGGCTTTCAGGTGGTCGACGCGGGTGGCCTGAAAAACGCTCGCTATCTGGAACCCTTGGCGGGACTGAACATTTATTTGGGCTATGGCGCAGGCCTTGGTACCAGCATCGCACCCACTTGGATTCGCAAGGCCTAAAAACTGTCACTTCAAACCATACCCAACCAAATTAAAGGAAACATCATGACCACTAATCTCAACATCACTTCACCTGTCTCGATCGTGCAGCGCGTGCTCTCGACCGATGACAGCCTGGCTCCCTTGGCCTTGCGCCTTGCAGGCGGTGCCATCTTTGTTGCCCATGGCGCACAAAAACTCTTTGGTGCTTTTGGCGGCTACGGCTTAGAAGGCACGGGCCAGTTTTTTGACTCCGTTGGCCTGAGCCCAGGTTACCTGATGGCCTTGCTGGCTGGCGCAGCCGAATTCTTTGGCGGCCTAGCGCTCATCATTGGATTGCTGGTGCGCCCGGCTGCTGCTGCGCTAGCTTTCGCCATGCTGATTGCCATTTTTGCGGTGCACTTCAGCAAGGGTTTCTTCCTTGACAAAGGTGGCTATGAATACGCCTTGGCGCTGTTCGCTCTGAGTGTTTCGCTGCTTGCCTCTGGTGGCGGTCGCGTATCCGTCGATCGTGTCTTGAGCACCAAGAGCGAATGAGAGCGAAAAAGAACGAGCCGACACATTGATCCATCTTGAACTGGAGTCTGAACATGAGCACGATGCCTTCTTTGTTTATCTCGCACGGTGCGCCTACCTTTGCCATGGAGCCAGGTCTGGCGGGTGCCCAGTTGCGTGCCTTGGGCCTGGCTCTTGGTAAGCCCAAAGCCGTGGTGGTGGTTTCGCCGCACTGGATGACACCAGGTGTTCAGATCACGGCCACTGAGAAGCCCCAGACGGTTCACGACTTCGGAGGCTTTCCGCGCGCGCTTTATGACCTGCAGTACCCCGCTCCTGGCTCGCCTGAATTGGCAGTTCAGATCCAGCAGCGACTTGCTCAAACGGGCATCACAGCGCAGCTGGATCTACGTCGCGGCCTGGACCATGGTGCCTGGGTGCCATTGATGCATCTCTTCCCCGAAGCCGATGTGCCCGTGGTTCAGGTGTCGATGCCATTCGATACCGACGAGGCTAAAGCATTCGCATTGGGGCAGGCACTCGCTCCGTTGGCCCAGGATGGTGTGCTGATCGTTGGCTCGGGCAGTCTCACGCACAACCTCTACGAATTTCGCACGGGTGAAGTGCAAGAGGCGAGCTATGCCAAAGAGTTTTCAGCCTGGGTAAGGCAAGCGGTGCAGAGTGGAGATATGACTCGCCTCGGTCAGACCATAGAACTTGCACCGCATGCAAAACGTGCGCATCCCACGACTGAGCACTTCCTGCCGTTGTTGGTAGCTGCTGGTGCAGCGTCTGCCCAAAGACCGGTGACCGTCCTCAACGGGGGAATTAGACACGGCGTGCTCGCGATGGAGTCGTATGTCTTTGGCCTGCAGTTAGAACTGGAAGTTTTGGAGAATGAACATGCATGAAGACTCAATCCTGATAGCTCACCCAGAAGCCTCAACTCAACTCGTTCTGTTGTTTCACGGTGTTGGCTCATCGGCGCGAGACCTCGCACCGGTTGGTCGTGCGTTGGCACAGGCTCAACCGCAGGCGACCGTTGTCAGCGTCGACGCGCCGCATCCACCCCAACTGGGTAGAGGCAAGGAATGGTTCTCAGTGGTGGGTGTTACTGAAGAAAATCGTCCTCAACGGATTGCGCAGGCCATGCCGATGTTTCTCGAGACGATCAGCCATTGGCAGCACAAAAGCGGGATTGTGACCTGCCCCCTTTAGCCGTACCACTGAATTAGAAGTTGGTCTGCAGGTTCAAGGTTATTCCAAAATTGGATGGTTGGTGTTTGCCGCAGCACATGAATTGATTCGGTGCTGTTGCGCGAATTGAGCCGGTGGTGTTGATTGGCGTTGAAAACTGATCAATTTCATTGAAGACCCACGGGATTGAATCGCCAATGAGTCTACTCGGGCGTGCAAATTCGTCTCGGCTGACCTTGCAAGCCAATGAAGCCGCAAAGACGAGTTTGCACACCTTGGCCAGATGCCTTCTCAGGGTCGACAGCATGATCGCGCGGCTGCAGTTACCGGCCTGGCCGGATGGCCGCTGTCGGCTCTGACCGTGAGATGGAAGTTCCGGCCACTTCCAGTCATACGATCGATCAGGAAATCGCCATGCGTAGGACCAGTTTCAGATTGCAGCCGCCCTAGGTTGAAGGCCGATAGAACCTGCTCATTCTCCAAAGCAGTCACTCACTGCTATTGCGACCTTGATAGCAACGAAGTTGTGCGTTACATGCCTGCGTAGTTGGGGCCGCCACCGCCTTCGGGCGTGACCCAGACGATGTTTTGCGTGGGGTCTTTGATGTCGCAGGTTTTGCAGTGCACGCAGTTTTGCGCGTTGATCTGCAGGCGGTCGGTGTTGTCTTCTGCTTTCACAAATTCGTACACGCCGGCGGGGCAATAGCGTGCTTCCGGCCCGGCGTACTTCGCCAGATTGATGTTCACCGGCACGCTGGCATCTTTCAGCGTCAGGTGGGCCGGCTGCTGCTCTTCGTGGTTGGTGTTGGAGACAAAGACGCTGGAGAGACGGTCAAAGGTCAGCTTGCCATCGGGCTTGGGGTAGCTGATCTGCGGCATCTCGGCAGCCAGTCGCAGCTTGGTGTGGTCTTTGACGGTGTTGTGCAGCGTCCAGGGTGGGGTGGCCACGCCGACCTTGGGCAGGAACCAGTGTTCCACGCCGGTCATGAGCTTGCCCATGAGCGGGCTCTTCTTGAACCAGTTCTTGAAGTTGCGGTAGGTCCAGAGTTCATCAAACAGCCAGCTCTTCTTGAAGCCTTCGGGGAAAGCAACCAGTTCGTCTCCCTGGCGGCCAGCGGCCACCGCCTCAAACGCCGCCTCGGCACAAAGCATGCCGCTCTTGATGGCGGCATGGCTGCCCTTGATGCGGGCTGCGTTCAGGAAGCCTGCGTTGCAACCGACCATGGCGCCGCCTGGGAACACAAGTTTGGGCAAGGCTTGCGGCGTGCCGTTGTTCAGGGCGCGTGCGCCATAAGAGATGCGCTTGCCGCCTTCGATGTGGGCCTTGATGGAAGGGTGGGTTTTCCAGCGCTGCATTTCTTCAAACGGCGACATCCACGGGTTCTCGTAATCGAGGCCGATGACATAACCCAGCGTGACTTTGTTGCCCTCGAGGTGGTACAGGAAGCCGCCGCCGAAAGCGTCGTCGTTCAGCGGCCAGCCGGCGGTGTGCACCACAAGGCCGGGCTTGGCTTTGTCGGCTGGAACTTCCCACAGCTCTTTGATGCCGATGGCAAAAGTCTGTGCATCGGTGCCTTCGTCGAGCTTGTATTTGGCGATGAGCTGTTTGCCCAGATGGCCACGCGCACCTTCAGCGAACACGGTGTATTTGGCGTGCAGCTCCATGCCAATCTGGAAGCTGTCCATGGGTTCGCCATCTTTGCCCACACCCTGGTTGCCGGTGGCCACGCCTTTGACGGAACCGTCTTCGTCGTAAAGCACTTCGGCGCCGGTGAAGCCGGGGAAAATCTCCACGCCCAAGGCCTCGGCCTGTTCGCCCATCCATTTGCTGACCGCGCCCAGGCTGATCACGTATGCGCCGTGGTTGTCGAAGTTGCGCGGCATCAGGAAATCGGGTGTGCGCTTGGCACCGGTCTCACTCAAGATCAAGAGGTCGTCGCCCGTCACCGGTTGGTTCAGTGGCGCGCCGAGTTCTTTCCAGTTGGGGAAAAGCTCGGTGAAGGCTTTGGGGTCCATGACGGCCCCGCTCAAGATGTGGGCGCCCGGCTCTGAGCCTTTTTCAAGCACGCAAACGTTGATCTCGCTGCCTTTTTCTGCCGCGAGCTGCTTCAAACGGATGGCGGTGGACAGGCCTGCCGGGCCACCACCGACGATCACCACGTCGTACTCCATGGCTTCGCGGGGACCGTAGGTGCTGAGGATGTCTTGTGGGGTCATGGAATCACTTTGGTTGGCTTGGGTGCTGCTTCAGATCCAACTGACCTGTGCGGTGAACATATAACCAGCTCCATAGATGGTTTTGATGATCTTCGGATTCTTGGCATCTTCTTCAATTTTTCGCCGAATGCGTGAGATCCGAACATCGATGGTGCGGTCCAAGGGCGAGAGGTCTCGCTGTCCCAGCAGCTGCTCTCTGGACAAAATCTGATGGGGGCGCTCGACAAATTCACGGAGCACCTGTGTTTCTGCCGTGCTGAGCAGGTGTTCGGTCTTGTCGGGGGCTTTGAGTGTGTTGGCTGCGCAGTCGAGCGTCCAACCCAAAAAATTGGCGTAGCGCCTGGTCTGGGTGCTGCTTGCCCGACCACCGACGGTACTTCGGCGCAGGATGCTCCTGACCCTTGCGACCAGTTCACGTGGTTCAAATGGCTTCAAGATGTAGTCGTCGCTCCCCATCTCGAGACCCATGACCCTGTCAAAGAGGTGTGAACGACCTGTGAGCACCAAGACGCCGCATTGTCCAAACGTGGCGATCTGTTTGATGAGCGAAGTACCGTCCATGTCTGGCAGGCCCAGATCGAGGATGCAGAGATCGGGGCATTCGATCCTCAGCTTTCTGAGAAAGGAAGCACCGTCTTGGAACCTTTGCACCAGGAATTCAAACGATTCAAGTTCACGAATCACGACGTTCGCTACGTCATCATCGTCTTCGACCAAATAGATCAGATGGCGGTTCGGCAGACCGATTTGTGGGTTGGACATAGGGTTCAATTTGAACTCGCTCCCAAGGCTGCGGCCAACTGGTCTTTCGTGAACGGTTTTTGCAATACCGCAGGAGCCCCTCGCTGAACCAGGATGCTGACATGCCCGCTCATCAAGACGATTTTGGCTATCCGACCCAGCTTGCGGGCGTGTTGCGTCACTTGCAGGCCATCAACCCCTCCGGGCATGGCGAAGTCAGACACAACGGCACTGATCCCGGGCGTTTGATCCAGTATGTCGAGGGCCTCTTTTCCATTTTCGGCCTCGATAACGGAATAGCCCATTTCAAGCAGATGCCGCCTGATGACCCGGCGAACATGGGCATCGTCGTCAACCAGCAGAGCCAACCCGATCGAGGTTTCTTCCGTTGGCAAATCGCTTTCCATATGGGGTTTTACAACGGCCAATGTGGCGCTGTCGGTTGGCTCATGCAGTGGAAGCCACAAGGCCACATCTGTGCCGTCGCCGGGCTCACTGATCACCTCTATCGTCCCACCCGATTGGCGCGCGAATCCATACACCATGGACATACCCAACCCAGAGCCTTGCCCCAGGTTCTTTGTGGTGAAAAATGGTTCAAAAACCCGCGCCCTAGTTGCAGAGTCCATGCCACACCCATCGTCCTGAACAGATACGCGAACGAACTTGCCTATTGGAAGCGCCAGGGCGGCGGCGCGATGCGCGTCCAGGGTTTGGATACTGGTCTCGACTGAAATCTTGCCCCGGGATTCCGTGGCATCTTTTGCGTTGAGGATGAGGTTGAGCAGTGCGTTTTGTAGTTGATTGGCATCGATGTTGGTCAAGGCAGGAGATGCTTTCAGCGCATAGACCAGACTCAGCGTTTCGGGCAAGGTGTGGCGCACCAATTTATCAATGCTTTGAACACACTGGTCGATATCCACCAGACTGGTAGACATAGGGTGTTGCCGGGAGAACGACAGCAATCCTTTGATGAGGTCGGACCCACGCCGAGCCGCCTCCATGGCCGGGTCCAGGAATTCGGCCACGTGGTGCTTGACATCAGGTTGCTCGCTGAGCGCTGCGAGGTTGCCCAATACGATCGTCAGAATGTTGTTGAAGTCGTGTGAAAGTCCACCGGTCAGTTGCCCCAGCGCTTCCATCTTCTGGGCTTGCACGAGCATCTCGTGGGAACGCCTTTCCTGAGTGATGTCAAAAGTCAACTCGAAGCAACCAATGACCTCACCGGGGGACGCCATTTCAGGGATGAGTGTGGTGCGCGCCAGCTTCTTCACCCCGCCAATTGTCGTGATTTCATATTCAAAGGTAACCGCCACTCCATGCAAGGCCTGTTTGATGTATGGCTTGATCAACGAGTAGGTACCAATGCCCAGAAACTCACGCGCACTCACCCGCTGAGGCTGCGAGGGATCGATTCCGAACCAGTCGCGGTAGCCGCGGTTGATGAAGCGGTAAACCAGGCCCGAATCGAAATAGGCGATCAATGCCGGAATGGAGTCGGTGATAAGGCGCATTTGCGCCTCGCTGCGTTCCAGCGAACTGGCGAACTGCTCGTTCATCCGCAGAGCTTCCCGCAGCTGTTCATTGGAGGCCGTCAACTCGGCGGTGCGCTCTGCCACTCTGGATTCGAGCGAAGCGTTTTGCTTCCTGATCAAGACTTCTGAATGGCGTTCCTGGGTGACGTCGGAGTAGAGCGTCGCAAATCCATGCCCGGGCATGGGGAAACCGCGTATGCGCAGAGTCGTGCCATCGGGGCGCACGCGTTCGATGTCGTGGGGCAGAAATGCCCTGGCAGCCTCGACCCTCTTTCGCACCGCTTCTTCAAGATCGCCATCGCCGTATTCGCCTCGCTCGGCGTTGAAGCGGATGAAGCTGTCGAACGATGCACCATAGAAGCCCATGCCTTCAGGGAAACCCAGCAGGCGCAGAAATGCCTTGTTCCATGCGACGAGTTGCAAGTTTTCATCGATCAGCGTGAATCCCTGATCAATGAGATCAAGGCCTGCTTGCAGCGAATCATGGCGCCTGACGCCGGTATGGCCTTGCGCAACGGCTGAGGTGTTCACGTTGTCTCCTACCAGTCCGAAATCGCCTGG
Organism: Limnohabitans sp. Bal53; assembly: GCF_003063355.1. Classification (GTDB taxonomy): domain Bacteria; phylum Pseudomonadota; class Gammaproteobacteria; order Burkholderiales; family Burkholderiaceae_C; genus Limnohabitans_A. Next base: position 102,576 of record NZ_NESH01000004.1, on the reverse strand, counting down.
ACGGTTCAAATTTTAGAAGTCGATGGGCGTCCTGTAGACGGCTGCAAACATTCGTCACATTTTGCACGCATTGCTGCAAACATCGTATCGGATCATGGCGGCCACACAAAGGTTACCGGGCTGGCAGGAAGTTCTTCCAGCACCGAGTGCCACGGAAACAAGCATGGATCGCAACAACCCCTACTCATTGGGCATGGACAAGAACGCCGCCAACTTCGTGGCGTTGTCTCCACTGAGTTTCATTGAGCGCGCAGCACGCGTCTATCCCGACCGCATGGCCGTGATTTACGGCAGTCGCCGTCAAACCTGGTTGGAGACCTTCACCCGCTGCCGTCGGCTCGCATCGGCCTTGATCGCGCACGGCGTAGGGGTCGGAGATACGGTCGCGGTCATGCTGCCGAATGTGCCCGCCATGCTGGAGGCCCACTTTGGCGTGCCGGTGACAGGCGCCGTGCTCAACACCCTGAACACACGGCTCGATGCAGAAGCCATCGCCTTCATGCTGCGGCACGGCGCCGCCAAAGTATTGCTGACCGATCGTGAGTTCTCCAAGGTCGTTTCAGACGCCATCCAGATGCTGGGCAGCGATGCGCCACTGGTCATCGAGGTCGAGGATGAAGAGGCCCCAGATGGCATAGCGGTTGGAAAAATAACCTACGAAGCGCTGTTGGAAGCGGGAGATCCTGCCTACCCTTGGTGTCTTCCGGCCGACGAGTGGGATGCGATCGCACTGAACTACACCTCGGGGACCACCGGCAACCCAAAAGGCGTTGTCACGCACCATCGGGGCGCGTATCTGAATGCCGCAAGCAATGTCATTTCCTGGCAATTGCCCCATCACGCCACCTATCTCTGGACATTGCCCATGTTCCATTGCAATGGCTGGTGCTTTCCCTGGACGATGGCGCTGATCGCTGGCACCAGTGTGTGTCTGCGCCGTGTCGATCCGGCGTTGATCTTTCCGTTGATCGCTGAGCACCACATCACGCACATGTGCGGTGCACCGATCGTCTACAGCACGCTCATCAATGCGCCGGTCGAACTGCGAAAAGGTATCGCCCACACCGTGCATGGACTCATCGCCGGAGCGGCACCCCCGGCCGCCGTGATCGAAGGGTGCGAATCCGCCGGCATCGATCTGACCCATGTGTACGGATTGACCGAGGTGTACGGGCCTGCTGCCGTGTGTGCCAAGCAGGAAAGCTGGCGCACATTGAGCATGGAGGAGCGCGCCCAGCTCAACGGTCGCCAAGGGGTTCCCTATCCCCTGCAGGAAGATGTGGCGGTGTTGGATCCGCTGACGATGCTGGCCGTTCCCGCAGACGGGGAAACCATGGGAGAGATCTTCTTCCGTGGCAATGTCGTGATGAAAGGCTACCTGAAGAATCCACAGGCCACACAAGAAGCTTTTGATGGCGGCTGGTTCCACACGGGCGATCTGGCGGTGATGTACCCCGACGGTTACGTGAAGATCAAGGACAGAAGCAAAGACATCATCATCTCCGGCGGCGAGAACATCTCGTCTATCGAGGTCGAGGATGCCTTGTGCCGACATCCTGCCGTGATGTTCGCCGCTGTCGTCGCACAGCCAGATGAAAAATGGGGCGAAGTGCCTTGCGCCTTCGTTGAGCTCAAACCGAATGCCACGGCGACCGAGCAGGAGATCATCGCGTTCTGCCGCACGCTGCTGGCTCGATTCAAAGTGCCCAAACACGTGGTCTTCGCGTCTTTGCCAAAGACATCCACCGGAAAAATCCAGAAATTCATTCTTCGCAGCCAGGTCAAGTCGACCGCCGCCATTGAATGATGACCCAGGCAATACAGATGACCCAAGAATTCATTCTCGAAACGCGGGGGCTCTCCAAGGAGTTCCTCGGATTCAATGCTGTTTCAGATGTGAATCTGCGGATTCGACGGGGCAGTATCCATGCCCTTATCGGCCCCAACGGCGCTGGAAAAACCACGGTTTTCAACCTGTTGACGAAGTTTCATTCGCCCAGCTTGGGGAATATCTTCTTCAATGGTGCTGATATCACAGGTGAAAACCAGATTCAGGTGGCGCGGCGCGGCATGATTCGTTCGTTCCAGATTTCGGCCACATTCAGTCATTTGACGGTAATGGAGAACGTGCGCGTCGCGTTGCAGCGCACCCGCGCAGACGCATTCAACTTCTGGTCATCCGAGAAGCGCCTAAACGTTTTGAATGACCGCGCCATGGAGCTGCTCGCCGAGGTCGATCTCGCGGAATTTGCCGACACTGTCACAGTCGAGATGCCGTACGGCCGCAAACGTGCTCTTGAGATTGCCACAACCCTCGCGCTGAACCCCGATTTGATGCTGTTGGATGAACCAACACAAGGCATGGGACATGAGGACGTCGGGCGCATCGTGGAGCTGATACGGAAGGTTTCAGCCAATCGCACCATTTTGATGGTTGAGCACAACCTTTCGGTGGTGGAGTCCCTTTGCAACACCATCACTGTGCTGCAGCGTGGCAGCGTATTGGCCGAAGGCGACTACGCAACGGTCTCCAAGGACCCCCGGGTGCTGGAAGCCTATGTGGGAGTTGAAGTATGAGCAGCGCGTTCGAACCCAGCGGCGAAGTGCTGCGTGTGACCGATCTTCATGCCTTTTATGGCGAATCGCACATCCTTCACGGTATTGACCTGCACGTCAACAAGGGGGAGTTGATCACGCTGTTGGGGCGCAATGGATCGGGAAGGTCCACCACGCTCAAAGCCATTCTCGGACTGGTGGGGCGCCGTACCGGTTCCATCATGTTCAACGGCACTGAAGTCACTGGCAAACAGCCACACACCATTGCCCGACTCGGATTGGGGTACTGCCCCGAGGAGCGCGGCATCTTCGCGGGACTGTCGACCGAAGAGAACCTGATGCTTGCGCCCGTGGTGGCCAGCGGCGGCATGACTTTGGACGAAATCTATGCGCTGTTTCCCAATCTGCTGGAGCGACGCAACAGTCCAGGTACCCGCCTATCGGGTGGTGAGCAGCAAATGCTGGCCATGGCCCGTGTGCTGCGCACCGGTGCCAAGGTCTTGCTGCTGGATGAAATCACCGAAGGATTGGCACCAGTGATTGTCAAAAAGCTGGGCGAAGTCCTTCGCATGCTGAAAACCAAGGGCTACACCATCGTCCTGGTTGAACAGAATTTCCGTTTCGCAGCACCTCTGGCAGACCGCCACTACGTGCTTGAACACGGCAACGTTGTGATGACGGTGCCGCAAAGTGAGTTGACAGCGCGCACCGACGAGTTGCACCAGCTCTTGGGCGTTTGACGGCGTCCTCTTCCCATTGAAAAAACCAGGAGATATTTGAATGAAACCCACACAAATCGCACAGGCTATTGGATTGACATTGGCTCTGGCCACCACTGCGCACGCGCAGGTTTCAGGTGGCGTCGTGAAAATCGGCGTGCTGACCGATATGTCGGGCACCTATTCCGACCTGACCGGCGCAGGCGCAGTGCTGTCCACCCAGATGGCCATTGACGACTTCATGGCCAAGGAAAAGCCCTCGTTCAAGATAGAGATGGTCAGCGCCGACCATCAGAACAAGGCCGATATCGCGGCCAACAAGGCGCGCGAGTGGTTCGAGCGCGACGGCGTGGATACCGCCACAGAACTGGTGACCACGTCCGTGGCGCTGGCAGTGATGAAGGTGGGCAAAGAGAAGAACCGCTTGTTGTTGATCAATGGAGCAGCTTCGACGCCCATCACCAACGAGCAGTGCAACGACGTGACAGTGCACTACACCTACGATACCTATGCACTGGCCAACGGCACAGCCAAAGCCGTGACCAAGCAGGGCGGCAAATCGTGGTTCTTCCTGACCGCCGACTATGCATTTGGTCAGGCACTGGAGAAAGATGCCTCGGCTGTGGTGACAGCCAACGGCGGCAAGGTTCTGGGTTCTGTGCGTCACCCGTTCCCGGGAACAGATTTCTCGTCATTCCTGCTTCAGGCTCAGGCCTCGGGTGCCCAGGTCATCGGTTTGGCCAATGCGGGCAGCGATACCACCAACTCAATCAAACAGGCCGCGGAGTTTGGTATCACACCCAAGCAATCCCTGGCAGGTTTGCTGATGTTCATTACCGATGTGCACTCGCTCGGCTTGAAATCGACACAAGGCATGTACTTGACCGATTCCTTTTACTGGGACTTGAACGACGAGACCCGTGCCTGGTCCAAGCGCTTCTTTGACAAGCAAAAGCAAATGCCCACCGGCATCCAGGCCGGACAGTATTCCTCCGTGTACCACTACTTGTCGGCCGTCAAGGCCGTCAATTCGGACGATACCCAGAAGGTCATGGCGCAAATGAAGAAGACGCCCATCAACGACTTCTTCGCCAAGAACGGGAAGATCCGTGACGACGGGCGCATGGTGCACGACATGTACCTGGCCCAGGTGAAGAAGCCTTCCGAGTCCACCAAGCCTTGGGACTACTACAACATCAAGGCTGTCATCCCCGCAGCGGAGGCCTTCCAGCCGCTGTCGCAGTCACGCTGCCCTTTGATCAAAAAGTAACCAGCTCATGCATGCCACCCCCCGATGCCGCGGCATCGGGGGGCTGGGCGTACGCGTCACGGACAAAGGAATCGGGTCATGGAAATTTTCGGCATACCTTCTCAGGTCCTTATGGGACAGCTGATGATCGGACTGATCAACGGTTCGTTCTACGCGGTTCTCAGTCTGGGGCTGGCCATCATTTTTGGTCTGCTCAACATCATCAATTTTGCCCACGGCGCCCAGTACATGCTGGGCGCTTTTGGCGCCTATCTTGGTATGAAATGGTTGGGTATCAACTATTGGGCAGCGCTGGTTCTTTCGCCCTTGGCGGTGGGTCTGTTGGCGGTCGTCATAGAGCGCGGCATGCTGCGGCATCTTTACAAGCTTGATCACCTGTATGGATTGCTACTGACCTTTGGACTGGCGCTCATAGCGGAAGGGATGTTCACCAACTTCTTTGGTGTGTCCGGTGAGTCCTATCCAACGCCAGAAATTCTCCAGGGCGGCGTCAACCTCGGCTTCATGTACCTGCCCATTTATCGGGCATGGGTGCTCGTGGCAGCGCTCACGATCTGTTTTGCAGCCTGGTACACCATTGAACGCACCAGTCTGGGCGCCACCTTGCGAGCAGCTACCCAGCGGCCGGATCTGGTTCAGGCGCTGGGCATCAATGTGCCCGTGCTGGTCACCTCCACCTATGCAGCCGGCGCTGCGCTCGCAGCTTTTGCTGGCGTGTTGGCCGCACCAATCCAGCAGGTCAACCCGATCATGGGTTCCAACCTGATCATCGTCGTATTTGCCGTGGTGGTGATTGGCGGCATGGGTTCCATCCTGGGGGCGATCGTGACCGGACTGGGTTTGGGCTTGATTGAAGGGCTGACCAGAGTGATCTACCCCGAAGCTTCTGCGGTGGTCATTTTCCTGATCATGGTTTTGGTCTTGCTGGTGAAGCCTGCAGGCCTGTTTGGCAAGCAAGCCTGAAAGATCTGCTATGAAAACCAATACTGTGAACCAGAACGATATCCGCGCCCTATGGATGTTTCTCGGCTTGATCCTGGTGGGTAGCGTGGCACCCTTTTTTGTATACCCGACACTTTTGATGAAGCTCCTGTGCTTCGCGTTGTTTGCCTGTGCATTCAATCTGTTGCTGGGGTTTGCGGGACTGCTGTCCTTTGGACATGCAGCGTTTTTTGGTGGATCGGCATACATCACAGGCTATTTGTGCCGCGATTTGGGTTTAACGCCAGAGCTGGGGGTGTTAGCTGGCGCCGTCTTTGGCGGTTTGTTGGGGGCAGTTTTTGGACTTGTGGCCATTCGCCGGGCAGGAATTTACTTCGCCATGATCACCTTGGGTCTGGCGCAGTTGATATTCTTTTTGGCGCTTCAGATGAAATTCACGGGTGGAGAGAATGGCATGCAAGGCATCCCGCGCGGCCACTTGTTGGGGGTGATTGACCTGTCCAACAACATCGCTATGTACTTTTTCGTCTTCACGATTTTCATGGCGGGACTCTGGCTGGTGTACCGAACGATTCATTCGCCCTTTGGTCAAATTCTGAAGGCGATCCGTGACAACGAAGCGCGTGCGATTTCTCTGGGTTACGACGTGAACCGGTTCAAGTTGCTGGCATTCATCATCTCAGCGTCGCTGGCAGGCCTTGCTGGTTCTACCAAGGCCCTGGTTTTCCAACTGGCATCCTTGGGCGACGTTCATTGGCACACCTCAGGCGAGGTGATTCTGATGACGCTGATGGGTGGTTTGGGCACCGTGTTGGGTCCGGTCGTGGGCGCTGCAACGATTGTGAGCCTGCAAAACATGCTGGCGGACAAAGTGGGATCGTGGGTCACGGTCATCATGGGAGCCCTGTTCGTGTTGTGCGTGTTGATGTTCCGCCGCGGCATCGTGGGTGAAATTTCAGCGCGCATGAACAAGCCCCGCTGACCCCTTTTAGAAGCCACAAGGACACACGCCATGAATGAACAGTTTGGTCACGACATCGAAGACTTGCAAGTCGGTATGCAGGCCAGTTTTGCAAAGACCATCACCGAGGCCGACATCGTGTTGTTTGCCGGCGTATCGGGTGACAACAATGCGATTCATACCAATGAAGAGTTTGCAGCCACCACCGCATTTGGTGGGCGCATCGCGCACGGATTTTTGACGGCCAGTGTCATTTCAGCGGCCATTGCCAACCGACTCCCCGGCCCTGGCACCGTCTACCTCGGCCAGCAATTGCGCTTTCTTGCGCCTGTGCGACCAGGCCAATCCGTGCGCGCGACCGTCACGGTGAAGTCGATCAATCTCGAAAAGTCCCGTGCGATGCTGGAAACGGTTTGCAAGGTGGGCGATTTGGTGGTGATCGAAGGCGAGGCCAACGTCATGACGACATCGATGGCCCGTAGGGTCAAAGCAGCGCAGGCTACAGCCAGCGCGATCGCCTGAGCGCTTGTTGGATTGCAGATCTTCTTTTTCAAGTCAGACCATGAAAATTCTTGTCCCCGTCAAACGTGTGGTGGATTACAACGTCAAAGTGCGCGTCAAGAGCGACGGCAGCGGAGTGGACATTGCCAACGTCAAGATGAGCATGAACCCGTTTGACGAGATCGCAGTCGAAGAAGCCGTTCGCCTGAAAGAAAAAGGCGTCGCCACCGAAGTGATCGCCGTGTCTTGCGGTGATACCAAGTGCCAGGAAACGCTGCGCACCGCCATGGCCATTGGTGCGGACCGCGCCATCCTGGTGGAAACCACAGAAGAGTTGCAGCCCCTGGCTGTGGCCAAACTGCTCAAAGCCCTGATGGACAAAGAGCAGCCCGGTCTCGTGATTCTGGGCAAGCAGGCCATTGATGACGACTGCAACCAGACCGGCCAGATGCTCGCCGCGCTGGCCGATCTGCCGCAAGCCACCTTCGCCTCCAAAGTGGAAGTGGCCGATGGCAAAGCTTCGGTCACCCGCGAAGTCGATGGTGGCCTGGAGACCTTGTCGATCACGCTGCCAGCCATCATCACCACCGATCTGCGCCTGAACGAGCCGCGTTATGTGACGCTGCCCAACATCATGAAGGCCAAGAAAAAGCAGATGGACATCATGAAACCCGAAGACCTCGGCGTGGATGTGGCCCCGCGCATCAAGACCCTGAAGGTCAGCGAGCCGCCCAAGCGCGGCGCCGGCATCATGGTGCCCGATGTGGCCACTTTGGTGGACAAGCTGAAGAACGAAGCCAAGGTGATTTGACATGACTTCTCTTGTTATTGCTGAACACGACAATGCCTCCATCAAGGGCGCCACGCTCAACACCGTCACGGCCGCTGTGGCTTGCGGTGGTGATGTGCATGTGCTCATCGCTGGCCACAACGCCGGCGAAGCCGCCAAGGCCGCTGCCGCCATCGCTGGTGTGGCCAAGGTGATCCATGCCGATGCCGCTTACCTGGAACACGGTCTGGCCGAAAACGTGGCCGCGCAGGTGTTGGCCATCGCGTCGAACTACAGCCACATCCTCTTCCCCGCCACCGCGTCGGGCAAAAACATCGCCCCCCGCGTGGCCGCCAAGCTCGATGTGGGCCAGATCAGCGACATCATCAAGGTGGACGCTGCCGACACCTTCGAACGCCCAATCTACGCGGGCAACGCCATCGCCACCGTGCAAAGCACCGACGCCACCAAGGTAATCACCGTGCGCACCACCGGCTTTGACCCTGCGGTCGCCACCGGCGGCTCTGCAGCCGTGGAGACCGCAGTGGCTGTGGCCGACAGCGGCAAGAGCACGTTTGTGGGCAGAGAGATCGCCAAGAGCGACCGCCCCGAGTTGACCGCCGCCAAGATCATCGTGTCCGGTGGTCGGGCCTTGGGCTCCAGCGAGAAGTTCGACGAAGTCATGACGCCGCTGGCCGACAAACTCGGTGCGGCGCTGGGCGCCAGCCGTGCCGCCGTGGATGCAGGCTACGCCCCCAACGACTGGCAAGTGGGCCAGACCGGCAAGATCGTGGCGCCCCAGTTGTATGTGGCCTGCGGCATTTCTGGCGCCATTCAGCACTTGGCTGGCATGAAGGATTCGAAGGTCATTGTCGCCATCAATAAAGATCCTGAGGCACCGATCTTCTCGGTGGCCGATTACGGTCTGGAGGCTGATCTGTTCGTGGCCGTGCCTGAGTTGATCAACCTCTTGTAATTACTTGCCGCATTTTTTGGAGTCGACACACATGAGTTACACCGCCCCCGTCAAAGACATGATGTATGCCATGGAAAGGCTCGCTGGCCTGCAAACCGTGGCTGCCTTACCGGGCATGGCCGATTTCGACCGGGACACCACCCAAGCTGTTTTGGATGAATCGGCCAAGTTTTGTCAGGATGTGGTCGCACCACTGAATTGGAAAGGCGACCAGCAGCCGAGCCATTGGGAAGATGGCAAAGTGACCACCACCCCTGGCTTCAAGGAGGCGTTTGCGCAATTTGCGCAAGGCGGCTGGCAAGGGGTGATTCACCCAGCTGAGTTTGGTGGCCAGGGTATGCCCAAATTGATCGCAACGGCCTGCTCGGAAATGCTTCAAGCCTCCAGCCTGTCATTTGCGCTGTGCCCCATGTTGACCGACGGTGCGATCGAAGCACTGCTGACGGCGGGATCGGATGAGCTCAAGGCGACCTTCCTGGAGAAGCTGGTCAGCGGTGAATGGACCGGTACGATGAACCTGACCGAGCCGCAGGCGGGCTCCGATCTGGCCGCCGTGCGCAGCCGGGCCGAGCCTCAGTCCGATGGCACCTACAAAGTTTTCGGGACCAAGATTTACATCACTTACGGTGAACACGACATGGCCGAGAACATCGTCCACCTCGTGCTGGCCCGTGTCCCTGGGGCACCCGAGGGGGTCAAGGGCATCAGCCTGTTCGTGTGTCCGAAATACCTGGTCAATGCGGATGGCAGCCTAGGCGCCCGCAATGACGCGTATTGCGTGAGCATCGAACACAAACTGGGTATCAAGGCCAGTCCGACGGCAGTGCTGCAATTTGGTGATCATGGCGGCGCAGTTAGCTATTTGGTTGGCGAAGAGAATCGCGGCCTCGAATACATGTTCATCATGATGAATGCGGCCCGTTTTGCGGTGGGCGTGCAGGGGATTGGCATCGCAGACCGCGCATATCAAAAGGCCGTGAGCTATGCGCGAGATCGTGTGCAAAGCCGAGACCTCGCGGGCTCCGTTGCGCCGGTGACCATCATTCACCACCCCGATGTCAAGCGCATGTTGCTCAATATGCGCGCCCACGTGGAGGGCGCGCGAGCACTGGCCTATGTGGCCGCCGCTGCTTCAGACATGGCGCACCACGCCCCGGATGAAGCACAGCGCAAACAGCAACAGGCCATCTACGACTACCTGGTGCCCGTGGTGAAGGGCTTTTCCACGGAAATGTCTATTCAGGTAGCCAGCTTGGGTGTGCAGGTTCATGGTGGCATGGGGTTCATCGAAGAAACGGGTGCGGCCCAGCACTACCGCGATGCGCGCATTCTCACGATCTACGAAGGCACCACCGCGATTCAGGCCAACGACATCGTGGGGCGAAAGACCGTGAGGGATGGCGGCGCAGTGGCGAAGTCCCTGTGCGCCCAGGTGGCCATGACCGAGGAGGACCTCGCTCTCCACACAGAGTTGGATTGCGCTGCAATGCTGAAATCGTTACGAAAGGGTCGAGAGGCCATGGAGCGGACCATTGACCACATCGTGGCCCACACCAAGACAAACCCTCAGGCGGTCTATGCCGGTGCAGTGAATTATCTGCAGCTGGTGGGCGTGGTGCTGTGCGGCTGGCAGATGGCGCGCGCCATGATGGCTTCGTTGGACCTTTTGGAAGAAGACCCTGCCTTTCATGCCGCCAAGGTGGTGACAGCGCGTTTCTACGCTGACGCTGTGTTGCCCACCGCCTCAGGACTTGCGCAATCCGTGATCTCGGGTGGCGAAACCATCGCTCACGCGCCAGTCGCCATGTTTTGAAATTTGGCCGGACAAGATCGTGTTTTAAGTGTTTGGAAAGGAATTGGTGCCATGAACGGTCAAATGATGCAAATGCCACTGTTGACATCGTCCCTGCTGGTGCATGCGGAACGCCACCACGGGGACCAACAAGTGGTCTCACGGCGTGTGGAAGGCGACATCCATCGTTATACCTACACCGATTTGGCGCGCCGCACGCGCCAACTGGCCAAAGCCATTGTTGCACTGGGACTCGGCGATGGAGTGCGTATCGGCACGCTGGCCTGGAACGGCTACCGCCACATGGAGCTGTACTACGCCGTCTCGGGTGCAGGTCGCGTGCTCAATACGATCAATCCCAGGCTTCACGCGGATCAAGTCACCTACATTGCAGATCACGCCGAAAACCAGGTGTTGTTCTTTGATCTGACCTTTCTCCCCTTGGTCGAATCCATCGCCAGTCGTGTCAAGACCGTGCGTCACTTTGTCGCCATGATTGACAAGGACCAGATGCCTGCAAGCACGTCTATCCCCAACCTGTTGTGCTATGAGGACCTGACCGCGTCACAGGATGATCAATTCACGTGGCCTCCATTGGACGAACAGGAAGCTGCGACGCTCTGTTACACGTCAGGGACCACGGGGAACCCAAAGGGCGTTCTGTACAGCCATCGCTCAACACTGTTGCATACCTTCGCCGCCGCGCTGCCCGACAGCCTCAACTGCTCGGCGTCGGATGCTATTCTGCCGGTTGTGCCGATGTTTCATGTAAATGCCTGGGGCCTCCCCTACGCAGCCTGCATGACCGGTGCAAAACTGGTGTTTCCGGGTGCGGGTTTGGACGGAAAATCGCTTTTCGAACTTTTCGAATCGGAGGGAGTGACCATGGCCGCAGGTGTGCCCACGGTCTGGCAAGGTTTGCTCAACCATGTGCAAGGTTTGGGATTGAAGTTCAGCACCATGCGCCGCACCGTGATCGGCGGTTCCGCCTGTCCGCCTGCGATGTTGCGTGCTTTCGAAGAAGACTACGGCGTGCATGTCATCCATGCATGGGGAATGACCGAGCTCAGTCCACTGGGTACAGTGTGTGCTTTCAAGGCCAAGCACCAAGCGCAAACGCCCGAGCAACGGCAAGCCGTTCAGGCAAAGCAGGGACGCGCCGTGTTCGGTGTGGACATGAAGATCGTGAACCCTGATGGCGATGAATTACCTTGCGATGGTCAACAGGCTGGTGACCTTTTGGTTAGAGGGCATTGGGTGGTGTCTCGGTACTTCAGGGAAGAAGGTACGGGCCATTTGCAGGACGGCTGGTTCCCAACGGGTGACGTAGCCAAGATCGACTCTGACGGCTACATGCAGATCACCGACCGAAGTAAAGACGTCATCAAATCGGGCGGCGAATGGATCGGGTCAATTGACCTGGAAAATATTGCGATGGCCCATCCTTCCGTAATGATGGCAGCCTGCATCGCAGCCAAGCACTCAAAGTGGGACGAGCGACCATTGCTCGTGGTAGTCAAGAAGCCCGGCGCAGTGTTGAGCAGAGAGGAACTGTTGGCCTTCTACGACGGCAAGATTGCCAAGTGGTGGACGCCAGATGATGTGGTGTTCGTTGACACCATTCCATTGGGAGCCACCGGCAAGGTACTCAAACACCGCCTTCGCGATCAATACGAGAACCACTTACTCAGAAGTGCCTGAATTCTCCCTGTTTGACCTGATCCGGTGGCGTAAGGCCCCTCTTCTACCACCTCATGGCAATTCTTCGCGCAGCACTTAGTCAACTTCGCAATGCTCAAACTCAATGGGAAAACATCTCGATGAAAACCGCCGAAACCGCTAGAGAAGTCGTCGTCGTCGCAGCAGCCCGCACCGCCATTGGCACCTTTGGCGGCAGCCTTAAAGATTCACCACCCACCGCGCTGGGCGCCCTCGTTGTCAAAGAAACGCTGGCCCGCGCCGGCGTGGACGGCAAAGACGTCGGCCATGTGGTGTTTGGCCACGTGGTCAACACCGAACCGCGCGACATGTACCTCTCGCGCGTGGCCGCGATCGACGGCGGCTGTGCTGAAACCACGCCGGCCTACAACGTCAACCGCTTGTGCGGCTCCGGCCTGCAGGCCATTGTCAACGCCAGCCAGAGCATCTTGCTGGGAGATACCGACATTGCCATCGGCGGCGGCGCCGAGTGCATGAGCCGCGCGCCCTACGCCAGCCTGGCCACGCGTTTTGGCGCACGCATGGGCGACACCAAGATGATCGACATGATGGTCGGCGCCCTGCACGACCCCTTCCACAACATCCACATGGGTGTCACAGCCGAAAACGTCGCCACCAAATACGGCATCACGCGCGAGATGCAAGACGCCCTCGCCGTGGAAAGCCACAACCGCGCTCAGCGCGCCACCGAAGAGGGCCGCTTCAAAGACCAGATCGTGCCGGTGATGTTGAAGAGCCGCAAAGGCGAAGTGAGTTGGGCCACCGACGAACATTTCCGCCCCGACTGCAAGCCCGAAGACATGGCCAAACTCAAGCCGGTGTTCGTGAAAGAAAACGGCACTGTGACCGCTGGCAACGCCTCGGGCATCAACGATGCGGCTGCGGCCGTGGTGTTGATGGAAGCCGGCGCGGCGAAGGCCCGTGGCGCCAAGGCCATGGCGCGTCTGGTGGGCTATGCCCACACGGGTCTCGATCCCAAAATCATGGGTGTGGGCCCGATCTCGGCCACGCAAGCCGTGCTCAAGCGCACCGGCCTCTCCGTCAATGATCTGGATGTGATCGAAGCCAACGAAGCCTTCGCGGCCCAGGCCTGCGCCGTGACCAAGGAGCTGGGTCTGGATCCGGTCAAGGTCAACCCCAACGGATCCGGCATTTCGCTCGGCCACCCCATCGGCGCCACCGGCGCGCTGATCACGGTGAAAGCGCTGTACGAGCTGGAGCGGGTCAAGGGCCGCTACGCCCTGGTGACGATGTGCATCGGCGGCGGCCAGGGCATTGCGGCCATCTTCGAGCGCTGTTGATTGGCGTTGAAAACTGAGCCACTTTGATGGGAATTTGCATCCAAATTTGAGCCACTTCATTGGCCTATCCTGCTCATTTTTTGAGCAAGGGTGGCCGGGAGTGATCAACGTGGGAACTTTGAGTAAATTGCGCCGCCTCGTCTTGCGAGATGGCCTGTCAGTGCGTCAAGCCAGCCTCAGGCTTGGAATTTCAAGAAACACGGCCACCAAATGGCTCAGCGAGCCTGAGATGGTTGAGCCCCAATACCCTGTTCGGCAGAGCGCAGCCAGTGTGCTGGACCCGTACAAGGAGCAGCTTGTCACTTGGCTCAAAGCCGACAGCCACCGCAACAAGCGCGAGCGACGTGGCGTCAAGGCCTTGTATGAGGCTTTGCGCGCCATGGGCTACGGCGGTAGTTCGACGCCGGTGTACCGGTTTGCCCGGCGTTGGAAGCATGAGCAAAGCCATGCGCCCAAGAACGTGGGGTTTGTGCCGCTGCACTTTGAGCTGGGAGAGGCCTTCCAGTTTGACTGGAGCTGTGAGTACGCCTTCATTGGGGGGTTGCGCCGTCGATTGGAGGTGGCGCACATCAAACTAGCCGCCAGTCGGGCGTTCTTACTGGTGGCCTACTTCACGCAAACCCATGAGATGCTGTTTGACGCCCATGCCAGGGGCTTTGCTGTGTTTGGCGGCGTGCCCAAACGGGGCATTTACGACAACATGAAGACGGCGGTGCACAAGATTGGCAAGGGCAAGCAGCGCAGCGTCAACGCGCGGTTTGAGGCGATGACGGGACATTATTTGTTTGATCCCGAGTTTTGCAACCGTGCGGCTGGGTGGGAGAAGGGCATCGTCGAGAAGAACGTGCAAGACCGCAGGCGAGGGGTGGTTCGCGAGGTCACTGAGCGGCGCTGGAGCAGTCTGGCCGAGCTCAATGACTGGCTCCAGCGTGCCTGCCAAGATGCCTGGCAAGAGTTGGCACACCCAGAGTGGCCAGAGCTGAGCATTGCCGATGTTTGGCAAGATGAGGCGAGCCGCTTGATGCCTTGCCCCAAGCCCTTTGATGGGTACGTTGAACAACCGATTCGGGTGACCTCTACATCGCTGATTCAATATCAACGCAACCGCTACAGCGTGCCTTGCGAGTGGGTGCATGGGGTGGTGAGTTTGCGCGTCTACCCGGAGTACTTGTTGGTGGTGGGGCTCGATGGGCGCAGTGTCCGGTTGGAGCGTCACTTTGGGCGGGATCAAACCATTTACGACTGGCAGCACTACACTGCCTTGGTCGAGCGCAAGCCCGGGGCGTTGCGCAATGGCGCCCCCTTCAGGGAAATGCCCCAGCCCTTGTTGGAGTTGCAGCGTCAATTACTCAAACACCCAGGAGGGGACCGGGTGATGGCGCAGGTGCTGTTGGCGGTGAACTTACACGGGCTTGAAGAAGTATTGGTGGCCACCGAGTTGGCACTGCAGGCGGGTCGGGTGAGTGCCGAGCACGTGCTCAATGTGATTGCCCGGCTTAAGGAGCCTGCGCCTGCGCGCCTGGAAATCAGCACACCCCTGCAACTGAACACGCCTGCGCTTGCCAACTTGGAGCGCTATGACGCTTTGAGAGATGAACAGGAGGCGCGCCATGAGTGATGTGGTCGATGGGCTCAAATCATTGAGTCTGCATGGCATGGCCAGCGCTTGGCCGGAGGTTCTGGGAACGGCCAGGATCAAAGCGCTGGACCATGATGAGGTGGTGTTGCACCAACTGATCAAGTCAGAGGCTGCACAGCGCGAGGTGCGTTCCATGGCCTATCAAATGCGCATTGCCCGCTTCCCCGCGCACCGGGATTTGACAGGGTTTGACTTCGCGCAGGCGCATGTGGACGCGAATCTGGTCAAGCAGTTGCATGAATTGCAGTTTGTGGACTCGGCACACAACGTGGTGTTTGTGGGTGGACCGGGCACGGGCAAGACGCACTTGGCCACCAGCCTTGGGGTGCAAGCCATCCGCGCCAAGGGCAAGCGAGTGCGTTTCTTCTCCACGGTGGAACTGGTCAATGCCTTGGAGCTTGAGAAATCTCAGAACAAGCACGGGCAGCTGGCCAATCGCTTGATGTATGTGGACTTGGTGATCTTGGATGAGATGGGGTATCTGCCGTTCACCCAATCAGGGGGCGCGTTGCTGTTTCATTTGCTGTCCAAGCTATACGAGCGAACCAGCGTGGTGATCACGACCAATCTGAACTTCTCGGAGTGGGCCAATGTATTTGGCGACGCCAAGATGACCACGGCGTTGCTGGACCGGCTCACGCATCACTGCCACATTGTTGAGACGGGCAACGAGAGTTGGCGCTTCAAGCACTCGCAGGCGGTCAGCCTGAAGGGTAAACAATCCAAAACGAAAGGGGGCAAAAGCACCGAGCAGCTAAACTTATCCACAACCGAATAAGCCAATTCTTTAAAAAAAACCAGTGGCTCAATATTCGATGCAAACACTGGCTCAGTTTGTCTGGCTAATCAACACACAAAGGCTCAAATCAGCCAATACCTACCTTGTGTAGATATCCGCATACCACCATCAGCAAAAGCGCCACCAGCGCCAGCACCCAACGACGAATCGCATGATGGCAACAACATCATCAGAGTCAGGGATTGCGAGTTATACGCTGCCGACTTCGATCCTGATACAGGTGAGTTTTACAAAAAGCCAAGCTCATCACCGTCGGCAAGACACCATGCAGACAACTGGGTAAGTGGTGAGATAAAACGGCTCAAAGGTTGATGTGAAAAGGACCGCACATCCTGAGGAGGTGTGCGTGCTCAATAAACAATTCGGGTTTATTTCCAAGATGGAGCATGACCATCCTGTCTTGAAGCCAGATGGCGCGTTTACTGATCAATGCGACACATCATGATTGGCAAACGTGGGTCCTTGTGAGGAAATTAGGTTTGAGGGGTATTCTTGCCCCTTGTCAAAAACAGCGACAAGAGTAATTAATGTATCTTTTAATTGATCTCAGACAAATCAAAACAAAAGCGACTTGGCGTCCACAACTTTAAGTCCCTATCAACTGTTGAGCTGGCAACGCTACCCCTATCCTGGCCCTGCAAATAAAAGCGTCTTCCAGTTGTACAACCGTCTTTGCCAATTTCTACACCTGTCGTAACTTGCATTGGCGTTATCAACATCATTTGTTGAGCGGCAGATAGAACTACACCTACTTCACCTGATTTCAACTGAATCAACCTAAATCTTTGACCTTTGATAAAAGTTTGTCCGTCAGCATATGACACGTTTTGCTTCAATGGGATCGTTCTGATGACTTTGGAATCAACGAACTCCGAAACGCTGGCGCATCCAGTAATCAACATGAAGATCATTAAAAGACAAGACTTCATCGCAGACATAGGCGTTATCCTTTATTTCAATGAAGGTTACAGCAAGCAGAGTTGTGTGGCAAAAATATTCGGTCAGCTTTTGTGCGTACCCTCATGCCTGGGGGACAAACAATCGACTAGGTGTGGCTAAAAGTGTGGCTAAAAACAGAGTTTTTGCCGACAAAGAAAAACGGGTCACACCCTTGTGAGGCGTAACCCGTTGATTTCATTGGTCATAAATGGTCGGCGTGGCGGGATTCGAACTCGCGACCCCTTGCACCCCATGCAAGTGCGCTACCAGGCTGCGCTACACGCCGACAAGACTTGAATTATAGCCTGAATCAGGGCCTATTCAGACGGTTAGAAGGGCACGAATTTGCAAAAGCTCGTGATGCACCATCAAGTCCGAAGCCAAACCTGAACGAGTTGGCTGATGGGTTTCGATGTTGACCGTAGGTTCTTCTTGCGGCAAGTCTGCAGAAACTTCAATGTCAGCGCTGTTGTCTTCAAGCATTTCATCCAGAAAGGCACCCGAGCGCATGAGCTGGCGCTCGCTCTGGGTCAATTCCAGCAATTTGTTACGTGCTCCGCTGATGGTGAAACCCTGGTCGTACAAGAGACCACGAATTCTGCGAATCATCATCACTTCGTGTCGCTGGTAATAACGTCGGTTGCCCCGACGCTTGACCGGACGCAATTGTGTGAACTCCTGCTCCCAATAGCGCAAAACATGTGGCTTGACGCCACACAGCTCGCCTACTTCACCGATGGTGAAGTAGCGTTTAGCTGGAATGGCGGGAAGCAAACTGTCCATGAGTGACAAAGAGTTAACTGAAAAACCTTGAAGCTTACTGCAAGTTCGTTCACCTCGTCCAGCCCATATTGGGCTTGGCACATGAACGACCTCAAGGAGGAGATCAGGAAAGGCCAAAACACGATCTTAAAAAACAAAAAAGCCTAAGTAGAAATCTACTTAGGCTTTTCATTTTGGCGGAGTGGACGGGACTCGAACCCGCGACCCCCGGCGTGACAGGCCGGTATTCTAACCAACTGAACTACCACTCCTGGTAGCTGTAACTTTTGTCAGACTGCTTGTGCAACTGACCAAGTGCTACAAAACTTGGCGACCCTACGGGGATTCGAACCCCGGTACTCACCGTGAAAGGGTGATGTCCTAGGCCTCTAGACGATAGGGTCATAACCTGGACTGATTCTTTCGAATCTTCTCGACACTTTGGTGGAGGTAAGCGGGATCGAACCGCTGACCTCTTGCATGCCATGCAAGCGCTCTCCCAGCTGAGCTATACCCCCTTTGGCTTAACTTCTAACAACCATCGTTACCGCTGTTTGCTTTTTTGTTTTGCCTCGTTGGTGTCGAGACTTGAATTATAGACAGGTTTTTAAGCGTTTTTCAAGCTGGCGATAATTTTTTCTCTTTGGCTCAAAAAAAGTACCGCATCGAGCGAAGGTGTCTGTGCCGTACCCATCACCAAGACGCGCACGGGCATGGCCAGTTGGGGCATCTTGAGGCCGGTTTCGGTCAATGTAGCCTTGATGGCTGCGGCAATCGAGGGCTTGTCCCATACACAAGTGGCCAGTTTGTCGGCCAGCAGGGCCAAGGCGGGCTTGACGGCGTCTGTCACGTGCTGGGCTTTTTCTTCAGCATTGGGCACCACGTCCAGATAAAAAGCCGAGATCCATTGGGCCAAAACCACCAGCGTGTCGCAGCGGTCCTTGAACAAGCCGCAAATGCTGTCCAGGCGCTCATCGGCCACCACACCCAGTTTGGCCAAAAATGGTTGAACCTGCAAACCCAACTCACCATCAGGCAAGGCCTTGAGGTGCTGGGCGTTGACCCATTTGAGTTTGGCTTCGTCAAACTGTGCGGCGCTGCGGCCCAAGTGGTCTAAGTTGAACCACTCCAAAAACTGGGCGCGGCTGAAAATTTCATCGTCGCCGTGGCTCCAGCCCAAACGCGCCAAGTAGTTGACCATGGCATCGGGCAAATAGCCTTCATCGCGATACGCTGTCACAGCTTTGGCACCGTTGCGCTTGCTCATCTTTTCACCCTGCTCATTGAGCACCGTGGGCAAGTGGGCATAAACCGGGGGCTCTTGGCCCAGGGCTTTGAAGATGTTGATCTGGCGCGGCGTGTTGTTCACATGGTCATCGCCACGGATCACATGGGTGATTTGCATGTCAATGTCGTCCACCACCACGCAAAAGTTGTAGGTGGGCGTGCCATCCGGGCGAGCAATCACCAAGTCGTCCAATTCGTCGTTGCTGATCTCGATGCGGCCTTTGACCTTGTCATCCCAAGCCACCACACCGCCAATGGGATTTTTGAAACGCAGCACAGGCTTCACACCCTCGGGAATCGCAGGCAGGGTTTTGCCATCGGCGGGACGCCATGTACCGTCGTAACGGGGCTTTTTCTTGTTGGCCATTTGACGCTCGCGCAGGGCGTCAAGCTCTGCCATGCTCATGTAGCAGGGGTAGACATGGCCTGCCGCAATCAAGTCGGCCAGCACCGCTTTGTAGCGGTCCATGCGTTGCATCTGATAGAAAGGGCCTTCGTCATGGTTCAACGCCAGCCAAGCCATGCCTTCGATGATCACATCCACCGAAGCTTGGGTGGAGCGGTCCAGATCGGTGTCTTCGATGCGCAAGATGAAGTCGCCGCCCGTGGCGCGAGCAAAGGCCCAAGGGTACAGGGCCGATCGGATGTTGCCCAGGTGAATGAAACCGGTGGGCGATGGGGCAAAACGGGTGCGGGTACGTGTAGGAGTCATATCAAAGGGTATCGAGACCACGGGAGAGGTCTTTTTGGATGTCTTGTGGGTATTCAAGGCCAACGGCCACACGAATCAGGCCCTGGCCAATGCCAGCAGCTTGCCTCTGGGCCTCGGTCAGGCGGCCGTGGGAGGTGCTGGCTGGGTGAGCCACCATGGTTTTGGTGTCACCCAAGTTGGTGGCCAAAGAGAGCATTTTCATCTGGTCCATCACATGGAAAGCGCGTTGACGTGAGGCATCAGGGCCATCGGCTTTCACCTCGAATGACAAAACCGCGCCGCCCAGGCCAGACATCTGGCGCATGGCCAAGTCGTGCTGCGGGTGACTGGCCAAGCCGGGGTAAAACACGCGCGACACGGCGGGGTGTTTTTCCAGCCATTCGGCCAAGATTTGCGCACGGGCGCTCTGCGCCCGCATGCGCAGGTCCAAGGTTTCCAGACCTTTGAGCACCACCCAAGCGTTAAAGGGGGCGAGCGTCATGCCCCCGCTTTTGAGCACCGGCAAAAACTTCTCGGTGATCATTTGCTGCGGCGCGCACAGCGCCCCGGCCATCACGCGACCCTGACCGTCCAAATATTTGGTGCCCGAATGCATGATGATGTCGGCGCCCATGGCCACAGGGCGCTGCAAGGAAGGCGTGGCAAAACAGTTGTCCACGGCAAACAGCGCCCCTGCGTTGTGTGCGATGTCGGCCAGCGCCTGGATGTCGCACACCTCGGTCAGGGGGTTGGTCGGGGTTTCGGCAAACAGCAAACGTGTGTTGGGTCGAACCGCCGCTTGCCACTCTTTCAAGTCGGTTTGCGAGACAAAGCTGGACTCCACGCCGAACTTGGCGAGGTCCGAGCCAATCAGCTTGATGGTCGAGCCAAACATGGAGCGAGAGCACACCACATGGTCGCCGGCTTTGAGCAAGCCCATGCACATCATCAAGATGGCGGACATGCCCGAGGCCGTGCCCATGGCCGCTTCGGTTCCCTCCAGAGCAGCAAGACGCATTTCCATGCTGGCCACCGTGGGGTTGCCGTAGCGGCCGTAGGTATAGCCCTCTTCGTCACCTGCAAATCGGGCAGCGGCGGCGGCGGCCGAGGGTTGCACGTAGCCGCTGGTCAGGTACAAAGCCTCGGAGTTTTCTCCATACTGGCTGCGCTCCACGGCGGCACGCACCGCCAGGGTTTCGATGTGCAGGTCGTCAAATCTTTGAGCGTCAGTCATGGCGGGTACTCACACGCTGGCGTTGGGCAAAGCCAAACGCGAATTGTCGTCATCGCCCTCTTCCACCTGGAGTCGGGTTTCGTTCAGGCGGGTGATGTCGTCGATGGAAATATCGCCCGTCACGTACACGCCGTCAAAGCACGAGGCATCAAAGTTTGACAAAGCCCCTGCAGCATTGACACGCGCTTGCGCCACGGCAGTTTTCATGGCGTCCACATCCTGGTAAATCAGGGCGTCGCAGCCAATGATCTCGCGGATCTCTTCGATGCTGCGGCCATGCGCGACCAGCTCTTCTTTGGTGGGCATGTCGATGCCGTACACGTTCGGAAAGCGCACGGGTGGCGCGGCACTGGCCATGTAGACCTTGCGGGCCCCCGCGTCACGCGCCATTTGCACGATCTCACGGCTGGTGGTGCCGCGCACGATGGAATCGTCCACCAACAGCACGTTGCGGCCTTTGAATTCGCTCACGATGGTGTTGAGCTTTTGGCGCACCGACTTTTTGCGTACCGCCTGGCCCGGCATGATGAAAGTGCGGCCCACATAACGGTTTTTGACAAAGCCTTCGCGATAAGGGATGCCCAGCAGATGCGCCAACTGCGTGGCGCTGGGGCGGCTGGACTCGGGGATGGGGATGACCACATCGATGTCGCTGGGCGGTACGGTGGAAATCACGCGCTTGGCCAGCGTCTCACCCAAGTTCAGGCGGGCTTGGTAAACAGAGATACCGTCCATCGTGGAGTCGGGTCGGGCCAAGTACACGTATTCAAAAATGCAGGGGCTGAGCTGCGACTTCTCGGCACATGGCTGGGTATGCAACTGGCCATCGAGATCGACAAAAATGGCCTCACCCGGGGCCACATCACGGTCAAACTGGTGGCCTGTGCCGTCAAGCGCCACCGACTCGCTGGCCAGCATGATGGAGCCATCTTCACTGCGGCCCATGCACAAGGGGCGGATGCCATGGGGGTCGCGGAAAGCCACCAGACCATGGCCTGCGATCAAGGCGATCACGGCGTATGAGCCTTTGACACGGCGGTTAACACCACGCACGGCCTCGAACACATCCACCGGTTTGAGAGGTAAACCGCGAGTGGTTTTCTCTAACTCGTGGGCCAGCACGTTGAGCAGCACCTCGGAGTCGCTCTCGGTATTGATATGGCGGTGGTCGTTGGAAAACAACTCGGCCTTCAAGGCGTGCGCATTGGTCAAGTTGCCGTTGTGCACCAGCACCAAGCCAAAAGGAGCATTCACATAAAACGGCTGAGCCTCTTCTTCGCTGAAGGCGTTGCCCGCTGTGGGGTATCGCACCTGACCCAAGCCGCAATTGCCAGGCAGGCTGCGCATGTTGCGGGTGCGGAACACATCGCGCACCATGCCTTTGGCCTTGTGCATGAAAAATTTGCGGTCCAGTTGCGTGACGATGCCTGCTGCATCCTGGCCCCGGTGCTGCAGCAGCAGCAAGGCGTCGTAAATCAACTGATTGACCGGTGCGTTGCTGACAACGCCGACAATTCCACACATACTTTAATTCCGTTCAAAAAATCGAACCGCCCGAAAACGCTTAAGGCAAATAATCGACAAAGGCTTGAGGCAACAAAGGTTTGAGGCCTTTGAGTGCGAGGTCCAACCAGGACGAACCCACAGCACCACGCCACCAGTCCTCTTGCGACAAGCCCAGCAGTTGCAAGACCACCGTCAAGGCCAGCAAGAGCACCACGCCGCGCGCCAAACCAAAAATACCGCCGAGCGCCCGATCCACCGGCCGCAATCCCACGGTTTCCACCAGTTTTTTGACCAGCCAGGAGATCAATCCGGCTGCAAACAAGGCGGCAACAAACACCAAGGCAAAAGCCACCGCGTACTGCACCTGGGCGGCGGCTTCTTTGAGAAAAGGCAAAAAGGCCACGGCATCGGCGGCAAACCACTGCGCCAGGATGAAGGCAGCCAGCCAGCCCGCCAAAGACAAAACCTCGTAAACCAAGCCACGCCACAGACCCACCAACATGGAGGCCAGCAACACCGCCAACAAAATCCAGTCGGTCAGGGCGAGGGCCACGTCAGATCCTCAAAACGGCCGCTGACAAGTCGAGTTTGCGAACTTTGGCCGCAGCTTTGTCAGCCTCCTCGCGGCTGCTGAAGGGCCCCACCCGAACCCGTGTCGTGGATTTGCCGTCATTGGTGACCACTTGCGTGAAAGTGCTCAAGCCTGACTGCTCCAATTTGCGGCGAACTTCGCGCACTTTGGCCAGGTCACTGAAAGCACCAACCTGCACCACATGGCGCTCACTTTTGGCTTCAGGAGGCTTGCCTTCGAGCAAGGCTCGGGCTTTGTTGCCATCGTCTTTGGGCTTGGCCACAGGCTCGGCCTTCACGGTTTTGCTGGGGGCGGGCTTGACTTCCTCCTTGACCACGGGCGGCTTGGACGCAGGCTGTTGCACGGGCTTGGGCTCATCCGCAGGCGCAGGCTTGGCGGCCAGAACCACTTCCTCTTTCGCATCCAAGCCCTCTTGCGGGGGCAAAGGTTTCGCATCGGGCAACAAGGGTTTGGCAGGACTGGCATCAGCAGGCAGGGCCTTTGTCACGGCCATAGGGGCACTGGAAGGGCGATCCGGAATCAAAATCGGGGTGTTCACTGCGACCGGTCGCGGCTGCGTGTCAAACATCAAAGGGAAACCGAGAACGGCCAGTAGCACCAAGACCACGGCACCGATCAGGCGGTGGCGGGCACGGCGACGCACCAACTCGATGCTCTCGCCGGCTCCGGGCGCGACCGTTTCGGCCGAGGCTGGAGATGAGGCCGCTTGACCCGGAAAACGGAACTTGAAAAACGCCATGGCAGGTGCTCAGGGGCTGAGGTGTTTGGCTTGCAGACGCGGTATGCCGTCTTTCAAAACACCGCCCACGGTATAGAAGGAGCCAAAGACCACGATTCTATCAGCCGGGTCTGCTGCTTCGATGGCCGCCTGCAGGGCCTGCATGGGGTAGGCGTGCACACTCGACGCGGTGTCGTTGCGGGTGTTTTGCGCTTGCCAGGCCTGCTGTAAATCAACCGCTTTGGCGGCCCGAGGCAAAGGCAAATCGGTGAAATACCACTTGTCCACCATCGGGTTGACCTTCTGCAGCATGGGCAAGAGGTCCTTGTCGGCCATGGCCCCCAGCACCGCGTGGGTGGTGGGGTAAAAGCCCATGGCGTCGAGGTTGGCTGCCAGCGCTGCCACCGAATGCGGGTTGTGCGCCACGTCCAGCACCAAAACAGGCTGGCCCGGCACGATCTGAAAACGCCCGGGCAGTTCCACCATGGCCAGACCGTTGCGCACCGCTTGGGCCGTGACGGGGATGCGCTGGCGCAAGGCGTCCAACGCAGCCAGCACGCCCGAGGCATTGATCAGTTGGTTGGCCCCGCGCAAAGCCGGATAGGCCATACCGCTGTAGCGGCGATCGCGCCCCGCCCAAGCCCATTGCTGTTTGTCGCCTGAAAAATTGAAATCCCGGCCAAACAACCAAAGCTCAGCCCCCACGGTGGCGGCATGGTCGATCACGCTTTGCGGCGGCACCGGGTCGCTCACAATCACAGGCCGCCCGGCCCGCATGATGCCGGCCTTCTCAATGCCAATGCTCTCGCGGTCTTTGCCCAAAATGGCCATATGGTCCAAGTCGATGCTGGTGATCACCGCGCAATCGGCGTCGATGATGTTCACCGCGTCCAGGCGGCCGCCCAAACCGACCTCCAATATCGCCACCTCCAAGTTGGCGCGGGCCATCAGGTGCAAGATGGCCAGTGTGCTGAACTCGAAATAAGTCAGGCTCACATCGCCACGCACCTCTTCCACGGCCGCAAATGCCGCGGCAAAGTCCTCGGCCGAAGCCGATTCACCATGCAGGCGGCAACGCTCTTCAAAATGAACCAGGTGCGGCGAGGTGTAAACGCCTGTGCGGTAACCGGCTTGCAGCAAAACGGCTTCGAGCATGGCGCAGGTTGAGCCCTTGCCGTTGGTGCCCGCCACCGTGATGACTGGGCAGTCAAAACGCAAATCCATGCGGTCGGCCACGGTTTTCACGCGGTCCAGCCCCATATCAATGGCCACGGGGTGTAACTGCTCGCACCAGTCGAGCCATTCCTGTAGAGTCTTCATAGGCGGCGATTGTCGCCCAGTCTTGTCACTTTCCATTTGATCAAACCCCCATGGACCCCATTGTTTACGGCATTCCCAACTGCGACACCGTCAAAAAAGCCCGCACCTGGCTCACCGACCAGGGCTTGAACGCGGCATTTCACGATTTCAAAAAACAAGGCGTGCCCGAGGCGCAGCTGGACAACTGGCTGAACGCCGTGGGCTGGGAAACCCTGCTCAACCGCAAAGGCACCACTTGGCGCAAGCTGGACGCTGCCGTGCAAGCGGGCGTGAAGGACAGTGACAGCGCCAAACAAGTCATGCTGGCGCATGCCAGCACCATCAAGCGCCCGGTCATTGCCTGGCCCTGCGGCCAAGTGACCGTAGGCTTCGCGCCTGACCAGTGGCCAGCCTGATCCCTCAAGGGTCTTTGCATAGCGCTGCTGTTACCCAACTTTACAAACCGCTCATCGCTATTTAACCTGGCGCTGCCTACACTGAGCTCACCTTCAACAACCTGGGTATCGGCCATGAAACAGCTCGTCATCTCTTGCACCCTGGTGGGCTTGGCCGCCTGGGCTCCTGCTTGGGCCACGGCACAGGAGGTCGGCCAAGTGCTCTCGCGCAGCGCGGTCATGCAACAAGTGGCCGTGCCACGCCAGACCTGCACAGCCTCCCCTGCAGTAGTGCATTCTTCTTCCGGGGCCGGTGCCTTGATGGGGGCCATTGCCGGCGGGGCCATGGGCAACGCGGTGGGCGACGGCTCAGGCCGGGCTTTGGCCACCATGATCGGCATCGTGGGTGGTGCCATGGTGGGTGACCGCATCGAGGGATCTGGCCAGTCCAGCCTACAAAATCACACCACCTGCACCACCCAGACGGTTTATGAAAACAGGCTGGTGGGCTACGACGTGGTCTATGAATACGCAGGCAAACAGTACAGCGTACAACTGCCTCAAGACCCGGGCCCCACCCTTGCTCTGAACATCTCGCCCGTAGGTCAAGCCTTGCACAGCGCCACACCACCCCCAGTGCAACACGCCACTGTCATCCACACGCCTGCGCAAGTGGTTTATGTGCCCGCACCGGTTTACCGAACCCGACCCCCCGTGTACACACACATTGACCTGAACTGGAGCCGTCCTCGTGCGGTGGAGCATCGCACGGTGATTCGGCAGCCCGGTCACCGACACCCCTCGGAGCGCGCACATGGCCCGCGCTACAAAGTTCGTGAGGACAGGCAACACTGGCGCTGATCACAAAGGCATACCGAACAAGGGATCGGGTGACCTAAAATATAGGGTTTGAAACACGGGCGCGGCCGATGGCCGCGCTTTTTTGCGAGCCTGACCAGACCCGCCCACCCTTGCCAGCATCAGCCATGACCACCCAAACCATCGACGGCGTCTCCGTCAACACCCAAGCCAATGTTTACTTTGACGGCAAATGCGTCAGCCACGGCCTGACTCTGGCCGACGGCACCAAACTGTCGGTGGGCGTGATCTTGCCCGCCACCCTGACCTTCAACACCGGCGCCCCTGAAATCATGGAATGCGTAGGCGGCTCCTGCGAATACAAGCTCGACGGCAGCACCGAATGGGTCAAGTCCAGCGCGGGCGAAGAGTTCAGCATTCCCGGCAATTCCAAGTTCGAGATCCGTGTGACCGAGCCTTACCACTACATTTGCCACTACGCCTGAGTCAAAGGCTGAACGGAACCTCATGAGCACCATCCTACAAAACCTGCCCAAGGGGCAAAAAGTCGGTATCGCCTTCTCAGGCGGCCTGGACACCTCTGCCGCCCTGTTGTGGATGAAGCAAAAGGGCGCCCTGCCCTACGCCTACACCGCCAACCTGGGCCAGCCTGACGAGTCGGACTACAACGAGATTCCCCGCAAAGCGATGGAATACGGCGCTGAAAAAGCCCGCTTGGTCGACTGCCGCACCCAGCTAGCCCACGAAGGCATTGCCGCTATCCAATGCGGTGCTTTCCATATCTCAACAGGTGGCATCACCTACTTCAACACCACCCCACTGGGTCGCGCAGTCACCGGCACCATGCTGGTGGCCGCCATGAAGGAAGACGATGTCAACATCTGGGGTGACGGCAGCACCTTCAAAGGCAATGACATCGAGCGCTTTTACCGCTACGGTTTGCTGACCAACCCGAGCCTCAAGATCTACAAGCCTTGGCTCGACCAGCTGTTCATCGACGAACTGGGTGGCCGCGCCGAAATGAGCGCCTTCATGACCGCTAACGGCTTTGGCTACAAGATGAGCGCCGAAAAGGCGTATTCGACCGACAGCAACATGCTGGGCGCGACCCACGAAGCCAAGGACCTGGAAAGCCTGCAAAGCGGCATGAAGATCGTCAACCCCATCATGGGCGTGGCGTTCTGGAAGCCCGAAGTCGAGGTCAAGGCCGAAGAAGTGAGCGTGCGCTTTGAAGAAGGCATGCCCGTGGCGTTGAACGGCGTGGAATACGCCGACCCGGTCGAGCTGTTCCTCAAGGCCAACGAAATTGGCGGCCGCCATGGTCTGGGCATGAGCGACCAGATCGAAAACCGCATCATCGAAGCCAAGAGCCGCGGCATCTACGAAGCCCCCGGCATGGCGCTGCTGCACATCGCCTACGAGCGCTTGGTCACCGGCATCCACAACGAAGACACCATCGAGCAGTACCGCATCAACGGCCTGCGCTTGGGTCGCCTGTTGTACCAAGGCCGCTGGTTCGACCCACAATCCATCATGCTGCGCGAAACCGCCCAGCGCTGGGTAGCCCGCGCCGTGACCGGCACAGTGACGCTGGAGCTGCGCCGTGGCAACGACTACAGCATCCTGAACACCGAGTCGGCCAACCTGACTTACGCCCCAGAACGTTTGTCGATGGAAAAAGTGGAAGACGCGCCGTTCAGCCCGCTCGACCGCATTGGCCAGCTGACCATGCGCAACCTCGACATCGTGGACACCCGCGCCAAACTGGGCATTTATGCCCACGCCGGCCTGCTGTCGGTGGGCGAAGGTCCGCACATTTACAAGCTGGACGGCAGCGGTAAGAAGTGATGTTTTGCTGCCCCCAATGAAAAACGGCCTTCGGGTCGTTTTTTGTTGTCTTGCTTGGTTTTTGGTGTTTTCCGCCTTGTCACTGCGGGCAGCCGGCCAGCCTCATACTCGCTTCGCTCGCCAAATCGGCTGGTCCGGCTGCCCGCAGTGACAAGGCTGCGTGGCCTGAATCAATCGGACCCAGAACTACCGCTAGTCACTTCAAGCTGACTACGCGTTAGCGCTCGACGAGCAGCGAATTTCGCTTCAACCTCTGCTGCGAGATGTAAATTTTCAGCATGTGCCGATTCAAGCCCCGCACGAACCTGCTGACAAAACCAGGCGTCATGAACGACTTCCTGCTGATCAGGGACTGGGAGTTGCATAAAGTCTTTCAACAACGATTCATGCATGCGCAATCAGCGTGCCGATTGCCTTGCGTAAGCCTCTAACTCCAACGGCGACCGGGCATAGCCCATCATTTCCAATTCCGCCAGATAACGTCGCAAAAAAGCTTCTCGCCCTAAACGATCGTGCTGAGCAACATGCACCAATTCATGCGCAATGACCGTCGGGTTATCCGCCAATTTCGGCTTGAGCATGATGGCATATCCCATGGCACGCCCACCTTCCAATGCCCCACCCAAACCCAATTTCTCGGCCTCAGTGGCCAATTCGTGATTCGATGGCATTGGGAATTTTTCAAGCACCACAATTCGAACATTTTCGGGAAACTTCACCCCCAAGCGTTGTGCAAGCGCCTTCTCTTGACTCGAAAGCATGCGCCCCTGCGCAAGCATCTGGCGCTCAACCTCCTCATACCACGCCAAAGTCAGGGGATAAAACCTGTCCAGCTTGGCCTGCACAGCACTGGGCGGATGATCCAAAGCACGCAACTCAGTTTCACTGGGTTTACGCACCACCATGCAGGCCGTCAGCACGCCACACAACCCCAGTAAGAATAGGCGCTTGGTTAATCGATGAATTGACATTGACCGCATCAGGCCCTCTAAAGTTAATTAAAAAGAAATCATAACCTGACCACCGATCTGGAAAATGCAATCCCTTGAAGCAAGAGCTGAATGCGCAGATGACACGTAGCGACGGGTTGGGGCCTGAGCGGATCGGCCGATTTGGCGAGCGAAGCGAGTTATGAGGCCGACCGCTCAGGCCCCAACCCGGCGCGGAACACCACCACAGAAGCAAAAATCAAATCACAACCGGCTCAGGCTCCAGACGAATCCCAAACCGCTCATACACACTGGTCTGAATCGCCTTGGCCAAAGTCATCACCTCGCCCCCCGTACAAGGGTTCTCTCGCCCACCCCGGTTGACCAGCACAAGCGCCTGCTTTTCATAGACGCCTGCGTGGCCCACGGTCTTGCCTTTCCAGCCACACGCGTCAATCAGCCAACCTGCGGCCAACTTGATGCTGCCGTCGGGCATGGGGTAGTGCACCACTTTGGGCTCGCGGGCGATGATGTCGGCGCATTGCTCAGGCGTCACGCTCGGGTTTTTGAAAAAGCTGCCCGCGTTGCCGATCACCTGCGGATCGGGCAATTTGGCCCGGCGGATCGCCACCACCCAGTCAAAAATCTGCCGGGCATCGGGACTGTCGATGCCCGTCTCGGCCATCTTGCGCTCCAAATCCAGGTAGCCCAGCTCGGGCCTCCAGTGCTTGGGCAGGGCAAAGCGCACCCGCAAAATCACCGCCCTGCCCGCCAAGCCCAAGCCATCGGCGGCGCCGCAAGCATGCTTGAACACCGAGTCTCGGTAACTGAAACCGCACTGCGCGGCGTTCAGGCTGAACAACTCGCCCGTGAACATGTCCATCGCGTCGAGGGAATCAAAGCGATCTTGCAGCTCCACCCCGTAAGCACCGATGTTCTGAACGGGTGATGCACCCACCGTGCCGGGAATCAGGGCCATATTTTCCAGACCCGGGTAGCCATGGTCCAAGGTCCAGGCCACCAGCGCATGCCAGTCAACGCCCGCACCCGCCTCAATCAGCCAGTGTTTATCGGTCTCACCCACCAGGCCAATGCCCGGCACCTCCATCTTGAGCACCAAGGCCTTGACGTCCCCCGTCAAAACGATGTTGCTGCCGCCGCCCAACACCTGTCTTGGCAAGCTGGCCAGTTGCGGGTCGGCCAGCACAGCCAACAGGTCCGCTTCGGAGCGCACGCGCACCAAAGCCTGGGCTTTGGCGGCGATGCCAAACGTGTTGTACGACTGCAGGGGGACATTTTTCTCAAGGAACATGGGAGAATTGTCGCATTCTCAACCTTTGATTTTTACCCCCATGCCCTCGTTTGATACCGTTTGCGAACCCAATATGGTCGAAGTGCGCAACGCCGTTGACACCTCTGCCAAAGAAATCGGCACCCGCTTTGACTTCAAAGGCACCTCCGCTGCCATCGAACTCAAAGACAAAGACATCACCATGTTTGGCGATGCCGACTTTCAGCTCACGCAGGTCGAAGACATCCTGCGCAACAAGCTCACCAAACGCAATGTGGATGTGCGCTTTTTGGACATTGGCAAAGTCGAAAAAATCGGCGGCGACAAGGTCAAGCAAGTGATCAAAGTCAAAAACGGCATCGAGACCGAAGACGCCAAGAAGATCACCAAACTGATCAAGGAAAGCAAGCTCAAGGTGCAGGCGTCCATCCAGGGCGATGCAGTGCGCGTGACCGGTGCCAAGCGCGATGACCTGCAGGCCGCCATGGCCCTGCTGCGCAAGGACATGACCGAGCTGCCGCTGTCGTTCGACAACTTCAGGGATTGATGCAACGGGGGCAAGCCCTCGCTTCCTATCCGACTGGAAGGAAGTTATTGCCTTTGACCGCTATGGATACCCGGTCAAGCCGGGTATGACGGCCTGACAGCCTAAAAATCAGGCAGGCTCGTCCAAAAAGCCACCCGAGCGCAGCGTGACCACGAGGGTGTCGCGCCATCCGCCCTCCAACTCGGGCTGAATGGGGGTGGTTTCATGGATGACGCGGCTGTCGTCCAGCAGCAGCACCGACCAAGGCTCGCTCAGTGTGAAGCGCTGGCCTTGGGGACTGTCCATGTCGAACACCCGGGTCTCGCCCCCTTTGATGCCGTGGCGCCCCACCAAAAACACAGCCACCCAGTTCACGCCATCGCGGTGCGCACCTTCGGGCGTGGGCCGGCCAATGCCGTCGGTGGTGTCGATGCGGAACTGGTGGGCTTCGGTGAACCAGGTCTGATCGCCCTGCGCGGCTGAGGCCACACGGCCCAGC
Organism: Limnohabitans sp. Bal53; assembly: GCF_003063355.1. Classification (GTDB taxonomy): domain Bacteria; phylum Pseudomonadota; class Gammaproteobacteria; order Burkholderiales; family Burkholderiaceae_C; genus Limnohabitans_A. The sequence goes on along the minus strand of NZ_NESH01000004.1, from coordinate 71,297 downwards.
CAGCACAACACTTTTTGCCATGCCGCTTGTTGCACCACCTCGGACGACATCGGCTCAAACCAGCGCTGCATGCCGCCGTGCAAAGCGTTGTAAGACAAGGGTTGCCAATGGGCACGGTGCGGCATAGCCAACGTCTTGTTGGCCGTGACTTCAAAACTGGCGTGACGGCGGCGGCGATAGCGCCCTCCATCTTTGAGGTACTGGTCAGGGGGCAAATCGCTCCAGCTGGATTCGAGTGCTTGCAAATCCGCCATCGGGACACCCGTCAAAGCGCAGACACTCGCGGCATCGAGCACGGCAAATCCTTGCTCCGCCAAAGTGGCGTTGAGCTGCTGGGGTGCGGTCAAAGGAGGCTGCAGCGTTTGTTGGGGCATGAAAACGTCCAAGAATCAGGCAAAGGCTGCAAGCATAACGCGGACCCAAGCCGATCTTGGCCGGTCGTGCAAGCGCTGCGTTAAGCGTGCCCAATGGAAGGCATGGACCCCGGAACAAGTCCGGAGTCACTGGCTCAGAGGGCCTGGCGAGACAATTTCCAGGCGTTGAGGTTTCAGGCGTAACGCTGACTGGCCAGCTTGGCGCCTTCGGCCAAGGCCTTGAGCTTGGCCTCGGCCACGGCACGGCTCATGGGGGCCAGGCCGCAGTTGGTGCAAGCGATCAGGCGGTTTTTGGGCACGAACTGCAAAGCACGGCCAATGGTGTCGGCGATTTCTTCAGGCGTTTCGATGGCCGGGTTGGCCACGTCGATCACGCCCACCATCACGTCTTTGCCCTCCAACAGCTTCATCATCTCCATGGGCACATGCGAGTGCATGCACTCGAGGCTCACTTGCTGGATGCTGCTCTTGGCCAGGGCCGGGAACACTTTTTCGTACTGACGCCACTCGTGGCCCAAGGTCTCTTTCCACTTGTTGTTGGCTTCGATGCCGTAGCCATAGCAAATGTGAACGGCCGTGGTGCAGGTCAGCCCGCGAGCAGCCACCTCCAGCGCCTTGACGCCCCAGTCAGCGGCTTCTTCCATGTAGACGTTGAATGCCGGCTCATCGAACTGGATGATGTCTACGCCATCGGCTTGCAGCGCCAGCGCTTCTTGGTTGAGCAACTCGGCAAAGGCCATGGCCATCTTCACCTTGTCACCGTAAAAGCGGTCAGCCACCGTGTCCACAATCGTCATCGGGCCGGGCAAGGTGAATTTGAGTTTCTTTTTGGTGTGGGCACGGGCCAGTTGGGCCTCGAAAGCGTGCACACGGCCCTTCAGGCGCAGCGGCGCAATGACTTGCGGTACCTGCGCGTCGTAGCGGTTGTTGCGGATGCCCATGGTGACTTTGTTCACAAAGTCGATGCCTTCGACCTGCTCCACAAAACCGTGCACAAAGTGCTGACGGGCTTGTTCGCCGTCACCGATCACGTCCAGGCCTGCGTCTTCTTGGGCCTTGATCCACAGCAGCGTGGCGTCGGCCTTGGCTTGCTGAAGCTCGGGGCCCTGGGTGGTCCACTGGGGCCAGAGTTTTTCGGTTTCGGCCAACCAAGCGGGTTTGGGCAAGCTGCCAGCAATTGCGGTGGTGAACATGTCAAAGATCCTGAGGGTTTAAAAATCAAAGCGGAGAGTTTGCCGCCAATTCAAATTCTTGGGCGAGCAGCTCGTAAGAGCGCATTTGCGCTGCAGGGTCATGCGTCCAAGTGATGACCACCAGCTCTTGCACCTCCAAGCGCACGGCCAGTTGGCGCAACTTACGGCCCACCGTGGCGGCCGAGCCGATCAAGGCCCCCTCACGCAGGCGCTGCAGCGCAAACTGCTCGGCCGGGCTGTAGTCTCGGGCCGCTTCTTCGGGTGGCAACAGCGCCCCGATGCGGCCCAAGTTGCGGTCCATCTTCCAGCGGGCACGGCTCTCGAACAGGCGCAGTGCTTCTTCGTCGGTGTCTGCGGCCAAGGCCCAGACGCACAGCGCGGCGTGGGGCTTTTGCAGCGTTGCGCTGGGTCGGAAAGTTTCGCGGTAAATCGGCAGGGCTTCGTCTGCGCCCTGACCGTCGGTGATGAAGTAGGCAAACGCATAAGGCAGGCCCAGATGTGAGGCCAGCTGGGCGCCATAGTCCGAGCTGCCCAGCATCCACACGGTGGGCGTGGTCTCTGACAGCGGGTAGGCGAACACGTTGTGTCCCGGGTGGCCGGGTGGGAGGTTGTGGCCACTCACCCAAGCTTGCATTTCCATGACCTGCTGCGGAAAACGCTCGGACGCATGGCGATCGGGGTTGAGCAACTGCGCGGTACGCCCGTCGCTGCCCGGGGCGCGACCCACACCCAGATCGATGCGACCGGGGGCCAGGGCATCCAGCACCCGAAACTGCTCGGCCACCTTGAGCGCCGAGTAATGCGGCAGCATCACGCCAGCGCTGCCGATGCGGATGCGCTGGGTGCGTGCAGCAATGGCGGCCATGAGCACCTCGGGCGCTGTGCCCACGATGCTGGGGTGGCTGTGGTGCTCGCTCACCCAAAAGCGGTCATAGCCCCAAGCCTCGGCCTTTTGCGCCAGTGCCAAGGTTTGTCGGATGGTCGCGTCTTGGCCGCGCCCGGAGGCAGCGGCCGATTGGTCAAGGATGGAAAGTCTGAGGCTCATTCGGGTGTGGATGGGTACATGGGCTCAAGACTTAGCAGGTGCGCCCAAGGCGGCCATTTCGGCCTCTTGCAGTGCACGCCACATGACTTTGCCGCTGCCGCTCTTGGGCAGAGCGTCGACAAAACTCACGGCGCGGGGCATTTTGTAAACGGCCATGTTCTCACGGCACCAGTCGATGATGTCCTGCTCGGACACCTTGCCTTTATGGTCTTGCCGCAAAACCACCACCGCCTTGACCGACTCGCCACGGTAGGCGTCTCGGGTGGCGATGATGCACGCCTCTTGAATCGCTGGGTGGCGAAACATCAGCGCTTCGACCTCGGCAGGCCAGACCTTGAAGCCGCTGGCGTTGATCATGCGCTTCAAGCGGTCGGTCATGAAGAAGTAACCCGCTTCATCGACCCGACCCATGTCGCCCGATCGGAAAAACCGAAAGCCGTCGCGCTCAAAAAAAGCCGCCGCAGTCTCCTCTGGCCGCTTCCAATAACCCTTGAACACCTGCGGGCCGCTGATCACGATCTCGCCCGACTCACCCGTCGGCAACTCGGCCAGGGTCTCGGGGTCCACAATGCGCGACTCCACGCTCATGAAAGGGATGCCCAAGCACTGCTTCTTGGGCGCATCAGGCGGGTTGGTGTGTGAGGGGGCTGCGGTTTCAGTCAGGCCATAACCCTCCACGTACCGCAGGCCAAACTGGTCCAGCAAACGCTGGGCCACGGCCTCGGGCATGGCCGCGCCGCCGCCGCCAATGTAGACCAGACTGCTCAGGTCATAACGGTCCATGTTCGGGCTGCCCAGCAAGTCAATCACCATGGTCGGGATGTTGGTCCAGTGCGTCACGCCCCATTTCGAGATCAAATACCCCGCCACATCGCGGTCCCAGCGCGGCATGACCACGAGGCTCGCGCCCAGCAAGATGCTGGTGTGCATGACGCTCACCATGCCGGTGATGTGGAACATGGGCACGACGCACAAGGTCACGTTTTCTGGTGTGCCGTTGCCCCACAAGCCGCTGGACATGGCGTTGTGCATGATGGTGCCGTGCGTGTGCATGCAGCCTTTGGGCAAGCCGGTGGTGCCGCTGGTGTAAGGCAAGATCGCCAAATCGTCGGTTTGCGACTGGGGCGGCGGCATAGCCACAGAGGGCTGAGCCATGAGAGCAGACCAAGCATGCACCTGGCCTGAGCTCAAAACCGGCAAGTCACGCAGAGGCAGCAACCATGGCCGCCAAGCCTCGGGCATGTCTTCAGGACCCACAGCCGCGGGATCAAACACATCGGTGAATTGCGTCACCACCAAGTGTGTCAGGCGCTGCGCCAGGGGCAAGGACTCACTGGCCTGTGCCAGATCAGACGCCAAATCTGCCGTGGTCACCGCCAACCGGGTATCCGGGTCGGTGATGTAGTGCTTGAGCTCTTCGGCTCGGTTCATCGGGTTGACCGGAACCACCACCGCGTCGATGCGCAAAATGGCAAAGTGCGTGATCACCAACTGCGGACAGTTTTGCATGTCCAACACCACGCGGTCCCCGGCTTGTACCCCCAAAGACTTGAGTTGCCCCGCGAACTGTTCTGCGCTGGCCATCAACTCGCGGTAGGTCCAAACCCGGCCCATGAACACGAGAGCGGCTTTCTCGGGGTATCGCAGGGCACTGATTGCCAGGTTCATCCACAAAGAAGTGGTAGGCGCATTGATACTCGCGGGCAGGCGAGCAGGCCATACAGCAGCGTGAGCGGACATCGAAAGGTCTCCTGTTGTTGGGCGTCATATTAAGGGTGCACCTGACTGGCCGACGCATGGCGTTTGTCGCGGATGGGACCATCCCTCAGCACAAAGAAGAACGGTTTCTTGATTTATTCCTTTTAATTTGTTTCAAGTTGTTGCGACAACGATAAAAAAGTACTCTTTTTAAGTCATTTGGTGTTTTTATCACTAAAATACAGCCATGCAAACACACCCCACACCCGACACGCCCGAAGACTACTGTGGCACCACCTACGCAGCCAAATTGCTGGGCTTGTCGGTGGGAACGATCCAGACTTTGGTGGAAAAAAACGAACTTCAAGCCTGGAAGACACAAGGCGGACACCGCCGCATCTCCATGCCCTCGATTCGTGAGTACCAGAAGAAACACAACATGCTGATGAGTCCCGGCGAAACCCGTGAATACAGGCTGCGGGTTTTGCTGGTTGAAGACGATCCCGTGACCAGAGACATGGTGCGCGACTTCTGCAACCGCTGCGAAATGCCCGTGGACTGCACGGCCATGTCCTCTGGACTCGAGGCCCTCATTGACATGGCCAGCATCCAGCCCGATGTGCTCATAGCCGATCTGAACATGCCCGGGGTGGATGGGTTTGAACTGCTGCGTACCCTCAAACATTCAGCCCAATTTCAACGCATGACCAGTCTGGTCATTTCAGCCTTGTCACAAGAAGAAATTGCAGCCCGAGGCGGCCTGCCCGAAGGCACCATCTTCATGGCCAAGCCTGTGAACATGCAATGGTTCAATGGCTTTTTCACCGCTTTGATCGCAGGTAGAAAGCTGGAGCACCAGACCGCTTGAGTCAATGTTGATGCCCCTAAAATTAATACATTTTGTTTCAATTTAAACCATAAACCCCTTCGCAAGCCGATTGCGCTTTCCCAAAATAAACCGCACTGCACATTTTTGCAGTCAACCAAAGGAGCGCCGACATGTGGAAGAAAATCGCAGGTGTATTGCTGACCCTTGGCTTCGCGGGACTGACCTGGGCCCAACAAATTGATTTGAACAAAGCCAGCGAGGTCGAACTCGATGCCCTCAAAGGCGTTGGACCGGTCCTGACCAAGGAACTGATGAGCGAGCGCCAAAAAGCGCCCTTCAAAGACTGGGAGGACGCGACCAGCCGTGTCAAAGGGCTTGGACCCCAAAAGGCCAGCAGCTTGTCTGAGCAAGGTGTGCGGGTGCAAGGCAGTGCTTACTCAGGCAAAGCCGCAGATAAAAAACCGGTCAAGTCTGACAAGGACGGCGAGAAAAAAGCCAAGGATGTGACCAAAGACAGCGCCAAAGCGACCGCCAAGAGCGCCGATGCCCATGCAGGCAAAGCGCCCCCTGCCAAGAACTGACAGGGCGTGAACTTGTTTCGGGCAGACAAGTCTGCCCGAAACAAGACCTCAGCCTTGCCCGAAGCCCCCCCCGCCGGGCGTGTAAATCTCAAACACATCCCCCACCTGCATCTCGACCTGGCCAATGTGCGCCATGTCATCGACGCGGCCGTCGTTGCGCACCACGCGGTTGATGCCCGGCAAGCCACCGCTGCCGCCAGCCATTCCAAAGGCCGGGTGCACACGACCATTCGACAAAATGCCCGCCGTCATCGGCTCCAAAAAGCGCACCCGGCGCACACCGCCGTCGCCGCCTCGCCAACGCCCCGCGCCGCCCGAGCCTTGACGGATCGCGTAGCTTTCCAGCCGTACCGGGAAGCGAAATTCCAGCACCTCCGGGTCGGTCAAGCGTGAATTGGTCATGTGGGTTTGCACCACCGAAGTGCCATCAAAACCACCCACCAACTGCCCTTGTGCGTCGTATTGCCCACCCGCGCCACTGCCCCCCGAAATCGTTTCGTAGTACTGCACCCGTGCATTGCCGAAGGTGAAATTGTTCATGGTGGGCTGGCTGCCCGCCATCACTCCCAAAGCGCCAAACAGGGCGTTGGTGATGCAAGTCGAGGTCTCCACATTGCCCGCCACCACCGAAGCCGGTGGGTTGGGGTTGAGCATGGAGCCCTGGGGAATGATGACCTTGAGCGGTTTCAGACAACCGGCGTTCAGCGGGATGTCATCCTGCACCAGGCTGCGGAACACGTACAGCACCGCCGCCATGCAGACCGCACGCGGCGCGTTGAAGTTGTTGGGCAACTGGGCGCTGGTGCCGGTGAAATCGATCTCGGCCGTGCGCTCAGAAGCATTGACGCGCACCGCCACCTGAATCTGCGCCCCGTTGTCCAGCGGCAAGGTGAAAGCGCCGTCCTTCAAGCGCGTGATGACGCGACGCACGGATTCCTCGGCGTTGTCCTGCACATGGCGCATATAGGCCTGCACCACATCCAACCCAAACTGCGCCACCATGCGGCGCAACTCCTGCACGCCTTTTTCGTTGGCAGCAATTTGCGCCTTCAGGTCAGCCATGTTCTGCGCCGGGTTGCGCGAGGGGTATTCGCCGCTTTGCAGCAAGGCCACCATTTCGGCCTCGCGCAGGTGCCCACCGTCGACCAATTTGAAGTTGTTGATCTGCACGCCCTCTTCTTCGATGCGCGTCGAAAACGGCGGCATGGAGCCCGGTGTCAAGCCGCCCACATCGGCGTGGTGCCCGCGTGAGCCCACATAAAACACCGGCTCAGCGTGTCCGTCCAGATAAACCGGCGTGATCACGGTAATGTCGGGCAAATGTGTGCCGCCGTGGTACGGGTCATTGAGCACAAACACATCGCCCGGCTGCATGCGGCCTTGGTTCTCCTTGATCACGGTCTGGATGCTCTCGCCCATCGAGCCCAGATGCACCGGCATGTGCGGCGCGTTGGCGATCAAATGGCCTTCGGCACTGAACAGCGCACACGAAAAATCCAATCGCTCCTTGATGTTGACCGAGTAGGCCGTGTTTTGCAGCTGCAGCCCCATCTGCTCAGCGATGTTCATGAACAGGTTGTTGAACACCTCCAGCAGCACCGGGTCGGCCTGCGTGCCCGCCGCGTGCTGCACCGCCCGCGCCTGCATGCGCACCAGCAATAAATGGTCGAGAGCCGTCAGCCGTGCCTGCCAGCCGGGTTCCACCACCGTGGTGGCGTTTTTCTCAGCAATGATGGCCGGGCCGTCGATCACATCGCCCGGGCGCATGTCCTCGCGCACCACCAGCGCGGCGTCTTGCCACTCGGCCACACCTTGCGCGTTGGCGGCGTAGACACGCACCGTGTCGCGGCGGGGCACTTCGCGTTCGGGCTGCAAGGTGTTGACGGCCTCTTCGGGCGCGTCACCGGGCAGCACCGCCTCCACCGACACGGCTTCGACCACCAGGGCCTTGCCCTGCATCAAAAAGGCAAAGCGCTGGCGGTAAGCGGCTTCAAAGCCCGCCACCAACTGGGCCTGATCGCCCCAGGGCACCACCAGCGCCGAGTCGGTGCCTTCGTAGCGCAAATGCACACGTTGGCGCAGCTCAATGCGGTGAGCGCTGGCCGCGTCCCCACCCATTTGCGCCAACAAAGCCTTGCGGGTGGTCTCGCCCAAGGCCTGCAAGCGCTCGGCCATCAAAGGCATGGCCGCTGCGTCCAAACGGCGCTCCATCGACTCTTCACGCATCACGTTCTGGTCGGCCAAGCCCATGCCATAGGCCGAGAGCACACCCGCCAGCGGGTGCACCAGCACCTGCGACATGCCCAGGGCATCCGCCACCAAACACGCATGCTGCCCTCCAGCACCGCCAAAGCACTGCAAGGTGTAGCGCGTCACGTCGTAACCCCTCGCCACAGAAATCTTTTTGATCGCATTGGCCATCTGCTGCACCGCGATCTGGATGAAACCGTGCGCCACGTCTTCGGCAGCGCGGCCAGTCTGCGTGGCCAGTTGCGCAAAGTGCCCGCGCACCACCTCGGCGTCCAGCGGCTGGTTGGCATCGGGCCCAAACACCGACGGGAAAAACCTCGGCTGCACCTTGCCCACCATCACGTTCGCATCGGTCACGGCCAGCGGTCCGCCCCGGCGGTAACTGGCCGGGCCGGGGTTGGCCCCCGCGCTTTGCGGGCCGACGCGAAAACGCGCCCCGTCATAGGCCAGCAGCGAGCCGCCGCCTGCCGCCACGGTGTGGATGCTCATCATTGGCGCGCGCATGCGCACACCCGCCACCTGGGTTTCAAACTCGCGCTCAAACTGCCCGGCAAAGTGCGACACGTCGGTGGACGTGCCGCCCATGTCAAAACCAATCACCTTGTCGTGGCCTGCCAACTGCGCTGTACGGGCCATGCCCACAATGCCCCCCGCTGGGCCGCTCAAAATCGCGTCCTTGCCCGCGAACACCTTCGCGTCTGTGAGGCCGCCCGAAGACTGCATGAACATCAACTTCACGCCCGGCATTTCGCTGGCCACCTGGTCCACATAGCGGCGCAAGATGGGCGATAAATATGCATCGACCACCGTGGTATCGCCCCGGCTGACCAGCTTCATCATCGGGCTGGTCTGGTGCGAGGTGCTCACCTGCGTGAAGCCCACCTCACGCGCCAAGCGTGCCGCCGCTTGCTCGTGCGTCGTGTGCCGCCAGCCGTGCATGAACACGATGGCCACCGAGCGCACACCTTGCGCAAAACTGTTCACCAATTGGGTGCGCAAATGCACCTCGTCAAGCGGCAACAACACCTCGCCGTCCACCGCCACGCGCTCCTGCGCCTCGACCACAGCGCTGTAAAGCAACCCCGGCAACACGATCTGGCGGTCAAACAAACGCGGGCGGTTTTGGTAAGCGATGCGCAGCGCATCACCAAAACCCTTTGTGGTCACCAGCAGCGTGGCTTCGCCCTTGCGCTCCAGCAGCGCATTGGTGGCCACGGTGGTGCCCATCTTCACGCACTCGACCTGCTCGGGCGTGACCGGCTCTCCAGCTTTCAGGCCCAGCAAATGGCGGATGCCTGCCACCGCTGCATCGCGGTATTGCTCGGGGTTTTCAGACAGCAGCTTGTGCGTGACCAAGGTGCCGTCGGGGCGCTTACCCACCACGTCGGTGAAGGTGCCGCCGCGGTCGATCCAGAATTGCCAACGATTTTTGCCAGCGGGTGTGATGGTGGGTTCGGTCATGGGTCGCTCAACAATCAGAATCAATAAAAATCAGGGTCACAACGAAGCCGCAGCACGCGCGGCCTGGTCGTACATGCCCGAGAGCACACGCAGCAATCGGGCCAACTCGCCAATGTCGCGGTTCAAGCCATCGTCGGCCTTCAAAGCGTCGATCAGGCAGCTCTCACGGATCTCGCGGTAGCGCTGCACATAAGCGCGCCCTTCGTCGGTCGCTGCATAGGTCACGTCTTTGCCATTTTTTTGCGACACCACAACGCCCAAGCCTTGCAGCTTTTTCAGGGCGTAATTCACCAAATGCGTGTCTTCGATGTTCATGATGAAACAGATATCGGCCAAGCGTTTGTCGCGGGCACGGTGCGTGACATGGTGCAGCACCAGCACATCGAGCGGCGTCAAATCCTTCAGACCAGCAGCCGCCATGCAGTGGATGATCCAGCGGTGAAAAGCATTGCCCGCCACGATGAGACCAAACTCGAACTCGCTCATCTCCGCGCTGTCTTGCGAGACCAGATGAGCCGAGGACACGATGGGGCTGGCGGCTGAGGTGCTCAGGGAATTTTTGCGCGGCATGGGTTCTGTCAAGGCTGGAGAATTGAGAAAGTCTATGTCCGATGTCGACAATTTGCCAACAATTTGTTGACGTTAAGGGAAAACACCGAGCACGGATTGGCTCTGGCTTGCCTACAGTGGGCACCAGACAGATGCATCCGATGCACGCGTGAAGCGGGCACCTTTCTTGCACTGCCCAGTGAACCGTTCATTTCCATCTTTCACAGGAGTTCTCATGCAACGTCGCGCCCTTCACCTCAGCTTGCTGGCTGGCCTGCTCGCTGTTTCCGGCTTCGTCTCAGCCCAAACCAAGTGGGACTTGCCCGCCGCTTACCCGGCCACCAACTTCCACTCGGTCAACCTGAACCAATTTGCAGCCGACGTGGACAAAGCCTCGGGCGGCAAACTCAAGATCACGGTGCACCCCGGTGCCTCGCTGTTCAAAGCCCCAGAAATCAAGCGCGCCGTGCAAGGCGGCCAAGCCCAGATCGGCGAAATTTTGCTGGCCGCTTATCAAAACGAATGGCAGATGTTTGGCGCCGATGGCCTGCCCTTTTTGGCCACAAGCTACGACGACTCGGTGAAGCTTTACAAAGCCCAGCGCCCCATTCTGGAGAAGAAGCTTTCAGAGCAAGGCATGAAGCTGCTGTACGCAGTGGCCTGGCCGCCTCAGGGCATTTACAGCAAGAAGCCCATCCAAAGTGCCGCCGACCTCAAGGGCAGCAAATGGCGCGCCTACAGCCCCTCCACCTCGCGCATTGCCGAACTGGTGGGCGCGCAACCCGTCACAGTGCAAGCGGCTGAGCTCTCGCAGGCCTTGGCCACTGGCGTGGTTGAAGCCAACATGACTTCTGGCGCCACGGGCGTGGACAGCAAACTGTACGAGCACCTGAAGTACTACTACGACGTGCAAGCTTGGCTGCCCAAAAACGCCATCATCGTCAACAAGAAGGCCTTTGACGCGCTCGACAAATCCACCCAGGACGCCGTGGTCAAAGCGGCAGCAGAAGCAGAAACCCGGGGCTGGGCTGCTTCACAAAAGGTCAACACCGACACCATGGCCGTCCTCAAGGCCAATGGCATGACCATCCAGGCACCGTCTGCCCAACTGAAGGCCGACATGCAAAAAGTGGGCGCAACCATGGTCAAAGAATGGCTGGCCAAAGCCGGCCCCGAAGGCCAGGCCATGCTGGACGCTTTCCGTAAGTAAGCCCACCCAGCCCCCTGGTGCTCACTGCGCGCACCAGGGGTTTTTCTTTGACTCGGAATTTTCCAGATGCGAAAAACCCTGAACGCCGTCTACGAGGCCGCGGCCTGGATGGCGGCTTTGCTCATGATCGGTGTGCTGCTGATGGTCTTGCTGTCCATCGTCAGCCGTTTGCTGCATTTCCATGTGCCTGGCACCGATGCTTATGCCGGTTATGCCATGGCGGGGGCTGGCTTCATGGCCTTGGCGCACACGCTCAAACGCGGCGAGCACATTCGGGTCACGCTGATTTTGGGCCGCCTCAAGGGCCTGGCACGGCACCGACTGGAACTTTGGGCGCTGACAGTGGCGTCGGTACTGTCCTTGCTGCTGAGTTTTTTTGCTTGGCGACTGGCATGGCAATCGCATGTGTTTCACGACATTTCAACGGGCAGCGATGCCACACCGCTGTGGATTCCTCAAATTTTGATGGGGCTGGGCAGCACGGTGTTGTCGCTGGCTTTTCTGGACGAATGGTGGCTAGAGTGGCGTGGCCAACGCGCCCACGGCCAGGAGGCGGGTCATGAATGATTGGCTGATCACCTCGCTGCTCATCGTGTCGCTGTTTGCCCTGCTGGGCAGCGGTGTCTGGATCGGCCTGACCTTGGCGGGCGTGGCCTGGATCGGCATGGAGCTTTTCTCCGCCCGCTCGGCGGGTGATGCCATGGCCTTGACCATTTGGGGCTCGGCCAGCAGCTGGACCCTGACGGCGTTGCCCTTGTTTGTCTGGATGGGCGAGATCCTTTTCCGGACCAAGCTCTCCGAAAGCATGTTCCGCGGCCTGGCCCCTTGGGTCAACGCCTTGCCCGGTCGTTTGCTGCACACCAACATCTTGGGCAGCACCATCTTTGCGGCAGTCTCTGGCTCGTCAGCGGCCACCTGCGCCACCATCGGCAAGATGAGCATCCCCGAGCTGACGCAGCGTGGCTATCCAGCCGACAAGATCGTCGGTTCTTTGGGCGGTGCCAGCACTTTGGGTCTGCTCATTCCCCCCTCCATCATCATGATCGTGTACGGCGTGGCGGCTGAGGTATCGATTGCCAAACTCTTCGTGGCAGGCGTGATTCCGGGCCTGCTGCTGGCCGCCCTGTTCAGTGGCTACTTGATGGTTTGGGCCTTGCGCCACCCCGACCAAGTGCCAAGCTCCGACGAACGCATGAGCCTGCGGGAGAAACTGAGCGAGTCGCGACATCTGATCCCCGTGGTCTTGCTGATCGGCGGGGTCATTGGCACCATTTACACCGGTATTGCCACCGCCACCGAAGCAGCGGCAGTGGGCGTGGTGGGGGCTTTGCTGCTGTCGGCGGCTCAAGGCTCGCTCAACTGGGCCACTTTCCGTGATGCGCTGATGGGGGCGACCCGGCTTTACTGCATGATCGCGCTGATCCTGACCGGTGCTGCTTTCCTGACCTTGTCCATGGGTTACATCGGTTTGCCCCGGCACCTGGCCGAATACGTGACGGCCCTGCAGTTGTCGCCCGCCGTACTGATCGTGGCCTTGGCCTTGTTTTACATGTTGCTGGGCTGTTTTCTCGATGGCATTTCCATGATCGTGCTGACCATGGGCGTGATCTTGCCCACCGTGACTGCGGCCGGGATTGACCTGCTGTGGTTTGGTGTTTTTGTGGTCATCGTGGTCGAGATGGCTCAGATCACGCCACCGGTGGGCTTCAACCTGTTTGTGCTGCAAAGCATGACCGAGCGACAGATCACCTGGATCGCTCGCGTCTGCCTGCCCTACTTTTTGCTCATGGGCCTGGCTTTGGCATTGTTGTGGTGGTTTCCGGGTTTGGCCACCTGGCTCCCCTCACGCATGTGATGAAGCTGTCACTGCATCCAACCCAATTCACCCCACATGATCCTCTAAGATAGCCCCTTGTTCGGCCGATGCTTGCGCCGAAGTCTTAGAGGATTGCTGTGTTCAAAAATGTGATGGTTTACCGCATCGGTGAGGGCTTTTCGCCCACTCTGGCCGATGTGCAGGCGGCGCTGGAGCCGGTGCAGTTTGTGGAATGTGGCGCGAGCCAGGACAAGTCGATCGGCTGGGTGCCGCCGCGTGGCGAGGCCCACGGCCCCTTGGTTGAGTCCGTGGCCGGGCAGTGGATCCTGAAACTCATGATCGAGTCCAAGGCGGTGCCGGGCAATGTGGTGCGGCGCAAGGCAGACGAACGCATCGCCGAAATCGAAGCGGCCACCGGACGCAAACCTGGCAAAAAAGAAAAGCGCGACCTGATGGACGACGTGCTGCTGTCGCTGCTGCCACAAGCCTTTGCCCGTCAATCCACCGTGCTGGTGTGGATGGACCTGGAAAACCGCCGCTTGGTGCTGAATGCAGGCAGCCAAGGCAAGGCCGACGAAGTCATGTCGGCGCTGATGAACGTGATGGGTGGCCTGTCCGTGTCGCTGATCCAGACCGTCACCTCACCCCAAGCGGCGATGACGCAATGGCTTTTGGCCCCAACCCCGGACGAATGGCCAGCCGACCTCACGGTGGAGCGCGAAACCGTGCTCAAGTCCACTGGCGAAGACGCCGCCAGCGTGCGCTTTACCCGCCACCACCTGGCCAACGACGATGTGCGCAAGCATGTGCTCGAAGGCAAGCTGCCCACCCAGCTGGCGCTGAGCTGGGACGGGCGTGTGGCCTTTGTGCTGACCGATACCCTGCAGCTGAAAAAAGTGCAGTACCTTGACGGCGTGATGGACGAATCGGGCACCGACAAAAACGAAGACCGCTTTGACGCCGACGTGGCCTTGTCCACCGGCTTGCTGGGGCCGCTGATCGACAGCCTGATCGACGCCTTGGGCGGCGAAATGGAACTGGGTGTGGCGGCTGCCGACCCGGTGCCGAGCACCACACGCACCGTGCACAATTCAACCGTCAACACGGGCGCTGCCGCAGCGGACGAAGAAGACCCACCGTTTTAAAACCGTTCATCCACAGCCCAAAGGAACCACCCCATGCTCACGGTGATTGCGATTTGCATAGGCGCTTGTGTGGGGGCGCTGTCGCGCTGGCAACTGGGCTTGTGGCTCAACCCCGCCAGTGCCGGCCTGATGCCCCTGGGAACGCTGGCCGCCAACCTGATCGGAGGCTATCTGGTGGGCGTGTGTGTGGGCGTGTTCCAGCAACTGCCCGACCTGGATCCGGTCTGGCGACTGGCCCTGGTCACCGGCTTTTTAGGCGCCCTGACCACTTTCTCCAGCTTCTCGGCCGAAGTGGTCGCCATGCTGCAACAAGGCCGCTACGCCTTGGCGGCAGGCACCTCCGGTGTTCACCTGTTCGGCTCGCTTGCACTGACCTTGTTGGGTCTCAAGTCGGTGGCGATGTTCTGGGGGCGGTGATTCTCTATCCACCACCTCGCTGCATCGTCAAATCAAAGCGCTTCATGAAGCGCTGACGCGCATCTTCTTCCACGCCCACAAACACAAAAGACACGGCCAGCCGCTGCAAGCGCAGCAGTGCGATCACACGCGGAGGCAGGATGCGCCATTGCAGCAGCAGGTGGCCTTCACCGATGAGCACGCGTGCTTGGCCTGTACCCAGCTCAAAGGCGTGCACGCCCAAGGCGCGGGGCAAGGCGCACAGCCATTCTCCTTCGGTGGTGCCCATGTCGCGCTCGAAGCGCTCGGGGTAGTAGGACTGCATGGGTCGGGTTTCCGCTTACGCTGAGTTCAACCACCGGCCACTGGGGGCCAAATCGCCAGCACATCGCCTTCGACCAAGGTGGTGGTGCCTCGGTCTTCGGGTTTGATGTATTTGCCATTCACCAGCACCAGATGCACGAGCTTCGGGGGCATGCCAAAGGGCTCGATGATCTGGCTGATGCTGGATTCCTGCGCCACATCCAGCGTAACCTGGTTGCTGCGCCGGGCTTCGGGGGGCAAGTAATCGGTCAGCGTGGCAAACAGTTTGAAAGTGATGTTCATGCGCAGATTGTCGCTTCAGCGGCGGCGTGCGTCTTGCGCACCGCTCCATCGCCCTTGACCCTGTGCGCAATCAAGGTAAGCGTCCACCAGCTTGGTCGGGTCGTGCATCAGGCGGTCTTTCCAGTCGCCCAAGTGCACCTGGCCTTCGACCAGGCCACGCATCACGCCCACATGCTCAGTCCAGCCCACGCTGTTGCAACCGACCATCACATCGTCCTTGAACTGCAGGCTCAGGTGACGACCTGCGGCCTTGTCGGTCAACACGGCCGACTGGCCATCGGCCACGCCTTCCCAGTTGCCAAAACTGGTGGAGATCAAACCCAGGGTGTCGAGCACGTTGATTTGTGTGACGCCTTTGAGCTCGGTCTTTTGGCCCAACATGTTGAGCGCGGCCACGCGGGCCTGCTCGGCGGCGTTGGGCTGGATGGCACTCACAATCGTTTTGCCGCTGACCATGTCAAAAGCTTCGGCGCAGTCGCCTGCGGCATAAATGCCGGGCACATTGGTTTGCAGGTGCTGGTCGGTCAACACGCCTTGCAGGCAGGTGATGCCGCTGTCCTTCAAAAAACCAATGGCCGGGCGCACGCCCGTGGCGCTGATGACCAGATCGGCCTCGACGGTTTGGCCGTTAGAAAGGCGCACTTGCAGCGGGCCACCCGCTTCGTCAGAGGCCAAGCCCACCGCGGAAGCCAACTTGCCAAGCAAGCCTTTTTCTGCACCTTGACTGATGGCCTCGACCTTGGTGCCGGTGAACACCTGCACGCCTTTGGCCTCGCACCAGTCGCGGATCATGCCGCCCGCCACCGGGCCCATCATGCGGGGCACCATGCGGTCACCCATTTCCACCACGCTCAGCTTGACGCCACGCGCCGCCAGCGCTTCCATGATGATGCAGCCAATGAAGCCTGCGCCCATTTGCAGCACACGAGCCCCAGGCTTGGCCAGCGCCTGAATAGCGCGGGCGTCTTCCAGCGTCCAACAAGGGTGCACGCCGGGCAGGTCCATGCCGGTAATCGGTGGGCGCACGGGTTGGGAGCCGGTCGCAATCAACAGCTTGTCAAAAGCCAGCGACTGGCCGTTGTCCAGATGCACGGTTTTACCTGCAGCGTCCACTCGCGTCACCTTGGCTTTGACTTGCGTGATGCGCAAATCGTCAAAGTGGGTGGCGCTCTTGCGCAGGTAGGTGCCCTGCTCTTCGATGTTGCCAATCAACA
Source organism: Limnohabitans sp. Bal53 (assembly GCF_003063355.1). GTDB lineage: Bacteria > Pseudomonadota > Gammaproteobacteria > Burkholderiales > Burkholderiaceae_C > Limnohabitans_A. The sequence continues at coordinate 54,930 of NZ_NESH01000004.1, read as the reverse complement.
GATAGGGGATGGCCATGCGCGAATAAGGCGCATCGGGCTCGTCACCCACCAGGGTGATGGTGTCGGCGGGGGCGTGCTTGCGCAGGGTCTCGGCGGCGATGACGCCTGCAGGGCCTGCGCCCAAGATGACGTGGTGGGTCATGAAACGGACTCCAGAAACAGGTAGCGGCCCGCAGGCCGCTTGATTTCCTGTAGAAGCGCACCCCTACGGTGAAGGCTTCACGAGCAGGCGCTCGCTCCTACAGGGGCAAGGTCACAAGCCCAGACGTTCCCGAGTGGCCGATGTCGGACGGCCTTCGCCATCCCAGCCGCGGGCGTCGTAGTACTTGGGCAACATTTCGTCCAACTTGCTGACCATGCCTTTGCCGGGGCCGGTTTTGGCGGCTTCGTTCATCAGGCGCTTGGGCAGGTTGTCGTCGGCCTTGGTGAAGCCAGCGGCGTTGTTGAAATCGCGCTCCATGTTCCAGATGCGCTCGCCGATGTGGTTCAAGTGCTCCATGGTGAACTCTTCACCGCAAGCGGCTTGCACCTGAGGGGCCACGTCAGCCAAGGTCCAGGCAAAGCTGGTGAACACACAAATACCGGCCGAGTCAAAGGCGGCTGTCGCGTCTTGGAAGGCCTTGACCAATTCGGGCTTGCCTTCGTGCTCGGTGGGCTCGGTCTTGACCGGGATGCCCAGCACTTCAGAGGCGATGGTGTAGCCGCGCAGGTGGCAAGCACCACGGTTGGACGTGGCGTAAGCCAGGCCAATGCCTTGGATCACACGACCGTCATAGGCCGGGAATTCCTGACCCTTGACGCTCATGGACAGGTCGGGGTGGCCGTATTTGGCGGTGAGGCGCTTGGAGCCCATGCCAATTTCTTTGCCAAAACCGACGCCCTTGGCCGTCATGTCGACAAACTCGCACAGCGCTTCGGCCGAGCCAAACGGGGCTTCCACACCGATTTGCTCTTTGGTCAGCACACCCATTTCGTACAGCTCCATCACGGCACCGATGGTGGCACCGAAGCTGATCGGGTCGAAGCCTTCTTCGTTGCAGATCATGTTGGCGTATTGCAGGGCTTCGAGGTCTTTCACGCCGTTGGCTGCGCCCAGCGCCCAAGCTGCTTCGTACTCCAAGCCGCCGTTGGCGCCCCAGTACTCAGGCTTGTTTTTGACCGAGAAGTGTCCCTCGTCCATCTTGCTGATGCGGCCGCAGGCGATGGTGCAACCAAAGCAAGCTTGGTTGGTCACCAGGTGCTTTTTGCCATCGGTCTCACGGGGCGTGACCATGGCTTCGGCCGAGATGTCTTTGGCGCTTTCAAACTGCACATCGCGGTGGTTGCGAGTGGGCAAGCCGCCCACTTCGTTGATCACGTTCATCAGCACCTGGGTGCCGTAAGCGGGCAGGCCCTGGCCGGTGACCGCGTTGTCGGCCAACACCTTTTTGGCCGCCTTGGCCGCAGCCATGAAAGCCTTGGGGTTGTGCATATTGCCCACACCCTTGGTGCCGCGCACCGCAATGGCTTTGAGGTTTTTGCTGCCCATGACGGTGCCCACGCCCGAGCGGCCAGCCGCACGGTGCAAGTCGTTCACCACGGCGGCATAGAGCACGCCGTTTTCACCGGCCTTGCCGATGCTGCAAACGCGCAGCAAGGGGTCTTGCAAGCTGGACTTGAGGATTTCCTCGGTCTTCCAGACGCTTTGGCCCCAGAGGTGGCTCGCATCGCGCAGCTCGGCTTCGTCGTCGCTGATGTGCAGGTAAACCGGCTTGGCCGATGCGCCCTCAAAAATGACCATGTCCCAACCGGCCATTTTGAGCTCAGCGCCCCAATAGCCACCCGAGTTGGAGCAAGCGATCGCACCGGTGAGTGGGCTCTTGGTGATGACGGTGTAGCGGCCACCGGTGGAGGCCATGGTGCCGGTCAGTGGGCCCGTGGCCCAGACGATTTTGTTGTCAGCCGACAGCGGGTCGACTTTGGGGTCGATCTCGCTGATCAGGTATTTGCTGCCCAAACCGCGCGAACCCAGGTAGGCCTTGGCCCACTCCATGTTCAGCGGTTCGGATTTGACGGTGCCAGCCGTGAGGTTGACGCGGAGAATTTTTCCAGCCCAAGACATGTTGATGCTCCTAGTGGGGGGATTTAAGAGGCCGAGGGCTGATTGCCCAACTTGTCGGCCCACTGCTTCATCTTGTCGATGCCGGTCCAGTTGGCGTCCACGAAAGTGATGGCGCCAGTTGGGCAAGCGTCGGCGCAAGCCGGATCGCCACCGCACAGGTCACACTTTTGCACCTTACCGGTCTCTTGCACATAGTTGATCGTGCCGAATGGGCAAGCGATGGTGCAAACCTTGCAGCCCACGCAGGTGGACTCGTTGACCACTTTGGCGCCCGTGGCTTTGTCCACGGTGATGGCTTCGACTGGGCAGGCATGCAGGCACCAGGCCTCGTCACACTGGGTGCAGGTGTAGGGCACTTTTTTGCCAGTGTGGTGGAAGTCAAACACCTTGATGCGGGATTTGGAGGTGGCGTATGTGCCGTAGTTCTCAAAAGAACAGGCCATTTCGCACTGCAAGCAGCCGGTACATTTGTCCGGGTTGATGTGCAGGACTTTCTGCATGTGTATCTCCTGTGAGGTGACGGACTTCTCAAGCCCGCGCTTATGAATCAGAATGCATAGCCATTGTTGGCGCAACGCTCTGCAAACCGCTCCGGATTAACCCTAGGTTTATCAGGGTTGACGCAAAAATTCTCAGCTTGATACACATCTGACATGCCCCAGACCACCCACCACAGCGACCGCCTGCAACGGATCGAACAAGCCCGCGACTGGGTGTTTCAGGGCCAACCCGCGATCCCAGGCAGTGGTGTGTCGCCCTGGATTGCCCAATCTTGGCAGCGCTGCCTGTCCATGGGCCTGCAGCCGAGCCAGGCGGTCGGTTTTGACGCCATCTCGGCCCAGCACATGCGCCGCGTGCAAGAAGCCAGTCGTCCCTTGGTGCAAGCGGCCCAGCCGGTGCTGGCCGAGCTGGCGCGGGCGATTGCCGACATCCGCTATTTCGCAATCCTGACCAATGCCCAAGGCATCGTGGTCGATGTGCACGGCCCGGTGGACCGGCAAGACCGCCGCGCCGAGGTGATCGCCCGTGTGGGGGTGGATTTGTCCGAAAAAGCCGTGGGCACGACTGCCATCAGCGCCGCCCTGACCGAATTGCAGCCTGTGTGGTTGCACCGTGGCGAGCATTTCTTTCAGGACACGGGGGTCTACAGCTGCGCCGGGGCGCCGGTTTTTGGCCCGGATGGCCTGTGCGCGGGCATGTTGGACTTGACTGGCATCGAGACCACCGAGCGCCCTGCCCTCAAACACCTGGTGCGCCGCTCAGCCCGCAGCATCGAAAACAGCTGGCTGCTGTCCACTGATCACGCCCTGGTGCTGCGCCTGAACTGGCCCGGCAACCAACCCGGCGACGACAGCGATGGCCTGATCACACTTGACCACAACGGCCAAATCGTGGGGGCGAACCCCACGGCGCGGCAAATGCTGTCCATGTCACCGGGAACCGACGGCCAATCGCAGCACGCCAGCGAGGTGTTCGCCTCGCCTTGGGAAAACCTGTTCGACGCAGCCAGTCGACAAGCCGGGGCACAAGAGTTGCCACTGTGGTCGGGCCTGCGTTTGCAAACCCAGGCCCTGCGCTCGGGCTCCCGCCCAGCATCCGCGAACAGCACGAAGACCCCAGAACGTGCTCAGGCGATGGCCAAACCCCTGAAGGATGTGCAGACCGAGATCATCCGAGCAGCCGTCCAGCAAGCCCGAGGCAACGTGGCCGAAGCCGCTCGCAGCCTGGGCATCAGCCGCGCCACGGTTTACCGCAAACTTAGCCTGCCCAGAGTCTGATCACTTGCCCGCGTTCGGGAAGAACAACTGCTCTCCACCGATTTTGTAGTCGGCAATCACACCTTGACCTGCGGCCGAGGTGATCCAGTCCACAAACTTCTGCGCATCGGCCTGCTTGACGTGGGCGTGCTTGGCTGGGTTGACGACCATCACGCCGTATTGGTTGAACAGACGTTGGTCACCCTCCACCAAAATGGCCAAATCAGCACGGTTTTTGAAGTTCAGCCAAGTGGCGCGGTCGGCCATGACATAAGCACCGGAAGACGCGGCGATGTTCAAAGCCGGACCCATGCCGCAGCCGCACTCTTTGTAGCCACCGCCTTTTTTGTCGGCCAAGTTGGCCATCTTCGAAAAACGCAATTCGGCCGCGTGTGTGCCGCTCTTGTCGCCGCGCGACACAAAGGCGGCGTTGCCAGCCGACAACTTGGCCAAGGCCGCCACAATGTCTTTGCCTTTGGTGGCGGCCGGGTCGGCCTTGGGGCCAATCAAGACAAAGTCGTTGTACATCACAGGCAAGCGCTTGATGCCAAAGCCATCGGCGACAAACTTGTCTTCGGCCACCTTGTCGTGCACAAACACCACATCGGCATCCCCACGCCGCGCCATGTCCAGCGCCTGGCCTGTGCCCAGGGCCACCACCTTCACATCCAACCCGCTGACTTTCTTAAAGGCGGGCAAGAGGTGCGCAAACAAGCCCGACTGCTCAGTCGATGTGGTGGAGGACATGACGATGGACTGGGCTTGCGCCCACACCGAGGTGGTGGCCAATACCGCACACACCAAAGCGCGACGGGTCATAGAAGATGGAAAGGTCATGAAAGTTCTCCTTGAACAAAAGCATGGGTTGCCGGGCTGTGTTCAGCCAGCAGTTCGGGGTTGAAAAAATCGGTCACAGGCAAATCGGCCATCACTTGACCGAACTCCAGATAAATGACGCGGGTGGCCAAGCGCTTGACTTGGCCCAGGTTGTGGCTGGCCCAGACCAGGGTCAGCGGACGCTCTGGCGCACAGGCAAATTCGGCCATCAAGGCTTCGACTTCGCGTTTGGCGTGCGGGTCCAGGCTGGCCGTGGGTTCGTCCAGCAGCAGCACATCGGGCTGGCGTGCCCAGGCGCGGGCCAAAGCCAAACGCTGCTGCTGCCCGCCCGACATCTGGCGGCCGTTTTGCTGCGCCACTGACAACAATCCCACGCGCTCCAAGGCCTGCAGAGCGAGCACCTTGGCAGCGGCCCAAGACAGACCGCGTGTGCGGTCCAGCCACAAGCCCAGCGCCACGTTGTTCTGTGCCGACAGGCGCAACAAATGCGGCCTTTGGAAGAGCATGGCCTGGCGCACTCCCGGCGCTTGTTGCAGCTGGCCTTGCGTAGGAGGCACCAGTCCATGCATGGTGCGCAGCAAAGTACTTTTGCCCGAGCCATTGGCACCCACCAGGGCCACGCGCTCGCCCGCCTCGATGCGCAAGCTCACGCCCGTCAAGGCCGCCTGCGCCCCCAATTGCACGCTCACCGCCTCCAGACCGATCTGTGTGGCGATCATGGCTGCACCCCGAAGGTTCTGCCCTCAGGCGCAGGTCGCGTGTTGCGCCGCTCACCCCAGAGGCGTAGCCCCGCCACCAACGCATTGAGCAACAGCACCACCGCCAGCAAGACCATGCCCAGCCCCAGCGCCAGCGGCAAATCGCCTTTGCTGGTCTCCAATGCAATGGCGGTGGTCATGACCCGCGTGAAGCCATCGATGTTGCCGCCCACAATCATCACCGCACCCACCTCCGAGATGGCGCGGCCAAAAGCAGTCACGCCAATGGTCAGCAAGGCCAGGCGTTCGTCCCAGGCCAGCAGCAAACTGCGCACCCAAGGCCCAGCACCGAGTGATGCCCACTGCTCGCCATGCTGGCGCTCCACGTCTTCGACCACTTGGCGCGTGAGCGCGGCCACCACGGGCACCACCAAAATGAACTGGGCCAGCACCATGGCCTTGAAACTGAACATCCAGCCCAAAAAACCCAATGGCCCGGTGCGCGACAGCAGCAAATACACCACCAGGCCCACCACCACCGAAGGCAGCGCCAGCAAAGTGTTCAAACCCACCAGCACCGCGCCCCGCCCCCGAAAACGCGACACAGCCAACCAAGCCCCCAGCACTACACCAACGCCATAGGCCAGCAGGCAGGCCGTGGCACTCACGGACAAAGACCGGGACACCACCACCCACAGGGCAGGGTCAAAGGAAGAGATGAGCTTCAGCGCCGTCAAGGCGCTGTCAGTGAAAGTGTTCATACAACGCTTTGGATGCTAAGGGACATGCACAGGCCCATGCATCAGGAGTGTCCACTATGAACCGTTTTGCATAGGCCGCACCCGCACCATGTTGATGACTTGAGCACCAATACGGGCGTCCACAAAAAAACCCGGAGATCCGGGTTTTTTTGTGATGTAGGCAGACCCACTTATTGCTTGTTGGCCTTCATGTCGGCTTCAAGCGCCTTGGCTGGGTCATCCTCAGTCGCCTCCTCACTTTCGGGCTGAAGTTCGTCGGCTTGTTCGTCCTGAGACTGGTTTTCAGCCTCAAGCATCTGCTCCAAAGCCGCGTCTGCATCAATTTTGACACCCTCTTGGATTCCACCGGTCACCAAGTTCGGGAAAGCAATGATGCTCGCCACCATGATCAACTGGAGCACGATGAAAGCGATCGAGCCTTTGTAGATCTCTGTGGTCTTGACCGCAGCGATGTTCTCGCCCGTTATGCGGTCTTTGTAATCGTTCTTGGGAGAGACACTGCGCAAATAAAACAAAGCAAAACCAAAGGGCGGCGTCAAGAAAGAGGTCTGCAGGTTCATCGCCACAATCACGCCAAACCAGATCATGGCTTGATCAGCGGTCATCCCGGGCACCATGCCGGGCAAGATCTTCTCAGCCACAGGGGCCAAGATTGGGATGACGATGAAAGCGATTTCAAAGAAATCGATGAACATGCCCAAAATGAAGATCAGGAGGTTCACCACGATCAAGAAACCGATCGCTCCCCCGGGCATGTCCAGGAACAGATGCTCCACCCAGATGTGGCCATCGGCCGCGTTGAAGGTGAAGCTGAAGACCGTGGAGCCAATGAGGATGAACAACACAAAAGAAGCGAGCTTGGCCGTGTTCTCCAAGGCCTGATTCATCAAGGGCATGCTCAAACGGCGCTTGCCGATGGCCAGAATCAAGGCACCCAAAGCCCCCATGGCACCGCCTTCGGTGGGTGTGGCCACACCCAAAAAGATGGTGCCTAGGACCAAGAAAATCAGGATCAGCGGCGGCATCAAAACAAAGGTGACCTGCTCAGCCAACTTGGACAACAGGCCCATACCCGTGACCCGATTGAACACCGCCAAGGACAAGGCCACCAAAGAGGCGACAGTCATTGACATGATCACGACTTCGTCTGCAGGGGCCGCTTGGGTGCGCTCCATCCAAGTCATCATGATGGTGTCATGCGCCGAGGTCCAAGCAAAACCCACCACAGTGCACAAAATCAGCAAGAACAACAGCGAGACATGGCCCGACTTGCCATTGGGCTCACGGTAGATGCGCGCCTCCGGCGGCAAGGCGGGCACCATGGCTGGCTTGAAGATGGCGACGCCGATGATGAACAACACATACAGGCCCACCAGCAACAAACCCGGCAGCAAAGCACCGGCGTACATGTCGCCCACAGAGCGGCCCATTTGGTCAGCCAAAACGATCAACACCAAAGACGGCGGCAGCGCTTGTGCCAAAGTGCCAGAGGCCGTGATGGCCCCCGTGGCAATGACCCGGCTGTATCCGTATCGCAGCATGATGGGCAGTGAAATCAAGCCCATGGAAATCACGGCAGCAGCCACCACGCCTGTGGTCGCTGCCAGCAAGGCACCAACCAAGACCACGGCAATCGCTACGCCGCCGCGAACAGGACCGAACACCTGCCCAACGGTTTCCAGCAGGTCTTCGGCCATGCCAGATTTTTGCAAGATGATGCCCATGAAGGTGAAAAACGGGATGGCCAGCAAGGTGTCGTTTTGCATGATGCCAAAGATGCGCAAAGGCAAGGCTTGGAACAACGAAGGCGGGAAAATGCCAGCCTCCATGCCGATGAAACCGAAAGCCAAGCCGCATGCGGCCAACGCAAATGCAACGGGGAATCCCGTCAGCAGCAGCAGCAGCAAGCCGCCAAACATGATTGGCACAAAATTGATTGCCAGAAAAGTGGTTTCCATCAACGTGCTCCCTGCGCTTGCTCTTGTGCCAGCTTTTCCAACGCCAGCAATTCTTTTTGTTCGTCAGACATGGCTTCTTCGGAAGACAAAACGTCTTCACCCTGACCCATCAAAAATGACAAACGCTTGATCAACTCCGACACACCTTGCAGCATGAGCAAGGCAAAGCCGGCAGGCACCAGCGCATAAACAGGCCAGCGGATGAGGCCACCTGCATTGGAAGACATTTCACCCGTGTCGTAGGCCTGAACGAACAGCGGCCAAGACAGGTAAATGCAAATGAGGCAAAAAGGAAACAAGGCCAACAAGATGCCGCCTACATCGATCCAATTGCGGGTGCGCGGACTGAGCATGCCGGAGATGAAATCAATGCGCACATGCGAGTTTTTCAAAAAGCCATAACCCGCCCCCAGCATGAACACCGCAGCAAACAAATACCACTGAACTTCAAGCAAGGCATTGGAGCTGAGATCAAAGGCCTTGCGGACGATCGCATTGCCTGCGCTGATCAAAGTGGTGACCAAAATCAACCAGGTGGTGAGTTGCCCAACGGTTTGATTCAAGCGGTCAATTCCGCGTGAAATCATCATGAAAAAAGACATGGCTTACTCCGGAAAAACAGGGGCCATTGTAGGACCCTGCAGACATTCAAATACCGAAAAACGTGAAATGCGAGGGTGATATTTTTGGCAATGTCGTGGAAGTCATTTCAGGGGCTTGTAAATTGAGGGTTAACCCTGTCACCTGCCCGCTGGGTTTTGAATGTCCACCACGGCAACATGCTGCGCAAAGACTGGACCTGACCTGTCCACGCCGATGGGGTGTAACCCGGCATGGACTGCAAATGGGCTTGCCATGCCGCGCTGTGCAGGAGCCGCCGCAGCTGCTGGACCGGCGCTGTCTCCAAGGCCGAGGCCAGACACACCAACCAATAGTGCTCTTGTGACAAGGCCACAAAATCCAGACCTTGCACATGTGCAGCACTGGCAATGCCCAATCCCGCATCGGCCTGCCCGGACGCAATACAGGCGGCCACAGCGGCATGTGAATTTTCTTCGTGGTCGTAGCCCGTCAAGTTCGCTGCTGCCAAACCGGCTTCTTCCAGGCTCTGGTCCAACAACAAACGTGTGCCTGTCCCCACACTTCGATTGACAAATCGAACACCGCTTTGAAAAAGATCACGCACCCCCTGCAAGCGCCGTGGATTGCCTGGGGCCACCATCAAGCCTTGCTCGCGTGTGGCGAAACCCATCAGCTTGTGCAGCCCAGGCTTGAGCAAAGGCTTGTAAGTGCGCGCCACCAAAGATTGCGCGCCAGGCTGCCACGGCGCATGAAACCCGGCCACATGACAACGCCCCTCGTTCAAGGCACGGATGGCATCCACGCTGCCACAAAAACGAAGATCCAAATGCAATGACTGCGCCGCCGCCGTCTCGCGCAACCCGACCAGCGCGTCGTCATGGCTGGCAAAAATCGGCAAGACTTGGTGGTCGGGGTCGAAGGCCACGGCGAAAGTTTTTTCGAGCTCCGCTTGGAGCGCACTGATTTGAGGCGCCAAACGGGCTTGCGCTTGTCGCTCGGCCCACAACAATTTGTCTGCAAAGCCCGACAGCCTTGCTGCTTGGCCTTTTTCCCAAAGAATCAAGGGCTGCCCCATGGCTTGCTCCCAGCGCTTGAGCTCACCCCACACATGCCGATAAGACAAATTCAGAAACTTGGCCGCCCCCGCAATAGAGCCCGCATGGCGCACGGCCTGCAACAAATCCATGAGCGGGTTGCGCAACGGGCTTTGGCGGTTGCGCGCCGCCTCACGGCTCTGAGGCTGCCATTGGTAAGAAAGATCGATGTGCTGCATGAAAGTGTGCCTGAGGGGCATGGGCGCTGTGCACCGCTCAAAACAAAAGGCCCCGAAGGGCCTTTTGCAGTGCGGTCGTGCGCGGCTGAATTACAGCTTGGCCGATTGCATGAAGTTGTCGAAACGGGCTTCGGTGAAGCGGAACCACTGGTTGGCTTCTTTGCGGAAACCAGCGTAGTCGGCGTAGATTTTTTTCCAGTTGGCGTTTTTCTCGCCAATCTCTGCGTACAAAGCCTCGGACTCTTTGAACGCCGCGTCCATCATGTCTTTGGGGAATGGGAACAACTTGGCACCACCTGCCACCAGCGTCTTGAGCGCTGCCGCGTTGCGGGCGTCGTAACGGGTTTGCATGTCGTTGTGGGCGTAAACCGAAGCGGCTTCCACAATGGCCTTGTACTCGCTGGACAGGCTGTCCCAAGCTTGCTTGTTGATGTGCAGGTCCAACTGAGGACCGCCTTCCCACCAGCCTGGGTAAGCATAGTACTTGGCCACTTTGTAGAAACCCAGTTTCAAATCGTCGTATGGACCCACCCACTCGGCAGCGTCGATCGTGCCTTTTTCCAAGGCTTGGTAAATTTCACCGCCTGGAATGTTCTGGGGCACACCGCCAATGCGGGCAACCACTTTGCCACCGAAGCCGCCGACACGGAACTTCGTGCCTTTGAACTCGGCCAGCGACTTGAAAGGCTTGCGGAACCAGCCACCCATCTGGGCACCTGTGTTGCCCATGGGGAAGTTCACGATGTTGTAGTTGCTGTAGAACTCGCGGAACAGCTTCAGGCCGTTGCCCTGGTACATCCAGGCCGACATCTGGCGGCTGTTCAAACCAAAGGGAATGGCGCAACCCAAGGCAAATGTCTCGTCCTTACCGAAATAGTAGTAAGGCGCGGTGTTGGACATTTCCACGGTACCGTCTTTGGTGGCATCGATGGTGCCGAATGCGGGCACCAATTCACCGGCCGCATGGGTCGTGATTACGAATTTGCCGCCGGTCATTTCCTTGACCTTGGCTGCGAACACATCGTTCACACCAAACAAAGTGTCCAGCGCCTTGGGGAAGCTGGATGTCAGACGCCAGCGCAAGGCGGCTTGAGCGTGAACGGCAGGTGCAGCACCCGCAGCCAAAATACCGGCAATGCCAGCGTTTTTAATGACGGAACGACGATCCATAAGAGGACTCCTGTTGAAAGATTAAAAACATGCCCAGGTTACCTGGGCACTGACCCACAAGTCGAACCGTATTGTAGGAAGCTGCAGAACCCTTAAAGACAGGGGTTTACCCTTTTATTGGGGATAGAAATTCAACAAAGTTGAGCCAACAACAAAATATGAAAGTTTTTCACGACCTGTTGAATTGAATTAAATCGGGCCAGCGCTGACGGATAGACGCCTCAATACCCGCCGCATCCAAGCCTTGCAAAGCCAAGAGCTTGGCCGGATCGCCGTGTTCGATGAAAGTATCGGGCAAGCCCAGATGCAGCACCGAGCGCTGCAGGTTCAGCTGCTGCAAGGCTTCGCCCACGGCGCTGCCCGCACCGCCCATGATGCAGCCCTCCTCCACCGTGACCAAACGCTCATGGCTTTGTGCGACTTGGGCCAACAACTCCACATCGAGGGGTTTGACCCAGCGCATGTTGACCACCGTGGCGTTGAGCTTTTCTGCCGCTTGCAATGCGGGCGCCAGCAAAGTGCCAAAAGCCAAAATGGCCAATTTCTCACCTTGTCGACGCACTTCACCTTTGCCAAAAGGCAGGGTGTCCAGATCTCGGCCGGGATCGGTGCCTACGCCCGCACCACGCGGATACCGCACCGCCACCGGGTGGTTTTGTGCATATGCGGTGCTCAGCAGTTGGCGGCACTCGCGTTCGTCGGCCGGGCAGGCCAGACTCATGTTCGGAATGCAGCGGATGTAGGCGATGTCATACGCCCCCGCGTGAGTGGCCCCGTCGGCACCCACCAAACCGGCGCGGTCCAGCGCAAACACCACAGGCAGGTTTTGCAGCGCCACATCGTGGATCAACTGGTCATAGCCGCGCTGCAAAAAGGTGGAATAAATAGCCACGACAGGCTTGAGGCCTTCGCAGGCCATGCCTGCGGCAAAGGTCACGGCGTGCTGCTCAGCAATACCCACGTCGTAGTAGCGCTTGGGAAAGCGCTGATGGAAAGCCACCATGCCCGAGCCCTCGCGCATCGCAGGGGTGATGCCCACCAGGCGCATGTCTTTCTCGGCCATGTCGCACAGCCACTGGCCAAACACCTGGGTGAAAGTGGTTTTGGCGGGTGTGGCCGAAGGCACCAGGCCCACACTCGGGTCGAACTTGCCGGGGCCGTGGTAAGCCACCGGATCGGCCTCCGCCTTCTCGTAGCCTTGGCCCTTTTTGGTGACCACATGCAAAAACTGCGGGCCGTCCAGGTGCTTGATGTTCTCCAGCGTCGGGATCAGCGACTCCAAGTCGTGCCCGTCGATCGGGCCGATGTAGTTGAAGCCGAATTTCTCGAACAGCGTGGCGGGCACGACCATGCCTTTGGCATGTTCTTCCAGGCGCTTGGCCAACTCAAACAGAGGCGGTGCGTTTTTCAGCACGTTCTTGGCCCCGGCCTTGGCCGCCGAATAAAAACGTCCGCTCATGAGCTGGGCCAGGTAGCGGTTGAGCGCGCCCACGGGCGGGCTGATCGACATGTCGTTGTCGTTCAGGATCAGCAGCAGCTTGCACTCTTCAACACCCGCGTTGTTCAGGGCTTCGAAGGCCATGCCAGCGGTCATGGCGCCATCGCCGATCACCGCGATCGAGTGGCGCGACTCGCCTTTTTGGCGGGCCGCCAAGGCCATGCCCAAAGCGGCCGAAATACTGGTGGACGAGTGCGCCGTGCCAAAGGTGTCGTATTCACTCTCGTCGCGGCGCGGAAAGCCCGACAGGCCGCCGAATTGGCGCAGCGTGGGCATGCGGTGGCGTCGACCCGTGAGGATTTTGTGCGGGTAGGTCTGGTGGCCCACATCCCAGACGATGCGGTCTTCCGGGGTGTTGAAGACATAGTGCAAAGCCACCGTCAACTCCACGGTCCCCAAGTTGGAACTCAGGTGGCCCCCTGTTTTAGAGACGTTGTCCAGCACGCAGTGGCGCAACTCATCGGCCAACTGGGGCAAGTCGGCGCGCTGCAATCGGCGCAGATCGGCCGGGGCATCGATGGTCTTGAGCAAATCGTTCATGTCAGTTGTTTCTTTCTACCACCATGGCGGTGAGCGCACGCAGCGCAGCCAAACGGCCCTCGGGCAAGCCGGTGTTGGCCAGCGCCTGCATGGCCTGAGCCGCCAAGCTGTCGGCATACGCCTTGGCCGCTTCCAGCCCCATGAGGGCCACATAAGTGGGCTTGTCGGCCGCTTCGTCCTTGCCTGCAGTTTTGCCCAAGGTGGCCGAATCAGCGGTCACATCCAGCACATCGTCCACCACCTGAAAGGCCAGGCCCAAGGCCTCGCCGAAGCGCGTCAAAGCCGCTTGTACCGGTTCGGGCACGCCCGGCACACAAGCCACGCCCATCTGAACGCTGCACAGCAGCAGCGCCCCAGTTTTGAGGCGATGCATCTGACGCAACTGGTCTTCGCTCAAGCGCTGACCCACGCTGGCCAAGTCGATCGCTTGGCCCCCAGCCATGCCTTGGTAACCCGAAGCGCGAGCCAGCAAGCCCACACAAGCGGCTTGCACCGGCGCAGAGACGCTGCCATCCAGCGGTGTCAAAAATTCAAAGGCCAAGGTCTGCAAAGCGTCACCCGCCAACAGGGCTTGGGCTTCGCCAAACTGCACATGAACCGTGGGTTTGCCGCGCCGCAGCACGTCGTTGTCCATGCAAGGCATGTCGTCGTGCACCAGCGAATAAGCGTGGATCAGCTCGATGGCACAGGCCGCATTCAGGGCTGCTGGGCTACTGGCCTCGTTGCCCACGGCCTCAGCGGTGGCCAGCACCAGCAAGGGGCGCAGGCGTTTGCCACCGTCCAACACAGCGTAGCGCATGGCCTGGCCCAATGCGGCAGGCGATTCGGCCACGATACCAGCCGACAAAGCTTGCTCCACCCGTTCAAGATGCGGTTGCATCCAAGCCTTCAAGTCCACACTCATGCGCCGCTCCAGGGTTTGAGTTGCCCGCCGTCCAGCACCTGGATCTGATCTTCCACCGCCTTGAGCTTGTCGCGGCAAAAAGCCAGCAAAGCCGCGCCGCGCTGGTAGCCCGTCAAGAGCTGGTCCAAAGGCATTTGACCCGATTCGAGCTGGCCCACCAGGGACTCCAACTCTGCCAGCGCCGCTTCGTACGTGGCGGGCAGGGGGGCTGCCGGGGCATCAGCGGGGTCGGTGGGGGCGGCCTTGGGCATGGTGAGTTCCGGATGAAAAAACCCGATTTTAGGCCTTAAGCCTTGGCTGAGCTGACAGCTGGCCTTGTCAAGTCCACAAGACGGTGATGGGCGAAGCTGCACGCGGGCCTGCGAGCACAGACCTTGAATTTTTCAAGGCTTGTGAAGTTCAATTCAACAGGGGTTACCCATCGGGGTAGAATCCGATTTCATCGGCAGGTTTTCCCTGTCATTTTTTTGCGCCGTTTTCTCAGAATTCGTCGCTTTGTCCCTGCCCCTTCATAGGGGGAGTCTCTAGGTCAGGTCACCCATGTCTGATTTAAGTCTTCAACTGCAGCAGGCCGCAAGCCAACTACCAGTTTCCACTTATTTCGATGAAGCGCTGTTCCAGCGCGAATTGAACACACTCTTCCGGCAAGGCCCACGCTACGTGGGCCACCAGCTGGCCGTCACCAACCCGGGCGACTTTTACGCCCTGCCCCACGAGGCGCAAGGCCGCGCCTTGGTGCGCAACGCCCAAGGCGGTGTCGAGCTCGTCTCCAACGTCTGCCGCCACCGTCAGGCCGTGATGCTGAACGGCCGGGGCAATTTGCAAACCCAGCAAAAGGGCAGCGCAGGCGGCAACATTGTTTGCCCGCTGCACCGCTGGACCTACTCGCCCAGCGGCCAGTTGTTGGGCGCACCCCACTTTTCGCACGATCCTTGCCTGAACCTGAACAACTACAAGTTGCAGGAATGGAACGGCCTTTTATTTGAGGATAACGGCCGCAACATCGCCGCTGACCTGGCCGGCATGGGCCCGCGGGCCCAACTGAGCTTCGACGGCTACGCCCTCGACCGGGTCGAACTGCACGAGTGCAACTACAACTGGAAGACCTTCATCGAGGTTTATCTGGAGGACTACCACGTTGGCCCCTTCCACCCGGGGCTGGGTCAGTTCGTCACCTGCGATGACCTGAGCTGGGAGTTCAAGGAACACTATTCGGTGCAAACCGTGGGCGTGTCGGGCGGCTTTGGCAAGCCCGGCTCAGAGGCTTACAAAACCTGGCACGAGGTGCTGCTCAAATACCGCAACGGCCAACTGCCCGAGCGTGGCGCTATCTGGCTGACGTACTACCCGCACATCATGGTCGAGTGGTACCCGCATGTGCTCACGGTCTCAACCCTGCACCCAATCAGCCCGAACAAGACGCTCAACATGGTGGAGTTTTACTACCCCGAAGAGATCGTCGCCTTTGAGCGTGAGTTCGTTGAGGCCCAGCAAGCCGCCTATATGGAAACCTGCATCGAGGACGACGAAATTGCCGAACGCATGGACGCAGGGCGTAGAGCGCTGGTGGCCCGTGGCGACAACGAAGTCGGCCCCTACCAAAGCCCCATGGAAGACGGCATGCAGCACTTTCATGAGTGGTACCGCCAGCAAATGAAGAACCTCTGAAGCCCGTCCGGATGCAAGCCTCCTGGATGATCCTGGCGTCGCTGTTTTTTGCGACGATGAGCGTTTGCATCAAATACGCTTCCGAGTACTTCCACACCTTTGAGTTGGTGTTTTACCGGGGCGTGGTCGGGGTCGTGCTGATGGCTGCCATTTGCCGCAGCCAAAGCGTGGCTTGGCGCACCCCCATCCCGCTCATGCACGTTTGGCGCTCGGTGATCGGCGTGTCCTCGCTCACCGCTTGGTTTTACGCCATTGCCCATTTGCCCTTGGCCACCGCCATGACCCTCAACTACATGAGTGGCATTTGGGTCGCGGCTTTTTTGGTGGGCGGCACCCTGGTCATGGGCCGGGTCCAAGACAGGGTCCGCCAAGGCCCGGTGGTGCTCACGGTCATCGCAGGCTTTGTGGGCGTGGTCATGATCTTGCGGCCCACCATCGAGCAAAACCAGTTGTTCGCGGGTGTCATCGGTCTGCTCTCGGGTCTGGGTGCGGCGCTGGCCTATATCCAGGTGGCGGCGCTCGGCCGCTTGGGCGAGCCCGAGGCCCGCACTGTGCTGTATTTTTCCGTCGGCACCACCCTCACCGGTGCCGTGGCCATGCTGTTTGTGGGGCCCAGTGCCTGGGTCTGGCCGCATGCCTGGTGGCTGCTGCCGATTGGCTTGCTGGCCGCGCTGGGCCAGTTGAGCATGACCAAAGCCTACAGCAGCGGTGCGACCTTGGTGGTGGCCAATTTGCAATACTCGGGCATCGTGTTTGCAGCGTTGTACGGCTTGTTTTTATTCGGTGACCAGATTCCCCTGATCGGCTGGGCCGGCATGGCCCTGATCATTGCGAGCGGCGTGGCCGCCACCGCCTTACGCAACCGGGCACGGCCCCCTGCCCAAAACCCTTGAACGGAGACTTCTGCCATGTACCCCTTGTTGATCACTGCCACGCAATTGCAAGCACTGCAGACCCAAGGCACGCCCTGCGCCGTGCTCGACTGCAGCTTTGACCTGATGAAACCCGAACTGGCCGATGGTTTTTTTGCCAGTGAACGCATCGCAGGGGCCTTGCCTGCGCACCTGGACAAAGACCTCAGCACTCACATCCCAGGTCAAGCCGCCAATGGCGGACGCCACCCCTTGCCGCAACGCGAGATCGTGGCGCAGTGGCTGGGCAGCCTGGGTCTGCACAACGGCATGCAAATCGTGGTGTACGACCGCAACAAGGGCCACTACTGCGGCCGTTTGTGGTGGATGCTCAAGTGGCTGGGGCACGAGGCCGTGGCCGTGCTCGACGGCGGTCTGCAAGCCTGGAAAGACGCAGGCGGCGGCTTGGACTCAGGGCCTGTCCCACCTGCCGCTCCAGCCCGTTTCGAGCTGAAAACGCCGCTGCGCCAACTGGTGCTGACCGATGCGGTCTCGGCCGCCTTGGGCCAAGCCACCCAAACCGTGGTCGACGCCCGAGCTGGCGCCCGTTACCGAGGCGAAGTGGAGCCGCTGGACCCAGTGGCAGGCCACATCCCTGGCGCGTTGAACCGCCCTTTCACCGAGAACTTCACCGAAGACGGGCGCTTCAAGAGCCCAGAGCAGCTGAGGGCGGAATGGAGCCAGTTGCTGGCGGGCCGTTCGGCCACCAGCGTGGTGCACCACTGCGGCAGCGGCGTCACGGCCGTGCCCAATCTGATCGCGATGGAATTGGCCGGGTTTGGCCCCACGGCCCTGTATGCGGGCAGCTGGAGCGAGTGGTGCCGCACGCCCGGTCTGCCGTGCGCCAAAGGCTGAATTTGTAGCAGCGCACTCCGTGCGCGATGGGCGAGGCACACGCCCGTTTGAACCACCCCGTCAGTGCTGGTGCCCCGCCAAGGCGCTGACGATGACCACCATGCCGATGCCCACGCTCAGCCAAAGGATCTGAGCCGCTGTTTCGCGGGCTGACAGGCGCTTTTGCAATTGGGGAATCAGGTCAGCCAAGGCCACATACACAAAGCTGCTGCTGGCCACCACCAGAAAATACGGCAGCCAGTCGTGCAGCGCATCAACCAACACATAACCCACAGCTCCGCCCAAAGCTGTGATGGCCCCTGCCATGGACACCTTGACGATGGCTGCTTGGCGGCTGCTGCTGCCTTGGCGCAGCACCGCCAGATCGCCCATGTGGTGAGGGATTTCGTGGGCCAGCACGGCCAGCGCGGCAATCACGCCCAAGCGCATGTCGGCGATGAAGGCTGAAGCAATCAAGATGCCGTCGCCAAAACAGTGCACGCTGTCACCCGCCAACACGGCCCACTGACCTCGGCGTGGCTCGTCGTGGGCATGGGTTGGGTGCGCATGCCCATGATCGTGGCCATTCCCGTGATCATGGCCATGCCCATGCTCATGCCCGTGGTGCCAGAGTTCGGCTTTGTCGAGCAGGAAAAAAAACAGCAAACCCACCAGCAAAGTCATGAACAGCTCGTGCGCGCCGGCCTCGCTCTCGAAGGCCTCAGGCAAGAGGTGTAAAAACGAAGTCGCCATCAAGGCCCCAGCGGCCAAGCTCAGCATGTGCTGGGTGTAGCGGCTCAAGATGCCGAAACTCAGCCAAGCCGCCACCCAGACACTGCCAATGCCCGCCACCAAAGTGCCCACCAAAATCGCCAATAAAGTCATCGTGTTTCCCGGGGTGCCATGCACCCCAAAACAAACCGCCCCGAAGGGCGGTTTCTAAGGCCCTCGTCCCAAAGGACGGTTTTTGGGGCCTTCGCCCCAAAGGGCGATGTTTGCATTCAAAAAAATCAGGCCACGCCGTTGCGCTTGAGCCAAGCCAGCAAACGCTGCCAGCCGTCTTCAGCAGGTCCCTTGCGGTAGCTGCCCCGGTAGTCGGCATGGAAAGCGTGCGGGGCCTCAGGATAAACCACAAACTCGCTGGATTTGGCCCCTGCAGGCCCTTTGGCCAGTTCAGCTTTCATCTTATCAACCGTGTCAAGGGGGATGCCCGTGTCGGCCGCGCCGTACAAACCCAGCACGGGCGCCTTGAGGCTGCCGACCAAGGCCAACGGGTGCGTGGGCGTTTGCGCTGTGGCATTGCCCACCAAACGGCCGTACCAAGCCACACCCGCCTTCAGTTTGGGCTGGTGCGCCGCATACAGCCAAGTGATGCGACCGCCCCAGCAAAAGCCAGTAATGGCCAATTTGTCGGTATTGCCACCATTGGCTGCAGCCCAAGCCACGCAGGCGTCCAGATCAGTCATGACCTGTGCATCGGGCACTTTGGAGATGATTTCTGCTTGCAGTTTGGCAATTTCGCCGTACTCATTGGGGTCGCCCTGGCGCACAAACAGCTCCGGTGCGATGGCCATGTAACCGGCCTGAGCCAGGCGACGCGTGACGTCGGCGATGTACTCGTGCACACCAAAAATTTCAGAAATCACCAGCACCACGGGTAAACCGGTCTTGCCCGCAGGCGCGCTGCGGTAGACGGGCATCTTGAAACCATTCACGTCAATGGTCACTTCGCCAGAAACCAAGCCTGTGGAAGGCGTTTTAATGGCCGTTTGCGCCATGATCGGCACGGCAGCCGCCGCATAACCCACGCCCAAAGCTGCTTTCAAAGCGGTGCAACGAGTGGCGCCAGTCGCATCAATGCGCCCACCCAGCAGGGCTTGAGTGTCTTCAATCAGGTTGGGGTTCAAAGGAGGCCTCCTTGGTCATGCCGTAAAAAGGGCTTTATCTTGGCACAGTCGCTACGGACTTGCACCAGGGTGGAGATTTAAACTGTCACCATGTCTGAATCCGCCCTGCCTGTCCTTTATTCGTTTCGCCGCTGCCCCTACGCCATGCGGGCCCGGCTGGCCCTGCTCGCCAGCGGCGTGGCCCACGAACACCGCGAAGTGGTTCTGAAGCAAAAGCCTGCTCACATGCTGTCCCTCTCGCCCAAAGGCACGGTGCCGGTTCTGTGGCTGCGCAGCACGGCAGGCGATCGGGTACTGGAACAAAGTCTGGACATCATGCAGTGGGCGCTGCGCGAGCATGATCCTCTGAAATGGCTGCCCCGCTCAGAGGTGGCCATGCAGGAGGCCTTGGCGCTGATCGCATACAACGACGGCCCCTTCAAACAACAACTGGACCGCTACAAATACCCCAACAGATCGGGTCTGGACAGCGGCGCGGCCGACCGCGATGCAGCGGCGCTGTGGCTGCGTACGCTGGATGGGCAGCTGCGCGCACAGCCTTTTTTGGCTGGCGGGCACTTCGGCTTGGCCGATGCCGCGGTAGCCCCTTTTGTGCGTCAATACGCCCACACCAATCCGACCTGGTTTGCTGGGCAGTCCTGGCTTGCCTTGGCGAAGTGGCTGGAGGATTTTGAAGCCTCAGCGCTGTTCGCCGCCATCATGCACAAGCACACACCCTGGCAAGAACCGTTATCGATGCCGTAGGCGCGGTCTCTCACCTCGAATGATGAAGCACGTTGCTCTGATCGCGGTCGGAGACCGCTCCTACAAGGGCAGGCTCAGCCTTGGCAAGCACCGTGATAGACATTTGTAGGAGCGGTCTCTGGCCGCGAATGATGTGGCACGGCGCTCTGATCGCGGTCGCAGACCGCTCCCACAGGAGCAGGCTCAGTGGGCCTGTTCCCAGTTCGGACCAAAGCCCACTTCGGCCAGCAGGGGCACCTTCAGGTCGGCCACACCGGCCATGATGCGTGGGATCTCGGTGCGCACCCATTCCACCTCTGATTCAGGCACCTCAAACACCAGTTCGTCGTGCACCTGCATGATCACTTTGGTGGCCTTGCCTTGTTCGTCCAGCGCATTTTGCACCGCCACCATGCTCAGCTTGATCAGGTCGGCCGCTGTGCCCTGCATGGGGGCGTTGATGGCGGCGCGTTCGGCCCCGGCGCGGCGCGGGCCGTTGGGGCTGTTGATCTCGGGCAGCATCAGGCGGCGGCCAAACACGGTCTCCACATAACCCAGCGCTTTGGCTTGCTCTCGGGTCGCGTCCATGTAGTGTTTGACCCCCGCAAAACGCTCAAAGTAACGGGTGATGTAGTTCTTGGCGGCGGTGTTGTCGATGCCCAGCGCCTTGGCCAAACCGAATGCGCTCATGCCGTAAATCAGCCCGAAGTTGATGGTCTTGGCGTAACGGCGCTGCTCGCTGGTAACGGTGTCGGGCGTCGCGCCAAACACCTCGGCGGCCGTGGCTTTGTGCACGTCCAGCCCTTCGTGAAAGGCCTTGAGCAAGGCCGCGTCGTCGCTCAGGTGCGCCATGATGCGCAGCTCGATCTGGCTGTAGTCGGCACTCGCAATCACACAACCCGCCGGGGCCACAAAAGCCTCGCGCACCTTGCGCCCTTCGGCGGTGCGCACCGGGATGTTTTGCAAATTGGGCTCGTTGCTCGACAGGCGGCCCGTGACGGCCACGGCCTGCGCGTAATTCGTGTGCACACGGCCCGTGCGCGGCAAGGCCAGCTGCGCCAGCTTGTCGGTGTAGGTGCCCTTGAGCTTGGCCAGGCTGCGGTGCTCCAAGATGCGGGCGGGCAGCGGGTAGTCTTCGGCCAATTTCTCCAGCACCTCTTCGTCGGTGCTGCGCGCGCCGGTGGCGGTTTTTTTGATGACGGGCAGGCCCAGCTTGTCAAAAAAGATCTCCCCCAACTGCTTGGGGCTGCTGAGGTTAAAGGGCTGGCCAGCGATCTCGTAGGCTTCTGTTTCGAGCTGCACGATGCGCTCGCCCAGCGCCTGGCTTTGCGCCGCCAGCGTGGGCGCGTCGATCAGCACGCCGTTGCGTTCGATGCGGTAGAGCGCTTCGCTGGTGGCAATCTCCAGCGCGTAGACATACTTCAGGCCCGCATGCGCCTCGATTTGCGGCCACAACGCCAGGTGTACGTCAAAGCATTGGTCAGAGTCTTCGCACGAATAATGCGCGGCTTTGTCCACGTCCACCTGGGAAAACGGAATCTGGTGCGCACCTTTGCCGCACAGGTCTTCGTAAGTCACACCTTTGCGGCCCACATGGCGCTCGGCAAGACTGGAGAGGCCGTGCGGTTTGTGCACTTCGAGCACGTAGCTTTGGAGCATGGTGTCGTGGGCGTAGCCCTGCACCTCGATGCCGTGGTTGGCAAACACATGGCGGTCGTATTTGATGTTCTGACCCAGCTTGTGGCGGGCCGGGTTTTCGAGCCAGGGCTTGAGCTTGGCCAGCACATCGGCCAAAGGCAGTTGCTCGGGCGCACCCGGGCCGTTGTGGGCCAGCGGAATGTAGGCCGCCTCGCCGGGCTTGACGCTCAGCGAAATGCCCACAATCTCGGCGCGCATGGCGTCGAGCGAAGTCGTTTCGGTGTCGATGGCGGTCAGCGGCGCTTGTTCGATGCGCGCCAGCCACTGCTCGAAAGTGGTCCAGTCGTTGATCGTGGCGTAGTTCAACACCAGAACGTCATCGCGATGCCGTAGGTCTGGGTGTTCTGCAGATTGCCGCGCTTCGCTCGCAATGACGGCCTCAGAAAAACTGGCGCTGGGCTCGCCAAACAAGTCATCCATGCCCGTGTCTTTGGGTTTGGCCGCTTTGGCTTTGGCCGCAGGCGCAGGCATAACCCCACCGAGCGACTGCACCAGACCTTTGAAACCATAGGTCTGGTAAAAATTCAGCAACTTGTCCTTGTCGGGCTCGTGCAGGTGCAAGCTGGCCAGCGACGGCAAATCGGGCACCCAACCGTTCAAATCACAATCGGTTTTCATGCTCACCAAGGCGCGGCCCTTGGGCAGCCAGTCCACCGCTTGGCGCAGGTTCTCTCCCGCCACACCTTTGATGTCATGGGCATGCGCCATCAAGTTGTCGAGCGAGCCGTATTCCATCAGCCACTTGGCGGCCGTTTTGGGGCCGACCTTGGCCACACCAGGCACGTTGTCCACCGTGTCGCCCACCAGGGTTTGGTAGTCGATCATGAGCGAAGGCGGCACACCAAACTCGGCCGTCACGCCCGCCACATCACGCACCTTGCCGTTCATCGTGTCGATGATGGTGATGTGCTCGTTGACCAACTGGCTCAAGTCTTTGTCACCGCTCGACACCGTGACTTGGATGCCCTGCTGCGCCGCCACGTGGGCCAGTGTGGCGATCACATCGTCGGCTTCCACCCCCGGCACGTCCAGCACCGTCCAGCCCATCAGGCGCACCAATTCGTGGATCGGCTCGATCTGCGTGCGCAAATCGTCGGGCATGGGGCTGCGGTTGGCCTTGTACTCGGGGTACAGCGTGTCACGGAAAGTCGGGCCCTTGGCATCAAAGACACACGCGGCATAGACGGTGGGCACATCCTTGCGCAGCCGCTCCATCATGTTGATCATGCCGCGAATCGCCCCGGTGGCGGCGCTCGTCGGGTCGCCCGGCACGGCCCGCAGATCGGGCATGGCGTGGAACGCGCGGTACAAATAACTGGAGCCGTCCACCAGCAACAAGCTGGGTTTTGTGGCGGATGGGGCCACATTGGGGGCCGTGGTGGGGGCGGTGTCAGGGGTGTTTTCGCTCATCCCCCGATTGTGCACGGCCCCACCACCCCCAGCCGGGCTGACCGGTTCGGTCAACCCTCGATATCGGGCTCCACCAAATGGGCCAATTGCGCCAGCGACTCCTGCCAGCCGAGGTAACACATCTCCAGCGGAATCACATCCGGAATGCCCGACTGCGCGATGCTGAGTTCGGTGCCGCACAGCACCGGCTTGAGGCTCACCGTCACTTCGAGCACCCCCGGCAGGTTCGGGTCATCGAACTGGTCTGTGTAGCGGATCAGCGCGTTGGGCACCAACTCCAGGTATTCACCGCCAAACGAATGGCCACTGCCCGTCGAAAAATTGCAAAAGGACATTCGAAAAGTGCCGCCCACACGCGGCTCCATGTGGTGCACCTTGCAGGTAAAACCATAAGGCGGCAGCCATTTGCTCATCGCATCGGCATCCAGAAAGGCCCGGTACACCTTATCGGGCGAGGTTTTCAGCACGCGGTGCAAACGAACGATGCGGTCGACTGGGCTGTCTGACATGGGTAACTCCTGTTTGAGGTGAGTGTGAAGCGAGGGAAGTTACCACGCGCACCGGGGTGCTCAGGCTGCAGATCACACATCGCCGCCGCCTACAATCACGGCTTCAATACACCCTCCGGCCAGCCTACAGGCCCACCGATTGCAACCATGGCGGTATTCACCGAAGTCACCGAAACCCAGGCCAACGACCTGATGCAAGCCCTGAACCTGGGCCAGCTCACCGCTTTGCGCGGCATCGAAGGCGGGATTGAAAACACCAACTACTTCGCCACCACCGACCAAGGTGAGTATGTGCTCACCCTGTTCGAACGCTTGACGCACGAACAGCTGCCGTTTTATCTGTTCCTGATGAAGCACCTGGCCGGGCGCAGCATCCCGGTGCCCGATCCAGCCGCCAACCGCGACGGCGATGTGCTGCACACCCTGTGCGGCAAACCTGCCGCCGTGGTGAACAAGCTGACCGGCAAAAGCCAGCTGCAGCCCCAGGCCGTGCACTGCGCCGCCGTGGGCGACATGCTCGCGCGCATGCACTTGGCCGGGGCCGACTACAACCGCAGCCAGCCCAATTTGCGCGGCCTGCCTTGGTGGAACGAAACCGTGCCCGTGGTGCTGCCCCACCTCGATGGCCCCCAAGCCGCCTTGCTGCGCAGCGAACTGGCCTACCAAAACCACATCGTCGAAGGCCCAGCCTTCTCCGCTCTGCCCCGTGGCCCGGTGCATGCCGACCTGTTCCGTGACAACGTGATGTTTGACGGCGATCAGCTGACGGGCTTTTTTGACTTTTATTTTGCGGGCGTGGACACCTGGCTTTTTGACTTGGCCGTGTGCCTGAACGACTGGTGCATTGACCTGCCCACGGGTGTGCACGACGCAGCCCGAGCCCAGGCCATGGTGCAGGCCTACAACCGGGCACGCCCCTTGGCAGGCGCCGAGCGCGAGTTGCTGCCTGCCCTTTTGCGCGCAGGGGCTTTGCGCTTTTGGATTTCGCGCCTGTGGGACTACCATCTGCCCCGCGAAGCGGCCATGCTCACTCCGCACGATCCAACCCATTTCGAACGCGTTTTGCGCGGCCGTGTGCAACAACCCGTTTCCTTGTCCGACCTCGTCTGAACACCATGAATTTGAAAATCGTTCCCGCCAAAACAGGCCTCAAATGGGTCAGTCAAGGCATGACCACCTTCTGGCGTCAGCCGCTGGCCCTGTCCGGTTTGTTCTTTTTGTTCATGGCCACGGTGTCGATCGTGTCCATCGTCCCTTTCGTGGGCGGCGCATTGGCCCTCATCGTCTTGCCCCCGCTGACGCTGGGCATGATGGCTGCAACGCAAATGGCTTCAGAAGGCAAGTTCCCCATGCCCAGTGTGTTGTTTGTGGCCTTCAAAGACGGGCCTCACCGCAAAACCATGTTCCATTTGGGTGGCTTGTACGCGGTGATTTTTTTGGTCGTGATGTTCCTGTCCACATTGGCCGATGGCGGCACTTTTGCCAAGGTCTATTTTGGCGGCGCTGCCATGACGCCCGAGGTGGTCACAGCCGACTCGTTCCAGACCGCCCTGTGGGTGTCCATGTTGTTTTATGTGCCGCTGTCCATGATGTTCTGGCATGCGCCTGCCTTGGTGCACTGGTACGGCATGCCCGCGGTCAAAAGTCTGTTTTTCAGCTTCATGGCCTGCTGGCGCAACCTCAAGGCCTTTGTGGTTTATGTGTTCGCCTGGGGTGTGGTTTTCATGTTGACCGGTGTCCTGGCGCTGCTGATTTCCAGCCTCATGGGCAATCCGGGCCTGATGACGGCCACCTTCATGCCCTTGGCGCTGATGGTGGCGGCCATGTTCTTCACCTCCATGCTGTTTTCGGTGCGCGACTGCTTCTCGACCGATGTCTACGACGAGCCGCCCGCCAGCGCGGATCGGCCCGAGTAAATAGCTCAGCAGCTCAGTGGTGGTGGCCGTGCGCCCCGTGTGCGTGGCGGTGCGTCACCTCCTCGGCTGAGGCCGCCCGCACTTCCATCACCTTCAGGCTCAGCGTCAGGTGCTGCCCAGCCCAAGGATGGTTGCCGTCGAGGATCACCTTGTCGCCCTTGATTTTGAGCACATTGAACACTTGCTCTTGCCCATCGGGCGTGCGCCCACGCAGCTGACCACCCACTTTGACCCCGGGTGGAAACTCGCTTTTGGGGATGGTCTGCACCAAGCTCTCGTCGCGCTCGCCAAAGGCATCAGCCGGGGCCAGTTTCAAAGTGGTGCTAAAGCCCACCTCCTGGCCTTCGAGCGCGGCTTCGATTTTGGGGAAGGTGTTGTCATAGCCGCCGTGCAAATACGAGGTCGGCTCTTGCGCCTTGTCCAGCAACTGGCCTTGGGCATTGGTCACTTTGTACTGCATCGTGACAACGGTGTCTTGGGTGATTTTCATGGAGACCTTCAGAAAAGAAATAGGACTCAAACCACGGTGAGTTTGGCCACGCTCAGCGCCAGCCATTTCACGCCGTGGCGCGGGAAGTTGACTTGGGCACGGGCATCGGCCCCCACGCCCTCGACGGCCAGCACTTTGCCCTCGCCAAACTTGGTGTGGAACACGTTTTTACCCGCAGTGATGCCGTGCTCAGGCTCGGCTTTTTGCACCGGCACAGGCGGACTTTTGTAGGTTTCAGTGCTCAAGCTGCTTTGGCCCCATGCGGGCCGAGCGTGGCGGTTGAAGGCCGGGGTTTGCGGCCAGCCGCCGCCTGCGGTGCTGGCGCCACCACCGCCTGCAGAGCCAAGGTTAGAGAAGCCGCCATTTTTGGGCGTGACCCACTTGAGGCACTCCTCGGGCAACTCTTCCAGAAAGCGGCTTTTCAAGTTGTAGCGGGTCTGGCCATGGAGCATGCGGGTTTGCGAATGGCTGAGGTACAGACGCTTGCGCGCGCGGGTGATGGCCACGTACATCAAGCGGCGTTCTTCCTCGAGCCCGTCAAAGTCGTTCATGGCGTTTTCGTGCGGAAACAGGCCTTCTTCCAGACCCGTGATGAACACCGCGTCAAACTCCAAACCTTTGCTGGCATGCACGGTCATGAGCTGCACCGCGTCCTCACCGGCTTGCGCTTGGTTGTCGCCGGCTTCGAGCGAGGCGTGGGTCAGGAAAGCCGCCAAGGGGCTCATGGTGACGCCGTCTTCGCCGAACTCGCTGCCCAATCCCACCATGGACTGCCGCGCTTCGCTCGCAGTGACATCAGGGGTGCCATCGCGCGCACCAGCCCCATGATCGCGAGCACCTACCCCATCATCGCGAGCACCTATCCCGTCATCGCGAGCGAAGCGTGGCGATCCATCTCCTGCGGCCGTCAAGCCCTGGCTGGCCGGGCTTTGCGACAGACCCTGCGGCAGGGCCACCGCGCTGCGGCCAAAGCCTTCTTGAGTGACAAAACTCTCGGCGGCGTTGACCAATTCTTCCAAGTTCTCGACCCGGTCCGCGCCTTCTTTTTCGGCGCGGTAGTGTGTCACCAAGCCGGTCTTGTCCAGCACCAAGTCGATGATCTCGCGCAGTGTGAGACCTTCAGTCTGCTCGCGCAGCACATCCACCATGGCCACAAACGCCGCCAAATTGGCCCCCGCCTTGCCGGTGGTGGCGCTCACCGCGTCGTGCAATGAGCAGCCTGCGGCACGCGCCGCGTCTTGCAGCTGCTCCACACTGCGTGCACCGATGCCGCGCGGCGGAAAGTTGACCACCCGCAAAAAGCTGGTGTCGTCGCTGGGGTTCTCCATCAGGCGCAAATAGGCCAGTGCGTGCTTGATTTCGGCCCGTTCAAAAAAGCGCAAACCACCGTACACGCGGTACGGAAAACCGGCGTTGAACAGCGCGGTTTCCAGCACCCGGCTTTGGGCGTTGCTGCGGTACAGCAGAGCCACTTCCTTGCGCTCAAAACCGTCTTGTTTGACCAATTGGCGAAGCTCTTCCACCAGCCACTGCGCCTCGGCAAAGTCAGACGGTGATTCGACCACCCGCACCGGCTCGCCCGCACCCTGGTCGGTGCGCAGGGTTTTGCCCAAACGGGTCTTGTTGTGGCTGATCAGGTGGTTGGCCGAGTCGAGGATGTTGCTGAAGCTGCGGTAGTTTTGCTCCAGCTTGATCTGGTGTTGCACCTGGAACTCGCGAACAAAGTCGGCCATGTTGCCCACGCGCGCCCCCCGAAAGGCGTAAATGCTCTGGTCGTCATCGCCCACGGCCAAGATGGCACACTCACCCCCTTCGCCTGGCAGCCCGGCCAGCTGTTTGAGCCAGGCGTATTGCAGTTTGTTGGTGTCCTGAAACTCGTCCACCAAGATGTGGCGGAACCGGCGGCGGTAATGCTCGCGCACATGCGCGTTGTCGCGCAGCAATTCATAAGAGCGGAGCATCAGCTCACCAAAATCCACCACGCCTTCGCGCTGGCATTGCTCTTCGTACAGCTGGTACAGCTCCACCTTGCGGCGCGTCTCGTCGTCGCGCACCGTCACATCGACCGGGCGCTGCCCGTCTTCTTTGCAACCAGAAATGAAATACTGCAACTGCTTCGGGGGGAAGCGGTCTTCGTCCACATTGAACTGCTTGCACAGCCGCTTGATGGCCGACAGCTGGTCTTGCGTGTCCAAAATTTGAAACGTCTGCGGCAAACCCGCCAACTGAAAATGCGCCCGCAAAAACCGGTTGCATAGCCCGTGGAAGGTGCCGATCCACATCGCGTTCACATTGACCGGCAGCATGGACTGCAAACGCAGCTTCATCTCCTTGGCGGCCTTGTTGGTGAAGGTCACCGCCAAAATGCCGCCGGGCGAAACCTGCGAGGTTTGCAAGAGCCAAGCGATGCGGGTGGTCAACACCCGGGTTTTGCCAGAACCAGCGCCCGCCAAGATCAGCGCGTGTTCGGGCGGCAAGGCCACGGCGCGGTGCTGCTCGTCATTGAGTTGGGCCAGCAGAGGCGACGAAGTGTTCGGTGGGGAATCAGACTGCATAGGCCTCGATTGTAGGAACACCTTGAAACCTGAATGCCCGGATGGCTCGGCTGAGTCGAAAGTGATTCAACCTTCAAGACACCAAGACCAAAACCGGTGCATACAATTGACGGATCGGCTCCTTCAATTTCCACCATCGAAGAAACATGCGATTCAAACAGATTTCAGCGGTCTCCTTTTGCGTCTTCTTTCTGTCGGCCTGCGGCGGCGGGGGCGGGGGCGGCAGTGCCCCAGACACCACGGCTCCCACCATTTCTGGTGTCAGCGTCAGCCCTCCCAGCAACGGACAAGTCACCTTGACCGCCAGTGCCAGCGACGCCACCGGAGTGACCGGCTACTGCTTCAAAACCGATGCCACAGCACCCTCGTCGTCAGACAGCTGCTTCAGCGCCAATGGAGCATTCACCACCGCAACGCCCACGACGCCCACCCGTTATTACGTGTGGAGCAAGGACGCGGCAAACAATCTCAGTGCCGTGTTTGAGCGAGTGGCTGGCGCTTGCTCTGCCGACGGTGTCACCGCCTCTCAAAGCAGCGCTTTGCCCACGGTGTGCGTTTCCACCAGTTTGGGCGAATTTGTCTTGGCATTGGAGTCAACCAAAGCCCCCATCACCACGGCCAACTTTTTGCGCTACGTCAACGATGGTTTTTACAGCCAGACAGTGTTCCATCGCGTCCTGGCCAATTTCATGATCCAAGGCGGTGGTTTTACTGGCGTTCCCATCAGCGGCGCCAATACCAAAGTTGGTACGCTTTACGACCCCATTGCACTCGAAACCACTTCAATTAGCGGTTTGAGTAATACAACTGGAACCATTGCGATGGCAAGAACCAATGTGCTTAACAGTGCCACCAACCAGTTTTTCATCAACGTTGTGGACAACACTTTTTTGAACACCAGCTCAGGGGGCTATGCCGTTTTTGGCACTGTGATTTCGGGCCTGAACAGCACGGTTCAAAGCATTCGAAACCTGCCCGTTCAAAGCAACGGGACCGAAATCAGCCAGCCCTTGACCCCTCCGGTGATCAACTGGGCATATCAGCTCAAATAAAACACGCAGCACCCACCCGGCCCAAATGGGCCAATAAGGCGTTTGTTGAATTTGGCCGCGACATGCGGGTACAATCAGCCACCGGGCCCAAGATTCTTGCGCCCGGTTTTTTTTGCCCTGAACTTGCAACGGGTTCACCACAGGGGCCAAAAAACCGGCCAAGCCAAGCGCTCACTCGTTCTTTCAACGATCCTCTTTGGAGCTTGGTTTTCTCATGGAAATTTTTGATTACGACAACATCCTGCTTTTGCCACGCAAGTGCCGCGTGGAAAGCCGTTCTGAGTGCGACGCAGGCGTCACCTTGGGCAGCCGCACCTTCCGTTTGCCGGTGGTGCCGGCCAACATGAAGACGGTGGTGGATGAAACCATCTGCCTGTGGATGGCGCAAAACAACTACTTCTACGTCATGCACCGCTTTGACCTGGACAACGTCCAGTTCGTGCGCGACATGCACGCCAAAGGCGTTTACGCCTCGATCTCGCTGGGTGTCAAAGCCCCGGACCGCGCTACGGTGGATCAGCTGGCCGCCGAAGGTCTGGTGCCCGAATACATCACCATCGACATCGCCCACGGCCACGCCGACAGCGTGCGCGACATGATTGGCTACATCAAGGCCAAGCTGCCCACCAGCTTCGTGATCGCGGGCAACGTGGCCACACCCGAAGCCGTGATCGACCTGGAAAACTGGGGCGCTGACGCGACCAAAGTGGGCGTGGGCCCCGGCAAGGTGTGCATCACCAAGCTGAAAACCGGTTTTGGCACGGGCGGCTGGCAGTTGTCGGCGCTCAAGTGGTGCGCCCGCGTGGCGACCAAGCCGATCATTGCCGACGGCGGCATCCGCAGCCACGGCGACATTGCCAAGAGCATCCGCTTTGGCGCGAGCATGGTCATGATCGGCTCGCTGTTCGCTGGCCACGAAGAATCGCCCGGCAAGACGGTGGAGGTCGATGGCGCAATGTTCAAGGAGTACTACGGCTCAGCGTCTGACTTCAACAAGGGCGAGTACAAGCACGTGGAAGGCAAGCGCATTCTGGAGCCGATCAAGGGCAAGCTGGCCAACACGCTGATTGAGATGGAGCAGGACGTGCAAAGCTCGATCAGCTACGCCGGCGGCACCAAGCTGATGGACATCCGCAAAGTGAACTATGTGATCCTGGGCGGCGACAACGCGGGTGAGCACCTGTTGATGTGAGCGTTGTCCGCGCTTGCACAAAAAAAGGGGAGCCATGGGCTCCCCTTTTTTGACCGTTGGCATGCTTGCCGACGTGACTTCAGAGTTCAGCGCAAAGCCCCCAGCGCCAGCATCAAGCCACTGAGCACCAACAAGGCGCAAATGATTTGGCGCAGCCGTGCCACGGGCACGCGGTGCGACACGCGGTGGCCCAACCACACACCGGCCAGCGCCACGCCGATCAGTACCGTCCAGCGCTGCCAGATCCAGTCGCTGGACAAACGCCCCTCCCAAGCCATACCCAGCAACACCGTGGCCGCCGCCACCGCAATGATCAAGGGCGTGCTGGCCCGCATCTGCTGCACATCCGACAAGCGGCGGCTCAGCCAGGCCACCACCAAAGGGCCAGCGGTGCCGAAAACCATCTCCACCAGGCCGATGGCAGCCCCGACCGGCCAGGCCCAAGCGGGTGCGGCGGTGGAAGCTTGAGACGCCTTCGGCCGCAAGGCATTGACACCCACCCCGGCCACATACGCCCCCAGCAACAGCAGCGGCCAGCGGCTGTTCATGTGCTGCACCAGCCACAAGCCCACCAGCGTGCCCAGCACCATGCCGGGCAACAGGCGTCGCAGCTCGCGCCACTGAACCTGCCGCCAATTCAGCCCGCTGTGGAAAGCGGAAGCGGGCACGTCCATCAGCAAAGTCAGCGCCACAACTTCAGGCAAGGGCCACTGCCAAGCCAACAAGGGCACGATGACCAGCGCCGAGCCAAAGCCCGTCAACCCCAGCACCGTGTAACCCAACAAAACCACCCCGATGGGGTAAAGCCATTCCTGCATCCTGATTCCCTTTGGAGCGTCAATCGGTCATGTGTTTTTGGACAAATTCGCGAAACACCGCCAGGGCAGGTAACTCGGTGCGACCGACCAGCGTGATGAGGCCCAGCCGAGCCTGCCCTTGCAAAGGCATTTGCATGGGCAGCTCCATCAAAACCCCTTGGGTCATGCCCTCGCGCGCGGCCCCGACAATGCCCAAATAAATCGCATCGGTCTGCCCCACCACATCGAGCAAGCTGGCGATGTCTTCGCACTGCAAGGTGGTCATTTGTGCCGGGTTGGCCTGCGGGCCGTAGTGGTCCACCAGCAAGCGCGCCACTTCTTGTGACAGCGGGATCGAGGCAATGGGGTAGGCCAGCAGGGCGTTAAAGGGTGCACCCTCGGGGTAGAGACCCAGCAGTGGGTGTCCCTGGCGGCACACAAAGCCGGCCCGCATCTCCACCACATGCGCCACATTCAAGTCACGTGCGGCATCCACCCGACGCACGTCCACCACCAAGGCGTCGAGTTGCCGCTCGCGCAGCTGGGTGAGCTGCAACTCGGTGGAGCCCCGCGACACCGACACCTGCACCGTGGGGTGGTGCTCTGCCATGTAACGCAGCCAGGGCGTCATCAGCATGGCCCCGGGCCCCGAGCCCAGCCCCACCCGCAAACTGCCCAAACCACCTTGTTGCAACAAAGCCGCGCCCTGCCGAAGTTCTTGTGCCTCGTGCACGATGCGCCGCGCCCGTTCCAGAACCGACAGGCCCAGCGGGGTCAGCTCGTTTTTTTTGCCCACACGGTCCACCAGCGGGCCGCCCAGGTCTTCTTCGAGCACCTGGATGCTGCGGCTGAGCGCCGACTGGGTGATGTGCAGTTTTTCAGCGGCGCGGCTGAACGATCCGGTCTCGGCCAGCGCCAGCCAGTGCTCCAGGTGCTTGAGGTTCATTTATTCACTCAATGAATGAAAACAAGAAAAATAATGCATTGAACACATCCTAAGCCGGTTCCTAATATGCGTCAAAGGCCGATGTCCGGCCAACCACCCCCAAGAGGAGACAAACCCATGAATCACCGCACTTTGCTCAAGGGCCTGCTGGCCGCCGGTTTGACCAGCCTAATGGTGGCCCAAGGCGCTGCCGCCCAAAGCTTTCCCAACAAGCCCGTCACCCTGATGGTGCCCTACCCCGCTGGCGGCCTGTCTGATGTGATCGCCCGCACCATCAACACCACGCTGGCCAAGCACCTGGGCCAGCCCGTGCTGGTGGAAAACTTAGGCGGTGCCAGCGGCGGCATTGCGGCCCAAAAAATCCTGAACAGCCCGGCCGACGGTTACTACATCTTCCAGGGCTCGCCCAACGAACTGGTGCTGGCCCCGCTGGCCAATGCCGCCATCAAATACAAGAGCGAAGACTTCCGACTGGTGCAGATGATCACCATCAACCCGATGGCGATGCTGGCCCGCAAGGACCTGCCCGCCAACAACGGTGACGAGCTGATCGCCTATGCCAAAAAAGCCGCCGCCGAAGGCAAACCGCTGACATTTGCCAGCGTGGGGCCAGGCTCCATGTACCACCTGCTGGGCGAGCACATGTCCAAGATCACCGGCATCCCGATGACCCATGTGCCTTACAAGGGCGGTGCACCGGCCTTTCAGGACATGATGGGCGGTCTGGTCGATGTGTTCATGACCCCCTATGGCAAGGGCCAAGTGGCCTTGGTCGACGAGGGCAAGCTCAAGGCCGTGGCTGTGCTGTCTGCCGATCACCAAGACCTGTTCAAAAAAGCGCCACCGCTCAATGACAGCAAAGCCCTCAAAGGCTTTGTGTTTGACACCTGGTCGGGTTATTTCGTGCACAAGGACACCCCCGAAGCGGTGGTGCAGGCCCTGAACAAGGCACTGGGCGAAGTCGCCAACGACCCGGCCATCCGTGCCGCGCTCGAAGCGCAGGCCATGGTGGTGCCCCGCCCACAGGCGCTGCCCGCGCTGGCCAAGGTGTACAGCGACAACACGGCCAAATACCGTGCCATCGCCAAATCGATGAACCTGCAACCCCAGTAAAGCGCAAGGCCTGGCCATGAACACCCCTACCGAAGCTTTTTTGCACGACAAACTACATGCTCTGCAGGCGCAGGCGGATGCGTTCATCGCGGTGCGCCGCGACATCCACCGCCACCCCGAGATGGGTTACCAGGAGTACCGCACCAGCGACCTGGTGGCCGAGCAGCTCAGCGCCTGGGCCTATGCGGTCAAGCGCGGCCTGGGCGGCACGGGCGTGGTGGGGCAAATCAAAAAGGGCACGGGCAGCCGCAGCATCGGTATCCGCGCCGACATGGACGCGTTGCCCATTGATGAGGCCACGGGCTTGCCCTATGCCAGCTGCAACGTGGGCGTCATGCACGCCTGCGGCCACGACGGCCACACCGCCATGCTGCTGGCCGCAGCCAAGCACATTGCCCAAGATGCCGAGTTTTCTGGCACCGTCAACCTGATCTTCCAGCCGGCCGAAGAAGGCCTAGGCGGTGCCAAAAAGATGATGGAAGACGGACTCTTCACGCAATTCCCCTGCGACGCCGTGTTTGGCATGCACAACATGCCGGGCCACCCGCAAGGCCAACTGGTGTTCCGCGATGGAGCGGCCATGGCGTCCTCGGACAACGTGACCATCACCATCGAAGGCACGGGAGGCCATGGGGCGCTGCCGCACCGCGCGGCCGACCCGGTCGTGGCGGGTTCCGCCATCGTCATGGGCCTGCAAAGCATCGTGGCGCGCAACGTCGACCCGCAACAAGTGGCCATCATCACCGTTGGGGCTTTTCATGCGGGCGTGGCCAACAACGTGATCCCGCAAACAGCCACGCTACGCCTGAGCGTGCGTTCGCTGGACCGTGACGTGCGCGTGCTGCTTGAAAAACGCATCACCGAGCTGGTCCATGCACAGGCCATCAGCTACGGTGTGCAGGCCCACATCGACTACCAGCGCGGTTATCCGGTGCTGGTCAACCACATCAGAGAGACCGATTTTGCGCGCCAAGTGGGCGTGGAACTGGTGGGTGCAGCCAACGTCACGCACCAAGGCCCTGCGCTGACGGGCAGTGAAGACTTCGCCTTCATGCTCGAAGAGGTGCCCGGCTGCTATTTGCTCATCGGCAATGGCGATGGGTCAGGTGACGGCCACGGGGCTTGCATGGTGCACAACCCAGGCTACGACTTCAACGACCAGAATGTGGCCGTGGGCTCGGCCTACTGGTCCTTGTTGGTGGAGCGCTTTTTGCCTGTCCAAGGTTAAATATTTCTGGCCGGGCTCAGGGTCAGAGTCCTCTTGGCCAAAGCCTGCACAAAGACGCTGCGCAAGCCTTTCTCCGAGGATTCGAGGCCCCCAAGCCCCTGCCCGCGCCAACACACAGACGGGTCTGAGACAATCGGGTGCTGAATATGTCCGATCTCATCCAAACCGTTTTGATTTACGCCCTGCCGGTGATCTTCGCGATCACACTGCACGAGGCTGCCCACGGCTACGCTGCGATGCGCCTGGGTGACAACACCGCGTCCATGCTGGGCCGTGTCACGCTCAACCCCATCCCGCACATCGACCCGGTGGGCACCATCTTGCTACCGCTGCTGCTTTACTTCAGCACCAGTGGTGCATTTTTGTTTGGCTACGCCAAACCGGTGCCCGTGCGCTTTGACCGACTGCGCCAGCCCAAGCGCGACATGGTTTGGGTCGCCCTGGCCGGGCCAGGCGCGAATCTGGTGCAAGCGCTGCTGTGGGGCGTGCTGTTTTACGTGCTCACAGGCAGCGGCGTCACCGAGCGGTTTTTCATCGAGATGTGCAAGGCCGGCATGCTGACCAATGTGGTCATGTTCGCCTTCAACCTCTTTCCGCTGCCGCCGCTGGACGGCGGGCGCATTCTGGTGGGTGTGCTGCCCTGGCGGCAGGCGGTGCTGGTCTCGCGCTTAGAGCCCTGGGGCTTTTTCATTGTCATGGCCTTGGTGCTCACCGGCCTCATCAGCGCCTGGTGGATGCAACCCCTGATGGGCCTGACCTTTGACTTTTTGAAGCTCACCCTCAGCCCACTGGCCGCTTTGTTGCGCTAATTTTTGACGCTGAATTTTTTCGATTGCCTGCTTTTCCCATGAACTCCAAGACCCGCACCCGCGTTCTCACCGGCATCACCACCACCGGCACCCCCCACTTGGGCAACTACGTGGGCGCCATCCGTCCCACGGTACAAGCCAGCCGCGACACCAGCACCGATGGCTTTTACTTTTTGGCCGACTACCACGCGCTCATCAAGTGCGACGAGCCCGCACGCATCCAGCGCTCCACCCTCGAGATCGCCGCCAGTTGGATCGCCTCGGGGTTGGACCCGGACAAAGTCACCTTTTACCGCCAGTCGGACATTCCTGAAATACCCGAACTCACCTGGCTGCTGACCTGCGTGACGGGCAAGGGCGTGCTCAACCGTGCCCACGCCTACAAGGCCGCTGTCGACAAAAACAACGCCGCCGGCCACGACCCGGACAGCGACGTGACGGCGGGTCTGTTCATGTACCCGGTGCTCATGGGCGCGGACATCCTGATGTTCAAGGCACACAAAGTCCCCGTGGGCCGCGACCAGATCCAGCACATCGAAATGGCCCGCGACATGGCTTCGAGCTTCAACCATTTGTATGGCGAGCACTTTGTCTTGCCCGAAGCCGTGATCGAGGAGTCGGTGGCGCTGCTGCCGGGTCTTGACGGCCGCAAGATGAGCAAGAGCTACAACAACACCATCCCGTTGTTCGCACCCGCAGCGCAAATGCGCAAACAAATTTCGGCCATCGTGACCGACTCCAAAGCGCCGGGCGAACCCAAGGCCACCGAAGGCTCGGCCCTGTTCCAGATTTACCAGGCCTTCGCCAGCGCCGAAGAAACAGCGGCCATGGCCCGCGCTTATGCCGACGGCATCGGATGGGGAGACGCCAAGCACATGTTGTTCGAGCGCATTGACCGCGAAATCGCGCCCATGCGCGAGCATTACCAAGCCCTCATCGACAACCCTGCCCAGATGGACAAAATTTTGCTAGCCGGGGCCGATAAAGCACGCCAATTGGCCACGCCGTTCATGCGCGAGCTGCGCCACGCCGTGGGCCTGCGTGCCTTGTCTTCGGGTCATGCCGAGTCGGTGACCAAAGAAGTGAAAAACGCACTGCCAAGCTTCAAGCAATACCGCGAAAAAGACGGCCAGTTTTATTTCAAGCTGGTGGATGCCAAAGGTCAGGTTTTGTTGCAAAGCCTGGGCTTTGCCTCGCCCAAAGAGGCCGGGCAAACCATCGCCCGATTGCAAACCGAAGGGCCGAACGCTTTGGCCTCACTCCATTCAGTGCTTGAAACCACATCGGAAACTGCGGATTCTTTGAATGAAATTTTGAACCTTTTGATGACTTCTTACGCTGCAAA
Source organism: Limnohabitans sp. Bal53 (assembly GCF_003063355.1). Taxonomy (GTDB): domain Bacteria; phylum Pseudomonadota; class Gammaproteobacteria; order Burkholderiales; family Burkholderiaceae_C; genus Limnohabitans_A. The sequence goes on along the minus strand of NZ_NESH01000004.1, from coordinate 17,748 downwards.
TCAAAAATGATTTTGTTATTTTAAACAAAAAAGCTAGCAAAATTCCCTTTAAACTGATATCCTCATACTTTCAGTTTAGCGCGGAGATTAAAACATGACCGTTTACGTCATTGACGACCACCCCCTGATGCGTGACGCATTGACCATGCTGCTCCATCGTGTCAAACCAGGCCTGAAAATCATCCCGATTCACAAACTGAACGTGGTTGAGTCGACGGTTGAAAAAAATGGCGCGCCCGAACTGTTTTGCCTCGATCTGCAGTTGCCAGACACCTTGGGCATGTCGGGCGTGCAGGTCCTCAAGGCCAAGTATCCAGACATCCCCTTGGTGGTCGTGACCAGCTCCAGCGCGAGCGAGTATGAGGCGCGTTGCTTGGAAGCAGGCGCCGATGCCTTCATTGAAAAATCCGACAGCCCGGCCCAAATCATCGCGTCGTTGCGCAACCTTTTGGTGACCGAGGAGCAAGCCGCGATTGAAGACGCGGCTACGCCCGCCGGCCCCACCAAACTGTCCAAACGTCAAAAACAACTGATCCTGATGCTGGACCAGGGCCTGTCCAACCGCGACATCGCCGAAAAACTGGACATCAGCGAGCACACGGTCAAGGTGCACTTCTGGCGTCTGTTCCGTCGCTTGGGCGTCAACAGCCGCACACAAGCGCTGCACTTTGCGCGTACCAACGGCTGGTTGGGCATTTAAGCAAAATCTCATGCCCGTTGTTTCGATCACCTTGCTGCCGGGCTACGACCCGGACACCCAGCACCGCATGGTCAACCGCGTGGCCAATGCGGTGCGTTCGGTGATCGCAACACCCGAGGCGGGCACCACGGTGTTCATCAACGAGGTCAGTACCTACCGGCGCGACGGCAAGGTGTTCAGTGGTGGCCGCGCAGCACACCCAGTGGCCTCAGACGTGGTGAAGTCTTTTTTGGAAGCCATGCAAGAGCGCGACATGGCCAAAGCGCAAAGCTTCTTGCACCCGGACTTTGTCATGTGTTTTCCGGGTGGCGTCACCATGCGGACCCTGCCCGAGTTGGTCTCTTGGGCGCAGCAGCGATACAGCACCATTCGCAAAGACTACGCGCAGTTTGAAGAGAGTTGGCAAGGCGATGCCACGGTGGTGTTTTGCCACGGCAACTTGCAAGGCACTTGGCTCAATGGCTCGTCTTTTGAGGGCATCCGTTTCATTGATCGGATGGAAGTGCGTGATGGCCTGATCACACGCCAGGATGTGTGGAACGATCTGGCCGAACACCGCAAAAGCTGAGCCAGTCCTCAGTCTTTGTCTTTGTTGATGATGTCGGGGGTCACGGCATCGACCACATTGACCACCGTTTTTGCACCATAAACCACCGTCGAGGCGGCCACATCGGCAATGGCCAAAACCGTGCATCCTTGCAACAAAGGCAAGGTCAAAATGGCGGCGATCAAGATCCTGGTGTTCATGATTTTTCTCTTCGCATCTCAGATGCGTCCATGAAAATTGGGCTCAACACCTTCTTTTTTACTGGGTATTGCGCCAGAAAAAAACCCCACATGGCGCGCCATGCGGGGTTGATTTGGCGGAGAGGGAGGGATTCGAACCCTCGGTAGGGTCGCCCCTACGCCTGATTTCGAGTCAGGTACATTCGACCACTCTGCCACCTCTCCTGATTCGGTGTCGTTTGTCGAAGCCGATATTCTATCAGGCCCGAAGGGTCTCCAAACCACCCAAATAGGGTCTCAGCACCTCAGGCACCGTGACAGAGCCATCGGCGTTCTGGTAATTCTCCAAAACCGCCACCAGCGCACGGCCCACGGCCAAGCCCGAGCCGTTCAGGGTGTGCACCAACTCGTTCTTGCCTTGTGCGTTTTTAAAACGCGCTTGCAGGCGGCGCGCCTGAAACGCTTCGCAGTTGGAGACCGAGCTGATCTCGCGGTACGTGTTTTGGGCAGGCACCCAGACTTCCAGGTCATAGGTCTTGCTCGCACCAAAGCCCATGTCGCCCGTGCACAGGCTCATCACGCGGTAGGGCAAGCCCAGCTTTTGCAACACCGCTTCGGCGTGGCCCGTCATGGCCTCCAGCGCTTCGTAGCTTGTGTCGGGGTGCACAATCTGCACCATCTCGACCTTGTCAAATTGGTGCTGACGGATCAGGCCGCGCACATCGCGCCCGCCACTGCCCGCTTCAGACCTGAAGCAAGGGGTGTGCGCCGTGAGCTGGATGGGCAAATCGCTCTCAGCCAAGACTTCGTCGCGCACGACGTTGGTGAGCGTCACTTCGGATGTCGGAATCAGGTACAGCGCCTGGTTTTCTTCGCCCTCTTGGCCGCCCTTGTTGGCAGCAAACAAATCTGCCTCGAACTTGGGCAGCTGGCCCGTGCCGCGCAGCGTGTCTGCATTCACGATGTAGGGCGTGTAGCACTCGGTGTAGCCATGCTCGGTGGTCTGCACATCGAGCATGAACTGCGCCAGCGCCCGGTGCAAACGGGCCACCGGGCCGCGCATGAAGGTAAAACGCGAGCCAGTCAGCTTGGTGCCGGTGGCAAAGTCCAAGCCCAGCTTTTCGCCGATGTCCACATGGTCCTTGAGCTCGAAGTCAAAACTGCGCACCGTGCCCCAACGGCGTACCTCGACGTTGCCTTCTTCACCCGCACCCACAGGCACCGACTCATGCGGCAAGTTGGGCACAGCCAGCAGCAGGTCTTGCAGCTCGGCTTGGATCACTTCCAGGCGCTGCGCCGAAGCGTCCAGCTCGTCCTTGATCGCGCCGACTTGCGCCATCACGGCATCGGCCTCGGCGTGCTGGCCCTTGCCTTTGAGCATGCCAATTTGTTTGGACAAGCTGTTGCGCTGGCTTTGCAGCTCTTCGGTTCGGGTCTGGAGTGTTTTGCGCTCACCCTCCAACGCACGAAACGCCTCCACATTCAAGAAAGGCTGGGGATTTTTACGGGTCTGCAAACGCGCGACAACGGCGTCCAGGTCTTTACGGAGTAGAACAATATCAAGCATGGGGGGATTGTAGTGAGCCCGTTTACGGCGATTGCGGGGTATCCAGTTTCAAACCCTTGGGCAACGGAAACTTGATGGTCTCCTGAATGCCGTCGAGCGTGCGCACCGACACCGCACCCATAGCCCGCAAACGCGCAATCACCTCTTGCACCAGCACATCCGGGGCCGAGGCACCTGCTGTCAGACCCACTTTTTGTGTGCCGTTAAACCAAGCCTCTTGCAAATCCGCTGCACTGTCCACCATGTAGGCGGGTGTGCCCAATCGGTCGGCCAACTCGCGCAGGCGGTTGCTGTTGGAGCTGGTGGGACTGCCCACCACGATGACCACGTCCACCAGCGGGCTCATCAGCTTGACGGCGTCTTGGCGGTTTTGGGTGGCGTAGCAAATGTCTTGTTGTTTGGGCTCGCGCACCTGAGGAAAACGGGCTTTGACCGCCGCCACGATCTCGGCGGCGTCGTCCACGCTCAAGGTGGTTTGCGTGACCACGGCCAACAAATCGGTCTGGCCAGGTTGCACCTTGGCCACGTCTTCCACGTCCTCCACCAAATGGATGCCGCTGTCGAGTTGGCCCATGGTGCCTTCCACCTCGGGGTGGCCCTTGTGGCCGATCATGATGAATTCGTAGCCCTCTTTGTGCAGCTTGGCCAGCTCCACATGCACCTTGGTGACCAACGGGCAAGTGGCGTCAAAAATCCGGAAGCCGCGTCGCTCAGCCTCATCCTGAATCGCACGGCTGACGCCGTGAGCGCTGAAAATCAACGTGGCCCCGGGCGGCACATCGGCCAGCTCTTCGATGAAGATGGCACCTTTTTCCTTCAGGTCATTGACCACGTAGGTGTTGTGCACGATCTCGTGGCGCACATAAATCGGACGGCCAAACTTGGTGAGCGCATGCTCCACGATGTCGATCGCCCGATCCACCCCAGCGCAAAAGCCACGCGGCTCGGCCAACAGCACTTCAGATGTCATCACAGCACCCCAATCAGTTCGACTTCAAAGGTCACAGGCTGACCGGCCAGCGGGTGGTTGAAGTCAAACAACACCGCGCCCTCCTCGTTCACTTGCAAAACTGTTCCAGCATAAGAGCCCAGACCATCTGGTGTGGGAAATTGCACCACATCACCCGCCGCGTATTTTTCGGTCGGATCGCCCAACTCGTTGAGTAGCTTGCGCGCCACCCACTGCTGCATGTCGGCAATGTGGTCGCCAAAGGCCTCACCGGCCGGAATTTCCATCACCACCCGTGTGCCTTCGGCCAGGCCCAGCAAGCGCTGCTCCACGGCTGGCGACAAGGTGCCCGAACCCAACGACAAGGTGGCGGGTTTTTCGTTGAAGGTGTTGATGATGTCCCCCTGCGGCCCGGCCAGGCGGTAGTGAAGCGTCAAGAAAGAACCAGGTTCGACAATGGACATAAGGGTTTTCGTGGTTGCCGCCTCAGCGGTCAAACGGGCATAAAGAAAGCACTATTGTAAAAAGCCCGGCCAACCCGCTCCAACAAAGGGGCAAGCGTGACCGATGGCTGCTCCAGGGAGGGGCTGTCCAATGAGCATCAAAGACTTGCCAGCCGATGCGCGCCCGCGCGAAAAACTGCTCGCCCGTGGCCCGCAAGCCCTGAGCGATGTGGAACTCTTGGCCATCTTGTTGCGCACGGGCATAGCGGGCAAAAACGTGTTCCAGCTGTCCGAAGAACTGCTGGGGGAAGACGGCATCGCCGGCTTGCTCAACGCCACCGTGCAGTCGCTCAAAAGGGTCAAAGGTCTGGGCCCGGCCAAGCAAGCCGAGCTGCTCGCTGTCTTCGAGATGGCCCGCCGGGCACTCAGCCAGCGCCTCAAAGAGCGCGAGGCCTTCCACACGCCGGGCGCGGTCAAGCAATACCTGCAGTTGCAACTGGCCCACAAACATCACGAGGTCTTTGCCGTGCTGTTTCTGGACAACCAAAACCGCATGCTGGCCATGGAGGAGCTTTTTCGCGGCACGCTCAGCCAAACCTCGGTCTACCCGCGTGAGGTGGTCATGCGCGCCCTGCACCATCAGGCCGCGGCCGTGGTGCTGTCGCACAACCATCCCAACGGTTCGGTCCAGCCCAGCCGCGCCGACGAGCACCTGACCCAAACCCTCAAGGCGGCATTGGCGCTGGTCGATGTGCGCGTACTCGACCACATCATCGTGGGCCAAGGTCAATCGCTGTCGATGGCAGAGCAGGGCTTGATGTAGCCACCTTGTCTGGTCGTGGCTTTGCTGAAACGCTGGGTGGCTGGGTGGCTGGGTGGCTGGGTGGCTGGGTGGCTGGGAGAGTGCATCAAATTTAATAACACCGTCATTGCGAGCGAAGCGCGGCAATCCATGCCTTGCAGCCAATACATCGATTGCTTCGTTCCTCGCAATGACGGCTACATATTCGCTCCTCGTAATGACGGCTAAATCTTCGTTCCTCGCAATGACGGCTACATCTTCGTTCCTCGCCATGCCAGCCAAATCTTCGTTCCTCGCCATAACAGCCAAATCTTCGTACCTCACGATGACGGCTGGTTCTGCACGCCTCGTCATCACAGGTGATGGGCAGTGCCCCCTGATCACAACCACCGTCACTGCGAGGAGCGCAGCGACTTGACCGTCCATGTTGAATGGTGCAGCCAGTAAACTCACCTCTTTCAATTTCAGCGCCCACCATGTCCCACTACCACCTCTACGCCATCGGCAACGCCTTGGTCGACACCGAATACGAAGTCTCTGACGAACTGCTGAGCGCCATGGGCGTGAGCAAGCGGCACATGACGCTGATCGACACCCCCCAACGCGCTGAACTGCTCACACACGTTCAAGGCCTGCATGCCCGCCGTACGGGTGGCGGCTCAGCCGGCAACACCGTGGTGGCCCTGGCCCAATTGGGCGGCAAGGCTTTTTACTCATGCCGAGTAGCCGACGACGAGCTGGGCGCCTACTACTCCCAAGACTTGCAGACCAATGGCGTGGCGACCAACCTCACCCACACCCGCCCAACCGTTGGCCAAACCGGCAGCTGCATGGTGCTGGTCACCCCAGACGCCGAGCGCAGCATGTGCACCTTTTTGGGCGCCACCTCGCAATTGGACGCCAGCGCCTTGCACCCCCAAGACATCGCCAAGTCCAAAATTTATTACATGGAAGGCTACCTGGCCGCTTCGCCCACGGGCCTGGAAGCCGCCGTGCAAGGCCGCCAAATCGCCACCGAGCAGCAAGTGCAAACCGCGCTGACATTGAGCGATGTGAGCATGATCAACTTCTGCCGCCAAGGCCTGGAAGCCATGATCGGCGACGGTCTGGACTACCTTTTTGCCAACGAAGAAGAAGCCCAAACCTGGTGCGGCACCACAGATCTGGACACCATCATCGGCCAGTTGTCGGCTTTGGCCAAAACCGTGTGCCTGACACGGGGCCCCAAAGGCTGCATCGTGGTGCAAGGCCAGCAGCGCATCGAAGTGCCCGCCGTGCCCACAAAGGCGGTGGACACCAACGGCGCAGGCGACATGTTTGCCGGCGCCTTTTTGTACGGCATCACCCACGGCCAAAGCCCAGCGCAAGCCGCCGCATTGGCCAACCGCGCAGCCGCTGCGGTGGTCAGCCAGCACGGTAACCGCTTGACCGCCGCCCAGTTGCAAACCATTGCCGGCCAAGCGGCAAGCGCCCCTTTGTAGGAGCCCACCCCTGTGGGCGATGGCTTGCAGGGTGAGTTCCACGCCCATCGCCCACAGGGTGGGCTCCCACAAAAACCATGCCTTGCCTGTTGCTTCATCGGGCGGGATCAATCCGTCTGGATCAGGCCATCCACCACCTGGATGGTCTTGTCGCAGCGCCTGCCCAGCTCGGGGTTGTGCGTGACCAGCAACACGGTGGTGCCCTGCTCTTGGTTGATGCGGCGCAGCAGCGCAAACACCGCATCTGCACTTTTCGTGTCCAGGTTGCCGGTGGGTTCATCGGCCAAGAGCAAGGCCGGGTTCATGGCCAAGGCCCGCGCCAAAGACACACGCTGCTGCTGCCCGCCGCTCATGTTGCCCGCCATGTTGTTTTTCCAAGGCGTGAGGCCCACGCTCTCCAACAAGGCTTCGGCCCGCTCACGCATGGCCTGATTCGGGAACCCCGCCGCGCCGAGCAGGGGCATCATCACGTTCTCAAGTGCCGTAAAGGCCGAGATCAGGTGGTGGTACTGGAACACAAAGCCAATGTGATGCCCCCGCAAGCGCGTCAGGGCTTGGTCGGCCAGCAGGGTGGTTTCTTCGCCCGCCATCTGCAACAAGCCCGAAGTAGGCCGGTCCAGCAAACCGATGATGTTGAGCAAGGTGCTCTTGCCCGAGCCCGAAGGCCCCATCACCGCACAAAAGTCGCCCCGGTTCAGCGTCAAGTCAATGCCGTGCAGCACCTCGGTCTCGATACCGGTGCCCACGTTGAAGGCCTTGCGCACGCCTTGTAAGCGCACCACCACATCCGCGCTAGCCATGGATGGCCTCCACCGGGTCCAGACGCGCCGCCCGCAAAGCTGGTGCGTAGGCCGCGGCCAGGCCTGTCAGCGTGGCCAGTCCGAGCGCCACCGCAAACATCACCGGGTCAAGCACCAGCGCAAAGAGCGGCGTGCCATCGGCATTCAAGGCCAAGTGCTGCCACAGCACCAGCCCCAAAGCGCCCACGACGCAGCCCAGCACCGCACCACCCCAGCCCAGCAAGCCGCCTTGCAGCAAAAACACGCGCAGCACCTGCCCGCGTGAAATGCCCATGGCCCGCAGGATCCCGATCTCGCGCGACTTTTGCACCACCGACACCACCAACACACTGGCAATGCCAAAGGCCACCGACAGGCCCACAAAAAACCGGATGGCCGTGTTGGCGGTGCTTTGCGCACTCACCGCTGCAAAAAACTGTGCCCCGGTCTTGATCCAGCTGTCGGCCTGCACACCGGTGACCGCCTGAATGCGCTGGGCGATGACTTCGGCCGCGTACACATCACGCACCGTGACTTCGATGCTGGTCACCCCGCCCAGCAAGCCCAACAGGCTTTGGGCGGTGCGCAGCGCCACAAAGGTGATGCGCTGGTTGGCCCCCTTGTTGCCCAGATCAAACACGCCGCTGATGGTCAAGGTGGTGGCCAGTCCCGCCGCATTGGTCACGCGCAGCTTGTCGCCCACATCCACCCCCAGGTCGTTGGCCAAATCGGTGCCAATCAGCATGTCTTGCCCCGTCAGGCGTGGGGTGCCACGCACGATTTTTTCGGGCAGCTTGACGATCTGAAAATACCCCTCGGGCTCCACCCCCGTCAGACCGATCGCCCGGCTGGCACTGCCGCGCACCGCCAGTGCCGAGCCACCGACCACGGGCGAGACCACCGTCACATCGGGCATGTCGCGCACCGTGGAGATCAAGGACTGCCACTGGTCAATCGACTTGAGCCTTTGCAAAGGCGGCTGCACGATGGCGGCATTCACCTCGCTGGGCGTGGCCGTGTGCAAAGTGCGGGTGCGCTCTTGGGGCGGCAAAAGCTGAATGTGCGCCTGCGCCGAGAGCACCCGCGCAATGAAGTTGCCCTGCAAGCCCTCCATCAGCGCCGACATGAACACGATCACGCCCACCCCAATGGCCACGCCCACCAGAATGAAGACCGTCTGCATGCGGCCTTCACGCAAAAAGCGGATGGCCACAATCCATTCAAAGGGCACCCAAGGCTTGAACATGCTGCGGTCCAATCAAGATGGCGCACGCACGCGCTGGCCTTGGCGCAGCGCATTCGACAAGCCCTCAGGCACCAGAATCACAGCGTCGCCCTCGCGCAAGCCGTCCAGCACCTCGACCCACGCGCCACCCCGCAAGCCCAGCCGCAACGGGCGGCGCACCGCATGGCACGCATCGCGCAGCCACACCCAAGGCGCAGCCCCGTTGATGTCGTTGACGTGCCCCACTTGCAAGGCCAACACCTGCGCTTTGCGTGCCACCACCAAGTCCACCGACACGGTCATGTCCTGCCGCAGGTTGGGCTGCGGCTCTGTCACATCAAGCTTGACCTCCACCGCGCCGGTCTGGGCATTGATGCCGGGGTTGATGTAGGCCACCTGGGCCTTGAATTTTTGCTGCGGGTAGGCATCGGCTGAGGCCAGCGCCTGTTGCCCCAATGCGATCAAACGCAGGTTTTTTTCATCGATCTGCACCACCAACTGCGTGGCCCCTTCGGGCGACAAAGTCATCAAGACCTTGCCCGCTTGCACCACATCGCCCACCTCCACGCTGCGGCCAATCAGCTGACCGCTCACAGGCGCTTGGATCACCGCATAGCGGGCCTTGGCCCTGACCCCTTCGGCGTTGGCCTGCGCCTCGGCCACAGCGCCCACAGCCAGGCTGTGCTCTGCGCCGCCCGTCTGGGTCGAGGCCACTTGTTTTTGCGCAGCCAACACTTGGGCTTCGGCCAAGGTCAAAGCCTTGCGCGACTCGTCCAGCGCCGCCTGGCCAATGAAACCCTGCTCGAACAAAGCCAAACTGCGCTGCCCGCTGGCCCGCGCCGCGTCCAAACCGGCCTGGGCCTGGCGCAGCATTTGCTGCGCCACCGGCCCTTGTAAGTCGGTCAACTGCCGCAGCCTGCCCTTGGCCTGCATCACCGCCTGCTCGGCCTGCCGCTGGGCAGACTCCAGCTCGGTGCTGACCAATTCAATCAGCACATCACCCGCTTTGACGCTCTGCCCTTCGGCCACAGGCACGCGCGCCACGGTGCCGGTGATCTGCGCGCCCATGTCCACCCGGTGCGGCGTCTCCACCCGGCCACTGGCCACCACGGTTTGCAGCAAATCGCGGCGCTGCACCGCCTCGGTCTGCACCAGTGGCCCCACCCACCAACGCAGTGCGGCAGCGCCCAAAAAAAGGAACAGCAAGCCCCAGAACAATTGGGCGATGCGTGGGCGAATCCAGGTCCAAACAACATTCATGCGGCCCATTCTGGGGACCGGTGCGGTTCATGCCCATGATCCACGTCAAGATCTGATCATGTGCAGGCTGTGTGTCAGGCAACTGAGCAACAATGAGGCTTGTGTGCTCTCTCCCCTCTTTATCCCCATGAAAAAAATCCTGCTTTTGGGTTCTGGTGAACTCGGCAAAGAATTCGTCATCAGCGCCAAGCGCCTGGGCTGCCATGTGATTGCCTGCGACAGCTATGCGGGTGCGCCCGCCATGCAAGTGGCCGATGAATCTGAAGTGTTCAGCATGCTCGACGAGGCGGCTTTGCGCGCCGCCATCGCACAGCACCAGCCCGACCTGATCGTCCCCGAGATCGAGGCCATCCGCACTGAAGTGCTGCTCGACGTCGAAAAGCAAGGCTTTGAAGTCATCCCCAGCGCCCGCGCGGCCAACCTGACCATGAACCGCGACCGCATCCGCGACGTGGCCGTGGGCTTGGGTGTGCGCACCGCGAAGTTCAGCTACGCCGACTCGGCCGCCGAGCTGCTGACCAAAGCGACCGAGATCGGTTTCCCGGTCGTCATCAAACCGGTCATGAGTTCATCGGGCAAAGGCCAGAGCGTGGCCAAGACGGCCGCCGACGTGCAAGCCAGCTGGGACTACGCCTGCGCGGGCATGCGCGGCGACCGCCAAAAGGTCATCGTCGAAGAATTCATCCACTTCGAGTTTGAAATCACCCTGCTCACGGTGCGCCAGCGCAACGGCCAAACCCTGTTTTGCCCGCCCATTGGCCACGTGCAAGAGCGCGGCGACTACCAATACAGCTGGCAGCCCCAGAGCATGAAGCCTGAGCAAATCCAAGCCGCGCAAGACATGGCTGAAAAAGTCACCACCGACTTGGGTGGCGCAGGCCTGTTTGGCGTGGAGTTTTTTGTGACGAAAGACGAAGTGATCTTCAGTGAGCTGAGCCCCCGACCACACGACACGGGCATGGTGACGCTCACCAGCCAGAACCTGAGCGAGTTTGACCTGCACGCCCGCGCCATTTTGGGCCTGCCGATTCCCCGCATCGACTGCGTAGAAGGTGCCAGCGCCGTGGTGCTGGCCGACAAAGACGGCACCCACCCCACGTTCACAGGCGTGGCCGAAGCCCTGAGCGAGCCCGGCGTGGACGTGCGCATCTTCGGCAAGCCGACCACACGGCCTTACCGCCGCATGGCGGTGGCGCTGGCCCAAGGCCCCAACGCCTTGCAACGCGCCCGCGACGCCGCAGCCAAAATTTCGGTGAAGGTGTGACTGCATGAGCACCATCCTCGTCACAGGCGGCGCAGGCTACATCGGCTCACACACGGTGGTGGAACTGTTGAACGCAGGGCACCAAGTGTTGATCGTGGACAACCTGTGCAACAGCAGCATTGCTGTGCTGGAACGCATCCAAAAACTGGCCAATCCCAACTTCCGATTTGTACAAGCCGATGTGCGCGATGGCGCAGTGCTCGACCGACTCTTTGCCGAGCAGCCGATCGATGGCGTGATCCACTTTGCGGGCCTCAAGGCTGTGGGCGAGTCGGTGTCTCAGCCTGTGCGTTACTTTGACAACAATGTGGGCAGCACCCTGGCCCTGCTGCAGGCCATGGACCGGGCGGGCGTGCGCCGCATCGTCTTCAGCTCGTCCGCCACCGTGTATGGCGACCCCGAACAGGTGCCCATCTCCGAGAGCAGCCGCCTGCAGGTGACCAACCCCTATGGCCGCACCAAACTCATGTGCGAAGACATCCTGCGCGACCTGCAGGTGTCGGACCCACGCTGGCAAGTGGCTGTTCTGCGCTACTTCAACCCGGTAGGCGCGCACATCAGCGGCACCATTGGCGAGCACCCCAGCGGCATCCCCAACAACCTGATGCCCTACATAACCCAAGTGGCCGTGGGCCAGCGTGAATTCCTGAGCATCTTTGGCCGCGACTACCCCACGCCCGACGGCACGGGCGTGCGCGACTACATCCATGTGGTCGATCTGGCGCAAGGCCACTTGGCGGCGCTCCATTACCTGCAACAGCGTCAAACCAGCATCACCGTCAACCTGGGCACCGGGCGCGGGGTGAGCGTGCAGGAGTTGGCCGACACCTTTGCCCGCGTGACCGGCGTGCCTGTGCCCTACCGCTTTGTAGAGCGCCGCCCGGGCGATGTGGCGGCTTGTTATGCCGACACCACCCTGGCGCGTGAAGCCCTGGGTTGGCAGGCACAGCTGGGGGTCGAGCGCATGTGCCAGGACGCCTGGCGATGGCAGTCACAAAATCCCAAGGGGTATTGAAACTTTCGGGACATCGAACACAGCCCACCAAGCCTGCCATCCAAATGGTCGGGCTTGGTTAAGCGGTCGCGCTGCTTGAGGCACGCCAACAAAAACCCCGGGCCACCAGCGTTTGTATCTTTGGCTATGATGAACAAATGCGTAAACCGTGGATTTGGCTGATGCTACTGTTGTTGCCCCTGAGGCTGTGGGCCGGTGTGTCCATGGTCCAGAGCGACTGCCACAGCCTGACGACTCTGAACGCGCAGGTCCAAATGGCCCAACACGACAGCCCTCTTGGTGTCCAAGCGGTTCACGGTGACCATGGCCACCAGGCCATGCCGGAGCCCGCGACAAAACACCAAGCCACCGCAAGCCATGAAGGCTCAGGCTGCATCGCCTGCGCACTTTGCCACCTCAGCGCAGATCTGCCCAGCTCGACTCTCCAACTGCACGCGCCTACGCCCACTGGCGCGCCCGGTGCCTTGCCCACAAGCTTAAGCGGCCACGTCTGGCCGCCTCTCACCAAACCCCCCATCGCCTGAAGACCTTGGCCTTCGTGCGCCTGTCAAGGACCCGGCTCGGGTCTGATGGGCGCTGTTCCATGCGTTTCAGGAGTCTCCATGCCTCTTTATTTCCCGGCATTCGCGGCGCTTGCCCGTGCGCCACTGCCCAGGCCAATCTGTCGGCCAGAGCACAAGCCTTACAAAGGCCATTTGTCTTTACCCGCCGCTTGGTCTGGGCTGTTCACGCCCATTCCACTCGCACCATTCCAATGCCTGAGCGCTTGCGGGCTGGCCCTGGCCTGCGGCATGGCGGTGGCCCAGACCACGACACCAGACCATCTTCACCACAAGGCAGCGGCCGCCAGCGCCACGGTCCATTCGCCAGCGCACCGCTGGTCAGAGGCCAACGACACGGTGGGTCAATTCCAACGCGGCCACATCGACCTGTTGCGCTGGGAGCAACGCAACAATCCCCTGACCAACCCAGCGGACAACACAGGCACTCGCGCCGCGCCACTGAGCCTGGAGCAAGCGCTGCGCATGGCATTGCAAAACCAGCCGCGCTGGCTAAGCCGCGAGGGCATGAGCCCACCAGAAAGGGCCCAACTGAACACCGCCTACCAAGAGCGTGTGCTGCAGGTGCGCCGCGCTTGGTTCGAGGCGGTGACTTCACACCAATCGGCCCAGTACAGCCGACAAATTTTGCAAGCCGCAGAAGCCGGGGCCGAGTTGGCCGAACGCATGGCCCGCATCGGCAACTGGAGCCGGGCCCGCCAAATGCAAGAGGAGCTGCTGCTCTGGGATGCCCGCACGCGTGTGCAAAACGCCGATCTGCAGGCCTTGCGCAATGCACTGGCCTTGTGGCAACTGACCGGCGACCCCCTACCCGATGCCGATGCAGGTCAGGGCCCACAGACGCCGCCTGCGACTGGCACAAGCGGGTCGGATCCCACCACAGAAAAGCCAGAGGCACCCAACCTGCTTCAGGCGCTGCCCGGGTGGTTGCGTCTGCCACCCCTGCCCCACTTGCCCCCACCCGAAAGCAGCCCACTGGCGACGCTGGAGGCACGCACCCTGGCTGCGCACCTGCCTTGGTCTGCGGCCCAAGCTCAAGCCCAACGCATGTTGACCGGGCAACATGCCCGCAGTCTGGCGCAGGCGCGCCTGGCCATGGCACAAGCCAGCCCAGCCCAGGACGCTGCTCAGGAGGCCAGCCGCTCGCTCGGCCAACCCAAGTTGCCTCAATTGTCCAACCGAGCACCCTGGAGCCACAGCGCTGAAGCGGCTCTGCAAGCCCAAGCCGATGCCGATGCATGGCAGCGGCAAATTCGTGCAGACGTGCGCGTGGCCCATGCGGCCCTGCACAACGCACTGACACACGCCGCTCAAAGCCGCCAGGAAGTGCTGCGCTTGCACACAGCTCTGCAACAGGAAAACCTGCTGCGATACAACGGCATGCTCAGCAGCACTTGGGAACTGCTGGCCAGCGCCCGCCAACGCATCCAGACCGTGGACGCGGCGCACCAAGCGCAGCACCAAGCCTGGCTGGCCTGGGCCGATCTGCAAGCCGTCCTCAGCGGCCTGCCCTACACCGGGCGACCTGGCGCTGCCACCTCGCCCTCCACCACGCCACCTGCAGGACACTGACCATGCAACGCCGAAATTTTTTCCAAAAAGCCATGACTGCCGCGGGCACCATCGCAGGGGCCGCTGTCGCCACCCATGTCGTCAGCCGCAGCGCACTGGCGGGCTTGCCCGAGCCCATCATCCAGACCTCTACAGACACTGCCGCGCCCTGGACACCCCCAGGGGTCACCGGCGCAGGTCGCCCCTACAACCCGGTCGTCACCCTGAACGGCTGGACCTTGCCCTTTCGCATGAAGGACGGCGTCAAAGAGTTCCACTTGGTGGCCGAACCGGTGGTGCGCGAGATGGCGCCGGGCTTTGTGGTCAACATGTGGGGCTACAACGGCCAAAGCCCAGGCCCCACCATCGAAGTGGTCGAAGGCGACAAAGTCCGCATCTTTGTGACCAATCAACTGCCCGAACACACCACCATCCACTGGCATGGCCAGCGCCTGCCCAACGGCATGGACGGCGTGGGCGGCCTGAACCAAAAGCAAATTCCAGTGGGCAAGACCTATGTGTACGAGTTTGAGGCGCGCAGGCCGGGCACATTCATGTACCACCCGCATGCCGACGAGATGACACAAATGGCCATGGGCATGATGGGCCTGTGGATCACCCACCCCAAGGGTCAGCACCCACACATCGCCGAGGTGGACCGCGATTACGCCTTCTTGCTCAACGCCTTTGACGTGACCCCGGGGGCCCAAACCCCCAACGTCAACACCATGCTGGACTTCAACATCTGGAGCTGGAACAGCAGGGTGTTCCCAGGTATCAGCCCCCTGGTCGCACGCCTGAACGATCGGGTGCGTGTGCGTGTGGGCAACCTGACCATGACCAACCACCCGATCCATATCCACGGCATCGAATTCGAAGTGACGGGCACCGACGGTGGCCCTGTGCCCAAAACCGCGCGCTGGCCCGAGGTCACCACCGACGTGGCCGTGGGCCAGATGCGGCAGTTGGAGTTCATCGCCGACGAGCCCGGTGACTGGGCCATGCATTGCCACAAGAGCCATCACACCATGGGGGCCATGGGCCACGATGTGCCCACCATGATCGGTGTGGACCACCGAGGGCTGGTGCAAAAAATCCAGCAACTCATCCCCGACTACATGGTCATGGGCGAACGCGGTATGGCCGACATGGGCGAAATGGAAATGGAGTTGCCTGACAACACTTTCCCCATGATGACCGGTACCGGGCCCTACGGTCCCATTGAGATGGGCGGCATGTTCACCACGCTCAAGGTGCGGGCCGAGCAAAAACCGGGCGACTACAGCGACCCGGGCGATTACAAGCAACCGCCCGGCACACGATCCTTCGAATACACCGGACCGGTGGCGGCGACACCCCGTGCGCCGCGTGCACCGAAGGCTATCAGCCAGCCGACTGCGCCAGCTTCTGGCACGGCGCGCAAACCCCAAGGACACGGGCACCACTGAGGCCCGTCATGGGGCACTCGCCACTTTCACCAAACAGGACACACCATGAACACCGCATTGAACACCACACTCTTGAGCATCGGCCTGCTGGCTCTGCCCTTGGCACAAGCCCATTCACCCTCTGCGCACAAAAATCACCCCACCGCCTCCACCGCACCCGCCGCACCCGCCGAGCAAAAGGCATGGGGCATTGCCGGCAATCCGAAAAAAGCCTCTCGCACCATCGAAATCCGCATGACCGACGACATGCGCTTGAGCCCCAACCAAATCCAGGTCAAATTGGGCGAGACCGTGCGATTGGTCGCGGTGAACGCGGGCAAGGTTTTGCACGAGATCGTGATTGGCACGCCGCAAGAACTCAAAGCGCATGCCGAGATGATGAAAAAGCACCCCGGTATGGAGCACGACGAGCCGTACATGGCGCATGTGGATCCGGGCAAAAAAGGCGACATCGTCTGGACCTTCAACCGCGCAGGCAGCTTTGAATTTGCCTGCCTGATTCCGGGCCATTTTGAAGCGGGCATGATCGGCCGCATCACCGTTCAGTAAGGGAGCTACGCCATGAAAACCCCCCAATCCACTGCCTTGCCCCGCCGTCAATGGCTGGTCGCCGCGACCGTGTTGGCCCTCACCGGTTTTGAGCGCACCGCCATGGCGCAAGCCACCGCTGTTCAAGTCTGGAAAGACCCCAACTGCGGCTGCTGCCAATTGTGGGTCGAGCACCTGCAAGCCAGTGGCTTCAAGGTCGAGGTGCGCGACGTTGGCAACACCGCCGCACGCAAGCGCTTGGGCATGCCCGAGCAACTCGGCTCCTGCCACACCGCCACCGTCGGCGGCTACGTCATCGAGGGCCATGTGCCCGCCGCTGACATCCACCGACTGTTGAAAGAGCGACCCGTGGCGCTGGGCCTGTCGGTGCCCGGCATGCCCATTGGCAGCCCCGGCATGGATGGCCCCGAGTACAAAGGCCGCAAAGACGCCTATGACGTGCTGCTGGTGCAAAAAAACGGCAGCAGCAAAAGCTTTCAGCACTACCCCGGGCTGCGCCGCATGGCCCAGCGTGATGGTCTGCAGCGCGTGAGCGATGACGCGGCTGCGCTGCCATGGGCCACCGCCGAAGTGCGGCGCATCGACAAGGCTGCGGGCAAAGTGGCACTCAAGCACGGCGAGATCAAGAACCTGGACATGCCGCCCATGAGCATGGTGTTTCAGATGAAAGAGCCCACCCAACTCGACACCTTGCAAGTCGGCCAAAAAGTGCGCTTTCAAGCGGTGCAGGACAAAGGCGCTTATTGGGTGGTGAAGATCGAGCCAACGGCCCTTTGAGCGCAGCGAGCAGGCCTTGATTCAAGGTGCCGTTTCAGAGTGTCGTTTCTTGGCTGTCCTTTGCTGGGGCTGTCGTGTTTTGGCTAGACCCCCGCTGAACACCCTGCGACAATCGAAGGCATGAACTCACACGCCTTCGCCCCCCTGCAAAACGACACCTTCCTGCGCGCCTGCCTGCGCCAGGCCACCGACCACACGCCCGTGTGGCTCATGCGCCAAGCCGGACGCTATTTGCCCGAGTACTGCGCCACACGGGCCAAGGCCGGCAGCTTCATGGGGTTGGCCACCAACGTCGACTACGCCACCGAAGTCACACTCCAGCCGCTCGAGCGCTACCCGCTCGACGCGTCCATTCTGTTCAGCGACATCCTCACCGTGCCCGACGCCATGGGCTTGGGTCTGTCTTTTGCCCAGGGCGAAGGCCCGCGCTTTGCCAAAAATGTGCGCAACGAAGCCGCTGTGGCCGAACTGGCCGTGCCCGACATGAACAAGCTGCGCTACGTGTTCGATGCGGTCACGTCGATTCGCAAGGCCCTGAACGGCCGTGTGCCGCTGATCGGCTTTTCCGGCAGCCCCTGGACGCTGGCGTGCTACATGGTCGAAGGCGCTGGCTCCGACGACTACCGGCATGTGAAGTCCCTGATGTACAGCC
>NZ_NESH01000003.1 GCF_003063355.1 Limnohabitans sp. Bal53 | reverse complement strand
AAAGACGATTGTTAGCGAACTTAAAATTCCAACTACAGACCTGTTGATTTGCGCCAAACAAAACGTCTGAATTCAATAATTCTGAATTAAACGAAGTATGATACAACGTTAAGTGTCCGTTAGTGCTCAAGGCCTAACCCTTAGAGTGACGCAAGCCCTTGTCAAAAACATCTTGCCAAAGCAATGGTTCGTGCGAAAGCTTGTCATTTAGCAATCATCAAGCTCATGCTATCAGCTCCAACGAGTGCACTTATTAAGCGTTCGTATCGATGATCTCCATGGATAGATATGACAAAGAGCATTATTTTTATTGATAGCCGTGTTGCCAACTTTCAGAGCCTAATTGGCGGCCTCAATGCTGATACTGAGTGGGTGCTCCTAGACTCTAGCCAAGATGGTCTTAACCAGATGACGGGTCTTCTTTCTAGTTATAGCGATCTAGACTCAATTCACGTTATCTCGCATGGTAGTGCTGGTACGCTGTATCTTGGTAGCACGTTACTAAATAGCAGCAACCTAAGACTTTACGAATCGCAACTTGCCAACATCGGCGGCAGCCTGACCGTGACTGGAGACATTCTGTTTTATGGCTGTAATGTGGGGCAGCGGGATTTGGGGTTGCAATTCATTCAATCGCTGGCACAAGAAACCGGGGCGGATGTTGCGGCATCCATTAATTTGACAGGGGCTCGCATTTTAGGCGGCGATGTGGTGCTGGAACAAGTTAGCGGAAGTTTGGAAACTACAAGTTTAGCTCTGAGCGGCTTGACGGAGTTGCTAGCCATTAACATTCCACTGGGCGATGGTGTGGTGACCACTGCGATCGGGACAAATAGCTCCTTTGCACGTAGCATTGCACTGCAGGCCGATGGCAAGATTTTGCTTGCAGGCAGCAGCCGTAACAGCAGCGGCAATCAAGAATTCGCGCTGGTGCGCTACAACAGCGATGGCAGTCTAGACAGCAGCTTCAGCGGCGATGGCATTCTCACCACTGACTTCGGGTCATCGGATGACATTGCCAATAGCGTGATCCTGCAGACGGATGGCAAGATTCTGGTGGCCGGCATCAGTGAAAACAACGGGAGTCCCGACTTTACGTTGGTTCGCTACAACAGCGATGGCAGTTTAGACACCAGCTTCAGCGGCGATGGCATGCTCACCACCGACGTTTTGGGATACGCTGACTATGCCAGTGCCGTCAAATTGCAGTCCGACGGCAAGATTTTGCTCGCAGGCAGCAGCCGTAACAGCAGCGACAAATTTGACCTTGCGCTTTTACGCTACAACAGCGATGGCAGTCTAGACAGCAGCTTCAGCGGCGATGGCATTCTCACCACTGACTTCGAAGCATCTAATGAGGAAGCCCTTAGCATTACCCTACAGACTGACGGTAAGATTCTTCTTGCGGGCCAAAGCTACAAAATCATGGGTTTTGGCGACTTTTCTCTGATACGTTACAAAAGCGATGGCAGTTTAGACAAAAGCTTTGGCAGTGATGGTCTGGTGACTACCGATCTAGGTTCATCGGATGACACTGGTTACAGTGTGACAGTGCAGGCCGATGGCAAGATTTTGCTGGCAGGATCCAGCAATAAAAATCAAAATTTCAGTGACTTTGCACTGTTGCGCTACAACAGCGATGGCAGTTTAGACACCAGCTTCAGCGGCGATGGCATGCTCACCACCGACGTTTTGGGATACGCTGACTATGCCAGTGCCGTCAAATTGCAGTCCGACGGCAAGATTTTGCTTGGCGGCACAAGCCACCATGACCGTGACTATAGTAATTCTGACTTTGCATTAGTTCGCTTCAACAGCGATGGCAGCTTGGACGCCAGCTTCAGCGGTGACGGCATGCTAACCACTAGTATTAACGCATCCTCGCAGGGCTCCGGTGGCATGGCTCTGCAAGACGATGGCAAGATTTTGCTTGCAGGCAGCAGCCGTAACAGCAGCGGCAATCAAGAATTCGCGCTGGTGCGCTACAACAGCGATGGCAGTCTGGACAGAAGCTTTGGTAATGCGGTGGTGTCAAACAAAATCCCCACCGGCCATGTGAACGAAGCGCCTAGCTTTTTAGTTGAAGGCGATGGTAAGGTGACTACGCCAATTGGGTCGGGGGCCAATTGGGCTAACAGTGTTGCGCTTCAAAGTGATGGCAAGATGGTTGTTGCAGGGTATAGCCATAACGGAAGTAACTATGTCTTCACAATGGTTCGCTATAACGCCGATGGCAGCCTAGACAACACATTTGATACTGATGGCATAGTAACAACACCAATGGGGGCATCCAATAGCTATGGCAGAGGCGTTGCGATTCAAAGCGACGGCAAGCTAGTTATAGCAGGCTACATAGAAGGCCGCCGGAGCAACGACTTAGCTCTTTTGCGCTACAACGCCGATGGAAGCTTAGACACCAATTTCGGTACTGGTGGCAAGGTTTTAACGCAAATTTTTTCCTCTGCTGCTGCAACTAGCACGGTAATTCAAACGGACGGCAAGATCGTAGTGGGAGGTTTTAGTAAAACCGATTTTATATTGCTGCGCTACAACAATGACGGCAGTCTTGATACTTCGTTCGCTGAGAGTGGCAAGGCTACAACGTCGCTTCAACCATATGGCACTGAGTTCGCGCAAAGCGTTGCGCTCCAATCCGACGGTAAGGTGGTATTGGTAGGATCACCGGGCTTTGCTTTGGTGCGCTACAACAGCGATGGCAGTCTTGACACTGCTTTCGATGGTGATGGCAAAGTGTTGACGTCAATTGGAACATCTAATTTAACTTCGGGCCGAAGCGTTGCTCTGCAAAGTGACGGCAAGATCGTGGTGGCGGGAGAGTACTCTAACGGTAACAATTACGACTTCGCACTCGTGCGCTACAACGCCGATGGCAGCCTAGACACCACATTTGATAAGGATGGCAAGGTAACAACGCCTATTGGTTTATCCTCTGATGAGGCTTCAAGCGTTGTGGTGCAAAACGACGGTAAAGTTGTGGTTGCGGGGAGTTCTTCTAACGGTAGCAATTACGACTTCGCACTTGTGCGCTATAACGCCGATGGCAGCCTAGACACCGCATTTCATAATGATGGGAGAGTTACAACGTCGATTGGTGACTCGAATGATAAGGCTTTGAGCATTGCGCTTCAAAGTGATGGCAAGATGGTTGTAGCAGGGATTAGCCGCAACGGAAGTAACAATGACTTCACAGTGGTGCGTTACAACACCAATGGCAGCCTAGACAACACATTTGGCGGCAGCAACACACTTAATTACACTCCAAATTTTACTGAAGATGGTGTGTCTGTTGTTCTTGACCCAGATGTGCAGATTGTGGATATTGAGCTTACAGCCCTCGGCAACTATGCCGGTGCAAACCTGAAACTTGCTCGCCATGACCATGCAAGCGCTCAAGACCAATTCTTTGCTGCTGGCGCACTGAGTAAATTGACGCAGGGTGCTGGGCTTAGCATATCTGGGATAAATATAGGCACTGTAACCAAAAACTCAGGCGGCATTTTGGTGCTTACCTTCAATATAAATGCAACACAAAGTCTGGTCAACCAGGCTCTGCAAAGTATTGCTTACTCCAACATCAGCGACGCACCACCAGACAGTGTGCAGATTGATTGGGCTTTCAGCGATGGCAACAGCGGTAACCAAGGTTCGGGTGGCGCATTGAGCGCAACGGGCAGCACCACCGTGACTATTACAGCGTTGAACGACGCTGTCACGGGCAACGTCACCATCAACGGAATGGCGATAAAAGGCCAGAAGCTGACTGCCGCCAACACATTGACCGACCCTGATGGCCTTGGGGCTATCAGCTATCAGTGGAAGGCCGATGGCGTGACCATAAGTGGTGCTACCAACGACACCTTGACCTTGACTCAGGCTGAGGTCAATAAGGCCATCACAGTCTCTGCCAATTACACAGACGGTTTTGGAACTGCGGAGAGTGTGAGCAGTTCAGCCACAAATGCCGTGGCACCGCTTAACGATATTCATATTAAAGTGTTTTCCGCAACCGGCAGAAACTCTTTTATTGCTGATGTCCAAGTGACATCTCATTCGAATGCACGTACAGATCACAATGGTGAAATGTGGTTAATTGGATTATTCGATTCAAATGGCGTGAACGATGGTGTTTTGAGCCTAACCCCCGAGAAGGCAGCGCCATCAAGAGTTGACTCCGGAATCAATTTGTCAGATGTTCTGGGGGCACTCAAGGTATATCTGAATAAACCATTGGACTCTGCGTATGACACGCCTTTCAAGTATGCTGCTGCTGACTTTGATGGGGATGGCGATGTTGACTTATCAGACGTGCTAAGTTTGTTGAAATACTACCTCAACAAGCCAACTGAAGCTAAACCGGTTTGGGTCTTTGCTGACACTGCCAACGTCGTTAATGGTCAACCTGAATCATCAGTTAATGGACAAGTCCTGAGCAAGACAAAT
Organism: Limnohabitans sp. Bal53; assembly: GCF_003063355.1. Taxonomy (GTDB): domain Bacteria; phylum Pseudomonadota; class Gammaproteobacteria; order Burkholderiales; family Burkholderiaceae_C; genus Limnohabitans_A. The sequence goes on along the minus strand of NZ_NESH01000003.1, from coordinate 352,191 downwards.
GCGCTGCCTTCACCTATCGAAGTGTCAGTTAATCAGGATTCCCAAATTGAGATCGTGGGCATTTTGCGTGGTGATATTGATGGAAGTTGGGTGTCAAAAATCACTTGATTTTTCGTAAAAACGAGCAGGGGCTTTAAGGGCAGAAAACGCATTGACAGCATTTATGAGTCGCCCTGCAAGTGGTCATAAATCAGCGACAAAAAAGCCCACCAAGGGGTGGGCTGACGCTTTACCGATTGGTTTCCCGAGGGCCTCATCTTCGGATACCACCTTGCCCGGTAAGGCAGGTTGGCGTGGTAGTTAAACCAGCTCTTGATGACAGGCTGGTTTGACTTGAAACCATCGGAGAAAGCGATCTCCTGATCGGTCATTGCCGCTCAAAAGACTTGACACGAAAAACTCTCATTTAGTTACAATATATAACCATATTGGTCGGCCATCAAGATGTACAGCCAGAGGTGAACAATGAGCCATAAGCAACCGAAAGAAAACCTCTCAAACGAGCAAACGGTTGACGGCAAAGAGATGTTCCTTGTCACTGCGGGTGGGCAGATCAACTGTTTGCGATGCATAGCTAAAAGCAATCGAACAGGTGTTCAGTGTGCTAAGCCAGCCCTTCGGATTTCTCCTCATCAGAAATGTGGCCATCACGGGGGAAGGCCACACAGCGCCGAAACCATTGAGCGCATTTCCGCAGCAAACACGGTTCATGGCCAAACCTCCAAAGCTGCAAAAAAGCAGTACAGAGATGACAGCGTTCTGATACACGAGTTGGAAGATGCCCTTTACGCATTGAGGATGGCATCGGGGCCACGAACACGTGGCAGGAAGCCGAACGGTTACAGGGGTGTTTATAGCGAGGCTGATGTCATCAGGATGATTCGCGAGCGGGTCTTACACCGTATGTAGGGGGTCTTTCGATGAGGTTAAATTTTTTAATGTTTAACCCCATCGACCGTGACAGATGCCTGTTCACCTGCTGGTCTCAAAATTCATCGTTTTAAAGCTTACCAATAACAGGGTGTTGGGGATTGAGTTTTTGTATGCACAGGCTCTTTCGGATCGAGATTGAAGAAATTCGCTAGTAACCTCATTTATTGGATTGGTCAGCGATTGCCGCATCTGGCCGAGCTAGCAACGCTTGAAACGCAGGGCAGCGTTGCAATAACGATATAAGGTCTGTCGGAATTTGAATGCTCGACTTGCTTGGTGACAACTCGGCAGCCTTGGCGTTGGCGCACCATTGCTTCGTGTAGTGAACACACTCCAAACAGACCACGCGGTCGTCACTCTCACGATCACGGCGTACCAATCTGTCGGCTACGGCCTCGGCAGCACCCCAGCCACGAGCGAGAAAAAGATTGTTCCGCCTATTGAAAACATTGATCTCTTGCCCGTTCATCGCTGGGCCGTTCGGCCAACACCAGCGGTCGGGGTTGCTTATCGGAACCACCTTTGCGGTGGTTGTGCTTTCACTTTTTGAAGCGGGAACCATCGCGACAGTTGTGACAGTTGCGACACTTGGTGTTTGCCGCCCTGTTTTTTGCCCGCTGACCCCATCTTTTGTGCCAACTGTCGCAGTAGTCGCAACTGTCGCAAGCCCCCATGTTTTTTTTCTGAGTGCAAAACTCATGGCGCGCCCTCCAAAACTTCTCGGCGAATCTGGATGTGTTTTTGCCGCCCGGCCTTGATGATGCGCGCTCGGCCTAGGTCTGTCAGTTCTTCAAGTGCGGCATTGATGTCTTGTTTGTCTCGCACCGGGCTAAGCCTTTGGGCATTGCGCGTGCTGATCTTGTCGGTGTCGGTGCCTCTCAAATACTGAAGTGCCCATTCCTCGAGACGGGCTGCATCTGACATGTTCTTCGGCTGACTCATCTGGCCAAAGAACCTGAGGCTTTCGTTAAGGTGCCATTTCGCCACGTCACAGGCGTTTTCCATGGTGATGCCATCGATGGCCCCGGTAGCACCATCGAAAACATGGAACAGCGCTGCAATTCGGGCGGCGTTGTCGGCGGTCTTGCTGGCAATGTCGCGAATGTCGCGCAGGTCGCCACCCTCGGCCAAAGCCGCCTCGGTGTCGTTGTAATAAGCCACCCAAACCGCTTTGGCCCCGTCACTCAGGTGAATCATGGCCTTGTCGTGGTCGGCAGTCACCGGGCGGTTGAGGATCTGCCGAAGCCGTCCATTAAAGTGGTTCAGTGATTCGAATCCGGTTGGCTGTTTGAATTGCCGGGTGCCTTGTGTGGATGCTGGCCAAGCCAACAGGCAGCGCGCAAAGAACCCCGTGCCTCTCGCCAAATCACCGGTGCCTTTGATGAACTCGCGCAGGGTGGATTCTTGAACTTGCAAGCCAATAGTCAGCCGTGCGCCTTCGATGAGGACGTCACCCCGGCCACGTCGATGTTGGCGGATGGTTTCTCCGGACCACAAGACATTCAGAGTGGCCAAGTGCCTCATGGCGCTGTCGCCCATGGCGTGACCCCCTAGTATTGCTCCCGCCTCGGCGCTCATCACGCCCCCGGACTTCCAAGAACTCAGGCCATCAATCAAAGCCTCAGGGGTGGCATCCCCATAAACAAGACGGGGAACTTTTGGCGGCTTGGGTTCTTTGAGCTGGTGGGCCAATAACTGACGTTTCAGGTCTGAGGGGTCTAGTCCATCTTTGGCATCGCGCTTGATAGCGGATTCAATCCCTGACTTCTCGGCGGCCCAAGCTGATCGTGACGCTTCAAAAGCAGCCAGTTCAGGCTTTGCGGCTTCAAGTTGTTCAGCGTCATGGTCGCGCAGGGCTTTGGAAAAGTAACCGTCACAGGATGATTTACGCTCGCCACTTTCAGCAATGGCCAGCATGAACAATCCAGTTGGACCGTGCAGGGACTTGGCGCGCTCCACGTCATAGAAAGTTTGGACAGCAAGGCTCACGCTCGATAAGGCGCTCAGGGCGATCAATGCGGTCGGCGCTTGAACAAAGGCTTGGACCTCTTGCACCGCATCGCGAATCAGGGGTGGCAGTGCCTCGGTGGGGTAAAGCATCGTGTCCAGCTTGGCTTGTAAGGGTTGCAGTTCAGGCCAAGCGTGGGTGGATTTGGCATAAGCGGCCTGCAACTCGTTGTCGTCGGTGACTTCATCTGGCGTCATGGGCAAGCGATAAGCCAAGGCTTCGTTTTCAGAAATGAGGCGGTCCATTTCGGCCGCGACTTTTTGGTAGGTATTCATGGGTAAGTTTCTCGAATTAGGTTGATACGTTGAGCGGCGGTTTGTAGCCGCGCTAGGTCGTCGGATGTCAGTTGAGTCCCATAGGCCAGGTTAGATGCGGCCACGGCGGCTAGGTTCGCTTCTGAGGCCAGCACGCTCAGGGCATCTCGGGCGCTGAAAGCCTTGGGTGTTGCTGGCGCTGGTGTCCGGCCGTCATGTGTCCATGCACCAAGTGAACGGGCAGCGGTAACAAAATCGGCCCCGGTGGACTGCATTTCGTAGGCCAGCACATCGCCACCTTTGAGGGCACAACTCATGCACACCCAAGCCCCTGACTCAAGGTTCACGCGCATCGTTGTTCGGCCCCCGTGAAAATGGCAGGTGGTTGTTCTCCATTTGCCACGGCCTTGGAGAATCAACCCAGCGTTTTCATAATAAGATTCCGGCTCGGGGAGGGCTTGGCGGTCGAAGCTCATCAAGCCATCCTTGGCGTTGTCGCCAGTTGGGCCTTTGCGTTTGCGTAGTCCCAACGCACGGAGAGGCCGACGACACCGAAGTAGCCCGTTTGCAGGTCTGGATTTAGCTTGTACCAAGCCTGAATTTCTTTACCCTGAATTTTTGTATCGAAGGTTTTGCGCTCGCCATCAGCGACGACTGTCACCGGCGGAAAAAGTCCGATTCCCGAAATCGAGTATTGGAATTTTTGGATGGGGCTGAAGTCATCGATTCTCATGGTGCCACCCCCATGACGGCCTTGATTTGGCTAACTGGCCACTGCAAGCGTCCGTTGACTCGCAGGCACTTCACGGCCCCATCATTTTTTATGGCCCACATCCTGAGCGTTTGTTCTGCACGGTTCAGGTGATAAGCGGCCTCGTTGGTTGGCAATGCGGCGCGTTTTTCGCGCTCCAGCGGTATTGGTTGAAAAGTCTTTGCAGCCATTGAAAACCCCTAAGGTTTGTTTCGATGCTGCAATTAAAAATCTCAGTTTTCCCGCCGAGACGTTCCTTTATTGCTGATTTCCCGCCGAGACGTACCAAAGCCAGTATTCATGCGGGTTTGCAAGGTTTGTTTTTTTCGGATTCCTCTTGCAAAGCAGCGTTGCAAGCTCTGTAATGCAGCCGCACCATGTGAACAATGTCATCTTTGAGCGTTTTTCCGATGAGAAGCGGACGCACTATTGGGCCAATAATTTTTGCGAAGTCAGACACTCTAGTTTGAACGGTTGTGTGTTCTTTGAAAATCCGCCTTTGGAGAGAGGAATTGCAGTTAAGCATTTCTTCACAATACGTCAAGACTTTGTGAAAAGCCTTTGAGCGTTTTGAAAGCATGTGGATGCCACGACCCCCTTGATCGGCTAAATTTTCGTAGACCAGAAATTGATAATTTTGATTTTCGAGTTTGAAAAAACCAGAATTTAATGGCGTGACTTCTTTTCGTTTTGCGCGTGGCATGTGCGGCCCCTTCAAGGCACCCTTCAAAAGTGAGGCGCCCCAGGAGGTCGGCGAAGGTTTCCGACTTTTCGGCCCGGGTTGCAATCGGGCCTAGCTGGGGCAAAAATGGTCAGGCGGCGATCAATGAATTACGCCGCCACCCTTGCTGATATATGCACCACGCTGGCGCTGGTCTCGGTCAAATGTCGGTGCAGTGTGTCTAGAGCTTCCAGCTTTTCGGGTTCGTAGTCGTGCCCGTCATAGCTAGCAGCTTGCACCCCCTTCACGCCATGGCTCAGCAGGTGTCCTCGAATGTCTTCGCTCACGCGCAAACTGGCCAGTGTCGTCTCTACCCCGGACCTTAGGCGCTTGGCTTGAAACTGCCCCACGGGTTCACCCAAGTCTTGCCATTCGATGCCTGAGGCGGCGGCTTTGGCCCACTCAGCGAAGGCTTTGGCACTGATTGGAGTTTTGCCACCTGTTACCGATAGCGGGTAATCACCCCCAGCGTTCAGAGCCAGCAGTTCAGCCATAGCGGTTCGAGCGGCGGCATTCAGTGGCACAGTGTGCGATCTTGCCCCACGGCCTGCCCTGCCCTTCGCGTCCAGCAGCGTGAAAGCCCCGGGCTTGACGTTGGACCGGACCAACAAACGCAGTTGCTCAATGCGCTGTCCACCTGTCAGCAGATGAAGGCGAAGGGCTGCACCTTGGACCCCGGGCAGCTTTTCGATGGCTTGCCAATACTGGCGCAGGTGTGCTGGCTTCAAAGGGTTTTTGTCGGTCTCCAACTTGATGGCCACGGTCTCAGCGGCGGGATTGTGTTTGACCTCGAATCCTTTGAAGTGAACGGGCACTTCATGGTTCAGCTTGGCGGTACGGGCCATCTCAAAGGCAGCGCGTGTGTAGCTTCGCACCTTTCCAGCAGTTCGGCTCTTGTCTGCTTCACTCAGGCCACGCAGCAAGTCGGCCACTTGTTCAGCGGTCACTTTGTTGGCGGGTGTGTTGGCAAGTTCTGGCCAGCCTTCCACCAGATGCAAGCGCATCATGGCCCGGACCTTGGTATGTGAGGTCTTGCCTTGTCGCTCCAACTCGTTTGCATAAGCGGCCATCAAGTTGGCAAAGGTGTAATTGGCGGCGCGATCCTGTTCGGCACGGGCAGCGGCTTTAGCTGCTTGCTTGTCGCGGGCAATTTGGCGCGGGTCATCGCCCTTGTCCAGTGTCACGGCCAACCGGCGTGCCTCTTTTTGCGCATCAGCAATGGACCATGCCGACACGGCCCCAATGGTCATACGCAGGCTTTGCCCGTTGGCCTTGCGTTGGTACACGTAAGACTTGGACCCGGCGGCGGTCACACGCACCTGCAAGCCGTTGACCTCAGCGCAGCGCATGAATGCCTGCTGCTTTCCATCAGGGCAGCGCAGGCGATCAATGCTGTCCACAGTCAGGCGTTGGTTTTTGCTCAGGTCTGGCGCTGTTGCCTTAGATGCTCTTGCCATGATGTTGATACTCCATGTATGCGCCATGTATGCCATGTATGCCGATTTAGACGAATATCAATCAACAAGTGATACTGTTATTACATGCAGTATTTTTGCGCAAGTTATTGATTTTTATAGAGTATATCAACAACCATCAACATTGCAAAATAAATACATCAGGGGACTCAAAATCCCCCGCCGCAAGGCGTGCCGGTTCGAGTCCGGCCCCGGGCACCAGAGCAAAGCCGCAAGTTCTCGCAACTTGCGGCTTTTTTCTTGGGTTTTCCAGATCAATCGATCCCCGCACTCCAACGGTCATTCCAGTTGCGCTCGATCTGCCTGCGATCGCGCTTGGTGGGGCGGCCTTGTTCGATGCTGAGCGCGGGCTCGCGGGCCAGGCGGTTTTGCTCGGCCGCCTTTTGACGGGCTTCGATGCTCTCTGGCGTTTCTGTGTAAAGCAGCTGCGCCACAGGGGCTGGGCCACGCACGCCGCTCAAACCTTGCACCACGACCGTGCGCTCCACAGCACCTTGGCGCAGGCACACCGTGTCGCCGGGTTTGACCTCTTTGGACGGTTTGGCGTCCTGGCCGTTGACCTGCACTCGGTTCTTGCCGATCTCCTCGCTGGCCAGGCTGCGGGTTTTGTAGAAACGGGCCGCCCACAGCCATTTGTCGATGCGCAGGGAAGTCATCGCGCCCCCGAAAACAAAGCGCCTTGCGGGCTCAGGCCGTCACGCACATGGGGGTAACGCAAGCGGACTTTCAACTCTTTTTTCATGCGGGTGTTGTCCAGCCGCCGGGACTCGCTCATGAAGCTCAGCAGCATCAAGGGCAGCGCGGTGTTGGCGTCGCCACGCGAAATGCGGGGCGGTTTGGGCAAGCCGTAAAGGCTGGCGGCCAGGTCAAAGTAGTCGCCCATTTTCAAATCGGTGTCGTCGGTCAAGTTGACCACGCGCTGCGGCTTGCCGCGCCACAAAGCAGCAGCGCAGGCGCGGGCCAGATCGTTGGCGTGGATGTGGTTGGTGAAAACGTCTTCTTTGGCCACCAGCACGGGCGTGCCCCTGAGCAAGCGTTCACGCGGCGTGCCGCCTTCGCGGTCGGGGGCGTAAATACCGGGGATGCGCAAAACACTCACCCGTACGCCACTGCGCCCCAAAAACCGCATCAGGTTCTCGGCATCGACCCGGCGCTGGGCGCGGGGGGTGTGGGGGTTCACAGTACGCGTTTCATCCACCCGCTGCCCGGCGCAGTCGCCATAAACACCGGTGGTCGAACCATAGACCAAGGCTTGTGGAGCAGTGCGCAAACGCAAAGCTCGAACCAAAGCCAAGCTGCGCGGATCGCGGTCCGAGGCGCCTTGGCGGTCGGTGGGCGGCGGGGCCAAATGGATCACCCGGTGCGCGATGCCCGCCAAGCGCTTCAAACTGGCCGCATCGTCCAAGTTGCCTTGCAAAGGGGTGATGCCGCAGGCCCGCAGCAAGCGCACGCGCTCGGGCGAAGAGGTCAGCGCCATCAGACGAACACGCTGGCTTTGTGGCGCACCCAGCTGGCCAGCGGTTCGCAAACCCACATCGCCACAGCCCACGATCAAAACGCGTTGACGGCGAAAGCGGGCAGGCCGTGCGCCCAAGGGGGTTTGGTTTGAAGGCAAAATCAGGGGTCCCGGTTCAGTCACGAGCCCTCTAGGATACCCAAAAGATGAGCTTTCAAATTTCCGTGCAGCCCAGTGGCCGCAGCTTCTCCGCCGATGACAACGAAACCCTGCTCGCCGCCGGCATCCGCCAAGGCATTGGTTTGCCCTACGGCTGCAAGGACGGCGCTTGCGGTTCCTGCAAATGCAAGAAGATCTCGGGCACCGTGGTGCATGGCCCACACCAGGCCAAAGCCCTGAGTGACGAGGAAGAGGCTCAGGGTTTTGTGCTGACTTGCTGCGGCACCGCCCAAAGCGATGTGGTACTCGAATCGAAGCAAGTCACGGCCGAAGGCGGACTGCCCGTCAAGAAAATGCCGGTGCGCGTGGTCAGTCTGGAGAAGAAGTCACACGACGTGATCGTGCTGAAACTGCAACTGCCTGCCAACGATGTGATGAAGTTCCACGCAGGCCAGTACATCGAATTTTTGCTGCGTGACGGTTCGCGCCGCAGCTACAGCATGGCCAATGCGCCACACACCCTCGAAGTGGCCCCCCCCACGGTGGAGCTGCACATCCGCCACATGCCCGGCGGCAAGTTCACCGACCCAGTGTTCACCACCATGAAGGAAAAAGACATCCTGCGCGCCGAAGGCCCGTACGGCAGTTTTTACCTGCGAGAAGACAGCGACAAGCCCATGGTGCTGTTGGCCTCGGGCACGGGCTTTGCCCCCATCAAGGCGCTGATCGAGCACATGCAGCACCGTGGCATCAACCGCCCCGCCACGCTGTACTGGGGCGGCCGCCGTCCGGCCGACCTGTACATGGCCGACTGGATAGAGGCCCGCTTGGCTGACATGCCGAACCTGCGCTACGTGCCCGTGATCTCGAACGCTGAAGCCGAAGACAATTGGAGCGGCCGCACCGGCTTTGTGCACCAAGCCGTGCTGCAGGACTTCCCGGACTTGTCGGGTCAACAGGTTTATGCCTGCGGCGCCCCCATCGTGGTGGATTCGGCCAAGCGCGACTATGTGGCGCTCGGCGGTTTGCCGGAAGAAGAGTTTTACGCCGATTCGTTCACCTCCGAGGCTGACAAAGCCAAGTCTTGAAGTTGCAAGCAGGGTAGACCCGCATGAGACTTCACGGGTCTTTTCAGGCAAATACCAGCTCTGTCAAACACCGCAGTTAACGATAGGCTCAAACCCAAAATGCAAAAAGCCCGGCGAGCCGGGCTTTTTGCTGTGCGGGTGGCAACTCACTCACCCAGGTAGGCTGCACGCACCTTGGGGTCTTGCAACATGTCTTTGCCCACACCCGTCATGGTGATGAGACCAGAGTCCATCACATAACCGCGGTCGGCAATGGCCAGCGCGCGGCTGGCGTTTTGCTCCACCAGCAGCACCGTCACGCCTTGGGCGTACACATCGCGCACCACCTCGAAGATCTTGTCGACCATGATGGGCGACAAGCCCATGGACGGCTCGTCCAGCAGCAAGACCTTGGGGCGGCTCATCAGGGCACGGCCCATGGCCAGCATTTGCTGCTCGCCACCGGACATGGTGCCCGCCAGCTGGTCCTTGCGCTCGCGCAAACGCGGGAAGATGGTGAACATTTTCTCGATGTCGTCCGCAATGCCTTTGGTGTCTGAGCGGATGTACGCGCCCATTTGCAGGTTCTCGGTGATGGTCATTCGGGTGAACACGCCACGGCCTTCGGGCACCATGGCCAGGCCTTGTTTGACCAGGTCCCAAGGGCCTTGGCCCTGGATGCTCTTGCCCAGGTACTCGATGTCACCGGCTTGTAATGGCAAAGTGCCCGTGATGGCTTTCATGGTGGTGGTTTTGCCCGCACCGTTGGAGCCGATCAGCGACACAAGCTCGCCTTCGCGAACGTCCAGGCTCACGCCCTTCACGGCCTGAATGCCGCCGTAGCCCACCTGCAGGTCTTTGACTTTCAAAAGAACATTGGCCATCTCAGTGCCCTCCCGTGCCCAGATAGGCCTCAATCACTTTGTCATTTTTCTGCACATCGGCAGGCGTGCCTTCGGCGATTTGCTTGCCGTAGTCGAGCACGGTGACGCGGTCACACAAGCCCATGACCAACTTCACATCGTGTTCGATCAACAAGATGGTGCGGTTGTCTTTGCGGATCTGGTCGATCAACTCGCGCAGCTGCACCTTCTCGGTCGCGTTCATACCGGCAGCGGGTTCATCCAGCGCAATCAATTGCGGATCTGTGGCCAAGGCGCGGGCGATTTCCAAGCGGCGCTGGTCGCCATAGGACAACGTGCGGGCCTTGAAGTCAGCATATTTGCCAATGCCCACATAGTCGAGCAGCTCTTGCGCACGCTGCGCAATGGCGGCTTCCTCGGCTTTGAAGCCGGGTGTGCGAAAAATCGCGCCCAGCAAACCCGAATGGGTGCGCACATGGCGGCCCACCATCACGTTCTCGAGGGCCGTCATTTCGGCAAACAAGCGGATGTTCTGGAAAGTGCGGGCAATGCCCGCCTTGGCCACTTCGTGCACCGCGGTGGGCTGGTAAGGCTTGCCCGCCAGCTCGAAGGTGCCGCTGTCAGGCGTGTACAGGCCCGTGATCACGTTGAAGAAGGTGGTCTTGCCCGCGCCGTTGGGGCCGATCAAGCCATAGACCTGTCCGCGCTGAATGGTGATGCCCACGTCTGACAGGGCTTGCAAACCGCCAAAGCGCTTGGAAATGCCGGAAACATGGAGGACCGTGTCTTTGTTCGCTGTTGGATTCATGGTCTGCTCCTTCATTTCGTCTTGAGCGATTGGCCATGCTCAGGCGAAGGCCACAGCCCGCGAGGCCGCATCAACATGATCACGATCATGGCCAACGCCACCAACAACTGGCGCAGGATGGCCGCATCCAGGCGGCCCCCCGTCATCTCCTGCAAGGGGCCGGCCACGTAGCGCAGCACCTCGGGCAAGGCCGACAACAAGATGGCGCCCAAAATCACACCCGGCAAATAGCCTAAACCGCCCAAGACCACCATGGCCACAATCATGACCGACTCCATCAGGCTGAAAGATTCGGGCGAGATGAAGCCTTGGAAACCGGCAAACATGGCGCCGGAGACACCACCAAAAGTGGCGCCCATGCCGAAGGCCAGCAGTTTGAGGTTCCGGGTGTTCAGGCCCATGGCCTTGGCGGCGATTTCGTCTTCACGAATGGCCATCCAGGCGCGGCCAATGCGCGACACCTCCAGGCGGTGCGAGATCATGATGGTGATCAAGACCAAACTCAGGAACAGGTAGTAGTACAGCGAGACCGAAGCGATTTCGAAGTCGCCGATCATCAGCTTTTGGCCCAGGTTCACACCAAAGATCGAGATGGGGTCGATCTGCGACAAGCCCTTGGGGCCGTTCGTGATGTTGACCGGATGGTCCAGGTTGTTCAAAAACACTCGGATGATTTCACCAAAACCCAAAGTCACGATGGCCAAATAGTCACCACGCAGCTTGAGCGTCGGCGCCCCTAGCAACATGCCAAACAAACCCGCCAAGGCCGCAGCCAAAGGCAAGATCAGCCAGATGGACATGTGCAAGCCATCAGGAAATGTACTGGCCATGGTGGTGAAGGTGCTGATCAGGTGCGGCGAGGACAGCAAGCCGTACATGTAGGCACCCACTGCAAAAAAGGCCACGTAGCCCAAATCGAGCAACCCCGCATAGCCCACCACAATGTTCAGACCAATGGCCAGCAAAATATAGAGCAAGGCCATGTCGGCGATGCGCACCCAAGCGTTGCCAAAACTCTGCAGCACCAGAGGCAAGATCAACAGGCCCGCACCGAGCAAGGCGAATTGAAGCGTCTTGTTCATTTTCATATTCAGCTCCATCAAGCGCGGTCGGCCACACGTTCACCCATGAGGCCCGAAGGGCGCAGGGTCAACACAATGATCAAGACAATGAACGCAAAAATATCGGTGTAATGGCTGCCCAGCACACCCCCCGTGAGGTAACCGATGTAGCCCGAGCCAATGGCTTCAATCAGGCCCAGCAAGATGCCTCCAATGACGGCGCCAGCCAGATTGCCAATGCCGCCAAATACAGCCGCGGTGAAGGCCTTGAGCCCAGGCAAAAAGCCCATGGCGTGTTGCGCAGTGCCGTAGTTGGACGCATACATCACGCCTGCAATGGCAGCGAGCACCGCACCAATCACGAAGGTGGCCGAAATCACCATGTCGGGCTTGACGCCCATCAAGGCGGCCACGCGCGGATTTTCGGAAGTGGCGCGCATGGCGCGGCCCAATCGGGTGTAGTTGACCAGCCACATCAAGATGGCCAGCGACACGGCTGTGACGCCCAAAATCATGATTTGGGTGGGCGTGATGACCACATTGCCCATTTGAATGGGGGTGCTGGACAACAGTGTCGGATAAGCCTTGTAGTTGGGCTTCCAGATGATCATGGCCAATGTCTGCAGCAAGATGCTCATGCCAATGGCCGTGATCAGGGGGGCCAACTTGGGGCTGTTGCGCAGAGGTCGATAAGCGACTTTTTCGATGGTGAAGTTGAGCACCGCGGCAACAACGCAGGCGATCATCGTGGCCAAAATCAGTATGACCCAGCCGGGAGACCCGGGCATGGCGTCTTGCATCATGCCGATGGCCGACCAGCTCGTCAGAGCGCCCACCATCAGCACTTCACCGTGCGCAAAGTTGATCAGGTTAATGATGCCGTACACCATGGTGTAGCCCAAGGCCACCAAGGCATACATGCTGCCCATGACCAGGCCGTTGATGACCTGCTGCAGAAAGACGTCCATAAATTTCTCCGTGTTTTGAACTGCGCTTAACAGTTCTTCGCGTCGGTTGTTGTTCTCGAGCCGGGCGACACCTTGTGGGCGCACCAGACCACTAGCAAAAACCCCGCCAGATTCATGCGACACCGGGCGGGGTGGCGGGATTGTAGTGAAAGAAAGGATCTCGTCAGTATTCATTACCGTCAGGAATTACCCTGTGGCCGCATTTTTCTTTCGCAGTTCTTCCAATTTGTCGGCAATTTTGATTTCTAAACCCCGGCGAACCGGTTTGTAGAAACCCGGTTCGGGCATGCCCTCTGGCAAATAACGCTCGCCCGCAGCAAAGCCGTCTTCCTCGTCGTGGGCATAGCGGTAGCCCTTGCCGTAGTCCAGCTGCTTCATGAGCTGGGTGGGCGCATTGCGCAAATGCATGGGCACAGGACGGGTACCGTCTTTTTTGACCCAAGCCTTGGCCTGGTTGAAAGCCTTGTAAGCGGCATTGGATTTGGGGGCCACGGCCAGGTAAATCACACACTGCGCCAGCGTCAACTCACCCTCGGGGCTGCCCAAGCGCTCGTAGACCTCGGCCGCATCCAGCGCCATGCGCAGCGCTCGCGGATCGGCCAAGCCGATGTCTTCGCTGGCCATTCGGATCAGTCGCCGCGCCATGTAGCGCGGGTCCGCACCACCATCGAGCATGCGCACAAACCAATACAGGGCGGCATCCGGGTCCGAGCCGCGCACCGATTTGTGCAGGGCGCTGATCGTGTCGTAGAACTGCTCGCCACCTTTGTCATAGCGGCGCATGCGCTCGCCCAGCACGCGCATCAACCAGGTATCGGTCACCGGGTCGATACTTTCCTGCCTCGCCGCCATGGCCAATGTTTCCAGCGTGTTGAGCAAGCGTCTGGCATCCCCATCGGCATAGGCCAGCAAGCGGGCCAACGCATCCGGCTCGATCGTGGGGATGGCTTGTATGGCCTGCGCCCGCAGCACGATGCTTTGCAGGTCTTCCTCGGTCAAGGGCTGCAGCACATACACCGCTGCCCGCGACAGCAAGGCCGAGTTCACCTCAAACGAAGGGTTCTCGGTGGTGGCCCCAATGAACGTGAACAGGCCGCTTTCCACATGCGGCAAAAACGCGTCTTGCTGGCTTTTGTTGAAGCGGTGCACCTCGTCCACGAACATGATGGTGCGCTGCGGGTGCAAGCCTGTGCGGGCGGCTTCGGCTTTCTCCACCGCTTCGCGGATGTCTTTGACGCCGCCCAAAACCGCGCTGATGCTCAAAAATTGCGCGTCAAACGCGTCGGCCATCAAACGGGCGATGGTGGTTTTGCCCACGCCCGGCGGCCCCCACAAAATGCAGCTGTGGGGCTGACCCGACTCAAAGGCCAAGCGCAAAGCCATACCCTCGCCCAACAAATGCTGCTGGCCAATCACCTCACCCAAGTGCCGCGGACGCAAGCGCTCGGCCAGGGGGGCTTGGGGCGACAAACTGGCGGCTTTCACTGGCACCCGGCCCGCATCAAGGGCGAATGACGTCCGCGCCCGCCGGGGCTTTGAACACAAAGGTGCTGGCGGATAAGGCCGGATTGAGCTCAAAGCCCGTGAAAGTCAGCAAGGAGCGCTGGCCCAGGCTGTCCTGAACGTCGAGCACGGCCAGCTCGGGGCCGGAGGCCGTTGCACGCAAGCCCACCATCACGGCGCGAATTTGCCCATCGGGCGATTGGGGGGTGGCTCTGACCCAATGCAGACCGCCCTGATCGGGCTCTGCACTGAACTTGAAATCGGCTTTGAGGGCCTGCAAATCAGACGCAGCCGTGAGCAAAGCGGCCGGCGTTGAGCCCAACACCTGCGACTGCGCACGGGCCGTGACCTGGTTCAGGTCCACATCGTGCAGCCACAAGGTCTGGCCATCGGCCACCAGGGTTTGCACAAAAGGCTTGCGGTAGTCAAACCGGAATTTACCGGGGCGCTGGAACTCGAAGCGACCACTCGATGTCTTGGCGCGCGGGGTCTGACCCGGGCGACTGGGCGAGGTGACCACCTGGGTGAAGTCAGCTCTACCGCTACGGGCCTGCTTCATGAACTGGGCCAGTAAGTCCACGCTGTCGGCCTGCACGGTCAAGGCCATGAACCCCAAAGCCCATGCACCGATCACCAAAATAGCGCGGCGTTGCCCAAGAAAGTTTGTCATTCGTTTCACTCTGCCCTTGCGGGCACCAAAATCTCACGCTGACCACTGCCACTCATGGCGCTGACCAGACCTGCTTTTTCCATGTCTTCGACCAAGCGGGCCGCGCGGTTGTAGCCAATCTTGAGGTGGCGCTGCACCAGCGAAATGCTGGCCTTGCGGTTCTTCAAAACGACCTCCACGGCCTGGTCGTACATCGGGTCTTTCTCGCCGTTGTCGCCCTCGCCCAGCATGCCACCATCGTCGTCTGTGGTGCCGCCTTCGAGCACGCCTTCGATGTAGTCGGGCTCGCCCTGGCTCTTGAGGTAATTCACCACCCGGTGCACTTCCTCGTCGCTCACAAATGCGCCGTGCACCCGGATCGGGAAACCGGTACCGGAGGGCATGTACAACATGTCACCCATGCCGAGCAGGGCTTCTGCACCCATCTGGTCGAGGATGGTGCGGCTGTCGATCTTGCTCGACACCTGAAAAGCAATACGGGTCGGAATGTTGGCCTTGATGAGGCCCGTGATCACATCCACGCTGGGGCGTTGGGTGGCCAAAATCAGGTGGATGCCAGCAGCACGGGCCTTCTGGGCCAAACGTGCAATCAACTCTTCGATCTTCTTGCCCACCACCATCATCAAATCGGCCAACTCGTCGATCACCACCACAATGTGCGGCAGGCGCTTGAGCGGCTCAGGATCGTCGGGTGTCAGGCTGAAGGGGTTGTAGATGAACTCTTCGCGTGCCGTGGCTTCGTCAATTTTCTGGTTGTATCCGGCCAAGTTGCGCACGCCCATCTTGCTCATCAGCTTGTAGCGCTTTTCCATCTCGGCCACGCACCAGTTCAAACCGTTCGCCGCCTGGCGCATGTCGGTCACCACCGGGGCCAGTAGGTGCGGAATACCTTCATAGACCGACATCTCCAGCATCTTGGGGTCGATCATCAAGAGCCGCACATCACGGGCCTCGGCCTTGTACAGCAGCGACAAAATCATGGCGTTGATACCGACCGATTTGCCGGAGCCGGTCGTGCCGGCCACCAGCACATGCGGCATCTTGGCCAGATCGGCCACCACCGGGTTGCCGATGATGTCTTTGCCCAGGCCCATGGTCAGCATGGACTTGGCCTCGTGGTAGACCTGAGAGCCCAAAATTTCACTGAGCTTGATCGACTGGCGCTTGGCGTTGGGCAACTCCAGCGCCATGAAATTTTTGCCCGGAATCGTCTCAATCACCCGGATGGACACCAGGCTGAGCGAACGCGCCAGGTCTTTGGCCAGGTTCACCACCTGCGAGCCCTTGACGCCCGTGTCTGGCTCGATCTCATAGCGTGTGATCACCGGGCCAGGGGCCGCCGCCACCACGCGCACTTTGACCCCAAAATCAGAGAGCTTTTTCTCGATCAAGCGGCTGGTCATCTCCAGCGTCTCGTGCGAAACCGTTTCTTGCCGGATAGACAGGCTGTCGAGCAAATCCACCTGCGGCAACTTGCTGTCGGGCAGCTCGTTGAACAGGGGTTTTTGGCGCTCCTTGACCACACGGTCACTGCGCGGCACCTCCATCACGGGCGGCTCAATGACGCGAGGGGCAGGTTTGCTGACCGGCACCGGCGGCAAGTCCAGCTGGCCATCGGGCGAATCATGGACGGGCAGACCCAAATCCCACTCGGGCTCGATGGCCTGAGGTGAGAGGGCCTGCTGGCGTTCGCGCAAAGCCTGCTGACCCAAAGCCAAGTCTTCTTCGATCTCGCGTTTTTCATGCCGCGACTGAATCAAGGCATCGAGACGAGCGCCGATTTTTTCAGCCAACTGCCCCCAAGAAAAACGAAACACCATGGCTACACCCACCAAGACCAGCACGATGCCCAACAGGGCAGAGCCGTTGAAGCCCAGTCCGCGCGCAGCCGCCGCCCCCACCAAATAACCCAGAACCCCGCCGCTGTGCCCAGGCAAGGCCGATTCAAGACGGTACAGGCGCGTCCACTCCAGGCCGCAACTGGCCAAGAGCAACACCACCAGCCCCCCCCAGAACACCCACAAACTGCGCTGCCAAATGGGCTGCTCCAAAGTGTCTTGCGGGCCTGCGCCACGCAACCACTTGGCCAAAGCCACCAACCAGACCCGCCAACCTGCCGCCACACACCACCAAGCAGAAAATCCCATCAGAAAATAAGCCAAATCCGAGATCAAAGCGCCCCAGCGCCCCACCCCATTGCGCACAGCCTCACCGCTGCCCGAAGTGGACCATGCTGGATCTTGGGGGTGATAACTCCACAGAGCCACTGTCAAAAACAAAAGCAGACCTGCCCCCAGCAGCAAGAGAATTTCCTGGGCAAAACGTGACCACAGCTTCTGAGGCGCAGGTGAAGCCACGCCAGCGCCATCTCGTGTCAAGGTGTTCAGTGAGTAAGTCATAAATGAAGTGTCAAGCTTACCCGATCAAGGCCCGATCGGGCGCAGCCATCATGCGCCCACATGCCGGGCCCTCAGCCCCGCAAGCCCGGAGGGCGATCATGCGCAGGCCCAGCAACAAAGCCTTGATGCCCGTTGTGTTTGGGGGTTTCTTACAATGCATATCTGTGGAATTTTTTCCACGCCCTTTATCTTGATGACCGGATAGCTTTTTTATGACGACCCCCACACAACATGCCCAAGTCCTGATCTTAGGCTCCGGCCCTGCTGGTTACACCGCCGCCGTTTACGCTGCCCGCGCCAACCTGAAACCCCTTTTGATCACCGGCATGGCCCAGGGCGGCCAACTGATGACCACCACCGAGGTGGACAACTGGCCCGCCGACGTGCACGGCGTGCAGGGCCCCGACCTGATGCAACGCTTTCAAGAGCATGCCGAGCGCTTCAACACCCAAATCGTGTTTGACCACATCCACACCGTCCAGTTGGAGCAGCGCCCCTTCACCCTGATCGGCGACAGCGGCATCTACACCTGCGACAGCCTGATCATCGCCACGGGCGCATCGGCCAAATACCTGGGCCTGCCGTCCGAGACCGCCTTCATGGGCCGCGGCGTGAGTGGCTGCGCCACCTGCGACGGCTTTTTCTACCGCGACCAGGTCTGCTGCGTGGTGGGCGGCGGCAACACCGCCGTCGAGGAAGCCCTGTACCTGTCCAACATCGCGAGCAAAGTCTATCTGGTCCATCGCCGCGACAAGTTCAAAGCAGAACCCATCCTCGTGGACAAGCTGATGGACAAGGTCGCCGCAGGCAAGATCGAACTCAAAACCTTCCAGACCCTGGAAGAAGTGCTGGGCGACGCCTCGGGCGTGACCGGCATTCGCCTGAAAAGCACCAAAGACGGCAGCCTGCACGATGTCGAACTCAAGGGCTGCTTCATCGCCATTGGCCATGCACCCAACACCGACATCTTCGAGGGCCAACTGACCCTGGAAAACGGTTACATCGTGACCCAAAGCGGCTTGAAGGGCTTTGCCACGCAGACATCCGTGCCCGGCGTGTTCGCTGCAGGCGACGTGCAAGACCACGTGTACCGCCAGGCCATCACCAGCGCCGGCACGGGCTGCATGGCCGCACTCGATGCGCAGCGTTTCTTGGAACAGCACAACGGTTGAAGCCCTGCGGACCTGAGTATTCTTGCCAACGGATTGCAAATGGGCGCAGGGGGTGCATGCCGGGGTGATGTGGCAAAGCGAAGCGCCTCTGAACCCCAGCAGTCACCCCCTGCGCCCACCCACCAAGGGCAAAACTCCCCAAGCTTCAAGGCTTACAACAAAAAAGCCCCCGCTTTCTGGCTATAATTCAAGGCTTTGCTGGAACTGCCCGGATTTTCATTCGGGATCACGGAACCAGCGATCTGGGATACCGCCACCCATCTTGGCGAGGTGAGGCTGGAGCGCCAGGCCCCGTGCAAATCTGCATGAGACCCATCGGCACCGGCTGTTTAAAAAGTATCGGAGTGTCCACATGGCACGCGTTTGCGACGTAACGGGCAAAGGCCCAATGACAGGGAACAACGTTTCCCACGCCAACAACAAAACCAAGCGCCGGTTCCTGCCGAACCTGCAATACCGTCGTTTCTGGGTTGAAACAGAAAACCGTTGGGTGCGTCTGCGCGTCTCCAGCGCCGCTCTGCGCCTGATCGACAAAAACGGCATCGATGCCGTGCTCGCAGACCTGCGTGCACGCGGTCAAGCCTAAACCCAGAACATTAGGAGTCATACACCATGGCAACCAAAGGCGGACGCGAAAAAATCAAGCTGGAATCCACAGCTGGCACTGGTCACTTCTACACGACCAGCAAAAACAAAAAAACCATGCCCGAGAAAATGTCGATCATGAAGTTCGACCCCAAAGCTCGCAAGCACGTTGAATACAAGGAAATCAAGCTGAAGTGATTCGGCCTGAGCCCCTCGCAAAAAACCCGCCTCTGGCGGGTTTTTTCATGGGTAAAAACATTGGACAAGACCCGCCTTACACACATCAGGCCTCGGACCTAAGAGCACCGACCTGGACTTTATGCAAGTCAGGCCTTCATGGTTCGACATTCATTGATGCGCGCAGCGACATTTTCAAAAGGTTTCACGGGCCAGACCGGAGATCAAGCTGCGCAGGGGGGTCTCACGCGCCTGAGCACTGTCATCAAAACACTGTGACCACAAAGCAAACAGGGCCCGAAGGCCCTGTTGGAATGGTTGCCCCAAAAGATCAGGCCGCTTGGCGAACAGCCCGCAACTTGACCGAGAAGTCACGCAAAGCGGCAATGCCACTTTCTTCGGCGCGGCGGCACCAGGCTTGCAGGTCGGCAGCCAATTGCTCGCGTGAATGCGAGGTGTTCAGCCAAATCTGGCTCAACTCTTCGCGCATTTGCACCATCTTGTCGAGGACGGGGCTGGCATCGCGTGCTTGCTTGAGCTGGGCTTGCGCCGCCGCTGGAACCTTGGCCGCATCGCGGTGCAACCAGCGCTGAGCCGCTTGCACCACACTGGCGTCCAGTTTGAGCTTGTCAGCTTCCTGCTGCATCACGGCTTTGACGTTGCGTGCATAACCCGCCATCACTTCGTAACGGTTGGCGATCAAGGCTTCGAGGGTTTTCTCGTCGGCCACAGGGCGGATGTCGCCATAAGCCAGACGAGGAGGCGTCTTTTTGACGGTGGCCATGCCCAAAGTTTCGAGCATGCGGATGTACAACCAACCGATGTCGAACTCGTAAGGTTTGACCGACAACTTGGCCGACGTGGGGTAAGTGTGGTGGTTGTTGTGCAACTCTTCACCACCAATCAGGATGCCCCAAGGCGAGATGTTGGTGCTGGCATCGTGTGCCTCAAAGTTGCGGTAACCCCAGTAGTGGGCCGCACCGTTGATGATGCCGGCCGCTGTGATCGGGATCCAGGCCATTTGCACAGCCCAGACGGTCAGGCCCAAAAAGCCAAACATCGCCACATCGATGATCAGCATCAGGGCAACACCCTGCCAAGAAAAGCGGGTGTAGAGGTTGCGCTCGATCCAGTCGTCAGGCGTGCCGTGGCCGAACCGCTTGATGGTTTCCAGGTTCTTTGATTCCTTGCGGTACAGCTCAGCGCCTGTGAACAAAACGGTTTTGATGCCGTGGACATGGGGGCTGTGCGGGTCTTCGGCTTGCTCGCATTTGGCGTGGTGCTTGCGGTGAATGGCTGCCCACTCTTTGGTCACTTGGCCCGTGGTCAGCCACAGCCAGAAACGGAAAAAGTGCGAAGGGATCGCGTGCAGGTCCAAGGCGCGGTGCGCTTGGTGGCGGTGCAGGAAAATCGTGACGCTGGCGATGGTGATGTGGGTCAAGCCCAAGGTGATCAACACCATTTGCCACCAAGAGAAATCAAACAGCCCATGGCCCATCCAGTGAACCACGGCATCCAAAAAAGCCCAATCAGGCAACAACATGAGTCTGTCTTTCTACAGGCGCCTGAATCCAGGCAATTCAAAGATTTTAAGTTTGCCGCCCCAAAAAGGACAGCGTTTTCGACCGAATTCGGCCATCAAGGGCTTCAAAAGATTACTTTTTAACCCATGCTGCGGCGAAAAACCCATCCGTGGCATGGCGATGGGGCCACAACCTGAGGAATGTGCCGGCAGGCGAGGCATCGGGGTGGGCATCGCCCGATGGGGCCGGTGAGCACAGGCTGGCTGCGTCGGGCACTTTGAGCCTGTCCAGCTCTTGGGCCACGTTCAGAGGGACAAAGTCCGGGTTGGCGGCGCTGAAGGCTTGTGCGATCAACTCGTTTTCCTCGGGCAACACGCTGCAGGTGGCATACACCAAACGGCCGCCCGACTTGACCATGCGCGAGGCACTTTGCAGGATGGCTTGCTGCTTTTCGGTCAACTCCTGCACAGCTTGGGGCTTTTGCCGCCATTTCAAGTCGGGGTTGCGGCGCAAAGTGCCCAAGCCTGAGCAAGGTGCGTCGACCAACACGCGGTCGATCTTGCCCGACAGACGTTTCACGCGGTCGTCGCGCTCATGCGCAATGGCCGCCGGATGCACGTTCGACAAGCCACTGCGGGCCATGCGGGGTTTGAGGGCATCGAGGCGGTGGCCGGACACGTCAAAAGCGTACAAACGGCCTGTGCTGCGCATGGCCGCGCCCAGCGCCAGCGTTTTGCCGCCTGCGCCCGCGCAAAAGTCCACCACCATCTCGCCCCGGTGCGCATCAACCAGCAAGGCCAACAACTGAGAGCCTTCGTCTTGAACTTCGAATGCGCCCCGTGTGAAGGCGTCGGTTTTTTGCAAGGCGGGTTTGCCTTGCAGGCGCAGACCCCAGGGCGAATAAGGCGTGATCTCAGAAGGGATGCCCGCTTGCGCCAGCTCTTTTTGGATGTCGCTGCGCTTGGCGTTGAGCATGTTCACGCGCAAATCCAAAGTGCCAGGTTGTTGCAGGTGTTCGGCCAAGTCCCAGAAATCCTCACCCAACTGGGCTTGGAGGGCTTGCGCCATCCACTCGGGCAGGTTGTGGCGGTGCGGGGCCATCAGGGCGTCGACCGGAATGGCGTCACAGGTCGCGAGCCATTTTTTCTCGGTGTCATTCAGCGCTGAGGCCAGAAAATCGCGCGGGCCAAAAAAGCCCAAAATCGCCAGCTTGCGCTCTTTGGCGCCCGAACCCGAGCGGGCCAACTGCTCGAACAGCAGTTTTTTGCGCAGTACGGCAAAAGCGGTTTCGGCCAAGGTGGCGCGTTCGCGGGGGCCCAAAGAGCGGTGTTCGCGGAAATACCGAGACACGACGGCGTCAGCGGGGTGTTCAAATTGGAGGACCAGCCTGACCAAATCGGCGCAGGCATCTAACAGGGCTTTTGGATGCATAGGGGCGTATTGTCCCATCCAGAAGGCCCGCTCAGAACCTCAACAGGAAAACCATGTCTGAAACTTTGCCGCCCCTGATCGAAACGCCTCAAGGCCTTTACCGCCATTACAAAGGTGGCCAGTACCGCGTACTGGGCACCGTTCGCCACAGCGAAGACCTGCAACCCATGACGCTTTACCAAGCGCTTTATGGCGAACAAGGCCTGTGGGTCAGGCCTGCCGCCATGTTTGCCGAGGTGGCCGAGTTCAATGGCAAAGTTCAACCGCGCTTTGAACGCATCGGCGATTGAGCCAAAAACTGAGCGACCGCCTGCGGATAAATGAGGTGCTCTTGGGTGAGCACACGCGCTGCCAGTGACTCGGCGGTGTCGTCTGGAAGCACCGGCACCACCGCCTGCGCCGCGATGCTGCCGTGGTCCAACTCGGCCGTGACTTGGTGGACCGTGGCACCGGCAAAGCGGCAGCCGGCATCGATCGCCCGTTGGTGCGTGTTGAGCCCCGGGAAAGCGGGCAACAAGGAGGGGTGGATGTTGAGCAAGCGTCCGGCGTAGTGCGCCACAAAACCGGGGGTCAAGATGCGCATGAAACCCGCCAGCACCACCAAAGCAGGCGCATGCCGGTCGATTTCGGCCATCAAGGCAGCATCAAACTCTTCGCGGTTGGCAAAAGCCTTGTGGTCCAAGACCTGGGTGAATAGGCCGCGGTCTTGGGCGAAGGCCAAGCCTTGGGCATCGGCCCGGTTGCTCAGCACGGCGGCCACCCGGGCGTTCAAGCGCTCGGCCCAGCGGTCCTGCTCTGCCGCACGCACGATGGCAGCCATGTTGGAGCCCGAGCCCGAAATCAGAATGACGATGTTTCTCATGAAGGGACGGATTATCCCTGCTCACTGAAAGTCTCTTGGCGTTTGTCGCACCAAGGACAAGCCGAATCGGTCTGCGCGTGATAAAAAGCACGGTCGTTTGATTTTGCTTGAACTGCACTCAAAAATTCCCACACCCAACGGAGAGACTCCCCCATGGATTTGGCATTCACCCCCGACGAAGTCGCGTTTCGCGACGAGATCCGCACTTGGGTCAAGGACAACTTGCCCGCCGACATTTCACAAAAAGTGCACAGTGCCATGCGCCTGACGCGTGAGGACATGCAGCGCTGGGCCAAAATTTTGGGCAAGAAAGGCTGGCTGGGCTGGGGTTGGCCCACGCAGTTTGGCGGCCCCGGCTGGACCGCCGTGCAAAAGCATTTGTTTGAAGAAGAATGCGCCCTGGCCGGTGCCCCCCGCGTGGTGCCGTTTGGCCCGGTGATGGTGGCCCCGGTGATCATGGCTTTTGGCAACGCCGAGCAGCAACAGCGCTTTTTGCCCGGCATCGCCAGCGGCGAAGTCTGGTGGAGCCAGGGTTACAGCGAGCCAGGCTCCGGCTCTGACTTGGCTTCCCTCAAAACCCGCGCCGAGCGCGTAGGCGACAAATACATCGTCAACGGCCAAAAAACCTGGACCACCTTGGGCCAATACGGTGAGTGGATTTTCTGCCTGGTGCGCACCAGCACCGAGGGCAAGCCCCAAACCGGCATTTCCTTCTTGCTGATCGACATGAAGTCGCCCGGCATCACCGTGCGCCCCATCAAGCTACTGGACGGCGAGTGCGAAGTCAACGAGGTCTGGTTTGACAACGTCGAAGTGCCTGCTGAAAACCTGATTGGTGAAGAAAACAAGGGCTGGAACTACGCCAAGCACCTGCTGGCCCACGAGCGCACCAACATCGCTGACGTCAACCGCGCCAAACGCGAGTTGGAGCGTTTGAAGCGCATTGCCAAAACCGAAGGCGTCTATGACGACCTGCGTTTCCGTGACGAAATAGCCAAGCTCGAAGTCGACATCGTCGCCCTGGAAATGCTGGTGCTGCGCGTCTTGTCGGCTGAAAAGTCAGGCAAGAACTCGCTCGACATCGCGGGCCTCTTGAAGATCAAAGGCAGCGAAATCCAGCAGCGCTACACCGAGCTGATGATGCAGGCTGCGGGCCCCTTTGCCCTGCCCTTCATCTTCGAAGCCATGGACGCGGGCTGGCAAGGCGACTTCCCCGGTGGCGTGGTGGCCAACGCGCCCCTGGCCGCCAACTACTTCAACATGCGCAAGACCACCATTTACGGCGGCAGCAACGAAGTGCAACGCAACATCGTCGCTCAGACAGTTCTGGGTTAAGGAGACACACATGGATTTCGATTTTTCTGACGACCAGGAACAACTGCGTGACGCGGTGCGCAAATGGGTGGACAAGGGCTATGACTTTGACCGCCGCCGCGCCATCGTCGCTGCGGGCGGTTTTGACCGCGCCGCTTACGGCGAAATGGCCGAGTTGGGCCTGACGGGCCTGTACGTGAGCGAAGAGCACGGCGGTATGGGCATGGGCCCGACCGAAGCCATGGTCACGATGGAAGAGCTCGGGCGCGGCATCGTGCTCGAACCCCTGACCCAGACCCTGATCTGCAGCGCCACGCTGCAAACCCACGCCCCTGCAGCCCTGCAAGCCGCTTGGTTGCCCCGCATGGCGGCAGGCGAAGCCATCGTCGTGTTGGCGCAGCAAGAACGCGGTGCCCGCTATCAGCTGAACCGTTGCGCCGCACAGGCCAGCGAATCTGGCGACACATGGACGGTGAGCGGCACCAAGAGCGTGGTGGCCGTAGGCGACCAGGCCGACGCTTTTGTGGTGCCCGCCACCGTCAACGGCCAAATCGCTTTGTTCTTGGTTGAGCGCAGCGCCAGCGGCGTGAGCACTCAGGCCTACATCACGCAAGACGGCTCACGCGCCGCCGAGGTGGTGCTCAGCCAAGCGCCCGCGCAGCTGATCACCTTGAACGGCCTGACCGCTTTGGAAGAAGCCGTGGACGTGGGCATCGCCTGCGCCTGCGCCGAGGCTGTGGGCGTGATGGACAAGACCCTGGCCATCACCGTGGACTACATGAACACCCGCAAGCAGTTCGGCGTGAACATCGCCAGCTTCCAGGCTCTGCGCCACCGCGTGGCCGACATGAAGATGCAGCTGGAGCTGGGCCGCTCGATGAGTTACTACGCCAGCCTGAAATTGCATGCCCCCGCCGACGAGCGCCGCCGCGCCTTGGCCCGCGCCAAGTACCAGTTGGGCGTGTCCATGCGCTTCATCGGCCAGCAGGCGGTGCAGCTGCACGGCGGCATTGCCGTCACCGACGAGTACATCGCCAGCCACTACTTCAAGAAGTTGACGCAGCTGGACATGACCTTTGGCGACACCCTGCACCAGTTGGGTGAAGTGTCGGCCCGCATGCAAGAGACGGCAGGCGTGTTCGCCTGAGGCGAACCAGGAACCCAAGCAAGGCGGGAGGGCGGCGCGGGTCGGGCGATGTGGCAAAGCGAAGCGCCTCTGAGCCCGAAACGCGCTGCCCTCCCGCCTTGCGGCTCAAGACCAGCATGTTCTGAATGAGCAGACCCACAAGAAGGCCCCGAGAGGGGCCTTTTTACATGCTCACTCCGGCTCCCGTACCCGCACAAAAGAAGCAAAACGCGGCAAACCAGAGGGTGTGCGCTCGCGGTACCGGTACGTGACCCAAGCCCCCACGGGTGGCGGGTTGCGGCGCTGGGCATCGCTCAGGCCAGATCCTAGGGCAAAGCGCTGGCCCGACGGCATTTGCACCAGCAAAGCCCCGGTCATGCCCAACAAACGCCCCTTGCCTGGCTGGTGGCCCACCACCAGGCCCTCTTCGTCCAACTCGGGTTTGAGCTTGAACAACGCGTCGGTGCGGCCCGGCTGCCACAAGGCATCGGCGCGGTGCAGCATCAGCCCCTCGCCACTTTGGCGCACCGTCTCCTCCAACAAGACCTGCAAAGCGCGAGCGTCGTTCACCTCGCGCTGCGCGACCGGCATCAGCCAAGGCTGCTGCGCTTGCGCCAATGTGGATTGCACCAATGCCACGCGCTGCGCAAACGGGGCGGCATGACCGGGTGCGTCAAACACCAGGTACTTGACCGCCCGCCAAGCCTCGTCGTCGGGCTCGGCTTGGCGCACCACGCCAGAGAGCCGGTCAAAGGCCCCCCGCGCCATCCACAACTCGCCGTCAAGCGCGACCTGGGGCAGCGCCGACAGAAACCAAACTGGGGCCGCGATGATGCGGCCACTGCGAAAGCGCAAAACGCGCCCATCCCAAACGGACCGCACGCCATCGAATTTCTCACTCACCCAAAAACCTTGTGGAGATCGGCCAGCGGGCCAGGACATGGCGAGCTGAACGCCGCGGTGCCCGCCAGAGTCCACGGGCTGCAAGACCTGGGCATGAGCACGTTTGAGCAGCCACGGCGACAAAAGTAGCGCCGACAAACTGGCGCGTCGGCTCAGGCCTGGCGTGCTGGCAAACTGCTGGCGCAAGGCCAAGGGTGGGTAAGGCATGGCGGGTCTCCCTGATGAATCCATCACCCGGCCATTGCCGTAAAGGCCAGCCGTTGTGGATTCTTTTGTATTCAGGGTGGAATGATGCGGCGCTTTGCTGTCTGACGCAAGGCGTGCAGCCGCGCCGCCGGATCAGGCCATCAAGCGAGAATTTTTGGGCACATGCGCCATCAAGAAAGCCATTTGGTCACTCAGGATCCGTCGATTGCGCAAGATGAAGTCTTCCCACAGGCTGGGCACATAGGGCGCGTAGAGCAGCGGCATGTTGGCCTGCTCCGGTGTGCGGCTGCTTTTGCGGTGGTTGCAAGAGCGGCAAGCGGTGACCACGTTCATCCAGTGGTCAGGGCCTTTTTGGCTGACGGGAACAATGTGCTCACGGGTCAGCACCGATTCGTGAAAATGTCCGCCGCAATAGGCGCAGACATTGCGATCGCGCACAAACAACTTGGGATTGGTCAAGCCCGATACCAGGTCAAACGGGTTGATGCGGGGCACGCCATGGGTGCCGATGATGCTGTTGACGGTGATGATGGATTGCTGGCCGGTGAGCGCGTTGTGCCCCCCATGGAACACGGCCACTTGCTGGCCCGCCTCCCAGCGCACCTCGTCGGCCGCGTAATGGGTGACAGCTTGCTCCAACGTGATCCACGATTGCGGCAAGCCTTGGGCCGAGAGTTTCAAAACCTTCACAGACGCCTCCATCCAACAGTTTAAAAAACCACTGACACGAAATGTACCGTCTCGATCGGCCCACAAGCCTTGGGGGACTAGGATGAAGCGATCGGGCTCAGTCACAATATACCCTCTTACATTGACAAAACCGTGAAAGCTGGCGCCAGGCCCAGCGCACAGGCAGGACATGAGCAGCGACATGAAGGTTTTCCGAGGCTTCCACCACCCCGACTTGGCCCCCGCCTGCGCCCTGACCATTGGCAACTTCGATGGCGTGCACCGCGGTCACCAAGCGATGCTGGCGCTCTTGCGCAGCGAAGCAGCGCACCGGGGTGTGCCCAGTTGCGTGATGACCTTCGAGCCCCACCCGCGTGATTACTTTGCCAAGGCACTGAACAAGCCCGATCTGGCTCCGGCCCGCATCGCCACGCTGCGCGACAAACTGCAAGAACTCGAGCGCTGCGGGGTCGACCAGGTGGTGGTTTTGCCCTTTGATGCCCGGCTGGCCGGTCAATTGCCTGAAGACTTCATCCAACAAGTGCTGGTGCAGGGCCTGGGCGTGCGCTATGTGCTGGTGGGCGACGATTTCCGCTTTGGTGCACAACGTGCAGGCGACTACGCCATGCTCGACGCGGCAGGGCAAAACTTGGGCTTTGATGTGGCCCGCATGAACAGCTACGAGGTGCGCGGCCTGCGCGTGTCCAGCTCGGCCGTTCGCGAGGCCCTTCACCGGGGCGACATGGCTGCGGTGCAGGCCCTGCTCGGGCGGCCCTACAGCATCAGCGGCCATGTGGTGCACGGGCGCAAGCTCGGGCGCGAACTGGCCGCCACGGCAGAAGGAGCAGGCGATGGCTTTCGGACCTTGAATTTGCGTTTTGCGCATTGGAAGCCAGCCGCCAGCGGCATCTTTGTGGTTCAAGTGCATGGCCTGGCCGACCAACCCCTGAAGGGCGTGGCCAATTTGGGCATCCGTCCCTCGCTCGACCCGAATGACGTCAACGGCGGGCGTGTGCTGCTGGAGACGCATGCCTTCGACTGGCCAGCCCAACTGGGAGCCGAGGGGGGCTACGGTAAAATCATCCGTGTGGACTTGCTGCATAAATTACACGACGAACTCAAGTACGACGGTCTGGACGCCCTGACAAAAGGGATTGCCAAAGACTGTGATGACGCACAAGCCTGGTTTGCTTCGCGCCATGGTGAAACCAGCCGCCAAACCACCCGCGACCGAATTTGACGCTCCGGCCCTCGTTTGCCGCCTTCGACAGGCTCAGGGCAAACGACCTCCACGGCCCACCCTCTCTTGATCTCTCCGAACGGCCCGCCGCTCGGGCTGAGCTTGTCGAAGCCCTCTCGACTTGACGCACCATGAACGACAAAACCCAAAACCCCGACACCCGCATCAACATGATGGACACGCCGTTTCCCATGCGCGGCGACCTGCCCAAGCGCGAGCCGGGCTGGGTGAGCGAGTGGAACGACGGTGGTTTGTACAAAAAACTGCGCGCCGCACGCCAGGGTGCCCCGCTGTTCGTTCTGCACGACGGCCCGCCCTACGCCAACGGCAAGCTGCACATCGGCCACGCGCTGAACAAAGTGCTGAAAGACATGATCGTCAAGTCCAAACAATTGGCGGGCTTTGATGCGCAATACATCCCCGGCTGGGACTGCCATGGCTTGCCGATCGAAAATGCGATCGAAAAACTGCACGGCCGCAACCTGAGCCGCGACGACATGCAGGCCAAGAGCCGCGCCTTTGCCACCGAGCAAATCGGCCAACAGCGAGAAGACTTCAAACGCCTGGGCGTGCTGGGCGACTGGGAGCGCCCCTACCGCACCATGGATCCTGCCAACGAGGCCGGTGAAATCCGCGCCTTCAAACGCGTGATCGAGCGCGGCTTTGTTTACCGGGGCCTCAAGCCTGTGTACTGGTGCTTTGACTGCGGCTCGTCACTCGCTGAGTTCGAGATCGAATACCAGGACAAGCAAAGCGACACGCTGGACGTGGCCTTTGAAACCGATGACGCGGCCAAGCTGGCCGCCGCTTTTGGCCTCGCCGCCTTGCCCGCTGGTCAAAGCGGCTTTGCCGTGATCTGGACCACCACCGCCTGGACCATCCCCGCCAACCAGGCTCTGAACGCCCACCCCGAGCTGACTTATGCATTGGTGCAAACCGACAAAGGCTGCCTGGTGCTGGCCGAATCGCTGGTGGACAAATGCCTAGAGCGCTTTGGCCTGCAAGGCGGCACGGTGCTGGCCACGGCCAAAGGCACGGCTCTGGGCGGTCTGAACTTCCGCCACCCCTTGTACGACGTGGACACGGGCTACAAGCGCCTGTCGCCCGTGTACTTGGCCGAATACGTCAGCGACAGCGACGGCACGGGCTTGGTCCACTCCTCGCCCGCTTACGGCGTGGACGACTTCAACTCCTGCATCGCCAACGGCCTGAAGTACGACGACATCCTGAACCCTGTGCAAGGCAACGGCACCTACGCGGCCGACTTCCCGCTGTTTGGAGGCCTGCACATCTGGAAAGCCATTCCGGTGGTGCTCGATGCCTTGCGAAATGCGGGTCGACTTTTGTCCACCGTGACCATCACCCACAGCTACCCCCACTGCTGGCGTCACAAAACCCCCGTCATCTACCGCGCCGCCGCCCAGTGGTTTGTGCGAATGGACGAGGGCGAGGGCGTATTTACCCAAGACAAGGCCCCCAAAACCTTGCGCCAGCTGGCTTTGGATGCGATTGAGCAAACCCGCTTCTACCCCGAGAACGGCAAATCGCGTCTGCGCGACATGATCGCCAACCGCCCCGACTGGTGCATCTCGCGCCAGCGCTCATGGGGCGTGCCCGTGCCGTTTTTCTTGCACAAGGACAGTGGCGAGTTACACCCCAACACCATGGCCATCCTGGACCAGGCCGCCGACATTGTGGAGAAAGGCGGCATCGAAGCCTGGAGCCGCGTGACGGTGGAAGAGATTTTGGGCGCAGCCGATGCGCCGCACTACACCAAGAGCACCGACATTCTGGAAGTCTGGTTTGACTCCGGCTCCACCTTCCAGCATGTGCTGCGCACCAGCCACAAAGACGCCTATGGCGTAGCGCCCTTCCATGCCGAGGGTCCTGAGGCAGACCTCTATCTGGAAGGCCACGACCAGCACCGCGGTTGGTTCCACAGCTCGCTGCTTTTGGGATGCGCCTTGTACGACCGCGCCCCTTACCGCGGCCTGTTGACGCACGGCTTTGCCACCGACGGACAAGGCCGCAAGATGAGCAAAAGCCTGGGCAACACCGTCGAGCCACAAACCATCAACACCAAAATGGGCGCAGAGATCGTACGCCTGTGGGTGGCCAGCACCGACTACTCGGGCGACCTGAACATCGACGACAAGATCCTGGCCCGCGTGGTGGATGCCTACCGCCGCATCCGCAACACCTTGCGCTTCTTGCTGGCCAACGTGAGCGACTTCGACCCCGCCACAGACACGGTGCCCGACGACCAACTGCTGGAAATCGACCGCTTTGCCCTGGCCCGCGCCGCCGAGTTGCAAGCCGACATCCGCGCCCACTTCGACAAGTACGAGTTCCACCCCGTGGTCTCGAAGCTGCAGATCTACTGCTCGGAAGACCTGGGTGCGTTTTACCTCGATGTGCTCAAAGACCGCCTCTACACCTCAGCGCCCAAGAGCCTGGCCCGTCGCAGCGCCCAAACCGCGCTCTACCGCATCACCCACGGCATGCTGCGTTGGATGGCCCCTTTCCTGTCGTTCACGGCCGAAGAAGCCTGGAAGACTTTCGGCACCTCCGAATCCATCTTCCTCGAAACCTTCAGCGACTTCGGCTTGGCCGATGCAGATCTGCTCGCCAAGTGGGCCCGCATCCGCGACATCCGTGACCTGGTGAACAAGGACATCGAAAACCTGCGAACCGCAGGTCAGGTGGGCGCGTCGCTGCAAGCCGAAATCACCTTGACCGCGCCTGCTGCAGACCACGCCCTGCTGGCCAGCTTGGGCGCGGACATCAAGTTCGTGTTCATCACCTCCAAAGTGACTTTGCAGGCAGGCGATGCATTGGTCGTGCAAGTTGCAGCCAGCCAAGCCACGAAATGCGAGCGCTGCTGGCACTATGTGGACGACGTGGGCCATGACGCCGCGCACCCCACGATTTGTGGTCGTTGCGTGAGCAACCTGCACGGCGCTGGCGAAACCCGCCTCGTTGCCTGAACCTCACCCACCCGAAAGACAAGGCAAGCACATGGCCAGCTCCAAAAAATTCGGCAAAGGCGGCTCCGGCAAAAGCACTGGCATGGCGCTCTGGCTGGGCATTGCCCTTTTGGTGCTGGTGCTCGACCAGTTCACCAAAGTGCTGGTGCTGGGTGCTTTCCAGTTGGGCGACAGCACGCCCATCACCTCGTTTTTCAACCTGGTGCGGGTGCACAACCACGGCGCTGCCTTCTCGTTTCTGGCAGGTGCTGGCGGTTGGCAGCGCTGGTTTTTCACCGGCATCGGCGTGGCCGCAGCCATCTTCATGGTCTGGATGCTGCGTGCCCACCCCGGCCAAAAACTCTTCAGCCTGGCCATTTCGCTGATTTTGGGCGGTGCAATTGGCAATGTGGTGGACCGCCTGCTGCACGGCTACGTGGTCGATTTTCTGGACTTTTACTGGGGCGCCTGGCACTTTCCGGCCTTCAACGTGGCCGATGCCGGCATCAGCGTGGGCGCTGCCTTGCTGATCTTGGACGAAATTTTGCGCGTGCGGCGCGGGCGTTGAGCCACCCGGTATCGACGATGGGGACGACCATGCGACAAATTTTGGCTGTGTGGATGTGTTTTTTTGTCTTTTCGACCCAAGCGGCCATTCCCTCTGACTACTCGCCTGTTGTGGTCGAGGCCCCCTTCTCGCTGCGCGAGCGCGTGTTTGATCTCACGCCAGCTATTGAAATGGCCAGAAAAGCAGAAAAACCTCTGTTTCTCTACCTCGGTGCGACAGACTGCCCACCTTGTGTGGAATACAAGCGGTTTCTGTCGAGCCATAGATCCGAACTGAAAGAGGCCTTCTCCGAGTTCGTGGTAATTGACATACGAACTTGGCTGCGTGGCCCAACCATGTATTTGAAGGCAGAAGACAAACGCCTGACTTTTAACCAGTTCAAAACCTTGATGGGTGATACCTCCAAGACTTTGGTTTTCCCCTCATTCTGGATGCTTTCACCGGAAATGAAACAACTCAAACAACTGCCATCAGGTGTGAAGGATTACCTGAACGTCAACCTTCACCTCGACATTTTGAAAATCCCGACCCAATGAATTCGCATTCCAGCGAATTGGCACCCCAACCAAGTCGGCTGATGACACGCATCTTTTAAGACCGATGTGACAGAAAGCTGGGCACCTCATCCAGCTTGACCTCGGAAAACCAGCCATGCACTGCCCATGCATGGGTCAGACGCCGCCACACCCCTTGCGCCAAGGTACTGTAAGCTTTGCCTTTTGAAGCGTTGAAACACGGAGACACACATGCCCGGATTGCTGCCCCACATCGACCCTGACGGTCTGCTCGAATTTTCGGTGGTCTACACCGACCGCGCCTTGAACCACATGTCCAAGCGTTTTGGCGGCGTGATGACCGACATCTCGCGCATGCTCAAAACCGTGTACGGTGCGCATTCGGTCGCACTGGTGCCCGGCAGTGGCACCTTCGGCATGGAATCGGTCGCCCGCCAGTTCGCCACCAACCAACACGTGATGGTGATCCGCAACGGCTGGTTCAGCTTCCGCTGGACACAGATTTTTGACATGGGCCAGATCCCCAAGAGCCACAGTGTGCTCAAGGCCCGCCGCATTGCGGACGGCTCCCAAGCCGCCTGGGCCCCCGCTCCGATTGCCGAGGTGACTGCCGCCATTGCCGCCGAAAAACCCGCTTTGGTGTTCGCCCCGCACGTCGAAACCGCCGCCGGCATGATGCTGCCCGATGACTACCTGAAAGCCGTGGCCGACGCGGTGCACGCCGTGGGCGGCTTGCTGGTGCTGGATTGCATCGCCTCGGGCGCGATGTGGGTGGACATGAAGGCCACGGGCGTGGATGTGCTGATCAGCGCACCACAGAAAGGTTGGAGCAGCTCACCTTGCTGCGCCATGGTCATGCTGAGCGAACGCGCCCGTCAGGCGATTGACGGCACGACCAGCACCACCTTCGCCATGGATCTGAAAAAGTGGCTGCAGGTGATGGAAACCTACGAAAGTGGTGGCCACATGTACCACACCACCTTGCCCACCGACGCACTGCTGCGCTTGCGTGACGCCATGGTTGAAACCGATGACTATGGCTTTGCCAAAGTGCGTGAAGAGCAAATGGCGTTGGGCCGGGCCGTGCGCCAACTGCTGACCGAGCGCGGCTTCCCGAGCGTGGCAGCACCGGGTTTTGAAGCCCCTGGCGTGGTCGTCAGCTACACCACCGATCCCGACATCCAAAGCAGCAAAAAGTTTCTGGCCGAAGGTCTGCAAACGGCAGCAGGCGTGCCGCTGCAGTGCGACGAACCTGCCGATTTCCGTACCTTCCGCATGGGGCTGTTCGGCCTGGAAAAGTGGCACAACGTGCAGCGCACGCTGCAGCAGTTGCGCAGCGCCTTAGACCAGGTCGCTCCGGCCGAAGCTGTCAAACTGGCCGCCTGAGGCCACCACAAAGCCTGCCCTGCCCATGCCCAGCATGGGTAGGGCATTGCATAACCGGGGTGCACGGGCTGACCTCCTACCTCACAGTGCTGCAACTGCCCTGTACCAGGGTCGGTTTCACCCAAAGCACCTGTCCACTTGCCTTCAACTAACGAGCGCCAATCAAAGCCCTCAACTTGGGCAGAGCGCGACAAGCATTGGCACTGGAGGCTGCCGCGAGATCGGCCAGCGACACATTCCGCAACCCGGCCAGTACCTGCGCGATGCGCGGCAACTCGGCGGGGCTGTTGCGCCCCTGTGCGGCGCCCAGCGCCCGCTGCTCGGCGGTTTGGTAGAGCCACTGCGGCGGGATGTCGGGCGCGTCGGTCTCCAAGACCAAGGCGCTCAGGGGCAGCTCGCAAGCCAGTCGGCGCAGTTGCAAGGAACGCTCATAAGTCAAGGTGCCACCAAAGCCCAGCGCAAAGCCCATGTCCACAAAGGCGTGCGCCTGTTGGAGACTGCCGTTGAAAGCGTGCGCAATGCCAGAAGAGATGCGGCACTGGCGCAAGCCTTTGAGCAAGAGGTCGGCCGAGCGGCGCACATGCAAGATCACGGGCAGCCCATGCTTTTGCGCGAGCTTGAGTTGTGCGGTGTAAAAAAACCACTGCCTCCCGCGCATGGCCGGCGTGCACAGCTCGGGCACAAAAAGGTCCAGCCCGATCTCGCCCAAGGCCACGAGGCGCGGGTCATCACGGCGCTCGGTCAATGCCTGGTCCAACGCCAGCACATCAGCTTCTTGCGCTTGCGGCACATACAAAGGGTGGATGCCCAAGGCGTAGGCGTCGTCAAACCGTTCCGCCAGCTGCGCCACTTGCGGCCAATGGCCCGCGTGCACCGCCGGGATCACGCAGCGCGTCACACCCGCTTGGCGAGCCGATTCGCGCACCGCATCGCGGTCAGCATCAAACTCGGCCGCGTCCAGGTGGCAGTGCGTATCGATCCACATGGCGCGTCAAACCGATCAAACAGGCGCTTGCAATACGCCCTTGACCAAGTGCAGCTGCCGGTCGCAGCGGGCGGCCAAGGCCTGGTCGTGTGTGACCACCACAAAAGCGGTGCCGCGCTCGCGGGCCAGTTGCAGCATCAGGGCAAACACACCGTCGGCCGTTTCGCGGTCCAAATTGCCGGTGGGCTCGTCGGCCAGTACGCAGGCCGGGTCGTTGACCAGAGCGCGGGCCAGCGCCACACGCTGGCGCTCGCCACCCGACAACTCCGAAGGCCGGTGGTGCAGGCGCT
Organism: Limnohabitans sp. Bal53; assembly: GCF_003063355.1. Taxonomy (GTDB): domain Bacteria; phylum Pseudomonadota; class Gammaproteobacteria; order Burkholderiales; family Burkholderiaceae_C; genus Limnohabitans_A. The sequence continues at coordinate 317,176 of NZ_NESH01000003.1, read as the reverse complement.
CGCCCAGGCCTACGCGCTGCAACCAACCCGTGGCCACGGCAGCGGCTTCGGCGCGGTCTTGGCGGCGAATCCACAGCGGCATGGCCACGTTGTCCAGGGCACTGAATTCGGGCAGCAAATGGTGGAACTGGTAGACAAAACCCAAATAACGGTTGCGCCATTGGCCTTGCTCGGCCGCGCTCAGGGCCGACAACAACTGGCCCTTCAATTGCACCGAGCCCTGGGTTGGGGCGTCCAGACCGCCCAGCAAATGCAGCAAGGTACTCTTTCCAGAGCCCGAAGCGCCCACAATTGCCAGCGTCTCACCCGCGTGCACGGCCAGGTCCACGCCCTGCAGCACGGTCACATCCAAGCGCCCTTCGGAAAAGCGCTTGGTCAAGCCCTGGGCCTGCAGCACCACGGCGTTTTTTGTGTCATTCATAGCGCAGCGCCTCCGCCGGGTTGACCTGGCTGGCACGCCAGCTGGGGTAGAGCGTGGCCACAAAAGCCAAAACCAAAGAAATGATGGCCACAGGCAAGATGTCGCTGGCCAAGGGCTCGCTGGGCATGCGGCTGATCAGGTAAATGTCTCGTGGCAAAAAGCTGGCGTTGAACAGCGTCTCCAGCGCAGGCACGATCACATCGATGTTGAAGGCCACCAGCAGGCCTAACAACAAACCACTCAGGGTACCAATCACACCCACCGTCGCACCCTGAACCACAAAAATGCCCATGATGCTGCGCGGGCTGGCGCCCAGCGTGCGCAAGATCGCGATGTCGGCACGTTTGTCGGTCACCGTCATCACCAGCGTGCTGACCAAATTGAAAGCCGCCACCGCCACGATGAGCGTGAGGATGATGAACATCATGGTTTTTTCGACCTGCACAGCAGCAAACCAGGTTTTGTTTTGCTGCGTCCAGTCGCGCACAAAAAATGTCGGCCCCAAATCGAGCTGCAGATCCCGCGCCACCTCGCGCGCCAGGTGCAGGTCACGCAACTTCAGGCGCACGCCGCTGGGGCCTTCCAGCCGGAACATGCGGGCCGCGTCCTCGACGTGCATGAGTGCGAGCGCCGAGTCGTATTCGTAGTGCCCTGATGAGAAGGTACCCACCACCTCCATTTGCTTCATGCGTGGCACCACGCCTGCTGGCGTGACCTGGCCAGACGGCGACACCAAAGTCACCGGATCGCCGCTTTGCACATACAGGTTGTTGGCCAGATCGCGGCCCAGCACCAGGCTGAACGCACCCGGCTGCAGGCGCTGCAGCACCCCGGCTTGGGTGTCGTTCGACAAATCGCTGACCTCGGGCTCCAGCGCCGGGTCGATGCCGCGCACCAGCACGCCCTTCATGTCCTCACCCCGCGCCAGCAAGGCCTGCGCGGTGATGAAAGGTGCCGCGCCCAGCACCTGCGGGTTGGCCTTCAGGCGGGCCAGCAAAGCGGGCAAATCGGCCACGGCTGCACCATCGGCGGCATAGACCTCGATGTGCGAGACAACGCCCAGCATGCGGTCACGCACCTCTTTTTGGAAGCCGTTCATCACGCTCAGCACGATGATGAGCGCCGCCACGCCCAGGCCAATGCCCATCATGGACACCCCCGAAATGAAGGAAATGAAGCCGTTTCGCCGGGTGGCGCGGCCTGCACGCGTGTAGCGCCAGCCCAGCGCCAACTCGTAGGGGATGTTTTTGAAAAAAGACATAAGCCTGTATTGTGCAGTGCGACCCCGGCTGCTGCCACAATCACCGCCCATGCACCTGATCATTCCCTATGCGGCCAGCCACACTTTCACCGGCCCCGAGGTCTGGACCGGTGGGCAGCTGCCCCATCTGCAAGCCCTGCTGAGCCTATTGCAGCGCCAGCAAGTGCTGCAAGATCTTGGCCCTGCAGCGCCGCACCTGCCCCACGAACGCCTTCAAGCCCAGGGCCTAGGCTGGGCACCTGACGCCCCCACCCTGCCCTGGGCCGCTTGGCACCAGGCGCAACAAGGCCAGCCCAGCGCTGCGCCCCAAGCTTGGATGACCCCCTGCCACTGGCAAATCGGCATGGACCAAGTGGTGATGGCCGACCCCACGCATTTGCGCTTGAGCGACGAAGAATCGCAGCAGCTTTTGCAGGCCATGCAGCCGTTTTTGCAAGAAGACGGCCTGGAAGTGACTTGGCACAGCGCCTTGCGCTGGCACGCTCAAGGGGCGCTGCTGGCTGAGCTGCCCACCGCCTCGCTCGACCGGGTGATTGGCCAGAACGTGAAAGACTGGATGCCCCAGCACCCCGCCGCCCGGCCACTGCAACGCCTGCAAAGCGAAATGCAAATGCTGCTCTACAACCACCCGGTCAACGACGCCCGCGAAGCCCGCAGGCAGCACACGGTGAACGCCTTTTGGCTGCACGGCGCGGGCACGCTGCCTGCGGTCACACCTACGGCGGCGCCGCCCTTGCCCGAGACAGTGACCGTGTCAGACGTCCTGCGCTCCAGCGTGTTGCTTGGCGATGTGCAGGCTTGGCAGCAAGCCTGGCAGCAGCTCGATGCCACGGCCGTGGCCGACCTGTTACAACACGTCAAAGCCACAGGCCAAGGCGCTCTGAGCCTTTGCAGCGAACACACCGCCCACACCTACACCGCCGCACCTGCCGCTTGGCATGAACGCATTACCCGGCTTTTCAACAAACCTGCTCCTGCAGCGGCTCTTCGAGCACTCATCACCACCTGATCGCCCCATGAATTTGCTCACCCGAGATGTGCCCCCCCGCAGCGCCTGGGCGCTGGAACAAGCGGGCATCCACCCCTTATTGGCCCGCCTGTATGCGGCGCGTGGCGTGTTGTCCAAAGACGAACTGGACGATGCGCTGAGCCTGTTGCTCCCCCCGACGGGCATGTTGGGCACGCAAGCAGCGGCCCAGCTGCTGGCCGACGCCATCGCGCAAAACAAGCGCCTTTGCATCGTGGCCGATTACGACTGCGACGGCGCGACCGCCTGCGCCGTGGGCGTGCGTGGCCTGCGGATGCTGGGGGCACAGAACGTGAGTTATCTGGTGCCCGACCGCGTGGTCGACGGTTATGGCCTGACGCCGCCGATTGCCCAGCGCGTGCACGCGCAAGGGGCCGATGTGTTAATCACCGTAGACAACGGCATCGCCAGCGTGGCGGGCGTGCAAGCGGCGCAAGCCCTTGGCCTACAGGTGCTGGTGACCGACCACCATTTGCCGGGCAGCGAATTGCCCACGGCCGAAGTCATCGTCAACCCCAACCAACCCGGCTGCAGCTTCACCAGCAAATCCATCGCGGGTGTGGGGGTGATGTTTTACGTGCTGCTGGCCCTACGCGCCGAGCTGCGCCAGCGCGGTGTGTTTGATGCGAGCAACCAGCCACGCTTGGACGCCCTGCTCCCGCTGGTGGCACTGGGCACCGTGGCCGACGTGGTCAAGCTCGACGCCAACAACCGCCGTCTGGTGGCCCAAGGCCTGCGCCGCGTACGAGCAGGCGCACTGCCGCCTGGCATGTCCGCGCTGATGCGGGCGGCCAGCCGCGAAACAGCCAAAGCCACGACTTTTGATTTTGGCTTTGCCCTGGGCCCACGCATCAACGCCGCAGGCCGCCTGGCCGACATGACGCTGGGCATCGAGTGCCTGCTGACCGACGACGCGGGCCGCGCCGACGAGCTGGCCAAGCAGCTGGACGCGATCAACCGCGAACGCCGCGTGATCGAGGGCGACATGCGCGCGATGGCGATGGAAATGGCCGAATCGTTGTTTGACGAAGGCGACGAGCCGCCGCCCGCCATTTGTGTGTTCGACCCGGATTTTCATGAAGGTGTGGTGGGCATCGTGGCCTCGCGCATCAAGGACAAGCTGCACCGCCCCACTTTTGTGTTTGCGGCCAGCAGCGCGCCTGGCAAAGAGCACGAACTCAAAGGCTCAGGCCGCTCGATTGCGGGTTTTCATTTGCGCGACGCGCTCGATTTGGTGGCCAAACGCGCCCCGGGCGTGCTGCTGCGCTTTGGTGGTCACGCCATGGCGGCGGGCTGCACGATTGCCGAAGAACACCTGGATGTGTTTGAAGAAACGCTGAACCAGGTGGCCATGGAATGGCTGGACGCGGCCACGCTGCAACGCCGCCTGGAAACCGACGGGCCGCTGCCCGCCGAATACCGCCGGGTGGACTTGGTGGACATGCTGCACCACGAGGTCTGGGGACAGGGCTTTGCGCCGCCCGTATTTTGCGAAGAAATCGAGATCGTGTCGCAGCGGCTGGTGGGCGAGAAACATCTGTCGCTCAAGATGAAGCACCAAGGCCAGCCGGTCGACGGCATCTGGTTTGGCCGCACCGAGCCTTTGCCTGCACGCGTCAAGCTGGCCTACCGGCTGGACGCCGACGAGTGGCAAGGGCAAAAGCGGGTGCGCTTTTTGGTCGAAGGCGCCGAGGTTTGAATTTGTAGGAGCCCACCCCTGTGGGCGAAATCTTCTGGGCGTGACCCATGCCCATCGCCCACGGGGTGGGCTCCCACAAGAGGTTTCTCAATGCTTGGTGGCGACTTTGCCCTGCAAGGCGTTGAGCACGGGCGCGGACACCAGGCCCGACACATCGCCGCCGAGCTTGGCGATTTCGCGCACCAGGGTGCTGCTGATGTGCTGCACATGGGCGCTGGTGTGCAAAAACACGGTGTCCACTTCCGGGGCCAGGTGGCGGTTCATGCCCGACATCTGGGTTTCGTAGTCATAGTCGGTGACCGAGCGCAGGCCTCGCACAATGACCTGAGCGTTTTGCGCACGCACAAATTCCACGATCAATCCATCAAAAGGCAGGACCTTGACGTTCGGGCAATCGGCCAGCGCGGCTTGCGCCAAGGCCACACGCTCGTCCAGGCTGAACAGCGTTTTTTTGTGGTGCGCCACGGCCACGGCGATGATGACCTGGTCAAACATTTGCGCAGCACGGCGGATCGCGTCTTCATGCCCCAAGGTCAGCGGGTCAAAGGTGCCGGAATAAACGGCTGTGACAACAGCGTTCACAGCGGTGTTCGTAGATTTGCTCATGGCGTGTCTCCTTCAGCAGGGATGGCAATAGAGATGGGCGCAGATTCAGGGCTGACCCGTTGCAACAAATGCGCATGCACCGCACCCGCTTTGAGGTGACGCTCGCAGCTCAACCCCAAAGTCGCCAGCGCATCTGCAGGCCAGGCCACAGGCGCTTCCAGATAAATCCACCCGCCCACCGGCACGGCACGGGTGGCCGCTTTCAGGGCCGGATCAAACCAGGGGCCGTCAAAGGGCGGGTCAAGGAACACCAGGTCGACACTGCCCGCTGGCAAACGGCCCAAAGCGCTCACCGCGTCACCACGCTGCACACTGACCATGCTGGCTTTGAGGCGGGTGGCGTTGTCTTGTAAATCGCGCACCAACACAGCGTCTTGCTCGACCATCAGCACATGCGCCGCACCTCGCGATGCGGCCTCCAGCCCCAGCACGCCCGTGCCCGCAAAAGCATCCACGCAGCGCCAGCCGCTCAGATCCTGGCCCAGCCAGTTGAACAGGGTCTCGCGCACACGGTCGGGCGTGGGCCGCAAACCGGGTTTGTCCAGCACCTTCAGGCGCGTGCGCCGCCACTGCCCGCCGATGATGCGGATCTCGTTGGATGACGGGCCTTTGGGCACCGGGTTCTTGGGTTTTTTCACGGCGGCATGACGGGCTGCACCGTCTTTCGGTGCACGTTTGGAAGGTGATGAGGCCATAGGCTGCAAGTGTAAAGGGACGCAGCCTACATTGACCGGCCACGCCACGCTGCCAACCCAGACAAAGCTGAGGCATTGGACTAATCTAAGAAACCACGTCCGGTTTCAGCCGGATCTAATCTGGTTTAACTGAAAAGAAGTAATTGAAAAAACCCAACTCTAATCAACCAGGTCTGTTCCCGAGGAACTAAAGGGCGTGAAAAAGAAGGACGTCCCAAAACTAAGTGCTCCGACTGTCAGGAACTTATCGCCTGCATTCAAGTCTCTATTTGTGACAGAAGTCTGATACCTACCATCAACCTTGCTCGCTGTAATCAAGGCAAAGAAATCATTGCTCTCGCCGCCTGTTATGGGCTTTTTACTTTCATCACGCACATACAAACCAACAAAATCATTGGTACATGAGTCAGTGTCAAATTTAATCCATTCAGCGCCATTTTGTGGATCAGAAAGGCGCTTTGCCGACCAAGCTGTCCTGCTGATTGGCACCTGCGCATTGCACTTAACCAAGATGGGAGCACTATCAGCTTGCTTGATTTCAATATTGACAATTTCGCTGAACCCGCCCCACATAGCTGTGATTGCGACTGCGCCTGATGACAAAGCCCTAAAGGTTCCAGAGGCGTCAACAGTAGCCACGTTTGTGTTGCTGGAAGTCCAAGTAATAGCAGTGGCTATAGGTGTTTTGCTGTTTTCAGGATGGACAGCAACCGCACTCAGTTTTCGGGTATCTCCTGTCGCATACTGGGTTTTGTCATCCTGAAAACCAAGTACGTTAACGCCCGTGGGACTTGAGGGTGAGATAGTGAGTTTGAGCTTGCCAGGGGAGATTCTCTTAAACACTTCTGTAGCAATCACATCCACTTGCCCAGGTTTTTTTGCGGTAAAACGATTGCTGGACATGGTTCCTATCGATTCATCTGATACCGACCAGTTGACAGAAACAAAGATTTTTCTGCCATCGCTTTGGATGCCTGTAGCAGACAACTCTATGGTCTCGCCCGCCTTCAATTGAGTTCTTGGTGCGTTGATTTCAATAGACTCCAAAGTAGGCAAACCTGATGAGCCTCCTCCTCCACAGGCCGACAGAACAAAGGTAAAAAGCAAGACTGCAAAAGTGGATATATATTTCACACACCTCTCCCAAAAAATTGATATTTTATATTTATTTTTAAAAATTTAATTATAAACTTTAAGTAAAAACAGAGATGCGAGTCCTTGACCCTTGGTTGAACCTAATTTGTCGGCCCTGCAAAACCCCTGCAACCCGCATGAATGCTTGTGATGTGGGGTGAATCCGGATGGTCAAAACTCTCAAATAGATATTCAATGGCGCCTGTTTTCTGGGAGTTTTTGAAAGCAGCGCCATGACCGATGACTTTTTCCGCAACCGCCTGGACCAGATGATCGATTTGCGCCACCCGCTGGCAGTGCTGGCCAACCGCATGCCCTGGCAAGAGATCGAAGCTTCCCTTGCGCAGCGCTAGGCACGCCAGGTCAAGGCTGGCAAGAAGATTGAAGACTTGGATTTATTTGGCTCGGTCTCGGCCGTTGCCGGTGGCGGCGTCTCCAATGCTGGTCGGCCTCGTCTGCCCACCCGTTTGATGGTGGCGCTGCTGTACCTCAAGCATGCGTTCAACGAGAGCGATGAGGACGTGATCCAGCGCTGGGGGGAGACACCCACTTGGCAGTACTTTTCTGGCAACGAATATTTTGAGCACCAGTGGCCGTGCGACCCCACCCAACTGGGGCGCTTCCGTAAAGCTCTGGGGGAAGAAGGCGTAGAAGAACTGCTGGCCCGCACCATGGAAGTGGCCGTCACGCTCAAGCTGATTGCCAAGAAAGAGTTGACCCGCGTGATCGTGGACTCCACGGTGCAAGAGAAGGCGGTGGCGCACCCCACCGACAGCAAGCTGCTGGAGACGGCCAGGTCCAAGGTAGTGGAGGCGGCCAAGGCCAATGGAATCGAGCTCAAGCAAACCTACGCCAAAGAAGGCAAACTGCTGGGCTACAAGGCTGGGCGCTACGCACATGCCCGCCAGTTCAAGCGCATGCGCAAAGTCATCAAACGCCAACGCACCATCGTCGGGCGGTTGCAGCGCGAGGTGTCTCGCAAGATGAGCACGCTCAGCCAAGCCATACAAGACACCTTGGGCCAGACCTTGGACAAGGCCAAACGTTTGGTCACGCAGACCGGCAGCCGCAAAGCGGTGGACAACCGCGCCAAGCTCTACAGCTGGCATGCACCCGAGGTGGAGTGCATCAGCAAGGGCAAAAGTCGCAACCCCTACGAGTTTGGTGTGAAGGTCGGTTTAGCCATGACGCTCAAGGGCAATTTGATCGTGGGAGCCAGGAGCTTCCCAGGCAACCCGTATGACGGCCACACCATGCACGAGCAGATCGAGCAAAGCGCCATCCTGATGCAAGGCTTGGGCGTCAAGCCTGAGGTGGTGTACGCAGACCTGGGTTACCGGGGCGTGGACAAGGACAACCCGGACATCGAGATCAAACACCGAGGCAAGGACAAGCGGCTGACCGATGAAGAGCGCAGGCTGCTCAAACGCCGCCAAGCGATCGAGCCGATCATCGGGCACCTCAAAGCGGATCACCGTATGGACCGCTGTCACCTCAAAGGGTCAGAAGGCGATGCACTGCACGCGGTGCTGTGCGCGGCGGGCTACAACATCCGCTGGTTGCTGCGGATGATCGTCAAAAAAGGCCTGGGCCTTTTGTTGTGCCTGTTGCAGGCGAGTGGTTTGGCCGGCTTGTTTGGGAAATTGGCCGAAATCTTTGGCCTCAACCGACTGAAAAACTCAGATCAGCGCTGGGCGATGGCTTGAAATGAATTTTGCAGGGGCGACTAATTTGATCTGCGAAAAAAATGCTGGCATCTCGCCCATCGGATCAAAGGCATAGCTATCCGGTCAGCGCGAATGCAGCACTCTCAAGTTTTCCCCATTTATTTCAAACATGACAGACACCATGCACAGGATCAACTAGAAAATCAACACCCCGATGAAGCATTTCGACAACAGCCACTTGGGCATATTTGCGCATTTTTCTTGTTAGAAGATTAGCCAGCAATGGTGGTACCTGCGACCCACGCAAACAATTGCGAGCGAATCTTCAACATTTTTTGTCAAGGCCTTGCAGAGCCACCACATCGAGGAAGAAAAAACTCATTTCCGGCGATAGCCCAAAGAGCAGAAGTCGGTGCAGAACCTATTCCGAGGGGACCGCTTATTTGACTCGGCAACAGGTTCCGATCAGGGCGATGCACCCACCACGACCGTCACCATGCGATCGGGCTGCAGCACCCGGGCCATGGCGCGTTGCACATCGGCTGAGCTAACGCGCTCGATCTGCCGCGTCCAGGTATTCAGGTAATCCAGCGGCAGACGGTTCCATGCGATGTTGGCCACGTTGTCCAGCAGCTTGCGGTTGCTGTCGATGCGCAACGCAAAGCCGCCCATCAGGTTGGACTTGGCCGCTGTCAGCTCGGCCTCGGTCGGGCCCTGGCGGACAAATTCTTGCACCACCTCTTGAGCCACAGCCACAGCTTGCTTGGCCTGGTCGGGTCGGGTTTGCAGTCCCACGGTGAAGGCACCGGCGTGCAGGCCGGGCGAAAAATAGCTGTACACGCTGTAGCTCAGGCCGCGTTTTTCGCGCACCTGTTCGGTCAGGCGAGAGACGAAGCCGCCGCCGCCCAAAATGTGGTTGCCCACCAGCAAGGCAAAGAAGTCGGGGTCGGTGCGTTTGTAGCCGGGCTGACCAATCAGCACATGGGCTTGGGCTGAGTCAAAGGGCAAGTTCAGGTTTTGCGCGGCGGCCAAAGGGGCCACTTCGGGCACGGTCGGCAAGCTGGGGCAGCCTGATTCGCGGGGCCACTGCGCCAGCAGGCGCTGCACCAAGTCGTCCGCCTGCGCGCGGGTCAAAGCGCCCACCACACTCACCGTAGCGCGGCAAGCGCGCAAGGCCTGGGCGTGGAGGTTTTTCAGGTCTAGTACACCGATGCGCGAAAGGGTCTCAGGCGTGACGCGTTGGCCATAAGGGTGCGTGCCATACACGGCCTGTGCAAAGCGGTGCTGCACCTGCGTGCCGGGCTTGGTCAGGGATTCACGGATGGAGGCGCTGATGCGTTCGCGGTCACGAAACCACATGGCCTCAGGGAAAGCCGGGTGCGCCATTTGCCGCGCCGCCAAGGCCACCGCCTTTTCCAGCAGGTCAGGGTAGCTCAGGCTGCGCAAGGCAAAGCTCATGCGGTCACCACCTGCACTGGCGCCAAAGCTGGCCCCCAAGTCGGCCCAGGCTTCACCGATCTGGTTTTCGTCCATGGCCTGGGGGTATGGGCCTGGGCCCTGCCCTTGCACTTGTGGCTCGGCACGGGTGCCATTGGCCATTTGCCCAGCCATGACCGAGGCCAGGCCAGCCTGCGCCGCCGGGTCACGGCGGCTGCCCGCATCGATGTCGATCTGCACATCCACCATGGGGATGGCGTGGCTCTCGACCAAATACACACGCGCACCGCTGGGCTGCGTCCAATGTTGAATGGGCAGGGACGCGTGCGCCCAGCTGGCTGCGGCCCAACAGGCCAGTGCCAATGCCGTGCGCCGCCAAGCCAGGGCGTTCAAGGAAGGGGTCAGGAACATGGGGTGTGAAACTTTCATAAAGCGCTTCAATGACGGGCACCGGGCAGGGCGCGGCGCGCCCGGGGCTGGCCCGACAAAGGCTGGGGCAGCAAGGTGGCCACGGTGAGGCTGTCGTCACCAAAATACTTTTGCGCCACGGCCTGCACCTGAGCGGGCGTGACCTGCCGCAAACGGGCGATCAGTTGCGCCCCGTAGTCCGGCGGCAAACCCAGCGTCCAGGCCACACCGAGCTCGCGGGCCTGGTTGAAGACAGAGTCGAGCTTGTAGATTTCGCTGGCCACCCATTGGGTTTTGACGCGCTGCAACTCGGCTTCATTGACGCCTTCAGTGGCCACGCGCTGCACCTGGGCCCGCAAAGCAGCTTCCAGCGCTTGCGGTGTTTGGCCTTTGGCGGGCACGCCTTCCAAATAAAAGAACTGTGGCCCACGTCCCATGAGGCCGTTGTAGGCCCCCACGCTGTCGGCCAGGCGGTTTTCACCTTGGGTCAGGGCACGGTCCAAACGCGCACCGCTGTAGCCATCGAGCACAGCAGCCAGCACCGTCAAGGCCAGGGCATCGTCGTGCTCGGGCGAGGCCTCAAGGCTCGCCAAGCGCGGCACCTTGAAGGCCAAGGCCACATACGACTGCTCGGCAGGGGCTTTGAACTCGAAGCGGCGCAGGCCTTGCTGCAGGGGCTCGGCCCGGGGTTTGCGATCAGGCACAGCACGGGTCGGGATGACGCCGTAATACTTTTCAGCGAGTGCCTTGACTTGCAGCGGGTCCACATCGCCCGCCACCACCACCACCGCGTTGGCCGGGGTGTACCACTTGCGGTAAAAGTCGCGGGCGTCCTGCGCAGTCATGGCCTCGAGGTCGCTCATCCAGCCGACGATGGGGCGGCGGTACGGCGAGGCCGCCAGTGCCGTGGCCGAGAGCAGTTCGTGCAACTGGGCGCGGGGGTTGTCGTCGGTGCGCAGTCGGCGCTCTTCTTTCACCACCTCCAGCTCTTTGGCGAATTCGGCATCGGGCCACTGGTTGTTGGCAAAACGGTCCGACTCCAAGCGCATCACCGCTTCGAGTTGGTTCGACGGAATCTGCTGGTAATAACCGGTGTAGTCCTTAGCGGTGAAGGCGTTTTCGCGCCCACCCAATGCAGCTACACGCCTGGAAAACTCTCCCACTGCCAAGCTGGGCGTGCCCTTGAAGAGCATGTGCTCGAGCACATGGGCCACACCGCTGGTGCCATCCACCTCGTCCATGGAGCCCACACGCAGCCACACCATGTGCACCGCCGTGGGGGCGCGGCGATCGGGTTTGACCCACAACGCCATGCCATTGGCCAAAGTGAAGGTGTGCACCTGGGTCACGCTGGCCGTCGGGGCCTGCCCTGTGGTTGGGGTGCTGGCTTGGCCCTGCGGTGCCTGCGCCGTGGCGTTGAAGCTGCTGGTCAGCAGGGCTGTTGACAGCAAAAGTCCCAAGAGAAAGTTCGGTTTCATAGAATGCATGATCCTTGAAATCCACGCCATGTTCAGTTTCTTCAAAAAAAAATCCCCTCCTGCTGAGGTCTCATCGGCCCCATCGGCTGCTGCACCCACCGCTTCTCCCCCTGCAGCCACCACTGTTTCAACCCCCGTTGCCGCGCAAGCAACCGCGCCTGCCAGTGCCCCCACTGCAGCTGCACCGAGCGCGGCTGAGGCAACACCTGCCGCCCCCGCCGCCCGACAAGGTTGGCTTGACCGCCTCAAAGCCGGATTGCGCAAGACCGGCTCCAGCATCACCAACGTCTTCACCGGCACACGCATTGACGACGAACTCTATGAAGAGCTGGAAACCGCGCTGTTGGTGGCTGACACCGGGGTCAAAGCCACCGAGCATTTGCTGCAAGACCTCAAGCGCCGCGTGAAAGAGGCCAAGGCGACCGATCCCTCGCAGGTCAAAACCCTGCTGGCCGACGCCATCACCGACTTGCTGACGCCCCTGCAAAAGCCCCTGAGCATTGGCGACCACCACCCCACCGTGATCATGGTCGCAGGCGTCAACGGCGCGGGCAAAACCACCTCGATTGGCAAACTGACCAAGCACCTGGCCGACGAAGGCCTGAGCGTGCTGCTGGCGGCGGCCGACACCTTCCGCGCTGCGGCCAAGGAGCAGCTGGCGGTGTGGGCCACCCGCAACACGGTCGAGATCGTCAGCCAGCAAGGCGGAGACCCGGCTGCCGTGAGTTTTGACGCGGTGAGCGCAGGCCGCGCCCGAGGCCGCGATGTGGTGCTGGTGGACACCGCCGGGCGCCTGCCGACGCAGCTGCACCTGATGGAAGAGCTGAAAAAAATCAAGCGCGTGGTGCAAAAAGCCGATGGCACCGCCCCACACGAGGTGCTGCTGGTGATCGATGGCAACACCGGGCAAAACGCTCTGGCCCAAGTCAAAGCCTTTGACGACACGCTGGGCTTGACGGGCCTGATCGTGACCAAGCTGGACGGCACCGCCAAGGGCGGCGTGCTGTGCGCCATTGCCCGCGAAAAGCCGATTCCGGTGTACTTCATTGGCGTGGGTGAGAAGCTGGAAGACTTGGAAACCTTCAACGCCCGCGAGTTTGCCCAGGCCCTGCTGAGCTGATCACCCCGGCTCAACTCGTTCTCCAGCGCACAGACGCGGCCATGAGTCGCCTGCAAAATCAGGGAAAACCCCATGACTGCGGGTACCCCCAACGCCGTCCATTAGCACTCCTCGCCAGAGAGTGCTAATATTGAGGTATTCTGAAAGGAGTTCTGGTATGAACATTCAAACTGGTTCCCCCGCCACAGCCATCGCGCTGAGCAACCCTTGGGCGGTCGTGCCCTCGCTCGGCCACTTGGACGCCTACATCTCTGCGGTCAACCGCATGCCCATGCTCACCCTCGAGGAAGAGCAAGAAGCCGCCCGCCAGCTCAAAGCCAACGACGACCTCGAAGCCGCCCGCAAGCTGGTGCTCTCGCACCTGCGCTTGGTCGTGTCGGTATCGCGCCAATACCTGGGCTACGGCCTGCCCCACGGCGACCTGATCCAGGAAGGCAATGTGGGCCTGATGAAGGCGGTCAAGCGCTTCGACCCCGAGCAAGGCGTGCGTTTGGTGAGCTACGCGCTGCACTGGATCAAGGCCGAAATTCATGAGTACATCCTGAAAAACTGGCGCATGGTCAAGGTGGCCACCACCAAGGCCCAGCGCAAACTGTTTTTCAACCTGCGCTCGATGAAGCAGGGCTACAAGTCCGATGCCGACGAAGGCACGCACCGCGACACCCTGACACCCGACCAGGTCGACGCGATGGCCAACAGCCTGAACGTCAAGCGCGAAGAAGTGCGCGAGATGGAAATGCGCATGTCCGGCGGCGATGTGCTGCTCGACCCTGCCCCCTCGGACGATGGCGAGCAGGCTTTTGGCCCCATCGCCTACCTGGCCGATGTGAACCACGAGCCCACCGCCATGATCGAGGCCCACCAGCGCGATGTGATGGCCAGCGATGGCTTGGCGACCGCTTTGAGCGTGCTGGACGACCGCAGCCGCCGCATCGTGGAAGAACGCTGGCTCAAGGTCAACGACAACGGCTCGGGCGGCATGACCCTACACGACCTGGCCGACGAATTCGGTGTGAGCGCCGAGCGCATCCGCCAGATCGAGGTGGCGGCCATGAAGAAAATGAAGAAGGCGCTGGTGGAGTTTGCTTGAGTGGGACCTGTGTTCTGCGTTCATTCCGATACCCGGCTTAGACCGGGTATTTTTTCGGCTGCTGTGCGCTAAAGTCATGGCAGTTTTGTTTTGAAAGGCTTCGCCATGACTGCTCTCACCTCCACTGGTTTTTCTCGCCGCCATGTGGCCCAAGCCCTTGGCGCTGCCTTGGTTCTGGGACTGTCACCATCTTGGGCCACCCCAGCCAACTCGGCTTGGCCTACCCAAAGCGTTCGCCTGGTGGTCGGCTTTCCCGCTGGCTCAAGCCCTGACCTGACGGCCCGGGCTTTGGCCGAGCCGCTGGCCAAAGCCTTGGGTCAGAACGTGATCGTCGAGAACAAAGTGGGCGCCGGCGGCAACATCGCGGCTGACTTCGTGGCCAAGTCCACCGACGGCCACACCCTGGGCCTGATGATCAACGGCAACATGACCATTGCCCGCATCCTGAACCCCAAGGTGGCTTATGACCCGCTCAAAGATCTGGCACCCATCAGCCTGATCGGTAAAGCGCCCCTGGTGCTGACTGTCCCAGCCAATGCTCCTGGTCAAAGCGCCGCCGAATGGCTGAGCCAAGCCCAAAAAGCAGGTGACAAGCTCAGTTATGCCACGCCTGGTGTGGGCACTGTGGCGCACTTGGGCATGGAGTTGCTCAAGACCAAGGCCGGCATTGCGCCAGTGCATGTGCCCTACCCCGGCAACCCACAGGTGATCACGGCCATGCTCGGCGGCCAAGTGCAACTGGCTTTGTTGCCGCCCGCGATGGCAGCAGCTCAGGTTCGCGGGGGCAAGTTGCGGGTGATTGGCTCGACCAGCTCGGGGCGCAGCACGGTGACCGCTGATGTGCCCAGCTTGTCTGAGATCGGCGTGAAGGATTACCAACTGGAAATTTGGAACGCAGTGGCCGCACCCGCTTCGATGCCAGTGGCTGTGGCCACTAAGTTGTCGGCCATGGTCAGCGACATCGTGCGTGCGCCCGAGATGCGTGCGCGTTTGTTCCAGCAAGGCTGGCAAGTGGTGGGCTCCTCGCCCGAAGGTTTGCGCAACCGGATTGCGTCCGACACGAAAGCGCTGGGCGACATCATTCGCAGCCAGAAAATCGAATTGAATTGAAGCCCTGAAGCGGGCCCTGAGGCGCGCACTGCTTCGGCGTATCAACCCCGGGCCCTGCGGTCCGGGATCACTTGCCGCTGAGCAAGATCTTCACATCGGCGGCCAGCGCCTCGGCACCGCTGGCGTGTCGGTTGTACAGGCGAATGCGACCTTGCGGGTCAAAGGTGAAGCTGCCCGCCGAGTGGTCCATGGTGTAGCTCGTAGGGGTTTTGCCCTCGACCTTTTTGTAATAGATCTTGAAGTCCTTGGTCACCTTGGGCAGCTGCTCCGGTGTGGGGCGCAAAGCCACAAAGTCGGCGCCGAAATTGGCCATGTAGGCCTTGAGCAACTCCGGCGTGTCACGCTCAGGGTCCACCGTGATGAACACACCTTGCAACTTGGGCCCGTCGGCGCCCAAGAGCTGTTTAGTCTGCGCCATTTCCTGCAAAGCGGTGGGGCAGACGTCGGGACATTGGGTGAAACCAAAAAACACCACCACGGCTTTGCCCGCAAAGTCTTTGAGGGTGCGCACCTGGCCGTCTTGGTCGCTCAGCTCCCAGCCTTGGGCGTAATCAGCCCCGGTGATGTCCACGCCGCGAAAGGCTGGTTTGTCTTCACCGCATCCACTCAAGCCCCACACCGCGCCTGCCAAACCCAAGGCCAAGGCCGTTCTCGTTAAAACTCTGCGTTGCAACATGCCTGGGGCCTCAAAAAATATAGTGGTCGAGCAGCAAGGCGGCAAACAAGGCGCTCAGGTGGACCAAAGAAAAGCGAAAGGTCTTGCGGGCCAGTTCGTCCGAATATTCGCGGTACAAGGCCACTGCGTAGCCGATGAAACCGATGCTAAGCACCACCGCCGCAGCCAAGTAGAGCCAAGAGCTCATACCGTAGACAAAAGGCATGAGGCAGGACGCCATCAACACGATGGTGTACAGCAGGATTTGCAAGCGCGTGAATTCGTTGCCGTGGGTGACCGGCAACATGGGCAAACCCGATTTGCGGTAATCCTCGACCCGGTAGAGTGCCAGCGCCCAGAAGTGCGGCGGCGTCCACAGGAAAATGATCAAAAACAAGATCAAGGCTTCCGGCCCGACCTGACCGGTCATGGCCGCCCAGCCCAGCACGGGGGGCATGGCCCCGCTGGCGCCGCCGATCACGATGTTCTGTGGGGTCAGTGGCTTCAAGATCACAGTGTAAATGATGGCGTAGCCGACAAAGGTGGCAAAGGTCAGCCACATGGTCAGCGGGTTGACCAGCACATAAAGCACCGCCGAGCCCAAGGCACACAGCACGGCCGAAAACAGCAAGGCCTGCTGGTCACTGAGCTCACCCTTGGCGGTGGGTCGCCAAGCGGTGCGCTTCATTTTGGCGTCGATGGTTTTTTCCACCAGACAGTTGAAAGCCGCAGCCGCGCCCGCCACCAACCAAATGCCTATACAAGCCCACAGCCCCAGCTTCAACTCGGCCCAACTCGGCACGCCGGGCACGGCCAGCACCATGCCAATCAGGGCGCAGAAAACGATCAATTGAACCACGCGTGGTTTGGTCAACGCGTAGTACTGCTGCCAGGCAGTCAGGGGCAAACGGGCGGTGGCGACAGTCATTCGGCAAGCTTTTTGGAAAGGAGAGGAGACGCTGAATTATCAGCCCGGCTGACAGACAATGCCCAGGTCAGGGTCAAGGCCATGGCCGCAGCCCCACCGGTGTGCATCACAGCAGCCAACAATGGCCAGCCCAGCACCACGTTGCTCAAGCCGGTGACAAACTGCAAGGCGCAAAGACCCAGCAACCAGCGCCCAGCCACCGCCAGGCCAGACTGCTGTCGCAAACGCCAACCCACCCACAGCAACACCGCCAACACCAACCAAGCGGCAGAGCGGTGCACAAAATGGATGGACACCAACGAGGCGAATGGCAACAGTTCGCCTGTTGGGGTGTAGCCCAGTTCCCGCCAGACGCTGAAGCCTTGCCAGTTCATCTCGGGCACCCATTGGCCGTGGCAAGTGGGAAAGTCCGGACAGGCCAACACCGCGTAATTGGTGCTGACCCAGCCACCTAAGGCAATTTGCAGGCTCAGCAAAACAAAACCTGCCCATAAACCCCTGCGCAGTATCGATGGCAAGGGCCGCGAGCCCGCGCCGTCGTAACGCACAGCTTGCGCCATCAACAAGACCAACAAACCGATGCCGCCCATCAAGTGCAAGGTGACGATGACCGGAAAAAGCTTCATCGTCACCGTCAGTGCGCCAAACGCCCCTTGCATGCACACCCACACCAAGGTCAATGTGGGCAACCACGGGCTGACCTCCCGGCTTTGCCGGCGCAGCCACCAGGTCATAGCGGTCAAAGTCAAGATCAACACACCCACGCCAGTGGCCAGATAGCGGTGAACCATTTCGATCCAGGCCTTGCTCTTGGTCACGGGCCCGGTGGGCATGACGGTCTCGGCGGCCTTGATTTCAGCTTTGGCGCCGATAGGAGTGGCGCTGCCATAGCAGCCTGGCCAATCGGGACAACCCAAGCCGGAGTCGGTCAAACGTGTAAAGGCACCGAACAACACCAAGTCAAAGGTCAAAAACAAGGTAATCAGTGTCAGGGCCTTGAGTCGCCCCGATGGCGAGGCGCTGCGCTGCTTCCACAGCCACCAAGCCAATGGCAATGCCGCCACCG
This sequence comes from Limnohabitans sp. Bal53, assembly GCF_003063355.1. GTDB lineage: Bacteria > Pseudomonadota > Gammaproteobacteria > Burkholderiales > Burkholderiaceae_C > Limnohabitans_A. Next base: position 299,374 of record NZ_NESH01000003.1, on the reverse strand, counting down.
CCAGACCCACGGCCATGAGCTCCAAAATGGGCTCTAGGTTGTACAGCTCAACTTCGGTCATGGCTCAGCGTCCTGCCTGGTCCCAAGACGAGGAGGCCTTGAGCAGGCGCTCTAGGTCGCGCTTGGCTTTGGAGGCCCCGGGCACGTCCATGTTGGCCGGGAATCGCATCATGAAGTTACCCATGGGGTCCACGACATACAGATGGTCCTGTAATTGCTGGCCTTGGGTGGGGCTGATCCAGCTTTGCACCGTGGCCATGTCGAGGCGCAGCACATGTGCCATGTTCAAAGCGGGCAAAAGGCTGGGGGCCACAAGCGCGTCATCGGTGACCAACCAGACGCGATCCAATCTGTCCTTATCTCTGCCCAAAACTTCACGCAACTGCCGCTGAAAATACAGGTTTTGTTGGCAACGTTCATCGCAAGCGCCAGAAGCCACCGTCACGAGCAACCATTGCCCTTTGAGGCTGGCCAACGTGACTGGTTCACCTTGCAGGTTTTGGGCACTGACCAGGGGCATGTCTTTTTGCGGTTGGACCAGCTCACCATAGACACGACGGCCTTCGGGCCGGATCACGTAGTAGGTGAAATACGAGGCAATCACCGGCGATGCGCAGACGAGCATCATGACGATCATTTTCCAGCGGCCCATGCGGGTGCGCTGTGCATCGGCCTGCACCACAGCGCCCGGGCTGGGCATGTCGTGCACCGTCATGGCCAGGGGGCTGTCAGGCAGGTCGTTTTTGGCGGCGGGGTTGGACAATTTGGAACCAGACATAAAGTAAAGCGATCAGACCACTCAGGCCAAACCATTGAAAAGCATAACCGTGGTGCTTTTCGACACCACTGGCCACCACAGGCCATTCGCGCAGCAAGCCTTCAGAAGGCGCACCCGATTGAAGCAAGGTCACTTCGAGCACCTTCAAACCCGTTTCTTGCTGGTAGGCAGACAGGTCGAGATTTTGCCGTATCGGCCCCGTCTCGGCCCCACCGAAGTCATAGAGCCTTGAAGGCCATGGGGCCAAATGGCCTTGAACCTCCACCTTTTCTTCTGACGTCTGCACGGGGGGCAAGGCGGCACGGTCGGTGAATGAGCGCTGCGCCCAGCCGCGCTGCACCACCAAGACCTCACCCGTACCCTCGATCTGCAACGGGGTCAACACAAAAAAGCCTGGCTTGGCATTCATTTGCCGGTTATCCAAGTAAACCGTGTGCGCAGGCAACCAACGTCCCTTCACCACCAGGCGCCGGTGCATCAATTCGCTGCGTTGCGCCACTGCTTCCGGATTGCCCCTCAAACTACGGCCGTCCAGCACTTCTTTGGCCGATTGCTGCATTCGGGCATCCTGGAGAGCGGTTTTTTCGCTGGCGCGTCCGAGTTGCCACAACCCCAGCGAAAAGGTGAGGCCCACGCCCAGCGCAGCCACCGCCAGCAGCAGCCATCTTCGCCAGTGAAAGGGTTTGTCAGTCATTGGATAATGTGCCCATGAAAATAATTGTTGCCATCGCGTTTCTTGCCATTTTGGTCAGTCTGGGCTCGGCCCTGATGTACATGATGCGGGGTAATACCCCACCCGTTGAGGGCCAAGCGCCCAGAAAGGGCAACATGGCCACCGCGCTGGCTTTCCGTGTTGGCTTGTCCATTGTTCTTTTCATCTGCGTGTTGCTGGCCTGGAAATTCGGCTGGATTCAGCCGACCGGCATCCCGCCGGGTGCTTGATGACAGAACAGTTCTTTGAACGTTAGAGACCGAATGCGGTCTCCATCGTTGTCTCTCTATCTATCCCCAACAAAAAAGCGCCCTAGGGCGCTTTTTTGCTGTGCCAGTGTGTGAATTACATCCAGTAAACCAGGATGTACAGGCCCAACCAGACCACGTCAACAAAGTGCCAATACCAAGCCGCACCCTCAAAACCGAAGTGACGGTCTTTGGTGAAGTGGCCTTTTTGCAAGCGCAGGGTGATGAACAAGAGCATCAACATGCCCACGAACACATGGAAGCCGTGAAAACCGGTCAACATGTAGAAGGTCGAGCCATAAATACCTGATGACAACTTGAGATTCAGGTCACCCCAAGCATGGGCGTACTCGTAACCTTGAACAAACAAGAAAACCACGCCCAAAAGGACCGTCATCCACATGAACTTGATGGTTTTGCTGCGATCACCCACTTGAATGGCGTGGTGGGCAATGGTCAATGTCACACCCGAAGTCAACAGCAATGCCGTGTTGATGGTGGGCAACCAGAATGGGCCCATGGTTTGGAAAGGCTCGACGATGCCAGCTGGCGAGGTCGTGGCCCCGGCCACCACACTGGGCCATGCGGCTTTGAATTCAGGCCAGAGCAAGGCGTTTTCGAGACTGCCCAAGGCTGGAATGGAGTGTGAACGCGCCCACCACAATGCAGTGAAAAAAGCACCGAAGAACATCACTTCCGAGAAAATGAACCAAGTCATGCTCCAGCGGTAAGACAGGTCGATCTTGCGACCGTACATACCGGTTTCGCTTTCGTGCACGGCTTCAGCAAACCACTGGTACAAAACGATCAACCACCAAGCCATACCGAAGAACAGGCAATACATGCCCCATTCGGAGCCGTTGATCCACTGGCCTGCGCCCAGGATGACAAAAAACAAGCCGATGGCCGACATGACCGGATGGCGAGATTCGTGCGGTACGAAGTAATAAGGCGTGGTGCCGTGTGCTGCTGAACTCATGGGGACTCCTGCTCTCTCTTCTATCGAAATCTTATTTTTGCGGGTTATAGGCCGGTGGGCTGAACCACGACCCAATTGACCAGGGCAATCAGCCCCAGCACAAACAACAATGCCGCGCCGATGGCCACACCAATGATGTGGAACGGGTTGAGCTTTTCAATGTCTTGTTGGTACTCGGCATTCTTGCGAAGACCGACAAATGACCAAAGAACGGCCTGGATGGTGCGCAACCAGGACGTTTTGGAAACGGGCAGTCCGGGTGTGCTCATGAACCCAGACCTGTCTTGAGTGGCAATGGCTGAACAGCAGCTGCCAATGGCGCTGTTGGGGCCGCGGGTGTCTTGCCGCCCACCTCAAAGAAGGTGTAGGACAGCGTGATGGTCGTCACGTCTTTGGACAGCTTGGGATCGATCACAAATGCGACCGGCCAAGATTTTTTCTCGCCAGGCGCCAAGGTGTACTCGTTGAAGCAAAAGCATTCCAGCTTGTTGAAATGACTGGCAGCTTGCCTTGGTGCATAACTTGGAATGGCTTGAGCTACCATGGGTCGGTTTTGCACGTTTTGAAATTCGTACATGACGGTACTGAGCTCACCCGGATGCACCTGCATGCTGCGCTTTTCGGGTTTGAAATCCCAAGGGCCGCGCACATTCGCATCGAACTCCACTGTGATGGTGCGAGTGGTATCCACTTGGCTGTTGCGCAAGACTTCGGCGGCTTTGCCAGCCTTCGCGTTGCCCGGCACTTGGGTTTCGGATATCGACAATACGTTGATCCCCGTGATGTCGCAGATGGCCCTGTAGATGGGAACCAGCGCATAACCGAAGCCGAACATGCCAGCGGTGATGATCGCCAGCTTGCCCACCATCCTCAGATTCTCAATGCGCAGGTTCATCGTGCTCTTTCAAGGGTTGAGGATCAACAACTTGGCCACAAAACCGACCAACACGGCCAGCGCTACCGAGGCCAGTATGAGGCCCAGGCGCACATTGCTTTTTCTTTGTTCAGGGGTCATGGCCATGGTCGCATCAACCGATCACGCGGGTCGCGGTTGCGTCCAGCTTGGGTGGGTTCTCAAAGGTGTGGAAGGGTGCTGGTGAAGGCACTTCCCACTCCAAGCCTTCAGCGGCTTCCCATGGCTTCTGAGGCGCTTTCTCGCCCTTGCCCATCATGGCAGGCAAGACGATGAACAGGAAGAAATACACCTGAGCAAAGCCAAAGAAGAAGGAGCCGACCGAAGCGATCATGTTGAAGTCGGCGAACTGCATGGGGTAGTCGGCATAACGACGGGGCATGCCAGCCAGACCCAAGAAGTGCATCGGGAAGAAAGTGACGTTGAAGGAGATCAGCGACCACCAGAAGTGGATCTTGCCGCGCGTTTCGTTGTACATCACACCGGTCCACTTGGGAATCCAGTAGTAAACACCAGCGAACAGTGCAAACAGGGAACCTGCCACCAGCACGTAGTGGAAGTGGGCCACCACGTAATAAGTGTCTTGCAACTGGATGTCGATCGGGGCCATGGCCAAGATCAAACCTGTAAAGCCACCCATGGTGAACACGAAGATGAAGCCCACAGCGAACAGCATGGGGGTTTCAAAGGTCATGGAGCCACGCCACATGGTGGCAATCCAGTTGAAAATCTTCACGGCGGTCGGCACGGCGATCAACATCGTGGCGTACATGAAGAACAGCTGACCAGTGACCGGCATGCCAGTGGTGAACATGTGGTGCGCCCACACGATAAAGGACAAGATCGCGATGGACGATGTGGCGTACACCATGGAGGCGTAACCGAACAACTTCTTGCGTGCGAAAGCAGGCACGATCTGGCTGATGATGCCGAAGGCCGGCAAGATCATGATGTACACCTCGGGGTGACCAAAGAACCAGAAGATGTGCTGGTACATGACCGGGTCACCACCACCAGCGGGGTTGAAGAAGCTGGTGCCAAAGTGGCGGTCTGTCAGGGTCATGGTGATCGCGCCGGCCAACACGGGCATCACGGCAATCAACAAGTAAGCGGTGATCAACCATGTCCAGGCGAACATGGGCATCTTCATCAAGGTCATGCCAGGGGCGCGCATGTTCAAGATGGTCACGATGATGTTGATCGAACCCATGATGGACGAGGCACCCAGGATGTGCATGGCAAAAATACCAGCGTCCATGGAAGGACCCATTTGCAGGGTCAGGGGTGCATACAAAGTCCAACCAGCGGCAGGTGCGCCACCAGGCATGAAGAACGAACCCACCAGCATGCCAGCTGCAGGAATCATCAGCCAGAAGCTGAAGTTGTTCATGCGGGCAAAGGCCATGTCAGATGCGCCGATTTGCAGCGGCAGCATCCAGTTCGCAAAACCCACAAAGGCAGGCATGATCGCACCGAACACCATGATGATGCCGTGCATCGTCGTGAACTGGTTGAACAGCTCAGGGTTCACAATTTGCAAGCCAGGCTGGAAGAGTTCGGCACGGATACCCAATGCCAAAACGCCGCCAATCATGAGCATGGCAAAACTGAACAAGAGGTACAAAGTACCAATGTCTTTGTGGTTGGTGGCATACACCCAACGACGCCAGCCCGCAGGCGCGTGACCGTGGTCGTCATGGGCGTGATCGTGATGGTCTAGAACGGCACTCATCTTGATTTCCTTTGATTTATAAACGGTACGGCTTATTTGCGAGCGGCCAGAACTTCAGCCGGTTGCACGATTTGCCCGGTCTTGTTGGACCAGTTGTTTTTGGTGTAGGTGATCACAGCAGCGATTTCGGTGTCCGACAACTGCTTCCATGCAGGCATGGCACCATTGCCAGCGCCATTGAGCATGATGGCAATTTGCTTGGAATGGTCCGCATCAAGAACGATGGATGAGCCATCAAGCGCCTTGATCGAGCCGGCACCCTTGCCATTGGCTTGGTGGCAAGCCGCGCAGTTGGCTGCATAGACTTTTTCGCCTCGCTTGGACAAATCGTCCAACGCCCAGACTTTGGCTGGATCATCGGCTTTGGCAGCTTGTTTTTTCTTCTCAGTATCAACCCAAGCAGCGTAATCGGCAGCGGACAACACCTTGACATGGATAGGCATGTAGGCGTGCTCCTTGCCGCACAATTCGGCGCACTGACCGTAGAAGTCACCCGTTTTCTCGGCGCGGAACCAAGTGTCACGCACAAAACCGGGGATCGCATCTTGCTTGATACCAAAGGCTGGCACCATGAATGCGTGGATCACGTCGTTGGCAGTGGTGATGACTCGAATCTTTTGATTAACTGGCACTACTAGTGGGTTATCCACTTTGAGCAAGTAGTTGTCACCTGCTGGCTGGCCCGCATCAGACATGGCGCGGTGCGAAGAATCGAGCGTGGAGATGTAGCTCAGGCCTTCACCTTCGCCCTTGATGTAGTCGTAACCCCATTTCCACTGGTAGCCGGTGACCTTGACGGTCAAGTCTGCGTTGGTGGTGTCTTTCTGGGCCACCAGCACTTTGGTGGCAGGCAAGGCCATGAGGATCACGATCAAGAATGGCACGGCCGTCCACACCACTTCAACCGTGATGGACTCGGTGAAGGTAGCGGGTTTGTGACCCACCGACTTGCGGTGCTTCCAGATGGAATAGAACATCACCGCAAAAACGGCAATGAAGATGACGGTACAGATGATCAACATCATCCAGTGCAGCCATTGCTGCTCTTCGGCAATCTTGGTCACCGGTGGATGCAAATTGAGCTGATTGACCGCAGGGCCGCCCGGCAAATCATTGACAGCGTGAGCAGCCGTAGCCACCCAAGCGCCTGCAAAAATGCCCGCGCGGGATAGCAGCGAAGCCAATTGGTTGGAAATATTCTTCATGGTTCTCACTAACTTCCAAGACTCTGTTGAACTCACACCTTGGGCCTGGCCGGACAAATCCGGCTGACCACACGGCATCACGCAGAGCGCAATGCCTTCCTGATTTCTCGCGCCAGCACTTGCCGGAGCTCGGGCCTGACAAAGCGCCCCACCTCGATCGTTCGACCTTGACCCGACAACTCGATCAGGCTTTGATCTCCAGACTTGGGCTCAACCCGCACCCATTGGCGCGCGAATTCAGCCCTCTCCAAGCGGCCTGCCGTCTCCAGCTCCACCACCAGGTTGCTGCCTTGCAGCGAAATCATTTCACCATCAGCAGCGTGACGGGCATAGGCCAAAAAAGCCAAGCCCAAGACTGCCACTTCCAGACCTGCAAAGGCCAACACCAAAGTAGCCCCTTGCAACCAAAAGAAAACACCAATGCCCAAAGACACCGTGCACAGCGACAGGTACATCCAGCCCAACTGGGCCGGCGTGACCGAGCAATTGCGTTTGAGCCGCCATTGAACAGCCGGTCCCGACACTTGCGCGAATTGATAAGTTTGATTTGACATCTGTCAACTTTCAATAACCTAACACCCTGTCAAGCATGTTTAATGGTCAAAACGCGCGGATTTTACCTGAGATCAAAACATCTTTTGACGTTTCTCAAACTTTGCCGCCTATACCCCCACCCGAATGCAGCATATGCCGCATCTGATCCAGTCCTATTTCGGTTTTTGCTGCCATTTTCATTCGCGGCTGAGGCTTCAGGGCGTGGCCGTAAACGATCTCGAACCCCAAAGACAGGCGCCCACCCTCTTCTGGCCGGGCTAGCGCCAGCAAGGCTTCTGACAAGCGATCACGCCACCGACGCGTGCGCAAGCCCTGAAAGCGCTGCAGGTGCAAATTACGCCCCAAGCTGCGCAACTCCGCCAGCAATGCGTCAGGACTGGCATACGTCAATGTGATGCGCTCCATGTCCATGACTGGCTCGGCAAAACCGGCCTCCACCAGCATATCGCCCCAGTCGTGCATGTCGGTGAATGCGTGCGCGGGCTCGGGCCAGCCGGCCCGGGCATACACCTGACGCAAGTCACGCAGCGTGTCAGGCCCCAGGCAAGAAAACATCAGAAATCCATCCACCGCCAAGGCCCGGTGCCAGGTTTGCAGCAAGGCTTGGGGCTCCGCGCTGGCATGCAAGTGCATGTTGGCCCACAACATGTGCGCCGTGTGATCAGGCGGCAAACCCTCATGCCGATTGGGCCCACGCCAGTGCCGGGCCTGCCACCATGGAGCTTGCAGCGCCTGGCGGGTGAACTGTGCATGCCCTGGGGACTCGCCAGCCAGCCACACCTGGGCCTTGGGGTAGCGTTGCTCCAAAGCGCTTTGCGCCGCCAGGCCGCCGCGCAATGGGCCCCAATGGACCCAGTGCAAAGGCTGCAGCTTGATAAAGTCCAGGCGCTCTTGCATGCGCGAGGCCACTTCTTCATGCAACCAAGGCGACTGCGCGGCTTGCACGAGCAAGGCCTGCCACCGGGCAGCGGCCACGGGGTCCAAAGAAGGGGGGCGAAGGGCTTGGGTCATGGGGTGGGGTGTCTGAAAGGGGCAGTGTGCACACAAGCGCCAACAGGTTTTACGCTTGTTCCGACAGCCCGGGCTGAGTATATTGACTCCATGAGAACCGCATGGCTTGAGGGCTTGTTGAACCCATCCGGCACGCCGCGCATCGGTGGGTTTTGGCGCTGGCTGCCCAGCCGCTGTGCCATCTGCCAAAGCTGGCCCCAGTCGCCGCTGTGCGAGACCTGCATCGCCCGCTTTGCCCAACCCCAACGCCGCTGCCCCAGTTGCGCCCTGCCCTTGCCCCACCCGGCCAGGCGCTGCGGCGCTTGCCTGAAATCACCACCCCCGCTGGACCTGTGCCTGACGGCCACCGCCTACGCCTGGCCCTGGGTGGACCTGATCGCCCGCTACAAATTCCAACAACAACCCGGCTGGGCCGGGCCTTTGGCCACCCTGATGCTGAGCGCCCCTTGGGCAGAAGACACGCTGGACGAGGCCGACTGGGTGCTGCCGATTCCCCTGTCCGCTCAGCGCCTGGCTGAGCGCGGGTTCAACCAATCCTGGCTGCTGGCGCGCCATCTGAGCCCGCACAAAGCCGATGCCCGTTTGCTGCTGCGAACCCGCGATACACCTTCGCAGCGCACCCTGCCCCGGGCCGAGCGGCTGGCCAATCTGGAGGGGGCTTTTGCAGTGGAGCCATTGCGGGCCGTGCAGTTGCGCGGCAAAAAGATGCTGCTGATCGACGACGTGATGACCAGCGGCGCCTCTTTGCACACCGCAGCCCGGGTACTGCGCGAGGCAGGAGCGGTGAAGGTCAGCGCACTGGTGCTGGCACGCACCGAAGCAGGGGGCAACGCCTGAAGGCCAAGGCACAATACAGGCCATGTTCCATATCGTCCTGGTTGAGCCCGAAATCCCGCCGAACACCGGCAACGTCATCCGCTTGGCGGCCAATACCGGCTGCACGCTGCACCTGATCGAACCCTTGGGTTTTTCGATGGACGACAAACACATGCGCCGCGCAGGCTTGGATTACCACGAGTACGCCGATCTGCGTCGCCATGCGGACTGGGCTTCATTTTTAGCCCAAGAAAAACCCGAGCCCGAGCGCATGTTCGCCCTGACCACTCGCGGCAGCCGCGCTGCCCACGGGGTGGCTTTTGCCCCAGGCGACTGGCTGGTGTTTGGCTCGGAAACACGGGGCCTGTCGCCAGAGTTGCGCGAACTGTTCGCCCCAGCCCAACGCATCAAGCTGCCCATGCGTGAAGGACAGCGGAGCCTGAACTTGTCGAACGCGGTGGCTGTGACCGTGTTCGAGGCCTGGCGACAACACGGCTTTGCCGGAGCCAGCCCAGCGCCAGGACTGCCTCCTCAGGCGTAAATACGCACCAGTGACTCGGCTGCACACACCGGTTTGTCACTGCCCTCACGCTCGACCGTCACATTCCATTGCAGCTGCAGGCCGTTGCCTTCTATAGGTGTGGCCGAATGCAAATGCAGGTGCGCCCGCAGACGACTGCCCACCGGCACCGGGGCCATGAAGCGCACCTTGTTCAGGCCGTAATTCACGCCCATGCTTTTGGCACTGATCTGAATGGTTTTGTCAAAGAACTGTGACAGCAGTGACAAGGTCAAAAAGCCGTGCGCAATCGGTGCACCAAAGGGGCCTTGCTGGGCTCGCTCCACATCCACGTGGATCCATTGGTGATCACCCGTGGCCTCAGCGAACTGATTGACCTGTTGCTGGGTGATGGTGACCCATTCGGTCGCGGCCACATCTTGGCCGACGCATGCGGCCAATTCAGCCAAATTTGCAAAAGTTTTCATGCCATAACTGTATGGACCTTATTGAACAGAGACTGTCGATGGCGCGACACGTTTTTGCGTTAAGGTCAGGGTTTTTACCCATTACCTTGAATTTCATGGCTTCCTCGCCCAACTTGTTAAACCTGACCGAACAACTGCCTCGGCTCACGCACCGGGTAGACCGGCATTTGTGGCTGAACGATGTGCTGCAATGGGTGCGCGGCGACCGCCAGTCTCCCAAGCAAGCGGCGGCTCGTTTGGGCCTGTTGGTGGATGCTTTGCTGGCCCGCCCGGAAATGACACAGGCCTGGCAAGCCTGGTGGCAGGGCTTTGTGACCGATGCAGATGCCACGCCGCTGCTGGCCGACTTGGGCTTTGCCTCACGCGCGGCCTTCATCAGCGACCTGGGTCACCGCCTGCGCATGAAACTGCTGCCCTCCACGCCCGATACACGAGACCTCGGTGCCTTGTTTTTGTTTTTAAAACCAGAGCCCTTTGACGTGCAGTGGCTTCAAGACCTGGACGAACACACCCTCAGCGGCCTGACCCGCTTGGTTTTGCCCCATGCACCCACACAAGCGCCACCGGCTTTGCAGGCCAGTTTGATGGATGCCTTGACCTATTGCGTGGGCCAAGTCAACGCCACCGGGCATTCGGCTGAAATCCGCACCCGGATGGCCAGCCGCGACGAAAACACACGGCCCTTTCACGAACTGCCCATGGCCCTGGAAACTTTTCGCCAAACGCTGCAGCGCAGTGGCCCACATAGCCCCGAATGTCAAGCCGCCGCCCAAGGACTGAAAGATCAACTCGACGAGTGTCGCCATGCCGCCTACACCGTCTATTCGCACCTGCAGGAACATGGCATCTCGGTGGGCATCGTGTTCCGCTTGCGCCAGTTGCGCCACTTGGTGATCCGCTGCAAACACCTGCTGGAGGCTTTACTCACGCATGCACCAGTACCCGCCATGCTGGCCCTGCTTGCACACCTGGCCCAAGTTAGCCACGACAGCCGCAGCATCGGCAGCCTGTGGGCAGCCAACAGCCACATGCTGGCCGAAAAAGTGGCGCAGCGCAGCGCCGAAAGCGGTGAACATTACATCACCCGTAACTTGACCGAGTACCGACGCATGCTGGGAAAAGCCTTGGGCGGCGGTGCGGTCATCGGTCTGACGACCTGGGCCAAATTCGCCATCACGGCCCTGGCCCTGTCGCCCTTTTGGGCGGGCTTGGCAGCGGGCACCAACTACGCCTTGTCGTTTGTTTTGGTGATGCTGCTGCACTGGACGGTGGCCACCAAGCAACCTGCCGTGACCGCGCCAGCGATGGCGGCCAAACTGAAACACATTGACAACGACGACGGTGTGGAAGGCTTTGTGGACGAAGTCGCCCACCTGTTTCGCTCACAGATCGCCGCCATTTTGGGCAACCTGTTGGCGGTGGTGCCTGTGGTCTTGCTCATATGCTGGGGCTTGATCCAACTGGGCCTGAACCCCTTGGCCAATGAAGCCGAAGCCCGCTACGTGCTGTCTTCCGTCAGCTTGCTCGGCCCCACAGCATTGTTTGCGGCTTTCACAGGTGTGCTTTTGTTTGCCTCCAGCATCATCGCGGGCTGGGTAGAAAACGCCTTTGTGTTGCACCGACTTGACTCGGCTCTGCGCTACCACCCCCGGCTGCGCCGCTGGATAGGGGTGCGCGGTGCTGAGCGTGTGGGCTTGTATTTGCAGCACAACATCTCGGGCCTGGCGGCCAACATTTCGCTGGGCCTGATGCTGGGGCTGGTGCCAGTGATTGCCTTGTTTTTCGGACTGGGCTTGGATGTGCGCCATGTCACCCTCGCGGCCGGTCAAATCGCAGCTGCGGCATTCACACTGGGCCTGCCGGCACTGAACACCCCTGCATTTGCTTGGGCATTGGCCGGCCTGGCCGTCATTGGCCCGCTCAACCTGGGCGTGAGTTTTTACCTGGCCTTTCGGGTGGCCTTGGCCTCACAAGGCGTCAGTGGCGTCAACCGCTACCGCATCCGACGGGCCATCGGCCAACGCCTGCGGGCTCAACCGTTGTCGTTTTTCAGGCCGCCCCAGGTTCTGCCGTCTTCAGTTCTTTGAATGCAGCGAGGCCGCAGCATCCGCCGCGGCAGCTGCTGCGGCGACCATCGCCTTGAGCTCGGTGCGCAAACGTGCCAATTCAGCGCGGTAGTTCTCGGCGTCGCCGTAATCGGCAAAGCCGTGGTAGTGCCCATGCGCTTGCATTCTGCGGCGGGCGTGTTTGATCGGGCACCAGTATTTTTCGGTCAGGGCCACCACCTCGCGGCCATAAGCCATCAGACCATTGCCATAAGAGCAATACGCGCAGTTGATTTTTTCCAGCCAATTCAAATAGGCCAGGTGCGTGCGGTCGTACACAAAATAACCTGAGCGCTTGACTCGGGGAATGCCACACAAAGGGAAACACACCCATTGGTAGAGCGTGATGAAGGCGTCGAGCAGCAGCATGGGCAGCAGCACCGGGTAAATGAAAGGGACGCACAGCACATGTCGCCAATCGGCCGTGAGCACATATCCGAGCAAACCGGCCTTGAAGCGCTTTTGCTGCGCCAGCACCTCTTTTGCAAAGCGCACCTTGCGCTCTTCAAAATCGGCCTGCCACTGCTGGCGCCGGCTTTTGGCCTCTTGCTCAATGGCCGCCTCCAGCTGCTGGATACGGTCCAGAAATTCCTGAATTTGGGGGGTCATGGGGTCTCCTTGGGTGCCAAATGCCAAATGCCAAATGTCAAATGGCAACAACACTCGACGTGCTCCCAAGCTGAATGGGCTGCTCAATTTCAGGAACTGAGGCCAAGTGGCAAGAACACCTTAACACCACACACACAAATCAACCGTTCGCCACAGCCCAGGCATCCCGTCTAGAATTTTTTGAGGTGTTGCAGCACGGTCTTGGCATTTGTCTGGCAACCATGGCTCTAGAGCCACTAAAATCTGATCTTGTTTCTAAAAGAATTACTCTTTTGCATTTGTCACCCACCACTCCCTCTCTGCCACAGCACATTGCCATCATCATGGACGGCAATCGACGCTGGGCCAAAAAGCGTTTCATGCCTGCGGCTTTGGGGCATGCAGCCGGCGCGCAGCGGGTGCGCGACATCGTCAAAACCTGCGGAGAAATCGGCATCCCGCAACTGAGCCTGTTTGCCTTCAGCACCGAAAACTGGAAACGCCCCGAAGAAGAGGTCAGCAGCCTCATGGGCTTGTTCACGACTTACCTGAAAAAGGAAATTCGGAGCATGAACACCAACGGGGTACGGCTGAAGGTACTGGGTGACACCAGCCGTTTTTCACCGGCCTTGCAAACGCTCATCGCTGATGCTCAGGCCCAAACGGCCAACAACGCGGTCATCACCTTGAACATTTGCGCCAATTACGGCGGTCGCTGGGACATGCTTCAGGCGACCAAAGCCTGGCAAAAGGCGCACCCAGACAAGTCTTTGGATACCCTCACCGAAGAAGCGCTCGCCCCCTACCTGAGCACAGCCGATGCACCGGAGGTGGATTTGCTGATCCGCACGGGCGGCGAGTCGAGGGTGAGCAACTTTTTGCTCTGGCAAGCGGCTTATGCCGAGCTGTTTTTCTGCGACGAGCTGTGGCCAGACTTCTCGCCCGACACCCTGAAACAAGCGCTGGCTTGGTTCGCTACGCGCGACCGGCGCTTTGGCTCCTCTGCCCCTTTGTGACGCTCGGGCAGGCCAGCATCAAACGCTGAGTTCAACCTGATGGTGATCCACCTGCACCACGGTGGGTCGCCCCAAAATCTCCAACAACACCGCCACCCTTTTGCTGGACACGTTGTGCACCAAACCTTCAATGGCCCCCAAAGCGGTGTGCTTGAGACGCACTTTTTGCCCCACCTTGAGTTGGTTGAGTTCCTCGATCGTGGCCTGCTCGCGCAATTGCTCAATCTGGCGTATCCGCTGGACGACATCGTCGTTCAACACCGCCGGCTCAAAACCAAAACGAACCATCGTGGTCACACCCTTGGTGCTGCGCACCACTGAAATGCTTTGTTCTGGACGTCTGGGGCGAAACAAGATGTAGCGCGGAAACATGGGCTCAAACAGCGCCACCGGGCCTTGTTCGGTTTTTTTGAATTTTTTGAACAAGGGCAAATAGACGTCAAAGCCTTGCTGCTCCAAATTCACCAAGGCCACAGATTCCTGTCTGGGCTTGGTGTAGGCCAGATACCAGCGACTCAAGCCTTGGCTTTCATTATCAACAATCTCAGAATTCAAGACGAAACCCTATCCTTATCAGGCAAACCAAATCACCCAACATTGTAGGCTGATGGATCAAACGTAAAGCACACGCCTAAAACAACTGACCCCGCAGAGGCGGGGTCAGTTGTTGATAGACAAAAGCAACAAGATATTCAGTCAAAACCAAATAATCAAATTGAATTCACCTTGAATTCAGGCCAACTGGCTCAAGCAATCACAAAAGGTGAACGGTCTTGGCCTTCAATCCACTTTGGAGCCTTGCCGCGTCCAGTCCAAGTTTGACCTGTGACAGGATCGCGGTATTTTGCGGCCACTTTGCTCACGGACTTGGTCACCGAAGTTTTGGCAGCACGGCCAGGAAAAACATCCTGAACAGTCAGGCCGTATTCAGCCACCAGTTCGCGCACCTTGGCCACGGCACTGGAGATTTCATTTTGACGTGCTTGGGCAATTTCACGCTCCAAAGCTTCACGTTTTTCCAATAATTCTTTATAAGACAAGGACATGGTTTAACCTCAATAGATAATGACAGAGCGCTAATGTACATCAAAACGGTTTTATTTGAGAATACCGGTTGATCATGACTTCAATTAGGACGCGTGAAATATCGTTGCCATTGGATCTGACGGGATATTTTTTAATCATCAACTGTCCATGAAGCGCAATGCCCCAGAAAATCTTGGTCAATCTGGCCCACAATATCCCAAACTTGGGCCCCGTGGGGGATCTGGCGAATAAAGGGTGCGTATGTCGGTTTACTGGGTTGGTGACATTCAAGGCTGTGACTCGCCCTTGGCACGTTTACTGGACGAAGTGGATTTTTCGCCCAGCCGCGACCACTTGATCGTCTTGGGAGACTTGGTCAACCGGGGCCCGGACTCTGCTGGCGTGCTGCGCCGCTTGATGGCGCTGCAAGGCAGTGTGCAGTGCCTGTTGGGCAACCATGATTTGCACGCCCTGGCCGTGGCCTGGGGCTTCAGTCGCACCAAGCGACTGGACACACTGGATGGTCTGCTGCAAGCGCCTGACCGAGAAATTTTGTTCGGCTGGCTGCGCCAGCAACACCTGGCGCTGTGGTCACACGGGGTGTTGTCGGTGCATGCAGGGGTACTGCCCAGCTGGACCTTGACGCAGACCTTGTCCTTGGCGGACGAGGTACAGGCCGTTTTGCGCGGGCCGGATTTGCCCTATTTTTTAGCCCACATGTACGGCAATGAGCCCGCCGCGTGGCGCGACGATTTGACGGGCCTAGACCGTTGGCGCGTGGTCGTCAATGCCTTGACGCGGCTGCGCTTTTGCGCGGCCGATGGCACCATGGAATTCGCCACCAAGGACAGCGCCGCGCAAGCACCAGCCGGCTTCATGCCTTGGTTTGATGTACCGGGGCGGCGCACGGCGGATACCACCGTGGCCTTTGGCCATTGGTCCACTTTGGGCTGGCAAGGCCGCAGCGACATCTGGTCTTTGGACACAGGCTGCGTATGGGGTGGTTGCCTGAGCGCCATGCGCCAGGACGAAGACGGACAGCGCGCTTTGGTTCAAGTGGCGTGCGCTCAGGCCCAAGCGCCGGGTTGAGGGCAGGCGCTGCGCTCAACCACCGGGCTTGAGCAAGACCACCAAGGCCCCCGCACCGCCCTCGGCAGGCTTGGCCTGCACGAAGGCCATGACCTGGTTTTTCTGCACCAGCCAGCTGTGCACTTTGGACTTGAGCACCGGCGTTTTGCCGGGCGAACCCAAGCCTTTGCCGTGCACCACCCGCAGGCAACGCAGTCCCTGGCGGTGCGCCAGGCGGATGAACTCCGACAAGGCCACGCGCGCTTCGTCGCTGCGCAGGCCGTGCAGATCGATCTCACGCTGAATGGACCAATCGCCTTTGCGGAGTTTGTGGATCACATCGCGCCCTATACCCGGGCGGCGAAAACTCAGAGCTTCATCGGTGTCGAGCAAGGTGCTGGCATCGAACTCGTCACTCAAGCAATCGCGCAGCACCGCCTCGTTGTCCTTTTGGCGTTGGTGCGCAATTGGCGCAGGGCTGGGGCCATCCAGCTTGACAAGGTCATGTTCAGGCAAGCGCTGCACAACACCCACGGCACGCACAAACAGGTTGCTTTCAGCTTCGCGCTGGCGCGCCGCCAGCGCTTGGGCCGCCGCCAAAGCTTGGGCTTGCGCGTGGGCCTCGGCCAACTTTTGGCGCACTTGTTTCAGGTCTTGCAGCGCATTGATTTTCATAAAGACACCTGGCTGTGCGTGGTGGGGCGTGCGCGGTGCACTGGACAAAAAAATGGAAAACTCAGGGGTGAATTCAAGCTCACAACAACCGCGCATCAAACGCCTCGGTTGCGCATCCAGTCGGCGGTCTTGAAGAAGCTGGCGTTGAGCCGCTCACGCAGCACCGGGTCCACACCCAATTCGGTCATGGCCTGGTCCATGCAGGCCAGCCACTGGTCACGCTCGAGTACACCAATCGAAAACGGCATGTGGCGCATGCGCAACCGGGGGTGGCCAAAGCGCTCGGTGTAATGCTCAGGCCCGCCCAGCCAGCCGCACAAGAACCAAAACAACTTGTCACGGGCGCCGTCCAGGCTGCTGCCGTGCGCGTCGCGCAGCGCCTTGTAGCCGGACTCCATGTCCATCAGGTCATAAAAGCGATCGGCCAGGGCGCGCACCACCGCTTCGCCACCGATCCAGGCAAAGGGCGTATCAAACGGGGGCTTGTCTTCGATGTTCATAGCAATCCATTGTGACGTGTTGCAAGTGACGTGTGGCAAAGGGCCTGACTCTGCAACATCACTGCGCCGATTGGCGCAAAGTCTGCACCACCGGCTGGCGCAACACACCAGCCAGGCTCAGGCTGCCCGCACCCCAAGCCAACAAAGCTCCGGCAAGGCCTCCGGCCAAAGGGGCCCACAAAGGCGGCTGCCAGGCGAACTCGAAGGCATAACGGGCCAACGCCCAGCCCACCACCAACGCCATGGCGCTGGCCATGAAGCCCGCCAGCCAGCCGATGCCCAGCAGCTCAGTGCGCTGCACCTGCGCCAGCAAGCTGCGGCCTGCACCCAGCGCCCGCATGATGGCGTATTCGCGCTCACGCGCCTGGCGGCTCGCACCCACTGCGGCCAGCAACACCATCAGGCCCGCAGCCAAGGTGAAGGCAAACAAAAACTCCACCGCCCGGATCACTTGGTCCATGACCCGCTGCACCTGCGCCAAGGTGCTGCGCATGTCCACGCTGGTGATGTTGGGGAAGGCGTTGACCATGGCGTTTTCAAAACCCGGCACGCCCTCGGGCGAGCGGAAAGCGGCCATGTAGGTCATGGGCAAATCGGGCATTTGCGAGACCGGGAACAGCATGAAGAAGTTGGCCCGCATCGACGCCCAATCCACCTTGCGCAAAGAGGTGACCTGCGCCTCGTGCGGTTGCCCTGCAATGTCAAAGCCCAATCGGTCACCCAGCTTGAGGCCCAAGTCTTTGGCAATGCCCTCTTCCACACTCACGCCATCGGCCTCTTCGGCCAACCAACGCCCGGCCACCAAGGGGTTGTGGTCCGGCAAAACGGCGCTGTGCGAGAGGTTGATTTCGCGGTCCAAAAAGCGCTTGCCCCGGTCGGCTTCCATGTCGTCCGCACCCAAAACGCGGCCATTGATGGCCACCAAACGGCCACGGATCATGGGGAACCAATCGGGCGACTGCACGCCTGCTTTGTTCAGGTGGGACAAAAAGGCCTCGGCTTGGTCGGGCTGCACGTTGATGATAAAGCGGTCGGGCGCATTCACCGGCGTGGCCTGTCGCCAGCTCGCGATCAGGTCGGTGCGCAGCAAGACCAGCAAAGCCAACGCCAACAAACCCACCGACAAAGCACTGACCTGCACCACGGCGAACACCGGCCGCGCCGCCACCTGCCGCGTGGCCAGGCGCAGCCAGCGCGGGGCCGACTCGTCGGGCACCGCCCGGCGCAGCACCCACAAAGCCGCCGCCGCCAAACCAGCAAACACCAAAAGCGCCACCGCAAAACCACCCACCGTGATCAGGCCCAGTGTCAGGTTGCGGCTGACCATGAGCAAAGTGACGGCAAAGCCGAGCAGGCCCATCACCAGCACCAGACCCGAGCGCACCTGCACACCGCCCAAGTCCCGGCGGATCACGCGCAGCGGTGGCACTTTGGCCAGCTGCAACACGGGCGGCAGGCCAAAGGCCACGAGCAGTGTTAAGCCCATGGCCAGACCCATCAGCGCGGGCTGCAGCGTGGCGCCGGGCAAATTGGCATCGACCAGACCCACCAGCAACTGCACAAAACCCAGGTGCACGCCATAACCGGCCAGCACCCCCAGCACACTGGCCACCAGGCCGGCTCCCAGAAATTCCAAGCCGTAACTCAAAGTGAGTGTGCGCTGGCTTTGCCCCAAAACACACAGCAAAGCACAAGCGTCGAGCTGCCGCTCGGCAAAACTGCGCGCCGCCAAGGCCACGGCCACGGCGCACAACAAGGCGGCCAACAAGGCCACCAAGTTCAAGAACTGCGAGGCACGGTCCAGGGTTTGGCGCATCTCTGGGCGACCGCTGTCCAGCGACTCGACTTTCACACCCCGCACCTCAGGCTTGTCCACCTCAGCACGCGCCCAAGGCAAAAACTGGCCCACGGCCGCATCACTGCCGGCCACCGCCATGCGCCAGCTCACCCGGCTGGCGGGCTGCACCAGGCCCGTCGAAGCCAAATCGGCCATGTTCATCATCACGCGTGGCGCAAAAGCCATGAAGCCCGCGCCCCGGTCTGGCTCGCGGGTGATGGTGGCGCCAATGCGCAAACTGCGCTCGCCCAAGCCCAGCATCTGGCCCACCTGCACATTCAGGGCTTCGAGCAAAGCTGCATCGACCCAGACCTCGCCCTCAGGTGGAATGCTGGGCGCGTTGAGGCCCGCTATCTCCAGACGACCGCGCAAGGGGTAACCGGGCTCCACAGCTTTGAGGGCCACAAGGCGGGTAGCGGGCGGGGTAGCGGCTGGCGTGTCAGGTGGGGAGACGGCATCCGGCGCGTTCATCGCCCGCGCCATGGTTGGGAAACTCACGTTGGTGTTGCTCTGCAAACCGGCCTCTTGGGCCTTTTGCACAAAGGCATCGGGCGTGCGCTGGTCGCTCACCACCACCGCGTCACCCCCCAGCAGCTGGCGCGCATCACGCCACAGGCCCGACTGCATGCGGTCGGCCAGAAAACCCACCGCCGTCAAGGCCGCCACGGCCAACGCCACCGACACCATCAACAAGCGCAACTCACCCGCGCGCAGGTCACGCCACAACTGGCGCGCACCCAGCTTCAAACCATGCATCCAAGACTGATTGTTCATGCCCTGACGATACCCGAGGGGGGAAGGTCTGGCAGGGCTGGGGGCTTGGCGAAACTAGACAAGGGACAAAAACCAAAAAGCCCGCAGTCGTGAAACTGCGGGCTTTTGAATTTGGTGGTGATAGGTGGATTTGAACCACCGACATCAGCATTATGAATGCTGCGCTCTAACCAACTGAGCTATATCACCTGAACTTTTTGACTGTGCCGTCAAGCCCGAAATTATACACAAAATTCTGTGGCAACCGGGTCAGTTGGCGTAACAATCGGCAGATGACACCGTCAAGCACATCCCCCGCCTCATCCCAGCCCTCGTCCGGCCAGACCAGCGCCCAGCAAGCCGCCCAAGTGATCTGGGCGCATTGGCTATCGGGCCAAGTCTTGAGCGCGCTGCCCGAAGCCTGCCGGCCCACGACTGCCTCACAAGGCTACGCCGCCCAAGCCCAACTGCCTGTGGTGTCCGGCCGCCAGGTGGTGGGCTGGAAAATCGCCGCCACCAGCGCCAACGGCCAAGCCCACATCAACGTGAGCGGGCCGCTGGCCGGTCGCTTGTTGTTGGGCCAAGTGTTGGAAAGCGGCGCCGCCGTGCCGTCCGCCGGCAACCGCATGCGCGTGGCCGAGCCGGAATTTGCTTTTGTGATGGCGCAAGACCTGCCGCCACAAGCCGCACCGTATACCCAGCAACAAGTCATGGCCTCTGTGGCCAGCTTGCACCCGGCCCTGGAAGTGCCCGACTCGCGGCTCGAGCCCTTTACCGCAGCGGGCGAGGCGCAACTTTTGGCCGACAACGCCTGTGCCCGCCACTTTGTGCTGGGCCCAGCCGCACCCGATGTCTGGCGCGAACTGGACCTGAGCACTTACCCGGTGCAGGCCCAGGTCCAACACGGCCAGCTACTGAAGTACACCCGCGACGGCACGGGCGGCAACGTGCTGGGCGACCCTCGTATTGCCCTGACCTGGATCGCCAACCAACTGTCGAGCCTGGGCATCACCTTGGAAAAGGGCCATGTGGTGACCACGGGCACCTGCATGGTGCCGCTGGAGTTGCAGCCGGGCGACAGCGCCAGCGCCGATTACGGACCGCTGGGCCGTGTTGAGATGATTTTTTCGGAGACTTGAACCATGACAAAACCACTTTTGGCCCTGATCGGCACCGGTGGCACCATCGCAGGCGCAGCCAGCGCCGCATCGGTCAGCACCGACTACAAACCCGCCAGCCTGAGCCTGGCCGCCGTGGTCGATACGGTGCCCGAGCTGCGTGCGCGTTACGACATCGAGGTCACTCAGCCCATGCAACTGGCCAGCTACGACGTGCGGCCCGAGCACTGGCTCGACTTGCACGCCGCCGTGATGCAGGCCGTGAAAAACCCCGCTGTGGCGGGCATTGTGGTCACACACGGCACCGACACGCTGGAAGAAACCGCCACCTTTTTGCACCTGAGCGTGGACAGCGACAAACCCATCGTGGTGGTGGGGGCCATGCGCCCGGCCACGGCCTATTCGGCCGATGGCCCTGCCAACTTGCTGGACGCCTGCAGCGTGGCCGCCTGCCCTGCAGCGCGAGGGCGCGGCACGCTGGTGGTCATGAACGGCCGCATCCACTCGGGCCTGTGGGTGGGCAAACGCCATGTGAGCAGTGTGGAGGCCTTTGACAGCCCATTGGCCGGTGCCGTGGGTGAGGTGGCCGACCAAGCCGTGCAGTGGTTCCGCGCCGCAGGGCGTGCACCCACCGTGGCTTGGCAAACGCCCAAAGCTTGGCCCCGGGTGGACATTGCCGTGGCTTATGCCGGGGTGGACGAGACCGCGATGCGTGCCTTTGTGGCCGCTGGAGCGCGGGGCATTGTGCACGCGGGTTTGGGCAACGCCAACACGCCTACGGCCTACCGCACTTTCATTCAGTCTTTGCCCGCTCAAGGTGTGCTGGTGGCCCGCTGCGCCCGCTTCATCACTGGCAGCGTGACGCGGGCCAGCGTGTACGCCGATGCCCAGCATGGCATCCTTACGGCCGGCCCCTTGCCGCCGCACAAGGTGCGCATTGTCATGTTGTTGGGCCTCGCGCACGGCATGGACGGGCCTGCGATTCAGGCTTGGATCGACCAGATTTTGTTGGCCAGTTGAAGACCCGCTTGCAATGAGGCTTGGTTTCAGAGTCGCGCACATGACCCCTGACCCGGTTCAGGGATCTGGCTTGGGCGACACTTGATCTGCCTTTTATTTGTTTTAACCCTTTGGACGGGACCATCCCATGCTCAAATTTTTCTTTAACGCTGCCCCCAACCCCATGAAGATCGCCCTGCTGCTCGAAGAGCTGGGCCTGCCTTTTGAAGCGGTGCCGGTGGATACGCGCAAAGGTGAACAATTTGCGCCCGAGTTTCTGGCCGTCAACCCCAACGCCAAAGTGCCCGCCATCACCGACGGCGACGTGACCGTGTTCGACAGCAACGCCATCTTGTTGTACCTGGCCGACCGTGAGCAAAAATTCATGCCCAGCATGGCACAAGCCAAAGAGCGTGGCGCAGCGCTGTCTTGGTTGCTCTTCATCGCCAGCGGTGTGGGCCCTTTTTCTGGCCAATCGGTGCACTTTCGCCATGCCGCGCCCGAGCCCAAAGACTACGCCCTGAACCGCTACGACTTTGAAGCCCACCGCCACTGGACCGTGTTGGAAAAGCACTTGTCGAACAACACCTACATGCTGGGTGATGCGTACAGCGTGGTGGACATGGCCCTGTGGGGCTGGGCCCGCATGTTGCCCTACGTGCTGGGCACGGGCGACGCCACTTGGACGCAATACCCCCACATCAAACGTGTGCTCGACTTGGTCAACGCACGTCCTGCAGCCCAGCGCGCCGAGGCTTTCAAGACAAAGTACACCTTCAAGACCGAGATGGACGCGGACGCCAAGAAGTTCATGTTCCCGCAAAACGAACGTTTGAACAAAGCCTGAGCGCACGCTAGCCCTTGCAGGCCAACGTTGCCCAAAGGGCTGCCCCGGTCAATCCGGGGTTTTCATTGCCTGAAGCGAAAAGCCCGCGATCTTTTTGTAGTCGTCGGAGATCTTGCGCAGCTCGTCCTGGCTGATCACATCGTCGATGTGGCGAAATGGTTGGCCCCCGGTCAATTCATCGACCTTGATGTTGATGAAGTCCGGCGGCGTGCTGCGGTTGGTCAACACCACCTGCGAGGTGATGGGCCGGCGCACCGCCTCGTAGCGCACCAGCGCATGCACCGGGTCGGTGCCTGCTGCTGCCGAAGCCGCCAATTCGTCGGCCAGGGTTCGGGCATCCACCAGCGCCTGAGCAGACCCATTGGAGCCTCGGGGATACATCGGGTGAGCTGCATCGCCCAACAGCGTGACGCGGCCAAAGGTCCACTGAGGAATCGGGTCCTTGTCCACCATGGGGTATTCCAAAATCGACTCCGCGTTGGCGATCAGCTCAGTCACATTCAACCAATCAAAAGTCCAGTCCTTGAACAAGGGCAGGACATCATCCACCCGGCCTTGGCGATTCCAGTCATTTTGGGTCAGGCCCTCCATCCGTATTTCAGCCATCCAATTGACCAACTGACGCCCACGATCGTCCACCTTGTCCACGATGGGGTAAATCACCATCTTGCCGGTTTCAATCGAGCCAATGCGCATATAGGTTTTGCCCGTCAAGATCGGATCAAAATGGGTCACGCCGCGCCAAGTACGGATGCCGGTGTAAACGACTTGCTCATCAGGGTAAAAAATCCTGCGCACAGCCGAATTGACGCCGTCGGCCGCGATCAACACCCGGCTGTGCACCACGGGCCTGGCTTGTCCAGACGGGTCATTGAACTGGATCGCCACCTGGTGTTCACCTTGCGTCACGCTCACAAAGCGATGACCGGTATGGATGCGCGAGGCGCCCAAACGTTGCACAGCCGCGTCAAACAAGATCTTGTGCAGCTTGCCGCGGTGAATGCCAATTTCGGGCACCGAATACCCGGCATGACGCCCCCTCAGCTCGCTGTAGATAAATTGGCCATGGCGGTTGAAAAATGCACTTTCGTAATTTTCAATGCCGGCCGCTTCAATCGCAGACTGCAAACCAAGCGCAGCCAACTCGCGCATGGCGTGCGGTAGCAAGGTGATGCCCACCCCCAATTCACGGACTTCGGGGACGGCCTCGAACACCTCACACGCCACACCTCTTTGGTGCAGGTGCAAGGCCAAAGCCAAGCCTCCGACGCCCCCACCCACGATGGCGATGGGACTGATTGAATCACTCATGCTGTCAACCTCCACACCCGCCTTAGTCGGCTGAAATTTGTTTAGAGCGGATCACATTGCCCCATCGTGGATAGTCTCTGGCCACGATGGCGGTCAATTCGTTGGGCGTGGAGGCCGAAGCGACCATGCCAGCCTTGCCCAAAATTTCCTGCACTTCGGTTTGACGCAAGATGGCGGCCATTTCTGTGTTCAGACGTGTGACCACGGCCGCAGGCGTCTTGCTGGGTGCAAAAAATGCGTACCAAAGATCAACATCGACACCTTTGACACCCACTTCATCAAAAGTCGGCACATCGGGTGCAACCGAGTGGCGCTTGGTGCTGCCCAGCGCCAGTGCATTCAACCGGCCGTTTTTGACGAAACCCTGTGCGATGTGCACGGGCAGGAAACCCACATTGAGTTCACCACCCAACAGGTCCTGGGTGTAGCCGGCCGAGCCACGGTAAGGCACATGCAGCATGAAAGTGTTGGACTCCAGCTTGAACAGCTCCATGGCCATGTGGTGCGGTGTGCCCACCCCTGGTGAACCAAAGCTGATCGATCCAGGCTTGGCCTTGGCCTGCTTGACCAAATCTGGCAAAGATTTGATGCCGGTTTTCGGATGCGCCACCAACATCAAGGAACCATAGGCTGCCATGGACACGGGCGCGAAATCCTTGACGGGGTCAAAAGCCACGTTCTTGTACATTTGCGATGCCATCAACATGGTGTTGGCCCCCATCAAGACGGTGTAACCGTCGGGTGCTGATTTGGCCACGGTGTCGGCACCGATTTTGCCGCTGGCACCGGGCTGGTTTTGCACCACCACAGGTTGCCCCAGTCGTTCGCTCAAACGCGGAGCAACAACCCGTGCAATGGTGTCCATGCCCGTACCCGGCGTGAACGGCACGATGATTTTGAGGGCCTGGCTGGGATAAGCACTTTATGCCAAGGCCACACCACTGACCGAGGTCATGAGGGCGGCAGTGAGTGCCAGAATTTGACGGCGGCGAATGGTGATCATGCGGTGGTCTCCTCGGTGGTTTGATGGGAATTTTTTTAAATTTGAACCGGTGCTTGGGCAGATGGAATTTTGAACAAGCGCTCTGCATTGTCTTGAAAGAACGCCTTGCGCACCTGTGGGGCCATGTCCAAGTTTTCCAGCATCGCCACTTCTTCTGGCACATATTGGTAGGGGTAGTCCATGGCATACAGCACGCGGTCAGGCCCCATGAAGTCTTGTGTGAACTTCAGCGCGGCGCCCCACGCCACACCGCTGTTGGTGATGTGGAAATTTTCACGCAGGTAATCACTGGGTTTGCGCAGGGTCGGCTGAACACTCGGGTAGCGCTTGGACTTCACAGTGGCCGCATGCATGTAATCGAGTCGGTAGGCCCAAAACGGCAAGGCCTCACCCATGTGACCCAGAATGATTTGCAACTTGGGAAAACGGTCAAACACACCAGAGGTGATCAAACGCAGCGCGTGCAAACCTGTCTCCACGCCAAAACCATAAATGGCGCCATCCAGCCCAGCTTCAATGAAGTGCTGGATCATGCTGTTGGGCATGGCATTGGGGTGCAAATAAATCGGCGTGTCCATCGCCTCGGCCGCTTCAAAAATGGGCCAAAACTTGGTGTCTGACAGGTACTCGCCCTGGGTGTGAGAGTTGATCACGACCGAGTGCATGCCCAGTTGGTTCACACCGCGCTGGATTTCTTTGGCCGCAGCGGCCGGATCCTGCGGCGCCACCGCGATCATGCCCACCAAGCGATCCGGGTAGCGACGCGTGGCGGCGGCCAACACATCGTTGGCTTCTGGCGCAAAGGCCACGGCCGTGTCCTTGTCCATGATCTGCACGCCAGGCGATGTCAAACCAATCACCTGCACGTCCAGGCCGGCTGCGTCCATGTGTTGCAGGCGCAATTCATCCAAATCCACCAAACAACGCATGATGTGCTGCGCCCGCTCACTGGGGCTGCTCATGTAAAAACCCATCAGGTGTTTGAAACCCACATCCACATCGTCTTTGGCCAGAATCCGTTTGTAGATCTCCAGCATCTCAGGTGGCGAAAACGCCTCTTCGGTGGCAATGCGACGGTAAGGTCGCTGGGGCAGCGTCAAGGGGGTGTGGCTCATGATTTGATTCCATGTTCATACCCCTGACCCAGCGCCAGCAACTGAGGGGTTTCAATGACGGCATTGAGTCCATCAAAGTCCAGCATTCTGTCTTGCCAAGGGCTGGTCGTCTGTCGCGCATGCAAACTGGCGTAATAGCCTTGCAGCGTGTGCAGCACCGCCCGCGCCGTGCCCCCCGGAAAAATCACGATCTTGAAACCACGCTCGCCCAACTCGGCCGCGCTTTGCACCGGCGTCTTGCCGCCTTCGACCATGTTGGCCAGGAGCGGCACACGCTGGGCGAATTGCGCACAAGCCCGGCTCATCTGCTCGTCCGAGCGCAGGGCTTCGATGAACAAGGCATCGACGCCACATTCCAAATAGCGTTCTGCCCGCTCCAGTGCGGCGTCCAGCCCCTCGACCGCCACCGCATCGGTGCGCGCCAGGATCAGCGTGTTCTTGTCGTTTCGTGCGTCCAAGGCTGCACGCAGCTTGCCCTGCATCTCGGCCACCGGCACCACGCCTTTGCCGTCCAGGTGGCCACAGCGTTTGGGGAAAGTCTGGTCTTCGATCTGGATCATGGCGGCCCCGGCCCGCTCAAAGTCGCGCACGGTGCGCTGGGTGTTGAGCGCATTGCCAAAGCCGGTGTCGGCGTCCACGATCACGGGAATATTCACCCTGTCGGTGATGTGGGCCAGGGTCTGCGCCACTTCGGTGGCGGTGGTCAGGCCAATGTCGGAGCGGCCGAGGCGGGTGTAGGCGATGGATGCGCCCGACAGGTACACCGCCTCAAAACCGGCTTGCTGGGCGACCAAGGCGGTGAGCGCGTCGTACACGCCGGGCGCGAGCAAGGCCTGAGGTTGTTGCAGGCGCTGTGCCAAATTGTGCAGGTGGCTCATGGTGCCGAGTCCTTCAAAAATTGTTGTGCGGTGTGCGCCGCAATGTGTCCACCCGCGATGGCGCTGAGCAAGCCATTGCCCGACAAATAGCCCCAGACCGCTTGCCCCGACACACCCCGCGCTGCGCCGCCGGCGGCCAGCAGGTTGGGCAAGGGCGTGCCATCTTGCCGCAGCACACGGGCTTGGGCGTCGATGTCCAGGCCGCCTTGGGTGTGGAACAAAGCGCCGGTGACTTTGATGGCGTGAAACGGTGCTTGCAGTGCGCGTTTGAAGCGGCGGCCCGTGGCCGGGTCGGTGCCCGTCTGCACTGCGTTCAAAGTGGCTTGCAAGTCTTCGGGTAGGCACCCGATCAGTTGCGCCAGCGCTGCCACATCGGTGGCGTGTTGCACCGCGCCGGCGCCCTGCGCCGTCACAAAATCCGGAAAGTCTTGTGCAAAGGCCAGCAGTGGATCGTCAAACACATTCCACGCCACACCACCGGGTTGTGCCAGCACATGGACCGCCGCTTCGGAATAGCCCTGGGTTTCGTCGTGAAAACGCTGGCCTTGTGCGTTGATCTGCACACCGCCTTCCATCATCAGCGCCCAGGAGATCAAAGCGCCTTGTGGCACCGCCCAGGAGCCGTGGCCTTGGTACGCGCCCAGGTCGGCCAAGCGGGCACCCAGTTGTTGGCCCCATGCGATGGCGCTGCCATCGTTACCCACATGGCCCGCATAAGTGGCCTCGGCCATCTCGGGCAGCATCTGTTTCACCATGGCCGCCGCCCCGCCAAAACCGTTACAAGCCAAGATCACCGCATCGCAGCGGATGCGCTCGGTCTGGCCATCGGGCCGCACAAAACCCACACCGCGAATGCGCTGCCCGTCGTCGGCCCAGAGCTCGTTCACCTGCGCCTGCGTGAGGACCACCACACCGGCGGCATCGGCTGCGGCTTGCAGGCGGCTCATCAAACCCGCGCCGGTTTTCTCGGGGACGGCGTGCATGCGGTGGGCGCTGTGGCCGGGGTACAAAAAGTTGTCCAGCACCTGCCAGGGCAGGCCGTGGTGAATCGCCAAGGCGTCGAGCGCCGGGCCGATGTGCTGGGCATAGGCCTGCACCAGGTCCGGCGCGGCCAGGCCATGGGCTTTTGCCTGAATGTCGGCGGCGAACAAGTCCACACTGTCGGTGATGCCCTGGGCCTGCTGCGCCTGCGTGCCAGGTGCCGGAATGAAACCCGACGACAAGGCCGTGGAGCCTGCGGCAAAGGCATCGCGCTCCAGCACGACACAATCCACGCCCAAGCGGGTCAAGGCCAGCGCGGCCGTGAGGCCACAAGCGCCAGCGCCCACGATGACCACCGGCGTGTGGTCCTCGGCTTGCAATGCGTGGGCAGGGCAAACCAGCGGCAGTGGCGCGCTCATGGTGTCAGCCCAGTTGTTTCAAAAAGGTGGCGCTGTCCATGACCTCAGCGACCGAACCCATGTCGGCCAGCGCAGCCTGGTGCGCGGCTTCACTGAAGGCGGCGCAACCGTCCGACAACACAATGGCGTGGTAGTCGCGCACATGCGCATCGCGCACCGTGCTGGCCACGCCGCCGTTGGTGACGATGCCGCACACCACCAGGGTGTCGATGCCCGATTTTTTGAGCACCCAGTCGAGCTGTGTGTTGAAGAAGGCCGAATACGCCACCTTGAACACTGACACATCGACCAACGGCGCGAGCAAGTCCACATTGGCCTGGCCTCGGCTGCCCGGTGCAAAGTCACCTTGGCGCAAAAACGGGCGGCGCTCTTTCAGGTGCGCAGAGATCATGGGCTCGCCCTGCGCGTTGGGCCACAGGGTGAACAAACTGGCCGTGACCAAGCCGCCATGGGCTTTGATGGCACGTGCCACAGGGGCCATGCGCTCGGGCAGCTTCACCGCCTCAGCGCTCAGTGTGTTGCCCCGGGCATACGCACCATCGGGGGCCAAAAAATCGTTTTGCAGGTCCACAATGACCATGCCCAGTTTGGCTGTCTTCAGGTTCATGCGGTGCGCTCCACCAAGAGGTTGCCGAGTTTGTCGACCCGACCTTCAAAGCCGGGTTCCAGCCACACGGTCGTGTCGGGCTGCTCCAAAATCGCCGGGCCTTGCACCACGGTGCCCACGGGCAGGCTCAAGCGCTCATAGCGCTGCGCCGTCCACCACTGGCCTTGGTGGTACACGGGCTGCTCGCCCACCGGGGCGGTGCGGCCTTCGCCTTGCGGCGCCAGCACCGCCAGGTCGAACTTGGGACGCCGCCCGATGCGGGCATAACGCAGGTTCATCACGCGGATCACCGGGCCTTGCAGCACACGGCCAAAGGCGTGCTGGTAAGCCGCTTCAAACGCGGCGAGCACACCTGCCGCATTCAATTGCTCGCGCTTGACGGGCACTTGCAGCGTGTGGGTCTGGCCCATGTAGAGCATGTCAAAGCTGATGACCTCGTCCACGCGCACGAAGTTCACACCGGCTGAATCGAGGCGCACCTGGCAAGCCTCGGCCAGGCCATCCACGCGCTGCAGCAACTCCGGCCAAGCCACGTCGGCCAAGGCCACGTTCAAGGTTTGCACCGCGTCGTGGCGCATGTCGGCCATCACGCAACCCAGCGCCGACGTGACGCCCGGGTAACGCGGCACGATGCCGGTGGTCACGCCCACCTCGCGCATCATGGCGCACACATGCAAGCCGCCGCCGCCGCCAAACGGCATGTAGGCGAACTGTCGCGGGTCGTGGCCACGCTCGATCGACACCACACGGATCGCGCCGGCCATGCGGGCATTGGCCACGGTCAAAATCGCTTCGGCCGCAGCCAGCGCCGTCAAACCCAAAGGCTCGGCCACATGCTGGGCAATGGCTTGTTCGGACAGGCCCGAATCCAACTTTTGCAGCAGGCCGCCACCCAAAGGCCGGTCGGCCGCGATGCGACCCAAGAGCACATTGGCATCGGTCACGGTGGGGCGGGTGTTGCCGCGCCCGTAGCAGGCCGGACCGGGAATGCTGCCCGCCGACTCGGGGCCCACTTGCAGCATGCCGCCTGCATCGACCGAGGCGATCGAGCCGCCACCGGCGCCGATGGTCTCGATCTGGATCATGGGCGAGCGCACCACCAAACCAAACTCGATGGACGTTTGCGCGGCCAGCGCCGCTTCGCCCCCGGCCACCAGCGACACGTCAAACGAAGTGCCGCCGATGTCACCCGTGATGACGTTCTCAAAACCCGAAGCACGCGCAATCTCGGCGCAAGCCATGACGCCTGCCGCCGGGCCAGACAGCGCGGTGCGCACCGGCACATCACAAGCCGTCTGGCGCGACATCACGCCGCCATTGCTTTGCACAATCAGCAACTCACCGCCAAAACCCTGGGCGCGCAAGTCACCATCGAGGCGCTGCAAATAGCTGCCGACCACGGGCTGCAAAGCGGCGTTGAGGGTCGCCGTGGAGCAACGCTCGAATTCACGAATCTCGGGCAGCACTTCGCTGGCCGCCGTCACATAGCTGTTGGGCCAAATATCGCGCACGGCCGCCACAGCGGCTTGTTCGTTGCCGGGGTTGGCATAGGCGTGCACAAAGAACACACACACGGCCTCGCAGCCTTCGGCCAGCAGGGCACGCGCTTGTTCGCGCACCTGGTCCAAATTCACAGGCGTGTGCAACTGCCCATCGGCCAGTACACGCTCGTCCACTTCCAGACGCCAGGCACGCGGCACCACCGGGGTGTAGCTGCCGCGCAGGCCCCAAGTTTGTGGACGGTCGCGGCGGCGCATCTCCAACACATCGCGAAAACCCCGTGTGGTGATGATGCCGGTGCGGGCGATCTTGCGTTCCAGCAAGGCGTTGGTGCCCACCGTGGTGCCGTGCACGATGGTGGCAATGTCTTTGGCACCTTCAGCGCCAGTGGTGCCCGTGACTTTGGCGATGCCGTTCATGAAGCCCCGGGCTTCTTCGCCCCGGGTTGAGGGCACTTTGACAATACGGGCCTGGCCGGTTTTTTCATCCAGCACAAACAGGTCGGTAAACGTACCGCCCACGTCCACTCCCACCACCCAATGCGGCTGATTCACTGCTGCCTCGCTCATGCTTGTTCCTTGGTGTAACCGAGTGCGCTGTCCTTGGCACGGTCTTGTGCCGAGCGCTCAGCGGGCGATCCCCAGCCCCCGCCACCTGGGGTTTGCAGGCGCACGCGGTCGCCTTTTTTGAGGTGAATGCCCAGCATCTTGGAGACCATGGGCGGGGTTTTCCACTCGCCGTTCTGGCAGTACTCGAACACATTGGGCAATGCGGGCTGGCCGCCGTGGATGCCTTTGGGTGCCGACTTGCCGCGCTCGCCAAAAATGAAGGCCTCAGCACTGTCTTCGAGCAACTCGATCTCGTAAATTGCCCCCAAGCCACCCCGGTGCTGGCCATCGCCGCCCGAGCCGGGGCGCAAGGCCCACTGCGTGAAGCGCACCGGATAGGCCGCTTCCAGGATTTCCATGGGCGGGATGGTGGCGGTGGAGATCGGCGCGTTGCCGTGCGACAAACCGTCGCCATCGGAATGGCCGCCATGCCCGCCGCCAAAAAAGCTGAACATCACCCAGCGCTGGCCCTTGCGTTTGTCATCCGTGCGGTGGCCCGCGATCGACAAGGCGTTGATGGTGCCGTAGGCATGGGCCACGGCCCGCTGCGGATCGGCCAAGGCCGTGGCACTGAAGATCACGTCGATCATGCGCAAAATGGTTTCGGTGTAACCACCCACCGGACGTGGCCGCGAGGCGCTGATGACCAGGCCATCGGGGATCACAAAGTCCACCGCATCCAGCACGCCCGCGTTGGCCGGCACATCGGGGAAGACATGCTTCAAAGCCACATAACAAGCGGCCACCGCCGTGGCACGCGAGATGTTCACCGGCCCGGCGCATTGCGCCGAGGTGCGAGAAAAGTCGAGTGTCAACCGGTCACCGGCCACCGTCATGTCGAGCGCAATGGTGAGCAGCTCGTCTTTCACGCCGTCGTTGTCCAGCACGTCTTCAAAGCTGTAGCGGCCGTCGGGCAGGCTGGCGATGTGCGAGCGCATCAAGCGCACGGCGCGCGTGCGCAGCTCCACCAGGGCCTGGGCCACTTTGGCATCGCCGTATTCGTCCAGCAAGCCGTCCAAACGGCGTGCGCCCAGTTCGAGCGCGGCCAGCTGGCCGTTCAGGTCGCCCCACAGGCTGTCGGGCAAGCGGGTGTTGGCGCGCAAGATGGCCAACACGTCGTCGTCGAGCACACCGCCGCGCAAGATGCGCACTGGCGGGATCTGCACCGCTTCTTGCCAGCATTCGGTCGCCGCTGGGTTGTAGTTGCCCGGCACCGCGCCCCCCACGTCATGCCAGTGCGCGGCCGATGCGAGGAAGCAATACAGCTGCCCATTGCGAAAGCAGGGTTTGACCAGCTTGAAGTCGTTGGCGTGCGTCCCGCCTTCATACGGGTCGTTGAACAACCACACATCGCCCGGCTGCATGCCGCCGCGCTCGGCCGCCACACGCATGGCCGCGCGCACCGCAAACGCCATGGCCCCCACAAACACCGGCAAACCCGACTTGCCCTGGATCAGGGTGTCGCCGGTGAGGGCGTCGTACAGGCCGTGGCACGCGTCATGCGCCTCGGCAATGATGGGGTTGAAGGCGCTGCGGTACAGCGTCGCGTCCATCTCGTCGGCGATTTGCTCCAAGCGGCCGCGCAGCACGGCCAAGGTCACGGGGTCCATGACAGGATCCATCACAGCTTCAATCGGGTTCATGCGGGCTTTCTTTGTTTGAGTAAGGGCAGCAAGCCCCCTGCATCGACCATGTCCATCAAAAATTCTGGAATCGGGGCGCAAGCCAAGCGCTGGCCGTTGGCGCGAATCACCACCGGGATGTCGCCTTCAAACGTCACGCCCACACGCTCGCCCTCTTCGATTTGGTTGGCGTCTGGGCAGGTCAAAAGCAACAAACCCAGATTGAAGGCATTGCGGAAATACAGGCCGCTGTAGGACGGTGCAATGACCGCCGCCAGCCCCAAGTGCCTCAGCACACCAGCCGCCTGCTCGCGAGATGACCCGATGCCAAAGTTGGCCCCGGCCACGATCACATCGCCCTCACGCACACCGGATGCGAAGTCACTGCGCACCGCCTCCAGGCAATGCCAGCCGATCACTTCCAGGCCATGCTTCATGTAAGCGCCGGGGGCCAGGGCATCGGTGTCCACATCGACACCCAAACGCCAAACCCGTGCGTTTTGAAATGCGCGCTTCGTCATGCCAGCACCTCGCGTGCATCGCTGATGCGCCCGCGCAAGGCAGAGGCTGCCACGGTGTAGGGCGAGGCCAAATACACGTTCACGCTGGCGGGGCCCATGCGGCCTTTGAAGTTGCGGGCGGTGGTGGAGATCACGGTGGAGCCTTCAGGGAAAGTCGCGCCGTAGCCCGCGCATGCGCCGCAGCTGTTGGGCAGCACCGTGGCCCCGGCGTCCAGCAGGGTTTGCATCACACCTTCTTGTGTGGCCTGCGCTTGTTCGCGGGCGCTGGCGGGTGCGACCATGAGCTGCACACCTGCGGCGACCCGCTGACCTTGGAGCACCGAAGCCGCAGCCCGCAGGTCTTCGAGCTTCGCACCGGTGCAAGCGCCAATGTAGGCAATGTTGGGCAGCACATCGGCAAACTCGGCCACATCCCGCGTGTTGGCCGGGCTGTGCGGCGCAGCCACTTGGGGGCTGAGGGTGCTGGCGTCAAAATCCTGCTGCTCGTAGTCAGCATCCGTGTCGGTGAACCATTGCTCGGCCCCGGCCAAATGTTCGGGTGCCACGCCAATGCCACGCAGATGACTCAAGGTGGTCTCGTCCGCAGCGATCAGGCCCGCTTGCGCCCCCATCTCGGCGCTCATGTTGGACAGCGTCATACGCTCGGCCATGGACAAGGCTTGCACCGCAGGCCCAGCAAACTCCACCGCCTGGTACTGGCCACCGTTCATGCCAAAACGCCCCACCATGTGCAGCATCATGTCCTTGGCCGACACCCCCGCCTGCAAACGGCCTGACCAATGCATGCGCAAGGTGCGCGGCACCTGTACCCAAATTTGTCCCGTGACGCAAACGCCCAGCATCTCGGTTGCACCGATGCCGAACATGTAGCAGCCAAACGCGCCGCCTGTGGGCGAATGGGAGTCTCCGCCCACACAAAACATGCCGGGCTTCAAGTGGCCGCGTTCGGGCAGCACCACATGGCAAATGCCCTCGCTGTCGATCACATGCGGCAGCTTCCATTGTTTGGCCGTGTCGCGCGCGATTTGCACGATCTGCTGCGCGTCCGCGTCTTGCGCGGGCACGTAGTGGTCGAGCACCAGCACCACCTTTTTTTTGTCCCAAATCTCGGCACCTAATTCGTCGAGCATGGGTTTCAAGCGGCGTGGGCCCGATGAGTCGTGGAACATGGCCAGGTCCACATTACAGGTGACCACCTCACCCACGGCCACATGGCTGCGCCCTGCTGCGCGTGCGATGAGCTTTTGGGCCAATGTTTGTGGCCGTGAAGGGCTTGTGCTCATTCGGCTTTGGCTCCCGCGTACTGCACCACCGCGCGCCAACGCACGATTTCGCTGTCCACAAATCGTGCAAATTCTTCTGGGCTGTTGCCCACCGCCGTGGCCCCTTCGCTTTCGATGCGGCGCTTGACATCAGGCGACAACACCGCCGCGCGTGCCGCATCCGACAGGCGCTTGCTCAGTTCAGGGCTCATGCGTCCCGGGCCGAACAATCCAAACCACGCGCTCGACTCGTAACCGGGCAAGCTATCGTTAATGGTGGGCACATCCGGAAATGCGGGCAGGCGCTTGGCGCTGGTCACGCCTAGGGCCTTGAGCTTGCCTGCCTTGATGTGTGTTTGCACGTTGCCAATGGCGGCGAACATCAACTCGACTTGCCCGGCCAGCACGTCCTGCACCGCAGGCGCTGTGCCCCGGTAAGGGATGTTGACGATGTACACGCCCGACTGCATCTTGAAGGCGTCACCCGCCATGTGCAGGGACGAGCCCAAAGCGCCAATCGCAAAGTTGAGCTGCCCCGGTTTGGACTTGGCCAACGTGATCAATTCCTTGACGTTGCTGGCAGGCACTTTGGGGTGCGCCACCAGGATCGACGGCGAAGTCGACACCATGGTCAGCGGCGTGAAGTCTTTCACCGGGTCAAACGGCAATTTGGGATAAAGAGAGGCATTGATGGCATGGCTGGTGAAGCTCATGAGCAACGTGTTGCCATCGGGCGCGGCCTTGGCCACGGCGTCAGCCGCCAGGTTGCCGCCCGCGCCGGGTTTGTTCTCGACCACCACCGTGCGGCCCAGTTGCGTGCCCAAAACCGTGGCCAGTGTGCGGGCCATGGTGTCGGTGGTGCCGCCTGCGGGGGCACCCACCAAAATTTTGATGGGCGGCTGTGTTTGAGCCTGTGCCCAGCCGGTGGCGCCCACACAGGCCAAGGCTGCGCTCAGCACCCAGGCACGGCGTGAAGAGGTGGAACGTTGCGAAATGGATGCTGGTGTCATGTGGCTGTCCTCCTTGTCAAAAAATCAATCGGGTATTTGTCAACGCTGGCTTGCGAACGCTGCCCTGTGCGAGGGCATCAGTTCGCCCCCATGGCCATCACATGCCCAAATAGGCTTGTCTGAGCGTGTCACTGGCCAACAACTCGGCGGGTGTGCCGGTGAAACGGATCTGGCCGTTTTCCATGACATAGGCCCGGTCGGCGATGTCGAGCGACTGGCCCACGTTTTGTTCCACCAACAAGATCGCCAGGCCGCTGCTGCGCAGCTGCGAGATCAGGCCAAACAACTCTTCCACCAAGAGGGGAGACAAACCCAGCGAGGGCTCGTCCAGAATCAGCAAACGCGGCTCGGCCATCAGGCCCCGGCCAATGGCCAACATTTGCTGCTCGCCGCCACTCAAAGTGCCCGCCAACTGGGCCACACGCTCTTTCAGCCGCGGGAAAGTTTCGTAAACCTTGTCCAGGTTTTGCTGCTTGCGCTCACGGCCCCGGGTGAAGGCACCCAGCTCCAGGTTCTCGTGCACGCTCAGGTTGGGGAAGACCTTGCGGCCTTCGGGCACCTGAATCAAGCCATGCTGGACCACTTGGCGCGAGTGCAGCCCAGTGATGTTTTGACCGTCAAACCCCACTTGCCCAGCGCGCGTCGCCACCAGGCCGCTGAGCGTGAGGTTCAACGTGGTCTTGCCTGCGCCGTTGCTGCCCAAAAGGGCCACCAGCTCACCCGGCATGACCTGCAGGTCCACACCCCGCAAGACCTCGACCACGCCGTAGCCGGATTTGAGGCCCTGCACATTCAACAAAGCAGTCATGCGCGTGCCTCCTGAACTGTTTGGGCTTGGGCGACGTTCTTTTGCAAACGCTCTGCCGTGCCGTGGCCCAAATAGGCCTCGACCACGGCTTTGTTGTTCGTGACTTCAAGGGGTGTGCCTTGGGCAATCAGCTGCCCTTGCGCCAGCACCCACACTTCTTGCGCCAAGCTCATCACCGCTTGCATGACGTGCTCGATCATCAGCACCGTCACGCCGCTTTGCGCAATGCCTTGCACCACCGGAATCATCTCGGCAATTTCTTGCGGATTCAGGCCTGCCAGCACCTCATCGAGCAGCAGCAAGCGCGGGCGCGTGGCCAGTGCACGGGCCAGCTCCAGCCGCTTGCGACCGGCCACCGTCAGGTCGCTGGCCAGCTTGTCGAGTTGGGGCGTCAAGCCGACTTGGCTTGCCACCGATTCGGCAAATTCCAGCGCCTGCGCTCGGCTTGGCAAGTGCAAGTGCGCCCCCACCGCGATGTTCTCGCGCACCGTTTGCGCCGCAAAAGGCTGCACGATCTGGAAAGTGCGTGTCAGGCCCATGCGGGCATTCAGGTGCGGTGGTTGGCCGGTGATGTCTTGGCCGGCAAACACCACCCGGCCCGTGTCCGGCGTCAAAAAGCCCGACATGAGCGCGAACAAGGTGGTTTTGCCTGCGCCGTTGGGGCCAATCAAGGCGCTCAGGCGGCCTTCGGTCACCGACAGGCTCACGTTTTGCACGGCCTTCAAGCCGCCAAAGGACTTGCCCACGCCCTCGATTTGCAGCAGCGTGCTCATGATTTGTCTCCATCCGACTTGCTACTGCGCAACCATTGCAGCGGCGTGATGGTGCCCAAGCCCGCAATGCCGCGCGGCAAGAACATCACGATCACAATCAGCACCACGCCATAAATGACCATGTTGATGCCGGGCAGCTGCCCAAACAAATTGCGCGTGACATCGGCCAGGATGTGCAGACTCACCGCGCCCAAGAGCGGGCCCCACAAGGTGCCCATGCCACCCACAATCGCGCCCACCAGAGCCTCGACCGAAGTGTGCGCCCCAAAGGCAATGCCCGGGTCGATGTACTGGAATACCTGCACATAAAACGCGCCGCCTGCGCCCATCAGGCCGCCCGACAAAATGGTGGCGATCAGCTTGACGCTGAAGGGGTTCACACCAATCGCACGCGCCGCGTCTTCGTTGTCGCGCACCGCCTGCAAGTAAGCGCCAAAGCGCGAGTGGCGCAGCCAAGCGGTGATGCACAGCGCCAGCGTGACCAAGCCCAGCATGAGCCAGATGAAACCGGCGCGGCTGCCAAACTGCATGTTGGCCGCCGACTCTTTGAGCGGCAGCATCAGGCCTACGCCCGCACCCGTGAAAGGCACTGAGGTGGCCAAAATGCGGAACACCTCGGCAAAAGCCAGCGTGACCAGCGCAAAGTAAGAGCCCTTGAGGCCATAACGGAACGAGGCCGCACCCACAAACGCGCCAACACCCGCCGCAAACAACATGGCCAATGGCAAAGCCACCCAGGGGCTCAGGCCCCACTGCATTTGCGCAATCGCCTGCACATAGGCACCCGTGCCAAAAAACAGCGCGTGGCCAAAAGAAAACTGTCCGCCAAAACCGCCCAGCACGTTCCAAGCTTGCGAGAGCAAGCAGGCGTACAAAGAGGTCATGACAAAGTTGAGCATCACGCCCGAGTCGGTGAACAAGGGCACCGCCCCCACCAGCACCACAAACAATGCGATGTTGCGAAAGTCTTTCATGCCTTCGCTCCAAAAAATCCTTGCGGCCGCAGCAACAGCACCGCAATAAAAATCACAAAAATGCCCACTTGACCCAGCGACTCACCCAGCAGCAAACCGCCCAGCGACTCCACCACACCGATCAGCAAACCACCGAGCAAAGCCCCGGCAAAACTGCCCATGCCGCCCAGCACCACGATGGTGAAGGCGACCAACACAAAGCCATTTCCCACTTGCGGGTTCACGTAATAGGCCGGCATCAAAAAGCAAGCCGCTGCGCCCAGACTGGCCAGACCCAAACCAAAACACATGGCGTACACGTGGTCCACATCGATGCCCATCAAGCGTGCGCCCTGCTTTTCTTTGGACACGGCGCGAATGGCGCGGCCCAAGTCGGTTTTTTGCACGATCAGCAGCAGCACGGCCGAAACAACCAAGGCCCCGGCAAACGACACCAGCTTGGGCAGTGCAATGAAGGCTGGCCCGATCTCGACGGTGGTCAAGGTGTAGGCCGTTTCAATGGTGCGCGTATCGGACTTGAAAAACAGCAGCGCCA
This sequence comes from Limnohabitans sp. Bal53, assembly GCF_003063355.1. Lineage (GTDB taxonomy): Bacteria > Pseudomonadota > Gammaproteobacteria > Burkholderiales > Burkholderiaceae_C > Limnohabitans_A. Next base: position 260,979 of record NZ_NESH01000003.1, on the reverse strand, counting down.
AGTTCTCCAGCACGATGGAAATGCCCAGCGTGACCAGCAAAATGTTTTCGTCCTTGCCGTGGCTGGCGCGGTTGATCACACCGCGTTGCAGCGCATAGCCCAGCACAAACATGGCGGGCACCATGATGGGCAGGGCCATGTAGGGATCGACCCCGAAGTGTTCCTTGAGCATGTACACGCCATACAGCGCCACCATCAAAGACGCGCCGTGCGCGAAATTGATGATGTGCAGCACGCCATAAATGAGCGTGAGGCCCAGCGCAATCAGCGCGTACACGGCACCGGTGGTGATGCCGTTGAGCACCGAAGGAAACAGGATGTTGAAGTCCAGCATCGGGGTCTTTCAGGTCAGCGCAGCTCAGCCCTTGAGCGGGAAGATGGGCTCGACTTCGCGGTAGTCGCGCGGCACGATCACCTTGATGTCACCCTTTTGCACTTGCATCATCAAAGGCTGTGCGCCCATGTTCTGACCGTTGACAAAATTGGTCGCGCCGTAGGGCATGATGTGATTTTCAAATTTGCTCGAAGCCAGCGCGTCGATGATGGCGGCACGGTCGGGCGACTTGGCGCGCTCAATCGCATCGGCCAGCAGCATCATGGCGGTGTAGGTCATGAACACTTCGTAGCTGAAGAACTGGCCCTGTGCTTCCACACGCTTGCGCAATTCGGCCGAGCGCTTGTCTTTGGGGTTGAACCAGTGGTTGCAGTCGATGATGCCGTTGGCCGCATCGGGAAACTCCTTGACGAACTTGTAGCTCGACGCCGCACCACCCAACACCGAGTAGATGGCCTTGGGCGTGATTTTTTGCTGCTGCAAAGTGCGCACCAGCAAAGCGTATTCGTTGTAGTAGTTGGCTGGGATCAGGATGTCGGGGTTGACCTGCTTGATGCGCAGGGCAATGTTGTTGAAGTCACGTGTGGGGTTGGCGTGCTTGATGATTTCTTTGACTTCGTAGCCGTAGCCGGGCAACTCTTTGGCCAGCAAGTTGGCGGTGCCCGTGCCGAACAAAGACTCTTCGTGCACGATCATCACGGTGCGGGCGGGCTTGCCAGCAGCAGTGTTCAGGGCGTGCAAGCTGGCCACAGCCGTCTCGGCGCACTTTTTGTAGCCGGGGCCAAAACGGAAGGTGTTTTTCAGGCCACGCTCGACGATCTGGTCAGCCACACCAACGTCCACCACATGGGGCAGGTTGTATTTGGCCGCCGCTTGTGTGGTGGCCAGGCAAATGGCGGATGCAAAGGCACCGACCACGGCACTCACGCCCGCCTCATTCATCTTTTCGATTTCGGCAGTGCCCGCTTGGGGGCTGGACTGCGCATCGCCCAACATGGCTTCGATCTTTGCGCCGCCGAGCGACTTGATGCCACCAGCCTTGTTGATGTCTTCAATCGCCATCAAGGCGCCCATGCGGCACTGCTGGCCCGAATAAGCCAAAGCACCGGTGACAGGGTGCAGAACACCCACTTTGACGGGCTTGGGCTGTGCGCCGGCCACCAGTGGAAACGCGAGTGCCGAGGCCGCAGCAGCGGACTGGCCCATGAAAGTGCGACGTGAGGTCATGAGAACATCCTTGAAAAAGTTAATGAAAGTTGGCGGACAGCTCTTGGCTTACCCACACCTTGGCGTCAATGCTGCCAACGCGGGATAACTGCATCTGGTATTCGTACCGGTCCGGTCGGTACAAGCCATGCAGCCATTGGACGGGACGGTCGTCCTCGTCATAAATCAAACGCCGCACCGCCAGCAAGGCCGATCCGACAGAAACATCCAAATGCTGGGCCATGCCCACATCGGCCAAGCGGGCCGAAATGGTTTGCTCGGCCCGACCCACCTTGACGCCCGACTCTTCGAGCAGCACCAAAATGGGTTTTTGCGCCAACTCGCGCTTGCCAAAGCCCGCCGAAATCGCATCGGGCACCCAGGTGGTGATGTGCGACAGGGGCCCCTCGGGCGTGCTGCGCACGCGTTCGGCTTTTTGCACCAATTGGGCGCTTTGCAGCTTGAGCGCAACAGCCACATCCACCGGGGCGCGCATGCGCTCCACACTCAGCACCTTGACCTTGGTGCGCATGCCCATGGTGACCAGGTTCTCCAACAAACCCGTGAGGCGGGCCTGTTGGCCACTGACCATGGTCGAGGCCTGCATCTGCACCTCCTGTGATCGCGCCGTCACGGGCCGTGTGCCGCGCCCGGGCTCGCGCTGAATCAGCCCTTCTTCGGCCAATTGCGACAAGGCACGCCGCACCGTGACACGCGCCACACCAAACTGCCCCATCAAGGCCAACTCGCCTGGCAAACCATCGTCAAAGCGGCCCTCGCGCAATTGCTCACGCAGCACCAGATAGATCTGGTGGTATTTGGGCAATGGCAAATGGGCATCCATGAACTGCATCGTGGAACAGTCCCATTGTCCTGTCAATAGGACATTCAGGTCTTATGCATAGGACATTTGATCAGTGATTTCCCTAGTCAGGTCCACGCGCTTGTCAGCATCTGCCCAGTTGCAGGAGCGGTCCCTGACCACGATGGAGCACCCGCTAAAAACCATCGCGGTCAGAGACCGCTCCTACCCACACGGCTCATCCATAGCCAAGGGACACCCCAAGTGCAAGTGGATCAGCACAGCATTCGCAACACAAGCTGTGGGAGCGCCCACCAACCGAGATCGACCGCCCGCTAAAAATCATCGCGGCCAAAGACCGCTCCTACCTACGCGGCCCATCCATGTCCAAATGCCAGCCCAAGAACCAATCATCAGCACAGCACACCCAACACAAGCTGTAGGAGCGGTCTCTGACCGCGATAGCGACCCAGTTCAAGCGTAGCGCTGACGCAAATCCCGCTTGAGCAGTTTGCCGCTCGGGTTTTTGGGCAAGGTGTCGGTGAACACCACACGCTTGGGGCACTTGAAACCGGCCATGTACTGAGTGCAATGCGCGATCACGGCCGCTTCGTCCAGCGTCTGTCCGGCCTTCACCACGATCACGGCCGTCACCGCCTCCACCCATTTCGGATCAGGCAAGCCAATGACCGCCACTTCGCTGACTTGCGACAACCGGTAAATCATCTCTTCCACCTCGCGGCTGGCCACGTTTTCGCCGCCGGACTTGATCATGTCCTTCTTGCGGTCCACCACGGTGATGTAGCCCTCCTCGTCGATCGTGCCCAGATCACCACTGTGGAACCAGTCGCCCTCAAACGAGGCCTTGGTGCGCTCGTCGTCGTGAAAGTAGCCCAGCATCAAATGCGGCGAGCGGTGCACGATCTCGCCCACCTCGCCCACGGCCACGTCCTGCATGGCGTCGTTGACCACGCGGGTTTCGACGTTGCGCACCGCCTTGCCGCACGATCCGGGTTTGCGCAGCTGGTCATCCGGGCCGAGCATGGTGGCCAAAGGTGCGATTTCGGTCTGACCATAGAGGTTCCACAGCCGCACACTGGGCAGGCGCGAAGCCAACTCTTTGAGTACCTCGACCGGCATGATGGACGCACCGTAGTAGCCCTTGGCCAACTTGGAAAGCTTGTCGGCATCCATCAACGGCGAGCGCAGCAGCGCGATCCACACCGTGGGCGGTGCAAAGAAGCTGGTGATGCCGAATTTTTCGAGCATGGGCAGCAGGTTGTCGGGCGTGGGCTTGGACGTGATCACATTCGTGCTGCCCATGTAAATGGCCGGACCAAAAAACACATCGAGCTGGGCGCAGTGGTACAGCGGCAGCGCGTGCAGGGCCACATCGGCCTCGGCAATTTCAGCGTCGATCACGCAGCTGACGTATTGCCACATGACGGCATCGTGCGTCAGTTGTGCGCCTTTGGGCGAAGACTCGGTGCCGCTGGTGTAGACGATCTGCGCCACGTCGTAGCTGCCCAGTTGCACATCAGGCAGCGCATCCGTGCAAGCCGCCAGCGTGTCAAAACTGTGCATGCCCGACACGGGCTCGCTCGGGTCTTCGGAGGGCAGCCAGATGAATTGCTGCACTTGTGTGTCGAGCTTGGATGCGGCCTGCGCCAGCTCGGCCAGGCCACTGTCGGTGGCCAAGGTTTTGGCACCTGCATGACGCAAGATGAAAGCCACCTCTTCGGCCTTGAGCATGAAGTTGATCGGCACCATGACCGCGCCACGGCGGGCCAACGCAAAACGCAGCGCCGCAAAACCGTGCGAGTTGCGGGCCAAGACCGCCACTTTGTCGCCCTCGGCCACACCGATGCGGGCCAGGCCTGCGGCCAAGCGGGTGACCAGCACATCGAACTCTGCATAGCTCCAGGTGTTGGCGCCACACACAATGCCGGTCTTGGTGGGCAAGCGGATCGCGGTGCGGCGCAAGGCATCTGCAATGGTCTGGCGGCGAACGGCGGGGTGGATGGGGTGCTGAACGGCTTGGGACATGCTCTGGACTCCTGTGTCGATATGATCCAAGCATTCAACATCACCGATCCGAGATTTCCATTGGCACTTCCACCACCCTCCCCCCGAAAACTGTCACATACGCGAACCGTGGTCTACCAAGGCTATGACCGCGAAGACGGACTGTGGGACATCGAAGCCCAACTGACCGACGTCAAGACCTTCAGCTTTCAGGTGCCCAACGAAAGGCTGTTCCCAGGCCATGAGCCGATTCACGGCCTGAAAATCCGCGTCACGCTCAACAACCAAATGGTCATCCAGGACATCGCCACCTCCATGGACGACGTCCCCCACACCGAATGCACCAGTGCGCCACACAACATGCACAAACTCATCGGCTGCACCATGGGCCCGGGCTGGCGCAAGGTCATCAACCAACATGTGGGCGGCACCGACGGCTGCACCCACCTGCGCGAGATGTTGTTCAACATGGCCACGGCGGCTTACCAAACCCTGCCTTCAGGCCAATGGCAGCGCCGCGAACTGGCAGGCCAGCCTCACCCCGAGATGACCCAAGCGCCCTATTTCCTGGGCCAATGCCACAGCTGGGCCTATGACAGCCCGACGGTGCAAAGGGCCTATCCGATGTTTTTCAGATCCAAACCAGACCATGACACCGCCGCCTGATGGGGTGTAAACCGGATAATGCGGGCTTCGCCCATGCGGCAAGACCCGAGGATGCAACGTGAAATTGTTTGGCGCACTGTATGACCGCGTGATGGTGTGGAGTCGGCACCCCAAGGCCCCCTGGTTTTTGGGCGGTATCAGCTTTGCAGAGTCTTCGTTTTTCCCGATCCCGCCCGACGTGATGCTGGCGCCCATGTGCGTGGCACAACCCCAGCGATGGTTCCGCTTGGCCATGATCACCACTTTGGCCTCGGTGGCCGGTGGCGCACTGGGTTATGCCATTGGCGTTTGGGCCATTGACACCATCATGCCCTGGGTCACGCAAGCCGGATGGGCACCCAAGATCGAGTTGGCCAAAGCCTGGTTTGTGGACTGGGGGTTTTGGGCGGTGCTGCTGGCGGGCTTCTCGCCCATTCCCTACAAAGCCTTCACCATCGCAGCCGGCAGCATGGCCATGCCGCTCTTGCCCTTTGTCCTGGCCTCGTTCATTGGCCGTGGCGGTCGGTTCTTTTTGGTCGGCTGGCTGATGGGCCGTTTTGGCCCTGCCATGGAGCCCAAACTGCGCCCCTTCATGGAGTGGCTGGGCTGGGGCACGGTGGCCTTGGCCGCTTTGGTCTACGCCTACTTTCAGCTGCGATAATCCTCCCTCCTCAGCGCCCCCAGCGCTTTCCCCCAACAGCCTCTGGATCTACACCATGAACCGCTGCACTCTGACCCCTCGCGGGCGTGCTTTGCTTTGCCTTGACTTCATCACCTCCGTCACTGCCGTGGAGGCCGCATGAGCAAGAAGGTCTTCATCAAAACCTTTGGCTGCCAGATGAACGAGTACGACTCGGACAAGATGGCCGATGTGCTGGGCGCGGCCCAGGGCTATGAGCCCACACAGGATGTGGACGAGGCCGATCTGATTTTGTTCAACACCTGCTCGGTACGCGAGAAAGCGCAAGAAAAAGTGTTCAGCGACTTGGGCCGGGTGCAGCACCTCAAAGCCAAGGGCGTGCTGATTGGTGTGGGCGGCTGCGTGGCCAGCCAGGAAGGCGCCGAGATCATCAAGCGTGCGCCTTATGTGGACGTGGTGTTTGGCCCGCAAACCCTGCACCGCCTGCCCGAATTGCTGAATGAGCGCGAGCGCAAGCAGCGCCCGCAAGTCGACATCAGCTTCCCCGAGATTGAAAAGTTTGACCACCTGCCGCCCGCCAAGGTGGACGGTGCCACGGCGTTTGTGTCGATCATGGAAGGCTGTAGCAAGTACTGCAGTTATTGCGTGGTGCCCTACACCCGGGGCGAAGAAGTCTCACGCCCGTTTGACGATGTACTGGTCGAGGTGGCGGGGCTGGCCGCGCAGGGCGTGAAAGAGATCACCCTGCTGGGCCAGAACGTGAACGCCTACCGGGGCAAGATGGGCGGTACATCAGAGATCGCCGACTTTGCGCTGCTGCTGGAGTACGTGGCCGACATGCCCGGCATCGAGCGCATCCGCTACGTGACCAGCCACCCCAATGAGTTCACCCAGCGCCTGATCGACGCTTACGAAAAGATCCCCAAACTGGTGAGCCACCTGCACTTGCCCGTGCAGCACGGCTCGGACCGCATCTTGATGGCCATGAAGCGCGGCTACACCGCTATGGAATACAAGAGCACGATCCGCAAGCTGCGGGCGATCCGCCCCGACATGTCGCTCAGCAGCGATTTCATCGTGGGATTCCCCGGCGAGACCGAGGACGACTTCAACAAGATGATGAAGCTGATCACCGATGTGGGTTTCGACACGAGTTTCAGCTTCATCTTCAGCCCCCGCCCCGGCACGCCTGCGGCCAACCTGCACGACGACACGCCACACGCCGAAAAACTGCGCCGCCTGCACCACCTGCAAGCGACCATCGAAGAGAACGTGCAACGCATCGGCGACAGCCGCGTGGGCACGGTGCAACGCATTTTGGTGGAGCGCCCTTCTCGCAAGGACGCCACCGAGCTGGCAGGTCGCACCGAGTGCAACCGGGTGGTCAACTTCCCTGGCGGCCCGAACATGGACCGTCTGATCGGTCAAATGGCGGATGTGCGGATCACCCAAGGCCTGTCGCACTCGCTGCGCGGCGAGTTGGTCGTTCGCGATTGATGTTGTAGGAGCCCACCCTGTGGGCGATGGGCGTGGCACACGCCCTTGAAAGCCATCGCCCACGGGGTGGGCGCCTACAAAGAGATGCACTGTTTTTTGTAAGTCGACGGCTTCAGCCCCGATACTGCGCACCTCCAAAGAGATGTCGGGGCTAAAGCCACCGACCTACGGAAGATCAGGACTCGCGGCCGACTTCACGGATGTAGCGTCGGTAGTCACCGTGCGCAATGAGTGTGCAGCCATCCACCGGACGGTTGTAGACATAGGTTTGCACCAGATGGCCTTTCAGCGGACCACTCGCCACGGTGACCTCCTCGCGCCAGTATTGCGATGCAGCACGGTCGCCGGGCACCATGTCTTCAACCCCATCCAACCGGGCCAGATGTAAGGCATCGACTTCATAGACTTCACCCGTGACCAAGCCATCGCCCGCAAGGAACCCGGGGTAGCGGCCCACGTCAACCAAGCGGCCGGGCACTTGGGCTGCACCCACAAAGCGGGCACCTTGCATTTGGGCCTCCAGGCGCAGGCCGGGCATCAGGGTGCCATAGATAAAAAGTAGCTGTGTCATGGGCCCGATTTTGCGTCAGTGGCAGCACCTTGTCTGGCCCCACTTGACACGGGCCATGCTGTCGCCTGTTAGCGGCTGCGCCCTGCGCTGCGGTTTAAACTGAATGGCATTGCAAGTGTGCCTGCGCCCACCCGGCACACGTTCCATTCAGACGCAGACTTCACTGTCCAGAGGCCCCCATGAAATCTGAACAAAACGAATTGATCACCCGCATCGGCCCGGGCACACCTTGCGGTGCGGTGATGCGCCACTATTGGCAGCCTGTGGCGTTGGTGGACGAATTCAACCCCGCGCTCGATCCGCGCATGGCCATTCGCCCGGTCAAGGCGGTGCGAATTCTGGGGCAGGACCTGGTGCTGTTTCGCAACGCGCTGGGCGACTATGGTTTACTCGACCGCGACTGCCCGCACCGGGGTGCGGACCTGGCCTATGGCCGCAACGAAGGTGATGGCTTGCGTTGCCCTTTCCACGGTTGGAAGTTCGATGTCACGGGCCAGTGCATCGAGACACCCGCCGAACCCTCTGGCAGCACGCTGTGCAGCCGGGTGCGCCAGCGCAGCTACCCGATCATCGAGCGCAGCGGCATACTTTTTGGCTGGTTCGGCCCCGAAGGCCAGACCCCGCCGCCGCTGCCGGGCATCGACGCCTTCAGCGCCCCGGCCACGCACACCTTTGCCTTCAAGGGCCTTTGGCACTGCAACTGGCTGCAGGCGTTTGAGGTGGGCATTGATCCGGCGCATGCTTCGTACCTGCACCGCTTTTTTAACGACGAATCTTTGGAAGGCAGCTATGGCCGCCAGTTCCGGGGCGCAAGCGCAGGCGATGTGCAAGGCGAACGCTGGCCCATGACGCGGGTGATGCGTGAACTGGACCAGCCCGAGATTTCTTTTGAGCCTACCGAGGCGGGCCTGCGCCTGACGGCCCTGCGCCCGCTCAACGATGAGCTCACGCATGTGCGGGTGACCAACGCGCTGTTCCCACACACTTTTGTGATTCCGCTGTCCGAGACCATGACCATCACACAGATGCATGTGCCGGTGGACGACACACACACCTATTGGTATTCGGTGTTCACCAGCTTTGACGCCCCGGTGGACAAGGAGGCCATGCGCAACCAGCGGCTCCCCTCGGTCACGCTGCCCGACTACATCCCCAAAGCGGGCAGGCACAACCACTGGGGCTTCAACCCCGAAGAGCAAGTTTCGCGCACCTACCTGGGCATGGGTGAAGACGACATCAATGTGCACGACCAGTGGGCCTGCGAGAGCATGGGCGCGATCCAGGACCGCACCCGCGAGCACCTGGGCACCAGCGACAAGGTGATCATGGCAAACCGGCGCATGTTGCTCAAAGCCATCGAGACCGTGCAAGCCGGCGGCCTGCCGCCCGGTTTTGCGCAAGCCGCCGTGGCCAGCCAGCGCATAGGCCCCGACACAGTGGATGGCATGGCGCCCAGCGGGCAGTGGCCGCAGTGGTGGCGCGAAGCCTGCGCGGCCAAACGCAACGGCGCGCCATGGAACGCCGCTTTGCCGGCTGATCTGCCAACCCCAGCCGACAAGAGCGCCGCATGAGTTTCGCTGAACGTTGCGGCTTGCACAGCCTCGAACGGCAAACAGCCTGTGAACAACTGGTTCAGCAGGTCGAATCCTCAGGGATCGAGCTGATCCGCCTGGGTTGGTGCGATCTGCACGGCGTGGTGCGCGGCAAGACCCTCGTGGCTTCGCAACTTCGCCAGGCGCTGGCCAATGGCATCGGCATGGTCAGCACCTTGCTGCTCAAGGACAGCTCGGACCGCACCGCCTTCAAGGTGTTCGAGCAAGGCATTCAAGAGACCCTGCCCGGCTTTGCTGGAGCCAGCAACTTCACACTCATGCCCGACCCGGCCAGCTGGCAAGTTTTGCCTTGGGCCGACAAGACCGGCTGGCTGCAGTGCCAGCCCTTTTTTGCGGATGGGCGCATCGTGACGCTGGATTCGCGCCATGTGCTGCAGCAAGCCGTGCAGCGCCTGACTGAGCGCGGCTGGCAAATGCGCTGCGGGCTGGAAGTTGAATTCCACATCTACCGGCTGAAAGATCCACTGCATGGGCACGATCTGGACCCAAGTCGCGCCGCCTGGCCTGGCCCTGCGCCCGAGGTCAGCCTGATCCACCCGGGCTTCAACCTGCTGACCGAGGCCTGGTTTGACCGGGCCGAAGAGCCGCTGCGCATCGTGCAGCGCACCGCCCAAGCGCTGGGTTTGCCGCTGATCTCGCTCGAAATCGAACTCGGCCCCAGCCAGGTCGAAGCGGTGTTCGACGTGCGCGATGCGCTGACTGCCGCCGACCACATGGTTCTTTTTCGCAACGCCACGCGCCAAGCCCTGCGCCGTGCCGGCTACCACGCCACCTTCATGTGTCGGCCGCCCTTTGACGCCATCATGTCAAGCGGCTGGCACTTGCACCAATCCCTGGTTGACACCACCACGGGCCGCCATGTTTTCATGCGCGATGTGCCCGAGCCCGGCAGCACAGCACGCGATGCCCGGCAAGTGCTGACTGATGCGGGTGCGGCCTGGCTGGCGGGGCTGCTGGCCCATGCCCCGGCGCTCACCGCCTTGTGCACGTCCACCAGCAATGGTTATGGGCGCTTTCGGCCCAATGCCATGGCGCCGCAGTCCATCTTGTGGGGCCGCGACAACCGGGGCGCGATGCTGCGTGTCATTGGTGCGCCGGGCGACAAAGGCACCCGCATTGAAAACCGGCTGGGCGAGCCTGCGGCCAACCCCTACCTGTACATGGCCTCGCAAATCCACGCGGGCCTAGATGGTGTGGACGCACTGCTGCAAGCGCCGCCAGCCAGCGAAACACCCTATTCAACGGGTGCCAACACCATCCCGACCAGCTTGGCCGATGCGGTGCGCGCCTTGCAAAAAGACGCGGCCTTGTGCCAGGCGCTGGGCCAGCCTTTTGTCGATTACTACAGCACCATCAAACAAGCCGAACACCAGCGCTTGGCCCAGGCCGATGACGCCCAGGAATTCCACCGCCGCGAGTATTTCGGGCGCATTTGAGAAACCACTTGATCATGATCACCATCCACCTGCACCCCCATGACCCGGCACAAGCCGCCCACACCTTGCAAGCCCAACCCGGACAAAGTCTGATGCAAGCAGCAGTCGATGCGAATTTGCCCGGTATCCAGGCCGACTGCGGCGGGCTGCTCACCTGTGCGACTTGTCATGTGGTGGTTCAAGCGGATTGGCAGTCCAAACTGCCGACCATGAGCAGCGACGAAGACGGCATGCTGGCCTTCACCGCCCAAACCCGCGAGCCGGGCAGTCGCCTGTCGTGTCAGATCATGTTGACCCCAGACCTGGACGGTCTGCAGGTCACGCTGCCCGCAAGTCAGTATTGAAGTCCATTTGAACTGGCGCGATTAGCATCACCCCAATAAGGCAGCCAGAATTGTAGGAGCGGTCTCTGACCGCGACAGCAACACATCACACGCTCTCGCGGTCGGAGACCGCTCCCACAGAGGGAATCAGCGCGGCATGCCGGGAAAGCCCCCGCCGCCGCCCATCATCCCTTTCATGGCGCCCATGCGTTTCATCATCTTCATCATGCCGCCGCCGGACATTTTTTTCATCATGTCCTGCATCTGCTCAAACTCCTTGAGCATGCGGTTGACGTCTTGTACTTGAACGCCTGCACCTGCGGCAATGCGGCGCTTGCGGGTCGCTTTGATGAGTTCAGGTTTTTTACGCTCTTGCGGCGTCATGCTGTGGATGATGCCTTGCTTGCGACCAATGTCTTTCTCGACCTTGTCCATGTCCATCGATCCGGCTTTGGCCGTCAGCTGGCTGGGCAGCTTGTCCATCAGGCTCGACAAACCACCCATTTGTTTCATCTGCTGGATCTGGGCCAAAAAGTCATTCAAATCAAAACTGCCACCGCTCTTGACCTTGGACGCCAGCTTTTGAGCAGCTTCCATGTCCACACCGGCCGTGACTTGCTCGACCAAGGCCACGATGTCGCCCATGCCCAACACCCGGCCTGCGTGGCGCTCGGCGTCGAACACTTCCAAGCCGTCGATCTTCTCGCTGGTACCCGCAAACTTGATGGGCACACCCGTGATCTGGCGCACCGACAGGGCAGCACCACCGCGAGAGTCACCGTCCAGCTTGGTCAAAACAATGCCCGTCAAAGGCAGGGCGTCACTGAAAGCCTTGGCGGTGTTGGCCGCGTCTTGGCCCTGCATGGCGTCCACCACAAACAGGGTTTCAATGGGTTTCAATTCAGCGTGCAGCGCCTTGATCTCGGCCATCAGGGCTTCGTCAATCGCGAGGCGACCGGCGGTGTCGACCAGCAGCACATCAAAGAAGTGCTTGCGGGCGTAGTCGATGGCAGCGCGGGCGATGTCGATCGGCTTTTGGTCGGGCGTGCTGGGGAACCACTCGGCACCGGCTTGGGCCGTGACCGTTTTGAGTTGTTCGATGGCTGCGGGGCGGTACACGTCGCCCGAGACCGTGAGCACTTTCTTTTTGCGCTTTTCAATCAGGTGCTTGGCCAGCTTGGCGGTGGTGGTGGTTTTACCCGCACCTTGCAAACCGGCCATCAAGATCACGGCGGGGGGCTGCGCGGCCAGGTTGATGTCGGACACACCCTCGCCCATGGTGGCGGCCAACTCGCGGTTGACCACACCCACCAATGCCTGACCTGGCTTCAATGAGCCCATGACTTCCTGGCCCAGGGCTTTTTCTTTCACGCGGGCGATGAAATCGCGCACCACGGGCAGCGCCACGTCGGCTTCGAGCAAGGCCATGCGCACCTCGCGCAGCATGTCGGCCACGTTCGATTCGGTGATGCGGGCCTGCCCGCTGAGGGTCTTGACGAGGCGTGAGAGTTTGTCGGTCAGGGCGGAGGCCATGGGGGAATCCAGAAAAAACCGGTCAAGCGTGTTGGCGAAGCCCCAGCGGCAGCGCCTGAAAGGCTAAACTCGGACCCATGATTTTAGCGAGTGCGCCTTTGTGGACGCTGCCCTTCTCGGCATTGGCAGCCCTGACCTATGCCTTGCCCGCTCTGGTGCCCCGCCGACTGAGCGATGTGCATGCGCGCCGCCTGCTTTGGTTGGCCTGGGCCTTGCATGCCATCAGTTTGCTGGTGCTGCTGATGGGGCCTGTGCGTTTTGGCTTTGCCCCGGCGCTGTCGGTCACCGCCTGGTTGGTGGTCACGGCCTACATGATCGAGACCCAGTTCTTCCCCAAACTCAAGGCCCGCTGGGCTGTGGGCAGCTTGGGCACCCTCACCGTGGTGCTCGCTTGGGTGTTTCCCGGCACCTTGCTCACCACCCAGGCCTCAGCTTGGCTGCCCCTTCACTTTGCTCTGGGTTTATCGGCCTATGGCATGTTTGCCGCAGCCGTGGTGCATGCCTGGATGATGACGCGCACAGAACATGACATCCGACTGGCCCACGAAGGCTCTAGTGGCCTGCCCTTGTTGACCCTGGAGCGCCTGACCTTCCGTTTTGTCGCAGCCGGTTTTGTGCTCCTGACAGCCACTTTGGTGGCCGGCGCCCTGTTTGGCGAGGTGCTTTATGGCCAAAGCCACACCGAATGGCGCTGGGATCACAAACGCGTCTTTGCCGTCCTGTCCTGGCTCACCTTTGCCACCTTGCTGGTCGGTCGCAGCCAATGGGGCTGGCGTGGCCGCCGCGCCGTGCGGGTGCTCTACATCGGTGCGGGCCTGCTGCTGCTGTCTTACGCGGGTTCGCGCTTTGTGTTGGAAGTCTTGATTGGACGCGTGGGATGAAATACCTGATTTGGTTTTTGGTCATTTTGCTGGCGATCTGGGCCTTCAAGCGCAGCCGCCGCAGCAACTCAGACGCCCCCCAAGCCCCCACCGCGGCCACACCGGCCACCCCCGCCAACATGGCGGTGTGCCTGCATTGCGGCATCCACCTGCCGCAAGAGGAAGCCGTCATGGGTGAAAAAGGCCAGTACTGCAGCACCGAGCACCGCGCAGCCGCACAAGACCGCAACCCGGTGTGACACCCCGGGCCTGCCTGCACAGCCCGACCAGCGCCACCGACCACGCCCCAACATGCCTGACCACGCCGCCGAACCCACCCACCTTTGGGACCAAGGCTGGTACGCGCGGGCCCAAAGACTGGATTCGCCCAACTTTGGCCCCAGACCCGCTGACGCGTGCATCGATTTGCTCGTCATCCACTCCATCAGCCTGCCGCCCGGCCAATACGGTGGTCCTGAAGTGCAAGCGCTGTTCACCAACCAGCTCGATTGGAATGCGCATCCGTATTTCGCTCAAATCCGGGGCCTTCAGGTCTCCTCGCACTTCTACATTCGGCGTGACGGCAGCCTGTGGCAGTTTGTCAGCGCCGACGACCGGGCTTGGCATGCCGGACAGTCCGAGTACAGAGGACGCCCTCAATGCAATGACGACTCGATCGGGATCGAACTCGAAGGCCTGGAGGGCGATTTGTTCGAGGACGCTCAATACGCGCAACTGAGCCAGCTGTGCCTGGCCTTGCATGGGCATTACCCGATCGCCCACATCGCCGGTCACGAGCACATCGCACCGGGCCGCAAACACGATCCGGGGGCGGGTTTTGACTGGCCACGCCTAAAAGCATCGGTCAAACTGCCAAATCAGTGTTTCCCCTTGTGTTTTTGATGCGACACAGAAAAAATTATTTTTGTTTGTTTTTACATTTTCTAATCGCTCCAACAACTTTTGAACGCCTCAGCCAACGTGAGGCAGGGCCATGAAATCAAGCCATTGAGCAAGAAATGCCGCCGAAAGACGCGTCACCACTCAACTTGCTCTGCCAAAGCCCTTTCTTTCTTGATTTTCAGCGCTTTTTTTCAGCCACTGAAACGTCGATGCAGACCGCCTCTTCAAAACCCAATCCTTGTTCTTTCGAGCAGAGGCCACATGAAGCCGGTACACTACCTGTAGTGGCTTGTCATGACGCCAGACACCAGATATAGTGTCCGTTACAAATTTTCACAAACACCGCCGAACGGTAATCCCAACACGTTTGACCACCACAACCCGGACCCAAAACACAAAGATGACCATGCAAACTGACCTGACCATCACCCCCACGACCTCCGGCCTGATGAACTTGTCCGCTGACCATGCCGGCGCCGCCACAGTGCACCCCCTCAACCATTACCAGATCATCCGCCGCAATGGCGCCGTGGTGCCCTTTGAGCCCAACAAGATCGCCGTGGCCATGATGAAGGCCTTCCTGGCGGTGCACGGCACCCAAGGGGCCGCTTCTGCCAGCGTGCGCGAAGTGGTCGAGGAACTGACCCAGAACGTGGTTCGCGCCCTGATGCGCTCACGCCCCGGTGGTGGCACTTTCCACATTGAAGACGTGCAAGACCAAGTCGAGTTGGGCCTGATGCGCAGCAGCAACCACGAAGTGGCTCGCGCCTACGTGCTCTACCGCGAACGCCGCACCCAAGAGCGCAGCCAACAACCACAGGCCGTTGCGGCCGCCCCTCAAGAGCCGGCTTTGCACGTGACCGACCAGGGCAAACGCATCGCATTGGACCTGAACTACCTCAAATCCCTCATGGTCAACGCCTGCGCTGGTCTGGGCCAAGACGTGAGCCCCGAGCCCATCCTGGCCGAGACCATGCGCAACCTGTACGACGGCGTGCCCATGGAGGAGGTGTACAAGGCCTCCATCCTGGCTTCGCGCACCCTGATTGAAAAAGACCCGGATTACACCTACGTCACCGCCCGTTTGCTCATGCACACGATCGCCAAGGAAATCCTGGGCAAAGAAGTGACGCAGAACCAAATGGCCGAGGAATACATCAATTACTTTCCTCAGTTCATCAAAAAAGGCATCGACAACGACCTGCTGGACGCCAAACTGGCCCAGTTTGACCTGAAGAAACTGGCCGAGGCCCTCAAGCCCGAGCGTGACCTGCAGTTCGATTACCTGGGCCTGCAGACGCTGTACGACCGCTATTTCCTGCACGTGCGCAAGCAGCGCATCGAAATGCCCCAGGCTTTCTTCATGCGCGTGGCCATGGGACTGTCGCTCAACGAGACCGACCGTGAAGCCCGCGCCATCGAGTTCTATGAAGTCCTGTCTTCGTTCGACTTCATGTCGTCCACCCCCACGCTGTTCAACAGCGGCACTTTGCGTCCACAGTTGTCGAGCTGCTACCTGACCACCGTGCCCGACGACCTGGACGGCATTTACGAGTCCATCAAGGAAAACGCCTTGCTGTCCAAGTTCGCGGGCGGTCTGGGCAACGACTGGACCCGCGTACGCGCCATGGGCTCGCACATCAAGGGCACCAACGGTGAGTCGCAAGGCGTGGTGCCTTTCCTCAAAGTGGTGAACGACACCGCTGTCGCCGTCAACCAGGGCGGCAAGCGCAAGGGTGCTGTCTGCACCTACCTGGAAACCTGGCACCTGGACATCGAAGAATTCCTGGAGCTGCGCAAGAACACCGGCGACGACCGCCGCCGCACGCACGACATGAACACGGCCAACTGGATTCCCGATCTGTTCATGCGCCGCGTCATGGAAAAAGGCAACTGGACCTTGTTCTCGCCGTCGGACTGCCCGGATCTGCACGACAAATTCGGAGCTGACTTCGAAAAAGCATACACCACTTACGAAGCCAAAGCCGAACGCGGCGAGATCAAGCCCAGCAAGAAAGTGCCCGCCACCGACCTGTGGCGCAAGATGCTGTCGATGCTGTTCGAGACCGGCCATCCCTGGATCACCTTCAAAGACGCCTGCAACGTGCGCTCACCTCAGCAGCACGCCGGTGTGGTGCACTCGTCCAACCTGTGCACTGAGATCACGCTCAACACCAGCGACACCGAAACCGCGGTCTGCAACTTGGGCTCGGTCAACCTCTCTCGCCACCTCAAGGACAGTGCCAACGGCAAGGTCCTCGACCACGACAAGCTGAAAAAGACCATCTCCACGGCCATGCGCATGCTGGACAACGTGATCGACATCAACTACTACGCGGTGAAAAAAGCACGCGACTCCAACATCCGCCACCGCCCCGTGGGTCTGGGCCTGATGGCCTTCCAGGATTCGCTCTACGAGATGCGCATCTCTTACGCCTCACAAGCGGCTGTTGAGTTTGCTGACCAGTCCATGGAAGCGATCTGCTACTACGCGTACTGGGCCTCCACAGAGTTGTCCAAAGAGCGTGGTCAATACTCCAGCTACAAAGGCTCGTTGTGGGACCAAGGCATCTTGCCCTTCGACACCATCGACTTGCTGGCACGCGAGCGCGGCGGTTATGTGGAAGTAGACCGTTCGTCCACCTTGGACTGGGATGCCTTGCGCCAGAAAATCAAAGCAGACGGCATGCGCAACTCCAATTGCGTGGCCATTGCGCCCACCGCCACCATCTCCAACATCATTGGTGTAGACGCCTCGATCGAGCCTTGCTTTGGCAACCTGTCTGTCAAATCCAACCTGTCGGGCGAGTTCACTGTTATCAACAGCTACCTGGTGCGGGACTTGAAGCGTCTGGGTTTGTGGGACGACGTGATGGTCATGGACCTGAAACACTTTGACGGTTCGCTGCGCCCCATCGACCGCGTGCCCCAAGACATCAAGGCCTTGTACGCCACCGCGTTCGAAGTCGAAACCACTTGGCTGGTCGAGGCCGCAGCGCGTCGCCAAAAGTGGATTGACCAAGCGCAATCGCTCAATATTTACATGGCGGGTGCATCGGGCAAGAAACTCGACGACACTTACAAGCTCGCTTGGTTGCGCGGCTTGAAAACCACCTACTACCTGCGCACCTCGAGCGCCACGCAAGTTGAAAAATCCACCGTGAGCTCCGGCTCGCACAACGCAGTGTCTGCATCGGGTGCGCCCGGTAGCGGCATGAGCGCCATGGAGGCAACTGCCTCGGCCGCGCAAGCGCAAATGGCTGCTGTCCCTGCCACCGACGTCAAGTTCTGCGCCATCGATGACCCAGGTTGCGAAGCTTGTCAGTGAGGGTCCTTGCACCGCGCAGCGCATTCGCGTGCGCTGTTCGATGCAATGGCACAACACTTCATGCGCAGCCTGCGTCCTAAATGGATGAACGGCTTTGCAATTTGTGGTCATGCTTTCATAATTTGAGAACTGGAATTTTTTATGCTGTCCTGGGACGATCAAGTCAAACCCGCATTGCAGCCTGCAATGCCCTCCTTCACCGGTGCAGACAATGCAGCTGGCGGCGTTGCGCCGTCTGCTAGCGCAGCTGCCCCTGCGGCGCCACGCCGCATGAATGCCGCCGACAAACGCATCATCAACGGCCAAACCGACGTCAACCAGTTGGTGCCTTTCAAGTACAAATGGGCTTGGGAAAAATACCTCGCCACCTGCGCGAACCACTGGATGCCGCAGGAAGTGAACATGAACCGCGACATCGCATTGTGGAAGGACCCCAACGGTCTGACCGAAGACGAGCGACGCATCGTCAAGCGCAACCTCGGCTTCTTCGTCACAGCCGACTCACTGGCCGCCAACAACATCACGCTGGGCACCTACCGCCACATCACAGCCCCCGAGTGCCGCCAGTTCTTGTTACGTCAAGCCTTTGAAGAAGCCATCCACACCCACGCCTACCAGTACATCGTGGAGTCATTGGGTTTGGACGAGAGCGAAATTTTCAATGCCTACAACGAAGTCAAATCGATCCGTGACAAGGACGAGTTCCTGATCCCGTTCATCAACGTGATCATGGACCCTCACTTCAAGACCGGCACGCTGGAAACTGACCAGACCCTGCTCAAGTCGCTGATCGTGTTTGCATGCCTGATGGAAGGCCTGTTCTTCTACGTGGGCTTCACCCAGATTCTGGCCTTGGGTCGTCAAAACAAGATGACGGGTGCTGCTGAGCAATACCAGTACATCTTGCGCGACGAGTCGATGCATTGCAACTTTGGCATCGACCTGATCAACACCGTCAAGTTCGAGAACCCCCAGCTGTGGACCAACGAATTCAAAGCCGAGATCAAGGACCTGTTCCTCAAAGCGGTTGAATTGGAATACCAGTACGCCGAAGACACCATGCCCCGCGGCGTATTGGGCATGAACGCTTCCATGTTCAAAGGCTATTTGCGCTACATCGCCAACCGCCGCGCCACCCAGATCGGTTTGGAGGCTCTCTTCCCCAACGAAGAGAACCCCTTCCCCTGGATGAGCGAGATGATCGACCTGAAGAAAGAACGCAACTTCTTTGAAACCCGGGTCATCGAGTACCAAACCGGCGGGGCCTTGTCCTGGGACTGATCTTCTGATCCACCCTTCCATGTCCCCCCTCTTTCAGCCACACACGACAAAGTCTTCGGACTTTGGTTGGTGTGGCTTTTCCGCGTTCATGGCATTGGGGACTTCCCCAGCGCCATGGATCGCTTTGTGCAATCCAACAAGCACCAAGCGTTCCCTTTCCGTTGAGTTCTCAACTTGATCAAGGAGAAAATCATGGCAACTGCAAAAAAAGCAGCAGCAACAAAAGCTGCTCCAGCGAAAAAGGCCGCACCGGCCAAAAAAGCGGCTCCAGCTAAAAAAGTAGCCGCAGCCAAGAAACCCGCTGCCAAAAAAGCTGCTCCAGCTAAAAAAGCCGCTCCTGCCACCAAAGCAGTCGCAGCCAAAAAGCCAGCCGCTAAAAAAGCTGCTCCAGCTAAAAAAGCCGCTCCAGCTAAAAAAGCCGCTCCAGCTAAAAAAGCTGCTCCAGCTAAAAAAGTAGCCGCAGCCGCAAAGCCAGCAGCGAAAAAGGCAGCACCAGCCAAAAAAGCCGTAGCGAAAAAAGCGGCTCCCGCCAAAAAAGCGGCTCCCGCCCCAAAAGCCGCACCGGCCAAAAAAGCAGCAGTCAAAAAAACTGCAGCCAAAAAACCAGCAGCCAAAAAAGCGGTTGTGAAAAAAGCGGCCAAAAAACCAGCAGCAAAGAAGGCATCCAAAGCACCCGCTGCCCCTGCTGCACAAACGACTCTGAACCCTCAAGCTGCGTGGCCGTTTCCTTCGGCCGCCAAGCCCTGATTCACAGTCAAGGCGTTAGCCACCAAGCCCGTCACTGGCAACAGTGCCGGGCTTTTTTACGTACAAGAGAGATGGCTAACCGGCCCAGATCAAGGGTAAAAACTGAGCAAGCTGTAATCGCTGAAGATGAGCTCGGGCGAGACCAGAACCTTCAAGCTGCCAGACCAGGACTGGCCAGGGGACAGGGTTGGCGGCGCCCCCGTCTGCTCAGGCAATACCACGGTTCGCACGACCAGTTTGCCTTGTGGGTCCATCAAACTCAGCTCCAAAGCCGTTGTGCCCAGAACGCGAAGCGTGGTGTTGCGCACGGACCAAGTCAGCACATGGTCCTCACTGCGTTGCACCAAGCTGGAGCTGTCGATGACCACGCCCTCGGCATCGCGCAGCGGAACGATTTGGCAACCAAAGGATTGGCACACATGACGCACCACAGGTTCACTGGCAGGCCATGTAGCCACCAGGGCATGTCTTTGCACATAAGCCAACTGAAGGATGAGCAAGAAAACCAAGCTCATCACGGCGTACGGGACAAGCCACATCCAAGCGTTGGAGGGCGCAGCAGCAGCTGACTTCTCTGGCTTGACCGAATCATCAGTCAGGAGAGGCTCAAGCTTGAAACTGGACAAAGCCTGTTCGAAAGCGGCCAGTTCGACCTGCGCTGACAGCGCCTGAACGGATGTGCTGGGGTCTTCCTTTTTCAACAAACCATCGATTGCAATACGGTCTGCCGGGTCGGCCACCAAGTCAGCCCCTTGATGCGCCTGAACAGCACCCAACGGGCTGTACCCATTAGGGGCAAACGCTGGTGCTGCAGACGAAACCGCTGACACATCGGGCGCTGGCGTCCAGCGCAACACCAAACCCGTGCTGTCAAAAACATGACCACAAGCACCGCAGCGCAACCAGCCTTTGGCCGCCTGCAAATGGGCATCCCCCAGCTGATAAACCGTGGTGCACGAGGGACAGCGGGTGATCCTGTTCATGGCCTGATTGTAGACAGGCTCAAGCAGACCAAGGGATGTTCATTGACCGCAGCCAGCCATGATCCCCATCAAGCGGGTCGAGCCAAAACCCGGGCGGTCATCAGGATCCAGCCTTCTTGGGTGTCGGCCACCTCAAGGGACGCCCAAGGCGCATAAGCGGCTTGGAGCTCCTCGGCCTGCCGCTCCAAGATACCGGCCAAGACCAAGTGTCCACCAGGGGCCACATAAGAACACAACAGAGGGGCCAGCACCTTCAAGGGTGTGGCCAGAATATTGGCCAGCACGGTCTCGTACTGACCTTGTGCTTTGTCGGGCAAACCCGCTTGCAATCGCACACCGTTGGCCTGCGCATTCAGTTCGGTCGAAGTCACCGCCGCTTCGTCGATGTCCACCGCGTCGATGTGAGTGGCACCGTATTTGGCCGCGCCAATGGCCAGAATGCCCGAGCCACAACCGTAGTCGAGCACACGCTGCCCTTGCAAGCCGTGCTGGGCAATCCAGCGCAGACACATGCGGGTGGTGGGGTGGGTGCCGGTTCCAAAAGCCAGGCCGGGGTCGAGTCGGATGATCTGCCGGGCTTGTTCGGGCGGCTCGTGCCAAGTCGGCACGATCCAGAAATCGGGGGTCACCTCGACCGGCGCAAACTGCGACTGGGTCAAACGCACCCAGTCTTGGTCTTCCACGGACTGGATGCCAAGCAACTGGCATTCCTCGAAAAAGTCCTGGGCACCCAACAAAACCGCCGCCTCCTTGGCCGCCACTTCCTGGGCAAACAAGGCCACCATGCGTGAACGCTGCCAGCCGTCTTTGGGGGGGGGCATGCCAGGTTCGCCAAACAGGGCTTGTTCGGCAGGGGTCTGGGCATCCGCGTCTTCCACCGAAACACTCAAGGCGTCCAGGGCGTCCAGCGCATCGCTCAGCACATCCACCCGGTCTTCGGGGCACAACAGGCTCAGTTCATACATAAAAGTTCAACGCTTGTGCTGGCTCAGCCAGTGTTCCAAATAATGGATGTTGGTGCCGCCTTGCATGAACTTGGCGTCGACCATCAACTCGCGGTGCAAGGGCACGTTGGTGTTGATGCCCTCGATCACCGTCTCGTTCAAAGCAGTTTGCATGCGGGCCAAGGCCTGTTCTCGGGTGTCGCCATGCACGATCAGTTTGCCAATCATCGAGTCGTAGTTCGGTGGCACAAAGTAGTTGTTGTAGACGTGCGAATCGACCCGTACACCGGGGCCACCAGGCATGTGCCAAGACGTGACGCGCCCGGGCGAAGGCGTGAACTTAAAAGGATCTTCGGCGTTGATACGGCACTCGATGGCGTGGCCCCGAATCTGGATCTGCTTTTGAGTGAAGGGCAGCCTCTCACCCGCAGCGACCATGATCTGTGTCTTGACGATGTCCACGCCCGTGACCCACTCGGTCACCGGGTGCTCGACCTGCACGCGGGTATTCATCTCGATGAAATAAAACTCGCCGTTTTCATACAAGAACTCGAAGGTGCCCGCACCCCGGTAATTGATCTTCTTGCAGGCAGCTACGCAGCGCTCACCAATCTTGTCGATCAGCTTGCGGGGAATACCTGGTGCCGGGGCCTCTTCGATCACCTTTTGGTGACGCCGCTGCATGGAGCAGTCGCGCTCGCCCAAATAAACGGCGTTGCGGTGCTTGTCAGCCATGATTTGGATTTCCACATGGCGCGGGTTCTGCAAGAACTTTTCCATGTAGACGGCCGGATTGCCAAAGGCAGCACCGGCTTCGGCCTTGGTCATTTGCACCGCGTTGACGAGCGCCGCCTCGGTGTGCACCACGCGCATGCCGCGACCACCACCACCGCCAGCGGCCTTGATGATGACCGGGTAACCCACGGCCTTGGCGATGCGGCGGATTTGCACCGGGTCATCGGGCAATTCACCTTCGGAGCCGGGTACGCAGGGCACGCCCGCACGGATCATGGCCTGCTTAGCCGACACCTTGTCACCCATGATGCGGATCGACTCGGGCGTTGGACCAATGAACTGGAAACCGCTTTTCTCCACCCGCTCGGCAAAGTCGGCGTTCTCGCTCAAAAAGCCATAACCGGGGTGAATCGCCTCGGCGTCCGTCACCTCGGCAGCCGAGATGATGGCGGGCATATTGAGGTAGCTCAGCGGAGATGCCGCAGGACCGATACAAACCGCTTCTTCGGCCAACTTGACGTATTTGGCTTCTTTATCGGCTTCGGAATAGACCATCACCGCCTTGACGCCCAATTCGCGACAAGCGCGCTGGATGCGCAAGGCGATTTCGCCTCGGTTGGCGACCAGGATTTTCTTGAACATGAAATCCCCGTGGTTTTATTCGACGATGAAAAGAGGCTGACCGTATTCCACGGCTTGGCCGTTTTCACACAGAATCTGCGTGACCGTGCCGGACTTGTCAGACTCGATCTCGTTGAGGATCTTCATGGCTTCGATGATGCACAAGGTGTCGCCCTCTTTAACCACCGAGCCAATTTGGATGAATGGTGCAGCACCTGGGCTGGAGGAGCGATAGAAAGTACCGACCATGGGCGACTTCACGGCGTGGCCAGCGGGTGCTGCAGCCAACACAGGTGCGGCCTCCACTGCGGCCACGGCGGGTGCAGCCATGACAGGCGCTGCGGCCACGGGAGCGGCTTGCTGCATCACCACCGGTTGGGCCACACCCATGCTCTTGACGATACGGACCTTGCCTTCGGCTTCGGTGATTTCCAGCTCCGACACGTTCGAGTCGGACACCAAGTCAATCAGTGTTTTGAGTTTGCGCAAATCCATAGATCCTCCATTGCTTGAGCACATGTAATGGAGCGAATTTACACCAAATTCCAGTCAAAACCCTTGAATTTATCTTTTCTTAAGCGAACAGCGACGGTACACCTCAGCCACGGCACAGTTTTCTACCGCTCTTGCACCTGCTCATTCGGCCCTCGGTGCGTCAAAGGGTGGCGCTGCGCCACTGGGCCAAATCATCGGCCGTGAGTTGCCCCATCTTTTGTCGCCAAATGCTGCCATCTGCTTTGAAAAACACAGTGAAAGGCAAACCGCCTGCAGCATTGCCCAAAGATTTGGCCAATTGGGTGCCCTCCAGACCAACCAGCCCCACCGGAAAACCCAAGGGTTGACGGCCGAGGAACTTTCGTACAGCACTGGGCTGATCAATGGCCAAAGCCACCACTTGATGACCGTTGGCGGTATTTTCACGCCAGAAGGCATCGATCATCGGCAATTCTTCGATACAGGGCGGGCACCAAGTAGCCCAAAAGTTCAGCAACAAGGGTTTGCCCTGAAAACCGGCCATGGCCAAAGCCTCGCCCGAGGGCGTCTCGAATTGCTGGGCCCACAACGGGTGGCTTGCGGCGTCGGCCACGCCCCGGGGCTCATAACGCCACATGGCCACGCCGACTCCGGCGACAGCGGCAGCAGCGCCTGCCCCCCAAAGCAAGTGGCGTCTGGAGGGGGTTGAGGTGGAAGTATTCATGCTTGAATTGTCTTTCATGCCGCCAGCAGGCGCTCCAAAGCGGCCAAATCACCCCGTGGCGAGCGGCCTTGCGCATCGGGCAGCAAAGCCCCGCGCAGATCGTCCAAGTCGTAAATGCGCAGGTGCACACCCACATCCTCGTTCAAGGCTTCACAAAAACTGTGCAAACTCAGCACCTCCACGTCGTTGCCATGCAGACCGCGCACGGTTTGCGCCTCGTAGCGCTGATTCTGGTTGATCAAGGCGATTTCGGCCGATTTGGGGTCATCACAAAACAAGGCCAAATCCACATCGCACAAACGCGTGGCCCAGCCTTGCCAGACCGCACCGCCCAAGTGCGGACGAAATTCGCTCAGGCGCTGCATCCAGACCCGGGCCAATCCACGCAAGGCCAACAACTCGCCGGGCTGGGTGTCGCTGCAAAACAGCGCAATGTAGTCCCGCACCTCGGCCTCAACCACGTCGTTGGTGGGCAAAGCGGTACGTGAGGGCAGACCCAACTCTTTCAGGGCCCGGTGTTTGGCCGGGCCAAAGGCCAAGCCTTCTTCCACCACCAGACGGGCCGCAGTGGCAGCAATTTCAAGGGCAAGATCGTTCATGGGCACCCATTGTGACCTGCCCCAAGTGGCCGCAGTTCAGACTGCGCCCGATGGCCCCCTAAAATCCGGGTATGCATATACATATATTGGGCATTTGTGGCACCTTCATGGGGGGCCTGGCTGCACTGGCCCGCGAAGCTGGGCATCGTGTCACGGGGTGTGACGCAGGCGTTTACCCGCCCATGAGCGACCAGCTGCGGGCCTTGGGCATCGAGCTGATCGAAGGTTTTGACGCCGACCAGATGGCCCTTCAACCCGACATGTACGTGATCGGCAACGTGGTCAGCCGCGCCCGACTGGCCGATGGCAACCCCAAATTCCCGCTGATGGAAGCGATCTTGGAAGCCGGCGCCCCCTACACCAGTGGCCCGCAGTGGTTGGCCGAGCATGTGCTGCAAGGTCAACATGTGCTGGCGGTTGCAGGCACCCACGGCAAAACCACCACCACCTCGATGCTCACCTGGGTGCTCGAGCAAGCCGGGCTGCAGCCGGGCTTTTTGGTCGGCGGCGTGCCGCTCAACTTTGGTGTGTCGGCCCGGCTGGGTGGCGGAAAGTATTTCGTGATCGAAGCCGACGAATACGACACCGCCTTTTTTGACAAGCGCAGCAAGTTTGTGCACTACCGCCCACGCACCGCCATCCTGAACAACCTGGAATTCGACCACGCCGACATTTTTGATGATCTGGCCGCCATTGAGCGCCAGTTCCACCACTTGGTGCGCACCGTGCCCGGCTCGGGCCGGGTGGTGGTCAACGGCCTGGAAGAAAGTCTGACCCGGGTGCTGGGCCAAGGCTGCTGGAGCGAAGTGCGCACCTTCGGCAGCGCCGTCAGCGACTTTGTGGCCGAAGGCGAGCCCTCGCATTTCAAAGTGCTGCAAGCGGGTCAACCGGTCGCCGAGGTGCAGTGGGCCATTGGCGGCGTGCACAACCAGCTCAACGCGCTGGCGACCATCGCCGCCGCCGAGCATGTGGGCGTGAGCCCTGCTGTGGCGGCGAAAGCGCTGGCCAGCTTTGAAAACGTCAAACGTCGCATGGAAGTGCGCGGCACCATCAACGGCATCACCGTCTACGACGACTTTGCCCACCACCCCACCGCCATCCGCACGACCGTCAACGGCCTGCGCCGACAAGTGGGCGAGGCGCGCATCTTGGCTATTTTTGAGCCGCGCAGCAACACCATGAAGCTCGGCACCATGAAAGCCCAGCTGCCCTGGAGCCTGGAAGAAGCCGATTTGGCCTTTTGCCATTCAGGCGGACTGGGCTGGGATGCCTTATCTGCACTTGAACCTATGGGCTCAAAAGCCCAAGTGGGCGCCAACATAGACGAGGTGATTGCACAGGTGCTGGCGCAAGCTCAACCCGGCGACCACTTGCTCTGCATGAGCAACGGGGGCTTTGGCGGCATTCACGCCAAGCTGCTGGAAGCTTTGGCGAGACACTGAAGCGCCGCCTTTGGCTGGAAGCACACCCCAGGCCGCTATTCTTGCGCACAAGCCATTCAGTCGTCGGTAAAAGGGCGGCCTCTCATGAGGGCAAAAGGCCGCACCCTGCATCAAACGGCGCGACGCGCCTTCACCGCATCCGACAGCACCTGCAAAACGCCTTCGCTGTCGTCCCAGCCAATGCAGGCGTCGGTGATGCTCTGGCCGTAGGTCAGGTTCGCCACCTCGTGCTGGCCGGGTGTGAATTTCTGGGCACCGCCCACCAGGTGGCTTTCGACCATGACGCCGAACACTTGGCGTGAGCCGCCGCTGATCTGCGCGGCGATGTCCTTGGCCACGTCGATCTGACGATCATGCTTCTTGCTGCTGTTGGCGTGGCTGCAGTCCACCATCAAACTGGCAGGCAGCTTGGCGGCTTCGAGGTCTTTGCAAGCGGCTGCCACGCTTTCAGCGTCGTAGTTGGGCGCTTTGCCGCCGCGCAAAATCACATGGCAGTCCTGGTTGCCCTGGGTCTGCACGATGGCGACTTGGCCATTCTTATGGACCGACAAAAAGTGGTGGCCACGGGCTGCGGCTTGGATCGCATCGGTCGCAATCTTGATGTTGCCGTCCGTCCCGTTCTTGAAGCCGATGGGGGCCGACAAGCCCGAAGCCAACTCGCGGTGCACCTGGCTTTCGGTGGTGCGCGCACCGATGGCGCCCCAGCTGATCAGGTCGCCGATGTACTGCGGCGAAATCACATCCAAGAACTCGCTGCCAGCGGGCAAGCCCTGGCGGTTGATCTCGATCAGCAGCTGACGGGCGATGCGCAGGCCTTCGTCGATGCGGTAACTCTCGTCCAGGTAGGGGTCGTTGATCAGGCCCTTCCAGCCCACGGTGGTGCGGGGCTTTTCGAAGTACACGCGCATCACAATTTCCAAGGTGTCCGCGTATTTGTCACGCAGGGGCTTCAGGCGGCGGGCGTAATTGAGGGCTGCAGCCGGATCGTGGATCGAGCAAGGGCCGATGATGACCAGCAAGCGGTCGTCTTGGCCGTGAACGATCTTGGCGATCGATTGGCGGGTTTGCGTGATCAGGGTTTCCGTGGCTGTGCCAGCAATCGGAAAAAAGCGAATCAAATGTTCTGGTGGTGGGAGCACGGTGATGTCCTTGATGCGTTCGTCGTCTGTCTGGCCAGTTCGGTCGGCGGCATTCGGATACCAGCTCTCGGGGGCTGCGGTTTTGGCGTTCATCGTGGACTCCTCAGATTGAAAAAACAGGTGAAAAAAAACCGCCGGGCTTTGGAGCTCCGGCGGTGTGTATCGAGATGTTCGGGTGCTTATGCGCTCGCCTCTCGTCCGCCGGGGACTGAGAACCAAAAATAAAAAAAGTAAAAAGCAATGTGCGAAGACATGGGCTTCAATGTATCACAGGTTTCTGACGCTTCCTGACGGGTCCGCCCAAGGGCAAACCTGAACAGGCCCTCAAGCCGTGCCGCCCACGGTGAGGCCGTCGATGCGCAGCGTGGGCTGGCCCACCCCGACAGGCACGCTCTGGCCCTCTTTGCCGCAGGTGCCCACACCCGAGTCGAGCTTCATGTCGTTGCCGATCATGCTGATCTTCTTGAGCGACTCGGGACCACTGCCGATCAGGGTTGCGCCTTTGACGGGGTATTGGATCTTGCCGTTTTCCACCCAATACGCCTGGCTGGCCGAGAACACGAACTTGCCACTGGTGATGTCCACCTGGCCGCCCGCGAAGTTGGTGGCGTACAAGCCTTTTTTGATGCTGGCCACGATCTCTTCGGGGCTTTTGTCGCCACCCAACATGTAGGTGTTGGTCATGCGGGGCATGGGCACATGGGCATAACTTTCGCGGCGGCCGTTGCCCGTGGGCTTGACACCCATCAAGCGGGCGTTCATCGAATCCTGGATGTAGCCGCGCAAGATGCCGTCTTCGATCAGCACGTTCTTTTGGGTGGCGTGGCCTTCGTCGTCCACGTTCAGAGAACCACGGCGGTCAGAGATGGTGCCATCGTCGAGCACAGTGACGCCTTTGGCCGCTACGCGCTGGCCAATGCGGCCGCTGAAAGCGCTCGAGCCCTTGCGGTTGAAGTCGCCCTCCAGGCCGTGGCCCACGGCTTCGTGCAGCAGCACGCCAGGCCAGCCATTGCCCAGCACCACCGTCATCTCGCCTGCAGGTGCAGGGCGGGCTTCGAGGTTGATGAGTGCGGCCGACACGGCTTCTTGCACATAGCTCTCGACCATGCCATCGTCAAAGTAGGCCAGGCCAAAGCGGCCACCGCCGCCACTGCTGCCCACTTCACGGCGGCCGTTCTGCTCTGCGATCACCGTGACCGACAGGCGGATCAAGGGGCGCACGTCGGCGGCCAGGGTGCCGTCGGCGCGGGCCACCATGACCACGTCATATTCGGTGGCCAAACCGGCCATGACCTGCACCACACGCGGGTCTTTGGCGCGGGCAATTTTCTCGACACGGCCGAGCAAATTCACTTTGGCCGTGCTGTCCAAGGTGGACATCGGATCGAGCGAGGGGTAGAGAGAGCGACTGGCCGATACCTTGCGGGCTGGCACTTTGATGCGTTTGTTTTGTGTCGCCTGCGCAATGGTGCGCACCGTCATGGCCGCATCCATCAAAGAGGCTTCGGAGATGTCGTCCGAGTAGGCGAAGGCGGTTTTCTCGCCGGATACGGCCCGCACGCCCACACCTTGGTCAATGCTGAAGCTGCCGGTCTTGACGATGCCTTCCTCCAGGCTCCAACCTTCAGAGCGGGTGTACTGGAAGTACAGATCGGCGTCGTCCACAGCGTGGGCCTTGATGGCGGCCAAAGCGCGGCTGAGGTGGGTTTCGTCCAGGCCAAAAGGCTCCAGCAAGAGAGAGCGGGCCGTGGCCAGGCGTTCGATGGTGGGTTCGCGTGAAATCATGGGGGTCATTGTAGGCACGGATCAAGACCCTTGCCGGTGCTGTACAGACTCACCACCGTCTCCAAGCTGGACTTGCCATGCGAATTCGCCTTTTCAACGCTGGCGCATGAGTTGCAACAAAGCCGCATCGTCCAAGTCGGCCCAGCCTTGATCAAGGGCTTGGGCAAACAGTGCGCGTGCAATCGTACCCAGAGGGGGGTTGAAGGCCACATCTGTGGCGGCTTGCAGGGCCAGGCCCGTGTCTTTGGCCAACAAACTGACATGGGCGCGGGGTGCCAGGTCGCCGGCCAATGCCCTGCGCATGCGGTCGGAGCCAATCCAGCTTTGCCCGCTCGAGGCCTCGATCACGGCCAGCGTGGCTGCAGGCTCCAAGCCCAGCCGCTCCGCCAAGGCCAGGGCCTCGGCAGCTGCGGCCAAATTCACAGCCGCCAGCAAATTGTTGACCAGCTTGGTGCGTGCGCCATCACCGGCCCGGGTGCCGACCCGAAAGACCTGGTCGCTCAAGGCACTCAGCAAGTTTTGGTGGCGCGTCCACACGTCATCCGGACAAGCCACCATCAGGCTCATGCGACCCTCACGGGCACGCAAAGGGCCTCCGGACATTGGGGCGTCCATGCAATCGACGCCCTGCAGCGCCAATCGCTCAGCCTGAGCCGCCACCGTGGCGGGCCCAAGCGTCGGGCACAGCATCACGCATTGGCCAGGCCGCAAGTGCGCACCCGCCCCACCCTCGCCCCACAGCACCGACTCGGTTTGCGCCGCATCGACCACAGCGACCAGCAACACACCTTGCGGAGCCAGAGACTGCGCGGCCTGCTCAGCCGAGCCGCAAGGTGCAGCCCCCAAGGCCACAGCTTGAGCTTGAGCTTGGGCATCGGTGTCGTGCACCGCCAGCGACCAGTCCAAATCACGCAAACGGGCCAGCATGGCACCACCCATGTTGCCTGCACCGACTACCGCCGCTGCGCATGAAGGTTTCATGTTTGCACCAGTTGCTTGGATTTAGCGATCGACATCAAGATGCCCAGCGCCAGCCCCAAGGTGACCATGGCCGTGCCGCCATAACTGATGAAGGGCAGGGGCACGCCCACCACCGGCAAGATGCCGCTGACCATGCCCATGTTCACAAAAGCGTAAGTGAAGAAAATCATGGCCATGCTGCCCGCCAGCAAACGGCTGAACAAGGTAGGGGCCTGCATGGCGATGACCAGAGCCCGGTAGATCAGGAAGAAAAAGCACGCCAACAAGACCAGGCCACCCAAGAGACCAAACTCTTCTCCCAAGGCAGCAAAAATGAAGTCGGTGGTGCGCTCGGGAATGAACTCCAAGTGGGTTTGTGTGCCCTGCATGAAGCCTTTGCCCCAAAAGCCGCCCGAGCCGATAGCGATCATGCCCTGGATGATGTGAAAGCCCTTGCCCAACGGGTCTCGGCCCGGGTCCAGCAAGGTGCACACCCTTTGCCGCTGGTACTCGTGCAGCACATGCCAATCCACGTTGGGCTGGCACAAGGTGGGCTCCATGACCACCAGCACCACGATGCCCAACACGCCCAAAACAACGGGCGGCAAAATCCAGCGCCACCTCAAACCAGCAAAGAAAATCACGGCCAAGCCAGCCGCCAGGACGAGCAAGGAGGTGCCCAAATCCGGCTGCTTCATGATCAGGCCCACGGGTATGCCCAAAATCAACAAGGCCACCGCAAAGTCAAAGGGTCGCAACTGCCCCTCGCGTTTTTGGAACCAAGCGGCCAGCATCAGGGGCAAGGCAATTTTCAAAATCTCGCTGGGCTGGATCACTACACCCAGGTTAAGCCAACGCGTGGAGCCTTTTTTGGTGATGCCAAAAATGGCCACGGCCACCAGCAAAACCACACCCACGGTGTAAACCGGGACGGCCCAGGCCATGAGTTTCGGAGGCGGGATCTGCGCCACGACAAACATGATGGTCCCAGCAATGAGCATGTTGCGACCATGGTCGACAAAGCGGGTGCCGTGGTCATAGCCTGAGGAATACATGATCACCATGCCCAGGCAGGCCAAGAGAAAAACGGCGAAGGCCAAGGGCCCGTCAAAGCCCTCCAGCAAACGCCATAACCGCTGCAGCGCGGTGGGTTTTTGAAAAACAGAGGCCGATGTCAGCGGACCTTGGCGTGCGGTTTTGCTCATGCGAATCAGGCAAATTCACCCTTGGGGTCACGTCCCATCAGGGCCTGCACGGCTTCGCGGGGACTACAGCGAGCGTCCAGCAAAGCCACCACCGCCTCGGTGATCGGCATGTCGACCCCCAAGACACGGGCACGCTGCAGGACGGTGCGGGCGCTGTAGACGCCTTCGGCCACATGCCCCAGCGAGGTCACCGCTTGCTCCAGCGACTGGCCTTGGGCCATCAACAAGCCGACTTTGCGGTTGCGGCTCAGGTCACCCGTGGCCGTCAAGACCAGGTCACCAAGACCCGACAAGCCCATGAACGTGTCGCTGTGCGCGCCCAGTGCCAAGCCCAAGCGCGTCATCTCGGCCAAACCCCGGGTGATGAGGGCGGCGCGCGCATTCAGGCCCAGATCGAGCCCATCGCACAAGCCCGTGGCGATGGCCAGCACGTTCTTCACGGCCCCACCCACTTCCACACCCACGATGTCGCGGTTGGCATATACACGCAAAGCCGGGCCATGAAAGGCTTGCACCAAAGCGTCGCGCACACTGGCGTGGGCACTGGCGGCCACCAAAGCCGTGGGTTGCTGACGTGCCACTTCCAGGGCAAAACTGGGGCCGCTCAAAGCTCCCGCCAGCAGGTTCGGGGCCACTTGGGCCTGCACCTCGTGCGGCATCAACCCAGAGCCCGACTCAAGGCCCTTGCAAAGCCAAGCGACAGGCGCACGCACACCGGCCATCGCCGCGAGTACGGTGCGCAAACCCGCCATCGGCGTGGCGATGACCCACAAATCGCAATCAGGAGAAGACGCCCGCAAAGACGCTAACGGGGCCGATGAAATTTCAATGGCGCCGGGCAAGTTCACGCCCGGCAGGTAGCGGGCATTTTGCCTTTGCGAGCGCAAGGCATCGGCCTGGGCCGCATCGCGGACATGCAATGTGACCCTGTGCCCGCTCGGATGCTTGGCCGCCGCCAAGGCCATGGCGGTGCCCCAAGCGCCGGCACCCATGATGGTGATGTGCATGGTCCGGCTGAAGCCCGGTTTTACTGGGTGACGGCAGCGGCTTGCTGGGCTTGCTGCTGTTCGTACATGGCCTGGAAATTGATTTCAGCCAAATGCACCGGTGGGAAGCCCGCACGGGTGATCAGATCGGCCACATTGCCACGCAGGTAGGGGTACACAATTTGCGGGCAAGCGATGCCCATCACGGGGCCCATCTGGTCATCAGGCAGGTTGCGGATTTCAAAAATGCCGCCTTGCTTGCACTCCACCAAGAACACGGTCTTGTCGGCAATCTTGGTGTGCACGGTGGCGGTCACGCAGACCTCAAAAACGCCCTCGGCCACGGGTGTAGCTTCCACGCCCAACTGGATGTCCACGCTGGGCTGCTGCTGGTCGAGCAAGATGGCAGGTGAGTTGGGTTGCTCCAACGAAGCCTCTTTCAGGTAAACACGCTGAATTTGGAAAACAGGGGCTTGAACTTCTTGGCTAGGGGTGACAGCGGTTTCGGTCATGGGTAACTCTTTGAAATGGCGGCACCGCATTCAAGCGGGCCTGAAAAAATAAAGACTGACAATTATGGTCGATGAACGACCGCCGCCGGGCCAAGCCAAGTTTGTGAAAACCCTGACAGCCCGGCGGGGCTTCAGACCGCTTGCAGCAAAGGCAGCAAACCGCCTTGGGCGTCCAGCGCCACCAGGTCATCGCAACCGCCCACATGGGTCTGACCGATGAAAATCTGCGGCACCGTGCGGCGACCGGTGATTTGCATCATGTGGTCACGCTGAGCGGGATCGGTGTCGATGCGGATTTCTTCGATGTGCTCGACGCCTTTGGACTTCAGAATTTGCTTGGCACGCGTGCAATAAGGACAAACGGCAGTGGTATACATTTTGACGGCGGGCATAGAGGTTCCTGTTGGCGAGGTGGGTGACGGTGAGTCAATGAGGGTTCAGGATTTTTCGGTCGGCATGCTGGCTGCGACCCAGGCGCGCAAACCACCCGAGAGGGACTGCACATTGTCATAGCCGAGCTTTCGGGCAGTGGCTGCTGCACGCGCCGAACGCGCACCCACCTGGCACACCATGATGACGTGGGACGACTTGTTTTTGACCACTTGCGCCAGCTTGTCCTCCAACTGGCCCAGAGGCAGGTTTTTGGCACCGATCACATGGCTGCGGGCAAATTCATCGGGCTCACACACGTCAATGACCACCGCTTTGTCACGGTTCATCAGCTGCACCATGGCTTGAGGATCAAGCCCACCGCCCTTGGTCAAGACCGGCAAAAGCAAAGCAAAACCCGAAGCCAGCGCCATGGCCAGCAACATCCAGTTGTCTATGAGAAAGTTCACGAATCAGACCTTTTAAGGCAAAAAAACAAAGGCCCGATCAAAGGCCTGCCAGTGCCGATTCTAAAATGACGGGCTCAACCTTTGTTTCACCCTCCTTCTGCGCCCCCTTTTTCGGCCTCTTTGACCATGTACAAACTTGTCCTCATTCGCCACGGCGAATCCACCTGGAACCTGGAAAACCGCTTCACCGGCTGGACCGACGTGGACTTGACCCCTACGGGTGTGAGCCAAGCCATGTCAGCGGGCAAATTGCTCAAGGCCGAAGGCTGGGACTTTGACCTGTGCTACACCTCGGTGCTCAAGCGGGCCATCCACACGCTCTGGCACACACTGGACGAAATGGACCGCACATGGCTGCCCGTGGTCAAAGACTACCGCCTCAACGAGCGCCATTACGGCGCGCTGCAAGGCTTGAACAAAGCCGACATGGCCAAAGAGTTTGGCGATGAGCAGGTGCTGGTCTGGCGTCGCAGCTACGACACCCCGCCGCCCGCCTTAGAAGCAAGCGACCCCCGCTGCGAGCGCAGCGACCGCCGCTACACCGACCCGGCTGTGGTGCCCCTGACCGAATGCCTGAAAGACACCGTGGCCCGCGTGCTGCCAGCGTGGAACGACAGCATTGCCCCCAGCATCAAGGCAGGCAAGCGCGTTTTGATCGCTGCACACGGCAACTCCATTCGCGCCCTGATCAAGTACCTCGACGGCATCTCCGAAACCGACATCGTGCACCTGAACATTCCGAATGGCATCCCCTTGGTTTACGAACTGGACAAAGACCTCCAACCCATTCGCCACTACTACCTGGGAGACGCCGAAGCCGCAGCCAAAGCCGCAGCGGCTGTGGCCAACCAAGGCAAAACCTGATCGCGCCACGCCCTTTACATGGAATTACACGCCAAGCCCCACGGCACGGGGCTTGCAGGTGTATATTGATCTGAATATCACTGCACACGCACACACAAAATGGGACATAAACTCAAGATCGTCGGTTGGTTGAGCATTGGCGCTTTGGCTGGTGCACTCACGACGGTGTCGCTGCAAACCGTGGCGCGCGGCAACATGGCCCCCTTGCCGCTGGAAGAGCTTCAGCAGCTGGCAGCCGTGTTCGGCATGGTCAAAAGCGATTACGTCGAACCGGTGGACGAGAAGAAACTGATCACTGAAGCCATCTCTGGCATGGTGGCCAGCCTGGACCCGCATTCACAGTACTTTGACAAGAAAAGCTTCAAAGAGTTTTCCGAGGGCACATCGGGCCGCTTTGTCGGTGTGGGCATCGAAATCAGCCAGGAAGATGGCCTGGTCAAGATCGTTTCCCCCATCGAAGGCTCCCCAGCAGACCGGGCCGGTCTCAAAACCAACGACCTGATCACCAAGGTCGACGACACACCCCTCAAAGGCCTGTCGCTCAGCGAAGCGGTCAAGCGCATGCGCGGCGAGCCCAAAACCAAGGTGGTGCTCACCATTTTCCGCAAAGACGAAAACCGCACCTTCCCGGTCACCATCATCCGCGAAGAAATCAAGACGCAATCGGTCAAGTCCAAAATGATTGAGCCGGGTTATGGCTGGATCCGCGTGTCACAGTTTCAGGAGCGCACCGTCGAAGACTTTGCCCGCAAGATCGAAGACATGTACAAACAAGACCCCAAGCTCAAGGGCTTGGTGCTCGACTTGCGCAACGACCCGGGCGGTTTGTTGGACGCGGCCGTGGCCCTCTCGGCCGCCTTCCTGCCCGAGAACGTCACGGTGGTCACCACCAACGGCCAATTGGCCGAGAGCAAATTCACCTACAAGGCCTCGCCCCAGTTCTGGCGTCGCAACAGCAGCAACGACCCCATCACCCGCATGACCCAGGCCACGGATGGTGCGTTGAAAAAAGTGCCCTTGGTGGTTCTGGTCAACGAAGGCTCGGCTTCGGCCAGCGAGATCGTGGCCGGTGCCTTGCAAGACTACAAACGCGCCACCCTCATGGGCAGCCAGACCTTTGGCAAAGGCTCGGTGCAAACCGTTCGCCAATTGGGCCCTGACACCGCCCTCAAAATCACCACCGCCCGTTATTACACGCCCACGGGCCGCGCCATCCAGGCCAAGGGCATCGTGCCTGACGTGATGCTGGACGAGACCGAGAACGGCAACATCTTTGCCGCCTTACGCACTCGCGAAGCCGACCTGGAAAAGCACCTCTCCAACGGCAAAGAAGCAGAAGAGAAAAAAGACCCGGCTCGTGAGCAAGCGCGTGAAGAGGCCATGAAAAAACTGGAAGAAGAATCCAAAAAGCCCGCGGCCGAGCGCCGCTTGCCAGAGTTTGGCTCCGACAAGGATTTCCAGCTGGCCCAAGCCATCAAGCAACTCAAAGGCCAGCCTGTCAAAGCCAGCTCCACACTGGCCGAGCGCAAAGTCGACAAAAAAGACTGAGCGTCAGCGATTGACGGAGGCAGCCCATGGATGACACGCAGCTGCTGCGCTACTCGCGGCACATTCTGCTCAACGAGCTGGGCATCGATGGCCAGGAAAAGCTCCTAGCCTCGCATGCGCTCATCATCGGTGCGGGTGGCCTGGGCTCTCCGGTCAGCCTGTATCTGGGGAGTGCCGGCGTGGGGCATATCACCGTGGTCGACCACGACGTGGTGGACGCCACGAACTTGCAGCGCCAAATTGCACACACCCTGGACAGGGTAGGCCAGCACAAAGCCGAATCGGTGCGCACCGCCATCGCCCAGATCAACCCCGACGTGCTTGTCACCCCCATCACCCAACGCGCCAATGCGGCCCTGTTGGACACCTTGGTCGCGCAGGCCGATGTGGTGATCGACTGCTGCGACAACTTTGAAACCCGCCAAGCCGTGAACCTGGCCTGCGTCGTGCATCGCATACCGCTGGTCTCAGGTGCAGCCATCCGCATGGACGGGCAGGTCTCGGTGTTTGACAGCACACAGGCCGATGCGCCTTGCTATGCCTGCATCTTCCCACCCGCGCAGCTTCCCGAAGAAACCCGTTGCGCCACCATGGGCGTGTTCGCGCCGTTGGTGGGCATCGTGGGCACGGTGCAAGCGGCCGAAGCCCTCAAGATCTTGAGCGGCATGGGCAGTCACATGCCCGGGCGCTTGCTCATGCTCGACGGGCGAGAGTTGTCCTGGACCGACATCCGCATGCAACGCAACCCGCAGTGCCCGGTGTGCGCTGCCCACCGGGGCTGAGCTGCGAGCGATCTTGCGGTTGAGCCCACCCGCTCAAGAGGCCGGGCAGCGGCCGTTGAACTTCCTGAACAAAGCCGGTGACATCGGGGCTTCGCGCCCGGCAAATAACCCGCGCTTTTCCTTTTGCGCCTGTCGCTGCAAGGCGGCATAGGGCCCCCGACCCGTGCGAAACCTGTAGGCCCAGGCCATCCCTGTGCGCACCATTTCAGCGCCCAAGTCCACCCCCTCCACCGACAATCGGCCGATGTCCCGCCCATAGCTGTCGTGCCCCAGCGACTGCACTTGAACCGGCTTGCGCAGCGCCAGCGCGATCATGGCGTCGCGTGCCGCAGAGCCGCCGGGCTGACAGGTTTCAGGCGCATCCACGGCATCCAGGCGCAGCTTGACCGGCTCTTTCTGGCCAGAGCGCACCACCAACACCGTGTCACCGTCCATCACCCAGCTGACCCAACCGGTCCAAACTTCGGCCTCAGCTTGGGCTTGGTTCGGCGGCTTGAGCTGGTCTGCACCAGCGCCCCCCACGCAAAAAATCCAAAGCACACTCCATAGCCAAGCCCTCATACGGGGCTCCGTGCCAACGGGCCGCGCCTGCGGTTGGCACGGGGCCAATTGGGACTGAGCTCGACCGCCAAGGATTGGGCGCGAGCCTGCAAACGCGCCAGCGCGTCGTCGAACTGCACCACTTCATCGGCTTGCAAGGCACTCAAAATCTGGCCATTGATGGCCTGGATGCGCGGCATCAAATCGTCGTACAGCTGTCGCCCAGCGGATGTCAATTCGACACGCGCACCGCGCCGGTCACCCGGCGTCACCGTGCGCAACACGAGTTGTTTTTTGGCCAAGGCGGTCAAAGCGCGTGAGGTGCGGGCTCTGTCGCGGTGCATGCGCTCAGCCAGCACCGAAGGGGGTAAGGCGCCGTTTTCATACAACTGTGCCACCACCGCCCATTCCCGCCGCGTGATGCCATACCCACCTTCACACAGCCGCACCACCAGGGCCCCTGCAGTGGCAGACAAGCGGCCCAAGCGGTAAAGCAGCAGGTCGTCAATGGAGGCCAGTCTTTGAGACGGTGACAGCGGCATCAGGGTTTTCCGGGGGGGATGATTGATTAGAACAATTGTCATGGCAGGCCCTACATTGTGGCTTCACAAAGACCGAAAACCCGGGACTTTTGTGCCACCCATCTGGAGACAAACATGCATCACATCAGCCGACTGACTCGTCGAACTCTGGGCTTGGCTGCCCTGTCCCTGGCCGTGCTCACACCCAGCCTGCAGGCCCAAGAAAAGCCCCCACTCAAAATCTTGGTCGGCTTTCCGCCGGGCGGCTCGGCCGATGTGCTGGCCCGCATGGTGGCCAATGCACTGCGCGACGACTTTGGCACCATCGTGGTGGA
This sequence comes from Limnohabitans sp. Bal53, assembly GCF_003063355.1. GTDB lineage: Bacteria > Pseudomonadota > Gammaproteobacteria > Burkholderiales > Burkholderiaceae_C > Limnohabitans_A. The sequence goes on along the minus strand of NZ_NESH01000003.1, from coordinate 222,697 downwards.
CAACAAACCCGGCGCAGGCGGGCGCATCGCCCTGAACATGACCAAAGCGGCCAAACCCGATGGCCAGACCGTGATCATTTTGCCCAGCGGTCCCATGGTGCTGTTTCCACACGTTTACAAGAAACTCGACTACGACGCGGTGAAAGACTTCACACCCATTTCGCAAATTGCACGCTTTCAGTTTGGCGTGGTGTCCGGTCCCGCCAGCAACGTGAAAAACGTGACCGAAATGACGGCCAAAGCCAAATCCGACCCGGCTTCTGCCAGCTACGGCACACCCGGCGCCGGCACCTTGCCGCACTTCATGGGGGTTTTGCTGGAGCAATCGGCAGGCATCGCGCTCAACCACATTCCCTTCCAAGGCGGTGCTCCGGCCAACAACGCCTTGCTGGGTGGTCACATCGGCTACAAGTTTGACGTGGTCTCGGAAACTGCAGAACTGCACCGATCGGGCAAGGTGCGCATCATCGCCGTCACGGGCTCAAAACGCGATGCGCAAGTGCCAGAAGTGCCCACGCTCCAAGAGTCGGGCATCAACATGGAAGCCACCGCATGGTTTGCCATGTACGGCCCGGCAGGCCTGCATGCCGAGGCGCTCAGCCGCCTGGAAAAAGCCATGATGAAGATAGCCCGCCAACCGGCCATGAAAGAAAAAATGGTCAAACTCGGTTATGAGCCCATTGGCTCCAGCTCAACCGAATTGGCCGCTGCACAAAAAGCCGATCTGAACCGCTGGGAAAAACCCATCAAGGCCACAGGCGTGCAACTGGACTGAAGCGAACAAACATCCTCCCATGACCCAGCGCCCCAACATCATCTTCATCGTGGCCGATGACCTCGGCTTTGCCGATCTCGGCTGCTACGGCGGCCGCGACGCGAAGTTCGGCAAAGTCTCACCCGTGCTCGACCAACTTGCAGCCAACGGCCTCAAGTTCACGCAAGGTTATGCCAACTCGCCTGTGTGCTCACCCACCCGCTTTGCGCTGATGACCGCTCGATACCAGTACCGCATGCGCGGCGGGGCTGATGAGCCCATCAACAGCAAGAGCAAAGGCAGCGCCGTGCTGGGTCTCCCGCCAGAGCACCCCACGCTGCCTTCCCTGCTCAAAGCCAGCGGTTACCGCACAGCGCTGATCGGCAAATGGCACCTGGGCTATCCGCCGCACTTCAGCCCCCTCAAGTCGGGCTACGAAGAATTTTTTGGCCCCATGTCGGGTGGCGTTGACTACTTCACCCACGCCAGCAACAACGGCACGCACGATCTCTACACCAACGAAGAAGAAAAGCACGAAGACGGCTACCTCACGGACCTGATCTCGCACAAGGCAGTGGACTTTGTGAACCGCATGGCCCCGAGCGCTGCGCATGGCACGCCTTTCTTTTTGAGCCTGCACTACACCGCGCCACACTGGCCTTGGGAAACCCGCGAGGACCACGCGCTGGCGCAAGAAGTCAAAGACAACCTGTTCCACCTGCACGGCGGCAACATCCACACCTACCAGCGCATGATCCACCACATGGACGAAGGCATTGGATGGGTGGTGGAGGCATTGAGAAAATCAGGTCAGCTTGATAACACCCTGATCGTCTTTACCAGCGACAACGGCGGCGAGCGTTTTTCTGATAACTGGCCTTTGGTGGGCGGCAAAATGGACCTGACCGAAGGCGGCATCCGAGTGCCCTGGATCGCGCACTGGCCCGCCGTCATCGCGCCGGGCGGCACATCCACTCAGCACTGCATGACCATGGACTGGTCGGCCACCATGGTGGAGCTGGCCGGGGCCAAGGCACGGGACGACTTGCCCTTAGACGGTGTGTCCATGCTGCCTGTGCTGCGCGACGCCCAGCACCAGTTCGAGCGCTCCTTGTACTGGCGCATGAACCACCGGGGCCAACGTGCCCTTCGCATGGGCGACTACAAATACCTGCGAGTGGACGGCAACGACTATTTGTTCCACATCCCGGGCGACGAACGCGAGCGGGCCAACCTGGCCCAGCGCGAGCCCGCCAGACTGAACGCCATGCGCCAAGCTTGGGAAGCGTGGGACGCCACGGTGCCCGCGATCCCCGAAGACGCGACCGTCAGCCTGGGCTACTCTGTCAAAGACATGCCTCAGCGCTGAAACCTTGGCAGCTAAGATCGGGCATGCCTGACATGCAACGCTTTTTGACTTTCCGCCACTGGCCTCGTTTGACAGGCCCCTTGGCCCGCACTGAAGTGCTGGCGGGCCTGACGGTGGCGCTGGTCATGATCCCGCAGGCCGTAGCCTACGCGGGCTTGGCCGGCATGCCGCTGGTCACGGGGCTTTACACCTGCCTGATCCCCGCTTTGCTGGCCGTGCTGTTTGGCAGCGCCAACCGCTTGTCGGTCGGCCCGGCTGCGCTCACATGCGTGCTGATCAGTGCTTCGCTCACGGGCATGGCCGAACCAGGCTCGCCAGAATGGGTGGCGCTGGCGGTGTGGTTGTCGCTGCTGTCGGGGGCCCTTCAACTGCTGCTGGGCTTGGGACATTACGGCTGGCTCATCAACCTGGTCAGTGCCCCGGTCATGACGGGCTTCACCCAGGCCGCGTCCTTGCTCATCATGGCCTCGCAAGTGCCCGGCTTGCTGGGCGTGAAAGCCTGGAGCTGGGACGTGCAAACCTGGCCTACTTGGCTGAGCAGTTGGCCCGCGCTGTTCGGCCTCGCCAGCTTGGCCGTGCTATTGCTACTGCGTCGTTTCAAGCCACGCTGGCCCGGCATCATGATCGTCATGGGCATTGCATCGGCCATCGCCTATGCCACCGATTACCAGGACCATGGCGCAGTGGTCGGCCTGCTGCCCTCGGGCCTGCCCGATTTTTATTGGCCAGAGTGGCCGGGCCTGGACAGGTTCAACCAGCTGTGGGTGCCTGCCATGGTGATCGCGCTGGTGAGTTTTCTGGAAACAGCTTCGAGTGCCCGTATCGAATGCAGGCGCGACGGTAAGCGCTGGGACGACAGCACCGAGCTCTTCAGCCAAGGTCTGGCCAAAATCGCGTCAGCTTTTTCGGGCAGCTTTGCCACCAGCACTTCGTTTTCACGCTCGGCCCTCATGCTGTACGCCGGGGCGCGATCGGGCTGGGCGGTAGTCGCTTCGGTGGGCTTTGTGCTGCTGGCTTTGCTCATCCTCATGCCCGCGCTGCAATTTGTGCCCCGCTCGGTCATGTCAGCGGCTGTGATCGTGGCTGTGCTCAATTTGTTCCAGCCACGCCAGTTCTTGAGCCTCTGGCGCGTGGGTCGCATCGAGACCATGACGGCCGGCATCACCTTTGCCATGACCTTATTGACCGCACCGCGCATTTACTGGGGCGTGATGACCGGGGTGCTGGTGGGCCTGAGCCACTTTTTGCACACCCGCTTGCACCCGCGCATCATTGAGGTAGGCCTGCACCCTGACGGCAGCCTGCGCGATCGGCATCTGTGGAAATTGCCCCCCTTGGCCCCCCAGTTGTACGCGCTGCGCATGGACGCCGAACTCGATTTTGCTGCCGCCAGCGACTTTGACCGCGCCATCACCGACCACTTGGCCCGCCACCCTGATGTGTTGCATGTTTGTCTGTTCGCTCAACCCATCAACCGCATCGACGTGACGGGCGTGGAGACCTTTGGGCAGCTGCACCGCCAACTGAGCAGTCGCGGCATCACGCTGCACATCAGCGGGATCAAGCTGCCCGTAGAAACCACCTTGCGCCGAGCAGGAGAGTTGGCCGAGAGCCCCTGCCTGCAGCTCTATCGCACCGATGCCGAAGCCCTGCAAGCCCTGGCGCAATTGACGCCGTTGCCGGACGACATCGCGGCAGCGGCCATTTGAGAGCTTTCAGGCCACATGAGCGTGCAGCTGAGGCTCTAGGGCTGCGAAAACCACCATCAGCGTGAAACCCAAACAGGCAAAGCTTGATTGTTCTGGTTTTTCTCACGCCGAACCACCTGTCCTCCCTCTCGGACCGAATCCGACTGCATCTGAGCCCAAACCGGCAGGTTGGTGAAACGCAGCTGGGTGGTTTTTTGGGGCCATTCACGCGCCACGAAGATTTCCATCTGGTCTGGCAAGCGCCACACTGCTTGATACGGTCCGCTTTGCTCGCGGCCCGTCACGCGCTGGGGGCGGCCAAACCGGCCCTCGATGCGCAGTTTCACATCCTCCACATGGGCGTTGTCAGAGAAGGTCATGAACACGTAGTCCACCCGCGCCAGCCTTTGCCCCTGTGGCGCATAACTGAATTTCATCTGGAGCAAACCAGGCATCCAGTTGAGGGCTTCGTAAATGTCTTCCTGGAAGGCATCGTCCTCACGCTGGGGCTTCAAGTCCTCATGTCGGATGGCTTGACGCACGTCGGCACGTGTGGCCGTGCTCAAGGTCACGCCAAACAGTTGCAAACCGCCTTCAGCCGGGGTTTGGGTTGGGGCCTGTGCTTGGGCTTGGGGCTCGTGCGCCACGGCCTCAGGAATTGGCGTCACCACCACTGCGGGGCCAGACGAAGCAGGCGGGATGGCGCCCCTGCCGGTTTGCGCCCCAACAGGCGTGGCCCAGGCCAGCAAACACCCCACGGCACAGATTAGCGTGACGTGTTGCAGACCCTGAACCGGGGAGGTACGGCGAAAAAAGCGTGAAGCGGATTCCATGTGAGACCTGCCATAAAGGTTGAAACGGTCTTCAAGTGTACCCACACACCCAAAAAATTTAAACCAAATAGCTCAATATTGATTTTCAAGCGAGGTTTTATATCAACGCCTTTTCAAACTCCGACAAGCGTTTGTAGATCGAGCGCAGCTCCGTGATGTCAGTCCAACGGTCAATCAGGTAAGAAAACGCGTCATTGACTTTGCCAAAGGCGTTGCTCACCTGCTGGATCACCCCCAAGGTGATCAAACCCGTGAACAAAGATGGCCCCATCAGCAAAAAGGGAAAAATCACCATCGTTTGACCGTAAAAATTGCTCCACAAATGGAAGTAGGCGTAATGGTTGAACAACCGGAAATTATTCAGCCGCACCCCCATGAACAACTCCAGCACCGTGGGCAAATCCATGCGATTGCGTTCGTCTTCGGCGTACACCAAATCCTTGCGCAACGCGGCTTCGGTGCGTTGGTTGTTGTACTCCAGCCCTGGCAGACGAATGCCCACAAACCACGACAGCACCGTCCCCCCCACAGCCGTGATCAAGGCGACCCAAAACAGCGAACCCTCAAACTGCAACCAGGCAATGGCCATGCCCGCAGACAAGGCCCACAAAATCGGAATGAAGGACACCAGCGTGAGCAGCGCACGCACCAGCCCAAGGCCCAGGTTTTCGGTCTGGCGGGCAAAGCGCATGCAGTCTTCCTGAATTCGCTGCGACGCACCCTCTACGTTGGCATCGGTGCCCTGCCAGCGCGGCAGGTAATCCTCGGTCATGGCCTGACGCCAACGGAATGCGTAGTGCGAGGCCAGATACGTCTCCAGGCTGCGCAGCAGCATAAATGGAAAAGCGATCCACGCAAATTGCAGCATGAAGCCCCAGAACTTTTCCAGCCCCCCCGCCTGCTCGGGCTTTTGCAGCAGGTCATAAAACTCGCCGTACCAGGTGTTCAGCCGCACCGTCTGCTGCACCGTGATGAACACCAGCGCCACCAACACCAACAAACCACCCCAGGCCCACAAGGCCCAGCGGCGAGAGAGAAAGAAGCTGCGGAACATCGGCTCAAGCCTCTTTCGGGTTCACGTCGTCCACCGTCACGGTGTCAAAGTCGGCGGGCAACACCACCTCCAGCAGCTCCACGTCGTGGCTGTGCCCCAGTTCGCGGTGGCGAATTTCAGGCGGCTGGTGCACACACGAACCCGCCTCCAATCGCACCACGCCCTGGCCCTCGTACTCGAACTCGATCCAGCCCTTGAGCACATAAACCAGTTGGAACTGCGTCTTGTGAAAATGCGCTTGGCTCGAAAAATCTTGTCCCCCAGCCGCCCGGATCACGCTGGCCGTCACCCGCCCTCCCGTGGCCTGCTTGAGACCCAAGTCACGGTATTCAAAAAAAGAGCGTAGCCCTTTGTCAAACTGCGCGTCCTTGGCATGGGTCACCACGAAACCTTGTGTTGTCATCTGCAACTCCTGAATGGGTGTGGCTATCGTAACGGCTTGTACCCTGGCGACGTGTCAGCATGCAGCCTCAGGCCATGGGCCGAACCCCGTAGGTGCGCATGGCCGCTTCGATTTGCGAAGCCTCGCTGGTTTCATTCGGGAAAAACCGGTAGCTGGGCGCCACGATAGCGCCCACGGAAGTGACACGAATGACCAGCACACTGTGGATGACAAAGCGCTGCCCCACCATGGCCAGCAGCGGGGCAGCCCAAGCGGCAAACGCTGGGTTTTCAACTTGAACCTCATGGGCGGTGCCCACCAGCTTGAAGCCCTTTTGCACGAACACATCGACAAAGCTCAAGCACACCTGCGGCTGATGCGCGATGTTGCGGACTGACATGGGTGATGCGATGTTCGCCACCACCACATGCTGCTCGTCCGCGATGGCCCAGACTTCTTTGGGTGAGACATTGGGCTGGGCCTGGGCATCCACTGTGGCCAGCCAGCAAAGCACGCTATTGCGGGCGGCTTCGCGGACAGATTCATTGATGCAGGACATTGAAATTCAGAAAGAAAAGAATGCGCTTGCTTACCGATTCGTTAAGGAAGATTGGTCCACCGGGACCGCCCCGGGAAACCACTCAACATGATGATCCCCTTGACGCCCCAGATACAGGACACGCTGACCTCTGAGAAATGCGCAATACGACTGCACACCTGCGCGCATAGCTCGAGAAGAAAAGTCACGGAAGCTTTGTCCATTGACTTGACTATCGTGAATCGAAAGCTTGAGGGACGGCAAGTCGAAGCTGTCGAGCACATCGGGCAGGCATTCAAAGACCAAAGGTGCGGTCACGACACCGCCATGAACACCGTAAAACCTGAACTCTTGTGACCGGTAATCCACCAGGTAGTACTCGACCTGCTCCTGAATCAACCGGCCCACGATCTCGGGAAAGGGCAATGAACCAGACTGGGTGGCCTTGGCAAGCTGCAAGATGGTCGTGGTATTCATGTTGTGACGGCAAGATGGATAAGTGCAGGATGATAAGACCACTGCAAGGTGCCCATCACGCCGTCACGATCCAGCCTTCCAGAGGATCACAGGGTGGCAATCCATATTGAGGGTGCCCAGCCTCGTGCTGTTGCTGCGCCCAGGCCGCTTGCATCAGGCACAAGGTGGCGTCAAGGGCATCGCCGCTGGCGTCATCGGCAAGACGCCCCAGCAGCGCGTTGCTGGCCACCAGGCGCAGGCCCAAGCGGGTCTGGCCGCGCTCCAGGGCGCTCAGCAGTTCGCGCCGGGCCAGCAGGCGCTCGGGGGTTTGTTTGGCTTTGTCGTCGCTTTTGTAGCTGGTGTTGCCCAGCACCTCACGCGCCAGCAAGCCAGGGTAGGCCTCCAGCGCCACGCGGCGGGCGTCACCCACATGCAAACCAGGCAGGTGAACACCGGCTTGCCGCAACAGCGGCACGCCCGTGTGCAGCATGTAGGCCACGGGCGGGTTGACCCATTTCATGGACGGGCTGGAGCCTGCGGGGTGGTCGGCGGCGCGGTGAGCGAACTTGCCGCCTACGGGGCGAGCGTTACAAAACGCTGCAAACTGCTCGCGAATTTGGGCACGCTCCAAGGCGCAGTAATGGTCCATGCAGGCGGCCCAGTTGGTAGGCCAGACCAGGGTCTCAACCAACTCTCGCGGCAAGCCAAATGGCAAGTCAAAACCACCCACCCAATCAGCGGGCTGAGCCAGCCAGTCACCCAAAGCGTTCAAGGTGTCAAAGGTCTGCAGGGCTTGCAGCTGCACCCTACTCTGCCGGGCCTGGCCCAGCGCCAGCACAATGGGTTTGCGCTTGCTGGGGCTGCTGGAGAAATCGCAGCCGATGAGCTGCATGCTTTCAGGCGCGCCCGATGATGGAGGCCGTGGCCATCAGCTCTTCGAGCAAGGCCAACGAGACTTTGCCAGACACGTTGTACGGGTCCAGCTCAGCACGCTCGGAATACTTGAGCAAGATGTTGGTGTTGACGCGCGACGCATCGACTTGCCCCATGGTCCAGCCGCCAAAACGGCGTTCGGAAATTTCTTCGTAATGCAGCAACACCACATCCTTGTGGCGGACGTCTTTCTGAATGTGGCCGTACAACTCGCTCACCGCGTTGCGACCGCCTTCAATGGCTTGTAAAAAGATGCCGCCGCCGTAACAAAGAATGCCGGTGATGCCGCTGGTCGGGTTGAACTGGCGAGACTGGGCCAAAATGGATTCGATCGTATCGGGGCGCGTGTCCACCGCACGGCTGGCGTAAAGCAGGCGTACCAACATGGTCAGTCCTTTTTCGGAATCAATGACAAAAATTCACGGCGCAGGTTGGGGTCTTTGAGGAAAGCACCGCGCATGACCGAGTTGATCATCTTGCTGTCCATGTCCTTCACGCCACGCCAGCCCATGCAGTAGTGGCTCGCTTCCATCACGATGGCCAGGCCGTCGGGTTGGGTTTTGCGCTGGATCAGGTCGGCCAGTTGAACCACGGCTTCCTCCTGAATCTGGGGGCGGCCCATGATCCATTCGGCCAAGCGGGCATATTTGGACAAGCCGATCACATTGGTGTGTTCGTTGGGCAACACGCCGATCCAGATCTTGCCGATCACAGGACAAAAGTGGTGGCTGCAGGCGCTGCGCACGGTGATGGGGCCGACGATCATCAGCTCATTGAGGTGCTCTGCATTGGGGAACTCGGTGATCTCGGGGCCTTCAACATAACGGCCCTTGAACACTTCTTTGAGGTACATCTTGGCCACACGGCGGGCGGTATCTCCCGTGTTGTGGTCGTTCACGGTGTCGATGACCAGGCTGTCGAGCACGCCGGCCATTTTGCCTGTGACTTCGTCCAGCAGCTTCTCCAACTCACCGGGCTCGATGAATTCGGCGATGTTGTCGTTGGCATGGAAGCGTTTGCGGGCAGCTTGGATGCGCTCGCGGATCTTGACGGAAACGGGAACGCCTTCGTCTTCGGGTGATGTAGCAGAAGCTTTCATGGCGTCTGGAGTTTTCATTAACATGGCAATGATCGTAACAGCGATTGATCAGCGCACACGGATCAGGGGTTTGCCCCTTTTCACACCTTTGCAGCCCCATCAAATGCACTTCAGTAGCGGTGGCCTGTCAGGAAAAGCGCCAAGCGCATCAGGCCAAACGCCAACCGGTCCCGCAAATGCTGGTGCCAATGTCTTTGGCTGAAAGTGGCTGAAACACGGGTACTTTGCGCGTCGATCAGCTGACTCAACCGCTGGTGCAGTTGCTGCGCGAACAAGCGGTCAGCCACCACCACATTGGCCTCTCGGGCGAGCAAAAGACTCAGCGGGTCCAGATTGGACGACCCGACGGTGGCCCAGGGTCGTTCAGCATCCGGGTCGACCACGGCGACTTTGGCGTGCAAGAAACTCGCGTTGTATTCGTAAATTTCAACCCCAGCGGCCAGTAAAGCGCCATAAACCGGGCGGGCTGCGTGGTATTGCATGAAGTATTCATAACGGCCTTGCAACAGCAAGCGCACGCGCACGCCGCGCCGTGCGGCATGAATCAAGGCCTGACGCAACCTGCGACCCGGCAAAAAGTAGGCGTTGGCGATCAAAACCTCGTGCCGGGACAGTCCTATGGCCTTGAGGTAAGCGCGTTCAATTTGACTGCGATGCAGGACGTTGTCGCGCAGAAGCAAAGCGGCCCGGCTCGGTGGCGGAGAACCATCAGGCAGGGGCAAGGGTTGTTTCCATGGCAGGGGCAGGCCTGCGGTTTTGAAGGATCGCAGCGCCTGTGGAATTTTTCGTTCACGGGCATGCTGTGCGCCCTGCAAGCGCCACCAAAGCTGGATCATGCTGTTTTGAATGTGGCCCACCAGCTCCCCCTGCGCAACCACAGCGAAATCCAACCGGGGCCGGACCAAGTGGCCGTGGTGGGGGTCGTACCAGTCATCCAGAATGTTGATGCCGCCGCAAAAGGCGGTGTGCCCGTCCACCACACACAGTTTGCGGTGCAGCCGCCGCCAACGGCTGGGGATGAGCAAACCCAAGGTGCCCAAAGGCGCATACACCCGCCAATCGACCCCCGCTTGGGCAAAGCGGGTGCGCCAAACCTCGGGCAGCTGGGGGGTGCCCACACCGTCAACCACCAGCCACACCCGCACACCACGCAAGGCCGCCCGCTCCAGCGCTTCGGCCACCATGGCGGCAGCACCATGCACATCAAAAATGTAAGTCTCGAGCAACACGTGAGAGCGCGCCTGATCCAGGGCCGCCACCAGTGTTTCAAAGTAATGCTGCCCCCCCTCGATGAGCCGGATCTGATGACCGTCACGCAGCGCAGGGTTGTGCCGCATGCTCAGTCGTTCCACGCAAATTCGGCCACCAGCGGCAAATGGTCGGACATGCGCTGCCAGATGCGCCCCGAAGGCACCATGGCATGCACAGGCGTAAGGCCTCGGGCGTACACATGGTCGAGCTGGTTCAAGGGCAAGCGCGAGGGGTAGGTGGGCGTGGGTTGCTCGCGCCACTCCCGAAACCCGGCCTGCGCCATGCGTCGACCCAGGCCCGTACCCCAGTCATTGAAGTCGCCCGCCACCAGCACCGGCTCGTGGACCGGAATGTCTTGCGCAATGTGTGCCAACAGCCAACCCACTTGACGTACACGGCTGGCCGGCACCAGCCCCAGGTGCACCACCAGCACATGCACCACACGGTCCACCACCTCGACCTGGGTATGCAAAAAACCGCGTTGCTCAAAGCGGTGGTCCGAAATGTCACGGTGCTGGTGCGAGAGCACTGGCCAGCGCGAAAGCATGGCGTTGCCATGCTCGCCATGGCGCGTGATGGCATTGGTGCGGTAAATGGCCTCGTAACCCTCTGGGGCCAAATACTCGGCTTGCGGCTGGCTGGGCCAGTGCCTGAAATAAGCCGCCTCGCGACGGTGCTCGCGACGCACCTCTTGCAAGCATACGATGTCGGCGTCAAGTTGCTCAACCGCGTGGCCCAGGTTGTGGATCTCCAGACGCCGCGCCGGTCCCAGGCCCTGCACGCCTTTGTGGATGTTGTAGGTGGCCACCCGCAAAACCGGGTGTTCGTGGCGTTCGGGCTTCATGACGGAGCGGTCGTTACGAAACGCGGCAACATCAAGATGGCTTCGGCGTTCGAGGGGGAAAAGCACTGGTCAGCCGCAGCATGCCAGGGCAGCCACTGCGCGTCGGTGTGCTCGCGGGGGCTGAGCACCACGTCGATGCGATGCGGCACACACAGACCAAACACCCGCTCGGTGTTGCGGCTCACACCGGGCGCATAGCGCCAGCGCCAGGCAGGGTAAATGTCGTACACGTTTTCAAGTTGCCAGTCTCGCAAGTGGCAGCTCGGGTGCCGGGCATCGATGCCGGTTTCTTCCTGCACCTCGCGGATGGCCGTCTCCAGCCAGCTTTCTTTGAGGTGGTCTTTGCTGCCCGTGACCGATTGCCAGGTGCCCCAGTCAGCACGCCGGATCAGCAAGACGTCTTGCTCGGGCGTGTGAATGACCACCAGCACCGACTCCGGAATTTTGAAGGGCGCAGGCGATGGGCAGAGCGGTTGCGTCATGGACGGGGCAGACTCGAAATGAAAGACCAGCAGATCAATTCATTGTAGTCAGCCCTCTGATGAATGCGTCGATGCGCGCCGTTTAGCGCATCAAGCCTGGCGCCGCTTGAGCGGCATGACGGCCTGCAGCTGTGTTTTTTGTAAGGGTTTGGACAAAAACGCGTTCATGCCCGCAGCCATCGATTGGTCAGCCACATCGTTCATCACATCGGCCGTGAGCGCCACGATGGGCACCTGCCCCCGCTCACCCGGCAAGGCACGAATGTGGCGAGCGCTGCTCAGGCCATCCATGACCGGCATGTGGATGTCCATCAGCACCAGATCGAAATCAGACTGGCTGGCCTGCGTGAGCGCTTGTTGACCGTCTTCGGCAAAACTGACTTGGTGGCCCATGCTTTGCAACAACAAGCCCACCACTTTACGGTTGACCGGATGGTCTTCCGCTACCAAAACACGCAAGGACTCACTGACGGTTGCAGCATCGAGTGGCTGCGCAACAGGATGGACACCTTGACTCATTTCAGGTGCCGTGACATGGGCCACAGACAAAGTCGCCCAAGGGGTTTTCAAGCTCAGGGTGAACACCGAACCTTGTCCCAGTTGACTGCGCGCACTCAACTCGCCGCCCATCAGGCGGGCCAAGGATCTGGAGATTTCCAGACCCAGACCCGAGCCTGATTGTTTGCGCGTGAGCGAAGCATCGCCCCAGTGAAAGCGCTCAAACAAACCTTGTTGGGTGGCCTCACTCATGCCGATGCCGGTGTCAGCGATCTCGATCTGCCATTGCACACCATCGTCCAGTGACTCGCGTCGCACACGGATATCGACCTGCCCCTGATCGGTGTACTTGATGCCATTGCTCAGCACATTGAACAAGATTTGCCGCAAACGCAATGGGTCGACCATCACCGTACAAGGCTTGTGCAGGTCCCCCGTCAGATGCAATTGCAAGCCCTTGTTCTGTGCCTGCACCCGCATGAATCGGTGCACTTCCTGCAAAAAATCGCCCATGTCTGTGGACTCTGGATGCACCTGGATTTTGCCTGCCTCCAGGGCCGAGACCTCCAGCACATCGTTGAGCACCGCCAATAAATGCGAGGCACTGACTTTGGCGGTCTGAATCAAATCGGCTTGTTCTGAGCCGTTTTGTGTTTTTTCCAGCAAGCCCAGCATGCCCAATATGCCGTTGAAAGGTGTACGCAACTCATGGCTCATATTGGCCAGGAATCGACTTTTGCCCTGATTGGCACTTTCGGCTTGTTCCTTGGCTTGCATCAACTGCGCATGCAAGCGCTGCTGCGCCCTTTGGGCCTGGTTTTGCTTGCGCTCGTGCACGTACAGGCCCACCGAGCCCAGCACCAAACCCAGGATTTGCGCCAACGTGAGCCAAGCGATCCATTGGCTTTGTTCGCGTACGGTGGCCACTTGTTTTTGCACCCATTCACCCAACACCATGTCTGAGGCGGAGTTCAGGGCCTGGACCTCGGGAGCCATTTGCTGCAACTCTTTCATGAGTCCAGGCCACGCGTTCGATGCCCAGTCTTGCCCGTCAACCAAAGGTGTGGCTCTGACCACCCAGTCGAGCAATCGGGGGGTCAATGAGGTGTATTCCTCACGGTGATGCACCCGCGCAAGGCTGGGGCTGTTGAGGAGCAAATTGACGCGGCTGACCAAAATATCAAAGCGCAAAGACCGCTCCGCATCCAAGTCTGACTGCGTCGTGTCTGGTTGGGCAAGGTCTGCCAGGTTCATGGCTGCATCGAAACGCCACACCTCACGCTCCAGATTCGTGGTCATGGCCGTGAGCGAGTCTTCCTGCAGCCGTGCTGCGGCCTCCAGGGCCTGGGCCTGACGCCATTGCACGGTGGTGGCCACCACCAAGGCCGTGATCACCAGGACCGCCACCAAGGTCAGCCCCCAGAAGAATCGGGACGGTGCCAGGTGTTGCGACCCTTCTCGCTCGGGCACAGCCTCACGCGCTTGCATCACTCCACCTCAATGGCCTTGAGCTGCCAAATGGAGCGCTCGTAGTAGGTCTTGTGCTGAAGTTCTTTTTTGGAATCAAAGGGGTAAATAACGAACAAAGGCCCTTTGGTGCGCACCGGTATCGCCTGGCCATTCATTTGCACAGCCACCACCACATCGTGCTCAAGCGCATCGGACACGGGCAGCTTCACACGGTAATCGTTGAGGGCCACTGCCCGAATGTGCTGACCTTTGGACTTGACCAGCTGCAAGACATCGCGCAGCAAGGGACCACTGAATGTCACGGGTTTTTGATCCCACGGGGTCTGAGTGGTGAAGCTTTTTTGCGGCAAAGCCTGCAAGGCCTTCATGTCCAAGGCAGCCACTTTGCCCTGGTTGTGTGCCTCAATCAAGCCCGTCACTTGCAGAACCACAGGCCCTTTTGGCGCATCCAGGGCCCATGCAGCAGCCCCAGTCAACATGCCCGCCATGACGCAGAGCACGCCGATCTTGCGATGCAAACTGGCCAAGACCGAATTTGTCTTTTCGCTGACCTCCAACAAATTACTTGTGCACATGTTCGTTTTCCGTTATTAGCCAATTGAAATATTAAGAATTATATTTCACAATTAAAAACACTAAAAATAATTTGTTTCAAAGTGTAAAAGTGTTTACCAAATGCATCCATCTTCCATAAACAAGGCTTCAATGGGCCTGCTGCTAGCATTCAAGACATGCTGAAACAGACTTTTGACCCCCTGCACAAAACAGCCAACCCCGTGCTGAGCGTGACAGGCCTGAGCGGTGGCCCGGGCGATCTACCGCTTTTTTGCGATCTTGATCTACAACTGCCCGCAGGTGTGTCGGCCTTGCTGGGTGACGAGGGCGTGGGCAAGACCAGTTTGATGCGCTTGCTCAGCGGCGATCTGGTCGCCTCGGCTGGGCAGCTGCGCTTGGCGAGTCAGGCCCACTCTTTGAGCCTGCCGCAGCCGTCGGCGGTTTTCTGGATCGACCTGCGTTTGCCGCTGCATGACAACAACACACCCGTGCAATGCTGGGCGCAGCTTCGTGCGTCTTTACCTGCTTGGTCCAATGAAACGCAAAACGAGCTGATCGAAGCCTTGCAGTTGGCGCCCCATCTGGACAAACGGCTGAACATGCTCTCGACCGGCAGCCGCCGCAAAGTGGGCCTGGTAGCCGCGCTGGCCAGCGGAGCCATGGTTACCTTGCTCGACCAGCCTTTTGTCTCGCTGGACCAGCCCTCCATCCGCAGCCTTCAAACGTTTTTGGCGCAACAGGGTCAAAACACCGAGCGCGCCTGGCTGATCGCCGACTACGAACAACCCGCCCATCTGCCGCTGGTCTCAGTCCTGCAGCTCTGAGGTTAGGTGACGGACCCGCTGCCCCTTGCAGGCATGGCATTCAAGAAAACCATCACCGTGCCGATGTTCAGAACAAGTATTTTTGACTCTACTGGCTGGCGGAACCTGGAAACCAGTGATGGGCTCTAGCCAGAGGGTTCAGCCGCAACCTGGCGACCCACCCCCAAAATTCAAACCCATGAACAGCCGCCGACCCAGCCGCAACGCAACTCGCCAGCCCCCCACCTTGTTGCGCTTCAACCGTCTGCCCCTTGCGGCGATTGGCCTTTGCATGTTGTCATGGGCGCAGGCCTCAGCTCACCGCCAAGCACCAGCCCGGGTCATACCTTCAGCCAGCCTCGCAGCTGACCCCTGCCTGATGCCAGCCGCTCAGCGCCATGGCGTGAACCCGCACATCCTGCGGGCCATTTTGCAAGTGGAGTCGGGCATGCGCCCCCATGTGGTGAGCCGCAACCGCAATGGCAGCATCGATGTGGGCATGGCCCAAATCAATTCAATCCACTTTCGCGAACTGGCGCAATGGGGCATCACACCCGATCGGCTGCTGGACCCCTGCATAGCCACACATGTGGCGGCCTGGCACCTCAAACGCGTCATGCTGCGCCACGGCAACACTTGGTTTGGGGTGGCCGCCTACCACTCGGCCACCCCAGTCCACAACCAGCGCTATCAGGCTTTGCTGCGGCAAGAGTTGGTGCGCACAGGCGTTTGGCGCTGAAGCTCGGTGTTAAGCAGTTTTCTCATGAACCCACGCTCTGCGCATTGGGTCTCGTGTTGGTTAACGGCACAAGAGGGCCCATTAAAACAAGGTCTATCACGAAACATTGACGATATTTGGTGCTATCGGGATGCTATGCCCCATAATCTGATGGTGCGCGTCCATAAAACGTCACATTTGAGGTGATCGGTCAGTTTCGCGCGCTACGGCGGCACTTTTCAGGTTTGTTGTGCTTTCGGGACCCCATCGCTTTTGTTTTCATGTGTTTTTCAGGAGTCCCCATGGGCAATAAACTTTACGTCGGCAACCTGCCGTACACCGTTCGCGATGAAGACCTGCAGCAGGCATTCGGCGAATTCGGCGCCATCACCAGCGCCAAAGTCATGATGGAACGCGACACCGGTCGCTCCAAAGGTTTCGGTTTTGTGGAAATGGGCAGCGATGCCGAAGCCCAAGCCGCGATCAACGGCATGAATGGCCAATCTTTGGGTGGTCGCAGCATCACCGTGAACGAAGCCCGTCCGATGGAGGCACGTCCTCCACGCACCGGTGGTTTCGGTGGTGGTGGCGGTTACGGCGGCGGTGGCCGTTCCGGTGGCGGCGGCTACGGCGGCGGTGACCGTTCCGGTGGCGGCGGCTACGGCGGTGGCGGCGATCGCTCCGGCGGTGGCGGCTACGGCGGCGGCGGTCGCGGCGGCTACTAAGCCCTGCAAACCCCGCAAACGGCAGCAATGCCGTTGCAAAATTTCTGGTTCAGCGTCAGGTTGAATACAGGCATCAAAGGCTTCAAGACCTCGGTTTTGAAGCCTTTTTTGTGGGCCCTTCGCCATCCTCGACAAAAGCTTTGGACTTGAGGCTGCTGCGCGATGACGGCGTCGGCAAGACAATGCAACCCCACCAACAGCAACGCCACCCGAAGGTGGCGTTGCTGTTGGGAAGGGCTCAGAGCCGCTTAGGCTTTGACCGCATCCACATTGCGCAGACGGATGTGCAATTCACGCAATTGCTTCTCGTCCACTGGGCTTGGCGCTTGCGTGAGCAGGCACTGGGCACGTTGGGTCTTGGGGAAGGCGATCACATCGCGGATCGACTCGGCACCGGTCATGAGCGTGACGATGCGGTCCAGGCCGAAGGCCAGGCCACCGTGTGGTGGCGCGCCGTATTGCAGGGCGTCGAGCAAAAAGCCGAATTTGAGCTGGGCTTCTTCGGGCGTGATCTTCAAGGCGTCAAACACTTTTTGCTGCACGTCGGCGCGGTGGATACGCACAGAGCCGCCGCCCATTTCCCAGCCGTTCAGGACCATGTCGTAGCCCTTAGAGATGCACTTCTCGGGCGCAGTGACCATCCAGTCTTCATGACCGTCTTTGGGCGCAGTGAAGGGGTGGTGAACGGCGGTGTAACGTTGGCTTTCGTCGTCGAACTCGAACATCGGGAAGTCGACCACCCACATGGGGGCCCAACGGTCTTCGAACAAACCATTCTTCTTGCCGAACTCGCTGTGACCAATCTTGATTCGCAATGCGCCGATGGCGTCGTTCACGATCTTGGCTTTGTCTGCGCCGAAGAAAATCAAATCGCCGTTTTGCGCGCCTGAACGCTCCAACACTGCGTTCAATGCGGCGTCATGGATGTTCTTGACGATGGGGGACTGCAAACCGTCACGACCTTTGGACAGGTCGTTGACGCGGATGTAGGCCAAGCCCTTAGCACCGTAGATCTTGACGAACTCGGTGTAGGCATCGATTTCGCCACGGCTGATGCCGCCGCCTTCGACCGAGCCGCCAGGCACGCGCAGGGCGACCACACGGCCGCCTTTCATGTTGGCAGCACCGGAGAACACCTTGAAGTCCACATCGCCCATCACGTCGGTCACTTCGGTGAACTGCAACTTCACACGCAGGTCAGGCTTGTCCGAGCCGTAGATGTGCATCGCGTCCTGGTAGGTCATGACCGGGAACTCGCCAAGGTCCACACCAATGGTCTTTTGGAACACGCGTTTGATCATGCCCTGGAACATGTCGCGGATTTCTTCTTCGGTCAGGAAGGAAGTTTCGATATCGATCTGGGTGAATTCGGGCTGGCGATCGGCGCGCAGATCTTCGTCGCGGAAGCACTTGGTGATCTGGTAGTAACGGTCGTAGCCCGCCACCATCAACAGCTGCTTGAACAACTGGGGCGACTGGGGCAGTGCAAAGAACTGTCCGTCGTGCACGCGGCTGGGCACCAGATAGTCGCGCGCGCCCTCGGGTGTGCTCTTGGTGAGCATCGGGGTTTCAATGTCCACAAAGCCGTTTTCATCGAGGTACTTGCGCACTTCCATGGCCACCTTGTAGCGCAGCATCAGGTTGTTTTGCATGTAGGGGCGGCGCAGATCCAGCACGCGGTGCGTGAGACGGGTGGTCTCGGACAGGTTGTCTTCGTCAATCTGGAACGGTGGCGTGACCGATTCATTCAGCACGATCAGCTCGTGGCACAGCACTTCGATCTTGCCGCTTTTGAGGCCTTCGTTGCTGGTGCCGTCTGGGCGCGCACGCACGATGCCTTTGATCTGCACGCAATATTCGTTGCGCACGTCTTCAGCGACTTTGAACATGTCAGGGCGGTCGGGGTCGCACACCACCTGGACATAGCCTTCGCGGTCGCGCAGGTCGATGAAGATCACACCACCGTGGTCACGGCGGCGGTTGACCCAGCCACACAGGCTCACGGTTTGGCCGATCAGGGCTTCGGTCACCAGACCGCAATAGTGGGAACGCATGGACATGTTGTAGGACTTTCTGGATTCGCAGGAGCGGGGTTCGGAAAAGGCTTCAGCCCAACTTGGGCTGGGCTGCAATGGGTTTGGGTGCAGGCGTGCCGGGCACGACCACCCCCATAGAGATGATGTATTTGAGCGCGTCATCCACGCTCATGTCCAGCTCCACCACATCGGCTTTGGGCATCATCAGGAAAAAGCCCGAGGTGGGGTTGGGCGTGGTGGGCACGTAGACACTGACCATGGGCTGGTTCAGGTGCGTGGCCACTTCACCACCAGGCGTGCCGGTCAAAAAAGCAATGGTCCACGAGCCCTGACGCGGGTACTGGACCAACAAAGCTTTGGAAAATGCATGGCCACTGCCCGAAAACAAGGTGTCGGCCACCTGCTTGACACTGGTGTAGATGCTGCGCACCACAGGTATGCGGTTCATCAGACCGTGCCATTTGCGCAGCCACCATTGGCCAAACATGTTGGCCACAAACACGCCCGTGGCAAAAATGAACACGGCCACAATGGCCACGCCCAAGCCCGGCACGCCACGCAGGTATTCGGCGCTGGCGTGCACGCCCGGGATCAAGGTGTCGGCCGCATGCAGCACCGCCAAAAAGATGGCGTCGAGCATACCCACCAGCCACATGATCACCCAGACGGTGATTCCCATGGGCAGCCACACCAGCAAGCCGGTGACGAAATACTGTTTGAAGCTGCGGTGTTTCATGGGGTGGGGAAAACGGTGAAGTCAGCGTTCAGAAAAATCAATGGCAAGCGCAAGAAGCGGCGCAGCCTGCAGCGCTGGCCGTTGAGGCAGGTGCTGCACTGTCGCTGGCAGGTGCTGAGGCAGGTGCCGGTGCGGCGACGGTATCTGCTGCGGTGCCCGCTGCGGCCGGCACTGCGGCCGCACCACCGCCCTTGAAGTCGGTGGCGTACCAGCCTGTGCCCTTGAGCTGAAAACCCGGGGCGGTGAGCTGTTTGTTGAATTTCGGAGCGCCGCAAGCCGGGCAGTCGGTCAGCGGGGCGTCACTCATTTTTTGCAGAACATCCTTGGCATGGCCGCAGGCGTCGCATTTGTAGGCGTAAATGGGCATGTGAGGGTTCCTAGAGAGAAAAATATCAACCCTCGATTGTAATTCGAACCCCTCGCACCAGTGTCTTTTGAACTCTCAGCGCACTAGCCTTCAACCGCTCTAGAGGCTCAAACGACTTCTGCCACCCTTGGTTACCCGAATAAAACGGGTCCAAGCGCCTTCTTATACAATCGCGCGCAGGTCAATTTTGAGTTATTTCTGCCCAAACCAGCCCCAACACTTTTAGGAGCTTTCACGATCATGAACAAACGTTTTCTACTGACCGCTTTGTGTGCACTGACCTTGACTGCCTGCGGGAAAAAAGAAGAGGCACCCCAGGCGCCTGTGGCGGCAGCGGCAGCGGCCCCCACCAACACCGAAGAGAAGCTGCTGAACATCTACAACTGGCCTGACTACATCACAGAAGACATGGTGGCCAACTTTGAGAAAGAAAGTGGCATCAAAGTCAATTACCAGACCTTTGAAAACAACGAAGCTCTGCAAGCCAAGTTGATCGCAGGCAACTCAGGTTATGACATCGTGGTGCCGGGCGCAGTGTTTGCCAAGTCCCAAATCGATGCAGGTTTGTTGCAACCATTGGACAAGTCTCAAATCCCAAACTTGGCCAATCTGGACGGCGCCATCATGGCCAAGCTCGACAAAGTCGACCCCGGCAACGCCCATTTGGTGCCCTGGGCTTGGAGTTTCACCACAGTGGGTATCAACAAAGGCAAAGTGACCAAGGCTTTGGGCAACACACCCATGCCTGAGAACGCCTGGGACTTGGTCTTCAACCCGACCTACACCAGCAAACTCAAATCTTGCGGCATTGCCTACCTGGACTCCCCCACGGAGGTGATGCCTCCTGCTTTGCACTACATCGGCAAGGACGCTTATTCGGCTGAGACAGCCGATCACAAGGCGGCTGGCGAGATGCTGGCCAAGGTGCGCAAGGACATCCGTCTCTTTTCTAGCACCATGATCGATGACTTGGCCGGCGGCAAAGCTTGCGTTGCGCTGGGCTGGGCTGGCGACATCAACATCGCCCGCAGCCGTGCCATCGAAAACAAAAGCGGTCACGACATCGAGGCCATGTTGCCCAAAACAGGCGGTTTGCTGTTTTTTGACAACTTGGCCATCCCCAAAGATGCCAAACACCCCAACAACGCCATGGCGTTCATCAATTACTTCCTGAAGCCAGAAGTGTCTGCCTCTTTGACTAATGAACTGAGCTATCCCACGGCCAACAAAGCCAGCGTGGCCCAAGTGACACCCGAAGTCGGTCAAAACAAGAGCGTCTTTCTAGATGAAGCCAATCTGCAACTCGCGGTCTCGCCTTCGAGCCTGTCCAACGCGACCCGCGAGTCCCTGACTTCGGTCTACACGGCCTTCAAACAAGGCAAGTGACGCCCGCCCATCTGGCTGGCACCTGACAAAAGGCTGTGACGAGCGCGTGCACAGCCTTTTGTTTTGACCCGAAAGATCCTTCCATGACCCTCACCCCGCCCGACCCGCTTGGCTTCCTTCGCATTCAGAATCTGAGTAAGCGTTATGACAGCGTCCTGGCCGTGGATGATGTCTCACTGGACATTGGTAAAGGTGAAATTTTTGCCTTGCTGGGCAGCTCAGGCTGCGGCAAATCCACTTTGCTGCGCATGCTGGCGGGTTTCGAGTCACCGTCATCCGGACAAATTTTCTTGGGCGGCCAGGACATCAGTTTGCTGCCCCCTTACGAGCGGCCCATCAACATGATGTTCCAGTCCTATGCCTTGTTCCCCCACTTGACAGTTTGGGACAACATCGCCTTTGGACTGCGCCGTATGGGCATGGACAAGGACGCGATGGCCGAACGGGTGACTGCCATGCTCGAATTGGTGCAGCTGCAACAGTTCGCATCCCGCAAACCCCACCAACTGTCTGGAGGGCAACAACAACGCGTGGCCTTGGCCCGAAGCCTGGCACGCAAACCCCAACTGTTGCTGCTGGACGAGCCCCTGGGTGCGCTGGACAAAAAACTGCGTGAACAAACACAATTTGAATTGGTCAACATCATCGAGTCCATTGGTGTGACCTGTGTCATGGTCACACACGACCAGGAAGAGGCCATGACCATGGCCTCGCGCATTGCAGTCATGAGCCATGGCCGAATTTTGCAATTGGGCAGCCCCACCGAAATATACGAAGCCCCCAATTGCCGCTTCGTAGCTGACTTCATTGGCAACATCAACTTGTTTGACGGTCAGCTGACCCTGGCCAACGCCAGCCAATCCGAGGTCCAGACGCCCCAAGGCCATTTCACCCTGGGCCACGGCTCCTCACACCCGGCAGGTATGGCCGTATCTCTGGCCGTTCGACCTGAAAAAATCCGCATCGACAAACGCCCACCCGACTCGGGCTCTGCGGGCTCTGCCAACGTCGTCTCGGGTGTGGTCAGCGAGATCGCCTATATGGGCAGTTACAGCACTTATGTGGTGAAACTGCCCGATGACAGCGTGATCAAAGTCACCCAAACCAACAGAAGCCGCAACCATGAGGACGACATCGTCTGGGGTGACAGGGTTTCTTGTTTTTGGGACACACAAGCTGGTGTGCTCTTGACCACATGATCCAACTTTTGTCCCGCATGGTCGAGCGTTTGCGACTGGGTCGACGCACGGTGGTGGGCATTCCCACGGTTTGGTTATGGGTGTTTTTTGCTGCGCCCTTTTTGATCTTGCTGCGCTTGAGCGTCACCGACATGGGCGAGCAACTCAACCCTTTTGCACCGCTGCTCAGCCACACGGAGCCAGGCGGCTGGAAGCTGAACCTCAAACTCAGCCACTACCTCAGTCTTTTTGTCGACAGCGACGGCCGGTGGGGCGACACGCTCTATATCAACTCGTACCTGCTGTCGCTCAAGTACGCCTTTTGGACCACCGTTTTTTGCCTCTTTTTGGGCTATCCATTCGCTTATTTTCTGGCACGCTCCAGCGCCACCATACGGCCAATTTTGTTGATGTTGGTGATGCTCCCTTTTTGGACTTCATTTTTACTGCGTGTCTACGCATGGAAAGGGATCTTGGCCGACCAAGGCATCGTCAATAACGTCTTGATGGCACTGGGCTTGATCCACGAGCCTATTCAAATGCTCTACACCGATGTCTCCATGCTGGTGGGCATGACCTATGTTTACTTGCCCTTCATGGTTCTGCCTTTGTATGCCAACCTGGTCAAACTGGACCCACGACTGCTCGAAGCTGCGCATGATTTGGGTGCCAGTCCTTGGAAATCCTTCTGGTTGGTGACCGTGCCCCTGAGCCGTTCGGGCATCGTTGCAGGCTCCATGTTGGTGTTCATCCCCTGTTTGGGTGAGTTTGTGATCCCCTCTTTGCTCGGTGGGGCAGAAAACGTGATGATTGGACGGGTGGTCTGGGACGAGATGTTCAGCAGCAACAACTGGCCGCGTGCCTCTGCGTTGGCTGTGATCATGATTTTGGGGGTGGTCGTGCCTTTGGCTTGGTACAACGCCAAAGTGGCCCGTCAAGCCGAAAAGGAGCATTCATGAAACGCTGGATGCATGCTCACATCGGCAAACTCTGGATGGGTTTGGTCTATGGATTCTTGTTCGCGCCTCTGTTGTTCCTGGTGGTTTTTTCCTTCAACAGCACCCGTCAGGACAGTCGGTTCACGGGCTTTTCTTTGCGCTGGTACGAAGCACTGGCCAATGATTCACGCTTGCTAGAGGGTTTTCTGGTCTCCTTGAAGGTCGCTTTCGTCAGCGCTACTTTGTCCGTGGTGCTCGCCACACTGGCAGCCTACACCCTGGTGCGATACACGCAATTTCGAGGCCGAAACGTCTTCACGGCCATGCTGAATGCGCCTTTGATCATGCCCGAGGTCATCATTGGTTTGTCGCTGCTGTTGTTGTCGGTCAGCGCCCAACGGAGCTTGGGATGGCCTGACCGCGGCATGACCACCATTGTGTTGGGGCATGTTCTGCTGGGTATGGCTTACGCCACGGTGGTGATCCAATCACGACTCAAGGACATGGACCGCTCGCTAGAGGAGGCCGCGATGGACCTGGGCTGTCGCCCTGGGCAAGTCTTCTTTTTGGTGACTTTGCCCAATATCTCCCAGGCATTGCTGGCGGGTTGGTTGCTGACCTTCACACTTTCTTTTGACGATGTGGTTGTGTCCGAGTTTTTGTCTGGTCCTGGCGTGACCACCTTGCCACAGGTGATCTTCAGCTATGCAAGGCGCGGTGTGAACCCGTCAATTTACGCTGCGGCCACCTTGCTCATGTTGGTCGTCACCTTGGCGGTGGTGGCTTTTGGCATTTACACCGCGCGTCAAGCCCGAAAATCACGCCAATGATGGCCGCACCAGTGACGGCGCCCAACCTCTGCTGCTGGGCATACGCATCGTTGGCAGATTCAGACCAGCGGACAGCACCCGTTGCTGACTTAAATTCGCCAGGACAGGTGACTCCACAGCTGAAGCAGCACCAAAGAGGCCACAAAGCCCAACCCTGCGTAAATCAAGGTTTGCAGCAGTCTGTTGGTTCTGCGCTGCTCGACCAGCAACTGCTCTATCTGCCTGGCATCGTTTTGACTCGGTTGTTTCAGGTACTCATGCAGCAAACGTGGCAACTGCGGCAGCAGTTTGGCGTAATGCGGGGCCTGGGCCTTGAGCTCTTCCCAGAGCTTTTTGGGCCCGATTTGCTCCAGCATCCAGGTCTCTAGGAATGGCTTGGCCGTGCTCCACAGGTCCAGTTCAGGGTCCAGGTCGCGGCCCAAGCCTTCGATGTTGAGCAGGGTTTTTTGCAGCAACACCAGTTGTGGCTGAATCTCGACCTGAAAGCGGCGCGAGGTCTGGAACAGGCGCATGAGCACCATGCCCAGCGAGATTTCCTTGAGCGGGCGGTCAAAGTAAGGCTCGCAGACCGCACGGATAGCCGACTCCAGCTCGTCCACCCGCGTTTCTGGCGGCACCCAACCGGACTCGATGTGGAGTTCTGCCACGCGCTTGTAGTCGCGGCGGAAAAACGCTGTGAAGTTTTGCGCCAGGTACTCCTTGTCGTACTCGGTGAGCGTGCCCACGATGCCAAAGTCCAAGGAGATGTAGCGGCCAAAGGTCTCGGGAGCCAGGCTCACCTGGATGTTGCCCGGGTGCATGTCGGCGTGGAAAAAACCGTCGCGAAACACCTGCGTGAAAAACAGCGTCACACCATCGCGGGCCAGCTTGGGAATGTCCACGCCCGCTTCGCGCAAACGGTCAACCTGGCTGATGGGCACGCCGTGCATGCGCTCCATGACGATGACCTCGGGGTGGCAAAAGTCCCAGATCATCTCAGGGATCAACACCAAATCCAGGCCCTGCATGTTGCGGCGCAGCTGTGCGGCGTTGGCCGCTTCGCGCACCAGGTCCAGCTCGTCGTGCAGGTATTTGTCGAACTCGGCAACCACCTCGCGGGGCTTGAGTCGTTTGCCGTCGGCGCTCAGGCTCTCCACCCAACCGGCCATCATGCGCATGAGGCTCAGATCTTTGTCGATCACAGGCAGCATGCCTGGGCGCAACACTTTCACAGCCACTTCACGCACTTCGCCCGATTTGCCGCGCAAAGTGCCAAAGTGAACCTGAGCGATCGAAGCGCTTGCGACCGGTTCGCGCTCAAAGGTTTCAAAGATGTCGTCCACCGGGCGGTTGAACGCCCGCTCGATCGACGCCACCGCGATGGCCGAACTGAAGGGTGGCACCCGGTCTTGCAGTTTGGCCAATTCTTCGGCGATGTCGGGGGCCAGCAGGTCGCGCCGGGTGGACAGCACCTGGCCAAACTTCACAAAGATCGGCCCCAGGCGCTCGAGCGCTTCGCGCAGGCGTACGGCCCGGGGTGAGCGCAAGTCGCGGCCCACCGAGAGGATGCGAGCCAAGAGGCGAATCCAGGGCTTCTGAAAGCTCGAGAGCACCAACTCGTCCAGGCCGTAGCGCAAGACGATGAAGACGATGAAGGCACCGCGCCCGAAACGGCCCCAGCGCATCATGCTGCGCTGCCCGTGCGCAACCCAGTGCCGGGTCGTTGGGCGACAAAACTGCGCAAAGCCGTCATGGCCTGGCGGGCAGCTTGTGCGAGGGTGTGCGCGGGGGCGTCACCGATCAGGCGGGCCAGATCCTCTTCGGCATCCCAGCGCACATGGTCAATCAGCCAATTGACTTCAGCAGCCAGCTGCACATCGCCTTCGATGCGGACCTTGGGCTTGTCCCCTCGGGCCAAGGCCGAAGCGATGGAGACGGGTGAGTCTTCGGTCACCGTCAGACGCAAGTCAAAACCTTCAAAGCGGCCGCGTTCGAGCAGGCCTGCAGGGGTGGGCATCAGTTGAAGTTGCACGCGGTCCCAAACCAGCTCGATGCGTTGGCCTTTTTGGCGTGCCAATCGGGCCATGGCCTCGGGCTCGCTCATCAGCACATGGTTGAGGAACAAAACAAGGCGATTGACCCCCTCATCCACCACCCAAGCCGGAGGCTGGATGTTGGCTGCGAGCCGGTTGACCATGTCGGGTAGCGCCTGAGCGGCCCATGAAAAAGGGGACTGTGTTGCCATAGTCCCCGATTATTCCCGAAAGTGCCAGCCCCCAAGCTTCAGGGCTTTATGGTTCGGGCTTTATGGCCCGGTCTTTATTGCAGTGCTTGCACACCAGCCACCAACCAGCCGCCGCCTTGCTTGGATTTGGTCATGTTCCAGACTTCACGGAATGGGCTGGGGCCAGAAGCCGCGTCTTCACGGATCATGCCGTTGAATTCGACACTGGCCAAGTAAGCATCGGCCTGCTCTTCAATGCCCAGCAGCTGGGCGTCGAGCATGACGACTTCGGTCTTGTTGGGTTGACCGGGGAACTGTGCTTCGCGCTCAGACAGCTGGTTACGGATCTCCACCACCATGGCGTCCGTCATCATGGAACGCAATGCGCTGATGTCCGAGCGGTCCCAAGCGTCTTGCAGGGTCACAAAGTTGCGCTTGGCAGCGGTGACAAAGTTGTCCACGTCAAAACCAGCCGGGATGCCCCAAGTTTGAGAGCCCGTCAGGCCAGAGCCGATGCCTGAGCCGATCATGGAGCCAGTCGAGGCCGACGCAGCCGAGCTATCGAAGCGGGTGTTTTGTCCTTCCCATGGGCGGGCCGATGCATCGTTGCCCACGTTTTGGGGGCTGTACTGTTTGTAGGTGGCGGGGTTTTCTGCCGAGGCACCAGCGCCTTGGTAAGCCAAGCCACCGTTTCCACCCATCTGCGAGGCGCCACCGCGTCGTGCCCGCATGATCATGCCGATGACGGCCAAGACAGCAACGCCGATCAACAAAGCCATCAGGATGTTGCCAAAGGCTTCGCCCAAGCCCAGTGAGCTTGCTAACCAAGCCAGCCCCAAACCTGCGGCCAAACCGCCCAACATGGCACCCCAAGGTTTCTTGGGCGCAGCAGCTGCAGGTGCAGCAGCGGGTTTGGCCGCATTGGTGGGCGCGGCGTTTTGTGCTGGTGCTGCAGGGGTTTGCGGCGCGGCGTCGCGCTTGGTGACCTGGTTTGACTGCTGGCCAAACGACTTGCCACCACCCATGCGGCGTGCGGCCTCGGCGTTCAAGCTGCCCAAGGCCATCACGCCTGCGAGCATCAGTGTCATCAACTTGCTGTTCATGGTGTCTCCAACTCAGGAAATTCAGTTTTCGGGCTTCAACATTTGATACCCATGTGCAAGGCTACCACCCCAGCCGACAAATTGTGAAAATCCACATGGCCAAATCCGGCATTTTTCATAAGGGTTTTCAGGTCTTCTTGCCCGGGGTGCATGCGAATGGATTCGGCCAAATACCGGTAGCTGTCGGCGTCGCCCGCCACCAATTTGCCCAATTGAGGCAGGATCTTGAAGCTGTACCAGTCGTAGGCCTTTTCCAAGGGTTTGGCCACTTTGGAAAACTCCAAAACCAACAATTTCCCGCCCGGCTTGAGCACTCGGCACATTTCCTTCAACGCCACATCCTTGTGCGTCATGTTGCGCAGGCCAAAGGCCACGCTGACCACATTGAAATGGTTGTCGGGAAACGGCAGCTTCTCGGCATCACACACCAAGGTGGGCAAGGCCAGGCCATGGTCAACCAAGCGGTCACGCCCAGTGGACAGCATGGCTTCGTTGATGTCGGTGTGCACCACGCGGCCCATGGCACCCACTTTTTTGGCGAAAGCCATGGACAAGTCACCCGTGCCGCCTGCGATGTCCAGCACCTGATCGCCCTCTTTGAGGTTGGCCACCTGCACGGTGTAAGCCTTCCACACGCGGTGCAAGCCCATGGACATCAGGTCGTTCATCACGTCGTATTTGGACGCGACCGAGTCGAACACGCCACGCACATGCTTGGCTTTCTCGCTCTCGTCGACAGTTTTGAAACCGAAGTGGGTGCTGCTCATGACAACTTTCTCAATGCTTGTGACCGCAGCTGCCGCCCGCAGCGGCTTCGACCATGGGTGCATCGCGGCTCATGCCAGCCGCTGCCAGGCGGTCCTCGTACTGCTGCCACAAGGCGTCTTGCTGGTCACCTAGAAAATACAGGTATTCCCATGTGAAGAGGCCCGACTCGTGGCCATCGGAGAAGGTCGGTTTCACGGCGTAATTGCCCACAGGTTCGATCTCTTGAATTCCCACCTCGCGCTTGCCGGTTTGCAACACTTCTTGGCCGGGGCCGTGACCTTGCACCTCGGCCGAAGGCGAGTACACGCGCATCAGCTCGAACGGGATGCGGAACTGGGCACCGTCAGAAAACCCGATCTCCAGCACCCGGGTCTGACCGTGCAGGGTCAGCGACTCGGGGTGGGGCATGTCTTTTTTCAATCCAGCCATCTTTTGCTTTCGAAATCTTGCTGTCGGGTTGCGCGCTTGGCTTACACCAGCACGCGCTCGATGCCGCCTGCATTGGCCGCACTCACATACTCGGGCATCCATTCTTCACCCAGGATGTGTTTGGCCATCTCGACCACGATGTAGTCGGCTTCGAGCAGGCCGTTTTTCATATCGTCCCCAAAGCGCGACAAACCCTGCAGGCAGCTGGGGCAGCTGGTCAGGATTTTCATGTTGGCCTGGGGTGCCAGCGCACCGCTGCTGCGCAATGCTGCTTCACCTTTGAGCAGCTCTTCTTCCTTGCGAAAGCGCACCTGGGTCGAGATGTCTGGGCGCGTCACGCCCAGCGTGCCCGACTCACCGCAGCAACTCTTGCTTTCCAGCACGTTGTCGCCCATCAAGGCTTTGACGGTCTTCATGGGCTCTTGCTGCTTCATGGGGCTGTGGCAAGGGTCGTGGTACAGATAAGCACCACCCGCATCGAGCTTCATGCCTTTTTCCAGCAGGAACTCGTGGATGTCGATGATGCGGCAGCCCGGGAAGATCTTGTCGAACTGGTAGCCCTGAAGCTGGTCGTAGCATGTGCCGCAGCTCACCACCACGGTCTTGATGTCCAAGTAGTTGAGCGTATTGGCCACGCGGTGGAACAGCACGCGGTTGTCGGTGATGATTTTCTCGGCCTTGTCGAACTGGCCCGAGCCCTTTTGCGGGTAACCGCAGCAAAGGTAGCCCGGTGGCAACACCGTCTGCACGCCCACATGCCAGAGCATGGCCTGAGTGGCCAACCCCACCTGGCTGAACAGACGCTCAGAGCCGCAACCGGGGAAGTAAAACACCGCTTCAGACTCAGAAGTGGTGGCCTTCGGGTTGCGAATGATGGGCACGTAGTCGTTGTCTTCGATGTCCAGCAAAGCCCGCGCGGTTTTCTTGGGCAGGTTGCCCGGCATCTTTTTGTTGATGAAGTGGATCACCTGCTCTTTGATGGGCGCAGTGCCCACCGATGCAGGCGGCGCAATGGTCTGTTTGCGGGCCACACCCTTGAGCAAACCGGCCACAAAACGCTGCGCCTTCATACCCACGCCCACCATGGCCATGCGAGCCAGTTTGATGGTTTCAGGATTGGTGGCGTTGAGCATGAACATGGCGGCAGCGTTGCCGGGACGGAAGCTCTTTTTCCCCATCTTGCGCAGCAGGTTGCGCATGTTCATGGACACATCGCCGAAGTCGATGTTCACCGGGCAAGGCGTCAGGCACTTGTGGCAGACGGTGCAGTGGTCGGCCACGTCTTCGAATTCCTGCCAGTGCTTGATCGAGATGCCGCGGCGGGTTTGCTCTTCGTAGAGGAAAGCCTCAACCAGCAAAGAGGTCGCCAAAATCTTGTTGCGTGGGCTGTAGAGCAAATTGGCACGCGGCACATGGGTGGCGCACACGGGTTTGCACTTGCCGCAGCGCAGGCAGTCCTTGACGCTGGCAGCGATCTCGCCAATGTCCGACTGCTGCATGATCAGCGACTCGTGGCCCATCAGGCCAAAGCTGGGGGTGTAGGCGTGCGTCAGGTCGGCCGCATGCACATCGTCACCCAAGCCGGAGAGTGCCGCGCCGCGCAGCAGCTTGCCCTTGTTGAAGCGGCCTTCGGGATCCACTTTGGCTTTGTAGGCGGTGAAGTTCGCCAACTCCGCGTCGGTCAAAAACTCCAGCTTGGTGATGCCAATGCCGTGTTCACCCGAAATGACGCCGTCCAGGCTGCGCGCCAACACCATGATGCGGGCCACCGCTTCGTGCGCGGTTTGCAGCATCTCGTAGTTGTCAGAGTTGACCGGGATGTTGGTGTGCACATTGCCATCACCCGCATGCATGTGCAGCGCCACCCACACGCGACCCTTGAGCACGCGCTGGTGGATGGCCGAGACCTCGGTCAGGATCGGCAAAAAGGCCGAGCCCGAGAAGATGTTCTGGAAAGCCGGGCGAATTTGTGTCTTCCAGCTGGCGCGCAAACTGTGCTCTTGCAGTTGCGGGAACAGGGCGTCGACATCGTTCAACCAGCCTTGCCATTGCGCCTGCACCTCGCGCACCACGGCCAGGGCTTGCGCCACGCGGTCTTCCAACAACTCGGCCGAAGGGATGTCGCTGGCGTCGTCTTGTTTGCCAAGAGGCAAGTTGCCGCGCTCCAAAAAGGCCTCGATTTCGCGGCACAGCTTGAGCTTGTTGCGCAGGCTCAGCTCGATGTTGATGCGCTCGATGCCGTCGGTGTACTCGGCCATGCGTGGCAGCGGAATGACCACGTCTTCGTTGACTTTGAAGGCGTTGGTGTGGCGCGAGATAGCCGCTGTTTTTTTGCGGTCGTGCCAGAACTTTTTGCGCGCCTCGGGGCTGATGGCGATGAAGCCTTCGCCGCTGCGCGAATTGGCGATGCGCACGATCTCGCTGGTCGCCTTGGCCACATCGTCGGCGTTGTCACCGGCAATGTCACCGATCAGCACCATCTTGGGGAAACCGCCGCGCTTGGACTTGGTGGAATAACCCACTGCGCGCAAATAGCGGTCGTCCAGGTGCTCCAGACCCGCCATCACGGTGCCGGTGCGCTTTTGCTCGGCAAACATGAAGTCTTTGATCTCGACGATGCTGGGCACGGCCTCGCGGGCGTGGCCAAAGAACTCCATGCACACGGTGCGGGTGTGGGTGGGCATGCGGTGCACCACCCAGCGGGCGCTGGTGATCAGGCCGTCGCAGCCTTCTTTTTGCACGCCGGGCAGGCCGCTCAAAAACTTGTCGGTCACGTCCTTGCCCAGGCCTTCTTTGCGGAAGGTTTTGCCGGGGATGACCAGAGTTTCAGTTCGGATCGGGGTTTTGCCGTCGGCCTTGAAGTAACGCAGCTCAAAAGTGGCCACTTCGGCATCGTGGATCTTGCCCATGTTGTGGTCCATGCGCACCACATCCAGCCATTCGGCATCGGGCGTGACCATGCGCCAGCTGGCCAGGTTGTCGAGCGCCGTGCCCCACAACACCGCCTTTTTGCCACCCGCGTTCATGGCGATGTTGCCGCCCACGCAGCTGGCTTCAGCCGAAGTCGGGTCCACCGCAAAGACAAAACCTCCGCGCTCGGCCGCATCGGCCACGCGCTGGGTCACCACACCAGCTTCGGTGTAGATGGTCGGAATTTTGTGCACGATGCCGGGGAGGTCGACCATTTCGACCTCGGTCATGGCTTCGAGCTTTTCGGTGTTGATGACCGCGCTCTTCCAGGTCAGCGGGATTGCGCCACCGGTGTAGCCCGTGCCGCCGCCGCGTGGGACGATGGTCAGGCCCAAGTCGATACAGCCTTTGACCAGCCCGGCCATTTCGGTCTCACTGTCGGGCGTCAACACCACAAACGGGTATTCCACACGCCAGTCGGTCGCGTCGGTCACATGGCTCACGCGCGAGAGACCATCGAACTTGATGTTGTCTTTGGCCGTCAGGCGGCCCAAGGTCTTTTGCACCTGGCTGCGCAGCTTGGCCATGCGGGTGAAGCGCTCGCTGAACTGCGTCACCGCCTGGGTCGCCATGACCAGCAGTTGGCCCACCAATGCGTCGCGGGCGGCGTCCACACCCGGCGTGCGGCGCTTTTGCACCTCGCCCAGGCGATGCTGCAAGGCCTCGACCAGCAATTTACGGCGGGCCGGGTTGTCCAGCAGGTCGTCCTGCAGGTAGGGATTGCGCTCGACCACCCAAATGTCGCCCAACACTTCGTAAAGCATGCGGGCCGATCGACCCGTGCGGCGTTCCTGGCGCAACTGGTTCAGTAGATCCCAAGCCGACTCGCCCAGCAAACGCAGCACGATTTCACGGTCTGAAAAGCTGGTGTAGTTGTAGGGAATCTCTCGCAAACGCGGCGCATCGGCGTCGGCTTGCATCAAAAGTTGGAGCGTGGTGGGAGCATTCATGGAGGGTGCGCGGTCAAATGCGTGGGTAAAAACGCGTTCAGCCAGACCTGGACGGAGGCGTCTAACCGGCTGAGGCGAGATGTTACCGCAGTGCAGCAAACACGCGCCGGGGGTGGGGGCACCTGACGGAACTGACAAATGGTGATTTGTTGCTTGTTTTATGCTGCTACTAATATGCTGATGCAAACATTCCAACACTGGCCCTACCCGCTTTGGATCGCACACCGGGGCGCGGGCAAGCTCGCCCCCGAAAACACCTTGGCCGCCTTTCGCTTGGGTGCGGCGCACGGCTACCGCATGTTTGAATGCGACGCCAAGCTCAGCGCCGACGGCGTGGTGTTCCTGATGCACGACGCCACGCTGGAGCGCACCACCAACGGCCAAGGCATCGGTGGTGACCTGCCTTGGCATGCCCTGTCGCAACTGGACGCGGGCAGTTGGCATTCACGCACTTTTGCGGGCGAGGCCCTGCCCACACTCGAGGCTTTGGTGCGGTTTTGCTTGGCCAACAGCTACTTGTTGAACATCGAGATCAAGCCCACGCCGGGCACCGAGGCCGCCACGGGCGAGGCCGTGGCGCGTCTGGCCGCCCAACTCTGGCAAGGCGCTGCCGTGCCACCGCTCTTGACCTCGTTCAAACCCGAGGCCTTAGCAGCGGCTCAGCAAACAGCCCCCGAATTGCCACGCGGCCTGCTGGTCGACACGCTTTGGACCGGCTGGTTTGAGAAAGCCCAAGAACTCGGCTGCGTGGCCGTGGTGGCCAACTATGCGCTGTGGGACGCGGCCACCGTGGCCCAAGTCCATGGCGCTGGCATGCGGTGCCTGAGCTACACCGTCAACGACGACTGGGCCGCGCAGCACCTGTTGGCTCTGGGTACCGACGGCATCATCACCGACCGGGTGGACCTGTTCAGCCCGGTTTAAAACCAGGGGCCATCTGAAACCAAGGGGCGTGGACCCACTCAAGACGGTCTTGAAGGCGGTCTCTGGGCAGTCTTATTTGGTGGCCCAGCCGCGCTGCATCAACCACTCGGCCGTCGCGGCCACCAGCACCATGGCGATGTAAGTGCTCATCTTGCCGTCCTGGCCGTGCAGCAACAGCCCACCCACCAGCACCGCCAGCCCGCACAGGGCCTGCACCCCCATGCGGCGGCGCAGGCTGGCCCGGCCTGGCCCCACGACCCAGCGCCCGGCCCAAGGCATGAACAGCGCCATGGCCAAAGCAGGCAAGGCAAAATTGAACAGGTGCAAAACCAATTGCCAAAACGTCATGAAGTCTCGCTCCGAGTGGTCCGGGTTGGCCACAAGTGCCCCCAGAGCCTGAAATTGTGCATGCAAAACCACGTCTACTTTCCCTGCTGCGATTGTGTCAAGCAAAGTTGACAGGTCGTGCCTATAATGCCCCTCATGGCTGTATGGACCCTGGGTTTGAACCACACCACTGCACCGCTGGATCTGCGCGGTCGGTTTGCGTTCGCCGTGGACAAACTGGTCCCCACCCTGCAAGGCCTGCGCCGTGACCTGTCCCAACGCATTTCGCAAGAGCCCGAAGCGGCTATTTTGTCGACCTGCAACCGCACCGAAATCTATTGCGCTGCCGACCAGGCCGCCACGAACGATACCCTGCGTTGGCTGGCCCAAACCGGCGGCGTGAGCGCATCCGAGCTGCACGCCCACACCTATTTGCTCGAAGGCAACGAAGCCGCCCGCCATGCCTTCCGTGTGGCCAGCGGGCTGGACTCCATGGTCTTGGGCGAGGCCCAAATTCTGGGTCAGCTCAAAGATGCCGTGCGCGCCGCCGAACAAGCAGGTGCTCTGGGCAGCACTCTGAACCAACTTTTCCAGCGCAGCTTTGCCGTGGCCAAGGAAGTGCGCAGCTCCACCGAAATCGGGGCTCACTCCATCAGCATGGCCGCCGCCTCGGTGCGCTTGGCCAGTCAGCTGTTCGAAAACCTGCAAGACATCCGCATTCTGTTTGTCGGCGCGGGTGAAATGAACGAGTTGGTGGCCACCCACTTTGCAGCCAAGCAGCCCAAAGGCATGGTGATCGCCAACCGCAGCCTGGACCGGGCCGAATTGCTGGCCCACCGCTTTGGGGCCGATGTCATGCCCCTGGCCGACCTGCCCGAGCGCTTGCACGAATTCGATGCCGTCATCAGCTGCACCGCCAGCACCCTGCCCCTGATTGGCTTGGGCGCGGTCGAGCGGGCCCTGAAAAAACGCAAACACCGACCCATGTTCATGGTCGATCTGGCCGTGCCCCGTGACATCGAACCCGAAGTCAAGTCGCTGGAAGACGTCTACCTCTACACCGTGGACGACTTGGCCAGCGTCGTGCAAACCGGCCAGGCCCACCGCCAAGCGGCCGTGGCCGAAGCCGAAGTCATCATCGATGCCGGCGTGCAAAGCTTCATGCATTGGATGGGCCAGCGTGGCACCGTGCCCCTGATCCAGCAACTGCAAAACCAGGCCGACGCATGGCGCGAAGCCGAACTGGCCCGCGCCCGCAAGCTGCTGGCCCGGGGTGATGACCCGATCGCCGTGATGGAAGCCCTGTCCAAGGGCCTGACACAGAAGATGCTGCACGGCGCCTTGGCCGAGCTGCGCGGGGCGGCACCCGAGCACCGCGAGCAGACCATGCAGACGGTGCAGCGCGTTTTCTTGCGCAAAGAGCGTTAGCGGCTGACTTGGCAGGTCGGGGCTTGCGCGCCGACACCTTAGCTGTCCCTGCTGCCTGCCGCGTCTGCCCCGAGTCAGGGCCAGCGCCGCAACCCAAGCCCTAAACCGTTCCCGCCCGCATGAAACCTTTCCTCATCCAACAACTTGAACGCTACGCCCTGCGCCTGACCGAGCTGGACTTTTTGCTGTCACGCGAAGACATCATGGCCGACATGACGCAGTTCCTGAAGCTTTCGCGCGAGCACGCCGAGGTCAGCGCTGTGGCTTCACGTTTTGCCCGCTTTCAGCAGCGCAACGCCGACCTGGCCGCCGCGCAAGACATGCTGGCCGACGAAGACCTGCACGAGATGGCCAAAGAAGAGGCGGCCAGCGCCAGCGCCGAGCTACAAAGTCTGGAGGCTGAGCTGCAACGCATGCTGCTGCCCAAAGACCCGGACGATGCCCGCCCGGCTTTTGTCGAAATCCGCGCCGGCACTGGGGGCGACGAGTCGGCCCTGTTTGCGGGAGACCTGCTGCGCATGTACACCCGCTATGCCGAGAGCCAGAGCTGGAAATGCGAGATCGTCTCGGAATCGGTGAGCGAGCTGGGCGGCTACAAAGAAGTCGTAGTGCGCATCGACGGCAGCTCATCGGGCGATGGCGTGTATGGCGCACTCAAGTTCGAATCCGGCGGTCACCGGGTGCAACGCGTGCCCGCCACCGAAACCCAAGGCCGCATCCACACCAGCGCCTGCACCGTGGCGGTGTTGGCCGAGCCGGACGAGGCCGAAGCCATCAAGATCAATCCGTCGGATTTGCGGATTGACACCTACCGCGCCAGCGGGGCGGGTGGGCAACACATCAACAAAACCGACTCGGCTGTGCGCATCACCCACTTGCCCACCGGCATCGTGGCCGAATGCCAGGACGGCCGCAGCCAGCACAGCAACAAGGCCCAAGCTCTGAAGGTGCTGACGGCCCGAATTCAGGAAAAAGACCGGGCCGAACGCGCCGCCAAAGACGCGGCCGAGCGCAAGAGTCTGATCGGCAGCGGCGACCGCTCGGACCGCATCCGCACCTACAACTTTCCGCAAGGGCGACTGACCGACCACCGCATCAACCTGACTTTGTACAAGCTGCTCACCATCATGGAAGGCGATTTGCAGGACGTGGTGCATGCGCTGCAAAGCTACGAAGCGGCCGAACAGCTGGCCGCGCTGGAAATCGGAGCCACCGCCTGATGCACACCACCCTGGCCGAGTGTCTGCGCCAAGCCCAAGCCAATGGCTTGGCCCGGGTGGACGCGCAGATCTTGCTGCTGCACAGCCTGCAGCGCCCACAACACGACCGCGCCTGGCTGCTGGCCCACGACAGCGACACCTTGATGCCAGCGCAAGCCGCCGCGTGGCAAGACGCGCTGCAGCGCCGCTTGCAAGGTGAGCCCGTCGCTTACATCACCGGGCGCAAAGACTTTTTTGGACTGACGCTGGCCGTGGATGCGCGTGTGCTGGACCCGCGCCCCGATACCGAAACGTTGGTGGAATGGGCTCTGGCGTGTCTGCCTGAATCCGTCCCAGAAACCCGCTCGCCCAGCATTCTGGACTTGGGCACGGGCAGCGGCGCGGTGGCTTTGGCCTTGCAACACGCCCGGCCCGATGCCTCGGTGTGGGCCGTGGACGCGAGCGAAGACG
The DNA here is from genome assembly GCF_003063355.1 of Limnohabitans sp. Bal53. Taxonomy (GTDB): domain Bacteria; phylum Pseudomonadota; class Gammaproteobacteria; order Burkholderiales; family Burkholderiaceae_C; genus Limnohabitans_A. Next base: position 186,002 of record NZ_NESH01000003.1, on the reverse strand, counting down.
CCCTGGCCGTGGCCCGCGCCAACGCTGCCCGCTTGCAGTTGGGCGTGCAATTCATCGCCAGCGACTGGCTGAACGCGGTGGATGTTCAGCACACGGGCCGTTTTGACCTCATCGTCTCCAACCCACCCTACGTGGCCGAGGGCGACCCGCACTTGGCCGCCCTGATGCACGAGCCCCTGCAGGCCTTGACCAGCGGCCCCGACGGCCTGGACGACATCCGCCAAATCATCGCCCAAGCCCCTGTTTATCTGGCCCCGGGCGGTTGGCTGCTGCTCGAACACGGCTGGGACCAGGCAGCCCCGGTTCAGGCCCTGCTGCGCGAGGCCGGGTTTGAGCAAGTGCAGTCGCGCCGCGATCTGGGTGGCATCGAGCGCTGCACGGGCGCGGCCATGCCGAAGTGACAACAACATCCCTGTGAAAATGGCAGACTTTCAATCAGAGACATAATTCACCCCATTCGACACCGACCCCATTTGGAGCAACACCATGAGCGACACCCAGCAACGCATCGACGAACTCGTCAAAGGCAACGAGATCACCCTGTTCATGAAGGGCAACGCCAGCTTCCCCATGTGCGGCTTTTCCGGCCGTGCCATTCAGATCCTCAAAGCCGTCGGCGTGGACCCCAAGACGGTCAAGACCGTGAACGTGCTGGACGACGCTGAAATCCGCCAGGGCATCAAGGAATACAGCAACTGGCCCACCATTCCCCAGCTCTACGTCAAGGGCGAATTCATCGGCGGCTCGGACATCATGATGGAAATGTACGAATCGGGCGAGTTGCAGCAAGTGATCAACGGCCAAGCCTGATCGACCTGCACCCCAAGCCAACAGCCACCTTCGGGTGGCTTTTTTACGGCTTCAATCCGCCGCATGCACCCACTGCCGCTGCGCCGCCAGCACCGCCTGCGGGTAAACGGCATGCCCCCGGCTGCCGTTGTAGCGGCCCAGGCCCAGAAACAAGTCACCGCGTTCGCGGTCGAGGTAGTGGCGCAGGATCACGCAGCCAAAGCGCAAATTGGTCTGCATGTGAAACAGGCGGCCATCGTCGCCATCGCCAATCAGGCGCGCCCAAAACGGCATCACCTGCATGTAGCCACGCGCTCCGGCACTGGAGATGGCGTATTTGCGAAAACCGCTCTCGACCTGCACGATGCCCAGCACCAAAGACAGCGGCAATCCGGCCCGGCGGGCCTCGTACCAGAGGGTTTGCAGGAATTCTTGCCGTTCAGCGGCGTGTTTTTTGTAACGCGCTAGGCGCTGACTGGCATGGTGAAGCCAATCGTCATAAGTTTTTTGCGCTTGGGCATGGGGCAGTACCGGCTCAGGCGGGGCCGCAGCGACCACTGCTGCGCTCAGCGCGGTGCGCACGGCATGCGACAGAGGTTCTTCGATCTGCGGGCCTGCCCAAACGCCCGCACCCCAGAGACTGGCGCCACACCCGGCAGCCCAATGACGCAGTGCCCGGCGGCGGCTGGGCATGGTCAAAACTGAGGGCATGGCGGGCAGGTCAGACCTGCCGTCAAAATCAGGGATGCCAGACTTTGTGGCCATCAGGCCCCCACTATTCAGGCGGCCAGTCGCGCCCGGATGTGGTCCAGGATGTCGGCTACCGCCACTTTGCTGGATTCGGCATCGCGGCGGTGTTGGTACTCGACCTGACCGTCTTTGAGGCCCTTGTCGCCAATGGTCACGCGGTGCGGCACACCGATCAGCTCCCAGTCGGCAAACATGGCACCGGGGCGCTCGCCGCGGTCGTCCAGGATCACATCGACGCCGTCGGCCAACAAGGCGGCGTAGATGCGCTCGGCTTCAAGCTTGACGGCTTCGCTGCGGTCCATGCCGATGGGGCACACCACCACGGTGAAGGGGGCAATCGCGTCGGGCCAGATGATGCCGCGCTCGTCGTGGTTTTGCTCGATGGCGGCGGCGGGCAGGCGTGTCACGCCAATGCCGTAGCAACCCATTTCCAGAAACTGTGGCTTGCCGGTTTCATCGAGGAAGGTGGCGTTCATGGCCTTGGAGTATTTGGTGCCCAGATAGAACACATGGCCCACTTCGATGCCGCGCTCAATGGCCAGCTCACCCTGGCCGTCGGGCGATTTGTCGCCTGCGACCACGTTGCGGATGTCGGCCACCAAGGCGGGCTCGGGCAGGTCGCGGCCCCAGTTCACACCGGTGATGTGGAAGTCTTCTTCGTTGGCACCACAAATCCAGTCGGCCATCACGGCCACGTCGCGGTCGGCCACCAGGTGCACGGGCTTCTTCAGGTTCAGCGGTCCGAGGTAACCCGGCTTGCAACCGAAGTGGTCTTCGATTTCGCTCAAGGTGGCAAAGCGGAAACCGCCTTCCATACCGGGCAGCTTGCCAACCTTGACTTCGTTCATGTCGTGGTCACCACGCAAGAGCAAAAGCCAGACTTGTGATTTGACGATCTCACCCTGCTCGTTCAGGGTGTCGGTGGCCAGCACAAGCGATTTGACGGTGGTGGACAGGGGCACGTTCAGCAAGGCGGCGACGTCTTCGCAGGTGCTCTTGCCGGGTGTGGCGGTTTTAGTCAGGGCTTGCGAGGCTGCACCGCGTGGCTGGCTCGGGGCCAAGGCCTCGGCTTTTTCGATGTTGGCGGCGTAGTTGCTGGTGGGGCAATACACGATAGCGTCTTCGCCTGTAGCGGCGATCACCTGAAACTCTTCGCTCAAATCGCCACCAATGGCGCCGCTGTCAGCGGCCACTGCGCGGTAGGTCAGGCCAAAGCGGTCAAAGATCTTGCGGTAAGCCCCGGCCATGACTTGGTAGCTGGCCTTGGCGCTGACCACGTCACGGTCAAAGCTGTAGGCGTCTTTCATGATGAACTCGCGGCCACGCATCAGGCCAAAGCGGGGGCGGCGCTCGTCGCGGAACTTGGTCTGGATTTGGTAAAAGTTCTTGGGCAGCTGTTTGTAGCTGCGCACTTCTTGGCGCACCACGTCGGTCACCACTTCTTCGCTGGTCGGCTGGATCACAAAATCACGCCCATGGCGGTCCTTGATGCGCAAAAGTTCGGGGCCCATCTTGTCAAAGCGGCCCGTCTCTTGCCAAAGCTCTGCGGGCTGCACCACGGGCATGGTCATTTCGATGGCCCCTGCGCGGTTCATCTCTTCGCGCACGATGGCCTCGACCTTGCGGATCACGCGCAAGCCCATGGGCATGTAGTTGTAAATGCCTGCGCCCAACTTCTTGATCATGCCGGCACGGGTCATCAGCTTGTGGCTGACGACTTCTGCATCCGCAGGGGCTTCTTTGAGGGTGGAAATCAGGAACTGGGAGGCTTTCATCGCGGCAGACTAAATAGACAAGGGCATCAGGGAAACATCCAAGAGCGAGCACTGGTGCGGCGTGCATAATGGACACAATTTAAAAATTTGAGGTTGATTATGCTTGACCGTGAAGGCTTTAGGCCGAACGTCGGCATCATTCTGCTCAACCAGAGAAACCAGGTTTTCTGGGGCAAGCGCATACGTACCCACAGCTGGCAGTTTCCGCAAGGCGGCATCGACCGGGGCGAAAGTCCTGAACAGGCGATGTTCAGGGAACTGCATGAGGAAGTGGGGCTCCACCCGGAGCATGTGCGCATCGTGGCCCGGACCCGTGACTGGTTGCGCTATGAGGTGCCAGACCGCTTCATCCGCAGGGATGCTCGCGGCTTTTACAAGGGCCAGAAACAAATCTGGTACCTGCTGCAATTGGTCACGCACGACCACCATCTGAACCTGCGCGCCACCGACCACCCTGAGTTCGATGCTTGGCGCTGGAACGATTACTGGGTGCCGCTGGATGTGGTGGTGGAATTCAAACGCGGCGTTTACGAAATGGCGCTGACCGAGTTGTCCCGTTTTTTGCCGCGCCAGGAACGTCAAAACCGCTATTTGCGCGGAGGCAGCCGCGGTCCGCGCGATCAAGTCATGGACCACGACCACGGCCACGTCGAGATGCAGCCTCCTTTGCACATGGAATTGCCCCCTGGGGCCAGCTTCGACCCGAACCCGCAAGGGTGACCCACCCTGCGGCGCCTGGCCTCTGGGGCCTTGGGCTTCAGCGGCTCAGGATCAGGTTGTCTCGGTGCACCATCTCGGGCTCGGCGGTGTAGCCCAGCAAAGCCTCGTAGTCGTGCGAGGGCTTGCGGCACAGCAAACGGGCCTCGGCGCTGGCGTAATTGGCGAGACCCCGGGCGATTTCTGCGCCTTGTTCATCTCGAATGGCAATCACATCGCCGCGTGAAAAATCACCCGCCACACCCGTCATGCCTATGGGCAGCAGGCTCTTGCCTTCTGTCAGCACTTTGTGGGCGGCCCCCGCATCGACCGTGACCGAGCCCCGCAGTTGCAGGTGGTCAGCCATCCATTGCTTACGGGCTTGCTGTTTGGCGGTCTGGGCCACCAGCAAAGTGCCCATGTTGTCGCCTTGACTCAGGCGCAGCAGCGCATCGGGTTCGCGACCCCAGGCGATCACGGTGGACGCGCCCGAACCCGCGGCCCGCTTGGCCGCCAGTATCTTGGTGATCATGCCGCCCTTGCCAATGCTGGAGCCCGCACCACCCGCCATGACCTCCAAGGCCGGGTCACCGGCACGGGCTTCGTCGACAAAAGTGGCTGAGGCGTCTTTGCGGGGGTCGGCGGTGTACAGGCCTTTTTGATCGGTCAGGATGACCAGCAAGTCGGCTTCGATCAGGTTGGCCACCAAAGCACCCAAAGTGTCGTTGTCGCCAAACTTGATCTCGTCGTTGACCACCGTGTCGTTTTCGTTGATCACGGGCAGCACGCGGTGCTGCAGCAAAGTGAGCAAGGTCGAGCGAGCATTGAGGTAACGCTCGCGGTCGGCCAAGTCAGCGTGCGTGAGCAGCACCTGCGCGCTGCCCATGCCGTTCTCACGCAATTTGGTCTCGTACATCTGCGCCAGGCCCATCTGACCCACCGCAGCGGCCGCTTGCAGCGCAGGCACTTCGCTCGGGCGAGTGGTCCAGCCCAAGCGCTTCATGCCTTCGGCAATGGCCCCACTGGAGACCATGACCACCTCTTTACCCTGGGCGCTGAGCAGGGCCATTTGGCGGCACCATTCGCCAATCGCGCCTTCGTCCAAGCCCCGGCCTTCGTCGGTCACCAGGCTGGAGCCGACTTTGACGACGATGCGGCGCGCATCACGCAGCAGAGTGGAAACGGCGGCTGAGGTCATGCTGAAATATTGGCTTCTGGTTGGAACAGCGCTCAAAAGGGCGCGAGGTTGACGGTGTCAGTCGCCATCCGAAGGCAAAGGCTTGAAGCGCGGATCATCGGCATCGGGCTCTTGCGGCTTGTCCTGCTCTTTGAAGCGGGGGTCAATGTCCACCACACCTTGCTCGATGATTTGCTGCGCGCGAATATGCTTGTAAATCTCTTTGATCAGCGGCTCACAGCCTTCTCGCGTCAGGGCCGAGATCTGGAAAACCGGACCTTTGTAGCGCATGCGCTTGATGAAGTCCTTGACGCGGGCTTCGCGCTCATCGGCGGGCACCATGTCCAGCTTGTTGAGGACCAGCCAGCGCGGCTTGTTGTGAAGACCGGGATCGTATTTTTTGAGCTCGGCCACGATGGCCTTGGCTTGCTGCACCGGGTCGACGTTCTCGTCAAAGGGTGCAAAGTCGACCACATGCAAGAGCAAACGCGTGCGCTGCAAGTGGCGCAAAAACAAATGGCCCAGACCCGCACCTTCAGAGGCGCCCTCGATCAGCCCCGGCACGTCGGCCACCACAAAGCTTTGCTCAGGGCCCACGCGGACCACGCCCAGGTTGGGGTGCAAGGTGGTGAAGGGGTAATCGGCGATTTTGGGGCGGGCGTTTGAGACGGCCGCGATGAAAGTGGACTTGCCCGCGTTGGGCATGCCCAGCAGCCCCACGTCGGCCAACACCTTCAACTCGAGCTTGAGCTCTTTCTTCTCACCGAGCCAACCCGGTGTTTTCTGGCGCGGGGCGCGGTTGATCGCGCTCTTGAAACGCATATTGCCAAAACCACCGTCACCGCCCTTGGCGATCATGATGGTTTCACCCGGCACCAGCAATTCATACAGCACTTCGCCGGTTTCGGCGTCAGTGATGATGGTGCCTACCGGCATTTTGAGGGTGACGTCATCACCTGCGGCGCCGAACATGTCAGAACCCATGCCGTGCTGACCGCGCTTGGCCTCGTGGCGCCGTGAGTAGCGGTAGTCGACCAGGGTATTCAGGTTGATGTCGGCATAGGCGAACACATGTCCGCCGCGTCCGCCATCTCCCCCGTTGGGGCCGCCGAACTCTTTGTACTTTTCGTGGCGGAACGAGACGCAGCCGTTCCCGCCGTCACCTGCGGCGATGTCAATATAGGCTTCGTCTACGAACTTCATGAGGTGTCCAGTTTAGCGGTGGGCCCGCCGTCAAAAGGTCAGCGGGCCAGAATGCGAAAAGCCCCGTCTTGCGGGGCTCCTCTGCGCCATGGGCGGGACGGGCTTAAACAGCCGGCGTCACGTTGACCATGTGCTTGCTCAGTTCGCCTTTGGTGGAGAACGACACGTGGCCGTCAACCAGGGCAAACAAAGTGTGGTCCTTGCCGATGCCGACATTGTTGCCAGCATGGAACTTGGTGCCACGTTGACGAACGATGATCGAGCCTGCGCTGATCAGTTCACCACCGAAAGCCTTGACGCCGAGCATTTTTGGCTTGGAATCACGACCGTTGCGCGTAGAGCCGCCGCCTTTTTTCTGTGCCATGACCTATTCTCCTCAGGCAGCGATCGCGCCGATTTGCAGTTCGGTGAACTGCTGACGGTGACCCTGACGTTTCTGATAGTGCTTGCGACGGCGCATCTTGAAGATGTGCACTTTGTCGTGCTTGCCATGAGCCAACACTGTGGCTGTGACTGTGGCGCCGGACACCAGGGGCGTGCCGATCTTCAGGTCTGCGCCGTTGCCGACTGCGAGAACTTGATCAATCACGATTTCCTGGCCAACGTCCGCAGCAATCTGTTCTACTTTAATTTTTTCGCCAGCGACAACACGATACTGTTTGCCACCGGTTTTTATGACCGCGTACATATTAGACCTCTTGAATGGAAGTTTCCAAGGGCTGATCCCCAAGGAACCGACGATTCTAGCACGGCTATCCTTCATACGGCAAATCCATCGCATTCGCCTAACAGCCACCTGCAGGGGTCAGGATACGGCAGGTCTCTATAATTGGGCGGCGCACGTGATGCGCTGCTTGTCCCAATTGCCTCGGCTCTACCGAGCCTCCCAGCCGGATCCTCCATTTGTCTGCCTCAGAAAACAGCACCGCCGCAGTTCTTGAATTGGTGGCCCCGGACATGGCCCAGGTCGACCATGTCATCGCCCAGCGGCTCGATTCGGGAGTGCCTTTGGTCGCAGAGGTGGCCCGCTACATCATCTCAGCCGGAGGCAAGCGGCTGCGCCCGGTTTTGCTGCTGCTCACTTGTGGCGCCTTGGGCTACACCGGAGCGCAGCGCCACAACTTGGCGGCCGTGGTCGAATTCATCCATACCGCCACTTTGCTGCACGATGACGTGGTCGACGAGTCCACATTGAGGCGCGGCAGACCTACCGCCAACGAAAGCTTTGGCAACCCGGCCAGCGTGCTGGTGGGTGATTTTTTGTATTCCCGCGCCTTCCAGATGATGGTGGACGCGGGCAGCATGCGCGTCATGCAAACCTTGGCCGATGCCACCAACGTGATCGCCGAAGGCGAGGTGCTGCAACTGATGAACATGCACGATGCCTCGCTGGATGAAGAAGGCTATTTGCGTGTCATTCGCTCCAAAACGGCCAAACTGTTTGAAGCCAGCGCCCGCCTGGGTCCGATTTTGGCGGGCAGTCCACCCGAAATCGAGACCGCTTGCGCCCATTACGGCCAATCCTTGGGCACCGCATTCCAAGTGATCGACGATGTGCTGGACTATGACGGCAACAGTGCTGAGATGGGCAAAAACTTGGGCGATGACCTGCGTGAAGGCAAAGCCACCTTGCCGCTGATTTTGGCCATGCAGCGCGGCAATGCAGAACAAAGCCGCACCGTGCGTGAAGCCATTGAAACCGGCAGCGTGGACCGCCTGAACGACATCGTGGCCATCGTGCGCGGCACCGGGGCCTTGGCCGCCACCCGCAGCGCCGCAGCAGCAGAAGCTCAACGCGCTATCGACGCGGCCATGCAACTGCCCGACAACGCATACCGCACGGCCATGGTGGCGCTGGCCACACAGCTGCTGGACCGACGCACCTGAATCGGTTGAGGCGGGCAGTCCTTCGACGGCCCCTGCAGTTCAAATGCGATCTGCCGCCTGATTCGCAGGGTCAATGTGAGACCTGCCCCTTTAGCCGCCCCTTGACGGCTGGCGTGATTTACAAATTCAGGTCAAAACGCCATGATGTGAGCGCTTAATTGTTCACTTCAGGGATTGCCATGCAAACCACAGTACAGTCCAAAAGCCTTTCGCCAAACGCCGACGATGCCCCGGTGGTGGCCTATGTGCAACAACTGCTGGAGCAAGCGGTGGCGCTCAAAGCTTCGGATTTGCACTTTGAGCCTTACGAACACCAATACCGTGTGCGCATGCGCATCGATGGAGAGCTGCGCGAAGTGGCCTCCCCGCACATGGCCCTCAAGGACCGCTTGGCATCGCGCATCAAAGTGATGTCGCGCCTGGACATCGCCGAAAAGCGCTTGCCGCAAGACGGGCGCATGAAGCTGCCCTTGGCCCAAGGTCGGGAGCTGGACTTGCGTGTCAGCACCTTGCCCACCTTGTTTGGGGAAAAGCTGGTGATCCGTGTGTTGGACTCGGCGCAGGCCCAATTGGACCTGGGCCGCTTGGGCTACGAGCCCGAAGATTTGGAGCGCTTGCTTGCGGCGATCCGTGCACCTCACGGCCTGGTGCTGGTGACGGGCCCCACCGGCTCGGGCAAGACGCAATCCCTTTACGCCTGCCTGAACCTGCTCAACACACCTGAGGTGAACATCGCCACGGTGGAGGACCCTTGCGAAATTCAGCTCAAGGGCATCAACCAGGTCAATGTCCAGGACAAACCAGGCCTGAGCTTTGCTGTGGCCTTGCGGGCCTTTTTGCGCCAGGACCCAGACATTTTGATGGTGGGCGAAGTGCGCGATCTGGAAACCGCCAACATCGCCATTCAGGCCGCACAAACCGGGCACCTGGTGCTCTCGACCTTGCACACCAACGATGCCCCAGCCACCTTGGTGCGCTTGCGCAACATGGGCACGGCGCCTTACAACATCGCGGCCAGTGTGAGCCTGATCACGGCGCAACGCCTGGTGCGCTGCCTGTGCCCGCACTGCAAGCGCGCGGCCCGCGTGCCCGCCGACATATGGCTCAAAGCGGGGTGGCCCCCAACTATGGACCTTGCAGATCCCGTGCCCGTATTCGAGCCTGTGGGCTGCCCACAATGCCACAAAGGCTTTGCTGGGCGGACCGGGATTTTCCAGGTCATGCCCGTGAGCGCCCAGATGCAGCAACTGGTCTTGCAAGAAGCGGGGATTCAGGAGATCGCGCGCCAAGCTCGTAACGAAGGGGTCAGCAGCTTGCGCATGGCCGGCTTGCGCAAAGTGCTGCAGGGCACCACCTCGCTGGACGAGGTGCTGGCCGCCACACGGGAAAGCACATGAGCGCCCAGCCGCCTGCCCGTGCCACCGCCCAGTTCCGTTGGCGCGGCCGAGACCGTCAGGGACAGGCACAAAGCGGGCACATTCAGGCCCTGAATGCCGATCTGGCCCGAGTGCAACTGCGCAGGCAAGGGCTCCAACAAGTGCAGCTTCAGCGCCTGTGGTGGTCGCCGCCAGACACCGTGAAAGCCAAAGACCTGGCCATCATGACGCGTCAATGGGCAGCCATGCTGCGCGCTGGTGTGCCGGTCGTGCAAGCCTTGAGCATGCTGTGTCGCAGCATGAGCGCCAAAGGCCTGGTGGCCGTGATGCAACAGGTGCACAGCGATGTGGAAGCCGGTCTGGCTTTGCACGACGCTTTGGCCAAACACCCGAAACATTTCAGCGGCCTTTATGTGCACATGGTTCAAGCAGGCGAAGCCGCCGGGATTCTCGACACGATGATGGAGCGGCTGTCTTTCACGCTCGAGAAAAACGAGGCCATGCGCTCCAAAATCCGCTCGGCCTTGATGTACCCCATCGCCGTGATGGCGGTGGCCTTGGGCATTTTGGTGCTGATCCTGGTGTTGGTGGTGCCGGTTTTCCAGGACGTGTTCCAGTCCTTTGGAGCCGAATTGCCCCTGGCCACGCAAGTGGTGGTGGGCATGAGCGATGCGCTGGTACGGGCCTGGCCAGTGGCCCTGCCCTTGGCCTTGTTGATGTTTTGGGCTGCGCAGCAAAGCACACCGGCAGCCAGCCGGATGCGGCAATGGCTGGCACAGTGGTGGTTGCGCTGGCCGGTGCTCGGGCCGCTCTTGACCACGGCCGTGGTGGCGCGTTGGGCACAGACCCTGTCGGCCTTGCTGGCTGCAGGTGTCCCCTTACCCGAAGCCCTTGGGCCGACCGCCCAGGCGTGCGATCATCCTGTCTATGCACTCACCACCACACACATTCAGCGTCAGGTAATTCAAGGCAGCAGTTTGAGTGAGGCCATGTTCCGAAGTGGTCACTTCCCGGCGATGATCGTGCAACTGTGCGCTACGGGCGAGGAAACAGGGGCCTTGGATGGATTGCTGGGCCGGGCGGGCAGCCTGATGGAAAGTGCACTTGATGACCAGGTCAATGGCCTGAGCAGTTTGCTGGAGCCGCTGATCATTGTGGTGCTCGGCGGCTTCATAGGGGCCATCTTGGTGGCCATGTATTTACCGATTTTCAGTTTGGGGCAAGTTTTCTGACATGAACGACAGCGTATTGGCACTCGGTCTGGCGGCATTGCTCGGCCTGATGATCGGCAGTTTTCTGAACGTGGTGATCTACCGCCTGCCGCTCATACTGCAAGCACAGTGGGACGCCCCATTGGAAGATGTAAAGACCAGCGCCCCCGCCTTCAATCTGGCAGTGCCTCGCTCGCACTGCCCCCACTGCCAGCACCCCTTAGGTTGGCACGAGAACATCCCTGTGATGAGCTTCATCCGATTGCGCGGGCGATGCGCCCATTGCCATACCCCGATTGGCTGGCGCTATCCGGCCATTGAGCTGACCACTGCAGGTCTGTTCATGTGGGCCGCGGCCGAGCACGGTTTGGGTATTCAGGCGCTCGTTTGGGCGGGGTTTGCCGCCGCCTTGGTGGCGCTGGCCGCCATTGACGCGGACACACGATTGCTGCCCGACGCCATCACCCAACCCCTGGTGTGGGCGGGTTTGCTGGCCGCCAGCCTGGAGCTGACGGGCATTGACCTGAACAAAGCCCTCTGGGGCGCCGCGGGTGGCTACCTGTTTTTGTGGATGGTGTACTGGTTGTTCAAAGCCGTAACCGGCAAAGAAGGCATGGGCCAGGGGGACTTCAAGCTCCTGGCTGCTTTAGGGGCTTGGCTGGGCTGGCCCGCGCTGCTGTCCTTGGTCATGATCGCGTCTATTTCAGGGGTGATCGGTGGCGTTTGGCTCAAGCTAAGAGGTCAATTGGACGACAATGGCCAACTGGCTTTTGGGCCTTTTTTGGTGTTGGCGGGTTTGTGGGTCATGGCTTTTGGCCCCCTGCCCTGGTTTTTGATCTGATCGTCCATGACACAACGCACTTGGCGCATTGGCCTGACCGGCGGCATTGGCAGCGGCAAAAGCACAGTGGCGGGCTTTTTGGCCCGACGCGGTGCCGCCATCATCGATGCCGATGCGATCTCTCGCAGCCTCACAACCCCGGGCGGGCGGGCTATGGCGGCCATTGCCAGCACCTTCGGTGAGTCCATGATCAGCCCAGACGGCGCCATGAACCGCCAGGCCATGCGCGAGCGCATCTTCCAAGACCCGCAAGCCAAGCGCCAACTCGAACACATCATCCACCCCTTGGTCAGTCAGGTCACGGCCGAACAGGCGCAAGCAGCCCTGAAAACGGGTCATCGTGTGCTGGTTTTTGATGTGCCCTTGCTGGTGGAGTCAGGTGAGCGTTGGCGCAAACAGGTAGACCGGGTGATCGTGGTGGACTGCGACGTGTCAACCCAAAAGCAAAGGGTCATGGCCCGCAGCGGTCTGAATGCCGAAGAGGTCGAACGCATCGTGGCACAACAGGCCTCACGCGCCCAACGCCTGGCCTGTGCCGACCTGGTGGTGTTCAATCAAGACCTCAGTTTTGATGGTTTGGATTCGCTCATTGGCCAAGTGGCCGCTGACTTCGGGCTATGATCGGGGCATTGGAAAATGCCGCGTGATCCTGTACGAATACCCACTAAATGAACGCATTCGCACCTATTTGCGTCTGCAACAGCTGTTTTCTCGTCTGGGTCAACTGATCGGACGAGATCAGGCGCTGGACCACCATTTCGCCCTCACCACCCTGTTTGAAATCATGGAGGTGGGTGCGCGCTCGGAACTCAAGTCCGAAGTACTCAAGGACCTGGAGCGGCAAAAGCAAGTCTTCAGTGCTTACCGGGGCAATCCTGCGATTTCTGAAAAAGCGTTAGACGGACTGATCGCTCAACTTGACCACCACTTTGAAGCCCTCAATGAAGTGGTCGGGAAAATGGGCCAAAGCCTGACGGAACACGATTTCCTGATGGCCCTCAGAAGCCGGGTGGCCATCCCCGGTGGCACTTGCGAGTTTGACCTCCCTGCCTACCATGCATGGCGGCACCACGATGCAGCCAGCCGCACCCAGGATTTGGCCCAATGGACTCTGCCATTGGCACCCTGGGCTCAAGCCATTCAGCAATTGCTGCAAATGCTGCGTGAATCCGGTGCAAGCCAGAAAGTCATGGCCACAGGCGGACAGCTGCAACAGAACCTGCCCCAAGGGCGCACCTTTCAGTTGCTTCGCCTGAAAATCGACCCCTCTTTGGGCATCACGCCCGAGATCAGCTGCAACCGTTTGTTGGTGGTGATCCGAATGATGCGTCAGCAAAGCGATGGCAAATTGGTGGCCACCACCGACGACGTGCCCTTTGAGATGACTTTGTGCGCATGAGCAACTCGAACCAGTCCCAAGACTTCGCGCCCCGCCAAGTGCGCTGCCCGGCCTGCGCAGGCAACAGCTTTTACAGCCCCGCCAACCCTTACCGCCCGTTTTGCAGCGCACGCTGCAAAGGTGTGGATTTGGGCGCCTGGGCGAGCGAAGAATTCAAACTGCCTGACGACACCCCACCCGACGAGACCTTTGGCGATCCGCGTTTGCAGTGAGGTGGTGCTCAGGCGTGCGTCGGGCCGCTGAAGCCGCGCTCTTGCGCCAACCAAGCCAACACGGGCACAGTGCCCGGCAACACAGGCACCACGGCCACAGGCAGAGACTGCCAAGCGTGTGATTGCGCTTCGCGCATCTGCAACTCACCCTGCCAGTCCCACACCTTGCAAAAGTGCAGACGCACCAGCGCGTGCGGGTAATCGACCATCTGGGTTTTCCAGACTTGGGCTGCACCGATGGTGATGCCGAGTTCTTCCTGCAACTCACGGCGCAGCGCTTGCTCGACCGATTCGCCAGCCTCCAGCTTGCCACCCGGAAACTCCCAGTAGCCCGCATAGACCTTGCCTTCGGGGCGCGAGGTCAGCAAGAACGCTTCGCCTTGCATCAGCACACCCACCGCCACATCGACCACGGCACGCTCGGCCTGGCCTGCGTTCAGGTCTTCCCGCTCGCGTTCACCATCGGCGACCAGCAGGCCTGTGCTCATGCGAGGTCGGCTTGGCGGCCCATCATGTCCCGCGCAAACTGGTAGGCCACGCGGCCACTGCGCGAGCCGCGCTCCAAAGCCCAGAGCAATGCATCGGGGCGAGCAGCCTCGATCTGCGCGGGCGTGGCACCCAAAGCGTTGAGCCACTGGCCGGCAATGGTCAAGTACTCGTCTTGTGAGAAGGGGTAGAAACTGATCCACAAGCCAAAGCGCTCCGACAAGGAAATCTTCTCTTCAACGCCCTCACCCGGATGGACTTCGCCATCCTCGGTGTGTTTGTAGGTGAGGTTCTCGCTCATGTACTCGGGCAGCAGATGGCGGCGGTTGCTGGTGGCGTACACCAGCACATTGGGAGTCGAGGCCGCCACGGTGCCATCCAAAATGGACTTGAGCGCCTTGTAGCCCGGCTCGCCGTCTTCAAAGCTCAAATCATCGCAATAAACCACAAACTTTTCGGGGCGGCCCGCCACCACTTCGATGATGTCGGGCAAATCGGTCAGATCTTCCTTGTCCACTTCAATCAATCGCAAACCTTGCGGCGCGTAGGTGTTCAGGCACGCCTTGATGAGCGAGGACTTGCCGGTGCCGCGTGCGCCAGTCAGCAGCACATTGTTGGCCGGGCGGCCGTGCACAAACTGCTCGGTGTTGCGTTGCAGCTTTTCTTTTTGGTCGTCGATTTCCTTGAGGTCATCCAGCGTCATGGCCGCCACATGGCGCACAGGTTCGAGCACGCCGTGGCCAGACGAACGCTTGCGGTAGCGCCAAGCAATGGCCTGGGTCCAATCGGGGGCCGACAGGGGCTGGGGCAAGACCGATTCGATGCGGTCCACCAACTGACTGACTTTGGCCAGCAGTTGGTCCAAGGCTGAGCTTGCAGGCGTGTTCATGAACGGTAGTCCGCATTGATGGTGACGTAATCGTGGCTCAGATCGCAGGTCCACACGGTGTCGCTGGCGGTACCACGGCCCAGGCCCACACGCACGGTGATCTCGCTGCCCTTCATGACGCGCTGACCGTCTTCTTCGCGGTACTCGGCGCGGCGGCCGCCTTGCGAAACCACATGCACATCGTCCAGGTGCAACTCGATCAGGCCCTGGTCCAGGTCTTCAATACCGGCGTATCCCACAGCGGCCAAGATGCGACCCAAGTTCGGGTCGCTGGCAAAGAAAGCGGTTTTGACCAAGGGCGAGTGCGCGATGGCATAAGCCACCAGGCGGCACTCTTCGCCCGTGCGGCCGCCTTCGACCTGCACCGTGATGAACTTGGTCGCGCCCTCGCCATCGCGCACGATGGCATGCGCCAGTTGGCGGGCCACTTGCATCAAGCCCTGCACCAAGGACTGGCCGTCGGCGCTGTCCAGTGAGGTAATGGGTGTGTTGCCTGCCTTGTGGGTGGCGATCAGCATGAAGGAGTCGTTGGTCGATGTGTCGCCGTCGATGGTGATGCGGTTGAACGAACCATCGGCCAGGCGCTTGGCCAGTTCTGGCAGCAGAGATGGGGCAATACATGCATCGGTGGCCACAAAGCCAAGCATGGTGGCCATGTTGGGGCGGATCATGCCCGCGCCCTTGCTGATGCCAGTGATGCTCACGGTCTTGCCACCCACTTGCACCTGTACGCTGGCCGCTTTGGGCACGGTGTCAGTGGTCATGATGCCTTCGGCCGCCGTGGCCCAGTGGGCAGCTTGTGCGTCGGCCAAGGCGGCAGGCAAACCCGCCACGATGCGGTCCACAGGCAGCGGCTCCATGATCACGCCGGTCGAAAAAGGCAGTACTTGCGCGGGCATGCACTGCAGCAAGCTGGCCAAAGCCTCACAGGTTTGGCGCGCATGGGCCAGTCCCGGTACACCCGTGCCCGCGTTGGCGTTGCCGGTATTGATGACCAAAGCCCGTATGGCAGGACCTGCAGCCAGGTGCTCACGGCAGACCTGAACAGGTGCGGCGCAAAAGCGGTTGCGGGTGAACACACCTGCCACGCTGGCGCCTTCATCCAACAAGAACACCGTGAGGTCCTTGCGGTTAGCTTTGCGCACACCCGCTTGGGCGATGCCGATGCGCACGCCCGCGATGGGCTGAAGTTGTGCGGGGTCCAGTGGGGGCAAATTCACGGGCATAAACATCCTTCAGGAAAACAAACGGTATTCAGACGGCACAAGGACAAAACGGGCCGAAGCCCGCTTTGTTCGTTCGTCGCACTCAGGCGAGCTTGCCGTGGCATTGCTTGAACTTCTTGCCACTGCCGCAGGGGCAAGGCTCATTGCGGCCCACAGGTCCAAAGGCTTGCTGCAAGCCTGCCAGGTCGGCCGCCACGGTTTGCGGCTGCCCGGTCTCATCCGGGGCGCTGTAGGTCACGTTGCTGATTTGCTCGGCCCGCTCTTCAATGGCTTGGGCAGCTTGCTGCATCTGGTCACCCGAATCGATGCGCACCAGCATCAAGGTTTTGGTCACTTCGTTTTTAACGGCATCGAGCAACTGGCCAAACAATTCGAAAGCTTCGCGCTTGTATTCTTGCTTGGGCTGCTTTTGGGCATAGCCGCGCAGGTGAATCCCCTGCCGCAAGTAATCCAAAGCGCTCAGGTGTTCACGCCAGTGGGTGTCGATGCTTTGCAACAAAATCATGCGCTCAAAGGACACAAAATTCTCGGCTCCCACTTGGTCGAGCTTGGTTTGGAATTGCGCATGGGCTGCTGTGACTACCATTTCCAGCAGGTCTTCGTCTGCAATGGCGCTCGAGGCCTGTACCTTGCCTTGCAAGTCCAGTGTCATGCCCCACTCTTCGGCCAAAACTTTTTCCAAGCCGGGCAAGTCCCACTGCTCTTCCACCGATTCGACCGGCACAAACTGACGCACCAAATCAGTGAAGCAGCCTTCGCGCAGCGCCGTGATCTGGGCGTGCATGTCCTGCGCATCCAGAATGTCGTTGCGCTGCTGGTAAATCACCTTGCGCTGGTCATTGGACACATCGTCGTATTCCAGCAGCTGCTTGCGGATGTCAAAGTTGCGGGCCTCAACTTTGCGCTGAGCGCTCTCGATGCTGCGTGTGACGATGCCCGCCTCAATGGCCTCGCCCTCGGGCATCTTCAAGCGGTCCATGATGGAGCGCACGCGATCGCCCGCAAAAATGCGCATCAACGGGTCGTCCAGGCTCAGATAAAACCGTGAAGATCCGGGGTCACCCTGGCGGCCCGAACGGCCGCGCAGCTGGTTGTCAATGCGGCGCGACTCGTGGCGCTCTGTGGCGATGATGCGCAAGCCACCCAAGGCCTTGACTTGCTCGTGCACCACTTTCCATTGCTCGCGCAACTGGACCACTTTGTCCTGGCGGGCTGCTTCAGACAGGCTCTCATCGGCTTCGATGGCCTGCACATCTTTTTCGATGTTGCCGCCCAGCACGATGTCGGTGCCACGACCGGCCATGTTGGTCGCGATGGTGATCATGCCGGGGCGACCGGCCTGGGCCACGATGTCCGCCTCACGGGCGTGCTGCTTGGCATTGAGCACCTGATGGGGCAGCTTTTGCTGGGTCAGCAGCTGGGCAATGAGCTCCGAGTTTTCAATC
This sequence comes from Limnohabitans sp. Bal53, assembly GCF_003063355.1. Lineage (GTDB taxonomy): Bacteria > Pseudomonadota > Gammaproteobacteria > Burkholderiales > Burkholderiaceae_C > Limnohabitans_A. The sequence goes on along the minus strand of NZ_NESH01000003.1, from coordinate 168,640 downwards.
GAGGTGGTCCCCACCAACACCGGCTGGCCACGCTCATGGCATTCGCGGATGTCAGCGATGGCTGCGTTGTAGCGCTCCTGTGAGGTCTTGTACACGCGGTCGAGCTGGTCGTCGCGTTGGCTTTTGCGGTGCGGAGGAATCACCACGGTCTCCAGACCGTAGATCTCCTGGAACTCATAAGCCTCGGTGTCGGCCGTGCCCGTCATGCCGCCGATCTTGTTGTACAGGCGGAAATAGTTTTGGAAGGTGATCGAGGCCAGCGTCTGGTTTTCAGCTTGGATCTGAACGCCTTCTTTGGCTTCCACAGCTTGGTGCAAACCATCGCTCCAGCGGCGACCGGTCATCAGGCGGCCGGTGAATTCGTCCACGATGACGATCTCACCGTCCTGAACCACATAGTGCTGGTCGCGGTGGTACAGGTGCTGCGCACGCAAAGCGGCATTAAGGTGGTGCATCAGCGTGATGTTGGCCGGGTCGTAAAGGCTTGCGCCCTCAGGGATCAGGCCCATTTGCGAGAGCACTGCTTCGGCCTTTTCATGGCCGTCTTCGGTCAAGAAGACCTGGTGCGATTTTTCATCCACCGTGAAGTCACCGGGGGTGATGATGCCCTCGCCAGTTCGCGGATCGGCCTCACCTTCCTGTCGGGTCAGCAAAGGCACCACCTGATTCATCGCCAGGTATGTGGCAGTGTGGTCTTCGGCCTGACCGCTGATGATCAGCGGTGTGCGGGCCTCGTCGATCAGGATCGAGTCCACCTCGTCCACGATGGCATAGTTCAGGGGGCGCTGCACACGGTCATGGGCTTCGTAGACCATGTTGTCGCGCAGGTAGTCAAAACCGTATTCGTTGTTCGTGCCGTAGGTGATGTCGGCGTTGTAGGCGGCCTGCTTTTCTTCGCGCGGCAGTTGCGGCAAGTTGATGCCGACCGTCAGACCCAGGAAGTTAAAGAGCTTGCCCATCCATGTGGCGTCCCGGCTGGCCAAGTAGTCGTTCACCGTGACCACATGCACGCCCTTGCCTGCGATGGCATTGAGGTAGGCGGGCAGCGTGGACGTCAGGGTTTTGCCCTCACCCGTGCGCATCTCGGCGATCTTGCCGTTGTGCAGCGCAATGCCACCGGCGAGCTGCACATCAAAGTGACGCATCTTCATGACGCGCTTGGAGCCCTCGCGCACCACGGCAAATGCTTCGGGCAGCAAGGCGTCCAGGCTCTCACCTGCGGCAGCACGGTCCCGGAATGTCTGGGTTTTGACTCTCAGCTCGTCGTCACTCAAGCTTTCGAGTCCTGCTTCCAAGGCATTGATGCGTTCGACGGTTTTGCGGTAAGTTTTGAGCAGGCGATCGTTGCGACTGCCGAAAATTTTGGTGAGGAATGGGATGGCCATGTCAATTAGATCCACTTTCAGCACAAGGACTGAAAAACAGACCGTCTATCCTGTCTTTAAAAGTTTCATGAATTCCAGGTTGGCGGAGCCATGGCCCCAGCAACTCGGCAGTCCGCCTCAGGGCGATCTGCATAACCGGACCATTTTAGCCGCTTGACTAACCCTCCTCGATGGCCTTTTCAAGGCGCAGAGCCCAAGCCTTAGGCCTTGCCAGATAATCAACGCCAAAGACACGCCATGCAAAGACGCCACCAAGCAATCCCACTGCAACAAGCCGCTCAAGAATCACCCACCTTTGCCCTGCTCATGGGTCGGGTGAAAGAGTCTTCCGAGCGACTGCTAGCCATTCGCAGCTTGCTGCCTGCGCCTTTGCGAGCGGGTATCCAGGCGGGCCCTATTGAAGACGGTACATGGTGCTTGTTGGTGAGCTCCAATGCCGTGGCCGCCAAACTGCGGCAGTTGCTGCCAGCACTCCAAGCCCACCTCAACAGCAAAAGTATGGGTGTGACCTCGATCCGCATCAAGGTACAAAACCGTTAAGGCATCGCCCTTTTCAGCCACCAATTTTTGGGCACAAAAAAGCCCTGACTTTTGACGGTCAGGGCTGATATTTTGGTGCCGCTTGTCGGATTCGAACTGACGACCTACCGCTTACAAGGCGGGTGCTCTACCAACTGAGCTAAAGCGGCACGGGCTGAATTCTAACGTGCTCCGAGGCCCACTTTGCGCAGGACCTCGTTTTTTTTATTTGATCCGCTTGAGTGCGGGCCTGCCAGAGCTGCTCGGACTGGGCGTTATTGGCTTTTCATGGCTGTCGGCACTGTCAAGAGCTTGGCCTTCGATCGATGACAAAGCAGCAGGGGCCGTTTCTTCATCGCTGACTGGAAAAGCCATGCCTTGTCCGTTTTCTCGCGCATAAATGGCCATGACCCGGTGGATCGGCACCATGATTTCACGCGGCTTGCCGCCAAAGCGGGCCTTGAACTCAATGAAGTCGTTGCCCAACTTCAATGAACTGGTGGCGTCCATGCTGACGTTCAGCACAATCTCGCCACCCTGCACATACTCACGCGGCACCTGCACCGTGTTGTCCACCTTGACAGCCACATAGGGTGTGAAGCCGTTTTCGGAGCACCAATCGTACAGGGCGCGAATCAGGTAAGGCCTGGTTGATGGCAGTTCGGTGTTGCTGATCATGCTTTGTCCTCCATCGCCATTGTTCTACCGAAAACACCCGCCCTTATTTGCGCATGACCTTTTCGGAGGGCGTCAGCGCCTCAATGTAGGCAGGGCGAGAAAAAATACGCTCAGCGTACTTGAGCAGAGGGGCCGCATTTTTGCTCAACTCGATACCGTAATAGTCCAAACGCCAGAGCAATGGGGCAATGGCCACATCCAGCATGGAGAAGTTGTCGCCCAGCATGAACTTGTTTTTCAGGAAAACAGGTGCCAATTGGGTCAAGCGGTCACGGATGTGCGCGCGTGCTTTTTCCAAGGCCTTGTCATTGCCCTTGAGGGCTCGGTTTTCCAGCGTCAGCACGTGAGCAAATAACTCTTTTTCAAAGTTGAGCAGGAACAAGCGCACGCGGGCACGGTCCACCGGGTCGCCGGGCATCAATTGAGGGTGCGGAAAGCGCTCGTCAATGTACTCGTTGATGATGTTCGACTCATACAGGATCAAGTCACGCTCGACCAGAATCGGCACCTGACCGTAGGGGTTCATCACATTGATGTCTTCTTGCTTGTTGTACAAGTCCACATCGCGAATCTCGAAGTCCATGCCTTTTTCGAACAGCACAAAGCGGCAGCGGTGTGAAAAAGGGCAAGTCGTACCGGAATAAAGCACCATCATGGCGGAGGCTCCTCAAAAAATCAAAAAGAGTGGGAGGCCGCAAGGGCCTGCCACTCCAAAGAACCCGGCCATGCGGCCAGGTGGAAGATCAATTACTTGACGTCTTTCCAATACGCGGCATTCAGACGCCAGGCAATGAAAGTGAAGAAGGACAAGAAAATCAGGACCCAAACACCAATACGCACTCGGGTGTTTTGGGCGGGCTCTGCCATCCACTGCATGTAGCCCACCAGGTCACCAATGGCTTGGTCGTATTGCAGGGGTGTCATCGTGCCAGGCTTGACTTGGTTCCAACCCTTGAAGATCTGCACCTTGTGACCGTGCTCTTCTTTTTCTTCGAAGATCGGCTGACGCTCACCCTGCAGTTCCCACAGAGGATGCGGCATGCCCACGTTAGGGTAGGCCAAGTTGTTCCAGCCCGTGGGCTTGGTGTCGTCTCGGTAATAGGTGCGCATGTAGGTGTAGAGGTAATCAGCACCTGTACCGCCTGGGCCTGAACGCGAACGAGCCATCAAGGTCAGATCGGGTGGGTTCTTACCAAACCACTCTTTGGCCTGCACGGGATCGATCGCGGCCTTCATGGTGTCGCCCACACGGTCGGTGGCGAACATCAAGTTGTCCTTGATCTGCTGATCGGTCAAGCCAATGTCACGCAGGCGGTTGTAGCGCATGAAGGCTGCCGAGTGGCAGTTGAGGCAGTAATTGACAAACAGTTTGGCGCCATTTTGCAAGGCAGCCAAATCGTTGGTCTTTTGAGGCGCCTTGTCCCAGGCAATACCGCCGCCTGCAGCGTGGGCACCGGCCACCAGGCCCAGCGCCATCACAAAGCTCAATGCGAGTTTCTTGAGGTTTTTCATGTTCTTGAATCTCCGTGATCTCAGTGAGGCGTGAAGGTCACGCGGTCAGGCACTTGTTTGAACGTGCCCAGCTTGCTCCACCAAGGCATCAGCAAGAAGAAGCCGAAATAGAACAGGGTACCCACTTGGGACACGCGCTCACCGATGGGTGAGGGCGGCTTGACGCCCAGGTAACCCAGGATCAGGAAGTTGATCACAAACACGGCGTAGACATATTTATGCCAATCAGGACGGTAGCGGATCGACTTGGCAGGGCTGTAATCCAACCATGGCAAGAAGAACAGAATGATCACAGCAGCGCCCATGACCACCACGCCCCAGAACTTGGCATCAATGGTCAAGAGCAAAGCGCAGATCACGACCGTTGCGCCCACCAAGCCGGCTTTGAGCACGCTGGGCAGTTTGCCTTTGGCGACAGCCAAGAAAGCGCCAACCACCACGCACAACACCAGCACATACATCATCTCGGTGGTGATGGCACGCAGCATGGAATAGAACGGGGTGAAGTACCACACAGGTGCAATGTGCAGCGGCGTGGTCAGCGGATCCGCTGGAATGAAGTTGTTGTATTCGAGGAAGTAACCACCGAATTCGGGGGCAAAGAACACCACCGCGCTGAATGCCATCAAAAACACGCTCACAGAGAAGATGTCGTGAACGGTGTAGTAAGGATGGAAAGGGATGCCGTCCAAAGGATTACCTTTGGCGTCTTTGGGGGCGTTGGCAGCCTTGATTTCCACGCCATCGGGGTTGTTGGAGCCGACTTCGTGCAGCGCAATGATGTGCGCCACCACCAAGCCCAGCAGCACCAAAGGTACAGCAATGACGTGGAAGCTGAAGAAGCGGTTCAAGGTGGCATCGCCCACCACAAAGTCGCCACGGATGAGCAAAGCCAGGTCAGGACCGATGACGGGCACGGCCGAGAACAGGTTCACGATCACCTGGGCGCCCCAATAGGACATCTGGCCCCAAGGCAGCAGATAACCCATGAAGGCTTCGGCCATGAGCACCAAGAAAATGGCGCAGCCGAAAATCCAGACCAACTCACGCGGCTTGCGGTACGAGCCGTACATCAAACCCCGGAACATGTGCAAATACACCACCACAAAGAAGGCCGAAGCGCCTGTGGAGTGCATGTAGCGGATCAACCAACCCCAGGGCACATCGCGCATGATGTACTCGACCGAAGCAAACGCCAATGCAGCATCTGGTTTGTAGTGCATGACCAGGAAGATGCCGGTCACGATCTGGATCACCAGCACCAACAAGGACAGCGCGCCGAAAACATACCAAAAGTTCAGGTTTTTAGACGCGTAATACTCGGACAGGTGTTCCTTGTACAGCTTGGAAGCAGGAAAGCGGTTGTCTACCCAATTGAGCAGCTTCTCGCCAGCGGGGGCGTTTGGAGAAATTTCTTTGAATTGAGCCATGTTGTTCTCCATCAGGCCTTCTTGTCTTCACCAATGAGCAGCTTGGTGTCGGACAGGTACATGTGAGGTGGCACTTCGAGGTTGTCGGGTGCGGGCTTGTTCTTGAACACCCGACCAGCCAGATCGAAGGTGGAGCCATGGCAAGCGCACAAAAAGCCGCCGTTCCAATCATCTGGCAGCGATGGCTGAGGGCCTGCGGCGAACTTATCAGCTGGCGAGCAACCCAAGTGGGTGCAAATGCCCACAGCCACCATGATCTCTGGCTTGATCGAGCGGTGGCTGTTCTTGGCGTATTCGGGTGTGGGATACGCGGTGCGGTCAGAGGCCGGATCGGCCAACTGAGATTCGGTTTTTTTCAGGGATTCGAGCTGCTCAGGCGAGCGCTTCATGATCCAAACGGGCTTGCCACGCCATTCGACCGTGAGCTTTTCGCCCGGGTTCAAGGCGGAAATATCCACCTCGACGGCCGCACCGGCCGCTTTGGCCCGCTCGGAGGGTTGGAAGCTGCTGACGAAGGGGGTGGCCACAAAGCCAGCGCCTACGGCACCTGCGCAAGTGGAGGCTATCAGCCAGGTCCGCTTGCTGCTGTCGACTGGGGTGTCACTCATGGGAATCCTCTAGCGGGTCGTTATCAGGGTCAACCCGGGATTGTAGCGGACTGAAACAAGCTGGTGACTTACAAATGGATAAGCTTCCTTTGACATAGGTCACAATAGCCATCGCCTTTAACTTTTTGGATTTTTTAGATGTCTTTTACTCAAGAATTTAAATCTTTTGCCTTGAAAGGCAATGTCATGGACCTGGCTGTGGGCGTGATCATTGGGGCTGCTTTTGGCAAGATCGTCGACTCCCTTGTGGCGGACATGATCATGCCTTTGGTGAGCCTGGTGTTCGGCGGTCTGGATTTCGCCAATTACTACCTGCCACTGGCCGGTCAGGCGACCAGCTTGCCCTTGGCAGAAGCCAAAAAACTGGGCGCCGTTTTTGCATACGGCAGTTTCGTCACGGTGGCCTTGAACTTCTTGATCTTGGCCTTTGTTATTTTTGTGATGGTGCGGCAAATCAACCGCCTCAAGACCACCCAAAAGCCAGAAGCAGCGCCAGAGGCTGCGCCCATCACGCCCGAAGACGTACTGCTGCTGCGTGAAATCCGTGACAGCCTGAAAAACAAAGCCTGACCAGCCCGTTTCAAGCCGAGGCGCTGACCACGCCCACCACCAACTGGCGGGCCATGCGTATGGCCTGGACCATGCTGCAGGGGTCTGCAACGCCCTGACCGGCCACGTCCATGGCGGTGCCGTGATCGGGGCTGGTCCTGATCAAGGGCAGGCCCAAGGTCACGTTCACCCCCTGCTCCACGCCCAAATACTTGACGGGAATCAAGCCTTGGTCGTGGTACATGGCCACCACCACATCGAACTCACGCTGGCCATTCGGTTTTTGGCGGGCCCGCATGAAGACCGTATCAGGCGCAAAGGGGCCGTGCACATCCAAGCCCTGTTGGCGGGCCTGCAACAAGGCAGGCTCAAGCACCTCGATTTCTTCGCGTCCAAACAAGCCCCCCTCGCCTGCGTGCGGGTTGACACCTGCCACCCCCATGCGGGGCCGGCGGCCCAACAAAGCCGTCAATGCTGTATGGGTGATGCGCAAGGTCTCCAAAACCCGGTCCACCGTGATCGCGTCGAGCGCCTCTCGCAAGGACACATGGATGCTGACCAGCACCGTGCGCAGCTCCTCGTTGGCCAGCATCATGCGCACCGGCATTTGCGCGAGCGTCACGCCTGCATGCCGGGCCGCCTCGGCTTGCAGCAACTCGGTGTGGCCCGGGTATTGGTCGTAAGGTGCGCCTGCCGCGTGCAAGGCCTCTTTGTGCAAGGGCGCAGTGACGAGTGCAGCCACCTCGGCCCGCAAGGCGGCACGCGTAGCCCAGAGCACAGCCTCGCCCGCCAATTGACCGGCCCGGCCATCGACTTGGCCCCAGGGCATCTCGGGCGCCACCGGCACCACCTGCAGCACAGGCAAACACCTTGGGGGCACCTGCAGGGCTTGCGCTGCCGTTTCGATTTCGCAAATTGGGTGGCGCACAGCCGGTTGAACCAAGGCCATGGCGCGGCGCATCAGACCCACATCGCCCGCCACAAAGCAGCCCCGGGTCAGCGCAGGCGCGGTGCACCAAGCCCGGGCGATGATTTCAGGGCCAATGCCGCAGGGGTCCCCGGGGGTGATGGCGATGGGGCGCGTCAGTTCAGGCAGGTTCATAAGACAAAAAAGATGGCATCAGGCCGGGTTGTCGATCTCGATGAAACGGTGCGCAATGCCCAAGGCTTGCGCCACATGCGCGCCCAAAGCGGGGGCGCCATACCGCTCCGTGGCATGGTGGCCACAGGCCAAAAAGGCCACGCCGGTTTCACGTGCCAGATGGGCCTGCGGCTCGGAAATTTCGCCGGTGATGAAAGCGTCCACACCTTGGGCAATGGCGGACTCGAAGTAACTTTGGGCACCGCCCGTGCACCAGGCCACCCGCCGAACCGGACGTTCGCTGCTGCCCACGCAGGTCACCGGACGCCCCAGCACAGCGGCCACATGCTCGGCCAGCGCTTGGGCCTGCGCCCACACATGTTGGCCCGCCCCAACAAAACCGAGGTCTTGCTCGCCAAAACGGCCATCGGCCTGCAAGCCCAACACACGGGCCAGCTGGGCGTTATTACCCAACTCAGGGTGGGCGTCCAGCGGCAGGTGGTAGGCAAACAAGTGAATGCCATGCGCCAAGAGCAAGCGCAGCCGCTCACGCATCCAGCCCGTGACGCGCCCATCCTGGCCACGCCAGAACAGACCGTGGTGCACCACGATGGCGTCGGCTTGGGCCTCAATAGCCGCCTCGATCAAGGCGCGGCTGGCCGTCACGCCACTGACCAGAAGTCGCACCGGGCGATCGCCTTCGACTTGCAAGCCATTGGGGCCGTAGTCGCGGAACTTTTCGGGTTGGAGCAAGGCATCAAAAGCCTGGCCCAAGGTTTTGGCATCGGTCATAGAGGATCGTAGGTATTGGCGTCAGTGCTCGATTGTGGCGCAGGTAGGCCCTGGTCACAGCCTCTTACCTATGGCCTGATATTCAAAGACCGAGGTGCGCAGCGACCGAATCAAGGACAATCGGAAACCATGAAACGTTATTGGCTTTTATTTTCCCAATGGGTCACCGTTTTGGTGGCCATATGGTTTGTGGTGGCCACGCTGCAACCCGAATGGCTGCGCGGTGCCCAGCGCTCGGTGGACGGCATGACGCTGCTGCAAGCGCCCCCTGCCGTCGGCGGCAACCGCCCCATCGGCAGCCTGAGCGCTCCGGCACAAAAAGCCTCGCCTGCAGTGGTGAGCATCAACACGCGCCAAGGCAAAAGCCAAAACCCACACGGCCAGGACCCTTGGTTCCGGTTTTTCTATGGCGAGCAAGAAGAGCAAAATCCGGGCGGACTGGGCAGTGGCGTGATCGTCAGCCCCGAAGGTCACATCCTGACCAACCACCACGTCATTGAAGACGCTGACAACATCGAGGTTGTGCTCAGCGATGGTCGCAAAACTCTGGCCAAAGTGATCGGCACCGACCCGGATACCGACTTGGCCTTGCTGCAGGTGCCTTTGATCAACTTGCCCGCGATCGTGCTGGGCCAACTGCAAGACCTGCAAGTAGGCGACGTGGTGCTGGCCATTGGCAACCCCTTTGGCGTGGGCCAGACGGTGACCTCGGGCATCGTCAGCGCCCTGGGCCGCAGCCAGTTGGGCATCAACACCTTTGAGAACTTCATCCAGACCGACGCCGCAATCAACCCCGGCAACTCCGGCGGGGCGTTGGTCGATGTGAACGGCCACCTGATGGGCATCAACACCGCCATCTATTCCCGCTCGGGCGGCAGCATGGGCATTGGTTTTGCCATCCCAATCTCGACCGCCAAGCAAGTCATGCAGGATTTGCTGCAAAACGGCAAAGTGGTCCGAGGCTGGATCGGGGTCGAGCCGCAAGACCTGTCGCCGGAACTTGCCGAAAGCTTCCATCTGCCCCCCTTGAAATCCGATCAAAGCCGTCAGGGCGTGGTCATTGCTGGCGTGCTGCAAAACGGCCCAGCGGCCAAAGCCGGGGTGCGCCCAGGCGATGTGATTTTGCAAGTGGCCAAGCAACCTGTGGGCAGTGTGTCTGACCTGCTCAACCAAGTCGCCAGCCTCACGCCTGGCGAGCCTGCCGAATTGCTGATCTGGCGACAACAAGCCTCAATGTCCCTGCGACTGACGCCAGCGGAGAGACCCGCACCCAAAAGGCAGGCGCCTTAAAGCTCACCCAGGCTTTTGAACCTCCATGAAAAAAGGGCCTTACGGCCCTTTTTTATTCCCCCAACTCAAGCACTTCAAGCCGCATCGGCCGGTGCATCGGGGGCTTGGGTGTTTTTAATGAAAATTTGCGCGGCCCAGATGCCCAGTTCGTAGAGCAGGCACATCGGAATGGCCAAAGCCAACTGCGACACCACATCGGGCGGGGTGACCACAGCGGCGATCACAAAAGCCAGCACCACAAAGTAACCCCGAAAATCCTTGAGCTTTTGCACACTGACAATGCCCATGCGGGCCAGCACGACCACGGCCACAGGCACTTCAAACGCTAAGCCAAAGGCCAAGAACATGGACAAAACGAAGCTCAGGTAAGCCTCAATGTCTGGCGCGGCGGTGATGCTTTTGGGCGCAAAGCTCTGGATGAAGCTGAACACTTGGCCAAACACAAAGAAATAACAGAAGGCCACGCCCACAAAAAACAGCAGCGTGCTCGACACCACCAAGGGCATGACCAGCTTTTTCTCGTGCGTGTAGAGGCCAGGGGCAATGAAGGCCCAGACCTGATAGAGCACCACAGGCAAAGCCATCAAAAAGGCCGTCATGAGCAAAATCTTGAGCGGCACCATGAACGGCGAGATGACCGAAGTGGCGATCAAGGTTGCGCCTTTGGGCAAATGCACCACCAAAGGAGCGGCCAAAATGTCATACAGCTCGCCAGGACCAGGGTAGATGGCCAAAGCCGCCGCCGCCAAAGCCACTGCCGCCACGGCCCAGATCAGGCGGTCGCGCAACTCGATCAGGTGCGCCACAAAAGGTTGCTCGGTACCTTTGAGTTCGTCTTCGGGCTGAGAAGGGGTATCAGACATGAGGGGGTCGGTTGGACGGAGCGCACCGGAGGTGCGCCATCGTCACACAGAATGGATGGACTTTTTGGGCCGGTAACGGGCCACACGCGCGGCACCCGACAGGGCTTTGGTGCGCACCCCTGAGCGGGCTTTGTACCACTGCGGTACCGCACCACGTTTGAGACGCCAGTTTTTCTCTGGCCGTTTGTACTCAGGCGCGGAGGGTTCGATCGAGGGCAAATCGCTGGTCAAACCAGCCGTCGTTTCGGCCCAGTCCTTCTCAAAATCAGAGGCCGTGGTCTGAACGGTCTGCTCGACATCGCGAGCCGCCGTCTCCATGGTCTCTTTCATCTTCTTGAGCTCTTCCAGGTCCATGGACCGGTTGACCTCGGCCTTGACGTCTGACACGTAGCGCTGCGCCTTGCCCAACAAAGTGCCCAGCGTGCGGGCCACTTTGGGCAGTTTTTCGGGGCCGATGACGATCAACGCCACCACCCCGATCAGGGCCATTTTCGAAAAGCTTAAATCCAACACAGTGCGGCGTTCAGTCGTTCAAAGGTGCAAGCGATCAAGACTTGGTCTTGGCTTCGACGTCGATGGTGGTCTTTTCGGCCTGAGCCGTGGTCGACGACGTGACCTGACCGGCCACAGGGGCTGCAGCCTCATCCTTGGTGCCGCCCTCTTTCATGCCGTCCTTGAAGCCTTTGACGGCACCACCCAAGTCAGAGCCCATGTTTTTGAGCTTTTTGGTGCCAAACACCATGACCACGATCAGCAGCACGATCAACCAGTGCCAAATGGAAAAAGTACCCATGAATATCTCCTAAAGATCTAAGGATTCTAAGGGGATCGACACCCGGTTTCGGATCGGCCCTGAGGAAGGAAGGATTTGGGGGGCAAAAGCGCCGTTTCAACCCCGCAGCCAGGGGCGAGGACCGCCCATGACATGCATGTGCAGGTGGTGCACCTCTTGCCCGCCCTCGCTGCCGTTGTTGACCACGATGCGGAAACCGCCGTCCGGGTAAGGGTTGCACCCCTCCTGCGCGGCCAACTTGGGAGCCAGGGTCATCATGTGGCCCATCAAAGCGGCGTGCTCGGGCGCCAGTTGCACCATCGAGGGGATGTGCAGCTTCGGAATGATCAGGAAATGGATGGGGGCCCAAGGGTTGATGTCGTGGAAAGCATAGACATGCTCGTCCTCGTAAACCTTGCGTGAAGGGATTTTGCCCGCGATGATTTTGCAAAAAATACAGTTAGCGTCGGTCATGGCTTGATCGGTTTCAAAGTCAAAGAAGTCAGTCGGTCACAGGGCGCTGGCCATTCAGGCGCACCATGCCGAGCACGATGCGGTACAAAAACCAGATGGAAATGGCCACCCAGGCCATCCAACCCGGAAAGAAAAAGAACAGCCACAAAGGCGCAGTGACCAGGTACAGCACGGCCGCCCAGATCACCGTGCGGATGCGGTAGCTGAAATGCGTGGCTTCCCACCCACTGGCATCGCCCTTTTTAACCAGGTCGATTATCAGTGCCACCACCAACAAAGCTGGCCCCATCTGCGCCCCAGGAATGACCGCGCTGACAGCCACGATCAGGTGCAGGATGTAGCTGACCCAGCTGATGGTGTGGGTGCTGTCATCGACGGGCGGTGTGTTCATGAGCGCAGCTTACTCCCCCAAGCGCTCGCGCTCTTGGACTTTGCGCAAAGCTTTTTCTTCCAGGCCGCTCAGGCCCTCGCGGCGGGCCAGCTCGTTGACCACGTCGGCGGGCGTCAGGCCATAGTGCGCCAACGCGATCATGCTGTGGAACCACAGGTCGGCCACCTCGCCCACCAGCTTGGTTTTGTCCCCACCATGGTCCACGTCTTTGGCGGCCATCACGGTTTCGGTGGCTTCTTCGCCGATCTTCTTCAAAAAGGCGTCCGGCCCCTTGTGCAGCAGGCGGGCCACATAGCTTTTTTCGGGGTCGCCACCATTGGCGGGTTTGCGGCTTTCGACCACGGCCGCGAGGCGGTCAAGGATGTCTTGGTTGCTCATAGGCTTGGGGCGTTCACTTGTAAATGGTTTCAGGGTCTTTGAGGACCGGATCGGCCGCCTGCCACTCGTCGGCTTGCAGGCTCTGGAAAAAGCAGCTGTGCCGGCCCGTGTGGCAGGCAATGCCGGGCTCGTGCCCCAGCTGCGTGACTTTGAGCAGCACCACATCGTTGTCGCAATCGATGCGGATGTCGTGCACCGTCTGCACATGGCCCGACTCCTCGCCCTTGAACCACAGCTTGTTGCGCGAGCGGCTGAAATACACCGCCCTTTTCAGCTCGGCCGTCTTTTGCAGCGCCTCGCGGTTCATCCAAGCGAACATCAACACGTCGCCGGAGCCTTGTTCTTGGGCGATGACCGGCACCAGGCCTTTGTCATCCCATTTGATTTTGTCGAGCCAGTTCATGCTCATAGCCTAACCTGAATCCCGCGCTCCCGCATCCGCGCTTTGGCCTGCTGCACGGTGTATTCACCATAGTGGAAGATGCTCGCCGCCAGCACGGCGTCGGCGCCGCCAATGCTCACGCCGTCGGCCAGGTGGTCGAGGTTGCCCACGCCGCCTGACGCGATCACGGGGACGCTCACGGCATCGCTCACGGCGCGGGTGAGCTGCAGGTCAAAGCCGCTTTTGGTGCCGTCGCGGTCCATGCTGGTGAGCAGGATTTCGCCCGCGCCGTATTCGGCCATTTGGGTGGCCCAGGCCACCGCGTCCAGGCCCACGTTTTTGCGGCCGCCGTGACTGTACACGTCCCAGCCTGGGCCCATGGGCAGACCGTGGGTGCCGATGCGCTGTTCGTCCTCTGCGCTGCGGCGCTTGGCGTCGATGGCGACGACGATGCACTGTGCGCCGTATTTGGCCGACGCTTCGCGGATGACTTGCGGGTTGGCAATGGCGGCCGAGTTGAAGCTGGTTTTGTCGGCCCCGGCGTTGAGCAATCGGCGCACGTCTTCCACCGTGCGCACACCGCCGCCCACAGTGAGCGGAATGAAGACCTGGCTGGCCACGGCTTCGATGATGTGCAGGATCACGTCGCGACCGTCGCTGGTGGCAGTGATGTCCAGGAATGTGAGTTCATCGGCGCCCTGCTCGTTGTAGCGGGCCGCGATTTCGACCGGGTCTCCGGCGTCGCGCAGTTCGACAAAGTTGACGCCCTTGACCACGCGACCGCCGGTCACGTCGAGGCAAGGGATGATGCGTTTGGCGAGCATGGAGACTTCTCTTGTTGAATGGGTTCAGGGTTTCAGCACTTGCAAGCGCTGCCAGCCCACCCATCGTCCACCTGCAGGCAAAGTGATGGGTGTGTAGACCTGCGCGGCTTCGACGCACAGCATGTGCCGCCAGCCGTCTTCGGGCATGTCGGCCAGGCGCCTGCACAGGTCTTGTGCGGGGTTCCAGACCACGGTGTTGGCCCAGCTGGGGCTTTGGCTGATCTGCAAGCTATCGTTCAGCGTCAAGGGCTGTTGCCCGGCTTCGTAGACGCGGTCAAACTCGGCGGCAAAGCGGATCGTGTCGGCCGCAGGCGCATGGGTGTCGGTCAGTGAATCCCACTCGGGCTGACCACCCAGGCCCTGCAGCGTGGCCTGCGTCACGTCGGGCACGGCCAAATAGGTGTGCAGTGCGCCAGAGAACGCGAGCGTTTGGGTGTCTGTGTTGTGCACGTCCAGCGTCAGTTGCACGGCACCTGGGCTCAGGTCGATGTGCAGCGCCAAGGCAAAGGCTTGGGGCCACCAGGCGCGGGTTTGGATGTTGTCCTTCAGGCGCAGCGTGAGGCGGGCATGCTCGGCACCCAGTTCGGGCGCATCGGCCAACCAGGCCACATTGCGGGCAAAACCGTGTTTGGGCAGGCGCTCGGCCATGGGACCGCGTTGGTTGAACTGCGGAAAACACACCGGCACACCGCCGCGAATGGCGGCTTGGCCGTCCAATATGCTTTGGGGGCTGTGGTACAGGCGCTCTTGCCCGCCCGACACCCAAGACAGCACATGCGCACCGTGCAGCGCCACCAGCAGGCGGTCGCCTTGCGGCAGCGTCAATTCGCAAGCGGGCAGGCCCGCGAACGCGGTGTCGCGACAAGTGGCCTGAGCGCTCATGTGCAATCGCGAGGGGATGGATCAGCCGTTGAGTTCGTCGGCGCGTTGCTGCGCCAGCGCGAAGTCGAGGTCACCCGAATACACGGCGCGGCCACAAATCACGCCTTCCACGCCTTCATCTTCCACAGCGCACAGCTGCTCGATGTCGGCCATGTTGGACAGGCCACCCGAGGCGATCACGGGGATGGTCAGGGCTTGAGCCAGTTTGACGGTGGCGTCGATGTTGATGCCGCTGAGCATGCCGTCACGGCCGATGTCGGTGTAGATGATGGACTCGACGCCCCAGTCTTCGAACTTCTTGGCCAGGTCCACCACTTCGTGGCCGGTGAGCTTGCTCCAGCCGTCGGTGGCGACTTTGCCATCTTTGGCGTCCAGCCCGACGATGATGTGGCCACCAAAGGCGGTGCAGGCGTCTTTCAAAAAGCCGGGGTTCTTGACGGCGGCAGTGCCGATGATGACGTACCGCAGTCCGCTGTCGATGTATTTTTCAATCGTGTCCAGATCGCGGATACCGCCGCCCAGCTGCACCGGGATGTCATGGCCGACTTCCTTGAGGATGGACTTGATGGCGCTGAAGTTTTGCGGCTTGCCCGCGAACGCGCCGTTCAGATCCACCAGGTGCAGGCGGCGTGCGCCTTTTTCGAGCCAGGTGCGGGCCATGGCGGCGGGGTCTTCGCCAAAGGTCGTGGCTTGGTCCATATCGCCTTGCTTGAGGCGAACGCAGTGGCCGTCTTTGAGGTCAATGGCGGGGATCAGAATCATGGCGATTTAAAAAAAGACTGAGGGGCTGAGAAACGGCAGTGAAAACTTCTCAAGGCTGCCAGTGGAGGAAGTTGCGGAACAAAGCCAAACCTTGGGCCGCGCTTTTTTCGGGGTGAAACTGAGTGGCAAATATATTGTCACGGGCAATGGCACAAGCAAAGCGGCCGCCGTAGTCGGTCTGGGCCGCGCTGTGCGCCGGGTTGGCCACCTGGGCATAGAAGCTGTGCACAAAATAATACCAGCTGCCGTCCTCAACGCCCTGCCACAAGGCATGTGCTGGCTTGTCTTGCCAGACTTGGTTCCAGCCCATTTGCGGCACTTTGTAGCGGGTGCCGTCGGGCTGCATTTGTCCGGCCAAATCGAACTTGACCACGCGCCCGGGGATCAGACCCAAGCCAGGCGTGTCGCCCTCGTCGCTGTGGTCCAGCAGCATTTGCATGCCCACACACACACCAAATAAAGGCTTGCTGGCAGCAGCTTCGAGCACGGCGTCCATCAGGCCCGACTCGCGCAGCTCGCGCATGCAATCGGGCATGGCGCCCTGCCCCGGCAAAACCACACGGTGCGCGTCGCGCACGACTTGCGGATCACTGGTAACGGTGACTTCGGCATGGTCCACGCTGGAGGCGGCATGCATCACCGCCTGCGCCACGCTGCGCAGGTTGCCCATGCCGTAGTCCACAACGGCGACGCGGTTGACGCTCATGCTCAGAGACTTCCTTTGGTGGAAGGGATCACGCCCGCCGAGCGCGGATCGAGTTCGAGCGCGGCACGCACGGCGCGGGCGAAGGCCTTGAAAATCGTCTCGCACTGGTGGTGTGCGTTCACGCCCTTGAGGTTGTCAATGTGCAGCGTGCACAGCGCGTGGTTCACAAAGCCCTGGAAGAACTCATAAACCAGTTGCGTATCGAGCGAGCCCAGCGAACCAGAAGTGAACTTCACGTCCATGTGCAAACCAGGGCGGCCCGAAAAATCCACCACCACGCGGCTCAAGGCTTCGTCGAGCGGCACGTAGGCGTGACCATAACGGCGGATGCCTTTTTTGTCACCAATGGCTTGGGCAAACGCCTGGCCCAAGGTGATGCCAATGTCTTCCACCGTGTGGTGGCCGTCGATGTGCAAGTCACCTTCACAGGCGATGTCCAGATCAATCAAACCGTGGCGGGCGATCTGGTCGAGCATGTGGTCCAGAAAACCAATGCCGCTGGCCAGCTTGGCTTGGCCCGTGCCGTCCAAGTTGATGGCAACACGGATGTTCGTCTCGGCCGTCTTGCGGGTCACGTTTGCTGTGCGGTTCATAAGGAGGCTTTCAGAGCAGCAAGGAGTTGGTCGTTTTCTGCGGCGGTGCCCACCGTCAGGCGCAAGCAGTTGGCCAGCAATGGGTGCATTTTAGAAATGTTCTTGATCAGCACGCCGTGGGCCTTCAGGCCGTCAAAGGTTTTGGCTGCATCGGGCACGCGGGCCAAGATCATGTTCGCTTCGCTCGGGAACGGGGTCACACCAGGCATGGCGGCCAGTTCATTCAGCAAACGGGTGCGCTGCTCGCGCAGGTCTTTCGCTTGGGCTGCAAACACCTCGGTGTGCTCCAACGCAAACAGAGCGCACTCGTAATTCAGCACGCTGATGTTGTAAGGCGGGCGCACCTTGTCGATCTCGGCCACCAAAGCCTTGGGGCCAATCATGTAGCCCAAGCGCACCCCGGCCAAGCCAAACTTGGACAGCGTGCGCATGAGCAAGACGTGCGAATGGCGCGTGATGCGGTCGATATAGCTGCGGCTGGCAAAGGGCTGGTAAGCCTCGTCCATGACCACCAAGCCGCCTTGTGCGCCTTGCGCGAGCACGATCTTCTCGATCACCTCGTCGTTCCACAGGTTGCCCGTGGGGTTGTTGGGGTAAGCCAGGTAGACGATGGACGGCTTGTGCTCGGCAATGGCGGCCAGCATGGCGGCTTCGTCGAGTTCAAAGTCGGCGGTGAGCGGCACGCCGTGAAAGGCCAGACCTTGCAGCTGGGCGCTCATGGCGTACATCACAAAGCCGGGCAAGGGCGAAAGGATGCTGGCACCGGGCACATCACAGGCCATGGCCAGCAAAGAGATCAATTCGTCCGAGCCATTGCCCAGCATGATGTCGAAGCCTTCGGGCATGCCGGCGTGCTGGGCCAAAGCATGGCGCAGTTCGTTCACGCGGCCATCGGGGTAGCGGTTCAGCGCCAAGGCGCCCAGTCGCTCGCCCAGCGCTTTTTGCAGCTCAGCGGGCAAGCGGTGTGGGTTTTCCATCGCGTCGAGCTTGACCATGCCCACCGAATCCTGGATGGCATAGGCGTGCATGGACTGCACGTCCTGGCGGATGCGTTGCATCAGTTGGGGGCTCACGGTCATGTCGGCTCTCGCATGGGGGGAACAGGGTTCAAGCGCAATTCGGCGGCACGGGCGTGCGCTTGCAGGCCTTCACCATAAGCCAGCTCGGCAGCAATACGCCCCAGAGGCTGCGCACCTGCTTCGCTGACCTCGATCAGGCTGCTGCGCTTTTGGAAGTCGTACACACCCAAAGGCGAGGAAAAGCGCGCTGTGCCGCTGGTGGGCAGCACATGGTTGGGGCCTGCGCAGTAGTCGCCCAGAGACTCGCTGGTGAAAGCGCCCAAAAAGATCGCCCCCGCGTGGCGCAACAGGGGCTCCCAGCGGTGCGGCTCGCTGCTCGACACCTCCAGGTGCTCGGGCGCGATGCGGTTGCTGATGGCGCAGGCTTCTTCCATGTTGCGGGTCAAGATCAAAGCGCCTCGGTCGTTCAATGACTTGGCGATGATCTCGCGGCGGGGCATGGTGGGCAGCAGGCGGTCAATGGCGGCCTGTACTTCGGCAATGTAGGACGCATCGGGGCACAACAAAATGCTTTGCGCCAGCTCGTCGTGCTCGGCCTGGCTGAACAAATCCATCGCCACCCATTCGGCGGGCGTGCTGCCATCGGCCAAGACCAGAATTTCGCTGGGGCCCGCGATCATGTCGATGCCCACGGTGCCAAACACACGCTTTTTGGCGCTGGCCACGTAGGCGTTGCCGGGGCCGGTGATTTTGTCCACCTTGGGAATGGTGGCCGTGCCATAAGCCAGCGCGGCCACGGCTTGCGCGCCACCCACCGTGAAGGCGCGGCTCACGCCCGCCACACAGGCAGCGGCCAGCACCAGCGGGTTGCGCACACCAGCAGGCGTGGGCACGACCATGATGATCTCTTGCACACCCGCCACGTGAGCGGGTATCGCGTTCATCAACACCGATGAGGGGTAAGCGGCTTTGCCACCGGGCACGTAAATGCCCACGCGATCGAGCGGCGTGACTTTTTGGCCCAGCAGCGTGCCGTCTTCGTCGCGGTAGCTCCAGCTCTCGCCCGAGGCTTTCTTTTGCGCTTCGTGGTATTGGCGGACCCGGCTTGCTGCGGCTTGCAGGGCTTCGCGCTGCACGGCGGGCAAGCTGTCCAAAGCGACTTGCAATTCGGCTTGGGTGATCTCCAGCGCCTGCACGTCGGGCGCTTGCAGGCCATCAAAGCGCTGGGTGTATTCCAGCACGGCGGCATCGCCGTGTTTTTGCACATCGGCCAGGATGTCGGCCACACGCTGCTCGATGGCGGCGTCGGTGTCGGCAGACCAATGCAGGCGCGCCGCGAAGGCCGCTTCAAAACCGGCGTCGGCCGTGTTCAGTTGCAAAGGTTTGGCGTGCAATCCCATGTTCAGTCTTTCTTCACTGCGCCCGCAAAGGCGTCGATGATGGCGCGAATCGGCGCTTGCTTGAGCTTGAGCGCAGCCTGGTTCACCACCAAGCGCGAGCTGATGTCCATGATGCGTTCGACTTCAACCAGATGATTGGCCTTGAGCGTGTTGCCCGTCGACACCAGGTCCACAATGGCATCGGCCAGGCCCGTAAGTGGTGCCAACTCCATGCTGCCGTAGAGCTTGATCAGGTCGACGTGTACGCCCTTGGTGGCAAAGAAGTCGCGGGCAATGGTCGTGTATTTGGTGGCCACTTTCAGGCGTGCCCCGGTGCGCACGAGCGCTGCGTAGTCGTCATCGGCCCGCACGGCCACACTCATGCGGCATTTGGCGATGTTCAGGTCCAACGGCTGGTACAGACCCTGGCCGCCGTGCTCGATGAGGGTGTCGAGGCCGGTCACACCCAGATCGGCGCCGCCGTATTCCACATAGGTGGGCACATCGCTGGCCCGCACCAGCACCACGCGCACGTTGGCTTGGTTGGTGGGCAAGATCAGCTTGCGGGATTTTTCAGGGTCTTCCAGCACCTCGATGCCAGCGGCCTTGAGCAGCGGCAGGGTTTCGTCAAAGATGCGTCCTTTGGACAGGGCCAGCGTGATCATTTCACTCTTTCAATGTCGGCCCCCAGGCCGCGCAGTTTCAATTCCATGCGGTCATAGCCGCGGTCCAGGTGGTAAATGCGGTCGACAATGGTTTCGCCTTCGGCCACCAAGCCGGCAATCACCAAGCTGGCCGAGGCCCGCAAGTCCGTCGCCATGACCGTCGCACCCGAGAGCTTTTCCACGCCCTCGATCACCGACACCTTGCCGTCGATCTGGATGTGGGCACCCAGGCGCACCAACTCGTTGACGTGCATGAAACGGTTTTCAAAAATGGTTTCGGTCACCTTGCTCGCGCCTTGCGCGATGCAGTTGAGCGCCATGAACTGCGCCTGCATGTCGGTCGGGAAGCCCGGGTATTCGGTGGTGCGAAAGCTCTGGGCTTTCAAGCGGCCATCGGCCTTGACACGAATGAAGCCCTCGCCCGCCTCGATGGTGGCACCGGCATCGCGCAGCTTTTCGATCACGACTTCGAGGTGATCGGCGCGTCCGTGGCGCAACACCACATCACCGCCCGTGGCCGCCACCGCGCACAAAAAGGTACCCGCCTCGATGCGGTCGGCCACCACTTGGTGCTCACAACCATGCAGACGGTCCACACCCTGAATGCGGATGCGGCGAGTGCCGTGGCCTTCGATCTTGGCACCCATTTTGATGAGCATCTCGGCCAGGTCGGGAATCTCGGGCTCTTGGGCGGCGTTTTCCAGCACCGTCTCGCCTTCGGCCAGGGCCGCGGCCATCATGAAGTTTTCAGTGCCGGTGACGGTGACCATGTCGGTGGTGATGTGCGCACCTTTGAGGCGCGTGCGGCCCTCGGGCAAGCTGGCCAGCATGTAACCGTGGTCCACCGTGATGACCGCACCCATGGCCTGCAGGCCTTTGATGTGCTGGTCGACCGGGCGCGAGCCAATGGCGCAACCGCCGGGCAAAGACACTTTGGCGTGGCCAAAACGGGCCAGCAAGGGGCCCAGCGCCAGCACCGAGGCGCGCATGGTTTTCACCAACTCATAAGGTGCTTCAGGGTTCTTCAAAGCCCCAGCATCCAGCGTGACGCGACCGTCTTCGTGGTGCTCGGCCGTCACGCCCATGTTGCGGATCAGCTTGAGCATGGTCGACACGTCTTGCAGACGCGGCACATTGGCCAGCGTGACGGGTTCGGCGCTCAGCAAAGCGGCGCACAACTCCGGCAGGGCGGCGTTTTTGGCACCCGACACATCAAGCGTGCCTTGCAGGCGGTGGCCGCCGCGAATTTTCAGTTTGTCCATGAATCAGGTCTGTGCGTTGCGGCCCAAAGGCCTTCGGTTCATTTCGCTTGCGCAGCCCATTCGGCGGGCGTGTAGGTCTTCATCGACAAGGCGTGCACCTCATCGGTGTGCATTTTTTGGCCCAACGTGGCGTAAACGCGTTGGTGGCGTGCAATAGGGCGCAGGCCGGCAAAGGCCTCGGACACGACCACCGCGCTCCAATGGCGACCATCGCCCTCCACCGTGAGGTGGGTGCACGAAAGGCCTGCGGCGATGATGGCTTGGAGTTGCTCAGCGTTCATGGGGTTTCAGCTTCGGATTTTGTAGCCGATGCGCAAAAGGTGAAGGGTCAAGGCACTGATGGCGGCCAAGGCAGTGCCCACCACCGCCAGACTGAGCCAAGGGGAGACATCGCTTTGGCCAAAAAAGCCGTAGCGAAAGCCGTCGATCATGTAGAAAAACGGGTTCAGGTGGCTGAGCTTTTGCCAAAACGGCGGCAGCGAATGGATGGAATAAAACACGCCCGACAAAAACGTCATGGGCATGATGATGAAGTTCTGGAAAGCGGCCATCTGGTCAAACTTTTCAGCCCACAGGCCGGCGATCACGCCCAATGCGCCCATCATGGCAGCGCCCATGACGGCAAACACCAAAATCCACAGCGGGTTCACAAACGTGATGTTGACCATCCAGCCCGTGATGACGAACACGCCCAAGCCCACAGCCAGACCACGCACCACCGATGAGCCCACATAGGCCACAAACCAGCTGCGTTGCGACAAGGGCGTGAGCAACAAAAACACCAAGCTGCCCATGATCTTGCTTTGCACCAGGCTCGACGAGCTGTTGGCAAAAGCGTTTTGCAGCACCCCCATCATCATCAGGCCCGGCAACAAAAACGAGGTATAGGGCACGTTGTCATACACCTTGACATGGTCTTCGAGCACATGGCCGAAGATGAGCATGTACAGCACCGAGGTCAGCACAGGTGCGCCCACCGTCTGGAAAGCGACTTTCCAAAAACGCAGCACCTCTTTGTAGAGCAGGGTTTGCCAGCCGGTCATGCCAGGGCTCCCGAGGCGGTTTGTTTGCGGTTCATGACTTCAAGAAACACGTCTTCGAGGTCGGCCTGTCGGATTTCCACGTCTTCCACCACCAAGCCTGCAGTGCGCAGGGTGGCCAGATAATTTTCGATCTCGACCGCGTTGTGCACGGGCAACTGCACGATGCGGCCTGTGACGCGGGCGATGGCCGCCACGGCAGGCGGCAAGTCACCGTCGAGCTTGAAACGCAGCACCTGGCTGGTGGCCGAGCGCAGCAAGTCGGATGTGCGCTCCAAGGCCAGCAACTGCCCGCGCTTGAGCATGGCAATGCGGCCGCACAGGGCTTCGGCTTCTTCCAAGTAATGGGTAGTCAGCAAGACGGTGTGGCCTTGCTTGTTGAGTTTGGCGATGAAGGCCCACAGGGTCTGGCGCAGCTCGACATCGACCCCGGCGGTGGGCTCGTCGAGCACGATCACGCGGGGTTTGTGCACCAGGGCTTGCGCCACCAGCACGCGGCGCTTCATGCCGCCCGAGAGTTGGCGCATGTTGGCGCCCGCCTTGTCGGCCAAACCCAGACTGTCCAGCAACTCGTCGATCCAGGCGTCGTTGTGCTTGACACCGAAATAGCCCGACTGGATGCGCAGCGCCTCACGCACCGTGAAAAACGGGTCAAACACCAGCTCTTGCGGCACCACGCCGAGCAAGCGGCGGGCAGCGGCGTAATCGGTTTGCACATCGTGGCCATGCACCAACACGCGCCCGGTGGTGGGGCGGCTGAGACCGGCCAAGGTGCTGATCAGGGTGGTTTTGCCTGCGCCGTTTGGGCCAAGCAGGCCGAAGAATTCGCCCTCCTCCACATCAAAGCTGACTTGGTCGAGCGCTTTGAACGCGGCTGCGCCCGCCTGTTTGGCAGGGTAGATCTTGGAGACGGATTGGAAAGAGAGCGCTGGCATGGGAGAGGGCTATTTTAAGTGCTGGCCCGAGATGCTGGCGTGCAAGCTGCAGATCGACCTTAAAAAGCCTCAAAACCCAACACTCAGGCGGGTTGGAGCAGGTCCATCACCCCGTAAAGACTGGCCAATTCGCGCAAGCGCGGCGTCATGCCCTCGACACGCAACGCTCGGCCTTTTTGAGTCAACACCCGCCGCAAGCCCAAAAGAACGGCCAACGCAGAGGAATCAAATTCAACCAAAGCAGAGGCATCCAACACCACCTCTGTTGGCAAGGGGGCGGTCCCTTGCGCCAATTGCAACTCCCACTGCGCCAAGCAAGCGTCGGCTTGGTCGTGCAGCAAGGTGACGGGCAGCTTCAAGGCAATCATGTCAAACCGAATCAAGAGGCTTTGGCGTTGGACTTGTTGCGTGCGGCCAAGCTGGCAATCAGCGCATCGATGCCACCGGCATTGATCTCTTTGGTGAACTGGTTGCGGTAGTTCTCGATCAGCCACACGCCCAGCACGTTCAAGTCAAAAATCATCCAGCCCGAGCCTTGGCCCGGGGTTTTTTCGAGGCGGTAGTCGAGCTGGATCGGGTCACCTTTGCCACGCACTTCGGTGTTCACCACCAGGTTTTTGTCTTCCTGACCCGCCCGCAAGGGCTTGACCACCACCACCTGGTCGGTGATCTGGTTCAGGGCGCCCGAATAGGTGCGCACCAGTAAAATTTTGAATTCGTCTTGCAAGCGCTTTTGCTGCTCGGGCGTGGCTTTGCGCCAGGCCGGGCCCGTGGCCAAGGCGGTCATTCGGCGAAAGTTGACATGCGGCATCAGCTTGCTGTCAACCAGCAGCATGATTTTGGCGACATCGCCTGTGCGCAGCGCCTTGTCCGATTTGATGATGTTCAACGTTTCTGTGGTGATACGCTGAATGAAGGCCTCAGGCGCCTCATCGGCAGCCACAGCGAAGACCGGCAAGGACGACAGCCCGGCAAAAGCCAAAGCAGTCAGCCAGTGGCGTCTGTTCAAATTTGAAAATTGAGTCAAAGTATTCATGGTGCAACTATAGGTCGAGCGCCATATGCGCTTGTGAAAAACTGTAACGAGCGAGCTCTTCAGTTCTTTGCAGAGTCGCCGTAATCAAAGTTGCTGGGTGCATTGCCGTCATAGATATCGTTTTGGCGCTTTTGCAGGTAGCCATCACGCACAAAACTGTAGGGATCGAGCGACGCGCTCATCACCACATCCACCGTTTGCAGCAAGCGAGAACGCAGGTCGACTACGCGGGTCACCGTCAAGGCGTTGCGCGTGGCCTCGTCAGAAATCAGCTGCGAAGCATCACCCCGCATGTCCAGCGGCAAAGCGGCCGTGTCACGCAAAGTCGATGGACCCAACAATGGCAGCACCACGTAAGGGCCGGGATTCACACCCCAATATCCCAAGGTCTGCCCGAAGTCTTCTTTGTGCTTTTCAAGGCGCATCTCGGTGGCCACGTCCAGCACACCACCCAGTCCCAAATACGTGTTGACCGTGACCCGCATGAAGGACTCTGCCGCAGCTTGGCCTTTCAGTTGCATCGCACTGTTGGCAAAAGACCAGACATCGCTCAGGTTGCCAAAGAAGTTGCCCACGCCCGTGCGCACCAAACCGGGAACCACCTGCACATAGGCCTGCGCAACGGGCTTGATGGCCACCTGATCAACCACCTGATTGAACTCAAACACACTGCGGTTCATGGGCTCCCAAGGATCTCGCGCATCAGCGCTTTTGACTGTGGCACAGCCTTGGAGAGCCAGCAACACACCCATGCTGGCCCACAGTGCCAAGCGTTTCACAGATGTCATCATGGTTTGCTTCCTTCAGAAGAAGTTTTTTCGGCCTGGCTGAACAAGAACTGGCTGATCAGGTTTTCCAGGATGACGGCCGACTGGGTGGAGCCAATGCGGTCTCCGGCGGCCAGGTTTTTCTCGTCAGCGCCAGGCGCGACATCGAGGTATTGCTCACCCAGCAAACCGCTGGTGAGGATTTTCAGAGAGCTGTCTTGCGGAAAAGCGTGCTCGGTTTGCATGCCCAAAGTGACCTTGGCCTGAAAGGATTCGCCGTCAAATTCGATCTTTTTGACGCGCCCGACCACCACGCCGGCACTCTTGACCGCAGCACCAGGCTTGAGCCCGCCAATGTTGTCGAACTTGGCCGTGACCTCGTAGTCTTGGTTGAAACTCCAAGTCAGCAAGTTGGCGGCCTTCAGGGCCAGAAACAGCACGGCCACTGCACCGAGCAACACAAACAAACCGACCCACACATCATTTTTTGAACGTTGCATGCCGTCCTCCTCAAATGCTGAACATCATCGCGGTCAGGATGAAGTCCAGTCCCAACACCGACAAAGAAGAAACCACCACACTGCGGGTCGTGGCGCTGGCCACACCTTCAGGCGTGGGCTTGGCCACATAGCCTTGCAGCAAGGCAATGAAGGTCACGGCCACACCAAACACCACGCTCTTGATGATGCCGTTGCCCACGTCCTTGAACACATCCACGCCGCCTTGCATCTGGCTCCAAAACGAACCCGCGTCCACGCCAATGAGCAGCACGCCCACCACGTAACCGCCCAAAATGCCCACGGCGCTGAACACCGCCGCCAGCAAGGGCAAGGCGATGATGCCACCCCAAAAGCGCGGCGCCAAAATGCGTTGCAGCGGATCCACCGCCATCATCTCAAGGGCCGTGAGTTGCTCACCCGCACGCATCAGGCCGATCTCTGC
The DNA here is from genome assembly GCF_003063355.1 of Limnohabitans sp. Bal53. Lineage (GTDB taxonomy): Bacteria > Pseudomonadota > Gammaproteobacteria > Burkholderiales > Burkholderiaceae_C > Limnohabitans_A. The sequence continues at coordinate 142,724 of NZ_NESH01000003.1, read as the reverse complement.
CGTCAGTGATGCTCCCGCACGCCCGGCGTACAGCAAAGCCGCCACGACCGGCCCCAACTCGCGCACCAGGCTCAGAGCCACCAGCAGGCCCAGCGCCTCAGCCGAGCCGTAGCGCTGCAGCGTGTAGTAGCCCTGCAATCCCAACACAAAGCCGACAAACAGACCCGACACGGTGATGATGGCCAGCGAATAGTTGCCCAAAAAGTGAATCTGGTCGCGCACCAGGCCAAAACGCTTGAACGCCGCACCCGACATGACCACCAGCTTAAGAAACAAACGCGCAGCAAAGCCCCAATCGGCCAGCAGCTGACGGGTCGATGCGCCCAAAGCGCCCAACATGGCGGTGATCATGCCGACCTCCCGTCGTAGTCTTGCGCAGCCGTAGGGGCCGGGTAATGGAAGGGCACCGGACCATCGCTCAACGCGTGTACAAACTGGTGGATCAACGGATCGGTGCTGACCCGCAGCTCGGCTGGCGTGCCCTGCGCCGCCACACCACCATGCGCGAGGATGACCACATGGTCGGCGATTTCAAAGGTTTCGGTCACATCGTGCGAGACCACCACGCTGGTGATGCCCAAGCTGTCATTGAGGCGGCGAATCAGACGGGCCGCCGTGCCCAGCGAGATCGGGTCGAGACCGGCAAAGGGCTCGTCGTACATGATGAGGTCAGGGTCCAACGCGATGGCTCGGGCCAGGGCCACGCGGCGGCTCATGCCGCCTGAGATCTCTGAAGGCTTCAGGTCCCGCGCACCGCGCAAGCCCACCGCATCGAGCTTCATGAGCACGATGTCGCGGATCAGGTCTTCGGACAAACGGGTGTGTTCCCGCAAGGGAAAGGCCACGTTGTCGAACACACTCATGTCGGTGAACAAGGCACCAAACTGAAACAGCATGCCCATGCGGCGGCGGGCTGCATACAGCTCGGCCTGGCGCATGGGTGTGATGTCAGCACCATCAAACAACAGCTGCCCTTGGCTGGCGCGGATCTGCCCGCCAATGAGGCGCAGCACCGTGGTCTTACCACCCCCCGACACGCCCATCAGGGCCGTGACTTGCCCACGCGGCACATTGAAGCTCAGGTTCTTCAAGATGACACGGTCGCCGTACCCAAAGGTCAGGTCGCGCAGTTCAACAAGTGGAGGAGGTATGGAAGGGCTGTTCATGAAAAACAAAAGCCGGAAGGGTCCGGCTCTTGTGATGTTAATCAACCAAGGTATACGCTTTGTAAACCTTGGTCTTCTAGGGATTTTACCTAGAACAGGGTGACCTTAACGTGGCAGGTCGCTTTGACCCATCAGGAATTCGTCGACTGCGCGAGCAGCCTGACGGCCTTCACGAATCGCCCAAACAACGAGGGACTGACCCCGGCGCATGTCACCTGCAGCAAACACCTTGTTCACGTTGGTGGCATAGCCGCCTGTGAAGTCGGTGCTGGCCTTGGCGTTGCCTCGGGCGTCTTTGTCGATGCCAAAAGCGTCGAGCACGGTGGCAACTGGGTTGGTGAAGCCCATGGCCAACAAAACCATGTCGGCTTTGTATTCCTTCTCAGTGCCGGGCACCTCGACCATCTTGCCGTCTTTGAACTCGACGTGAACGGTTTTCAGACCTGTGACTTTGCCCTTTTCGCCGATGAACTCTTTGGTGGAGATGGCGAACTCGCGTTGCAACAGGCCCTTCTCAGCGCTCTCGTCGTGGCTGGAGCTGGTGCGCAGCTTCATGGGCCAGTAGGGCCAGATCATCGCCTTGTTTTCTTTTTCGGGCGGCTCGGGCATCACTTCGAACTGGGTGACGCTCACAGCGCCGTGGCGTGTGCTGGTGCCCACGCAGTCGCTGCCGGTGTCACCGCCGCCGATCACGATGACGTTTTTGCCGTCAGCGCGCAGTTGGCCTTTGAGCTTGTCGCCGGCATTGACCTTGTTTTGCTGGGGCAAGAATTCCATCGCGAAATGGATGCCGTCGAGATCCCGGCCGGGCACGGGCAGGTCACGCGACTGCTCGGAACCACCTGTGAGCAGCACGGCGTCAAAGTCTTTCTTGAGCTGTTCGGCGCTGACGGTTTCCTTGGCCCAGTTGGTGACCTTGGAATCCTTGGGCCATTCGCCCACCAGCACGCTGGTGCGGATCTTCACGCCTTCGGCTTCAAGCTGCTGAACGCGACGGTCGATGTGCGTCTTTTCCATCTTGAAGTCAGGAATGCCGTAGCGCAGCAAGCCGCCCACGCGATCGTTCTTCTCGAACAGGGTCACGTCGTGGCCGGCTCGTGCCAGCTGCTGTGCGGCGGCGAGGCCTGCGGGGCCTGCGCCAATGATGGCCACAGTCTTGCCGGTCTTGACCTTGGCAGGACGGGGGGTGACCCAACCTTCGGCCCAAGCGCGGTCGATGATGGCGTGCTCAATGGACTTGATGCCCACGGCGTCGTCGTTGAAGTTGACCACGCAAGCGGCTTCGCAAGGTGCTGGGCAGATGCGGCCGGTGAACTCGGGGAAGTTGTTGGTGCTGTGCAGCACCTCGATCGCGTTCTTCCAGTCGCCCTGGTACACCAGGTCGTTGAAGTCCGGGATGATGTTGTTGACAGGGCAGCCGTTGTTGCAAAAAGGTGTGCCGCAATCCATGCAGCGGGCTGCTTGGGTTTTGGACTGCTCGGGTGTCAAACCGATCACGAACTCGCCGTAGTTCTTCAAGCGCTCGGCAACGGGTTTGTAGCCCTCTTCGATGCGCTCAAATTCCATGAAACCTGTGATTTTTCCCATGATGTTTCCTTCGATTCTTAACGTGGGGCTCAGGCAGCGACGGGCTGAGCAGCCTTGGCGGCTTTCTTGGCATTGATTTCACCCAAGGCGCGCTTGTATTCGTTCGGGAACACCTTCACGAACTTGGGGCGGGCCGTGGCCCAGTTGTCCAACAACTCGCGAGCACGCTGGCTACCAGTCCACTTGTGGTGGTCTTCCAGCAGTTTCTTCAATTGCGCCTCGTCGGCTTGGTCACGGTGCCAGACCTTGCGGTCGACTTGCGCCTCTTGCTCGGCCACCGTCAGCACTTTTTCCATGCTGACCATGGCGGTGTTGCAGCGCGAGGCGAATTCGCCGTCTTCGTCGTACACATAAGCGATACCGCCGCTCATGCCCGCGCCGAAGTTGCGGCCGGTTTTACCCAAGACCGCGACGGTGCCGCCGGTCATGTATTCGCAACCGTGGTCGCCTGTGCCTTCCACCACGGCGGTGGCGCCGGACAGACGCACCGCAAAGCGCTCGCCGGCCACGCCAGCAAAGAAGGCCTCACCGGTGGTCGCGCCGTACATGACGGTGTTGCCCACGATGATGTTTTGCGAGGGCACGCCACGGAACTCCAGGCTCGGTCGCACCACCACGCGACCACCCGACAAACCTTTGCCGGTGTAGTCGTTGGCTTCACCGATCAGGTCCAGCGTGATGCCCTTGGCCAGGAACGCGCCGAATGACTGACCACCGGTACCTTCCAGTTGGATGCGCAAGGTGTCGTCAGGCAAGCCTTCGGGGTGCACCTTGGTCACCGCGCCGGACAACATGGCGCCGACCGAGCGGTTCACGTTGCGGGCAACTTCCATGAACTGCACTTTTTCGCCCTTGTCGATGGCAGCGCGGCTCTTGGCGATCAGCACGTTGTCCAGGGCTTTTTCCAAGCCGTGGTCTTGTGTGTCCACATGGCGCACAGCCACGGTGGAAGCCACTTGTGGCACAGCCAGCAAGCGACCGAAGTCCAGGCCCTTGGCTTTCCAGTGCTCCACACCGCTATTCATGTCGAGCAGGTCGGCACGGCCCACCAGGTCGTCAAATTTGGCGATGCCCAGCTGGGCCATGATCTGGCGCACTTCTTCGGCGATGAAGAAGAAGTAGTTCACGACATGCTCGGGCTTGCCGGTGAACTTTTTGCGCAGTGTGGGGTCTTGTGTGGCCACGCCCACCGGGCAGGTGTTCAGGTGGCACTTGCGCATCATGATGCAGCCTTCAACCACCAGCGGTGCGGTGGCGAAGCCGAACTCGTCAGCACCCAACAAGGCGCCAATCGCCACGTCACGGCCGGTCTTCATCTGACCGTCGGCCTGCACACGGATACGACCGCGCAAGCCGTTGAGCACCAGGGTCTGCTGGGTTTCGGCCAGACCGATTTCCCATGGCGAGCCTGCGTGCTTGACCGACGACCAAGGCGATGCGCCCGTGCCGCCGTCGTGGCCCGCGATCACAACGTGGTCGGCCTTGCACTTGGCCACACCGGCGGCGATGGTGCCGACGCCGATTTCGGACACGAGCTTGACGCTGATGTCGCTGTGTGGGGCCACGTTCTTCAGGTCGTGGATCAGCTGGGCCAAGTCCTCGATGGAGTAGATGTCGTGGTGCGGTGGTGGCGAGATCAGGCCCACACCGGGCACCGAGTGGCGCAGCTTGCCAATGTAGTCGGACACCTTGCCGCCAGGCAACTGGCCGCCTTCACCGGGCTTGGCACCCTGGGCCATCTTGATCTGGATCTGGTCGGCGCTCGACAGGTATTCGGCGGTGACGCCAAAGCGGCCCGAAGCCACTTGCTTGATGCGCGAACGCAAAGAGTCACCGGCAGCCAAAGGCATGTCGACTTCGACGTTTTCTTCACCGATCACGCTCTTCAAGGAATCGCCCAACTTGATCGGGATGCCCTTGAGTTCGTTGCGGTAACGCGCCGAGTCTTCGCCGCCTTCACCGGTGTTGCTCTTGCCGCCAATGCGGTTCATGGCCACGGCCAGGGTGGCGTGCGCTTCGGTGGAGATCGAACCCAACGACATCGCACCGGTAGCGAAACGCTTGACGATCTCGGCCGCAGGCTCGACCTGTTCCAGCGGGATGGCTTTGGACGGGTCGATCTTGAACTCGAACAGACCGCGCAACGTCATGTGGCGCTTGCTTTGGTCGTTGATGATCTGCGCGTATTCCTTGTAAGTGCTGAAGTTGTTGGCGCGGGTGGAGTGCTGCAACTTGGCGATCGCGTCGGGCGTCCACATGTGCTCTTCACCACGGGCACGCCAAGCGTATTCGCCACCGGCATCCAACATGGTGGCCAGGATCGGGTCGTCGCCAAAGGCGGTGGTGTGCATGCGGAAAGCTTCTTCAGCGATCTCGAACACGCCGATACCGCCCACGCGGCTGGAGGTGCCGGTGAAGTACTTGTTGATGGTTTCGGTGTTGATGCCGATGGCTTCAAACAACTGCGCACCGCAATACGACATGTAGGTGCTCACGCCCATCTTGGACATGATCTTGGACAGACCCTTGCCAATCGCCTTGACGTAGTTGTAGATGGCTTTCTCGGCCGACAAGTCGCCCGGCAGCTCTTTGTGCAGCGCAGCCAGGGTTTCCATCGCCAAGTAGGGGTGCACGGCTTCTGCGCCGTAACCGGCCAGCACAGCAAAGTGGTGCACTTCGCGGGCGGTGCCCGTCTCAACCACCAGGCCGGCCGTGGTGCGCAGGCCTTCGGTCACCAGGTGCTGGTGAATGGCTGACAGCGCCAGCAAGGCGGGCACGGCCACCTGGGTGGCGCTCACGCCACGGTCGCTGATGATCAGGATGTTGTGGCCGCCTTTGATGGCGTCCACCGCTTCGGCGCAGAGCGAGGCCAGCTTGGCTTCCACGCCTTCACGACCCCACATGGCGGGGTAAGTGATGTCGAGTGTTGCGCTCTTGAACTTGCCCTTGGTGGCTTGCTCGATGTTGCGCAGCTTGGCCATGTCGGCGAAGTCCAGGATGGGCTGGCTGACTTCCAAGCGCATCGGCGGGTTGACCTGGTTGATGTCCAGCAGGTTCGGCTTGGGGCCGATGAAGGACACCAACGACATCACGATCGCTTCGCGGATCGGGTCGATCGGCGGGTTGGTCACCTGCGCAAACAACTGCTTGAAGTAGTTGTACAGCGGCTTGTTTTTGTCGGACAGCACGGCCAGCGGGCTGTCGTTGCCCATGGAGCCAATGGCTTCTTCACCGGCAGAGGCCATGGGGGCCAGCAAGAACTTGATGTCTTCTTGTGTGGTGCCAAAGGCTTGTTGCAGATCGAGCAAAGGCACGTCGGATGCGGCTGCTTGCACAGGGGCGTCTGCCACGTCGTCGAGTTTGATGCGCAGGTTTTCGATCCACTGCTTGTAGGGTTTGGCGCTGGCCAAACCGGCCTTCAACTCTTCGTCGTTGATCATGCGGCCTTGTTCCAGATCGATCAGGAACATCTTGCCGGGCTGCAGACGCCATTTGCGCACGATCTTGCTCTCAGGAATCGGCAGCACGCCGGTCTCGGAGCCCATGATGACCATGTCGTCGTCGGTGATGATGTAGCGCGAAGGGCGCAGGCCGTTGCGGTCGAGCGTGGCGCCGATCTGGCGGCCGTCAGTGAACACGATGGAGGCGGGGCCGTCCCATGGCTCGAGCATGGCAGCATGGTATTCATAGAAGGCCTTGCGGCGCTCGTCCATGGTGGTGTGCTGTTCCCAAGGCTCGGGGATCATCATCATCACGGCCTGGCTGATGGGGTAACCCGCCATCGTCAGCAGTTCCAGGCAGTTGTCAAAGGTGGCGGTGTCGGACTGACCAGCGAAGCTGATGGGATAGAGCTTTTGCAGGTCGTTGGCCAAAACGGGCGAAGACATCACGCCTTCGCGGGCCTTCATCCAGTTGTAGTTGCCTTTGACGGTGTTGATCTCGCCGTTGTGCGCCACATAGCGGTAGGGGTGAGCCAATGGCCACTCTGGGAAGGTGTTGGTGGAGAAACGCTGGTGCACCAGGCCCAAAGCCGAGACGCAGCGCTCGTCTTGCAGGTCGAGGTAATAGGTGCCCACTTGATCGGCCAGCAGCAAGCCCTTGTAGACCGCAGTGCGGCTGGACATGCTGGGGATGTAGTACTCGTTGCTGTGCTTCAGGCGCAGGTTCTGGATGGCGGCGCTGGCGGTCTTGCGGATCACGTACAGCTTGCGCTCCAAGGCGTCCTGCACGATCACATCGGCGCCACGGCCAATGAAGATCTGGCGCATGACCGGCTCTTTTTCGCGCACGGTGGGCGACATAGGCATGTCACGGTTCACCGGCACATCGCGCCAGCCCAGCACCACTTGGCCTTCGGCCTTGACGGCGCGCTCGAGCTCTTGCTCGCAAGCCATGCGCGAGGCGTGCTCTTTGGGCAAGAAGACCATGCCGACGCCGTATTCGCCAAAAGGTGGCAACGCCACACCTTGTTTGGCCATCTCGTCGCGGTACAGCGCATCGGGCAGCTGGATCAAGATACCCGCACCGTCGCCCATGAGCGCGTCCGCGCCCACCGCACCCCGGTGGTCCAGGTTTTCTAGGATCTTGAGCGCCTGGGTCACGATGGCGTGGGTCTTGTGCCCTTTGATGTGGGCCACAAAGCCGACACCACAAGCATCGTGCTCGTTGGCGGGGTCATACAGACCGGTCGATTGGAAATGTTCTTTTGCACTGGCCGAAGTCATGGGCGCTCCTAAGGGTTTTCACGCAGACCGAAGAGTGTAGTGCACAGCAGCATCCATGCCAAACTTTTTAATTGGGGTCAGATCCCAATTAATTCAGCTTTTGACTTGGCTTCAAATAAATTGGGGACAGATTCAAACGGGTGTCTTTTTGGCAGGTCGGCCAGCCTTGCCAGGCACCAAACGACGCTGGGTGGTTTGCTGCAAGTCACCCACAAAACCAGCCGAACCCAAAGCCCAGCCCGACAAGGCGCTTTGGGTGAGTTGGTCCTTTTCTCGCTGCGCCAGGCCCGTCTGCACCAACTCGGCATAAGCCGCCTCGCGTGCGAACGGCGTATTGCCCAAGCCCCAAAACAGGGCATGCGGCGTCACCAACTTGTCGCTCATCTGCCCAATACAGTGCCTGTGGCTGGACCATTTGAAGTCGGCAGCTTGCCCCACCATGCCCGCCCGCACGGGATTCAGGTCGATGTAGACCATGCAGGCCAAAAGATAGCGCTCACTCTCAATGAGGTTACTGCGGTAGCGCCCTTCCCACAAAGTTCCCGTGCGCTGGTGCCGCAAATTGAAGTAGCGCACATAGGCCCGCCCCACCGCCTGCATCATTTGGGGCAAGGCCTCGTCGGTTTCGGGGGTGAGCAGCAAATGGAAGTGGTTGTCCATGATCACATACGCATGGATGGCCACCTTGAAAGTTTGCGCATGCTCTTGCCACAGCGCCAGCAAACGCTCGCGGTCCACATCGTCGCGCACGATGGCCTGGCGGTCATTGCCGCGCTGAATGACGTGGTGCGGGTAACCGGCAACGGTGAGACGGGGTTGGCGGGCCATGGAAACTCCCTGTTTGAGAGCCGCAGTTTAATTGGGATCTGACCCCAATTAACAACGCTCCAAAGCCGAAACCGCCAAATGGGCCAAGGCGATTCGCGACGCGAAGATTGAGCCGCAATAAGGCGCTTGGTGTCTGCTGAGCGCCAGGTCAGACCGCTTCTGATCTGGCGACCAGCGGGTACCTACTGCCCATCGGCGCCTCCACCCCAAACTCTTGCAGCAGCGCCAGCAGGCGCTCGCCGGAGGCGCGTTTTTTCTGGCCGGTGTACCTGGCCAGAATCAGCTCGTTTTTCATGCTGTGTTCCCAGCCCACCAGCTCAGTCACCGTCACGGCATAGCCCTGTGACTCCAGATACAGGCAGCGCAAAACGTTGGTCAGCTGGCTGCCCACTTCGCGGGTGTGCAGGGGGTGACGCCACAGCTCGGCCAAAGGCGTGCGCTGCAAATTAAGGGCCTTATTTTGGTTGAGCGCTCGGGCCAATTCGGCCTGGCAGCAGGGCACCAACACCATGTACTTGGCTTTCTTTTGCAGGCCAAAGGCGATGGCGTCGTCGGTGGCGGTGTCGCAGGCGTGCAAGGCCGTCACCACGTCGATTTGCGCGGGCAGCTGATCACTTTGCGTCGATTCGGCCACACTCACATTCAAAAAGCGCATGCGCTCAAAGCCCAGCTTTTGGGCCAACGCTTTGGACGACTCCACCAACTCGCTGCGCGTTTCGATGCCGTAAATCGTGCCTTGGCCCAGCGCCTTGAAGAACAGGTCGTAAATGATGAAGCCCAGATACGACTTGCCAGCGCCATGATCAGCCAGCGTGGGTCCGGTGTCGCAGGCGGGTAATTCGAGCAGCAACTTTTCGATGAACTGGAACAGGTGGTAAACCTGCTTGAGCTTGCGGCGCGAATCCTGGTTGAGCTTGCCCTCGCGGGTCAGGATGTGCAGTTCTTTGAGCAGCTCGACCGACTGACCGGGGCGCACTTCAGGCGGCAGCTGCGATGCGGCGTTGTCGTTGGCCTTTTGCTTTTTCATGGGGTTGGCCCCACATCCAGCTTTTTCCAGCCTTCAACGCCCAGCTTGTCCATGGTCTCGATGTTGGTTTCGTAAATCATCTCGGCCTCAGGGAAAGCATCCACCGCCCTGTCGATGCTTTCCTCGCGCAGCAAGTGCAGCGTGGGATAAGGCGAGCGGTTGGTGAAGTTGCCGATGTCGTCCGGCTCGGTGTCCGCAAACTGGAATTGCGGGTGAAAGCTCGCCACCTGGAACACGCCTTCCATGTCGAGCTCTTGCAACACGGCATCGGCTTCGTCCAGAAAGTCGTTGAACTCCAGAAAATCCTGCAGCATCTGCGGCACGATCAAGAGCACGGTTTCGCGCTCTTCGGCAGGCGTGGCGGCCAGCGCCTGCAGCTGCTCAATCAGCTCGTCGCGCAAGCCTTCCAGGCCTTTGGCCTCGCTCAGCACGTAATGGATCTGGCCCTTGACGTGCGGGGCTTTGGCAAAGGGGCACAGGTTCAGGCCAATCACGGCACGTTCGAGCCAGCGCACGGTGTCAGCAATTTCGGGGGTGTTCATGTCAGTCATGGGCGAGATTGTGCCTGCTGATACAGGGTCTTATCAGGAAGACACATCCTCGGTCATGCAGCCTGTGTATTGTCGTTTTTAAATGCACACCGCCCTGCCCGCTGGCAGCGATGAAGACCAAAGGCGGGCAGCCAAGTCTTTGACCTTGGCCATGAGCTCGGTGTGGAGTCCCCAGGGTATGGACTGAACCAAGTCCGACGGGAAAAGTGCCGCAGCCTGTGGCACTTTGGTGTCTGGCTCAATTTGTGCCACAGCTTGTGGCACAAATTGAAGGTGGGGGTATTCGCGATAAACCGCCAACATCCGCTTGATGTTGCGCTCGGAAAAGCCTTTTTCCTCCGGCAGTTCGTTGTGCAAATCACGCGCCAAATGCGGAATCACCCAGGCCCCCCAGCCCTCTTGCTGCTGGCGAGCGTGGATCAGCGCGCCAATGTCCCAATACAGGCGAATGCGCTCGCATTGACAGCCAACATGGCCGAGGTTTGCCCATGGCGTACGCGTTGCTGGGTCTCGTTAGCAGGGCAGCGTAATCGGCAGACACTCAAAAATCACTGCATCAAACAATCAGGCTTTGTACAGCAGCTGCAATTAAGTTATTCAGTCCATCCTTAAGTGAAGAAACGGACCACTTACTCATCAACCACGCCCATCAACGGCATCGTGATTCCTTGATGAGTCCATCCCCAGCCACCCCGCCTGCGTCAGCCGGTATTTTTGCAGGCGGCTTTGGGGTTTATCAGGCAGGGTTCTTTCAATCCAATGAGCCTCCAACAGCGCGTTGACTGCGCGGTTCAGTGCGCCAGTGACGGACTTGAGGCCCAACTGGCTTGAGAGTTCAGACTTGGATAAAGCTGCCTCGCGAAGAAGATGCAGGATTTTTTTTGATAACGACTCTGCCCCTGACTCTGCCCCTGACTCTGCCCCTGACTCTGCCCCTGACTCTGCCCCTGACTCTGCCACTTCGGGAATAAGCGCCAGGGCCTCAGACGCCATCGGAAAACGCAGCTCAAAAAAGTGCTCGCTGATGTGAACGATGTCACTGTCGTAGGCATTCAAGATGCGCCGCATGCCCGAGCCAAGGTGCTCGACCAGCTCCATGTCGCGAAACACCCGCATCAGTTCGCGGTTGCGCGGCATGGATCGGCCACTCAGGCATTCCTCCAGACTCAAACCACTCAACAGTCCGCCATATGAGGTGATGCTGATGCGGTCAGCATAAATCTCCACCAGCGGCGGCACCTCGGCGGTGTAGTCGTTGTGAATGATGGCGTTGATCAGCGCTTCGCGCAGGGCGCGGGCGTTGAACTAGCGGCGCTGCTCGCGCTCTGCGGCGCCGGTGATGCGGGTCAGGGTGCGGTTTTCGATTTCGAGCTTGTCGAGCACACGGTGGGTGGCCTTGAGCAGTGAGCAGTAGCCGTATTCCTGGTTTTCGATCAGGTCGCATTTGTCGGCTCCGGCATATTTGGCGACCTTGATGGAAATGCTGTTGGTGTCCGCCAGCAAGTAGGCGGCGTAATTCAGGCGTTCGCTGTCCGGCACGTAAAGGTCGAGGTTGTGCAAAAAGGTATCGTTGATCTCGAAGCCTTTTTCCTGGTAGTAAATCTTCAACTGCTGGAACGTGAGTTTGAGCGTGGTCGGCGCGGGAATGTTGCGCAGCGAGTTGCGCACCCGCCCGGCATAGAGTTGGTCAATCATGCCCGAGGTCATGGGCTGCACGCCGCTGCCAACCCGAGTGAAACAACCTGCAGGTGATTGACCGTAGCGTTTGAGGTAATACGGTTTTTCGGTGCCGCGCGTCACCACCACATGAATCACGGTTTTTCCCTCGTGTTCCTGCGCATACACGTCGTACAACCCGAGGCAAGAGGGCAAGATGTTGTTGCGGATGCGGTCAGAAATCGCCAGCATCTGGGCATCCACATCGCTGACGCCCAGCACTTCACCATCGTCATCCACACCGATGTACAGATCGCCGCCCTTGGCTGAATTGAGAAACGCCACCACTTCTTTTTCCAGCGCATCGCTGAGCTGTCGTTTGAATTCGGTGGTGCTGTTCTCTTGGCCAAATTTGGTCATGATGTCAACCCGCTCACTGCTTTTTGATTTCTTGTTTCCGCCCAGTCAATGACTGGAGCAACGCTTACAGACGACACAAAAAGACAACCGCAACCCAGCCCAAGCACTGAAGATGCACGCGACAATGTGCCCCTTGAAACGTCGCTCCAAACCATTGAACCTTCTCCTTATTTTGAACATCTCGTGCTTCGCACAAAAGTATGACTCACATTGTCAACGCATCACGCTGGCTGGCCTGCAGCATTACTCGATCAAGCCAGTCGGCTTCAAAATATCTGAGACATGCATTTTTTGAAGAATGAATCTATCAGCTTAACAAACGCAGCCGCTCTCAACTTGCAGGTTTGTTTTGCAGTTCGACACGTCGCGCCAATTCGCGCCCAGCCAGCCAGGCCAGCACCGCCCCCACCACACAACAGCCCACCGTGAACAGCGGCGTGAGCTGCCAGCCGCCTGCCCGAGCGGCCACGGCCGCCACCACGGGGGGCCCCACAAATTGCCCCAGGGCCGAGAGTTGCTGCACCCAGCCCACCGTGGTGGCCACTTGCTGCTCCCCCGGGGCCAGGCGCACCGCCAAGCTGAACAGCGTGCCCGGCACCAAGCCGCCCATGCCCGAAAACAACAGCACCCCGGCAAAACGCAACCAAGGCAGACTTTCAGTGAAGGGCGCAAAAGCCACCGTGCTGCCCAGCGCCATGGCGCCAAAGCCCAGCCACAGCGTGCTGCGGGGTGCCCAGCCGCGCTGCAGCAAGCGGCCCGAGGCCATGTTGCCCAAAATGTTGACGGCCGCCGCCAAGGCCGTGAGCACGCCCAGCAGCGCACCACTCACCCCAGCGGCTGCGTAAATGGACGGCAAGAAACCCACCACCGCCAGCCACTGGCCCGAATACATGCCGAAAGTGAGGGCCACCAGCCAGGGGCCTCGGGCACTCAAAGTGCGACGCAGGCGCTGCCAGGCACCAAGCCCCGCTGCGGCTGTGTGGGCCACGGGGTCAGCGGGCACGCTGCGCCACAACCACGCGGCCATGGCCAGCGACACGGCAGCAAACAGCCACCACCAAGCCCCCCAGCCCCAGGCCGGAATGAACAGCGGACCGGCCAGCAAAGCCAGCGCAGTGCCGGTGGGCATGTAGGCGCCCCACACGCCCAGCATGCCGGGCAGCTGCTCGGGCGGCACCAAGCGGCGGATCAAGGCGGGCGCGGGCAATGCCACCAGCAAAAAACCCAACCCTTCCATCGCTCGCAAGAAAAGCAAAGCCGTGACCGACGTGGCGAATGCGCCCAAACCACTGGCCAGCGCCAGCAAGCACAACCCGCGCACCATGCTGCGCTTGAGCCCCATGCCATCGGCCAGCAGGCCCATGAACACCGCCAAACTCATGCCAGCGAGTTGCACCATGGACAACAGGAAACCGGACTGCACCAGCGTGAGGCCCAGCTCGGCCTGCAGCGCGGGCAAGGCGGGCGGCAACTTGCCCACCTGCAAAGCCGCCACGCCGCCCGCGAGGACGACCAGCCAAGCGGCGCGGTGGGCGCTCACCGGGCTCACAACAACTTGCGCCCGGTCAGGCGTTCGTGCTCCCGCAGGGCAAAGCGGTCGGTCATGCCAGCGATGTAGTCGGCCACCGAGCGATGCAGGTCGGTATTGGCGGCGAAGTCGGCGGACATCTCAGCGGGCTGGGCCACGTAAGCGGCGAACAACTCACGCACCACCTGCTGCGCCTGCCCGGTGGTGTGCATGACCTGCGGATGGCGGTAGAGCTGCGCGAACAAAAACTTTTTGAGCTCGCCGCTGCGGGCCTTCATGCCGGGGCTGAAAGCCACCAAAGGCCCAGCCAAGCGGGCTTCTTCCAACGAAGCAACGCCCGCCCGCAACACGGCCCGGCGGGTGGTGTCGATCACGTCGTACACCTGATCACTCAGCATGCGGCGAATGGTTTCGTACAAAACGCGGCGCGGCTTTTCTGACAAGCCCGGGTGCTCGGCCAGCGTTTGTTGGTGGTAATGCGCAAACAGCTCCACCTCCAGCAGTTGCTCGATGCTGATCAGCCCCGAGCGAACGCCGTCGTCGATGTCGTGTGCGTTGTAGGCAATCGCATCGGCCAGGTTGCACAGCTGCGCCTCCAGGCTGGGCTGGGTGCGGTCGATGAAGCGCCGCCCCACCCCGCTCGGCTCGGTACGCTCCAGATGCTCGGCATTCGTACGCGAGCAATGTTTGAGCACGCCCTCGCGGGTTTCAAAGCTCAGGTTCAGGCCGTCAAACGCCGGGTAGCGCTCTTCAAGCTTATCCACTACACGCAGGCTTTGCAGGTTGTGTTCAAAGCCGCCGTGCTCGGCCATGCATTCGTTCAGCGCGTCCTGCCCAGCGTGTCCGAAAGGCGTGTGGCCCAGGTCGTGCGCCAGCGACACGGCTTCGACCAAATCCTCATTGAGCCCCAGCGCCCGAGCGATGGAGCGACCCAGCTGGGCGACTTCAATGGAGTGCGTGAGCCGCGTTCGAAACAGGTCACCTTCGTGGTTCAAAAACACCTGTGTTTTGTAGACCAGCCGCCGGAATGCGGTGGAGTGCACGATGCGGTCGCGGTCACGCTGGAAAGCGTTGCGCGTGGGCGCGGGAGCTTCAGCAAACCGTCGGCCCCGGCTGTTCGCCGGATCGCAGGCCAGCGCCGACAAGCTGGCCAGTGGCTGGCTTGAACCCACAGGCAAATCCAATGACTCGGCCAACATGGTTCAGGCGCAGCAGGCGTTGATCACCTCGCGCACCAAGGCGTCGGGCGCACCACACACGGTGGCTTTTCCGGGGCCATCGATCACCACAAACTGGATGTCGCCGCCGATGGCTTTTTTATCGAGGCGCATGTGTTCGATGTAATGGCCCGCGTTGTCGGCCGCATCAATGACCGGGCCGCGCACCGGCAAGCCCGCACGCGCGATCAAGGCCCGCAAACGCGCCACAAAAGCGGCGTCGACTTTGCCCAGGCGCTGCGAAAGTTCTGCTGCCATGACCATGCCGCAACCCACGGCTTCGCCGTGTAACCAAACGCCAAAGCCCAGACCCGCCTCGATGGCGTGGCCGAAGGTGTGCCCAAAATTCAGGATGGCCCGCAGGCCCGCTTCGCGCTCGTCTTGACCCACCACCCAGGCCTTGACCTCGCAGCTGCGTTGGACGGCGTGCGCCAATGCGGCCGGGTCTTGGGCGATGAGCGCGTCGATGTTGGCCTCGATCCAATCGAAGAAGGCCATGTCGGCGATCGGGCCGTATTTGATGACTTCGGCCAGGCCCGCGCTCAACTCGCGCGGGGGCAAAGTGGTCAGGGTGTTCAGGTCGCAGACCACGCGCACGGGTTGGTAGAACGCGCCGATCATGTTTTTGCCCAACGGGTGGTTGATGGCGGTCTTGCCGCCCACCGACGAGTCGACCTGCGACAAAAGCGTGGTCGGCACCTGCACAAAGGGCACACCACGCATATAGCTCGCCGCCGCAAAGCCGGTCATGTCGCCCACCACACCGCCGCCCAGCGCAAACAGCACCGTCTTGCGGTCGCAGCCTTGACCGAGCAATGCGTCAAAAATCAGGTTCAGGGTGGGCCAGTCTTTGTGCGCCTCGCCATCGGGCAACACCACGGTGTGCACCTGTTTGTAATGCGGGGCAATCGCGCTGCGCAAAGCGGCCTCGTACAGCGGGGCAATGGTGTCGTTGGTCACGATCATGGCCGTTGTCGCCTTGGGCAGACCGGCCCAAGTGTCAGGGCGGCTCAGCAGGCCTTGGCCAATCTGGATGTCGTAACTGCGGTCGTCCAGCGAAATGGCGACCGTTTGAACAGGAGCGGTTTGGGGGGAGGATGTGGTCTCAGACATGCCCCCAAGTGTAGGGGTTTGGGGTGACGTTTGGACACATGGCAGAGCTTGCCGCCCTGGCCATGTGTCCAGACGTGTGCATCAGAGTTTGAAGGCCACCACTTTTTGGGTTTGCTCACCCAGGCCATCGATGCCCAAACGCATCACGTCGCCGCGCTTCAAGAACACCGGCGCGGGCTTGCCGTCCACCTTGATGCCCATGCCCACACCCGGTGGGGTGCCGGTGGTGATGATGTCGCCAGGCTCGAGCGTCATGAACTGGCTCACATAACTGACCAGCTTGGCCACGCCAAAAATCATGGTCTTGGTGCTGCCGGTCTGCATCCGCACGCCGTTCACATCGAGCCACATGCCCAAGGCTTGGGGGTTGGGCACTTCGTCGCGTGTGACCAGCCAAGGCCCCACGGGGCCGAAGGTGTCGCAACCCTTGCCCTTGTCCCAGGTGGCGCCGCGCTCGAGTTGGTATTCGCGCTCGCTCACGTCATTCACCACGCAATAACCAGCCACATGGTTGAGCGCATCTTTTTGCGTGACATAACGGGCGCGGGTGCCAATGACGATGCCCAGTTCCACTTCCCAGTCGGATTTTTTGGAGCCCTTGGGGAGCATCACGTCGTCGTTGGCACCCTGGATGCAGGAGATGGCCTTGGTGAACACAATGGGTTCGGCCGGGATGGGCATGTTCGACTCGGCCGCATGGTCGGCGTAGTTCAGGCCAATGGCAATGAATTTGCTGGTGTAAGAGATGGGCGTGCCAAAACGCTTTTTGCCGCGCACCAAAGGCAGCTTGTCGGTTTTGACTTTGGCCAGCTTGGCCAAGGCCTTGTCGTTCAGCAGATCAGGCGAGATGTCTTTGACCACACCGCTCAAGTCGCGCAAGCGGCCTTCGGCGTCGATCAGACCGGGTTTCTCTTTGCCGGGTTGGCCATAACGAACGAGTTTCATAAATACCTTTCAGTGCTTGAACAAAATCAATAAGTGGAACGGCCACCCGACAGGTCAAAGACCGCGCCGGTGGAGAAGGAACATTCTTCCGTGCTCAGCCAGGTCACCATGGCGGCGACTTCTTCGGGCTCGCCAAAGCGGGCCATCGGAATCTTGGAGAGCATGAACTGGATGTGCTCGGGCGTCATTTGATCAAAGATCGCCGTCTTCACAGCCGCCGGGGTGACACAGTTCACGCGCACACCGGTATCGGCCAGCTCTTTGCCCAGCGATTTGGTCAGGCCAATCACCGCCGCCTTGCTCGCACTGTACGCGCTGGCATTGGGGTTGCCGTCTTTGCCCGCCACCGAGGCGATGTTGACGATGCGGCCGTAATTGCGCGCCTTCATGTGGGCGCTGAGTTCGCGGCAGCAATGGAACAGGCCATGCACGTTCACATCGAACACCTGCTTCCAGGCGTCCACCGGGTAGTCCCACACTTTGACGTTGGGGCCGGTGATGCCCGCGCTGTTGACCAGCACATCCACGCCGGCCAGCGCGGTGGTTTGCGCAGTGGCCTGCGCCACCGAGGCGTGGTCTGCCACATCCACCTGGACCGTGTTGACCACGGCGCCCAACTGACCTTGGCGCAATAGCTCAGCGGCTTGGACCATGCCTGCGGCATCGCGGTCCCAAATGGTGACGCGGGCACCCGAGGCCAGCATGCGCTGCGCAATGGCAAAACCCAGGCCGGTGGCACCGCCGGTGATGACCGCGTGGCGGCCTTTCATGTCGAGCAAGTTCATGTGTGTCTTTCTGGAAAAAATCAAATGGTCATGCCACCGTCGACCATGTAGGCATTGCCGGTGGCGAAGATGGACTCGTCGGATGCGAGGAAGGTGACGATGGGCGCGATCTCGTGGGCTTGCGCCAAACGGCCCATGGGCTGGCGATTGATGAAGTCCTGGCGCGCCTGCACAGGGTCGGCATAGCTGTTGATGCGGTCTTGCAGCGAAGGCGTGTCCACCGTGCCGGGGCAGATGCAGTTGCACCGCACCCCTTGGCGCACATAGTCGGCTGCCACGCTTTTGGTGAGACCAATCACGGCCGCCTTGCTGGTGCCGTAAATGAAGCGGTTGGGCAAACCTCGAACACTGGAGCACACGCTGGCCATGTTGATGATGCTGCCGCCGTGACCGGTTTGTGCAAACTGCGCCACCATCTTGGGAATGACCGCCTGGATCATCCAGAACTGCGAGCGCACGTTCAGGTTGAAGGCAAATTCCCAATCGTCGTCGGTGGCCAATTCGATGTTGCCGTTGTGCACAAAACCCGCGCAGTTGAAGACGATGTCAATGCGAGGCAAGTTGGCCACTTGGGCTGCAATCGCTTGCTTGTCGAGCACATTCAAAACGGCGGTGTGTACATTCGCCACGCCCCGGTAGCTTTTGAGCAATTCGGCGTTCACATCGGTGGCGTAAACGGTGGCACCTTCTGCCGCCATGGCCAGAGCTGCCGCCTGGCCAATGCCCTGACCGGCTGCGGTGACGAGCGCAATTTTTCCTTTGAGTCTCATGGTGCTTTTATCTCCAGTTGGGTGATCTGTCTTGCTGCGATGGCGGCCCAGTCCCAGGCGATGCCCAAACCAGGGGTCTCGGGTGGAAGGGCAAAACCATCCTGCACCCGCATGCGCGAAGTGGTGATGTCGTCCAGCTGCGGGATGTATTCGACCCAGGTGGCGTTGGGAACGGCCGCACACAGGCTCACATGCAGCTCCATCAAGAAGTGCGGGCACACCGCCACATCAAAAGTTTCGGCCAAGTGCGCGGTTTTGATCCAAGGCGTGATGCCGCCAATGCGCGCCACATCGGGCTGCACGATGGCGCACGCACCTTGCTCCAGATATTCGCGGAACTGCATCGGGTGGTACATCGACTCACCCACCGCCACGGGAATGGCGGTGTGCTCGCGCAGCTGGCGGTGGCCAGAGACGTCTTCGGCGGGCAAGGGCTCTTCCATCCACGCCAAGCCCAGGCCGTCAAAAGCCCGCGCACGGCGCACGGCCTCGGCGCGGTTGAAGCCCTGGTTGGCATCGGTCATCAAGTCAAAGCCCGGACCCACCGCGTCGCGCACGGCAGACAGCCGCGCCACGTCTTCACTCACATGCGGGCGGCCGATCTTGATCTTGGCGCCTTTGAAGCCTTGCGCTTGCGCCTCCAGCGTTTGGTCCACCAGCGCCTCGGGCGACAGGTGCAACCAGCCGCCTTCGGTGGTGTAGAGCGGCACACGCGCCTGCGCACCGCCCAGCAACTGCCACAGTGGCAGGCCCTGGCTTTGGGCACGCCAATCCCACAAAGCCGTGTCCACGCAGGCCAGCGCCAAGCTGGTCATGGCCCCCACCGCGGTGGCATGGGTGTGAAAAAACAAATCCTTCCAAATGGCTTCGACCATGACCGGGTCGCGGCCGATCAGGCGCGGAGCCAAATGATCCTTAAGCAAGGCGATGACCGACGAGCCGCCGGTGCCAATCGTGTAGGCGTAACCGGTAGCTGAAATGCCGTCGCTGCAGTGCAGCGTGAGCAAGAGGGTCTCTTGTGTCACAAAGGACTGAATGGCGTCGGTGCGCAAAACCTTGGGCGGCAAGTTCACTTGCCGAATGCTCACGCGCTCAATGGTGACGGAGGTCATGTAGGGGAGCAGGGGTGATGAAATAAAAACCAAGAAATAGGAAGAGGCGCCACGAACAACACCCAAGCCTTCAGGGCTTTGCAGCATGCGGCACAGGCGGTGCGCCGCAGGTCGTTTGCGTGACAGCCGCCATGCGGGTTTGTGCGGAGTTGCATTACCTTTTAAACATGTGATGATTCTGCAACTGGTCTGACCACTTGTCCAATTCACGTTATCCCTGATCACCTCTCATGCCCTTGCAAACCGTGGCTCCGCAGCGCCTGTACCGTCAGATTGCCGAACAAGTTCGGCAATTGATGGTGTCCGGCGAGTTCGCTTTGGGCTCGCGGCTGCCTGCCGAACGCGACCTGGCCATGCAACTTGGCGTGAGTCGCCCTTCGGTGCGAGAAGCCCTGATCGCGCTCGAGGTCGAGGGGATGATCGAGGTGCGTACGGGCTCGGGCATTTATGTGCAGCGAATTGAGCCGCCCAGCAAGTCTGTTGTCACTGAAGCAGATGCCAACACCCCCGCCGAGTGGGGTCCGCTGGAAGTGATGAGTGCCCGTTTGTTGGTCGAAGCCGAAGTGGCTGCGCTGGCCGCCACCCAGGCCCACAAATCCGATCTCAAAGCCATCAAAGCAGGATTGCAACAAATGAAGCTCGAAGCCGCCCGCGACCAGGTGCCGCGCGAGGGCGACGAAGCGTTTCACGAAGCCATTGCCCAGGCTTGTGGCAACAGCGTGTTGCTCGACACCGTGCAGCGCTACTGGCAAGCCCGAAACGGCCCACTTTTTGAGAGATTGGGCGACTATTTTGAACACCCCGAGTCCTGGCAAGCGGCCATTGGCGAGCACCAACAGGTGCTGCTGGCCATTGAGGCGCACGATGCCAGCGCAGCCAGGAAGGCCATGCAAAAACACCTGAGACAAGCTTACAAAAGATACAGCGCGAGCTGGCGCCGCGCCCCTGCCCGATAGCGCACCAGTGACACGGTCCGTTGAAGGCATGCAGTTTTCCCGCGTCAGCACTTTTTTTCAATACCAACGAGGAGACTTTGATGAGCAAACGATTGACCCTGAAGACCCTGGCCACCGTCGGCGCTTTTGCCGTAGGCGCCATGACCGTGCTCGGCAGCACTGCGGTGCAGGCCCAGCAAAAACTCAAGTGGGCCCACGTCTACGAGACCTCAGAGCCCTACCACACCGAATCGGTGTGGGCTGCTGGAGAAATCAAAAAACGCAGCAACGGCAAGTTCGACATCCAGGTTTTTCCCGCTTCCAGCCTGGGCAAAGAAACCGACATCAACCAAGGCCTGACGCTGGGTACAGTGGACATGATCATCAGTGGTCCATCGTTCGCGGCCCGCTCCTACCCGCGTTTTGGCATTGCTTACTACCCCTTCATCTTCCGTGACGGTGACCACCTGATTGCCTACTCCAAGAGCCCCGTGTTCCAAGAGATGGTCAATGAATTCCGCGGCAAAACCGGCATTCAGGTCACGGCCTACACCTACTATGGTGCCCGCCATACTACGGCCCAAAAACCCTTCACCAACTGCGCTGGCATGAAGGGCCTGAAGATCCGCGTGCCCGATGTACCGGCCTACACCGCCACACCCAAATCTTGCGGTGCCAACCCCACCCCGATTGCATTTGCCGAGGTGTATTTGGCCCTGCAAAACGGCACCGTGGAAGCGCAGGAAAATCCCTTGACCACCATCGAAGCCAAGAAGTTCTTTGAAGTGCAAAAGGCCATCATGCTCACCGGCCACATCGTGGACGGCCTGACCACTCAAATTGCGCCCCACGTCTGGAACAAGCTCAGCGATGCCGAGAAGAAAATGTTCACAGAAGTGACTCAGGAAGCCGCAGTTCGCGCCACAGCCAAAATCAAAGCCCGTGAAGCGGAATTGGTTGGCGAGTTCAAGAAAAAAGGCCTGCAAATTGTGGAAGTCGACCGCAAGTCGTTCCAAGATGCCGTGCTGAAAAACGCGCCTCTGACATCGATGGGTTTCACGCAGTCTGACTTCGACAAGATCCAGGCTGCCAAGTAAGCCACCAACGCAGCTGAACCCTCAGTTGTCCATCCGGCCGCACTGCGGCTGGCTTCTTTCTGACGCACCTTATGGCCTCACCATCGGATGCGCGAGCACAAGGCGCCGCAGCAGAGCTTTATCCAAGCCTTTGCTGTGGCGGCTTCTTGCACCGCCCTAGGAGTCGATTTTGCCAACGCCCACAACCCCTTCTGCGAACCAGATTGAGCCCAAAATCACCCATGCATTTCACACCGAGGACGAGGACATTGATCTTCGGCCCGTGACGCTGGAAGGTTGGCTGTCGCTGGCATTTTTTTTACTGCTGGGTATCACGGTTTTCTACCAATTTTTCACACGCTATGCGCTCAATGATTCGGCTGCTTGGACCGAAGAAATTGCCCGCTACTTGCTGATTGCCTGCGTTTTTCTGGCGCTGGGCATTGGGACGATGAAGCACAGCCATGTGCGGGTGGACTTTTTCTACCGCTTTTTGCCGCGCCAGATGGGCCGAGGCCTGGCCTTGACTGTGGATGTTCTGTGCACTGTTTACTACGCACTGTGCACCGTGCTCACAGGTTTGATGATGCAAAAACTGGGCAACTACCAAATGACCGTTGTTGATCTGCCCATGAACTTGATTTATGGCATTTGCCTAGCGGGCTTTGCGCTGGCAGCGGTTCGCTCGGTGAAGGTGATGTTGGCGCATTGGCGCAGTGACTACGCCGGTGTAGATGAGCTTTAAAACCAAGCCATTCATGTCCTTGTCCACTCACTTACTCTCGCAGGTCTGACATGCTCCAATCCCTGTTTCTATTTTTGACCATTGCGGGCGTGCCCATCGCCATCGCGATGTCAGCTGCCGCCATCATCTACATCATGGTCAGCGGCAATTTACCCTCGTTTGTGGTGATCCACCGCATGATCAGCGGCATTGACAGCTTTCCTCTGCTGGCGGTGCCGTTTTTCATTTTGGCGGGTAACTTGATGAACAACGCCGGCATCACCAACCGCATCTTTGAAATCGCCATGGCCTTGGTGGGTTGGCTCAAAGGAGGCCTCGGCCACGTGAACGTTACGGCCTCGATCATCTTCTCGGGCATGAGCGGCACGGCCATCGCCGATGCGGCGGGTCTGGGCACAGTCGAGATCAAGGCCATGAAAGATGCAGGCTACTCCACGGAGTTTGCCGTCGGCGTCACAGCCGCATCGGCGACGCTGGGGCCCATCATTCCACCCAGCTTGCCCATCGTGATCTACGCCATGCTGGCCAACGTGTCCGTGGGGGCCATGTTTTTAGGCGGCATTTTGCCGGGCCTGATGATCGCGGCCTTGATCATGATGACCGTCAGCTATTTCGCATGGAAAAACGGCTGGGGCGCAGACGAGGCTTTCAAGCTCAGCCGCTTTGCCAAAGGCCTGCTGGAATTGGCCATCGTGATCGGCTGGCCCGCTTTGCTGTGGCTGCTGATCACACAACTGAACTTTCCACCCCGCACGACGGTGTTTGCCGGCCTGATCCTGTTGTTTTTGGCCGATTGGAAATTCCGCTTTGTGGCGGTGCTGCCCATGATGACGCCCGTGCTGCTGATTGGCGGCATGACGGTGGGCCTGTTCACACCTACCGAGGGTGCGATTGCAGCCTGTATCTGGGCTTTGGTGCTGGGCTTGTTTTGGTACAAAACCTTGTCCCTCAAACGCACCATCAAGGTCATGCTCGACACCGTAGAGACCACCAGCGTGGTGATGTTCATCGTGGCAGCGTCGAGTATTTTCAGCTGGATGTTGACGGCCGAGGGCATCACCGCCGACATCGCGGGCTGGATTTTGGGCGTGACCAACGAGCCTTGGCTGTTTTTGTTGCTGGCCAATGCGCTGATGCTGTTCATCGGTTTGTTTTTGGAGCCGGTCGCGGCCATCACCATCTTGGTGCCAATTTTGCTGCCCGTGGTGACTCAACTGGGCATTGACCCCATCCACTTCGGGCTGGTGATGGTGCTCAACCTGATGATCGGCCTGATCACGCCCCCGGTGGGGCTGGTGTTGTTCATCATGGCCCGCATTGCTGAAATCAGCATCGAACGCACCATCGTGGCCTTGTTGCCCTGGTTCATTCCACTGTTGGGGAGCTTGGCGGTCATCACCTATGTTCCGCAGATTGTTTTGTGGCTGCCCAGCCAGTTTTATTGAGGTCTCATCATGAGCAGTTTCATCCGCCTGCACCCCTCCGATGACGTGGTGATTGCCCGCAGTCAACTCATGAGCGGCAGCGCCGTCGAAGGCGTGCCCGTGCGCGGCCTGATTCCACCAGGCCACAAGGTGGCCACGCGCGCCATCGCCGTGGGCGAGCCGGTGCGCCGCTACAACCAAATCATTGGCTTTGCACACCAGCCCATCGCGCCAGGCGAGCATGTGCACACACACAACCTGAACATGGGCGCAGAAAAAGGCAACTTCGAGCGCGACTATGCCATTGGCCAAGACGTCAAGCCCGAGCCCGCCCGCCAACAAGCCACCTTCATGGGCTACAAACGCAGTGACGGTCGCGTGGCCACGCGCAATTACATCGGGGTGCTCTCCAGCGTGAACTGCTCGGCCACCGCCGCACGCGCCATTGCGGACCACTTTTCCAAACGCAACAACCCACAAGCGCTGGCCAACTTCCCGAACGTCGACGGCGTGGTGGCTTTGACCCACGGCACCGGTTGCGGCATGGACACCGAGGGGCTGGGCATCCAACTGCTCGAGCGCACGCTGGCCGGTTACGCCACGCACGCCAACTTCTGGGGCGTGGTGGTGGTGGGCTTAGGCTGCGAGGCCAACCAGCTCAGCACCTGGCTGGCGCACAGCAGCCTGCGCGTGGGCGACACGCTCAAGGTCTTCAACATCCAGGACTCGGGCGGCACGCGTCTGACGGTCGAAAAAGGCATTGCCTTGATCGAAGAAATGCTGCCCCGGGCCAACGCCATCACCCGCGAGCCTTGCAGCGCCGAGCACATCACCGTGGGTCTGCAGTGCGGCGGCTCCGATGGTTACTCGGGCATCAGCGCCAACCCAGCTTTGGGCGTGGCAGTGGACTTGCTGGTGCAGCACGGCGGCACCGCCATCCTGAGTGAAACACCCGAAATTTATGGGGCGGAGCATTTGCTCACGCGCCGGGCCGTGAAGCCTGAAGTGGCGCACAAACTGATCGAGCGCATCAAATGGTGGGAAAACTACACCGCCATCAACGGCGGCGAGATGAACAACAACCCCTCGCCCGGCAACAAGGCCGGCGGACTGACCACCATCTTGGAAAAGTCACTCGGCGCGGTGGCCAAGGGCGGCACCAGCAACCTGCAAGCGGTGTACGAATACGCCGAGCCCGTCACCGCCAAAGGCTTTGTCTACATGGACACCCCCGGCTACGACCCCGTCAGCGCCACGGGCCAGGTGGCGGGTGGCGCCAACTTGATTTGCTTTACCACCGGGCGCGGCAGCGCTTATGGCTGCGCCCCTTCACCCAGCCTCAAGTTCTCGACCAACACGGCGCTGTGGAAAAAGCAGGAAGAAGACATGGACCTGAACTGCGGCGAGATCGTGGATGGCGGTGTGAGCATCGCCGAGATGGGTCAACGCATTTTCGAGATGATCCTGGCCGCTGCATCGGGCGAGCCCACCAAGAGCGAGCGCCACGGCTACGGCCAAAACGAGTTTGTGCCATGGCAAGTCGGCGCGGTGATGTGAGCCCATTGGCCCGCCTTGCGGCCCGCCTGACAGCCCACCCCAGATCGCGCACGGGGTCCGCTCCTACAAAGGCTCACATCCTCCATTTAGGAGCCCACCCCGTGGGCGATGGGCGTGGCACACGCCCCAAAACGATCGCGCACAGCGGTTAATAGCGACACAAACTCATCGTCTTGAAAGCCCCCTCATGAGCCAACTCATCCAAGCCGCAGCGCTGCGTGACAAAGTCGCACGCATCATTGAACAAGCGGGCAGCGCCCCCGCCGAGGCTGCGCAAGTGGCCGACAACCTGGTCATGGCCAACTTGAGTGGGCACGACTCGCATGGCGTGGGCATGGTGCCGCGCTATGTGGACGCGGTGCTCGAAGGCGGCCTGAATCCCAACACGGGCGTGAAGGTGTTGCTCGACACCGGGCCCCTTTTGAACCTGGATGGCCAACGCGGCTACGGCCAGATCACCGGTGTGCAAGCCATGCAGATGGGCATCGAGCGCGCCAAGCAGCACGGCGTGTGCACCGTGGCGCTCAGTCGCTCACACCACCTGGGCCGCATCGGCCACTTTGCCGAAATGGCCATGGCGCAAGGTCTGGTGTCGGTGCATTTTGTGAACGTGCTCTCGCGCCCCGTGGTCGCGCCTTTTGGCGGAGGTGACGGCCGCTTTGGCACCAACCCCTGCTGCATTGGTGTGCCCATGGGCAACCGTGCACCCTTTGTGCTGGACTTTGCCACCAGCCGCGTGGCGCAGGGCAAGATGCGTGTGGCCCACAACAAGGGCGAGCAAGTCCCGCCCGGTTATTTGATCGACGAACACGGCCACCCCACCACCAACCCTGGCGTGGTGGTGGTACCCCAGTCCAATGGTTTGTTTGGCGCACTCATGACCTTTGGCGATCACAAAGGCTTTGGCATGGCCATGGCCTGCGAACTGCTGGGTGGGGCGCTCACCGGCAGTGGCACCTGGCACCGCGAAGCCGACCACCAACGGGCCGTGCTCAACGGCATGTTGACGATGCTGATCGACCCGGTGCGCTTGGGCACTCAAGCCATGTTCGAGCAAGAAGCCCTGGCCTTTGCCGACTGGCTGCGCCAAAGCCCCGATGCACCGGGCAGCGACGGCGTGAAGCTGGCGGGTGAGCCCGAACGCACTGCGCGCGCCGAGCGCGAACAAAACGGCATCTGGATCGACGACACGACCTGGGCCGAAATTGAAGCATCAGAGCAGAAGTTGACAGGGCGTTGAGCGTTGCCAGTCCAAGACCGCCCTCGCAGGAGCCCACCCCGTGGGCGATTGGGGCGCTTGCGGCACACATGACTGACCAACGCCCAAACCCTTCGCGCACAGGGGTGCGCTCCTACAACCCCATGAACTGTTTACCCCTCTGACACCATGCACCTTTGCGCACTCACCCTGGCATCGCTGCCCACTGACATCCACACCCCCACCTACGACCGACGCCGTTACGCCCCTGGCGTGGTGCATTTGGGTCTGGGCGCTTTTCACAGGGCCCACCAAGCCATGGTGTTTGACCACTTGCTGGCCACGGGTGACACACGTTGGGGCATTTATGGCATCGGCATGACGCGGCCCGATCTGGTGAACCAGCTGCGTGCGCAAGACGGCTTGTACGCTGTGCGCGTGGCCGATGGCACGGGTGTGAAGTGGCAAGTGCCCGGGGCCCTGTGGCGCATGAGTGTGGCCACCACCGAGCGCGAAGCGGTGGTGCAGGCGATGGCCGCGCCCGCCACGCGCTGGGTCACACTCACCGTCACAGAAAAAGGTTACACCCCCGCTTTAGGCCAGCTGCTGCTGGACGGCTTGCGTCTGCGCCAGCAAAACGGCTTGCCCGGCATCACAGTGGCCTCGTGCGACAACCTCCAAGGCAATGGCCACAAGTTGTTGGCCTTGGTCAAGGCCGCCGCTGCAGCGCAAGACGGCGAGCTGCTGCGCTGGATGGACGCGCAATGCGCTTTTCCGTGCAGCATGGTCGACCGCATCGTGCCCGCTGCCACCGCCGAAGTGCTGGCCGCAGCCAGCCAGGCGCTGGGCCTGCGCGACGATGCGTCGCTCAGCACCGAAGGCTTTTGGGAATGGGTGATCGAAGACCGCTTTGCGGACCCGTCTGACGCCGCCTTGCTGCAAAGCGCAGGCGTGCGCGTCACGCGTGATGTGCACAGCTACGAAGAGGCCAAGCTGCGCATGCTCAACGGCAGCCACACGGCCATGGCACTCATGGGCGCAGTCACGGGCAGGCCCTTCATTGCCAGCTGCATTGCTGAGCCCCACATCCGGGAATTTGTATTCCGCTTGATGGGTCAAGAAGTCGCGCCGCACCTGAGCCGCAGCGACTGGGCCGATTACCGTACCGCCTTGATTGCACGCTTTGGCAACCCTTATTTGAAGCACAGCGTGCACCAAATTGCCACCGACAGCTCGCAAAAAATACCGCAGCGCTGGCCCCCTTCCGTGCTGGGGCAAATCGACCAAGGCGCTTCGACTGAACACCACGCGCTGGCGGCGGCCGTGTTCGTGCGCTACACGCTGGCCATCGACGAGCAAGGCCAAGCCTATGCCTTGAACGACCCACAGGCCGAGAGCCTGATGGCCCAGGGCGCCGCGCAACGCACAGAGCCCGAGACTTGCGTTCGTTCCCTGCTGGCGCGCGAAGACCTGTGGGGCAGCGCTTTGCCCCAACACGCCTCCTGGATCGAGCGTGTCACGCACTGGCATCAACAAGTTTTGCAGCATGGCGTGGACGCCGCAGTCCAGCAACTGATCGAGGCCTGAGCCATGAAAATCACCGCCGCCCGCGTCATCGTTTGTTGCCCCGGCCGCAACTTCGTCACCCTCAAGATCGAAACCGACCAAGGCGTGTACGGCGTGGGCGACGCCACGCTCAACGGCCGCGAGTTGGCCGTGGTCAGCTACCTTGAGGACCATGTCGTCCCTTGTCTCATCGGGCGCGACCCGCAGCAGATCGAAGACATCTGGCAGTACCTCTACAAAGGCGCTTACTGGCGGCGCGGCCCGGTGACCATGAGCGCCATTGCCGCTGTGGACACCGCGCTGTGGGACATCAAGGCCAAGATGGCGAACATGCCGCTGTACCAGCTGCTGGGTGGGCGCAGCCGCACCGGGGTGATGGTCTATGGCCACGCCAACGGCCGCGACACCGCCGAGACGGTGGACGAAGTCTTACGGCACAAAGAAGAAGGCTACTTGGCCATCCGCGCACAAAGCGGCGTGCCTGGCTTGAACAAGGTTTATGGCGTGAGTGGCAGCAACCGTCTGTACGAACCCGCTGATGGCACCTTGCCCAGCGAACACGACTGGAGCACCGAGAAGTATTTGCGCCACACGCCTGGACTGTTTGAAGCCGTGCGCGAAGCCGTGGGCCCTGACACCCATTTGCTGCACGACGTGCACCACCGCTTAACGCCCATCGAAGCGGGCCAGCTGGGCAAGGCGCTGGAGCCCATGCGCCTGTTCTGGATGGAAGACCCAACGCCCGCCGAAAACCAGGAGGCGTTTCAGTGGATACGCCACCACACCACAACCCCCATTGCGGTGGGCGAAATTTTCAACAGCATCTGGGACTGCAAGACGCTGATCGAAAAACAGTTGATCGACTACATCCGCACCACCGTGGTCCACGCGGGCGGCATCACACACCTGCGGCGCATCGCCGATTTGGCAAGCCTCTACCAAGTGCGCACCGGCTGCCACGGCGCCACCGATTTGTCACCCGTGTGCATGGGCGCATCCCTGCACTTTGACACCTGGGTGCCCAACTTTGGCGTGCAAGAGTTCATGCCCCACAGCGAAGAAATGCTCTCGGTCTTCCCGCACGATTACCGCTTCGAGCGCGGCATGATGCACTGCGGCGAGTCACCCGGTCACGGGGTGGACATCGACGAGCAGCTGGCCGCGAAATATCCGTACCAAAGGGCTTATTTGCCGGTGAACCGGCTGCAGCACGATGGAACCTTGTGGAGTTGGTGAGGGTTACAACATCCGCGCCAACGCCGCCTGCAAATGCTCGGACGGCAAGCGTTTGAAGCCCGTACGGGCAAAGCGCTGCAGGCGCCCTAACATGAAGGCCACAAGCACGGAAGCGGCCACTTGCGCGTCGGCTGCGGGGGCATCCGAATCGCTGGCCTTAAGGGACTGGCGCAGTTGCGCTTCGATCTTGTCAAACAGCAAGTTGATGCGCTCTTGCAGGCGCTCGTGTTCAAGCACCAGCGCGTCACCGATCATGACGCGGCTCATACCCGGGTTTTTTTCAGCGAACTGAAACAGCAAGGCGACAATGCGCGCCGCTTGTTGAGGACCTGGGGGTTCACGGTCGGTGACTTGCCGAATCAACCCAATGACGGACTGATCGACAAAATCAATCAGCCCCTCGAACATCTGCGCCTTGCTGGCGAAGTGGCGGTATAGGGCCGCTTCGCTCACGCCGATTTTGGCGGCCAGGCCTGCGGTGGTGACGCGCTCGGCACCTGGCTGCTCCAGCATGGCCGCCAAGGTTTGCAAAATTTGCAAACGCCGCTCACCCGGTTTAGGGCGTTTGCGTGTGGAGGCCAACTCTTCGTCGGCCATGGGCTCGTGTTGTACTTGATCTGACATGTCATCCCCTTGTTGTTCGAGCCGCCCGAGTTGGCGGTGCTGCTTTACCGGCTGCGGATCATGGTGCCGAAGGCTTGCTCCGACAACACTTCGAGCAGCATGGCGTGCGGCACGCGGCCATCGATGATGTGCACCGCATTCACGCCGCTCTTGGCCGCGTCCAAGGCCCCTGCGATCTTGGGAATCATGCCCCCGCTGATGGTGCCGTCGGCGCACAACTCGTCAATGCGGCTGGGTGTCAATTCGGTCAGCAGCTGGCCTTGTTTGTCGAGCACCCCTCGGATGTTGGTGAGCATGAGCAGCTTTTCGGCCTGCAGCACGGTGGCCAGCTTGGCCGCCACCACGTCGGCGTTGATGTTGTAGCTTTCGTTGTTGACGCCAAAGCCAATAGGGCTGACCACCGGGATGAAGGCGTCGTCCTGCAAGCACTTGAGGATGGACGGGTCGATGCTTTCGATCTCACCGACCTGGCCCACGTCGTGTTCTTTGCTCGGGTCCTGACTGTCCACCAGGCGCAGTTTTTTGGCACGGATCAGGCCGCCATCGCGGCCCGTCAGGCCCACCGCCTTGCCGCCTGCGCGGTTGATCATGCCCACGATGTCTTGCTGCACTTCACCACCCAGCACCCACTCGACCACTTCCATGGTTTCGGCATCGGTCACACGCATGCCTTGGATGAATTCGCCGGTTTTACCCAGACGCTTCAAGGCGGTTTCGATTTGTGGGCCGCCACCGTGCACCACCACGGGGTTCATGCCCACCAGCTTGAGCAGCACCACGTCTTCGGCAAAGGCCTGCTGCAAGGCCGGGTCGGTCATGGCGTTGCCGCCATATTTGATGACCAGGGTCTTGCCGTGGAACTTGCGGATGTAGGGCATGGCCTGGGCCAGGATCTGGGCCTGGTCTTGCGGCGCAACGGTAGGGGCAACAGTGGTGTCGGTCATGGCAGAAAACTTCGGCTAAGGGACAGATGAAAAAAAATCCGGGCGATCACACGCTCGCCCGCTCGGGCAATTGTGCCGCAAGCGAATGGCGCATCAGAGGACCTCGGCCAGCATGCGGTTCACACCCTGCTGCCAGGCAGGCAGCACCAGGCCAAAGGCCTTTTGCAGCTTGTGCGTGGCCAGGCGCGAGTTGAGCGGGCGCTGTGCAGGCGTTGGGAAGGCCGAGGTGGGCACGGGGGCGATCTCACCGACCTTCAGGACCAAGTCGGGCTGGATGAGCCGGGCCTGCGCGATCACATGGCTGGCGTAACCGTGCCAGGTGGTTTGACCTGCGGCCACCAAGTGGTACAGCCCGCCCAGCGTGGGCTGCTGCAAACTGGCCCGGATGGCGTGCGCGGTCACATCGGCAATCAGATCGGCCCCGGTGGGGGTGCCAAACTGGTCGTTGATGACGGTCAGGCGTTCGCGTTCGGCAGCCAGGCGCAGCATGGTCTTGGCAAAGTTGCCGCCCCGTGCGGCATACACCCAACTGGTGCGGAAGATCAGGTGGGCGCAGCCGCTGGCCACGATGGCTTGCTCGCCTTCACGCTTGGTCTGACCGTACACGCTGAGCGGCCCGGTGGCGTCTTCTTCTTGCCAAGGCTGGTCGCCCTGCCCGTTGAACACGTAATCGGTGGAGTAGTGCACGAGCAAGGCCCCGGTTTGCGCGGCTGCCTGCGCCAGCGCGGCGGGCGCCGTGGCGTTCAGGCAGCGGGCCAGATCGGCTTCAGACTCGGCTTTGTCCACGGCAGTGTGGGCGGCGGCATTCACGACCACGTCAGGCCGCCAGTCGCGCACCGTTTGCGCCAAGCGCGCGGGCTGGGTCAAGTCGCCACAAAAGTCGTGGCTGTGCCTGTCCAGCGCCAGCACCTCGCCCAAGGGGGCCAGACTGCGCTGCAGCTCCCAGCCGACTTGGCCATTTTTTCCCAAAAGCAGAATTTTCAAATTAAGCTCCCAAAGTCATCGCGAGGTACGAAGCGATCCATGGATTGCCGCGCTCCGCTCGCAATGACAATCTGTTGAGCCGCACTCAACAGACCGCCGTCATCGCGAGGCACGAAGCGATCCATAGATTGCCGCGCTTCGCTCGCAATGACAATCTGTTGAGCCGCACTCAACATACCGTCGTCATCGCGAGGCACACCGCCGTCATCGCGAGGTACGAAGCGATCCATGGCCTGGGGTGCCAGATTTGCCAGGCCGTATTCACGCATATTGCTTGTTCACCCACTCGCGGTACGCGCCGCTTTGCACATGCTGCACCCACTCGGGGTTGGCCAGGTACCACTCCACGGTTTTGCGGATGCCGGTGTCAAAGGTTTCGGCGGGCTTCCAGCCCAACTCGGCTTCGAGTTTGCGGGCGTCGATGGCGTAGCGGCGATCGTGACCGGGGCGGTCGGTCACGTAGGTGATCTGGCTAGCGTAAGTGCCGCCGTCGGCCTTGGGGCGCATCTCGTCGAGCAATCGGCAGATGGTCTGCACGATCTCGATGTTGGGCTTTTCGTTCCAGCCGCCCACGTTGTAGACCTCGCCCAAGCGCCCGGCTTCAAGCACACGGCGGATCGCACTGCAGTGGTCTTTGACGTAAAGCCAATCGCGGATTTGCATGCCATCGCCATACACGGGCAGGGGCTTGCCGGCCAAGGCGTTGACGATCATCAGCGGGATGAGTTTTTCGGGGAAGTGGTACGGCCCGTAGTTGTTGCTGCAGTTGGTGGTGAGCACCGGCAGGCCATAGGTGTGGTGCCAGGCGCGGACCAAGTGGTCAGATGCCGCCTTGCTCGCGCTGTAGGGGCTGTTGGGCTCGTAGCGGTGGGTTTCGCTGAAAGCCGGATCACCCTTGGCCAAAGAGCCGTACACCTCGTCGGTGGAGACGTGCAGAAACCGGAAACCTTGTTGGGTCACCATGGATTGCCGCGCTTCGCTCGAAATGACAACTGCCCCGTCATCGCGAGGCACGAAGCGATCCATGTTTTCTTGGGGCAGTTGTAGCCAATAAGCCCGCACCGCCTCCAGCAGGCGAAAGGTGCCCACAATGTTGGTCTCGATGAACTCGCCTGGGCCGTGAATCGAGCGGTCCACATGGCTTTCGGCCGCAAAATTGACCACAGCACGCGGTTGGTGTTCGGCCAGCAGGCGGCTGACCAAAGCGGTGTCGCCGATGTCGCCTTGCACCAATTGGTGGCGCGCATCGCCCTGCAAGCTGGCCAGTGTTTCAGGGTTGCCCGCGTAGGTGAGCTTGTCAAGGTTGATGATGGGCTCATCGCTGGCGGCCAGCCAGTCCAACACAAAGTTGGCGCCAATAAAACCTGCACCACCGGTCACCAGAAGGGTCATGGGAAATGAAAAATTCCGGGTGCAACGGGCGCTGCACCAACAAGACTGGATTTTAGAAGCTTTGAAACGTTCTTCGCCCTCGCCTTCAAGGCTTTCGATTTTCGACACGCTCAGGTTAAAGTGATGGCCTGATTGAGGAAATGATCATGGCCACATCGAAGACGTCCAAAAGCCAAGCCGCCCCTACACCTCCGACAAATCAAGCCTTTGCGCCACCCGCACAACAGGTGTGGCTGGCGGGTTTGGGGGCCATGGCCAAAGCACAGGAGCAAGGCAGCAAAGCCATGGAAGCCTTGCTGAACGACGGCCTGGCGTTTCAACGCAAAAGCCAAGCCGAAGCCCAGCAACGCTTGCAAGAAGCGACCGAACGACTGGGCCATCTGGCCAGCGACTTTGGGCACAACGCTTCGGGTCGTGTGGACAAATTGGAGCATCTGTTTGAAGACCGCGTGGCCAAAGCCTTGCACCGACTGGGCATGCCCTCCTTGCTGGACATCCAGATGCTGAGCGAACGCGTGGCGCAACTGGAGTCTCAGTTACAGGCTTTGCGATCCGGTCGCAGCGCGACGACTCCCCCCGACAGCCCACCCCAAACAAACACCGCGGTCAAAAAAGCCACCTCAAAGTTGACCAAGCCGCGCACACCGTCTGCAGCTCCTGCCACGACTTCTGCACCCGGCACGCGTTCGCGCAAAAAATCTGCCTGACTCCCATCACGCAAGCTGCACATGGCCAAAAAAGCCCCCCGCCGCACCGCCGAGCGCATAGCGCAGGTGACGCTGGCGCTGTTCAACCGTTTTGGCGAGCCCAATGTCTCGACCACGCTGATTTCGGCCGAGCTGGGCATCAGCCCGGGCAATCTTTACTACCATTTCCCATCCAAAGACGCCCTGGTCAACCAGCTGTTTGACCAGTACGAAGAGGCCATGTTGTCTTTGCTCGATGCCGCGCCCGATGTGCGTGACGTGGAGGACACCTGGTTTTTCCTGCACTCGCTGTTTGAACAGGTGTGGAACCACCGTTTTTTGTACCGCGACCTGAACAACTTGTTGTCTGGCAATCGCCACCTGGAAACGCACTTCCATGCGGTGCTGGAACGCAAAACCTTGGCTTTCCGCCAGATGCTGGAATCCTTGGTGGCCGTGGGCCTGATGCGCATGGATGCCGACAACATCGAGACCCTCTCGGCCAGTCTGTCGGTGATGGTGACCTATTGGCTCAGTTATGAATATGTTCGCAACCCGCGCCAAGCCATGGAGCCAGCCAGCGCCGGACTGGCTTTGACACGGGGGGCTCAGCATGTGTTGGCGCTGTTGACACCTTACATGGCCGACCAGCAAGTTCAACAGCACCTGCAGGCATTGACAGCGGCTTACAGCGCGCCTGAAACGCGCTGAGCCCAGACCTCTGGCTCAGGCAAAACGCTGCGCGGCCAGCGCCAGCAAACCATCAAAGATCAGGTTGTCCACCAACTCAAAACGCACCGACATGCTGGGGGCCATTTTCCAGCCTGCACCACCGGTCATGATGCACTCGGGCTCTTGACCGGTATGCTCACGCAGGTGCTGCACCATGCGCTCGCAGGCCCCGGCAATGGCATAGGTGCCGCCGCTGGTCAGAGCGTCACTGGTATTGGTCGGAAAGGGCCTGACATCGCCTGTGGGCACATGCAAACCGGCGGTGCCAGACTCCAGCGCACGCAACATGATGCCGTGGCCAGGCAAGATCAGACCGCCTAGAAAACGGCCCTGCTCATCGATGGCCTCGACCGTCACCGCCGTGCCAACCATGACCACCACCAAGGGGCGCAACTGCCCACTGGCCAACATGCGGTGACGTGCACCAATCATGGCCACCCAGCGGTCTGAACCCAGCCGAGAGGGGTGGTCGTAGCCGTTGATCAGGCCAGCCTCCTGCGCACTGGGCACCACCCACTGGGGCGTAAAGTCCCACAACTCCATTTGCTCTTGTACGCGGCGCTTGATGGCGTCACCGGCCACCACGCAGCCCAGCATCTGGTCGGGCTTGGGCAAGCTGGACCACGGGCCTTCCGACAGGCGATCGATGTTTTCAAGGAATTCGGCGCCGTGCGCCAGCAGTTGGCCCTGGGGGCTCGGTTGGTCGTACAGCGCCCATTTCAGGCGCGTATTGCCCACATCGATGGCTAAAAATGTCATCTGCCGATGATAATGAATTTCAGTCACCGAAACGGGCGGGGCGCTCAGCGGTTCACCCGACCGATCTCTTAGCCGTTGATGCCAGCGTTTTGTGCTTTGCGAATAGCGTCTTGGGCATCTTTGTCCGACCGCGTGGGTGTGTCAGACCCATCCACTTGCAGGAGCAAGCCCAAGAGCCTGGCCCCATGCTCAACCGCCATAGAAGCGTATTTGATGTCGCCCTGGACCAAAGCGCTGGCCATCAACTCCACCCGCTCAAAAGCATGGATATTGCCCGCCACTTTGCCCGCAACAATGATGCGACCTGCCAACACATCGCCTTGCACTTCACCGTTGGGGCCAATCACCACAGAGATCGCCAAGTCTCTGGGGGCTTCAATGTTGCCGACCACCTTGCCATCGATGCGCACACTTTCCTGTAAACGCAGGCAACCATGGATTTCGGCATGGCGGCCAATCAGGGTGTCAAACTTTTCCTGACTCATCACCAAGGGGGTGTGGGCGGTTTTCTTTTTGCCAAACATGCGCGTCTCCTTTTGTCGAATTCATGAGCGTCAGGACTGTGCCCATGCGGCCAAGGCTTTGGCGGGGTGCATGGCACGTCCTTTGTAAATCACTTCGTAATGTAAATGAGGTCCAGTGGATCGCCCCGTATTTCCCAAAGTTCCCACAGCATCATGACGCTCGAGCACATCCTGGGGTTTGACCCGGATGGTCTTGAGGTGTGCGTAGCGCGTCACGAAACCGTCGGCGTGGGCCACCTCCACCATGTGGCCATAAGCACCTGCATATTCCGCACGAAGCACCACACCGGCCGCCGTGGCCAGCACTGGGGTGCCCACCGGCGCCACAAAATCAATGCCTTCATGCATGCTGGGCAAGTGGGTGATGGGATCGCTTCGCACGCCAAAAGAGCTGGTTAGCAAAAAGTTGCCAGAAAGCGGCAAAGCGGTCGGCAACCGATCCAGTCGCCCCAAATCACTTTGCCAGCTCACTTGCATGTCTGCCATAGCATGGTCGTAATCGAGTACTTTCCGCAGGGACTGGTCGAGTTGGTGGTTCAATTTTCTGGAAGAAAGGCCCCAGGTTGGCAAGAGGTTCATGGGGCCACCCCGGCCAGCCTCGGAACCACGCCCGGTCGGACCTGAAAAAGACAGCAGTTTTTCGATGCCCAACCTGCCGAGAACCTGGTTTTTGATGGTTTCGAGCTCGTGCAGCCGTTCGGACACACCGCTCAGGTGCTGATTCAGAACCTCCAGTTTTTCTCGGTAAACAGCCTCCATTCTTTGCTGTTCACTTTGACTGGTCACGCCACCCATGCGTTGGGCCAACTCGGGCACGTATTCAACCGCCACCCGCAGCCCGATCAAGTGGAACAAAAACCCCAAGAGCACCAAAAAGCTGGACACGGCGGCCAAGGCGGTCAACACGGTGCGGGTGGTGATGGACAGTGTGACCACTTTGTCCGCTGGACCTGCTACCCAAATCAATTGCATGCGTGCTCCAACAGGTCACAACCCGATTCAAAAAAACGTTATTTATACCAAAAGTATTCCTTAAGTCAATTCACCATGAAGCATCTGGGCACGGCGTCACACAGACCTGCAGCGCAAGACGTGTGCATGGCCCAGATCGGCACCGAAGGCCCCACGGGTTGCCAAGTGCGCGATGAGGCCCATCGGCTGGCTGGCGTGTGATGCTTTAAAGCACCCGACTGCGCACTCAGTTTTGCTGCCAGGGCAGCCCGCGGTAACGCCAGCCGCCCTTTTGGCCCCGGTGCGCCTGATCGTCCGGGTCACCCTCAAAGCCTTCCAGAATGTTGTAGGCCTGCAAGCCCAGCTCGGTGGCGCGCTGCGCAGCGGCAATTGAGCGCACGCCGCTGCGGCACAGCAGCACCAATTTTTTGCCCTCCGCGCCCAAGGCCTGAACACCCGCGTCAAAGCCGGGGTTCATGGCCATGCCGGGCCACTGCTTCCAGGCCAAGGCGTGCGCGCCGGGCACAAAACCCACCCAAGCCCGCTCGGCATCGGTGCGCACATCGACCAACTCTGCCTCGCCCGACTGCACCCAAGCCCATGCCTGCTCTGGCGACACATCACCGGCATAACCGTTTGCAGCGGCGGTTTGGGGGGTGGCGGGAGAGGTCATGGCGTGTCGTCCTGGTTGTGGCTTCAATGGGGCTTGAATGATAGCTTTTTGCACCAAAGCCCTGGCCTGCCCGGGTGTCAGTGACAGGACAGGCCACAGCGGCTAAGATGCGGGTTTTGGTTGACGTTTACGTCAACGTCAAAGTCGAGCCCAACTCAACCGCGAAGAACGCCTGCACCCGGAGACACCCCATGACCGACTTGTCCTCTGAATTCAAAGCCTTGGCCGAATACCGCCCCACGAACAAGGTGCGATTTGTCACCGCTGCATCCCTGTTTGACGGCCACGACGCCGCCATCAACATCATGCGCCGCATCTTGCAGAGCATGGGCGCCGAAGTCATCCACCTGGGCCACAACCGCTCGGTCGACGAGGTGGTGACGGCTGCGCTGCAAGAGGACGCCCAGGGCATCGCCATCAGCTCTTATCAAGGCGGGCACAACGAATATTTCAGCTACATGGTCGATCTGCTCAAAGCCCGGGGCGGCGAGCACATCAAAGTGTTTGGCGGTGGTGGCGGCGTGATCGTGCCGGCCGAAATTCGCGCTTTGGCAGACAAAGGCGTGCGCATTTTCAGCCCCGAAGACGGCCAAAAAATGGGCTTGGCCGGGATGATCGGCGAGATGGTCATGCGCTGCGACCAAGACGTGAGCCCCCTGGCCCCCAAAGACGTGGCAGCGATTCAAGGCCACGGCGAGATGAACTGGCGCGCACTGGCGCAACTGATCACCGCGTTAGAAAACGACAAGGCCGATGCCAGCGTGGTCAAAGCTGTGCGGGAACAAGCTGCGCAAAAGAAAGTGCCCGTGCTGGGCATCACCGGCACCGGTGGTGCAGGCAAGTCGAGTCTGACGGACGAGCTGATCCGCCGCCTGCGTCTGGACCAGGGCGACGCGCTGCGTGTGGCCGTGATCTCCATCGACCCCTCGCGCCGCAAGAGCGGTGGCGCCCTCTTGGGCGACCGCATCCGCATGAACGCCATCAGCCCCTGGTCACAAGGCCCCCGTGTGTTCATGCGTTCGCTGGCCACGCGAGACTTTGGCAGTGAAATTTCGGCCGCCCTGCCCGACGTGGTGGCCGCCTGCAAGGTGGCGGGCTTTGACTTGATCGTGGTCGAGACCTCGGGCATTGGCCAGGGCGATGCGGCCATCGTGCCCCATGTGGATGTGCCCATGTACGTGATGACGCCCGAATTTGGCGCGGCCAGCCAGCTCGAAAAAATCGACATGCTCGACTTCGCCGAATTCGTGGCGATCAACAAGTTCGACCGCAAAGGCGCATCGGACGCTTTGCGCGACGTGGCCAAGCAAGTGCAGCGCAACAAAGAAGCCTGGACCACCCCCACCGAACAAATGCCGGTGTTTGGCACCATGGCCGCCCGCTTCAACGACGACGGCGTGACCGCCTTGTACCAAGCGCTCAAAACCCGCTTGGCCGAGCTGGGCATGCACACCACCGAAGGCCGTTTGCCGGTGGTGAATGTGCGCTACAGCACCCACCAAAACCCGGTGGTGCCGTCTTCGCGCACCCGCTACTTGGCCGAGATCAGTGACACGGTGCGCGGCTACAAAAAGCGCGCCATCGAGCAGTCGCGCCTGGCCCGTGAGATCCAGCAACTGCGTGCTGCGGCACGCATGCTCGAAGTGGGCAAATCCGGTCGCGCCAAGGCCGCCGAAGCCGCGATAGACCTGGCTGTGAGCCGCGAGCAAACGCAAGACCCCACGGCCCGCAAGCTGCTGGCCCAATGGCCCGACATGCAAAAAGCCTACGCGGGCGACGAGTACGTGGTGAAGATCCGCGACAAGGAAATCCGCACGGCACTCACCACCAAGAGCCTCTCAGGCACAACCATCCGCAAGGTCGCGTTGCCCAAGTACGAAGACGACGGTGAAGTGCTCAAGTGGCTGATGCTGGACAACGTGCCCGGCAGCTACCCCTACACCGCAGGCACCTTTGCCTTCAAGCGCGAGGGCGAAGACCCGACCCGCATGTTCGCCGGTGAAGGCGATCCTTTCCGCACCAACCGCCGCTTCAAGCTGGTGTCTGAGGGCCTGCCCGCCAAGCGCCTGTCCACCGCGTTCGACTCGGTCACGCTGTACGGCAACGACCCGGACCTGCGCCCCGACATCTACGGCAAGATCGGCAACTCGGGCGTGAACGTGGCCACACTCGACGACATGAAGGTGCTGTACTCGGGCTTTGACCTGTGCAACCCGACCACCAGCGTGTCGATGACCATCAACGGCCCCGCGCCCTCGATCCTGGCCATGTTCATGAACACGGCCATCGACCAGAACATCGACAAATTCAAAGCCGAGAACGGCCGCGAGCCCACCGAAACCGAGACTGCAAAAATCAAGGAATGGGTGCTGGCCAATGTGCGCGGCACGGTGCAGGCCGATATTTTGAAAGAAGACCAAGGCCAAAACACCTGCATCTTCTCGACCGAGTTCTCATTGAAGGTGATGGGCGACATCGCGCAATACTTTGTGCACCACGACGTGCGCAATTTCTACAGCGTGTCCATCTCGGGTTACCACATCGCCGAAGCCGGGGCCAACCCGATCAGCCAGCTGGCCTTCACACTGAGCAACGGCTTCACTTTTGTGGAAGCCTACCTGGCGCGTGGCATGCACATCGACGACTTCGCGCCCAACCTGTCCTTCTTCTTCAGCAACGGCATGGACCCGGAATACACGGTGCTGGGCCGTGTGGCACGCCGCATCTGGGCTGTGGCCATGAAAGAGAAATACGGCGCGAACGAGCGCAGCCAAAAGCTCAAGTACCACATCCAGACCTCGGGCCGCTCGCTGCACGCGCAAGAGATCCAGTTCAACGACATCCGCACTACGCTGCAAGCATTGATTGCGATTTACGACAACTGCAACAGCCTGCACACCAACGCGTTTGACGAAGCCATCACCACACCCACCGAAGACTCGGTGCGCCGCGCCATGGCGATCCAGATGATCATCAACCGCGAATGGGGTCTGGCCAAGAACGAAAACCCCAACCAAGGTGCTTTCATCATTGACGAGCTGACCGAGTTGGTCGAAGAAGCGGTGCTGGCCGAGTTTGAAAAAATCGCCGAGCGCGGCGGTGTGTTGGGTGCCATGGAAACCGGCTACCAGCGCGGCAAGATCCAAGACGAGTCCATGCACTACGAGATGCTCAAGCACACCGGCGAGCTGCCCATCATCGGCGTCAACACCTTCCGCAACCCCAAGGGCGACGAAGTGCTGGAAAGCCTGGAGCTGGCCCGCTCGACCGAGGAAGAAAAGCAGAGCCAACTCCAGCGCCTGAACGACTTCCACACCCAACACGCCAAAGAGTCCCCTGCCATGCTCAAACGCCTGCAGCAAGCCGTGATCGACAACGGCAACGTGTTCGAGGTGCTGATGGACGCGGTGCGGGTCTGCTCCCTGGGCCAGATCACCAACGCCTTGTTCGAGGTGGGCGGTCAGTACCGACGGAACATGTGAACCAACAGGTCGCCGATGAAGCGGCCGACCTACAAACCCACATGTAAATCGGTAGCGACAAACTAGCCGAAATCAACAGGCCGATGCTTGGCTGAATCGACGCATGCGTTCGGCTGTGCCTGGGTGACTGTCCATCAAACCGGTTTCCCCGGGTTGTTGGTCCAGGTGTCGCAGGATGTCGGAAAACCGTTGCGGCGTCACACAGACGCTTTGCAGCCATTCCAAGGCGAAGTCATCCGCTTCACGCTCCATTATCCGTGAATAGCCCGTTTGCAACAGCAAGGCAGGCAAACCCGCAGCCACATCAGACACACTGCCCACATCACCGGTGATGGCCACCAAAATCACCCCAGCCCCCAGCGACTGAAGTGCCAAACGCAAACCATGCTGCGCATGTACGTGGCCCAGTTCATGCGCCAGCACGGCCATGATTTCCTCATCGTGCTGTGCCAGCAAGATCAGCTCATCAGTCACCACCATCGACCCGCCCGGCAGCGCCATGGCATTGGCCCCGATGCGCTTGCCTTGCCGAAACAAGAGCTTGTATAGCGGGCAGTCCGTGCGTGCACACAAGTCCTGCAACTGCTTCGCCAAGGCCTGCTGCCGCTGCTCGGGTAGTTTCGATGGGGCCAGCCACACACCCTCCAGAACCTGCAGGCTTTGCTCCCCCATGATCTGCACCAGCGCATCCGGAACGACAGCGGCCACAGCTTTAGCGGCTACTGGCACTCCCCAGCGCAAGCCTGAAAACACCAAGGCGCATGCCACCAGCAACGCACCGAGGGCATAGAGCATGCGCGATTCCAGCACCCGTGCCCATCGCTCCATGCCTATGCCATCGGCCTGCGCCCAGTGCGCCCCCAAGGACCGGTCGTGAAGCCGAAACAAACCACCATCGCTCAGATGAATGAGGGCATGGGTCTGCCCCACTGCAGGGTCCCAGCGCAGCTGATCCAAGGGTGCAGACCCGACCACGTCGTTGGAGGACCAATGCAGATGACCCTGGCTGATCGTCAGCTGCACCAAATGGTTGCGTGCACTGAGACCATCGAAATAATCGGCCTCAAAACCACTCATAGGAATCCTGCACCCACATCCAGGGCATCGGCCATTTCAGACCCTGTTGCGCCCGGAGCTTGCACACGCGAACCGGTGAAGATGTCCAAAGCTTGTGCCGATTGCACCGTCAATTGCGCTGCGCGGTAGCGGGCAAGACGAACCCGCGCCCAAGGGTAAAAGAGCCCCAAAGTGATGACCAAGAGAAAAACGTTGGAGACAAAAATCCAGATCAGGCTGCGTGCGCGCAAACGGCTTTCGAAACCCACCGCACCCAACGAACTGTGGTTGAAATACAGATTGCCGACACGGGCCATGACATAGCCGGAAATCATCAGTAGGGCGGCATAAAAGAGCACGACCCCAACGCCCAACAAGCTGGCACCCAGCTCGGGGTTAGAGGCCACGCGCAGGACACCTACACCCATCAATGCGGCAGGCACCAACAGCATGCCCAGCGCGATCAGATAAATTCGCCAGAACGGTTTGAGCTGCCCTTGGTACTGAGCGGGCGTATTCCCAAAGCGGGTGTGTGCAATCACAAAACGGACCTGGCGATAGGTCATATAAGGCAGAATCAGGCCGAGCGTGAAGGGCAGCAGCAATGGCAACAACAGATAAAGAATAGCCGCCTCTTTCACGTCACCCGTGAAGTCAAAGCGGATGCCGCGATAAGCACTCATCCGGGCATTGAAACGCAAACCTGCAATCACCAGCCAAGGGGTCGCGATGAGCAGCGCCAACATGATCGCCACAGCCAATGCTGGCATGAAATGACTGGACAGTGCATAAACCGCGATCACGACCAGCGCGATCAAACGCCCCATGAGCAACTGCATGGGGGTCGCCAGATAAGTGAACGGCTGGCCATCCAGCACCGTGTGACCATAAAACCATCGCTGGGTGCGCACTTTGGCCCATGCCGAATAAATGCCCACCGTCACGATGCTCAGCAGGATGTTGACAATCCAGATTTTGAAATATTCGCTGCCGCGACCGTTGAAACTCAATGGATACGATTTGCTGTCTGCCACAAAAACCTCCGCACTCAACAATGAAAATGGTGTGAGCTGGCAATTTTGCATCTTAAAAATGCATTCTTTAATACGCTTCTCGATAAATATTTTTTTAGCTGTAGGGCACGGCCAAAAACGAGAACCCGAGCCAAGGTGCCCTCATCATCGAAGAGTTGACCGAATTGCTCGAAGAAGCCGTGTTGGCCGAGTTTGAAAAGATCGCCGAGCGTGGCGGCGTGCTGGGTGCCATGGAAACCGGCTACCAGCGCGGCAAGATCCAAGACGAGTCCATGCACTACGATATGCTCAAGCACACCGGCGAGCTGCCCATCATCGGCGTCAACACCTTCCGCAACCCCAAGGGCGACGAAGTGCTGGAAAGCCTGGAGCTGGCCCGCTCGACCGAAGAAGAAAAGCAGTCGCAGCTCAAGCGCCTGAACGACTTCCACGCCTTGCACGCCGCCGAATCACCCGCCATGCTCAAACGCCTGCAGCAAGCGGTGATTGACAACGGCAACGTGTTCGAGGTGCTGATGGACGCGGTGCGGGTCTGCTCGCTCGGCCAGATCACCAACGCGCTGTTTGAGGTGGGTGGTCAGTACCGGCGCAACATGTAAGGAACTCAGCGGTTTTATCCCCAATGAAGCCAGAAGACTTGTACATCCACGGATGTACAAGTCAGCCCTTTTTTGCTAGGATGCACACGTACATCCCAAAAGAGGGCAAACATGGCCAACACCAAACTCTTCAAAAACGGCAACTCCCAAGCCGTTCGCATTCCGGCCGAGCTGGCCTACGGCAGCTGGGACATCGACCTGGACATTGAGCGCATCGGCGACGAATTGCGTATTCGCCCGGCCCGCAAGCGCATGGGCGACGTGCTGGGCAAGCTGGCCCGGTTTTCACCCGATTTCATGGCAGAAGGTCGAGGCATCAGCACCGAAAACGAACGCGAGGCTTTATGAAACCCAAGTACATGCTGGACACCAATATCTGCATCTACTTGATGAAGCACCAGCCACCGCAAGTGCAAGCGCGATTTGCCAAATGCTTCGTGGGTGACGTGGTGATGTCGGCCATCACACTGGCTGAATTGGAATTCGGTGTGGCTTGCTCTGGGGATGCGCAGGCCCACAACCAGGCTTTGCTGAGCAGCCTGCTCGAAGACATTCCAGCAGCTCCTTTTGAAGGCCAAGCCGCTCGCATTTATGGGCCGCTGCGTGCCGCCCACAAAGAACGCCAAAAAGATGCGCTCGACAAACTGATCGCTGCGCACGC
The DNA here is from genome assembly GCF_003063355.1 of Limnohabitans sp. Bal53. Taxonomy (GTDB): domain Bacteria; phylum Pseudomonadota; class Gammaproteobacteria; order Burkholderiales; family Burkholderiaceae_C; genus Limnohabitans_A. Next base: position 98,457 of record NZ_NESH01000003.1, on the reverse strand, counting down.
CCTGTCGCTGGGCACAACCTTGGTGACCAACAACGAGGCCGATTTCAAAGGGTTCACGGGCCTTCGCATCGAAAACTGGGTCAACGCCCACTGAGCCTCGAAAGTTCACCCGATCTGCGCCCTTGAGCGCCAGAGTTCTCAAATCATCCTTGTATTTTTAACATGCCATATTTAAAATACAAGGATGTTTGAAAGAAAATCGGCACTTGAAATCCGCCAGCAGTTGGGCTTGAGCCCCGCTGTGGCCATTTTGGGTGCCCGTCAAATCGGCAAGACCACACTGGCCAAGCAAATCGCCGCCGAGTTTCCAGACTCGATTTACCTTGACTTGGAAAACGCCCAAGCACGCGCCAAGCTCGACCAAGCCGATGTGTTTTTTCAAGCCAACCGCCACCGCTTGGTGGTTTTGGATGAAATCCAAAATGCGCCTGAGCTGTTCAACACCATGCGCGGGGAAATTGATGCAGACCGGCGCCCTGGCAGGTTTCTGATCCTGGGTTCAGCCTCGTTCAAATTGCTCCAGCAATCGCAATCCCTGGCGGGGCGTTTGGCCTTGGTGGACATGGCCCCCCTGTTGCTGAGCGAAGTGCATCAAAGCTTTCCCGATATTCAAACCCTTTGGTTGCGGGGCGGATTTCCGGGCAGCTACACCGCCCCCCACGACGACGCATCCTGGCTCTGGCGCGATGCTTTTGTCAGGCACTTTCTTCACACCGACCTGCCAGGCCTGGGCATCAACGTCGAGCCTGAATTGATGCGGCGCTTTTGGCGCATGGTGGCGCACCTGCATGGCCAGCTGTTCAACGCGTCCAGCATCGCAGCGTCCTTGGGCGTCTCATCACCCACAGTCACCCGTTATTTGGACCATTTGGTGCAGTCGCTCATGCTGCGCCGGCTGGAGCCGTTCCATGCCAACTTGGGCAAGCGGCTGGTGAAGTCGCCCAAAATCTATGTGCGAGACAGCGGTTTGCTGCATTACCTGCTGGGCATGCGAAACGTCGATGATTTGATGGGCCACCCCAACACAGGCGCATCGTGGGAAGGCTTTTGTATCGAGCAAATCTGCAACCACTTGCCCGCAGGTGCAAGCGTCTCCTTTTACCGCACCGCTGCGGGCGCCGAGCTGGATGTGGTGGTCGAGACAGGCCGTGAAACCACTGGGTTTGAAATCAAGTTTTCGTCTGCCCCCAAAGTGTCCAAAGGCTTTTGGCAGGCCTGCGAGGACATCGGGGTCCACAAAGCCTACGTCATGGCCCCAGTACAAGAAGGATGGGCCATGGCCAAGGATGTCCAAGTCGTCTCACCTCTGGACATCCCCATGCTCCTGAGCAAACCTTGAGTTGATTTTGAGCGTCACCTCAGTCTGTGCATCGAAAACTGGGTCAACGCCCACTGAACCTCAGAAGTTCACCCGATCCCCACCCTTGAGCGCCAGCATGCTGCGCGCCTCATCGGGGGTGGCGATCTCAAGGTTCAGGGCTTCAAGCACGGTGCGGATGCGCTGGACCTGCTGAGCGCTGGACTCGGCCAATTTTCCGGGGCCAATCCACAGCGAATCTTCCAGACCCACCCGCACGTTCGAGCCCATGGCCGCACCGATGCTGGCCAACGCAATCTGGCCTTTGCCTGCGCCCAAAATCGACCACTGGTAATCGTTGCCAAACAGGCGGTCGGCCGTGCGGCGCATGTGCATCAGGTCTTCGGGGTGCGGGCCAATGCCACCCAAAATGCCAAACACCGACTGCACAAACAAAGGCCCCGTGACCAGCCCCCGGTCGCGAAAGTGCGCCAGGTTGTACAGGTGGCTGATGTCGTAGCACTCAAACTCGAAGCGGGTGCCGTTTTCTGTGCCCAAACGCAAAATGGTTTCGATGTCGTTGTAGGTGTTTTTGAACACCAAGTCGCGGCTCTTTTCCAGGTGCTCACGCTCCCACTGGTGCTCAAAGTGTTGAAACAGGCAATCAAAGTTGGCGATTCAGGAGCTCTACCGCTAAGGTTAAAGGAGCTAAGACAAGTAGAACAAAGCAATCGAAAGGAGACGAGGAAACAGCTTTATCACCAGACTTATCCACAATCTTGAAATAAAACATCAATAACCAAGTGGCTCATATTTGAACGTGAAGTCTGGCTCTGTTTGGTAAGTGAATCAACACTGCGGCCAAATTGTTCGCGTCCACACCACTCACGCCAGCTGTGGCGTAGTCGGTGACTGCCGGAGCTGTGACGCCTGTTTCGGCATAGTCAGCGATGACGTTCAATGCTGCAGCTTGTGCGGCCTGGGCCGCTGCTTGCGCAGTGATGCCTGCGTCCACCGCCGTTTGCACTTTGGTCAGGGTGTCGGTTTCAGTGCCATCGTTGGCCTTGGCTGCAATGGCAGCGTTGACGGCTGCCAGGTTGTCGGCTGTCACGCCTGCAAAGCCGGCTTTGGCAAAGTCTGCAGGAGTCAAAGCTGGGCTTGGGGGTTGGCCTGCTGCTGTGGCTTGAATGGCGTTGGCGATGCGCGCTAAGTCATTGATTTCTGTAACGGTGTCGACGTCCGACACTTGGCTGGCGCCCACGATCTCGTTGAGCAGGGCCAGGTTTTCTGGATCGGTGGCGGCTTGGCCAATGTTCGCGCCAACGGCGGCGTACTGCGCCGCTGTCGGGTTGACGCCAGGCGTTGCATCGCTCGTGTTGTTGCCGCTTGTGGCGGCCGTGTCGTTGGCTTCGGCCAAGATGGCTTTGTAGGCGTCCACGATCGCTTGCACTTCGGGCGTGGTGTCCGCTGCACCTCGGTCGTCTGGGGTGCCCACGGTGGTGTCAGCCCCAGCTTGGGCATTGATGGCGCTGTTGACAGCTGCCAAGTTGTTCGCGTCCACACCACTCACGCCTGCCGTGGCGTAGTCGGTAACTGTGGGCGCTGTGACGCCGCTTTCGGCGTAATTGGCGATGACGTTCAATGCTGCGGCTTGCGCGGCCTGGGTCGCTGCTTGCGCACTGATGCCAGCGTCCACCGCTGCTTGCACTTTGGCCAGGGTGTCGGTTTCTGTGCCGTTGTCGTTCTTGGCAGCAATCGCGGCGTTCACTGCTGCAATGTTTTGCGCTGTCACGCCTGCAATGCCCGCTTTGGCGTAGTCGGCAGGAGTCAGCGCAGGGCTTGGCGCTTGGCCCGCTGCTGTGGCCTGGATCGCGTTGGCGATGCGCGCCAAGTTGTTGATTTCGGCAACGGTGTCCAAGTCCGACACTTGGCTTGCGCCCACGATCTCGTTCAAAAGTGCGAGGTTTTCTGCATCGGTGGCCGCAGCGCCAATGTTCGCGCCAATGGCGGCGAACTGCGCCGCTGTCGGGTCAACGCTCGGTGTGGCATCGGCTGCAAGTCCGTTGGCCTCGGCCAAGATGGCTCTATAGGCATCGACGATCGCTTGCACTTCGGGTGTGGTGTCCGCTGCGCCTCGGTCGTCTGCGTTGCCCGCTGTGCCGTCCGCACCCGCTTGGGCGTTGATGGCGCTGTTGACCGCTGCCAAATTGTTCGCGTCCACACCCGTCACGCCAGCTGTGGCGTAGTCCGTAACTGCGGGCGCTGTGACGCCGGTTTCGGCGTAAGTGGCGATCACGTTCAAAGCCGCTGTTTGGGCGGCTTGGTTAGCTGCTTGCGCGGCTACGCCTGCGTCCACCGCCGTTTGCACTTTGGCCAAGCTGTCGGTTTCGCTACCGTTGTCGTTTTTAGTGGCAATGGCGGTGTTCACAGCGGCGATGTTGGCGGGCGTCACGCCTGCAAAGCCGGCTTTGGCAAAGTCTGCTGGGGTCAGCGCAGGGCTTGGCGTTTGGCCAGCTGCGGTGGCCTGGATCGCGTTGGCGATGCGTGCCAACTCGTTGAGCTTGGCCACCGTGTCCACGTCCGACCCTTGGCTTGCACCCACGATGTCGTTCAAAAGCGCCAGGTTGTCGGCGTCTATGGCCGCTTGGCCAATGTTCGCACCGATAGCGGCGTACTGCGCAGCTGTGGGGTCCACTGTCGGTGTGGCGTCGGGAGTGGTGTCACCCACATTCGCGTTGGTGTCGTTGGCCTCGGCCAAGATGGCTCTGTAGGCGTCGACCAAGGTCTGGACTTTGGCGGGCGTGTCCACTTGCGCGCCGGTGATGGCGGCGCTGTTGAGCGCGTCATTGACAGCAGCAAGATTTTGTTCCGTCACCCCAGCCACACCCGCTTGGGTGTATTGGGCCAGGCTGGGCGATGTGGCGCTGGCTGTGTTGTTTTGCGCTGCATCCCGAATGGCCACAAGCGCCTGTGCCACGTTGTCGCTGTCTTGCGCCACGCCGTAGTCTTGCGACGCGGTCGCTGCCGTGCCGCCCGTGCCGCTCACGCGCGCTTCGATGCGGGTGTCGGCGTCAGCCAACAAGTCCTCTGCCGGCACGTTGATGCTGAACTGACCGTTGGCTTGCGCGGGGCCGCTGAAGGTCTTGTTGTTCAGGCTGAGCGTGACGGTGTCGCCCGCGCTGAATTTACCCACCACTTTGCCCGTGATGGCCACGCTGCCCGTGCGCTCTGCGCCGCTGATGAAGTTGTCACCCGTGACCGCATCGAGCACCAGGGCCGTTTGGGTGGGGGTCGTGGCGCTGTCGACCACGTAGTCTTGGCTGGCAGTGGCCGTGTCGCCCCCCGTGCCGCGCACGCTCGCTTCGATTTGTGTGTCGGGGTCGGCCTTGAGGTCGACCATCGCCACGTTCACGCTAAAGCGCCCGTCAGCGGCGGCAATGCCCACGTAGGTGCGCCCGTTCAGGCTCAAGGTGATCAGGTCACCGGCCGCAAACGCGCCGCCCACCCGGCCCGTGACGCTCAGCGCAGGAGCGGCCCCCTCGGTCGCATCGATCAGGTTGTCACCCGTGATCGGCTCCAAGCTCAGCGTGGTCTTGATGCCCTCGGGCACTGGCGTGGTGCTGGCATCCACGCCGTAGTCTTGCGACGCGGTCGCTGCCGTGCCGCCCGTGCCGCTCACGCGCGCTTCGATGCGGGTGTCGGCGTCAGCCAACAAGTCCTCTGCGTGCACGTTGATGCTGAACTGACCGTTGGCTTGCGCGGGGCCGCTGAAGGTCTTGTTGTTCAGGCTGAGCGTGACGGTGTCGCCCGCGCTGAATTTGCCCACCACTTTGCCCGTGATGGCCACGCTGCCCGTGCGCTCTGCGCCGCTGATGAAGTTGTCTCCCGTGACCGCATCGAGCACCAAGGCAGTTTGCGTGGGGGTCGTGGCGCTGTCGACCACGTAGTCTTGGCTGGCGGTGGCCGTGTCGCCACCCGTGCCGCGCACGCTCGCTTCGATTTGTGTGTCGGGGTCGGCCTTGAGGTCGACCATCGCCACGTTCACGCTAAAGCGCCCGTCAGCGGCGGCAATGGCCACGTAGGTGCGCCCGTTCAGACTCAAGGTGATCAGGTCACCGGCTGCAAACGCGCCACCCACCCGGCCCGTGACGCTCAGCGCAGGAGCGGCCCCCTCGGTCGCATCAATCAGGTTGTCACCCGTGATCGGCTCCAAGCTCAGCGTGGTCTTGATGCCCTCGGGCACTGGCGTGGTGTCCGCGTTGACCGCATCCACCACGGTTTGCACTTTGGCCAAGGTGTCGGTTTCTGTGCCGTTGTCGTTCTTGGCGGCAATGGCAGCGTTGATGGCAGCGATGTTTTGCGCTGTCACGCCTGCAATGCCCGCTTTGGCGAAGTCGGCAGGGGTCAAGGCTGGATTGGGCGTTTGGCCCGCTGCAGTGGCCTGGATGGCGTTGGCGATGCGCGCCAAGTCGTTGAGCTTGGCCACCGTGTCCACGTCAGTGGCTTGGCTTGCGCCCACGATGTAGTTCAAGAGTGCGAGGTTTTCTGCATCTGTCGCAGCAGTACCGATGTTCGCGCCCATGGCGGCGTATTGCGCCGCTGTCGGGTCCACGCTCGGCGTGGCGTCAGGGGTGGTGTCACCCGCGTTGGCGTTGGTGTCGTTGGCTTCGGTCAAGATGGCGCGATAGGCGTCCACAATGGCTTGCACTTTGGCTGCGGTGTCCGCCTCTGCGCCGCTGATGCCGCCAGCAGCTGGCGCCTGGCCCGGCACGCCCGAGTTCAAGGCGCTGTTGATGGCCGCCACGTTGCCCGCGTCCACCCCGGTGATGCCCGCTGCCGCATAGCTTTGCGGCGTGAGCGTGCCTGCCGTGTTGTTTTCTGCCGCAGCGGCAATGGCCGCCAAGGCATCGGCCACAGCACCGGTCTCGCCCGTTGCACCGGCTGCACCCGCTGTGCCCGCCGCAGCCGCAGCCGCAGCCCCCGCACCCAGCACACCCGCTGCCGCCAGCAAAGGATTGAAGGCCAGCACCGCCAAAGCAGCGGCTCCCTGCGGCTCAGCGCCCGTCCCCGAGACCTCTGCCCCCCCCAACACCACACTGACCGCAGGCTCCCCATCGCTCAAGGAGCCAATGAGGCCCTTGACATCGGGATCTTCCGGAATGTATTCATAAAATGCCCCGCTTTGGTCCTGACCGACCACACCGTTGTAGCCCTCAGGCATCACCTCGTAGTAGTCCTCCAAGATGAGATCTGCCTCTTGACTGCCCTCCAGCAAGATGTGCAAGTGCTTGCCCACCCGCTTGACCTTGATGTAGTTGGGCGCCGCTGGTTGCGCCTGGTCCAACTCCTGCAACTGGTACTTCTCCCCGGCTTGGGCCTGAATGCGCAAAGGCTTGGCGCCAGCCCCCTGGCCCTGCTCGACTTCATAGGTCTTGTCCGTGTCGGCTTTGCCCGTGCTGGCGAGGATTTTGAATTTTTTGGCCATGGTGATCTCTCCCTGTCTTGATGTATCTGTTCGGCTGTGCCTGGTCTGCAGTGCACCGCCAGTGGTGTTCAGCGGCGTTGGCCAAACAGCTCAATAACGACTCGGCGGTTGGGGCCGTTGCACGCAACGCTGCGCGCAGAGACGGCGCTGGGGCAGTCGCTCACCAGCAATTGGCTCGAGCCCACGCCCCGCACCGCAATGGGGCCTTGCGTCAGCCCCGTGCTTTGCAGGTATTGGCCGACCGTCTGCGCCCGCTGCAGCGACAAGCGCTCGTTAAACGGCGCAGAGCCCAGCGGGTCGGCGTGGCCCGTGACCAGCACGCGCTGGACCTGCTCAAATTCGCGTTTCGCCTGGACCAACACAGTCTGCAGCGCCACCTTGCCCTGCTGCGTCATGCCCTCCATCGCAGACTGCCCAAACTCAAAGGCCATGTCCGCCAACAACATGAAAGGCTCGTCCTGCTCGGGCATGGGCGCCTGCGCCTGCGCCTGCGCCTGCGCCGGGCGCTCGCACTCTTGCGCCCCTATAACGCGCGAGACAGCGTGCATCTGCGCCCGCGTAGAGGCCATTTCTTTGAGTGCCTGAGCCGAGGAGACGGGCTTAAAAAGCGCACGCCCGCCATCGACATGCACCGACATGTAATGGGTTTGCCCGGGCAACAACTCCAGCTGCGTGATCGCGTCGTACACGTCGCGCGCCGTGCGCCCCACCCAGCTCTGACGCGCACCCACCTGCAACTGGCCCGGCGCCAGGCACAAAGCCGTAAAGCCACCCGCCACCAAAGAGGTGTGGTACCGCCCCTCAATGAAGGCCGCCGTCACCCCCGGCAAGCTTTGCTGCGAAGCCTGGCGGTACAGCACCAAACGGCTTTGGTGCGCTGCCACCGCCCCCAGCGGCTCAAAGGCAGCGCCCAGGACTTCAATGCGGGCGTTGGGGCCGTCTTGACCAGTTTGCAAGCTGGGGGCCATTTGCGCCTGCACGGCCGGTAAGGCCAGGCACACACCTAGCACAGCCCAGCGTGCCCAGCGGCCAAGCGTGCCAGTACGCCCACGTGAAACAAGAAAGGAGCGCTGCAGCAGCGACAAGTAAGGGGGCAAGAGGTGGTGGTTCATCATCTTAAAAAATAATGTTTTGGTATTCACTTTATCAGTCGATATTCAAAAATTAAGTTCTTTGTGGTTTTAATTTGTAATAAATGAAACAATTAAGACCACTCCAGCGCAGGCGGTTTTGCAGACAGGTCACAAGGCAACGACGTGGTTAGACAAAGCTTGCAAAAAACAGAGGCAAACTGATCAATCATCAAAAATGAGATGGATCAGGGTGCAAAGTGAGTCCAATGACGTTTCAAAATTACTCGGTCAACCAATCAAAAGAATATTAAAAGATTCAATTTCGATGAATTCTAAATATTTAATTGGGTTTAATTCATCAAAACCATCAACTGTTTATTTTTGTTACAAAAAAGCACGGGCTATTCCGCGGGCGCCGCGCAGGGCTGAAGTGAAGGCCATAAGGAAATTGGGAAACTCAACCCTTGAGGTATGACCAAGGGTGTGATGTGTCATTGAAATCGTGTACAACGGACTTATCACCGGGAAAAAATGGATGCGGCTGAACATGGTCATGACGACCTGTACTTCAGAGCAACCGAACAAACTGAAACCAAGCGCAGCACTGCCCAAGCGGTTCGACCCTTACCCCTGATCTGCAAAAATACTTGGCAGTGGTTGTTCAAATTAAAAAGGCTTGGCACTTTCGGACTCCAAAACCGTGACGCCGATGGATGCGCGCCTGGAGCCACTCCACTGAAACAACAGACGAAAGACACTCAATGCAGCATCTGCCCGCTTTTATTGCCCCCTCCGAGCACCACGATGCCGACAGCGCCTTGGCACAAATTCAGCACATTTACCAGCACAGCGTGACCCACCTGCGCCAAGCCATGCGCGAATTTGTGGCGGGCGCAGACATGACAGACACCCGAGTGCGGGCGTTTTACCCCTTTGTGCGGGTGCAGATCACCAGCGCCAGCCGCAAACATGAAGGTCTGAACAGCCGCTTGAGTTACGGCTTTGTGGCCGAGACCGGCCGGTTTGAAACCAGCTTGACTCGGCCCGACCTGTTCGCCTTCTACATCCGACAGCAACTGGCGCTGCTGCTGCAAAACCACGGCGTAAGCCTGCAAGTGGGCACCAGCAACCAGCCCATCCCCATCCACTTTTCGTTTGCCGACGACGAGCACATGGAAGGCAGCCTGAGCCCCGAGCGCCAGGCGCAAATGCGCGAGGTGTTTGACCTGCCGGACCTGACCACCATGGACGACGGCATTGCCAATGGCACACACGAGCCCACTGCGGCAGAAGGTCGACCGCTGTCACTGTTCACCGCGCCCCGCATCGATTACTCGCTGCAGCGCCTGCGCCACTACACCGGGACCTCGCCGCGCTGGTTTCAGAACTACGTGTTGTTCACCAATTACCAGTTCTACATCGACGAGTTCATTGCCCTGGGCCGCGCCGAAATGCAAAACCCGGACAGCGAGTACGTTGCCTTTGTCGAGCCCGGCAACATGGTCACGCGCCGTGTGGGCCTAGACCCTGAGGACGTGGACGCCCTGGGCCAAACGCCGCCGCGACTGCCGCAAATGCCCGGCTACCACTTGGTACGCAAGGGCCACAGCGGCATCACCATGGTCAACATCGGCGTCGGCCCGGCCAACGCCAAGACCATCACCGACCACATTGCGGTGCTTCGCCCGCACGCTTGGCTGATGCTGGGCCACTGCGCGGGCCTGCGCACCACGCAGCAGCTGGGTGACTACGTGCTGGCCCACGCGTATGTGCGCGAAGACCATGTGCTGGACGAGGAGCTGCCGCTGTGGGTGCCCATTCCGGCGCTGGCCGAGGTGCAGTTGGCGCTGGAGCGGGCTGTGTCCGAGGTCACGGGCTGTCATGGCTCAGACCTCAAACGCCTGATGCGCACCGGCACCGTGGCCAGCACCGACAACCGCAACTGGGAGCTGTTGCCTGACAACAAACCACAGCGGCGCTTCAGCCAAAGCCGCGCCGTGGCGCTGGACATGGAGAGCGCGACCATTGCCGCCAACGGTTTCCGTTTTCGGGTGCCCTACGGCACCTTGCTGTGCGTGAGCGACAAGCCGCTGCACGGCGAGATCAAGCTGCCCGGCATGGCCAACCACTTTTACCGCGAGCGGGTGAACCAGCACTTGCAAATCGGCATCCGTGCCGTGACGCTGCTGCGCGACGCTGGCCCCGAGCAACTGCACAGCCGAAAGCTGCGCAGCTTTGCGGAGGTGGCGTTTCAATAATGATGGTCACGAGGGCTTCAATGCGAGGTACGAAGCGATCCATGGATTGCCGCGCTTCACTCGCAATGACGGTTGGTCCTTATGGCCGTTGACGTTTGAGCCGTCACCGCCATTGCCCTTTGGGCCGTCCTCGCCATTGCCCTTAGGCCGTCATCGCGAGGTACGAAGCGATCCATGGATTGCCGCGCTTCGCTCGCAATGACGGTTGGTCCTTGTGGCCGTTGACGTTTGAGCCTTCACCGACATTGATGTTTGAGCCAACATGATCACCTCCTACAATGAACCTATGCACATCCTCTTCATTGCCGACCCCCTCGAGTCCTTCAAGATTTACAAGGACACCACGTTTTCGATGATGCGCGAAGCGCAAAAACGCGGCCACCAGGTCGTGGCCTGCCAGATGACCGATGTGCGCTGGCAGCAAGGCCAAGCGGTCTCTGCCCAGGTGCGCGACATCACGCTCACCGGCCAGCCAGACGCCTGGTTCACCCAGACCGCCACGCGCCGCGCCAACCTCAAGGACTTTGACGCGGTCATCATGCGCACCGACCCGCCCTTTGACAGCGAATACTTTTACGCCACGCACCTGCTGAGCCAAGCCGAGCGTGAAGGCGCCAAGGTCTTCAACAGCCCTGCTGCCTTGCGCAACCACCCCGAAAAGCTGGCCATCTTGGAGTTCCCGCAGTTCATCGCGCCGACCCTGGTCACGCGCAGCGAGGCCGACATCCGCGCCTTCCATGCCGAGCATGGCACCATCATCTTGAAGCCTTTGGATGGCATGGGCGGCACAGGCATCTTCAAGGTGGGCGCTGACGGCCTGAACCTGGGGGCGATCATCGAAACACTGAACCAGGGCGGCGCACAAACCATCATGGTGCAAAAGTTCTTGCCTGGGATCGCGCAAGGCGACAAGCGCGTGCTGCTGATCGGCGGCAAGCCCGTGCCGTTTTGCCTGGCCCGTATTCCGCAAGGCGGTGAAGTGCGCGGCAACCTGGCGGCGGGTGGTAAGGGCGTGGCGCAACCGATTTCGGCGCGTGACCGAGAAATCGCTGAAACGCTGGGCCCGATCCTCTTCGCACGCGGTTTGATGCTGGTGGGCCTGGACATCATTGGCGATAGCCTGACCGAGATCAACGTGACCAGCCCGACATGCTTTCAGGAAATCACCGACCAGATGGGGTGTGATGTGGCAGCGCTGTTTTGGGACGCGGTGGAAGCGGCGCTGTAAAGCGCCCTGTGGGCGATTGGGAGGACACGCCCAACAAACCATCGCGCACGGGGTGAGTTTCTGCGCGCAAATGCCTTGGGTGCCTATGTAGGAGCGGTCTCTGACCTCGATCGGGTTTGGTCAGGTTTTTCGCGGTCAGAGACCGCTCCTACTAGACGGGGGCGGCGTGGCCGATCGCGGTCGGAGACCGCTCCTACAGGGAAGCATCAACGGGTCGCGGTCAAACTACCGCCTTCAAAGGTGTAAACCCGACCTGGCTCAAACGCTACCCAGCTTTCATCGGTGGTGAGTGGCTGCGTGACCACCACCGCCACACGGTCGGTCTCTCGGGTGTGTTCGGCAAAGTTCACGCTCAGGTCATCGTCACTCAGGGTCGCGCGGGTGAACGGGTGTCTGCGCAGCACGTAGTGCAAGTTGGTGCTGGCGTGCGACCACAGTGCCTGGCCGTTGGACAGCAAGAAATTGAAGGTGCCATACCGGGCGATCTGCGGCACCAACTCGCGCAGCGTCAGTGACAACTCTTGCACACTGGGCACACTGGCATGTGACTTGGCCAACTCTTGCATGAGCCAGCAAAACGCGCGCTCGCTGTCGGTCTGGCCCACGGGCTTGAAGCTGCCGTGCAGGCGCGGCGCGTAATCCACCAAGTTGCCGTTGTGCGCAAAAACCCAGTAGCGGCCCCACAACTCACGCACAAAGGGGTGGCAGTTTTCCAGGCTCACTTCGCCCTGCGTGGCTTTGCGAATGTGGGCGATGACGTTTTGGCTTTGGATCGGATAGCGCCGAATCAGGTCGGCAATCGGCGAGGTGCTGGCGCTTTGGTGGTCCACAAAGTGGCGCACACCCTGCCCTTCAAAAAAAGCAATGCCCCAGCCGTCGCCATGGTGGTCGGTGATGCCTCCGCGCTGCGCAAAGCCGCTGAAGCTGAAGGTCACATCGGTGGGGGTGTTGCAGTTCATGCCGAGCAGTTGGCACATGGTTCAGTCCTTCAGCGCCGGTTCAGGGGTCGCGCAGCGTTGACAAATACAAGACCGGTTGCGAGCGGCTTCGGGCACCTGCGCCAGCAAATCGGCGCTGAACTGCACCCGCGTGCACCAGCAGGGCCCTGTGGCCACTTGGTCACCGCAGGCCATGGCGCAGGCGTTGGGCATCCCGCACAAGGGGCAGCGGCAAGGGTCAAGGACAGGCTGTGTCATGGCGGCGGGGCTCAGTCCTTGCCCTGACGGCGGCGCTGTGCGTCACGCCACAGGCGAATGGCCAGCACCACCATGGGCACGGTATGCAACAAGAAGTCAAAGATGTCGATGGGTTTGCTCAACGTACCGTCCAACAACATGCGCCATTTTTCGGTCAAGTGCGGCTCGGGCACAAAGGGGGCCCCCGCCAAGTACAGGGCGATGCCCACCAACCACAACATCGGAATCCGGTCTATCCAGCGCATCGCGCCCTCCTGAAAACCCCTATTTTCAGGCATGTCCAATGGCGTCCCTGAGGTCTGCACTTTTTGCACCATCGCAGGAGCCCACCTGTGGGCGATGGGCGTGGCTCACGCCCTCAAGCCATCGCCCAAGGGGTAGGCTCCTAAAAAAGGCATTTGCAAGAACGTGGCCACGACGTCTATCAAAGAAAACGGCTCCCAAAGGAGCCGTTTTTCAAGTGTCAGACCTGCCCAAAATCAGGCCGCTTTGACCTTCAAACGCCAGGCGTGCAGCAATGGCTCGGTGTAACCGCTGGGTTGCGCCTTGCCTTTGAAGACCAGGTCGCACGCCGCTTTGTACGCCGCCGACTTGGCCAAGTTACCGGCCATGGGCTGGTAAGCCGCGTCGCCCGCGTTTTGCGCGTCCACCACGGCGGCCATGCGCTCCATGGTTTGCTTGACTTGCTTTTCGGTCACGACACCGTGCTGCATCCAGTTGGCCATGTGCTGGCTGCTGATGCGCAAGGTTGCACGGTCTTCCATCAGGCCCACGCCGTTGATGTCGGGCACCTTGGAGCAGCCCACACCTTGGTCGACCCAGCGCACCACATAACCCAAGATGCCTTGGGCGTTGTTGTCGAGTTCTTTTTGCTTGTCTTCTTCAGACCAGTTGGCCGCGTCTTTGGCGACCACAGGGAACTGCAGCAAAGCGTTGAGCGTGTCTTCGCGCAGTTGTTTCGGGTCTTGCTTGGCAACCGCTTTTTCCATCTGCTTTTGCAGGGCGGGCACGTCCACCTGGTGGTAGTGCATGGCGTGCAGTGTGGCGGCAGTGGGGCTGGGCACCCAGGCGGTGTTGGCACCGGCCATGGGGTGGCCGATCTTGGCTTTCAACATGTCGGCCATCAGGTCGGGCATGGCCCACATGCCTTTGCCGATCTGGGCACGGCCGCGCAGGCCGCAGGCCAGGCCCACGTTGACGTTGTTCTTCTCGTACGCGCCCAGCCAGGTGCTGTTTTTGATATCGCCCTTGCGCATGACGGGGCCGGCCAGCATGCAGGTGTGCATCTCGTCGCCGGTGCGGTCCAGGAAGCCGGTGTTGATGAAGGCCACGCGGCTCTTGGCAGCAGCGATACAGGCTTTGAGGTTGGCGCTGGTGCGGCGCTCTTCGTCCATGATGCCCAGCTTGACGGTGGAAGGCTTCATGCCGATGACTTTTTCCACGCGACCAAACAGCTCGTCGGCAAACGCGACTTCCTTGGGGCCGTGCATCTTGGGCTTGACGATGTAGACGCTGCCGGTGCGGCTGTTGCGCAGGGGGTGCGAAGACTTTTTCTGCAAGTCCACCAAGGCGCAGGTCACGGTGATCATAGCGTCCAGGATGCCTTCAGGGATCTCTTTGGTGCTGCCGTCGGCGGCTTTGTAGAGGATGGCGGGGTTGGTCATCAGATGACCGACGTTGCGCACAAACATGAGCGAGCGGCCATGCAGCTTGACGGTGCCTTTGCCCGCAGGCTTGGTGTACTCGCGGTCACCGTTCATGGTGCGGGTGAAGGTCTTGCCGCCCTTTTGCACTTCTTCGCTCAAGGTGCCTTGCAAGATGCCCAGCCAGTTGGCATAGGCCAGCACTTTGTCGTCGGCATCCACTGCGGCGACCGAGTCTTCCAGGTCGAGGATGGTGGACAAGGCGCTTTCAGCGATCAGGTCGGACACGCCTGCGGGGTCGGTCTGGCCGATGGCGGTGGTCTTGTTGATTTGCAGATCGAGGTGGATGCCGTTGTGCACGAACAGCACCGAAGCTGGGGCTGATGCGGCGCCGGTGTAGCCCACGAATTGCTTGTCATTGGCCAAGCTGGTGTTTTTGCCATTGGCCAGGGTCGCCACCAGCTTGCCCGCTTTGACGGCGTAGCCCTTGCTGCCCACATGCGAGCCGGTCTTGAGAGGGGCTGTGCGGTCGAGCACGTTGCGGCAGTAGTCGATGACTTTGGCGCCGCGCTTGGGGTTGTAGCCCGTGCCTTTTTCGCAGCCGTCGGCCTCAGAGATGGCGTCGGTGCCGTACAGCGCGTCGTACAAAGAACCCCAACGGGCGTTGGCCGCATTCAGGGCGTAACGGGCGTTCAAAATGGGCACGACCAACTGAGGGCCGGCCAGTTTGGCCAGCTCGGCGTCCACGTTGGCGGTCGTGGCTTGGGCGTTTTTGGGCTCGGGCACCAGGTAGCCAATTTGCGCGAGGTATTTGCGGTAGGCCTTCATGGCCTTGCCTTCTGCCACGGGGCCAGGGTTGGCGGTGTGCCACTCGTCCATGGCGGTCTGGATGCGGTCACGCTCGGCCAGCAAAGCGATGTTTTTCGGGGCCAGGTCAGCCACGATGTCGTTGAAGCCTTTCCAGAACTTGTCTTTGTCCACGCCGGTGGCGGGCAGCATCTGGTCGTTGATGAAACTCAGCAGTGGGTTGGCCACTTGCAGGTTGTGAATCGCGGTGCGTGCAGTCATGAAAACCTCTGGGGTCAAGTCAAAAAAATGGGGTGGGGCCTCTGTTCAAAGCAGGCGTGCTGCTGTGGAGCCCAAGGAATCAAACACTCTATTCTAAATTTAGACGCCGATAAACCCGCCAGATCTTCATAGACCCATGACTTTTATGCACAAATGCAGGCCCATTTGGCCTGATCCCAACGCCGCCGCGCACTGCGGTTTAATTCAGGCATGACACGTCTGCCAAGTCCAGAAATCCTGATCAGCGAAGTCGGCCCGCGCGATGGCCTGCAATCGGTCAAGGCCACCATGCCGACTGCCGACAAGCTGCGCTGGATCGACGCGCTCGCCGCAGCAGGCCTGCGCGAAATCGAAGTCGCCTCGTTTGTGCCCGCCCAACTGCTGCCCCAAATGGCCGATGCCGCGCAGGTGGTGCAGCACGCGCTGCGCCACAGCGGCGTTAGGGTGATGGCGCTGGTGCCCAATTTGCGCGGTGCCCAAGCGGCGCTGCAGGCCGGGGCGCAAAAGCTCACCCTGCCGGTATCGGCCAGCCCCGCGCACTCCATGGCGAATGTGCGCAAAACGCCCGAGGCCATGGTCGAAGAAGTCAAAGCGGTTTTGCGCCTGCGTGACGAGTTCGCGCCCGGCGTGCCGGTCGAAGTGGGCATATCCACCGCCTTTGGTTGCACTTTGCAAGGCCAGGTGCCCGAGAGCGATGTGCTGCGCTTGGCGACGCAACTGGCGCAGGCGGGTGTGGACGAAATTGGCCTGTCGGACACCACCGGCATGGGCAACCCGGCGCAGGTGACACGCTTGTTCAAAGCGCTGTTCAGCGAGATTGGCAACTTGACGGGCGCAGCCCACATGCACAACACCCGGGGCCTGGGCCTGGCCAATTGCCTGGCCGCTTACGAGGCGGGCGTGCGCACATTCGACAGCTCTCTGGGCGGGCTGGGTGGCTGCCCCTATGCGCCGGGCGCTTCGGGCAATGTGGTCACCGAAGACTTGGTGTTCATGTTCGAAGCCATGGGCGTGTCCACCGGGGTCGATCTGAGCCGGCTCATGGCCGCACGCGAGCCACTCCAAGCCGGACTGCCTGGCGAGCCGCTGTATGGCATGACACCCGAAGCTGGGCTGCCCAAGGGCTGGCCCGGCGCTTGAATTCACACGGCGAAAGAGGCGCTGGATGGCCCGTGCAAGGCCACGGTGCTGTTTCGCCGCGCATGCAACGGCCACTTGCCTGCGTCAGCGGGCTTGATCGGGCTCCACCCACCATCGGAAAATCGGCCCCACCAAGATCAGCACCGCCACCAGACGGCACACCTGAAAGGCCGTGACCACCGGCACCCCCAACTGCAAGACCTTGGCCGTGATGGCCATCTCGGCAATGCCACCCGGCGATGTGCCCAGGATGAGGGTGGCCGGATGCAGCCCCGTGGCGTGCGCCAACAACCAGCCAAAGCCCAGCGACAACAGCATCATGACCAGCGTGCCCAGGACCACCGAGGCCAGCCAGCGCGGCGCAGTATGCACAAACTCGCGTTGGAACCGCACGCCCAGACTGACACCAATCACCAACTGCGCCGCATTCGACAAAACCACGGGCACCGCCAAGCCCTCCAGGCCCGCCAGCGTCATGCCCATGGACACCAGCAAAGCCCCCATGAACCATGGGTTGGTGCGTTTGAGCCACACCATGACCGCCGCCCCACAGGCGGTGGCCAGCGCCAGCATCAGCAAGCCCGGACCATGGAACGCCACAGGGCTGGGCAGCAAACGTCTGTCCACTTGCAAGCCCCAATGGTTTTGCGCCCACTGCATGGCAAAGGGCACGCTCATCACCACCAAGACCAAGCGCAGGCTGTGCGTTGCAGCTACCCAGTCGGTGCGTGCACCGTGGCGCTCGGCCATCAGGGTCATCTCTGAAGCGCCACCAATCGCACTGGCAAAGTAAGTGGTCGCCCGCCGAGCCCGGGGGGACAAATGCGCCAACTCCTTCGCATGCCTGTGCTTGAGCCATGCACCGAACAATGCCCCCAAGGCCAAGGCCCATACAACGGCCAACACAATCGCCCACCACAAGCCCAGCACCAAAGCCCCCACCTGCGGTGTGAAGTACAGCCCCAAGACCGCGCCAATCACCCATTGCCCCGCATTGCGCAACTGCGGCGCACTGCGCGTGGGGATGCCCATCACAGAAGCCACCGCCGTGACCAGCAAAGGCCCCAACATCCACGGAATGGGCGTGTGCAGCGCCACACACACGAGCGCACCCGCCCAAGCCGCAACCAAGGTCAACGCGATGCGACGGATTTCAAGAAGGTTCATCGGACCAAAAAAAGACCGCCCTCGCGGGCGGCCGATGTCAAGTCAAAGACTGTGGTTTCAAGTGTGGCGACGGATGCTGTCGGCCACCGTCTGCACGATCTGGTCGATGTGTGCATCTTCCACGATGTAGGGCGGGCAAATGACGATGTTCTCGCCAGCCGGGCGCACCCAAACGCCGTGGTGGAAGCAGTCCATGAAGATGTCGTAAGCCCTTTTGCCAGGTGTGCCAGGGATGCTGGCCAGCTCCACAGCGCCGGCCAGGCCCAGGGTGCGGATGCCGATCACGTTGGGCAGGCCCTTTAAAGCGCTGTGCATCGCGTCGCCCAACACTTTGCCTTGTTGGCCCGCGCGGGCAAACAGGTTTTCTTCCTTCATCAAATCGAGCGTGGCAATGGCGGCGGCACACGCCACGGGGTGGCCGGAATAGGTGTAGCCATGGAAGAACTCGATGGCGTGCTGCGGTGAGTTGGCGTTCATCATCGCGTCGTAGATGAAATCGCGGCAAATCACCCCGCCCAGCGGGATCACGCCGTTGGTCACCGCCTTGGCAAAGTTGAGCATGTCGGGCACCACGCCATAGTGGTCGGCCCCAAAGTTCACACCTAAGCGGCCAAAGCCGGTGATGACCTCGTCAAAAATCAGCAAGATGCCGTGCTTGTCGCAAATCTCGCGCAGGCGCTTCACATAGCCCTTGGGCGGGATGTACCAGCCTGCGCTGCCCGCAATCGGCTCGACGATCACGGCGGCCACGTTGCTGGGGTCGTGCAACACCAAAATGCGGTTTTCCAGCTCGAGCAGGGGGTCTTCGACCCACACGGGTTCCTCGTGGTGGATGTAGGCGTGGTTCACCGGGTCGTGAATGAAGCGCATGTGGTCCACCCGGGGCAGCAGTTGCGCGCCAAAAGCTTTGCGGTTGGCGGGCAAGCCGCCCACGCTCATGCCACCAAAGTTGACGCCGTGGTAACCCTTTTCGCGGCCAATGAACACCGTGCGGTGACCTTCACCACGGGCGCGGTGGTAGGCCAGCGCCACTTTCAAGGCCGTGTCAGCCGCTTCAGAGCCTGAATTGCAAAACAGCACTTTGTTCAGGTCACCCGGGGCCATGTCGGCAATCATCTGCGCCGCTTTGAATGCCTTGTCGTTGCTGGCCTGAAAGGCCGTGGCGTAGTCCAGCGTGTCCAGCTGCTTTTTGATGGCCTCGTTGATCGGGCGGCGGTTGTGGCCCGCACCCACACACCACAGGCTGGAGATGCCATCAATGACCTTTTTGCCGTCGTGCGTGGTGAAGTGCATGCCCTCAGCCCCTACAAACACCCGGGGGTCTTGTTTGAAAGTGCGGTTGGGCGTGAAGGGCAACCACTGGTTGTCCATGGGAATCTGGGCGGGGCTCACAGGCGATCTCCTTGCGTATGGGTCTGAATAACAGCCAGTTTAAAGGAGCACCCGCTTGCCAAACCGCGCATGCATGACAGGCCCACCCGCTTTTGTGAGGCCGACCGCAGGGTGAATGTCGCTTTGTAGGACATGGCTTTGGTGTTTTTTCCGGTTTGACCACGCCAATGCGCTGATTGACTGCGACCAAAGTATTTTCAGAATGAATGAACTCTTTTTAACTCACAAAGGATTCATCATGCGCAAGTGGTCTCGAATCGGGTTTGCCATGTGCTGGGGGTTATGGGCAGGCGCAGGGCTTGGGGCTCAAGAGCTCAAAGTCAAGATCACCCCCACCTTGAGCGCGGTGGACGTGGTTCATGCGGGGCAGAAGGTCCGGATTCAGCGCATCCAGGACACAGGCAACAAGATCATTGATGACTTTGCCAAAACCTCGCGCCCTTGCCCGGAGTTTTGCATCCATGCCATGGTGGTTGCCCCGGGTGTTGAAACACTGGGAGAGCTGGAGTTGCTCGACTTCATGACCCGCCAGGTGTCCAGCGGCCAAGGTCTGGTCATCGATGCCCGGCTGGTCGACTTCCACAAAATCGAAACCATCCCCACCTCCATCAACATCCCCTTCACCGTCATCAAGGCCGACAACCCGCACATCGGCCAGATCCTGATCGCCTTAGGCGCTGAAATGGGCCCCAACCAACGCTGGAACTACCAAAAAGCCAAGTCGTTGGCCCTGTGGTGCAACGGTCCTTGGTGCGACCAGTCTTCACGCGCCATTCAAGCCCTGCTCAACCTGGGCTACCCCGCCGCCAAGCTCAAGTACTACCGGGGTGGCATGCAGATGTGGAAGCTCATGGGGCTGACCACGGTGGTGCCTGCAGCACCACGCTCGTGAACCGTACACATCCATCACCGTTTTTTTCTGGAGAATCAACATGACCAGCATTCCTGACGTTGTCATCAAAAACGGGCGCATCGTCACCGCCAGCCCCACCCCGCCTACACGGATTTACGCGGGTGTGGCCATTGTGGCCACCTTGGTCGCCACAGGCCTTGGCGGTTACATCGTGGGTCAGTCGAGCGCCCAGCAACCGTCAGCGGCTTTCGCCCCTCAGGCAAAGGATGATCCCGCTGGCGTGGAGGCAACCTCTTCCACTTCGACCATCGTCGCCTCCAGCCCCCCAGCCCCCAGCGTGATGCCCGAGGCCACGCAGTCACTGCAAGCGGCCGTGTCGGCGTCCCTCAAAGAGGTGCCCCCCGGCTCAGACAACGAAAAGAAATTTGTGGAGGCGCAACAAGACTACCTGCGGCAAAACCGGGAAACGCCCGAACAAGTCAAAGCCCGGCTGGACCGCCTGGCAGCCGACCCGAAGGCACTGGATGCACACAACCGCTCGGTCATGAACCGCGTCACCGCCAACGCCAGCCCTGCGCCGCCCACCGATTTGGTGAAAGCCGTTCTGGCTTCACAAAAAGCCCTGCAAGCGCCCGCCCATGATGCGATGACCAGTGCCCTCGAAGCCGAAGCCGCCGTTCGCGAAGCCGAAGGCAAAACCTATGTGGTGCGCCCAGGCGACACACTGTGGGCCATTGCCCAACAAATTTACGGTGACCCCCACCAGTACAAACGCCTGTTTGACGCCAATCCGCGCGTTCTTGCGGCACCCGACCACATCTTTCCCGGACAGGTGCTTCGCGTGCCGACCTGAGTCCACTGGCAAGTGGGCAAGATGGGCGACAATCCCACCCCATGAATCCACTTGCCTCGTCCACCTACATCCTGACCCTGTCTTGCCCCGACCGCACCGGCATCGTGCATGCGGTTTCTGGCTTTTTGCTCGAGCGCGGGGGCAACATCGAAGAAGCGGCCCAGTACAACGACCACGACACCGGTTTGTTTTTCATGCGCGTGCAATTTGCCTGTGACATGGCCAATGCCACGACGCTGGAAACCCAGTGGGGCGAATTTGCCCAAACATTCGGCATGAAATGGGACCTGCACGCGACCGCCCAGCCCATGCGCACCGTGATCATGGTCAGCAAGGAAGGCCATTGCCTCAACGACCTGCTGTTTCGCTGGAAGAGCGGTCTGCTGCCGCTCGATATCCGCGCCATCGTCAGCAACCACCGCGAGTTCTACCAACTGGCGGCCAGTTACAACGTGCCGTTTCACCACATCCCGGTGACCAAGGACAACAAGGCGCAGGCCGAAGCCAAGCAGCACGAGATCATCCAGGCCGAAGGCGCCGAGCTGGTGGTGTTGGCCCGCTACATGCAAATCCTCTCGGACGACCTGTGCCGCAAGTTGGCCGGCCGCGCCATCAACATCCACCACTCGTTTTTGCCCAGCTTCAAAGGGGCCAAGCCTTACTACCAGGCGCATGACCGGGGTGTGAAGCTGATCGGCGCCACCGCCCACTATGTGACGGCCGATCTGGACGAAGGCCCGATCATCGAACAAGACGTGGCCCGCGTGGACCACAGCAAGACGGTGGAAGACCTCACGGCCCAAGGCCGTGACACCGAAAGCCAGGTGCTGGCCCGCGCCGTGAAATGGCACAGCGAACACCGTGTGCTGATCAACGGCCACAAAACCGTGATTTTCAAATAACAGATCAAACTTTGCAGGACAGATCTTTAGCGCTGTCCCCAACTGATTCAATATGTCCGCAGCCTCACGCATCCCGCCCATCCAGTGCCTCTTGACTTTTGAGGCGCTGGCACGGTTGCGCAGCGTGACCCAGGCGGCCGAAGAGCTGTGCGTGACGCCCAGCGCCGTGAGCCACCGGGTCAAACAGCTGGAGCAAATCATCGGCACCAAGCTGTTTGGCCGGGCCGACTTTTCGCTCACCACCGAAGGCAATGAATACCTGGCCCATGTGCGTGAGGGCCTGGTGTCGCTGCAGCGCTTTCCCAGCGCCAGCAACACGCCGGGCCGGCGCAAGCTGCGCCTGGCGGTCACGCCCACTTTTGCGCGCTCGGTGTTGATGCCCAGGCTCAAGCATTTCCTGGACGCCTACCCCGAGATCGACATCACGCTGCAAGTGAGCATTCCCCTGCTGGACGTTGTGGCCGAAGACGCGGACCTCACGGTGCGGTTTGGCACAGGGCGCTACTCCGATGTGGAGCACATTTGCCTGGCCAAGGACGACGTCACCCCCTTGGCATCACCGGCCTGGTTGCGAGAAAACGGCCCCTTCACCAGCGTAGAAGATCTGCAGCGCGTGCCCTTGTTGCGCAGCCCCCTGGAGCCATGGCGGACCTGGTTTGCGGCCCACGACCTGGATTGGCCCGAACCCCTGGACGGCTCGTCCTTCAACGACATCGGCTTGATGTGCGACGCCGCAGCCCAAGGCCTGGGCGTCGGCTTGATCCGAACCAAACTCGGCGCGCCTTGGGTCGAAAGCGGCCAACTGGTGCGATTGTTCGAGCGCAGCGTGCCCAGCCCACACGCCCATTACCTGTGCTGGCGCACCGGCACCATGGAGCGCTGGGAATGCGCCACCTTTGCCGATTGGCTCAAGAAAGCATTGGCCTGACAACCAGCAAACCTGGGATGGTCAGTCCCTTGGCGGCACCATGGCGGCAATGATGTCGGTCATCGTCACAACGCCCAGATGCTTGCCTTTGACATTGGTCACATTGGCAGCTTCTTTGCCTTCGGCACTGAGCAGTCGTGCCACTTCTTCGATCACCAACTGCGAGTCCACGCTGGGCCCATCCGTGGGCGGCCCCGCTTGCAGCAAGGTTCTGCAACGGATCACCCGCCCACGATTGACCTCGCGCACAAAGCTTTTGATGTAATCGTCAGCAGGCTTGAGCAAAATCTCTTGCCCCGTGCCTTGTTGCACCACTTCGCCATCGCGCAAGATAGCAATGCGGTCCCCCAGGCGCAAGGCCTCGTCCAGGTCGTGGGTGATGAACACAATGGTCTTGCCCAGGTCCTGCTGCAAGTCAAGCAACACACTTTGCATGTCGCTGCGAATGAGTGGGTCCAATGCCGAAAACGCTTCGTCCATCAACAAAATTGGGGCGTCGTTGGTCAAAGCCCGCGCCAAACCCACACGCTGCTGCATGCCCCCTGAGAGCTGGTTGGGAAAATGTGTTTCATATCCCTTAAGCCCCACGCGCTCGATCCATCGCAATGCTTCGTCCTGGCGCATGGATTTGCGAACGCCCTGAATGCGCAAACCGTATTCCACGTTTTCCTGCACGGTCAAGTGAGGAAACAGCGCAAACTTCTGAAACACCATGGCCGCCTGTTTGCGCCTGAACGCCCGCAGCCTGGAGGGCCGCATTTTCAGCACATCTTGCTCACCCACCCAGACTTCACCAGCAGTGGGCTCGATCAAGCGGTTGATGTGCCGAATCAGGGTGCTCTTGCCAGAACCGGACAAGCCCATCACCACTTGGATTTGTCCGGGCGCAATGCTTAGGCTCACATCGCGCAAGCCGAGCACGTGGCCGTGTACATCACGCAGCTCGTCTTTGCCCATGCCTTGCGCCACCAGTGCCATGCACTTGTCGGGGTGAGGGCCAAAGATTTTGTAGAGATGGCGTATCTCAATGCCCAAAGCCTCAGCCATGCTGCATCTCCCGGTGCTTTTGCAAGCGCTGGCCATACGCCTGCGACAAGCGGTCGAACAAGATGGCAATCACCACAATGGCCAAGCCATTGAGCAAGCCCATGGCAAAGTACTGGTTGGTGATGGCACGCAACACAGGTTGACCTAAGCCTTGCACACCAATCATTGACGCCACCACCACCATCGAAAGCGCCAGCATGATGGTCTGGTTGATGCCTGCCATGATGGTAGGCAGCGCCAGCGGCAATTGGACTTGCACCATTTTTTGCCAACGTGCCGAGCCATAGGCATCGGCCGCTTCCAGTAATTCAGCACTCACCATCCGGATACCCAAGTTGGTGAACCGAATCACGGGCGGCACAGCGTAGATGACCACGGCAATCAAGCCCGGAACTCGCCCAATGCCCAACAGCATCACCACTGGGATCAGATACACGAAGCTTGGCAAGGTTTGCATCACGTCCAGCACAGGATTGATGGTGCCTTGCACGCGGTTGGAGTAGCTCATCCAGATGCCAATGGGCACGCCCACAACGATGGCGACCACCGTGCAGACAAAAATCATGGACAAGGTTTTCATGAGGTCTTGCCACATGCCAAACACGCCTACCCACAGCAGCGCCAACATGGCTGCCAGCACGATTTTCCAAGAACGACTGGCCAACCACGATACGGCGGCAATCCCCGCCATGACCAATGGCCATGGCGACTGGGTCAACAAATGCTCCGAGGCCAGCAAGAAGTCGCGCAGCGGATCGAATAGGCGCTCCATCATTTCACCGTGTTCACGAGTGAAACTCCGAAAGGTTCCGTCAATCGTCTGCCGAATCTCACGCAAAGTCTCTTCGCCCAACGCCGGAAAGCGCTGGAGCCAACTCAGGTCAGCCATTTTTTAAAGGCTCGCTTTCACTTTAGCCGCCACATCGGCGCTGACCCAGGTTGTCCAAAGTTCTGGTTGGGTGCGCAAAAAATGCAGGGCTGCGTCGTTGCCGTTGGCTTGTTTTTCGCTCATCCACGCCAGCAAACCGTTCACCGTGTTGTTGCTCCAGCCACGCTTGTCCAGGTAGGCCATGGCCTCGCCCGCGTTCTTCCTGAAGTTATCGGTGACCACGGTGTAGACCTCGGAGCGTGCCCAGTCGCTCTTGACCGGGTTGGCGCACTCTTGTTTGCTGTTGCAAGCCTCCCAAGCAGCTTTGTCATGCGGCACACCCGCATCCAATTTGACCATCTCGTATTTACCCAAAATGGAAGTCGGTGCCCAGTAATAGCCGAGCCAGCCTTGCTTGCGTTCGTACGCTTTGGCGATGGAGCCATCCAAGCCAGCCGCAGAGCCTGTATCCACCAGCACAAAACCTTGAGCTTCACCATTCCAGGCTTTGAAGGCGTTGCCGGTTGTCAACTGACAGTTCCAGCCAGACGGGCAGTTGTGCACAGCGCCCTTGCCTTTGTTTTCTGCAGAAGGAAACAATTTGGGCTGCTTGAGGGCGTCTTCAATGGTTTTGATTTCAGGGTG
The DNA here is from genome assembly GCF_003063355.1 of Limnohabitans sp. Bal53. GTDB lineage: Bacteria > Pseudomonadota > Gammaproteobacteria > Burkholderiales > Burkholderiaceae_C > Limnohabitans_A. The sequence goes on along the minus strand of NZ_NESH01000003.1, from coordinate 73,414 downwards.
TGCATCGGCCAGGTATTTGGGAATCCACCAACCCTCGACACCGCCATCGGGCAGGGACTGGGCTGCATAGTGCAAACGACCTTCCTTGACGGCCGCATCCAGCGGCTGGCGCACCGCGTTGACCCAGGCCTCAGGGGCCACATCGGGCTGGCCTTTTTCCATCATGGAGGTGAGTGTGGGCATGGTGTCGCCGGGCACCAGCTCCACATCACAGCCGTAACCCTTGCTCAGGATGATTTGATCCACATTGGCCAACACTTCGGCCGATTGCCATGTCATATTGGCCACTTTGACTTTGCCGCACTGCGCTGTCGTCGGCGCATTGGTAGCTGCAGCCTGTGGTGCAGCCTCTTTTTGACCGCAGGCGGTCAATGCCAATGCGGCGGCGGTGGATGTCAAAAGAAAAGCAATTCGCTTCATGGTTTCTCCCATCAATTGTGGTGACAGCCCATCAGCGTTGCGGTTTGAATCAGGCAGTAAACCTGGCAACTGGGCCAAAAAAGCTTGAAGCGAGTCGCTTCAAGCGCATACAGAAGATCACGGGACTCACGACGACGCAGGGTCTGGAGTTGTGCTGCACTTGGCAATTGTATTTGTACAAATGTATTTTGTCAAAACTTTATGACCACCACCCCAGCGACCTTGCAATGGACTGCCTGGATGAGGTGCTGGCTACCCTGCGAGGAAGTTGCTACTGGGATACCAATTCAACGATGCATGAAAGATTCTTCATGGCCGAAAAATCGATCTCGGTTTACAGTCAAGCCCCTATTGATAGGAATGTCGACATGAACAGCATCGCCAACCCGGAACTCCTCTTCAGCCTCGAACGCGCCGAGCGCCAAAGCGCTGTGGTGCAGGCCTTGGGCCTGGTGCTGCCCGCCGACGCCATCCTTTACACCCCCGAAGACACCACGCCTTACGAGTGCGATGGTCTGACCGCCTACCGCGAGCGGCCGCTGGTGGTGGCCTTGCCCGAGACCGAAGCCCAAGTGCAGGCTGTGCTCAAAACCTGCCACGCCCTGCAAGTACCGGTGGTGGCACGCGGTGCGGGCACTGGGCTGTCGGGCGGCGCCATGCCGCACCGCATGGGTGTGACGCTGTCGATGGCCCGCTTCAACCAGATCAAAACCGTGGACCCGGTGAGCCGCACGGCGGTGGTGCAATGCGGCGTGCGCAACCTGGCCATCAGCGAAGCGGCTGCGCCCTACGGCCTTTACTACGCGCCCGACCCGTCCAGCCAGATCGCCTGCACGATTGGTGGCAACGTGGCCGAAAACTCGGGCGGTGTGCACTGCCTCAAATACGGCCTCACCGTGCACAACGTGCTCAAAGTGCGCGGCTTCACCATCGAGGGTGACCCGATTGAATTTGGCAGCGACGCGCTCGACACCTCAGGCTACGACCTGATGGCTGTGCTGGTGGGCAGCGAAGGCATGCTGGCCGTGACCACCGAAGTCACCGTCAAGCTGGTGCCCAAGCCGCAACTGGCGCGCTGCATCATGGCCAGCTTTGACGACGTGCGCAAAGCAGGCGACGCGGTGGCGGCCGTGATTGCGGCCGGCATCATCCCGGCCGGGCTGGAGATGATGGACGGGCCCATGACGATTGCGGTGGAAGACTTTGTGCACGCCGGCTACGACCTGAGCGCGGCGGCGATTTTGTTGTGCGAGAGCGATGGCACACCCGAAGAGGTGGAGGAAGAAATCGGTCGCATGAGCGAAGTGCTGCGGGGCTGCGGCGCAACCGCCATCACCGTGAGCCGCGATGAAGCCCAGCGCCTGAAATTCTGGAGCGGCCGCAAAAACGCCTTCCCGGCATCAGGCCGCATCAGCCCCGACTACATGTGCATGGACTCGACCATCCCGCGCAAGCGCCTGGCCGACATCCTGCAAGCCATCAGTGAGATGGAAACCAAATACGCGCTGCGCTGCCTGAACGTGTTCCACGCCGGTGACGGCAACCTGCACCCGCTGATCTTGTTCGATGCGAACGACCCCGACCAGCTGCGCCGCTGCGAGCTGTTTGGTGCCGAGATCCTGGAAACCAGTGTGGCCATGGGCGGTACCGTCACGGGCGAGCACGGCGTGGGCATCGAGAAAGTGAACAGCATGTGTGTGCAGTTCAGCGCCGAAGAAAACGAGCAGATGTTCGCCGTCAAACGCGCCTTTGACCCCAATAGCCTGCTCAACCCCGGCAAGGTCATCCCGACGCTCAACCGGTGCGCCGAGTACGGCCGCATGCTGGTGCGGGCGGGGGCCATCAAGCACCCGGAGTTGGAACGCTTCTGAGCCCTGGGCGGTGACCGCCGAGGTCTTCGCCCTCAGTCCAGCCCGCGCACCACCTGCATGGCCTCTTCGATGCGCTCCACGGGGTAAATCGTCAGGCCCTCGAAGGCCTTGTCGTTCTTCTTGGGGGCATTCGCCTTGGGCACCACCGCCACCTTGAAGCCCAGCTTGGCCGCTTCTTTCAGGCGGTCTTGCCCACGCGGCGCGGGGCGCACTTCACCGGCCAAACCCACTTCGCCAAAAGCGATAAAGCCCTTGGGCAAAGCTTTGCCGCGCAGGCTGCTGGTGATGGCCAGCATGACCGCCAAATCGGCCGCCGGTTCGCTGATGCGCACGCCGCCCACCGCATTCACAAACACGTCTTGGTCCATGCAGGCCACACCCGCATGGCGGTGCAGTACCGCCAGCAGCATGGCCAAGCGGTCCCGGTCCAAGCCCACGCTCAAGCGCCGCGGGCTGGGGCCACCGCTGTCCACCAGGGCCTGAATTTCCACCAGCAGCGGGCGTGTGCCCTCCAGCGTCACCATGACGCAGCTGCCGGGCACGGGCTCGGCATGTTGGCTCAAAAAGATGGCGCTGGGGTTGCTCACGCCCTTGAGACCTTTTTCGGTCATGGCAAACACCCCAATTTCGTTCACCGCACCAAAGCGGTTCTTGATGGCGCGGATCAGGCGGAAATTGGAATGCGTGTCGCCCTCAAAGTAAAGCACCGTGTCCACCATGTGCTCCAACACGCGGGGGCCGGCCAGGGCCCCTTCTTTGGTGACGTGGCCGACCAGCACGATGGTGGTGCCGGTGGATTTGGCGGTGCGCGTCAAGTGCGCTGCGCATTCGCGCACCTGCGCCACCGAGCCTGGGGCGCTGGTGAGTTGGTCCGAATACACCGTCTGGATCGAGTCGATGATGGCGATGCCCGGCTGGCGCGATTGCAGCGTGTGCAAAATCTTTTCGAGCTGGATCTCGGGCAGCACCGGCACCTGCGAGTCGGGCAGGCCCAGGCGACGCGAGCGCATGGCCACTTGTGCGCCACTTTCCTCACCCGTCACATACAAGGTGTTCATGCCGCTGCGCTGCAGCGCATCCACCGCTTGCAGCAGCAAGGTGGATTTGCCGATGCCCGGGTCACCGCCGATCAGCACCACGCCACCTTCGACCATGCCGCCGCCCAGCACCCGGTCGAGCTCGTCGATGCCGGTGGGGTGGCGTTCAAAATCGGCCGCTTCGATCTGGGCCAGGGGCAGCACTTCAGACGTGGGGGCCAGCGAGGCATGCACCGAACCAAAGCGGTTTTTGCCTGCTGCGGGTTCGCTTGAAGCTTCGATCAGGGTGTTCCAAGCGTTGCAGCTGGGGCATTTGCCCATCCAACGGGCGCTGGTGCCGCCACATTCGGTGCAGGTGAATATCGATTTGTCTTTGGCCATGGGGGGAGATTGTGCCTTTGAGCTGCTTGGCGTTCAGCCTCCAACGCCCAACCCCTCCACCACGGATGCTTGGTGCCAGGCTTGTACCCACTCGCGCGTGATGTCGATCGCACTGAGGCTGCGCGCGCTGGATGCGTTTTGGCCAGACCACAGGGGGGTGAAGTCGCTCAGGCCTTGCGCTTCGGCGGCTGCCCGCAAAGGCGCGATGGCCGCTGTGGCCAATGGGAATGCGGGAGCCGCTTCACTCAAAGGCCCCAATTCGCGCATCAGGCGGTTGACAATGCCGCGCGCCGGGCGGCCGCTGAACAAGGTGGTCAAGGCCGTGTGTTGGGCCGCCGGTGACTGCAAAGCGGCGCGGTGCAGCGCGCTGGTGGTCGCTTCGTCGCTGCACAAATAGGCCGTGCCGATTTGCACGCCCGAGGCGCCCAACCGCCGGGCTGCTGCCACGGCCTGGGCCGAGCCCACACCTCCCGCAGCCATCACCGGCACATCCACAGCCTGGACGATTTGGGGCAGCAAGGTGAAAGTGCCCATTTGCGTGCTCAGGTCGTCCGTCAAAAACATGCCCCGATGCCCACCGGCTTCCAGTCCCTGGGCGATGACCGCATCGGCGCCGTGCGCCTGCAGCCAGCGCGCTTCTGCCACCGTGGTGGCCGATGACAGCACGAACGCCCCCCAACTTTTGACGCGCGCCAACAAATCGGGCGCGGGCAAGCCAAAATGAAAGCTCACCACCGCGGGGCGAAACACCTCCAGCACATCGGCACTCTCATGCCCGAAGGGCACCCGTCCTGGGCCGCCGGGGATGGGGGATCCGTCCAGGCCGAACTCGCGGTAATACGGCGCCAGTGCCTTGTGCCACCCGGCTTCACGCTCAGGCGCTGGCGCGGGCGGCTCATGGCAAAAAAAGTTGACGTTGTAGGGTGCACCCGTGGCCGCCGTCAGCGCCTGGAGTTCGGCCTGCAGGGCGTCCGGGCTGAGCATGGCGGCAGGCAATGCCCCCAGCCCCCCGGCCTGGCACACGGCCAAAGCCAAGCGGTGGTTTTGTGCGCCCGCCATAGGGGCCTGAAAAATAGGCGCTTTCAGGCCCAAGTGTTGAAAGGGTTGTGACATGGGCGCACTTTAATGCTTGCGCCGAGTGTCTGCACCCCCCAAAGCCCTCAGGCAGCGAGTTGGCGGGGATACTCTTCGCGCAGCAGCGACTTGATTTCATGGCGCAGCGCATCCACGGCAATGGGCTTGGACACATAACCGTCCATGCCTGCGGCCAGATAACGCTCCTTGTCACCCTTGAGCGCATTGGCTGTCACAGCGATGATCGGCGTGCGTTTGAGTTGCTGATTTTTTTCCAGCATGCGGATGATTTCAGCGGCCTCCACACCGCCCATTTCGGGCATGTGGATGTCCATCATGATCAGGTCAAATTCACGGGTTGAAAAAGCTTCGATGGCCTCTATGCCATTGCTGGCAAGGCTGACCTCATAACCCATGCGCTGCAACAAAATGGTCTCCAGCGTCTGGTTGATCGGCGTGTCTTCGACCAGCAAAATGCGCTGAGATTTAAAAGACGACTCTGGTGCGCAAGGTGGGAGCGGCACTGGCGTGCTCATGGTGCTCGTCAACCCGTTCAAAACACTCGCCAATTCGTTGACGTCAATCGGTTTGACCAGAAAGCCCTGAATGCCTTGCGGGTCGAGTTGCTCTTGGCTGATTTGCTCACTCAGAGCCCCCATCATGATGATGGGCATTTGGGCTGCAGAAAACAGCTGCCGCAACTGCGCGGCGAGCGCAAAACCATCGATGTCGGGCATGTTCACATCGATCAGGGCACACCGGGCTTGGCGCAACTGCGGCGAATGCAGCGCCTGTGCAGCGCCGTCCACAGCAGCTGTGTTCAGCCCCAAGGTTTGCAATTGGTGACTGAGCACCTTGCGGCTGCTGGCGTTGTCATCCACCAGCAAGAGCGTTTGCCCGGCCCACGATGCGGCCAAGTTTTGCGCGCTGGCGGGCGTATCGACCAGGGTGTGCAACTGCACGTTAAAACTGAAAGCACTGCCATGCCCGAGCTGACTGCTCACGCTGATGTCACCCCCCATCATGCGCACCAGACTGCGGCTGATGGCCAGGCCCAAGCCCGTGCCGCCAAATCGGCGCACCGTGCTGGAGTCGGCTTGGGTGAACACATCAAAAATCAGGGCCTGCTTGTCGGGCGCAATGCCGATCCCGGTGTCTTTCACGGTGAACTGCAACCAAACACCATCGCGGTTAGGCGGGGAAACCATGGTTTTGATGCACAGCAAAATTTCGCCTCGCGCCGTGAATTTGATGGCATTGCCCAGCAAATTGGTGATCACCTGCTGCAGGCGCAAGGGGTCACCAATGACCTCATCGGGCACGTCGCAGCCCAAGTCGCAAACCAGTTCGAGCTCTTTTTCACTGGCCCGCAAAGACAGGGTGCGTGTGGTTTGCCGAATCAGGCTGTGCAAAGAAAACGGGTGCGGGTCCAGACTGAGTTTGCGCGCTTCGATTTTGGAAAAATCCAGGATGTCATTGATCACGGCCAGCAAAGAGTGTGCCGATGTCGAGACCATGTCCAGATAGCTGCGTTGCTCGGCCGTTAAACGGGTTTGCAGGCACAACTCGGTCATGCCCAAAATGCCGTTCATGGGCGTGCGGATTTCATGGCTCATGTTGGCCAGAAAGTCACTTTTGGAAGCGTTGGCCGCTTGCGCGGCATCTCGTGCCATGGCCAAATCCTGTTCGGCATGGATCCGCGCATCCACGAATTCATTGAACGCGTGCGTGACCATTTGGATCTCATGGCCACCCACTTGGGCAATAGGGGCGACCACCTGACCCTCGCGCATTCTGGCGGCCGTCTGGTGCATGGCCCGCGCCAAAACGTCCAAAGGCCGCACCACCCGTGCCAGAAAAATCCACAGCAAAGGTGCCATCACCAACAACAACAGGCCACTGAGCCCCAACATTTTCCGATAGAGGCTTTCTACAGGCGCAAAGGCCTCCGCAGAGGGCACCACCGAAGCCACAATCCAGCCCGTGGTCGCCAGTTTTTTGAAGGTGAACAAGCCCTTGAGACCCCGGGTGTTGTAACCCTCTTGTGTCCCCTCAAAGCCTTTCATGGCGTTTTCAAAAGGGACGCTACCGCTGTCTTGGGGGACGGTCTTCAAAATCAGCGCCGGATCGGGATGGGCAATGCGCAGACGGTCCTGACTGACCAAGTAGTAATACCCCGCCTCGCCATTCTTGCGGTTGGCAATCGCGCCCAACAAATTGGGTTTGTACAGATTGAGCACCCCCCCCATGATGCCCACCAGCTGCTGGTTCGCATCCCTAATGGGGGCAGCCACAACCACGATGGGCTGCTGGGTAGCGCGCCCCAGAATCGGCGCAGAAATGACAGGCAGGCCGGTATGGATGACGCCCTGAATATAGTCCCGGCCAGACATGTCCAGTGTCCTGCGTCCCGGTTTGACAGGCCAGTCCACCAAGAGCACCCCCTTGGCGTCGAAGACGTAGAGGTCGTCAAACACCGTCAGCAAGGCCTGCTCGTCGCGCAAGAATTGCTCCAGACGGTCCAAATCCCCCATCGACGCCATGGGCACATGGCGTGCCACCATGTCCAACATGTTGACACTGTCTTCCAGTTTTTCATCCAGTTGACTGGCCAGCTCGCTCAACTGGCGAAACTCGTGCTTTTCGATCCTTTGAACAATGTCTGTTCGCATGACCTGAAATTGCAATGCAAATTGGGCCAGCAGCAGTGCGACGGCCAAGGCCATGGCACTGAGTGACAGTTGTAACTTGAGGCTGAGGTTTTTCATCGATCGTTCAAGCCTGCGGCGAGATGCGGTGTGTTGTCTGACTGGCCATGGATAAATTCGCGTACTTGGCCTGCCGCATGACAGCCAAGAGGTCGCATTGCGCCCGATTCTAGTCTTGCATCATTTATTTAAATACCAAATCATTCATTTTTATGGATTTATAGGTACCCCAAGAAGTCCTAGCGCCCCACCCATTCGCAGGCCCCATTGCCATGACAAGGGAAAACACGCAGATGAAACCCCACCCAATCAATTAACATGTTAAATAAATGCAACCCAACCCCTTTGTTCACCGAAACTTGCCGCGCCTGCTTTTGCAGGCGCGCGAATCGGTCATGGGGCATACCCGGCCCAATCTGCGCGCACACGGCCTGTCCGACCAACAGTGGCGTGTGCTGAGGGTTCTGGGCGAACACGCCGACGACAGCGCAGGGGTGGAAACCGGGCGAGTGGCCAAAGAAGCTTTCTTGCTGGGCCCCAGCCTGACGGGTGTGCTCACCCGCATGGCGCGTGATGGCTTGATAGAGCGCCATCGCTGCCCACAAGACGCACGCAGGACGGTGGTGCGTGCGACATCACTTGGACTGGCCAAAGTGCAAGCCTTGTCGCAAAGCATTGAAGCCCACTACGCCTGGATGGAAGGACAACTGGGCAAAACCGCCTTGCAAGATTTGTATGCCTTGCTCGACCAGTTGATTGCCCTGGAGCACGATGGACCTGCAGAACCACCGCAATCCATCCGCAAAAAGAAAGCTGCACCATGAAACATTGGCAACCTGCAGGCACCGCGTACGGCTGCCTGCTGAATTTTCAGCGTGAATGGGACCTGTGGAGCCCGCGCATGGCACAAGACCCTTACAAAGGCCCGCCCCGAGCGCCCGTGCTGTATGTCAAATCGGCCAATACCTTCAACCCGGGTGGCACCTTGATGCTGCAAGACGGGGTCAATGAGGTGGACATAGGCGCCACGCTGGGATTGGTCATCGGCGCCCATGGCGCACCAGACAGCGCAGTCCTGCTCAACGACTGGTCCGTGCCACACCAAAGTTATTTCCGCCCACCCGTCAAGTTCCGGTGCCGCGACGGTTTTTTAGGCTGCGGATCACCCCCTGTGCCTTGGGCCCCTATGGACCTGGCCTCGTTGAGCATCAACGTGCAACTCAATGGCCAGCGGGTGCAGACGGTTCGCCTGTCGGAGCTGGTGCGCCCGGTCGAGCGCCTGCTGGCCGATGTGGGCGAATTCATGAGCCTGCAAGCGGGCGATGTGCTGATGCTGGGCACCGATGTGCTGGCCAATGGCCAAAGACCCCGTGCCCGTGCGGGGGACACGGTGTGCCTGAGCGCTCCAGGCTTTGCCCCCTTGATTCAAACTGTGCAAAGTGAGGCCGCATGAAACACGCACGCATCGCTTGGTCAGGCGCCATCCAGCAAGCCGTCGAGTCAGAAGGCCAGTTGCTCATCACCCAAGGCCCGCACAAAGGCCAGCGTGTGGGTTTTGACGACGTCGTCTGGTTGCCGCCGCTCACGCCCGTGCCACAGCCTCGCACCGTCATCGCGCTGGGCCTGAACTACGCTGACCACGCCAAAGAACTCGCCTTCAAGGCGCCCGAAGAGCCACTGGCCTTCATGAAGGGCGAGGCCTCTTTGATCGGGCACAAAGGCTTGACCCATCGCCCAGTCGATGTGAAGTACATGCATTACGAGTGCGAGCTGGCAGTGGTGATCGGGCGCACCGCCCGCCGCGTGAAAAAGGCCGACGCCTATGACTTCATTGCCGGCTACACCGTGGCCAACGACTACGCCATCCGCGACTACCTGGAAAACTGGTACCGCCCCAATCTGCGCGTGAAGAACCGCGACACCTGCACGCCGATCGGCCCCTGGCTGGTCGATGCGGCCGATGTACACCAAGGTCAAGGTGGGCCCATGGCGCTCAAACTGCAGACCACTGTGAACGGCCAAGTCACACAAAGCGGCAACACCGCCGACATGGTGTTCGACGTGCCCACCCTGATCGAATACTTCAGCAGCTTCATGACGCTGAACCCCGGCGACCTGATATTGACCGGCACGCCCGACGGCATCGTCAACGTGAACCCGGGCGACGTGATCGTCACCGAGATCGAAGGCATCGGGGCGCTGATCAACACCCTCGTGAAAGCATGAACACGCCCCCCCTTTTGCCTGTCATCGCGAGGAACGAAGCGATTCATTCCCTCTCCCTGTCATCGCAAGGAACGAAGCGATCCATCCCCTTTCACTGTCATCGCAAGGAAAGACGCGACCTATCCCCTTTCCCTGTCATCGCGAGGAACGAAGCGATCCATGGATTGCCGCGCTGCGCTCGCAATGACGACCTTGCCATTCGCTCGCAATGACGAACTTGCCACATCGCTCGAAATGCCGAGCCAACCAGACGAAAAAACACCATGAAGATTGACCACCTGATCAATGGCATCCAAGTCGCAGGCAGCGACTATTTCGAGACCCTCAACCCCGCCACACAAGAAGTGCTGGCCGAAGTCGCCTCGGGCGGCGAAGCGGAAGTGAACGCTGCCGTGGCCGCTGCCAAAGCCGCCTTCCCCAAGTGGGCTGCAACCCCTGCAACTGAGCGCGCCAAGATCATGCGCAAGCTGGGCGATCTGATCACGCAGCACGTACCCGAGATTGCCGAGACCGAAACCCGCGACTGCGGCCAGACCATCAGCCAAACCGGCAAGCAGTTGGTGCCGCGTGCGGCCGACAACTTTCACTACTTTGCCGAGATGTGCACCCGTGTGGACGGCCATACCTACCCCACGCCCACACACCTGAACTACACCTTGTTCCACCCGGTGGGCGTGTGCGCACTGATCAGCCCCTGGAACGTGCCCTTCATGACCGCCACCTGGAAGGTCGCGCCGTGTCTGGCGTTTGGCAACACCGCCGTGCTCAAGATGAGCGAACTCTCACCCATGAGCGCAGCCCGTTTGGGCGAACTGGCGCTGGAGGCCGGCGTGCCTGCAGGCGTGCTGAACCTTGTACACGGCTATGGCAAGCAAGCGGGGGAACCGCTGGTCTCGCACCGCGATGTGCGCGCCATTTCGTTCACCGGCTCCACCGTCACCGGCAACCGCATCGTCCAGAGCGCGGGCCTGAAAAAATTCAGCATGGAACTCGGCGGCAAGAGTCCGTTTGTGATCTTTGAAGACGCTGACCTGGACCGCGCACTGGATGCAGCCATCTTCATGATCTTTTCTAACAACGGCGAGCGCTGCACCGCCGGCAGCCGCATTCTGGTGCAGCAAAGCATTTACGCCGACTTTGCCGCCAAGTTTGCCGAGCGCGCCAAACGCATCACCGTGGGCGATCCGCTGGATGAAAAAACCATCGTTGGCCCGATGATCAGCCAGGCCCACTTGGCCAAGGTGCGCAGCTACATCAAGCTGGGCCCCAAGGAGGGTGCCACGATGCTGTGCGGCGGACTGGGCCAACCCGGCTACGCCGCCGACTTGCCCGCGCATGTGCAGCACGGCAACTTCGTCTGGCCCACCGTGTTTGCCGACGTGGACAACCGCATGCGCATCGCACAAGAAGAAATTTTCGGCCCCGTGGCCTGCCTGATTCCTTTCAAGGACGAGCAGGATGCGATTGAAAAAGCCAACGACATCGAATATGGCCTGTCCAGCTACGTGTGGACCGAGAACATCGGCCGCGCCCACCGTGTGGCCGCTGCGGTCGAGGCGGGCATGTGCTTTGTGAACAGCCAGAACGTGCGCGATTTGCGCCAGCCCTTTGGCGGCACCAAGGCCAGCGGCACTGGGCGCGAAGGCGGCACCTGGAGTTACGAAGTGTTCTGCGAGCCCAAAAACGTGGCCGTGTCGCTGGGCGGTCACCACATTCCGCATTGGGGTGTATGACAAATCACCACCATCTGTCATACTTGATGCCATACATTCATTTCGAATGTGTATGACAAGGAGTGCGCCATGTTGTCTGTCCGCTTGCCAGAAATCGTTGAACGCGAATTGACCCAGTATTGCGCCGCGCGCAAGCTGAGCAAATCGCACGTCGTGCAAGAAGCCCTTGCCGAGTATTTGGTGGCGGCCAAAACGCCATCCAGCCCGCATGCTGTGCCCGAGCCCGACTTGTCCTTTCTCGCGCCGGACGACCCGATTCGGCAGTTCATTGGCATCGTGAAGGATGGCCCCAGTACAGACGAATGGATGGCCATCACCCGCGGCGAGGACTGGAACAAACCATGATCTTGGTCGACACCAACGTCCTGCTCGACATCTACAAGGCCGACCCCATCTGGATGTCCTGGTCTTTGCAGCAACTGCGCAGCGCCAAAGCCGGAGAACTGGGCACCAACATGGTGGTCTATGCCGAACTGGCTGGACACCCGGGCGAGCCTGCGCATTTGGATACTTTTCTGGACACACTGGGCATCCGCCTGGCTGAAATATCGCGTCCTGCAGCCAGGCTGGCTGGGCAGGCTTTTCGTCAATACCGTCGACAAGGTGGCACCAAAACCGGCGTCTTGCCCGACTTCTTCATTGGCGCGCATGCACAAGCCGAGGGCTTTCAATTGCTCACCCGCGATGCAGGGCGCTACCGCAGTTACTTTCCAGGCATTGATCTGATCTGCCCCTAAACGTCACCACAGGACACCCCATGGGCCAACTTGCACTCGCCGCCAAAATCACCCACGTGCCCAGCATGTACTTGAGTGAGATCCCCGGGCCGCGCTTTGGCACGCGCCAAAGCGCCATTGACGGCCACAAGGAAATCAGCCGCCGCTGCCGTGCCATGGGGGTGGACACGCTGGTGGTTTTTGACACGCACTGGCTCGTCAACGCCAATTACCACATCAACTGCGCGCCGCATTTCAAGGGCGACTACACCAGCAACGAGTTGCCGCACTTCATCCACCACATGGCTTTCGAGTCACCTGGCAACCCCGAGTTGGGCCACCTGCTGGCCCGTGTGGCCAACGAGCATGGCGTGGAAACGCTGGCACACGACAACACCACGCTGGACCCCGAATACGGCACGCTGGTGCCACTGCGCTACATGAACGAAGACCAGCACTTCAAGGTGGTCTCGGTCTCGGCCCTGTGCATGGTGCATTACCTCAACGACAGCGCCCGCCTGGGCTGGGCCATGCGCGAAGCGGTGGAAAAGCATTACGACGGCAAGGTGGCCTTCTTGGCCAGTGGTTCGCTCTCGCACCGCTTTGCCCAAAACGGTTTGGCGCCCGAGTTCGCGCACAAAATCTGGAGCCCGTTTTTGGAGCAACTCGACAAGCAGGTGCTGCAGATGTGGGGCAACCGCGAATGGAAAGCCTTTTGCGAGATGCTGCCCGAGTACGCCAGCAAAGGCCACGGCGAAGGCTTTATGCACGACACCGCCATGCTCATGGGCGCTTTGGGCTGGACCGGGTATGACGGCGGTGTGGACATGGTGACACCGTACTTCGGCGCCAGCGGCACGGGCCAGCTCAACGCGATTTTTGAAGTGACCCCGCAGGACGGCAGCCAAGTGCCCGCCGCCGTGGCCAGCCGTGCCGAGGGCTACACGGCCATCAGCACCCGCCTTTGAGGAGAGCGACCCATGCCCCATCTTGTGATCCTCTACACCAGTCAGTTGGACGCTGAAGTCAACATGACCGCCCTGTGCCGCCAAATGGCGGACGCCATGCTGACGGTCAGGGACGAAGAAGCCAAACAAGTTTTCCCCACAGGCGGCACCCGTGTGCTGGCCTACCCTGCACCACATTACGCGGTGGCCGATGGCGGCGCAGCAGGGCGAGAGGCCGGCGGCACTGGCGACTACGCTTTTGTGTACCTGAACCTGCGCATGGGCCGCGGCCGCAGCGAGGCCACGCAGCAGCGTGCAGGGCAGACGCTGCTTGCAGTCGCCCAAGATTCTTTTGCTCCGGTCATGGCCCAGCGCCACATCGGCATCACGCTGCAAATCGACGTCGGCCCCGAGGTGTTTGACGCCAAGCACAGCAACCTTCACCCGCTGTTTCAGAAGGTCACGCCTTGATTCGGCAGAACATTTTGTGGGAGCGGTCTCTGACCGCGATCTGCCTTGCCACAACAACACCCCCCATCGCGGTCAGAGACCGCTCCTACGAAGGCACACCATGTTTGACGACACCTTGATCCAGCAGCTCGCCCAAGAGCTCAACCAATCCCAAAAATCACGCGTGCAGATCGAGCACTTTTCTAAGCGCTTCCCGGGCATGACGATCGAAGACGGTTACCGCATCAACCGCGCCTGGATGCAACTCAGGCTGGCCGAAGGGCGCACCATGATCGGCCACAAGATTGGCCTGACGAGCCGCGCCATGCAGGTCTCCAGCCAGATCGACGAGCCTGACTACGGCACGCTGCTCGATGACATGCGCTACGACTGCACACCCGGCCAAGTGCTGGACATTCCTTTCACCGATTTCATCGCACCGCGTGTCGAGGTAGAGCTGGCCTTCATCCTCAAGAAAGAACTGCGCGGCCCCAACGTGACGGTGCAGCAAGTCTTGGAGGCCACCGAGTACGTGACCCCTGCGATTGAGATCATCGATTCGCGCATCGAGCAGTTCGACCGCCACACCAAGGTGATGCGCAAGGTCTACGACACCATCAGCGACAACGCGGCCAATGCGGGCATCGTGCTCGGGGCCAAGCGGGTCGACCCGCTCACCACCGACTTGCCTTGGTGTGGTGCGGTGTTGCGCCAAAACGGCGTGGTCGAAGAAACCGGTTTGGCTGCGGGCGTACAAGGGCACCCCGCAGTGGGCATTGCGTGGTTGGCCAACAAGCTCGCGCCCTGGGGCGAGCACCTGCAAGCCGGTGAAATTGTTTTGGCGGGTTCGTTCACCAAACCGGCTTTGGCCAAAGTGGGCGATGTGTTTGATGTGGACTACGGGCCTCTGGGCAAACTGGAGTTTCGGTTTGTTTGAGCGTTTGGAAGCGTCTGCAGTGGCTTCGTCTTGCGATAGCGGGAGGCTGCTGGGGCCAGGGTGGCGGCCCGGGCTCAGAGGCGCTCCGCTTTGCCACATCGCCCGAGCCGCCACCCCGACCCCAACATCCTTTGAGCCTTCATCCCTTTAAAACGAGGAAACATCCCATGAATACGCCAGTGAATCTTTTTAAAAAGGCCCTGCAAAACCAACAGCCCCAAATTGGCCTGTGGATGGGCTTGGCCAGCGCCTACACCGCCGAAATCTGCGCCTTGGCCGGATTTGACTGGCTGGTGATCGACGGCGAACACGCGCCCAACGACCTGCGCAGCATCCAGGCCCAACTGCAAACCGTGGCCGCTTACCCCGCCAGCCACGCGGTGTGCCGCGTCCCTGTGGGCGAGACGGCGCTGATCAAGCAATACCTCGACCTCGGTGCACAAAACATCCTGGTGCCCATGGTCGACACGGCCGAGCAAGCCGCGCAATTGGTGCGAGCCATGCGCTACCCGCAGGACGATGGGCAAGGCGGTGTGCGCGGCATGGCGGGGGCGCGGGCCTCACGCTGGGGGCATTTCCCGGATTACTTCAAGCGTGCCAACGAAGAGGTCTGCCTGTTGGTGCAAGTGGAATCGCGCGAAGCCCTGAAGAACCTCGATGCCATCGTCGCCACGCCCGGGGTCGATGGTGTGTTCATCGGCCCGGCTGACCTCTCGGCCTCGATGGGCCATGTGGGCAACGCTGCGCACCCCGACGTGCAAGCGGCCATTGAGGACGCCATCGCCCGCATCTTGAAGGCCGGCAAGGCGCCGGGCATCCTCACACCCGACCGCACCCTGGCCGCCCATTACCTGAAGCTGGGGGCGGTGTTTGTGGCCGTGGGTCTGGACACCCAACTCTTGATGCGCCACACCACCGATCTGGCGGCACACTTCAAGGCCGAAGTCTCTGCCATCGCCCCCAACAAAGGTGCGACTTATTAATGGGGATCTGACCCCAATTAACTGCCCCAATGACCGCCGTCATGCCCATTCAATGGTCTCAACATGGATCGCTTCGTTCCTCGCGATGACGTCTACTCTCCGTCACTGCGAGGACGTCCATACCTCGTCGCTTCGTGGACGTCTGTACCTCGTCGCTTCGAGGACGCCTTTACCCCGTCACTGCGAGGAGCGCAGCGACGTGGCAGTCCATCACTCGCCAACCACTGCCTCCCACAAACCCAAAAGGAGACCCTGATGTTCCCCACCCCCCAACCCTTGGTGCCCTCGCTGCAAGCGCGGGTGCACCCTGACGAATGGCAAGCGCGTTTGCAGCTGGCCGCTTGCTATCGGGTGTTCGCGTTGCTTGGCTGGACCGAGATGATCTACAACCACATCACGCTGCGCCTGCCGGACAGCGTGACAGCGGGCGAAAAACAGTTTTTGATCAACCCCTTCGGGCTGCACTACAGCGAGGTGACGGCCAGCAATTTGGTCAAGATCGACGTGCAAGGGCGCGTGCTCGATGGCTCGCCCTACCCCGTCAACCCGGCGGGTTTCACGGTGCATGCTGCTGTGCACGAAGGTCTGGCCGGGGCCCACTGCGTGATGCACACCCACACCACAGCAGGCGTGGCGGTGGCCTGCTTGCAAGGCGGCTTGCAGCAGACCAATTTTTACAGCGCCCAGCTGCACAACATGGTGGCCTACCATGACTTTGAAGGCATCACCATCCACGCCGACGAAGCGCCGCGCCTGCTGCGCAGCATCGGCGACAAGCAGGCCGTCATTTTGCGCAACCATGGTCTGCTGGCCTGGGGCCACACCTTGGCACAGACCTTTGCGGTGCTTTGGACTTTGCAGCGCGCCTGCGAAATTCAGCAGGCCACGCTGAGCATGGGCCAACCCATTGTGGTGCCCGAAGCGATTGCCGACAAATGCACCCAGGATGCCTTGCAGTTCAACCCTCACCACGGCGCAGGCGAAGATGTATTCCAGGCCCTGGTGCGTCAGATCGATCGGCAAGACACAGGGTGGCGCGCATGAAAGTCTGTATTTATGGCGCAGGCGCCATTGGCGGCTGGATCGGGGCGCACCTGGCGCAGCAAGGCTGCAGCCTGAGCGCGGTGGCACGAGGCGCCACACTCGAAGCCCTGCAACAAAACGGCCTGGTGCTGCTGCAAGCCGGACAGGAAATCCACACCTCTTTGGTCGCCCGCGAGAACCCGGCCGATCTGGGCGTGCAAGACCTGGTGATCGTGGCCGTGAAAGCCCCCGCCATGGCCGACGTGGCCCGACGCATCGGACCACTCATCGGCCCCAACACCGTGGTGCTGACGGCCATGAACGGCGTGCCGTGGTGGTTTTTGCAGGGCTTTGGGGGTGCGTTGTCGGCCACCCATCTGGACTCGGTGGACCCGGGCGGCGTGATCGCGCAGCACATCCCGGCGGCGCACATTGTGGGTGGCGTGGTGCACGCCAGCTGCTCAGTCGATGTGCCGGGCGTGATCCGGCACCACTTTGGCAACGGGCTGATTGTGGGTGAGCCCAGTGGGGTAGATTCGCCTCGCATTCAGGCGCTGGCCGCCTTGTTGGTGCAAGCGGGCTTCAACGCCACGGTCTCCCCCCAAATCCAGAAAGACGTCTGGTACAAGCTCTGGGGCAACATGACCATCAACCCGATCAGCGCCTTCACAGGGGCCACCACCGACGTGATCCTGGACGACCCGCTGGTGCGCGATTTTGTCTCGCGCATCATGCTCGAAGCCAAGGCCATTGGTGAGCACATCGGCATTCCCATTGCGCAAACGCCCGAAGACCGCCACGCCGTCACGCGCAAGCTGGGTGCCTTTCGCACCTCGATGCTGCAAGACGTGGACGCGGGCAAACCGGTCGAGCTCGACGCCCTGGTGGCCGCCGTGCGCGAGCTGGGCCAGCTGACCGGCGTGGCCACACCCTTCACCGATGCTTTGCTGGGCTTGTCTCGCTTGCATGCGCGGGGCCTGGGTCTGTACCCATGAACGCACCCGCCAAACCGGGTTTGAGCGGCGCGGCCTTTGGCACCTTGCTGCTGATCGCCTTCATGATGGGGGCCAACCATGTGGCCGCCCGCACCGCTTTCAACCACGGACTGGATGTGGTGACGGCGGTGACGGTGCGCAGTGTCATCACGGCCACCGTGGTGGCGTTGATCCTGTGGCAGCAAAAGGTGGCCTTGCGTGTCTTGCCCGGGCAGCGCAAATACCTGGGTGCGGTGGGCCTGCTGATCGCGGTGCAAAGCGTGTGCCTGTACTCGGCAGTGGCGCGTTTGCCGGTGGCCCTAGCCTTGCTCGCTTTTAACACTTACCCGCTGACCACCGCCCTGTGGGCCAGGATGCTGTACGGCCATCGACCCGAACGCGCCGTGCTGTGGGCCATGCCGGTGATGATGGCTGGGCTGGCCCTGGCGCTGGACGTGTTGGGCGCGGCCTCGGGCCTGGGCGCGGCGCGTCACTGGGCAGAAATCGGGGCAGGCGTGGGTTTTGCCCTGGCGGCATCCACCACCTTTGGCCTGGCCTTGGTGCTCACCCAACACGAAACGGTGGGCGTGGATGGGCGTCTGCGCACTTTCACCACCATGGCCACCGTGGGCGTGCTGGCCGCCAGCGTGGCGCTCACGCAAGGCGGGTTTCAGTGGCCTCAGGCTGTGCCCGGTTGGTGGGGGCTGGCCGCACTGACGTTTTTGTACGGCACCGCTTTCACCATCATGTTCACCGTGCTGCCCAAACTGGGCGTGGTGGGCAACTCGGCCATCATGAATGTGGAGCCCATCTTTGCGCTGGTGCTGGCCTGGGCGCTGCTGAGCCAAGCCATCGCCCCCATGCAATTGCTGGGGGCGGCCGTGGTGGTGTGCACGGTGATGTGGCTGGGCTTGCGCAAGCCCTGAAGTTCAACGCGAAATCAACGCAGGCGGCGGATCAGGCTGGACGTGTCCCAGCGGCCACCGCCCATTTTTTGCACATCGGCGTAAAACTGGTCCACCAAAGCCGTCACCGGCAGGCGGGCACCGTTGCGCTTGGCTTCGTCCAGCACCAGACCCAGGTCCTTGCGCATCCAGTCCACGGCAAAGCCAAACTCGAACTTGTCGTCGGCCATGGTCTTGCCGCGGTTGTCCATCTGCCAGCTTTGGGCTGCGCCCTTGCCGATCACGTCCAGCACCTGGTGCATGTCCAACCCGGCTTGCTGGCCAAAGGCAACGGCCTCGGACAAGCCTTGCACCAGACCCGCAATGCAGATCTGGTTGACCATCTTGGCCAATTGGCCTGCACCCGAAGCACCCAGCAAGGTGAAGGCGCGCGAAAACGCCATGGCCACAGGCTTGGCGGCATCAAAAGCGGCCGCATCACCACCGCACATGACGGTGAGCAGGCCGTTTTGTGCGCCGCCTTGGCCGCCCGAGACGGGGGCGTCCACAAAGTGCAGACCCAGTTTTTGGGCCTCGGCGTACAGCTCGCGGGCCACTTCGGCGGACGCCGTGGTGTGGTCCACAAAAATCGCGCCGGGCTTCATGCCGGCAAACGCACCGTCTGGTCCCAAGACCACGCTGCGCAAATCGGCATCGTTGCCCACGCAGGCAAACACGATGTCCACACCGGCTGCCGCCTCACGCGGTGTGGGTGCGGTGGCGTTGCCAGGGCACTCAGCGGCCCAAGCGGCGGCCTTGGCGGCGCTGCGGTTGTACACCGTCACGTGGTGCCCGGCGCGCGCCAAGTGGCCCGCCATGGGGTAGCCCATCACGCCCAAGCCCAAAAAGGCGACTTTTTTGGCGGGGGTGGCGTCGTAGGTTTTGGCAGCGATTTGGCTCATGGGTGTCTCGTCGTGGAGTAGAAAAAGGGCTATTTTGGCAGCCTGTGGGTGTTCGGGTGCGCAACGGGTGCTTTGGGCTGACCAAAGGGTGACAGATGCGCTTTTGGTACGCTCAAGCCATGAACTCCTCGATTGCCAACAACATCGCCCACGTGCAGGCGCAAATTTGGGCCGCTTGCCAAGCCGCTGGCCGCGCACCGGGCAGCGTGCACTTGCTGGCCGTGTCCAAAACCTGGGGGCCCGATGCGGTGCGTCAGGCCCATGCGGCCGGACTCACGGCCTTTGGCGAAAACTACATTCAAGAGGCGGTGGACAAGATCACCGCCCTGCACGACTTGCCGCTGCAGTGGCATTGCATTGGGCCCATCCAAAGCAACAAGACCCGTTTGGTGGCCGAACACTTTGACTGGGTGCACAGCGTGGACCGCCTCAAAATTGCCCAGCGCCTGTCCGAGCAGCGCCCGGCCCATCTGCCGCCCTTGCAGGTGTGCATTCAGGTGAATGTGGATGGCGGCCAGACCAAATCGGGCGTGAGCCCGCAGGAGCTGCCCGCGCTGGCACAAGCCGTGGCAGCTTTGCCGCGCCTGCAGTTGCGCGGTCTCATGACCATTCCCGAGCCCGCACCCAGCCAAGCGCAGATGCGCTCGGTGCATGCCCAAGCCCAGGCCCTGTTTGAAGCCCTGCGCCAGCAAGGCCTGCCGCTGGACACCTTGTCGATGGGCATGAGCGGTGACATGGCCGCCGCGATTGCCGAAGGCAGCACTTTGGTGCGGGTGGGCACGGCGATCTTTGGCCAACGCTGATCGCTCAAAACCTGAGTTTCAGGCGCCCTCGCCCATGCGCAGCTTGAACACGCTGCGCCGCTCGCCCACCGGCACCCCGGCCACATTCAGCAGCACCTGCGCGCGCCAAGGTTCCAGTGCCAGGCGCTGCGCATCGTCCAGCCAACCCAATTGGTCGAGCGCCTCCACGGTGGCGGCGAACAAGGCGGCCTTGTTGCCGTCCATGATCTTGATGGCCAGGGCTTGCCCGCGGGAGCGACTGCCCACCACCTGCACGCCGTCCGCGCCCACTTTGGTCACCCAGTCACCGCGGCCGACACGCATGAAATCAGCGTCGTTGCGGCCCGTGCCCGAGACCAATTCCGGGTGGGCGCTCATGGCTTCGCCCAACTGTTTGAGGCTCTCGCCATACAGTCCGTCCGACTCCGGCTGAGCCAGACGGGCATAGCTGCGGGCCAGACGCGACAAGGGCATGGCGTAGTTGGGGGCCGAGCAGCCGTCGATGCCCAGCGCCAGCTCTTGCTCACCCAGGCCCGCCAGGTGCGCCACGGCTTGGCGAATTTTTTGTTGCAGGGGATGGTCCACCTCGGTGTAGCTGTCGGTGGGCAGGCCGTGCTGCACGCAATACGCCAAAAAGCCGCTGTGTTTGCCACTGCAGTTGTGGTGCCGCTCATCGTAGGCAAAGCCTTCGGGCATGGGGCGGTCAAAAAACGTGAAGCGGTACGGCACATGGCAGCCGCAGCGCATCTGGCGCGTGCTGCTGCCGCTTTTGCGCAAAATGGACGTGACCTGCTCGACGTGCATGTCTTCGCCGTTGTGGCTGGCACACATCAGGGCCAACTCGGTCGGCGTGAACCCAAAATGCGCCACCCCACCCGACTGGATCAGCGGCAAAGCCTGCATCGCCTTGAGGGTGGAGCGGGTGAAGCACAGCCAGTGCGGGTTGCCCACTTGCGCCAATACGCGGCCTTCGGTGTCGGTCACGGCCAGCGCGCCCATGTGCACGCACTCTTGCACACCGTTACGGGTCAGCTCAATCAGGGGTTCAAAGTTCATGGATTGGGTTTTTGGTGACAAGAAAAAACCAGTTTAAATTGTCCCGGACTTGACCGGGTGTCGCTTGAGCGGCCGCGCACAATGCCCAGATGCAAAACATTCAATCCCCCCTTCAAGCGCAGGTGGTGCAGTGGCTGGTCTCCCCCGGTGCGAACGTGCGCCCAGGCGACGTTCTGGTGATTCTGGAAGCCATGAAGATGGAGCACGAAATCCGTGCCTCTCAGGCAGGCTGTGTGGGTGAAACGTTTTACCAAGCGGGTGAAACGGTGGCCGAAGGCGACGTCTTGTGCTCGCTCATGGCTGTTGCTGATGCGGCTTCGTCGCCCGTGGTTGCAGCCGCCAGCAAAACAGCTTCCGTCCCGGGGCAGGACCGCGCTGACCTGCAAAAACTGCAGGCCCGTCTGGCCTTCACTCAGGACGCTGCACGCCCCGAAGCCATCGCCAAGCGCCACGCTTTGGGGCTGCGCACGGCCCGAGAAAACATAGCCGACCTGTGCGACGAGGGCTCGTTTGTCGAATACGGGGCGCTGGCTGTGGCCGCACAAAGTCGCCGCCGCAGCGCCGATGATCTGATGCGCAACACGCCCGCCGACGGCATGGTCACGGGCATCGGCTGCATCAACGGTCAGCGCGTGGTGGTCATGGCCTACGACTTCACCGTGCTGGCCGGCACACAAGGCATGCGCAACCACCAAAAGACCGACCGCATGCTGGGCATCGCCCTGCACCACCAGTTGCCCGTGGTGCTGTTTGCCGAGGGTGGTGGCGGCAGACCCGGCGATGTCGATGTCGCCATCGTGGCCGGTCTGAACCTGGCCACGTTCGCATCGTTCGCTCGCCTCAACGGCCGGGTGCCGGTGGTGGGTGTGGTGGCCGGGCGCTGCTTTGCCGGTAACGCGGCGCTGCTAGGCTGTGCGGACGTGATCATCGCCACGCAGGACAGCAACATCGGCATGGGCGGCCCCGCCATGGTCGAAGGCGGGGGCTTGGGCGTGTTCAAACCGGAACAGATCGGCCCGAGCGAGGTGCAGCACGGCAACGGCGTGATCGACGTGCTGGTCGAAAACGAAACCCAGGCCGTGGCGCAGGCACGGCATTACCTGTCTTTTTTCCAAGGGTCCACCCCGAGCTGGCAAGCGCCGCCTGCCGAGGCCATGCGCCATGTGGTGCCCGAAAACCGTTTGCGCGTGTACGACACACGCGCTGCCATGCAGGGCATGACCGACGAGGGCAGCTTGCTGCATTTGCGCACTGGTTTTGGCATCGGCATCCACACGGCCCTTGCGCGCATCGCGGGCCGCCCGGTCGGTCTGATGGCCAACAACCCGCTGCACTTGGGTGGCGCGATCGACGCCGATGCGGCAGACAAAGCCGCGCGTTTCATGCAGCTGTGCAACGCGCATGGTTTGCCCCTCGTGAGTTTGGTGGACACACCCGGCTTTATGGTGGGGCCCGACACCGAAGCCACGGCGCAGGTGCGCCATGTCTCACGCCTGTTTGTAGCTGCGGCGCATCTGCGGGTGCCGCTGCTCAGCGTGGTGCTGCGCAAGGGCTATGGCTTGGGCGCAATGGCCATGACCGGCGGGGGCTTTCACGAAACCCTGGCCACGGTGGCCTGGCCCACAGGCGAGTTTGGTGGCATGGGCCTGGAGGGTGCGGTGCGTTTGGGTTACCGCAAAGAACTCGAGGCCCTGCCCGAAGGTCCCGAGCGAGAGGCCCTGTTCGAGCGGCTGCTGGCACAGCAATACGACAACGGCAGCGCCATCAACATGGCCGCCACACTGGAGATCGACGCGGTGATCGACCCCGCTCAAACCCGTGAATGGCTGGTGGCAGGACTGGAAGCAGGGCGCGTGAAGCCCTCTGATGGCCGCTTGGCAATAGACACTTGGTGAGACGGGCGCCCTCCGCCGCAGACCCCGTGCGACGGCGCGCCTGCTCGCAGGCGACCGATTACTTGGTCGGGCGACTCAGTCGCTGCAAATCTTCCTCAGAAATTTCATCAAACACGCGCACCACTTTGGTCACACCGCTCATGCTGCGCGTGATGTCGGTGGCACGTTTGGCCTCGCGCGAAGTCACGCGACCCATCAGGTAGACGGTGCCTCGCTCGGTCACCACTTTGAAAGCGTTGAGCT
Organism: Limnohabitans sp. Bal53; assembly: GCF_003063355.1. Taxonomy (GTDB): domain Bacteria; phylum Pseudomonadota; class Gammaproteobacteria; order Burkholderiales; family Burkholderiaceae_C; genus Limnohabitans_A. Next base: position 50,112 of record NZ_NESH01000003.1, on the reverse strand, counting down.
GCAAATCTTTGGCATCCACAAAGGCGGCTTTGACCCGGCTTGTGAGGACGACGTCCTTGGACCGCTGCGTGAGCGAGCTGATGGGCATCACGGCCAGATCGTTCACCACCGCCTTGACGTTTTCTTGGCTCTGAGCCAGTTTTTCGGCACGCTCTTTGTCAGCGGCAGTGCGCACTTCACCCGTGAGCAAAACCTGTCGGTTGAAGCTGCTCACGTTCAAGTGAATGCGATCGCCCATCTCACTGCGCACAGCGCTGGCCACCTTGATCTCAATGCTCTCGTCTTCGACCTGGGTGCCCGCGGTGCGGCGATCCGTGGCCACAACGCCGGTCATGACGGCGCCGCCCACAATCAAAGGTGCGCAAGCACTCAGGCTGGCCAAAGATGCCAGCAATACAGCACCGTAAACAACTGTTTGAAGTTGACGTTTCATTTAAAAAGACTCCTGTTCACCCAACAATTGGGTGTCAATGCCATCACACAAACAATGCAGCACCAACTGCTGCACCTCGCGAATTCGAGCCACGCGCTCGTGGGGCACGCAGACGTTCACATCCGTCTCGCGCAACTGCCGTGCCACAGCGCCTCCTTGCTGCCCATTGAGGAATACCACACTCATTTCACGCTCATGCGCGGCTTGCACGGCCTGCACCAAGGCCGGCTCTGCCCCTTGGGCACTGATCAGAAAGAGCACATCGCCCGTATGACCCAGGGCACGCACCTGACTGGCCAAACCTTGGTCTTCGGGCCATAAACTGGCCATCTGGGCATCGGCCGACAAGGCCATGGCCGACAGGCCCGGCCGCTCACGCTCAAAACCGCCCACCAGCAAGCCCGCCAAATACTGGGCCAGGCCAGCCGACGCACCTTGCCCGGCGGTGAGCACCTTACCGCCGCCCGTGACACAAGCGAGCACAGCTTGCACGGCGGCATCAACCGGTTTGGCCAAACCTTCGGCCACCTGGTAATGAAGGTCGGCACTGTCAATGAAATGCTGTTGAATGCGCAGGTCTAACATAGGGCGGCATGATAACCCCGCCAGCCCTGTGCAAGCTGGGTTTGCCCGCTTTGTGTGTGCTCATTCACTTCACTGCGGGGCATCCACCCACGTCAACTGGCGTCAAAGGCAGCCTGCAGCCATTGCGGACCCTGGCCCTCCAGCGTCACCACATCAAAGCGCGCCGGCGGCAATTGCCGCCAAGTCAGCAGGTAATGCCGGGCCGCAAAAATGATGCGCCGCTGCTTGTGCACACCGACCGTGGCGGCGGCGCCCCCAAAGTCGCTGCGGCTGCGATGGCGCACCTCCACAAACACCACCGTCCCGTCCGGACATTGCATGATCAGGTCTATCTCACCCCCGCCTCGGCCCGGGGTCCGATAATTGCGCTGCAGCAGCCGCAAGCCGCGCGCTTGCAAAAAGGCCAGCGCCTCGTCTTCGCCCGCATCACCCCGGGCTTTGGCCGTGCTGGGGCCAGGTTTGTCTTTTTTGAGGAATTGCATTGACTCCGTCTCCCTTGTCTGCCTCGTTTGCCAACGCCCTTGCCGCCGCGCACGAGGCTGCCGGATCACAAAGCCACCCGGCCAGCACACTGTATGTCGTGGCGACCCCCATTGGCAACCTGGCCGACATCAGCCTGCGGGCCCTGCATCTGCTCGCCCGCGTGGACGTGGTGGCCTGCGAAGACACCCGCCACACGCAGCAGTTACTCCGTGCCTACGGGCTTGACCGGCCGGGCAGCCAGCTCTTGGCCGTGCATCAGCACAACGAAGCCGAGGCGGCGCACAGCGTGCTCGAGCGCTTGGGCCAAGGTCAGCGCGTGGCCTACGTCAGCGATGCAGGCACCCCCGCCATCAGCGACCCGGGGGCTCGGCTGGTGGCGGCTGTACGCCAAGCTGGTTTTCGGGTCATGCCCCTGCCCGGCGCCAGCAGCGTGACCACAGCGCTGAGCGCATCGGGCATGACCGGTGACAACGGCTTTGTTTTTGCCGGTTTTTTGCCCAGCAAAGCCACCGAGCGGCAATTGGCCGTACAACACCTGGCGCAAGAAAGCCGCGCCGTGGTGCTGCTTGAAGCACCACACCGCATCGAGGCCTTGGCTCAGGCCTTGGCTGCACTGGGCCCGCGCCGCGTCACGCTGGGGCGCGAGCTGACCAAGCAGTTTGAGCAAATCGAGACCTTGCCCGCACACGATCTGAGCGCCTGGCTGGCCGAGAAACCCGAGCGCCTGCGGGGTGAATTTGTGCTGGTGCTGCACGACGCCCCCGTCGACGCGACCACAGGTGAAGGCCTGCGGGTTTTGCAACTTTTGCTGCCTGAGCTACCACTCAAAACGGCAGTCAAATTGGCGGCCGAGATTTCGGGCGAATCCAAAAACACCCTGTACGAGCAAGCACTGGCCCTGAAAAAACAAGGCTGAGGCCCGGCCTACTTGGCCGCTCAAGGCACAATTTGCCCCCATGAATTTCACCCGACTCCTTACCCTTGCCGCGATCGTCATCTTGACCCTCGGCGCCTGGCAAGCCTTTGGCTGGCCAGGCATTGCCTTGGCCGTGGGCGGCATTGTCATGTGGGTGCTGCTGCACTTCACCCGCATGGTCTCCATCCTCAAGAAAGCCGCCGACCGCCCCATTGGCCATGTGGCCAGCGCTGTGATGCTCAACGCCAAGCTGCAAAAAGGGGCCACGCTGATGCACGTCATCGCCATGACCCGCTCTTTGGGACTGCTTCAATCCGAAAAAGACACCCAGCCCGAGGTCTACACCTGGACCGACACCAGCGAATCGGTGGTGACCTGCACCTTTGTGGGCGGCAAGCTGACCGAGTGGTCACTGCAGCGGCCCGAGCAGCTCAGCCTTTAAAATCTCCCCTTTGCATTGTTTAATGCCCCTTCTTCAAAGGACACTTTCATGAGCGTTGTCATCCCCTCCATGTCAGACCGTGACGGCAAAATCTGGATGGACGGCCAGATGGTCGATTGGCGCGATGCCAAGATCCACGTCCTGAGCCACACCCTGCACTACGGTTGCGGCGCTTTTGAAGGCGTGCGCGCCTACAAAACCGAGCAAGGCACCGCCATCTTCCGCCTGGCCGAGCACACAGAGCGCCTGTTCAACAGCGCCAAGATCCTGCGCATGAACATCCCCTTCACCCAAGCGCAGGTCAACGAGGCCCAGCGCGCCGTGGTGCGCGAGAACAACTTGGAAAGCGGCTACATCCGCCCGCTGACTTGGATTGGCGACAAAAAGCTGGGCGTCAGCCCCAAGGGCAACACCATCCACCTGATGGTGGCCGCCTGGACATGGGGTGCCTATTTGGGTGAAGAAGGCATGAAGCGCGGCATCCGCGTCAAAACCAGCAGCTACACCCGCCACCACGTCAACATCACCATGACGCAAGCCAAGGCGGTGAGCAACTACACCAACAGCATTTTGGCCAACATGGAAGTGACCGACGAGGGCTACGACGAAGCCCTGCTGCTCGACACATCGGGCTTTGTGTCTGAGGGCGCGGGCGAGAACATCTTTGTGGTGAAAAACGGCGTGATCTACACGCCCGACCTGTCGGCCGGTGCCTTGAACGGCATCACCCGCAACACGGTGTTCCACATCGCCAAGGACCTGGGTCTGGAAATCGTGCAAAAGCGCATCACCCGCGACGAGGTCTACATTGCCGACGAAGCCTTCTTCACCGGCACTGCAGCCGAAGTCACTCCGATTCGCGAATTGGACCGCATCGCCTTGGGCAAAGACGACTACGTGGGCAGCCGCGGCCCCATCACCGAAAAAATCCAAAGCGCCTTCTTTGACATCGTCAACGGCCGCAACCCCAAGTACGCCCACTGGCTGACTTTGGTCTGAGGAACACACCACCATGAGCACCCAAGCTGTTGAACTGCTGGCCGCCGACCTGAACCCCCAAGGCGGCGTTTTTTGCCCCAGCCCCAAAGCCGACATGAAACTCTGGAACAGCCACCCCAAGGTGTATTTGGATGTGGCCAAAACCGGCGAAGCCAAGTGCCCTTATTGCGGCACCGTGTACAAGCTGAAAGCTGGGGAGGTGGTGGGGCACCACCATTGATCTGCACGGATTTGGTACTCAACCAAAGACCTCGGCTTGCGACAAGCTCACACCCGCTTGATCTTTGGCCGACAGTTGTGGCGTCAGCCCTTGAGGCCAGGTGATGCCAATAGCCGGATCGTTCCAAGCAATGCAGCGCTCGTGCGCAGGTGCGTAGTAATCGGTGGTTTTGTACAGAAAGTCAGCCATGTCTGACAGGACAACAAAGCCGTGCGCAAAGCCCTGCGGAACCCACATCTGTCTGTGGTTGTCTTCGCTCAGCTCCACCCCGGTCCATTGTCCAAAGGTGGGCGAACTTTTGCGAATATCCACGGCCACGTCAAACACTGCACCGCGCACCACGCGCACCAGTTTGCCTTGCGCTTGTTGCAGCTGGTAGTGCAGGCCACGCAGCACGCCTTGGGCGCTGCGGCTGTGGTTGTCTTGCACAAAGTTCACATCCAGGCCGGTGACTTGGTTGAAGTCTTGCTGGTTGAAGCTTTCAAAAAAGAAACCCCGGCTGTCGCCGAAGACTTTGGGCTCGAGGATCAGGACGTCGGGGATGTGGGTGGGGATGACGGTGTAGGGCATGTCTTTTTTTGAGGGGCCCTGTGGGCCCGCCCAGCAGGGGATTCAGTGGTGTAACCACGGATTGATGACTTGCAAGTCGTTGATGCCTTCAAAGTCTTTGGTGTTGCGTGTGACCAGTGTCAACTGGGCTGCCAATGCAATAGCGGCAATTTGCGCGTCAGCGGTATCGATGGGGCGGCCTGCTAACTGACGTTGTGCTCTGACCAAGGCATAGTGGCCTATAGCTTGGCCCCCAAAATCGATGCATCTGCCCGAAAAGTCTTCGTCAAAGATTTGGCCTGCTGCTTGCGCGATGGCTTCGCGCCGTTTGCCCGCGGGCAAGAGTGCGATGCCGGCCAAGATTTCTGCATGGGTGATGGCGCTGGTTTGCATCAAATTGGCGTTCTGGCTTGCAAACCAAGCCAGCACTTGTGGCGCTGGGTTTTCGCGCATCAACTCAGAAAGCACGTTGGTATCGATGAGGAATCCCGCGCTCATGCTGGGTCAAAGTTCGGCACGGGGCGTGGAGGCAGGCGCTCAGGCAGGGCAAGTTCATTGGCACCCAGGCCTTTGAAACGCTGGTTGATGCGCATCGCAAACTCGAGTCCACTGGCTGGTCTCGCCTCGGCTGCCAAGGTGTTTTGGAGAATGTTTCTAACTTCCTGCTCCATCGACAAACCATGACGCGCAGCACGCAAGCGCAGGCTGGCTTTGAGCTTGTCGTCGAGGTTGCGTATGGTGATGCTGCTCATACTGAGTCTCTTTAGGATGATTGCAATGATTGCATTGTAATCACTTGAGCAAGTTCAGCAAATATTGCCCGTAGCCGTTTTTAGCCAGCGGCTGGGCCAGCTTTTGCAGGTTCTCGGCGCTGATCCACTTTTGGTGGAAAGCGATTTCTTCGGGGCAGGCAACCATCAGGCCTTGGCGCTTTTGAAGGGTGGCAATGAAGCCCGCGGCTTCGAGCAGGCTGTCGTGCGTGCCCGTGTCGAGCCAGGCGTAGCCACGGCCCATGATTTCGACGTTGAGCTGGTTGAGCGCCAGATAGTGTTTGTTGACGTCGGTGATTTCGAGCTCGCCACGGTGAGAGGGCTGGATGTCGGCGGCGATGTCACACACCTGCTGGTCATAGAAGTACAGGCCCGTGACAGCGTAGTTGCTCTTGGGCACTTTGGGTTTTTCTTCAATGCTCAGGGCTCGTTGATGGCCATCGAAGTCGACCACACCGTAGCGCTCGGGATCGTGCACATGGTAGGCAAACACGCTGGCGCCGCTGGTGCGCTGGTTGGCGCTGCCCAGCAGCTTGACCAGGTCATGGCCATAAAAGATGTTGTCACCCAAGACCAAAGCGCTGGGGTCATGGCCCACAAAGTCTTTGCCGATGATGAAGGCTTGCGCCAAGCCATCGGGGCTGGGTTGCACGGCATATTGGATGTTCATGCCCCATTGGCTGCCATCGCCCAACAGCTCGGTAAAACGCGGGGTGTCTTGCGGTGTGCTGATGAGCAACACGTCTTTGATGCCGGCCAACATGAGCGTGGTCAGCGGGTAGTACACCATGGGCTTGTCATACACCGGCATGAGCTGTTTGCTCACGGCTTGGGTGACGGGGTACAAACGGGTGCCGGAGCCGCCTGCGAGGATGATGCCTTTGCGTTGGGTCATAGGACAAATGTCGCTTGAGGGAAGGCCAACCTAGCAAAACTCAAGCTTGAGTTAAAGGAATGATGCTCAGGCTAGCGCTGCCCTTGCGTCGACATGTACGGGAAACGGCCTGGATGATTTGGAGTCCACACATCAAAGCTTTCAAGAAAAAAGGGGCTTTTGGCTTTAAGAAAATAGGCCCAATTTTGTCAGATTTTAAAGGTTACGCACCCATTCGACACTGACAAGCATGACTGTACTGGCAATAAAAAAGTAAATTTAGTAATTTTGAATCGGCAGTTTGACGACAAACAAAGCGCCGCCCCCGGGACGGCCTGTGCACTCCACCTGACCGGCATGACGCTCGGCAATGCTTTTGACCAAGGCCAGGCCCAGGCCAACACTGCCCTGGCGTTCGCTCGCGCCAGGCAGTCGAAAAAATGGCTCAAAAATGCGTTGTCGCCAGGCCTCAGGCACGCCAGGGCCTCGGTCACTGACGGTCAGGGTCGCTTGGTCTGAACCGATCAGCAGGTGCAAGACAGGGACATCGATGGGGGAGTCAGTGCCGTGCCGCTTGGCGTTCTCCAACAGGTTGCGCACCATTCGGCGAAGCAACTTGGCCACGCCGGGCACTTCAAGGGTGGTCATGCCCGGGGGCACCTCCAGTTTGGCTCCAACCCTCGCGCACTCTTCGGCGCACAGGCCCACCAAGTCCACGGGCTCTATGGTGCCGATGTCGGCTTCTTTGGCGTCCAAGCGACTGGCCAGCAAGATTTCGTCAATCAGTTGGTCGAGTTCGGCCATGTTGCGCAGGATTTCGGCGCGGGTGCGTTGCTGCACCGAATTGTCGACAAGGGGGACGTCCATCAGCTCCAGGCCCATGCGTATGCGGGCCAGTGGCGAGCGCAACTCGTGCGAGGCATTGGCCAGCAAAGACTTTTGCGAGGCCATCAGGCCTTCGATGCGCTCGGCCGCCGCGTTGAAGCGCTCGGACAGGTCGGCCACCTCATCGTCGCCTTGCACTGGCACGCGCACCGTCAAATCGCCTTCTCCCCAGCGCTGCACGCCGCGCTGCAAACCTTCAAGGCGCTGCGTGAGCCTGCGCACCACGGGGTACAGGCCGAGTGCCACAGCCAGGCCAATGAGGCCCAACATCCAGAAAAAACCGGAGGGCTTGGCCCACCAGGGCATGTCTTTGCGCAAATGGGGCGGCAAGCGGCCTTCAGGGCCAGGCCCCACACCGGGCATGCCCGGCATGCCTTGCATCGCGGAGGCATGGGGGCGCTCGGCAGGCCGCTCACCGCGCTGCACTTGCAGCGGCAGGGTTTGGCCGTCGGCCAAGGGCACCTCAAAAACCAAAGGCGCACCCGGCCCGGCCCGGGTCGTGCTGTCCAGTACGTCGCCTTGGGCGTTGAGCACCACCCACTCTCGCGGCGCGGGCGGGGCGGCATGCTGCTCGACCGTGACACGCCAAGCCCAGCCCACCACCAACATGAGCAGCGCCACGCCCGCCACCACGGCCAGCCAGATGCGCAGGTAAAGGTGGCGTGACCAGTGGCGTGACAGGCGGCGAATCGGCATGGTTTGTCTGGGTGTCAGTCTTGCTGGCGGGCAAACACGTAGCCCACACCGCGCACTGTCAGGATGCGCTGGGGGGCTTTGGGGTCGGCCTCGATGGCGGCGCGGATGCGGCCCATGTGCACGTCGATCGAGCGGTCAAAGGCTTCAAGTTCTCGGCCCCGCACCGCTTCCATGATCTGGTCGCGTGTGAGCACGCGGCCTGCGCGTTCGGCCAGCGCCACCAACAGGTCGTATTGGTAAGAGGTCAACTCGCAGTCCTGGCCCTTGACGCTGACGCGGCGGGCATCGCGGTCAATTTCCAGCGAGCCAAACTGCATGAGCTGCGAGGGCGTGTCATTCACCGTGTTTTTGCGCCGCAAGATGGCCTTGATGCGGGCCAGCAACTCGCGCGGCTCAAAGGGTTTGGGCAAATAGTCGTCGGCCCCCATCTCCAGACCAATGATGCGGTCCATCGGGTCACCTTTGGCCGTGAGCATGAGCACCGGCACTTGGCCCATGCTGCCGGGCAAGGCGCGGATGCGCTGACACACCTGCAGGCCGTCCATGTCAGGCAGCATCAGGTCCAGGACCACCAAATCGATGCCCGGCGTTTGCAAACGGTCCAGGCCGCTGCGGGCATCGGGCGCGTGGGCCACGGCAAAGCCGTTTTGTCCCAAGTAGTCCGCCACCATGCCCGCCAGGCGCACATCGTCTTCGATCATCAAAAGTTGATTCATGGTTGGATCATCCACCCTGGTTCTGGGTCACGGGATATCCAAACGGTAAAGTTTGGTAAACGAAACATGGATGGCCGCGTCGCTTCGCTCCTCGCCTTGACAAAACAGTGGCCATGGCGAGGCAAGGCGCAATTGATTGGTGTCATTGCGAGTCACGAAGCAATTGTCCGATGTCATTGCGTGGCACGAAACAATAAACCGATGTCATTGCGAGGCACGAAGCAATCCATGGACTGGCGTACTTAGCAAGCAGTAACGAGAGCGCCGTCATCGCAAGGAACGAAGCGATCCATGTTCCGGCGCGAGCGCGTGCACCCTAGACGCCAGTGCCACCAGCACCAGCACAGGCAAGCCCAGCCAGGCAGTGGCGGTGAAGAAGCTGGCGTAGCCATGGGCATCCACAAACTCCCCCGAAAACCCGGCGATGAACTTGGGCAGCAGCAGCATCATGGAGCTCAGCAGCGCGTATTGCGTGGCCGAATAGCTGATGTTGGTGAGCGAGGACAAATAGGCGATGAAGGCGGCAGACGCAATGCCGCTGGCCAGGTTGTCGGCCGAGATGACCCAGACCAGGGCCTGCACATCGTGGCCCACGCCGCTGAGCCAGACAAACAGCAAATTGCTGGCTGCACTGAGCGCTGCGCCCAGCATGAGCACACGCATGACGCCCAACCGCGCCGACAGCAGCCCCCCCACAAACGCCCCCACCAAAGTCATGATGACGCCGTACACCTTGGTCACGCTGGCCACTTCGCTTTTGGTGAAGCCCATATCCACATAAAACGGATTGGCCATGATGCCCATCACCACGTCGGAGATGCGGTAAACCGCGATCAGCGCCAGCAGCAGCACCGCCTGCCAGCGGTAACGCAACCAAAAATCAGCAAAGGGCTCGACCACCGCGCCCCTGATCCACTCGGCTACGTTGCGCGCTGGGGCAAAGGGCGCGGGCACTGGCTCGGGAGAAGCCAGCACCACCCACATGCCCGGCAGCATGCTCAGCGCCATGACCAGATAAGCCGCTTGCCAGGCTGATTGTGAGTAGCCCGTGGCTTGCTCGCCCTGGGCCCAGGCTGCCACCCACAGAACACCCGCCCCGGCCCAGATCATGGCCAGGCGGTAACCCGTCTGGTAACTGGCCGCCAAGGCGGCTTGGGCGTTCACCTCGGCGGACTCGATGCGGTAGGCGTCCAGCGCAATGTCTTGTGTGGCCGAAGCGATGGCCACAGCCAAAGCACAAGCCACCAAGGGGCCCAGCAACTGCGATGGGTCGTTCAGGGCCATGCCCACGAGCCCGAGCGCAATAACCAGCTGCGACACCAGCAGCCAACTGCGCCTGCGGCCGAGCTGCCGTGTGAGCCAGGGAATGGGCATGCGGTCCACCAACGGGGCCCACATCCACTTGACGCCATACGCGAGACCCACCCAGCTGAGGTAACCGATGGTGCTGCGGTCAATGCCCGCCTCGCGCAACCTGAAACTGAGCGTGCCCAGCACCAGCAAGAGCGGCAAGCCCGCCGCAAAACCCAGCGCCAGCATGCGAAGGCTCGCCGGCTGCAAATACAAGCGCAGCGCCTCACGCCAGGTGCGCACGGTGGCGGGCGGCGCGTTGTTGTTGGGAGCAGCTGAAAGAACAGGTTCGGACATCCACGAATTATCAACTGCAGCGCGTGCAGCGGCTGTGCCCGCTGTCGCCGTTGACATTTGCTCACGCATCGCTTGGCGACAAGGCGTTAAAACCTGCTGCATTCGTTATGATTTGTTCACCATGTGCTTGATCTGCAACCTCAAAACCGCCTCCGCCCACGCCCCAACCGAGGCCGTGGCCCCCTCATCGCCTCGCTGGCAAGCCCGGCGGGCTTTCCTGCTGGCAGCAGGCGCTGGCGCGGCAGGCTCGGCCCTGGCCCAGGTGGATGTGGGCTCGGCCTCGGGTTTGCGCAAACTGGTGCCGGCCGAGACACTGGAAAATTCGGCCCGCCAACAATACACGCAGGTGCTGAGCGAGGCCCGAGCCCAAGGCGCATTGGCACCCGATGGTCACCCGCAGCTGCAACGCCTGCACACCATCGCCCAAAAACTCATCCCGCACACCACGCCCTGGAACAAACGTGCGCGCAACTGGAAGTGGCAGGTCAACCTGATCAGCAGCAAGCAGATCAATGCCTGGTGCATGCCTGGCGGCAAGATCGCTTTTTACACCGGCATCTTGGAGCAGCTGCGCCTAAACGACGACGAAGTGGCCATGATCATGGGACACGAGATGGCGCATGCCCTGCGCGAGCATGCCCGTGAGCGCCTGGCCAAAACCCAGGCGACTGGTTTGGGCCTGTCGATCGCGTCGCAATTGTTGGGGCTGGGTTCATTGGGTGATGCGGCGGCCAACCTGGGCACACAGCTGCTGACCTTGAAGTACAGCCGCGACGACGAGACCGAGTCCGATCTGGTGGGCCTGGAGATCGCTGCGCGCGGTGGCTACCGCCCCGAAGCCAGCGTCACCTTGTGGCAGAAGATGCAGGCGGCCAGCGGCAATGGCGGGCCGTCGTTTTTGTCGACCCATCCCAGTGGCAACAACCGCATCGAAGAGCTGCAGGCCAATCTGCCCAAGGTGCAGCACCTCTACGAACAAGCCCGCAAGGGTTAAGTCAGATCAGGTCCCGCCGACGTAGGGGTTGGACTGGCGTTCACGCCCAAAGGTGCTCTCAGGCCCGTGCCCAGGAATGAACACCGTGTCGTTGCCCATGGGCCACAAACGCTCGGTGATGCTGGCGATCAGGTCGTCGTGGTTGCCCTGTGGAAAGTCGGTGCGGCCAATGCTGCCGGCAAACAGCACATCCCCTACAAAAGCGCGCTTGATGTCGGGCGAATAAAACACCACATGACCTGGCGTGTGGCCCGGGCAGTGGCGCACCTGCAACGTGTGCGCCCCCAGCGTGACGGTGTCGCCATCGGCCAGCCAGCGCGTGGGCTTGAACACCCGCGCAGGCGGAAAACCATACGCTGCAGCGGCCTGCGGCAAACCGTCGATCCAGAACTGGTCTGCAGGGTGCGGCCCGATGATGGGCAAGTCCCCGAGCTGCTCGGCCAAATCGGCCGTGCCCGAGGCGTGGTCCAGGTGACCATGGGTGATCCAGATTTGCTCCAGCTTGACGCCATGCCGGCGCACAGCGTCCAAAATCAAGTCCAGATCCCCCCCCGGATCAATCACTGCCGCCTGGCGGCTCTGGTCGTCCCACACGAGTGAGCAGTTTTGCTGAAAGGGCGTGACGGGAATGGTTTGGTATTGAAGCATGGGCAAATTATATGGAGCGTGATAACAATGTTTAGAACTTACGAAGACAGTTTGAAATTCATGCAAATCTCTTGCTGGAGCGCTAAAGTCAAAGTGTTGAACATGTCTGATTTATATATAGTTTTCTGAGGGCAAAACCGTTGGCTCCAGGTTGCCTGGCTGGGTGGGCAGCGTGGGCAGTTGTTGCAACTGCGAGCCCGCACTGGGCAAGGTTTGTGCCCACGACACCTGCGCCACCCAGATGAGCATCCACAGCGTCGATTGTTTTTTGAGCATTGAAAGTCTTTCCTGGACAGACCCCGAGATTGGGGAACACCTGGCCCAGCATGGCGGACAGGGTCGGCTTTGTCGGTTCGCTGCGACACAAAACACACGCCTTGCGCTGCGGCCAAGCATGTCGCCTTGATCAACGCGGTGTACAGTCCAACCAGCCAGCGCCTTTTGGTCTTTTGCACGCGCGCTGCACAGATTGCTTTTTTGAACCCCTCTTCACCCGGCTACCTGACCAAACAGGAAAGCATTGCGGTCTTAGGCGTGGACGACCTGCTCATCCGCTCCCTGCTTGACAAACAACAGTTCCACGACCCTCTGGATGAAGCCCTGAATCTGGGTATTTCATCGGCCACCTGGCCCTTGTTTGGCCTGCTTTGGCCCTCGGGCATGCGTCTGGCCGAGCGCATGGCACGCCGGCCCGTGACGGGCGAGCGCATTTTGGAAATTGGTTGTGGTTTGGGTCTGGCCAGTTTGGTCGCGCACCGCCGGGGTGCACAGGTCACGGCCAGCGACTGCCACCCGCTGGCACATGCTTTTTTGGACGAAAACACCCGACTCAATGGTTTGACGCCCATGCCTTACTGCCATGGGCTGTGGGGTACGGCAGTCGCCCGTGAAGATGGGCTGCCGGTGCTCACACGGCCGCATGATGCACCCTTGTCCGGTCTGTTCGACCTGATCGTGGGCAGCGACATCCTTTACGAACGCGACGACGCCGGCACGCTGGCGCAATTCATCGGTGAACACGCTGCCCGTACTTCAGAGGTCTGGGTGATCGACCCCAACCGGGGCAACCGCGCCACCTTCCACAAACACATGGCGCAACTGGGTTTTGCGATGCACGAACAGGTGCTGGACCAGACCGCACATGACGGCTTAGACGCTTACAAGGGGCGCATGCTGACGTACACGCGCCAGAGGCACGGCAACGCTTGAAGCAGACTGCGCCTCACAAGCTCATGTCGTAGCCGATCGTGATGGGGGCGTGGTCAGAGAACTTCTGGCCTTTGTAAATGTGCTCGGTGCGGGCCGTCTCGGCCACAGCGGGGGTGGCCAGGTGGTAGTCCAGACGCCAGCCCACGTTGTTGGCATAGGCTTGGCCCCGGTTGCTCCACCAGGTGTAGCAATCGTCGGTGGTGTGTGGCTGCAATCGGCGGTACACATCCACCAAGCCACCTTCGGTGGTCAGTTGTGTCATCCAGGCGCGCTCTTCGGGCAGGAAGCCGCTGTTTTTCTGGTTGCTTCGCCAGTTTTTCAGGTCGGCTTGCTGGTGCGCGATGTTCACGTCGCTGCAGACGATGAATTCGCGCTCGCCCTTGAGTGCCATCAGGTGCGGGTACATCACGCTCAGAAATCTGAATTTGGCTTCCTGCCGCTCCGGGCCCGATGAGCCGCTGGGGAAGTAGCAACTGATGATGGACATCTTGCGTGTGGGCGTGTCAAAGCGCAGCTCCACATACCGGCCCTCGGCATCGAACTCGCCACCGTCAAAGCCGACCACCACATCGCTGGGTTCGTGACGGGTGTAGACCCCCACGCCCGAGTAGCCTTTTTTCTGGGCAAAGTGGAAATACCCCTTGAGGCCTGCCAAGGCCTCAAATTTGCCCGCGACGTCCGGAGCCTGGGCCTTGACCTCTTGTACGCCAATACAATCGGGTTTTTCTTGTGCCAGCCAGGCTTCAACGCCTTTGGTCGTGGCCGAGCGGATGCCGTTGAGGTTGAGGCTGGTGAGTTTGAACAAGGATTTCCCCATGGTGACAGGACAGGCAAGCAGCGCCGATACACAGGCGCTCGCTCAGGAATTTGTGCAGTTTGCGGTCGATTCGGGCGTCTTGCGCTTTGGGCAATTCAAGACCAAAGCGGGGCGCATGAGTCCTTATTTCTTCAACGCCGGTCTGTTTGACGACGGCGCCAAGCTCAGCCGACTGGCGCAATTTTATGCACAAGCCCTGCTCGCCAGCGGCATCGAGTTCGACATGATCTTCGGCCCGGCCTACAAGGGCATCCCACTGGGCGCGGCGGTGGCCATCGAACTGGCCCGCCTGGGCAAGAACGTGCCCTTTGCCTACAACCGCAAAGAAGCCAAGGACCACGGCGAAGGCGGCTCTTTGGTGGGTGCCCCCCTCCAAGGCCGCGTGCTGATCGTGGACGATGTGATGAGCGCGGGCACTGCTGCGCGTGAATCCATTGCCCTGATCCGGGCCGCAGGGGCTACGCCGCACGCCATCGCCATTGCGCTGGACCGCCAGGAGATGGCCACCGAAAAGCAAGCGGACGGCTCGGTCAAGGATGTGCCGCACAGCGCGGTTCAATATGTGCGCCATTCTTTGGGCATGCAGGTGTGCACCATTGCCCAATTGTCGGACTTGCTGGCCTTCTTGGCCCGCCAAAGCCAACCCGAGTTGCAGGCCCACCTGGGCCATGTACAGGCTTACCGGGATCGCTACGGGGTCTGAGCCGCTTGGGTGCTTTGCGCACGACAAGGTCTTGACGGTTGGATAGGGCGCATTTCACAGCGCTGTGGAATGCGCTTGCACAGCGCTTCCTGAATTTCCGCGTTCTAAATACTTATGTATTTTGTCGATAGCTACTTGCTTAACTAAAAATTAAGTATTTTTGTTTATAATTTTATATTTATAACCAAAAATTCATGAAATTGCGAAACACCCCAAGCAATTGCCTCGATCCCATTGAAAAAGCACACCGCCTAAGCCTTTAGGTACAGCGCCGATGCGCGCACAGGTGCACAGGTCTGCTTTTGAAGCCTGTTTCCAGTTCAGCAGACCGTTTTCATCCGGGCCTGGATGGCCCAACCTTTTCCACACTGAATCAACATTCTCGGCATTTTTGGGGCAGGGGTACGCCAATTGGTGGATTCGCAAACCAAATTATTTCGTGAGAATTTCATTTTTAACGTAGTTGGTATTTCGACCTCCATGATTCACTCTGAATGTCAAAAAAACATTTTTCGATCTTCCCGTCAAGAGAGGTCGTCTATGGGTTTTTTTGCCGCATCCCAGACCGCTTGCCTGATCCTGACAGCGTTGCTCGCGCCTGTTGCAGTGCACGCACAAACCTTGACACAGGTGGTGAATCAAGCCTTGCAAACCTACCCCGCCGTCTTGTCCGCATCAGCACGGACCGCATCGACCCGAAGTGAGATCACCAAAGTTCGCAGCGCCCACTACCCACAGCTGGGTGTCAGCATCACGGCCAATGCGTTTTCATCTGGCAACATGCCGCCGGGCACTGAGCGGACCGCAACTTCCCCAACGGCACGGCTCAATTTATGGTCGGGTGGCCGCATTGAAGCAGAGGCCCAGCGCGCTGAAGCTTTGGCATTGGCCTCGGAACATCTACAAGCCAACACACTCGATGAAGTGGCACAGTTGGCCGCGGAGGCCTATCTCAATTGGGCGAAAACCGCCGACTTGTATAGCCTGGCTGTTCGCAATGTGAACGCGCACCGCGAAACCTTGAGCGACATCCAGAAAATTGCACAAGCTGATACAGGCCGCAGAGTGGACTACGAGCAAGCGGTGGTCCGCATGGAAAACGCGACTTTGGCCTTGCAACAGCGCAAGTCCGACTTTGCTCAAGCCATTCAGCGGGTGCGCCGCTTCTGGAAAGATGACATGGCTGCAAGGCCCATGGGTCTGGACGCCGCCGTTTCGGACACGGGTGTCTTGGGTCGTATCCCCCACTCCTTGACCCAAGCCATGGCTCTGGTCTCTGAAGATTTGGCCCCGATTGCGCAAGCGCGTGCACAACTGCAGGCCGCACAAGCGAGTGTTCGTCAGGCCAAGGGGCAATTTTGGCCCACCATCGATCTGACCGTTTCACGTCAGGTCAACACCATCACGGGCAAACAAGATGCCTTGACCCAACTCCAAATGACTGCCCCTTTGTACAACGGCGGTGGCACCGCTGCATTGGTCGAGGGTGCTGTCAACCAAGTCAAATCTGCCGAGTTTGCACTGGAAGAGGCGCGTCTTTTGGCCCGCGAAAAAGCCGCTTTGGCTTGGCAAGAGTGGGCTTCGGCCAAAGCGCGCGCTGACACCGGCAACGCCCAGTCACTGGTGGGCGACAAACTGGTGGATGCTTACCGTCAGCAATTTCGCGTGGCGCGTCGCTCTTTGCTCGATCTCTTGAACATCCAAGCGGACACCTTCAATTACCGCACTGCAGCCCGTGCAGCTTTTCATGATGAACGCCTTGCGCGCGTGCGCTTGCTCGCGTCAACAGGCGAATTGGCCAAGCGTTTTGCAGCCGAACCTGGTTTGGTTCCCACGCCCGCCCAATGATCAACGCCCCGACACACCCTTGATTCCCCATGGCTAAATTGATTCCCATGCCAACTTCGGGCGGCACGTCCTCTGCGACCTCGGTGCAGGGGCCGACCCCGCCCGTCTCCAAATCCGACGCGATGGCGGACCCCTTGTTGCTGTGCATGACCATGGCCGCCAAATTGCTGGGTCGCCCGGTTCATTATCAAGTGATGCGGGCTGGCTTTGCCTTGGATAACCGTGGGCGTGTGCCCTTGGCCGCCTACCCTGATATGGCCCACAAAAACGGCCTGATGGCCGCTTGGTCACGGGTGCGTTTGTCCGAGATTCCACATTACGTTTTGCCCGTGCTGATGCCTTTGATCGATGGACGCGCCTGTGTGCTGCGCAACATCCAGGGCAACGATGCGATCGTCATGTGGGCCGATCAAGGCATGGAAGACCAACGCATTCCTTTGGCCGAATTGCAAGCTTTGGCACGCCCAGAGGTTTTGGCCCTGAAGTTGCCGCCCACACGCCATGACCAGACCTTGACCCCCATGCAAGGCTCTGCATTCAATTGGTTTTGGGGCACTTTGTGGCGTTTTCGGGCTTTTTATGTGGAGTCCATGGTCGCCACGGTGGTGGCCAACATCCTCACGCTGGCCACCATCTTTTTCACCATGAACGTCTACGACCGCGTGGTCCCAACGGGTGCCTACACGTCTTTGTGGACCTTGGCGATTGGCACCACGGTGGCGATTTTTCTGGAATTCATCATGCGCTGGCTCAAAGCTCGCCTGGTGGATTTGGGTGGCAAAAAAGCCGACTTGGCCATCAATGCCACTTTGCTGCGCGAGATCATGGCCATTCGGCTGGAGCACCGCCCGCAATCGGTGGGTATTTTTGCCAGCTCCATGCGCGACTTCGAATCTTTGCGCGACTTCTTTTCATCGGCCTCCTTGGTGCTGTTGGCCGACATGCCGTTTGTCTTGATGTTTCTGGTGTTGATCGCCATGGTGGGCGGGCCCCTGGTCTGGATACCTGCCTTGGCTGTTCCCTTGCTGATCATCATCGGTTTGGTGGCACAAAAACCTTTGATGACCGCCATGCGCGAAAACATGAAGGAATCGGGCGACAAGCAAAGCGTTTTGGTGGAGTCCGTCCTCAACCTGGAGTTGCTCAAGGCGCACAACGCCGAAAGCTATTTGCAGCGTCGCTGGGAGATGTCCAACCTCGCGGGTGCAGAGTCCTACAAACGCATCCGCAGTCTGACCAATTGGATCATGGGTTTCACAACCTCCATCCAACAACTGATCACCGTGGCCATGGTGGTCGGTGGTGTGTACCTGATTCACGCCAACCAACTGACTCTGGGCGGCCTGATCGCCTCTGTGATTTTGTCGGGCCGTGCCATTGCACCTTTGGCCAGCGTCATGTCGCTGGCGTCACGCTACCAACAAGCGGCCACTTCGCTGGAAACACTCGATGGTTTGATGAAACGCCCACGCGATCGCAGCCATGGGCGCAATTACCTCGTCCCCGAAAGCATCCAAGGCGGTTTGCAGGCCGACGCTCTGGAGTTTGCCTATCCTGGCGAGCACAAGATACCGGTCATCAAAAAACTGTCGATGCAAATCTCGCCGGGTCAAAAGGTCGCCCTGCTCGGTCGGGTTGGCAGCGGCAAAAGCACCTTGCTGCGGCTGATGGCGGGTCTGTATGCGCCCGGCGCTGGCAATGTTCGTTTGGACGGTGTGGATTTACAGCAAATCGAGCCGACCGAAGTGCGCAGCCGCATGGGCTATGTGGGTCAAGACCCCCAATTATTCATGGGCACAGTTCGAGATAACTTGATCTTGGCCGACAGCTGGATCACCGATGTCAAGATCATTGACGTCCTCAAAGCCTTGAACATCTATGACATCGTGGCCAGTCACCCCTTGGGTCTGGACATGCCTGTGACAGAAGCTGGCGGCGGTTTGTCTGGTGGCCAGCGCCAGTTGCTGTCCATCGCGCGCATGATGCTGCGCAACCCGCAATTGGTGTTCATGGATGAGCCCACCTCGAACATGGATCAGAACACCGAAGCACGCGTCATTGCTGTCCTCAAGGACTGGTTGCGCGGTCGAACTCTTTTGATGGCCACCCACAGACCTCAACTCTTGGAGTGGGTGGATTTGATCGCGGTGGTTGACAGCGGCCAATGTGTGGCGATCGGACCTAAACAGGAAATGATTGACAAGTTATCCCGCGGCATTGATGTCAATGGCGTCAAAAATCAGGGAGTATCTGCATGATCAAGTACAGGGCCAGCCGCGCAGGCTTTGGTGTCAACACCGTGGAGGACGATGAGCGACGTGCCAGCCAGACCTTGGTCTGGGCGACCGGTCTGACTTTGCTCTTGGCTTTGGTGTGGGCGGCCGTTTTTGAGCTCGATGAGATCACCCGAGGCCAAGGGAAAGTGATCCCTTCCAGCCGTGAGCAAGTGATCCAGAGTCTTGACTCTGGCGTCTTGAGCGAAATGTTTGTGCGCGAAGGCAGCGTGGTGGAGAAAGACCAAATTCTTTTGCGCATCGACGATGCACGCTCGGGCGCTGTTTTCCGCGAGGCTCAGGAAAAGTTACTGGCCTTAACGGCATTGGCCGCTCGCCTCAAGGCTGAAGCATATGGCACTGCGCTGGTTTTCCCTCCAGAGCTCAATGAACACCCAGACTTGATGCATCAAGAATTGCAGGCGTTCAATGCCCGCAAGCGTTCTTTGACACAGTCACTGCACGCGCTGGACTCCTCGCTGGCTGCAGTCACCCGGGAATTGACCATCACCGAACCCATGGTGCGCCAGGGTGTGATGTCAGAAGTCGAGTTGCTGCGCCTCAAGCGCCAACAGTCGGACCTGATGGGACAACGGGCTGAACGCCAAAACCGTTACCTCACAGATGCCAACAACGAGCTGACACGGGTCGCATCAGAGCTCTCTCAAACCAAGGAAAACGCGTCTGCGAGAGAGGATGCCTTTCGCCGAACCACAGTTCGCTCTCCGATGAAGGGGGTGGTCAAGAACGTACAAATCACCACCGTTGGCGGTGTTGTTCAAGCTGGTCAACCCATTTTGGAAATTGTTCCGACCGAAGACGAAATGCTGGTGGAAGCCTACGTCAAGCCCTCCGAAGTCGCGTTTTTGAAAGTCGGACAAGCTGCCGTGGTGAAGCTGTCTGCATACGACTTCAACAAGTATGGAGGCCTTGAAGGGGTGCTGGAACATTTGAGTCCAGACACTTTGCGCGATGAAAAGCAAAAAAAACCGGGGAACCCCGTTGAGCTCGAAGAAGGCTTCTATCGGATCATCGTTCGCGTGAAAGAGCCCACGGATTTGCGCAACGGTTTGCTCTTGACACCTTCACCAGGCATGACCGCTTCGGTGGAAATTCGCACGGGTTACAAAACAGTTCTTGAATACATTTTCCGACCTCTTCAAAACGTTACCCAAGCTTTGCGCGAACGTTAATCCCATCACCCACAGCAGGATCTCCATATGTCCAATGTCACCTCCGATGTGATCGAAGCAGATCGCAAACAGGATCAAGCCAAATCGACGATGCCAAGCAAAAAGGCCTCGCCAACACCCCAGTTCTTGAGTACGGCTGAGGCTGCACGCATGCTCGGTTTATCCACCACTTTGGTGCAGACCCTGGTTGACCAAGGTGATTTGAAAGGCTGGAAAACACGCGGTGGACACCGCCGCATTTCCTTGGATTCGATTCTGGATTACCAAAACTTTTCTCGGCATGTGGTGGGTTCTCACGCCAAAGCTTCCCACAAGCCAAATGTCACTGTTGTGGTTGAAACTCCCGCTTTGTTCCAATCGCTGACTGCCGAGTGCTCACAGTGGAATTTGGAACTCGATGTGCAGTTTTTCGATTCGGTGACCGAGGCGCTGCTGGAATTGTCGAGCAACAAACCCGACATGATGGTGGTGGAAATGTCCATGCCCAGAGGACAACAGGAAAAAACTCTACAAGCACTTGAGAACTTCAACCAACGCGGCAACGCGCCGCTGTCAGTGGTTTTGATCACCTCAGAGAAGGATCTGAAGGCCAGCATGCCTGCCGGCGCAAGTTCTTTGATCCAAGTGGTCTCTGGCCCCATGTCACCGATATGGTTGCATGCTTATTTGACCGGGGTGATCGCTTCTTGCAAGGCTTAAGGCAGCTGATCAGAAAAGTCTGACGCTAGTGCCTGGTGGTTGCTTGGTGCGGCTGGCGGGGATCGAACCCACGACCCTTGGCTTCGGAGGCCAATACTCTATCCACTGAGCTACAGCCGCACTTGGCAGAGCCGAATTATCTCACGCCTGCGTCTGTGCTTGTTCGTTTTTGCAAGCTCGATGAAGGGTGGAACGCTATAATCTGCGGTTGATTTCGATCAACACATTGGCCCCTGTGGCCACGCCCTTACAGAGGACCTCATGAGCGACAACAGCCACGATCAACACGAAGCCCACACCGGCCCGGTCAAAACCCCCAAGCAGATGCTTTTGCTGAGTTTGGCCTCTTTCGTCATCCCCGTGTTCATCATCATTGGCTTGGTGTACTACGTGACTTCGGCCAACAAACCTGCCGCAGGTGCGGTTGATACCGAAAAAGCCACGGCCATGCGCATCCAGAAGGTGGGTGCTGTTGAAGTGCGTGATGCCAATCGCCCCCTCAAATCTGGCGAAGAAGTTTACAAAGCTCAATGCGCTGCCTGTCATGCCGCCGGTGCCGCTGGTGCCCCCAAATTTGCCGATGCCGGAGCTTGGGGTGCTCGCTTGGGCCAAGGCCTGGAAGGTCTCGTCACTTCAGCCCTCAAAGGCAAAGGTGCCATGGGTGCACAAGGCGGCGGTGATTTCAATGACACCGAAATTGCACGTGCTGTGGTTTACCTGAGCAACGCTGGTGGCGGCAAATTCGATGAGCCCAAAGCGCCCGAAGCGGCCAAGTAAGCCCCCTGGGCAGACACTTTAAAACCGGCTTCATCAGCCGGTTTTTTTATGTCTGTTGGTGTCCCAACCACGCCTCTTGCGGACTCGTGACGTAGCCGTAGATTTTCGGCAATTCGCTAGCGACGCAATCGCGTAAAGGCCATAAATTCAAGTCCAAAGCATTGGCCACACGTTCCACATCGAGGCTGTGCACCAAACCCAGACCTTGTGCTGTGTCCAGGTACACCCGGCCTGTTTCATCCACAAGGCATAGGTCTGCTTTGACCCCAACACCCGTGTGTGAATGCACTTCAAACTGGTCGCTCAATCGCCAAACGTGGGGGGTTGCTTCAAGCTCGATGTACACCCTCTGTGGTCCATTCTGAAAATACCAGCGTCCCTGTGCATCGGCTTCGTAGTTGCGGTGGATGAAATCAATCAGTTTTTCGTGCCTCAACAAAGAGCCCTTTGCACCGGGTAGTCCGCTCTGAAACGAACCCAACGACTGCGCCCTGTCATCGCGCATCCACCAGTGCCCTCGGCTGTCGAGGCCCAACCATCCGAAACAATCTGGCACATCAGGCCACTTGGCCATGGCTTGACGAACCATGTCATCCATTTTTTGATTCCTCTTGTTTCACTTGCAGTCCTCCAGCTTGCAACAACCACGCACCCACCGCATCGGGCATGCCCCTGACGTGGGCTGGCCAGCTGCCTTGCGCAAAGCCCACATGGCCACCCTGTGCTGGCTGCCACAAACACACGCTGGAGGACACATCACCCGGTCCCGGCAAACTTTGCGCCGGCACAAAGGGGTCGTTCAAAGCATTGAGCGCCAACGCAGGCACGCGGATGTCACGCATCAAGGCTTTGGCCGATGCGCGGCGCCAGTAATCCTCGGTGTTTTTGAATCCATGCAAAGGCGCTGTGAAAACATTGTCAAAGCTGAACAGGTCTTTGGCGGCCAATAGGGCATCTTTGTCGAACAAGCCCGGGTATTGCGCCCACTTGGCCAGCGCTTTAGGTTTCATGCTGCGCAAAAACATCGGTGTGTAAATGAAACGGTTCAGCCCACGCCCAATCGCCAGACCGCTTTGCATCAAGTCCAATGGCGAGCAGATGCAGGCCACCGCATCTGCTTGCCGACATGCTTGCTGGCCGTGCTCAGCTGCCCAACGCATCAAAGCATTACCGCCCAAAGACACACCTGCTGCGACCAGTGTTTGCCCACCCTGCGCTCGGTGTTCATGGCGAAGCCGCTGAAGTATCCAGTCAATCTCTTCATGGTCACCAGAGTGGTAAGCGCGCGGCGCTTGGTTCAATTCGCCACTGCAGCCTCGAAAATGCGGCAATGCCCAATTCAAGTCGTGCTCTGCAGCCCAGTCTGCAAAAGCCTGTGCATAGTGGCTACCCGAAGAGCCCTCCAAACCATGAAACAGGACCAACAAGGGCCGATCAGGTCGGCTGGCACCTTGCATGTCGACATCCAAAAAATCGCCGTCGGGTGTGGTCCATCGCGCTCGCATCAAAGGCTTGAGGGGCCCCCGGTTTCTTCGAGCGTACAGGGCAGGCCAGATGGTTTGGGCGTGTCCACCTGGAAGCCAGGCGGGAGCTTGATACAGCATGCAGTCCTCAGTGCAAAACCGTGGGCTTGGCACTCACATCGGCCGCGTCGTTGGGCGTGCCAGGACTGGCGTGATGGGCCACCATGCGCCAGCCTTGTGGGGTCTTGTGGTACACGTTGGTGGCAATCACATAGGCTTGCCTCGCTCCTTGTGGCGTGATGACCTCCACCCTTTCGATCAAGTGGTGCACCGAACTGGCCAAGGACTCCACTTTGTGCACACGCTCCGGAAAGGCTTGCACACTGCCATTGTTGAACATGGCTTCAAATGTGGCCCGAATCGCCCCCACACCGATCATGCGTGCGCCGCCTGGGTGCACACACACGATGTCATCCTCTTCCGCCCAGCACGACATGAGCTGCTCGATGTCGGCGTTGTGCAGAGCTTCGTAAAAGGCTTGTTCGATGTCATCGGGCGTGCCGCCAAGCACGGCTGCCTGAAATTTGGCGCGTTTCATGGGCTTGTCTTGTTCCAAAAATGCATCACTTCATTTTGCCTTGTTTAGCTGGCCCTGCCATGTGTGTTGACTTACCTTGCCACCGCTGATTCAACAGACAAAAAAACCCGGACACAGTGAACTGCGCCGGGTTATGCGTCTGCTTCAGGTTTCCAAAAACAGACCGTTGTTCAGCCAAAAAATTATTTTTTGCGGTATTTCCGAAGGGCCGACAACTGGGCCGCCAGAACAGCCAATTCAGATTGGGCCACAGCCAAATCGATCTCGCTCTTGGCGCTGCGCAGCGCTTCTTCGGCCAATTGCTTGGCGGCGTTGGCTTTTTCTTCGTCGAGGTCTTTGCCGCGAATCGCGGTGTCCGACATCACGGTCACGCAGTCGGGCTGCACTTCCAGAATGCCACCGGCCACGAAAACGAACTCTTCGCCGCCGTCAGCCTTCTCGATGCGTACCGACCCGGCCTTGATGCGGGTGATCAGCGGTGTGTGGCGTGGGTAAATTCCCAGCTCGCCAGACTCACCGGGCAAAGCCACAAAGCGGGCTTCACCCGACCAGATGGACTCTTCGGCACTGACCACATCAACGTGGATGGTGTTCATGTTTACTCCTTAAAAAGGTGCTTTGAAGCAGGCATCGAGGGGGTGATACCCCCCCGAAGCACAGCTTTAAGCGGCCTTTTTGGCCTTCTCGAAAGCTTCGTCGATGGTGCCGACCATGTAGAAAGCTTGCTCTGGCAAGTGATCGCACTCGCCAGCCACAATCATCTTGAAACCACGGATGGTTTCGGCCAGCGTGACGTACTTGCCGGGTGAGCCAGTGAACACTTCCGCAACGTGGAACGGCTGCGACAGGAAACGCTGGATCTTACGAGCACGGGCCACGGCCAACTTGTCTTCAGGTGCCAAGTCGTCCATGCCCATGATGGCAATGATGTCGCGCAGTTCACGGTAACGCTGCAATGTGCCTTGCACAGCGCGGGCTGTTTCGTAGTGGTCTTGACCGACCACCAATGGATCGAGCTGACGGCTGGTGGAGTCCAAAGGATCCACAGCGGGGTAGATACCGAGCGATGCGATGTCACGGGACAACACAACGGTCGAATCCAAGTGAGCGAAAGTGGTCGCTGGCGATGGATCGGTCAAGTCATCGGCTGGCACGTAAACGGCCTGAATCGATGTGATCGAACCGACTTTGGTCGAAGTGATACGTTCTTGCAGACGGCCCATCTCTTCGGCCAGTGTGGGCTGGTAACCCACAGCAGAAGGCATACGACCCAACAAGGCGGAAACTTCGGTACCGGCCAATGTGTAACGGTAGATGTTGTCCACAAAGAACAACACGTCTTTGCCTTCGTCACGGAAGGATTCGGCAATGGTCAAGCCGGTCAAAGCGACGCGCAAACGGTTGCCTGGTGGCTCGTTCATCTGACCGTACACCATGGCCACTTTGGACTCAGGCAGGTTCTCGAGGTTCACAACGCCGGAGTCGGCCATCTCGTGGTAGAAGTCGTTACCTTCACGGGTACGCTCACCCACACCAGCGAACACGGACAAACCGCTGTGCGCCTTGGCGATGTTGTTGATGAGTTCCATCATGTTCACGGTCTTGCCCACACCGGCACCACCGAACAAACCGACCTTACCGCCTTTGGCGAAGGGGCACACCAAGTCAATCACCTTGATGCCGGTTTCCAGCAGCTCTTGTGATGGGCTCAGCTCGTCATAGGCTGGGGCCTTGCGGTGGATGGAAGCCGTCAGTTCCTGGCTCACAGGACCACGCTCGTCGATGGGCGCACCCAACACGTCCATGATGCGGCCCAATGTGGCTTTGCCCACGGGGACGGTGATGGGGTTGCCGGTGTTGGACACCATCAAACCACGACGCAAGCCGTCGGAAGAACCGAGCGCAATGGTGCGCACGATGCCGTCGCCGAGTTGCTGCTGCACTTCCAGGGTCAGCGCGGAGCCTTCCATTTTGAGCGCGTCATAAACTTTGGGCATCTGGTTGCGTGGGAATTCCACGTCGACCACAGCGCCAATACACTGAACAATTTTTCCTTGGGCTTGCATTTTTCGCTCCAAATAATTTGAATTTGCAGAACTGGGAATCAACCGCTGATCGCGGCTGCGCCAGAGACGATTTCCGACAGTTCTTTGGTGATGGCGGCTTGACGGGTCTTGTTGTAGACGAGCTTGAGCTCGCCGATCACATTGCCGGCGTTGTCGGTCGCTGCCTTCATGGCCACCATACGGGCGGCGTGCTCGGAAGCCATGTTTTCAGCCACGGCCTGGTAAGCCAAAGCTTCTGCATAGCGGACCAACAGCTCATCAATGACCGTCTGGGCATCGGGCTCGTAGATGTAATCCCAAGCGTGCGTGTGACCCGCTGCTTTTGTCTCGGCCTGCATGTCAGCCGCAGACAAAGGCAGCAGCATGTCGATGGTGGGCTCTTGCGCCATCGTGCTGACAAACTTGTTGTAGCACAGGTACACAGCGCTCACTTCACCGGCAGCGTAAGCATCGAGCAGCACCTTGACGGGGCCAATCAGCTTGTCCAGGTGTGGCTTGTCACCCAATTGCGTCACATGCGCCACCACCTTGGCATTGACCCGGTTCAGAAAACCGAGGCCTTTGCCGCCGATGGCCACCGCCATGGGCGTTTTGCCTTGGGCTTGTGTTTCACGCAGTTGAGCTGTCACCGCGCGCAACAAGTTGGTGTTCAAGCCACCGCACAAACCCTTGTCCGTTGTCACCACAATGAAGCCCACCGACTTGCCGTCGTTGCGCTGCATGAAGGGGTGCACGTACTCAGGGTTGGCCTGACCGAGATGGGTCGCAATGGTGCGAATCTTCTCGCTGTAAGGCCGGGCCGTGCGCATACGCTCCTGCGCTTTGCGCATTTTGGAGACGGAAATCATCTCCATGGCCTTGGTGATCTTCTTGGTGTTTTCCACCGATTTGATCTTGGTGCGTAGTTCCTTGCCCGATGCCATCAGAGGCTCCTTTTGATCAGGTAGAAATTAAGCAAAGCTTTTCTTGAAAGCGGCCACGGCAGTGTTCAATTCGGCTTCTGCCTCTTTGTCCAGCGCTTTGGAGCTTTCGATCTTGGCCAGCAATGCGGCGCACGAGTCCTTCAGGTAAGCGTGCAAGCCGTGCTCGAAGGCCAAGACTTTCTTGACATCGATGTCGTCCATGTAGCCCTTGTTCACTGCAAACAGGCTGGCACCCATCAGGCTGATGGAAAGTGGGCTGTACTGGGCTTGCTTGAGCAATTCGGTCACACGGGCACCACGGTCGAGTTGCTTGCGTGTGGACTCGTCCAGATCGGAAGCGAACTGTGCAAACGCAGCCAATTCACGGTACTGGGCCAAGTCGGTACGGATACCGCCGGACTGGCCTTTGATGATCTTGGTCTGAGCCGAGCTACCGACGCGGGACACCGAAACACCGGCGTTGATCGCAGGGCGGATGCCGGCGTTGAACAACGAGGTTTCCAAGAAGATCTGACCGTCGGTGATCGAAATCACGTTGGTGGGCACGAAAGCAGACACGTCACCGGCTTGGGTTTCAATGATAGGCAAAGCTGTCAAAGAACCTGTTTTGCCTGTCACAGCACCTTTGGTGAAGGCTTCGACGTAGTCGGCGTTCACGCGTGCTGCGCGCTCGAGCAAACGGCTGTGGAGATAGAACACGTCGCCAGGATAGGCTTCGCGGCCTGGTGGACGGCGCAGCAGCAACGACACTTGACGGTAAGCCACGGCTTGCTTGGACAGATCGTCATAAACGATCAAAGCGTCTTCGCCACGGTCACGGAAGTATTCGCCCATGGTGCAGCCAGAGTAGGCCGACACGTACTGCATGGCAGCGGATTCGGAGGCGGAAGCGGCCACCACGATGGTGTATTCCATCGCGCCAGCTTGTTCCAGAGCGCGCACCACGTTTTTGATCGACGAGGCTTTTTGGCCAATCGCGACGTAAACGCAGGTCATGTTCTGACCTTTTTGGTTGATGATCGCGTCAATCGCGACGGCTGTTTTGCCAGTCTGACGGTCACCAATGATCAATTCGCGCTGACCACGGCCCACGGGTACCATGGAGTCGATCGACTTCAGGCCGGTTTGCATGGGTTGGTCAACCGATTTACGTGCGATCACGCCAGGGGCGACTTTTTCGATCACGTCGGTCATCTTGGCGTTGATCGGGCCTTTGCCGTCAATGGGCTGACCCAAAGCGTTCACCACGCGGCCAATCAATTCAGGGCCAACGGGCACTTCCAGAATGCGGCCGGTGCACTTGACCGTGTCGCCTTCAGAGATGTGCTCGTACTCGCCCAAAATCACGGCGCCCACCGAGTCACGCTCGAGGTTCAGGGCCAAACCGTAAGTGGCTGCACCGTCAGCGGTAGCCGGGAATTCGAGCATCTCGCCCTGCATCACATCGGACAGGCCGTGCACGCGAACGATACCGTCGGTCACGGACACCACGGTGCCCTGGTTGCGGATATCGGCGCTGGCGGACAGCCCTTCAATGCGGCTCTTGATCAGTTCAGAAATTTCTGCGGGATTGAGTTGCATGACTCTTTCCTTCTTTCTTTAAATATGTCCGGTCTCACCCGCTTAAGCGGTGAGGGCCGATTTCATTTGTTCCAGTCGGGCCTTGACAGAGGTATCGAGTACCTCGTCGCCCACCACCACACGGATGCCGCCAATCAAGGCTGCATCGAGCTCGACGCTCACATTGAGCTTGCGCGCAAAGCGTTTTTCGAGCGTGGACGACAAGTCGGCCAAAGCCGAGGCGTCGATGGGAAATGCACTGTAGACCACCGCGTCAGCGGTGCCACCTTGTGCATTCATGAGGGCTCGGTACTGCTGTGCAACCACAGGCAGCGCACTGAGACGGCGGTTTTCGATCACCAGGCGCAGGAAGTTCTTGCCAGCCTCGGGCAGTGCTGTGCGCACCACACCAGAGATCAGGTCAAACGCCTGCTCATCGGACACTTTGGGGCTGTCGATGAATTGCTGCAGTTGCGCGTTGTCGGCAACGGCGGCAAGTTCATCCAGCCAAGTGGCCGTGCCAGCAAGATCGGATGCCTGCGCCTTGAACAGCGCTTCGGCATAAGGGCGGGCGATGGTAGCAAGTTCTGCCATGGTCTTCTCTGGCTGGAGCTTTTTACAGCTCGGTCTTGAGGCGGCTCAGCAGATCAGCGTGGACACCGGCATTGACTTCCTTGCGGAGAATCTGCTCGGCACCTTTGACAGCCAGGGCAGCGACTTGCTCACGCAGAGCTTCGCGGGCCTTGACTGTTTGCTGCTCGGCTTCGGCCTTGGCAGCGGCGATGATCTTGTTGCCTTCTTCGGTGGCGCGTGCTTTGGCTTCGTCAACGATGCCATTTGCACGGCGCTCGGCGTCAGCCAAGCGCGAAGCCGTCTCATTGCGCGACTTGGCCAACTCGGACTCGACACGCGCATTGGCGCTGGAGAGTTCGGCTTTGGCTTTGTCGGCGGCAGCGAGGCCGTCAGCGATTTTTTGTGCTCTTTCGTCGAGCGCTTTTGTGATCGGGGGCCACACGAATTTCATCGTGAACCACACCAGAACCCCAAAAACGACCATCTGAATGAACAGCGTAGCGTTAATGTTCACGGTTGTTTCCTTCTTCTGTTGGAAGAGGTCCGTGGATTACAGAACGAAGGGGTTGGCGAATGCGAACAGCAAAGCGATGGCCACACCGATCAGGAACGCAGCGTCGATCAGACCGGCCAAGATGAACATCTTGGTCTGCAGTTCGTTCATCAACTCAGGTTGGCGAGCAGAAGACTCGAGGAATTTGCCGCCCATCAAAGCGATACCGATGGAAGCGCCGATAGCACCCAGACCAACGATCAAACCACATGCCAATGCCACCAGGCCGAGAATGTTTTCCATGAGAAGCTCCTAAAAGTGAAGAGAAAAAGAAACGAGAAACGAGGGAAAAAGAGTCATCAATGTGCGTCGTGCGCTTGACCTGTGTAGATCAGCGTCAACATCATAAAGATGAAGGCTTGCAAGGTGATGACCATGATGTGGAACAGTGTCCACACGGTACCAGCGATGACATGACCAATGGCCAAGCCCACACCGGTTGCTGACAATGCCCAGCCGCCACCCATGAGGGCAATCAACATGAACACCAACTCACCCGCAAACATGTTGCCAAACAGTCGCATGCCGTGCGAGACCGTCTTGGCCAGATATTCAATCATCTGCATCAGGAAGTTCACTGGCCACAGGGCCCAGTGGTTACCGAAAGGTGCAGCGATCAGTTCATGAGCCCAGCCGCCCAAGCCCTTGATTTTGATGTTGTAAAAGAGGCAGATGAGCAGCACTGAAGACGACAGGCCCAAAGTGGTGGACAGGTCAGCGGTGGCCACCACACGCATGTAATCCTTGAAGCCCAAAGCAGGACCGGCCGAATGCCAGATTTGTGGAATCAAGTCCACAGGGATCATGTCCATGAAGTTCATCAGGAAAATCCAGACGAACACCGTCAACGCCAAGGGAGAAATGAGTTTGCGGCTTTTGGCGTTGTGGATCACGCCCTTGGCCTGGTTTTCAACCATTTCAGACAAGATTTCGACAGCAGCTTGAAAGCGTCCGGGCACACCCGAAGTGGCTTTGCGGGCACCTGCCCACAAAAACCAGCAGCCGATCACACCCATCAGGATGGAATAAACCACCGAGTCAAGGTTGAACAAACTGAAGTCCACGATGCTCGTCTGCTTGACGCCTTCAAATGAGAAGTTCATTTGCAGGTGTTGCAAGTGATGCTGGATGTACTCTCCAGCCGTTGGGGCGTGTGCGCCAGCGTTTTCAGCAGCCATAAATCACCAATCAGTTCAAAAAAGGGTCGGTTTAGATTTGCGTTGCATCCAGCCCAGCGCCATGGCCAGCCAGTACACCTTCATCGTCACCACGAAACCGGCCACCAAGGCAAGCCAGCTCAAATCAGAAATCACTTTGGGCGCTGCCAAAAGCAACGCCACGGTCAAGACAATCTTGACCAACTCCCACACCATCAGGCCCATCAAAGCTGAGCCTGGCTGGGTGCGCCGCATTTGCCGGCTCAAGGCCCGCACAAACACCACAGCAGGAACCACCACAGCCACCGAACCCCAAGCCAACGACGCGGCGAGTGCCCACTTACCCGTGAACAGCCCCGTCAAGAGCGCCATCAAAGCACCCACCCCCACCTGCAAGAACAACACACGCCAAGGCGAAGCCTGAGGGTTGTGTCGTCGCCAGATCTGCGCCTCTTGTGCGCTCAGGGGCTTGAATTCGGGTTCGAGACCTTCATCTGCAGCATCTGGCGTATCTGGATGCAAACCTGGTTGAACACCCGTTTTAGGGGTTGAGGCGATTTTGGTCATCTCAAATTACACCGGGGTTACGAACACGGCAAATCCTGCAAAGCCTACGATTATACGTAGAAACCCGTGCGTCCTGACTTTTTTTGAGCACACCTCAATAGGCCCACTGTCGGTGCGGCCATGTGCAGCAGCGACAATCGGCCTTCGCCCCATCGGGAACACCCCTGTTTCACCCTTTTTTATTGGCCTCAACATGTACGAATGGTTCAAATTTTTCCACTTGGCAGCGGGCATTGTCTGGCTGGGCGGGATGGCCCTGGTCATTCTGGCGCTGCGCCCGGTGGTCATTGCCCAGATGGCACCACCCGAGCGCCTGAGCTTGATGTGCGCTGTCCTGACACGGTTTTTCACCATGGTCTGGATCTCGATCGCCCTGATTCTGGCCACCGGTTTCTGGATGCTGTCGATGGCCGACATGAAGCTCGCCCCGACAGGTTGGCACGCCATGTCCGCCCTGGGTCTGTTGATGTGCCTGATTTTTGCCCACATCTGGTTTGCGCCCTTTCGCCGCTTGAAAGCTGCCGTGGCAGCTTCGGATTGGCCTGCAGCCGGCAAGGCTTTGGGGCAAATTCACCCTCTGGTGCTGACCAATTTTGCCTTGGGCTGGCTGGCGGTTTTGGCGGTCATCGTCTGGCGTTAAGCTAGCGGGCCCAAGGGACTTTTTTATGAGCGCTTCCATCACACCCCCCGCAGACATCGACCCGCGCAAAGACACCCTGATCGAGTACCCCTCGGTCTTTCCGATCAAGGTCATGGGTGCCATGGTCGACGGCTTTGCCGAAGCCCTGTGCCAAGTGGCCCTGCAGTTCGACCCCGGATTTGACCCCGCCACGATCGAGTTGCGCCCCAGCAAAGGCGGCAACTACCTGGGCGTGACGCTCAACATCACGGCCACCAGCCGCGAACAACTTGACGACCTTTACCGTGCCTTGACCTCGCACCCCATGGTCAAAATCGTGCTTTGAGCATGGACATCCGGCTTCTTGGGCAAGTGGACTACTGGCCGACCTACGAAGCCATGCAGGCCTTCACGGCCAACCGCACCCCGGACACGCCCAATGAACTTTGGCTGTGCGAGCACCCGCCCGTGTTCACCCAAGGGCTGGCGGGCCAGGCCTCGCACCTGTTGATGCCCGGCGACATTCCGGTGGTTCAAACCAACCGGGGCGGGCAAGTCACTTTCCACGGCCCCGGCCAAGTCATGGCTTACCCTCTGGTCAACCTGCAACGGGCCGGGTACTACGTCAAGGAATACGTCTTCAAGCTGGAAGAATCGGTCATCCGCACCCTGGCGCACTTCGGCGTGACGGGCCACCGCGTCACGGGTGCCCCGGGTATTTATGTGCGACTGGACGACCCTTTCAGCCACGCGGCCCTGGTAGGCCCGGCCCCGGCGGGCGACCCGTTCAAGGGGCTGGGAAAAATCAGCGCTTTGGGCATCAAAGTCAGCCGCCACTGCACCTACCACGGCGCGGCCCTGAACGTGGCCATGGACCTTCAACCCTTTGAGCGTATCAACCCCTGTGGTTATGCCGGCTTAAAAACCGTGGACCTTTTTACAATCGGTGTTGAAACCACCTGGGAAGATGCTGCCCGAGTGCTGGCAGGCCAACTCGCCGCCCGACTGTGAAACGCCCCTTTGACCTGCCGCCGAACGGCGACCGAAAGAATCCGATGAGCAACACCCCCACCGAACGCTCCGTGGTGCGCGAAGCGCAAAGCGTTGAAAACTACGACCCCATGGCCAAACAAAAGGCCGCAGCCAAACTCTCGCGCATCCCGGTCAAGGTGGAGCAGGCCGAGGTGCTGAAAAAGCCCGATTGGATCCGCGTCAAAGCGGGCTCGCCCACCACCCGTTTTTACGAAATCAAAGACGTGCTGCGCGCCAACAAACTGGTGACCGTCTGCGAAGAGGCCAGTTGCCCCAACATCGGCGAATGCTTTGGTAAGGGCACGGCCACCTTCATGATCATGGGCGACAAATGCACACGGCGCTGCCCGTTTTGCGATGTAGGCCACGGCCGCCCCGACCCCCTGGATGTGAACGAACCCGACAACCTGGCCATGACCATTTCGCAGCTCAAACTGCAATACGTGGTGATTACCAGTGTGGACCGCGATGACCTGCGCGACGGCGGCGCTGGACACTTTGTGGAATGCATCCGCAAAACCCGTGAGCTCTCGCCCACCACCCAAATCGAAGTGCTGGTGCCCGACTTCCGCGGCCGCGACGACCGCGCCCTCGAGATCCTGAAGGCCGCGCCGCCCGATGTGATGAACCACAACATGGAAACCGTGCCGCGCTTGTACAAAGAAGCCCGCCCCGGCTCCGATTACCAGTTCTCGCTGAACCTGCTGAAAAAATTCAAGGCACTGTTCCCGAATGTCCCAACCAAGAGCGGCCTGATGGTCGGCTTAGGCGAGACCGACGAAGAAATCCTCGAAGTCATGCGCGACATGCGTGCGCACAACATCGAGATGCTGACCATTGGGCAGTACCTCGCCCCCAGCAACAGCCACCTGCCGGTGCGTCGCTACGTGCACCCCGACACCTTCAAAATGTTCGAGGCCAAGGCCTACGAAATGGGATTCAGCCACGCTGCAGTGGGCGCGATGGTCAGATCCAGCTACCACGCCGACCAGCAAGCGCATTCGGCAAATCTGAGCTTGGCAGAAAAATCCTGACCCGCCCTCGCCCACCCGACTTCATCCAAGGCCCCCCATGACCGACAACACCGCTGACACCACCGTCTACACGCCCCCCAAAGTCTGGACTTGGAACAAGGCCAATGGCGGACAATTTGCCAACATCAATCGCCCCATCTCGGGGGCCACACACGAACAAGACTTGCCGCGCGGCAAACACCCCTTGCAGCTGTATTCGCTGGGCACGCCCAACGGCGTCAAGGTCACCGTCATGCTCGAAGAATTGTTGGCCCTGGGACATGCGGGCGCCGAATACGATGCCTGGTTGATCCGCATCCACGAGGGTCAACAATTCAGCAGCGGCTTTGTGGGCGTGAACCCCAACTCCAAGATTCCAGCACTGCTCGATTGCAGTGGCGAACAGCCCGTGCGGGTGTTCGAGTCAGGCGCCATCTTGCTGTACCTGGCCGAAAAATTTGGCGCTTTGGTCCCCACCGATCCAGCAAAACGTGCCGAGTGCTTGTCATGGCTGTTTTGGCAAATGGGCAGCGCCCCTTATTTGGGCGGTGGTTTCGGACATTTTTATGCCTACGCCCCATTCAAGATCGAATACGCCATTGACCGTTTTGCCATGGAGGTCAAGCGCGAGATGGATGTGCTGGACCGCCGCTTGTCCGAGAACCGGTTCATCTCAGGCGACGACTACACGATCGCCGACATCGCCATCTGGCCTTGGTATGGCGCCTTGGCCAAAGGTCTCCTGTATGAAGCCGGCGAATTCTTGCAGGTTCAGGAATACGCCCATGTTCAGCGCTGGGCAGAAGAGCTGGCACAACGCCCTGCTGTGAAACGAGGGCGCATGGTCAACCGAGTGATGGGTGCGCCCGAGTCTCAGCTGCACGAACGCCATGACCCGAGCGATTTCGACACCCGCACGCAAGACAAAATCAAAGCCCAGTGAAACCGCCACCGGGCAGGCCCTGCCCGGTGTCCCGCAGCCGACTTAAGGGTTCAGGCAAGCGGCCGGTTCTTCGCTGTCCAGCACCTGTGCAGCCCAAGGGGCAAGTTTGCTGCTGTCCGAGCGCAGCACCTGTTGCTTGACCGCCAGAATTTGCGAGGGGTGCATGGAAAAGCTGCGCAGGCCCAAGCCCAGCAGCAAACGGGTCATGGCCACATCGCCTGCCATTTCGCCGCACACCGACACACTCTTGCCCTGGCGCTGGCACTCGGCAATGGTGTCGGCGATCAGGCGCAGCACGGCCGGGTGCAGCGGGTCGTAAAGATGGGCGACCGACTCATCGGCCCGGTCAATCGCCAAGGTGTACTGGATCAGGTCGTTGGTGCCAATGGACAAGAAGTCAAAGTGCTTGAGGAACAGGCGCAAAGACAAAGCGGCCGCCGGGATTTCGATCATCGCGCCCAACCGGACCGGGCCGTGAACCTGTCCGCGCCGATCCAACTCCTGTCGGGCCTGATCGACCAAGGCCAATGTTTGGCGTATTTCGCTGCCGTGGGCCAGCATGGGAATCAGCAAATTCACCTGCCCATGGGCAGCAGCGCGCAAGATGGCGCGCAGCTGCGTGAGGAACATGGCCGGATCGGCCAAGCACCAGCGGATGGCACGCAAACCCAGGGCTGGGTTCAGGTGTGAAGCTTCGTGACGGGTTTCATCGAGCGGCTTGTCGGCCCCCACATCCACCGTACGGATGGTCACGGGCAAACCGTTCATGCCATCCACCGCACGGCGGTAGGCCTGGTACTGCTCTTCTTCGTCAGGCAAATGGCCTTGGCGGCCCATGAACAGGAATTCACTGCGGAACAAACCCACGCCGACCGCACCAGCGGTGAGGGCTGCTGCGGTGTCTTCGGGCATTTCAATATTGGCCAGCAGCTCGATTTTTTGACCGTCGAGCGTGACAGACGGGGTGTGGCGCAAACGCGCCAGGCGCTCGCGCTCCAGGTCGCCCTGACGCTGTTTGAACCCGTAATCGGCCAGGATGATGGGCGAAGGGTCCACGATGACCACGCCCGCATCACCATCGATGATGACCCAATCGTCTTGTTTGACCAGCTGGCTGGCAGTGCGCGCACCCACCACCGCAGGAATGTCGAGGCTGCGCGCCACGATGGCTGTGTGCGAGGTCTTGCCGCCGACATCGGTCACAAAGCCGGTGAACACGCTTTGTTTGAACTGCAGCATGTCGGCGGGCGACAGGTCATGCGCCACCAGCACCAAGGGCACATCGGTATCGCCCAATTGCAACTCTTGTTGAGGTCTTTGGGGCCGCTTGGCTTGCGCCACCAAGGTTCCGGTGCCCTTGAGGCAGTGCAGCACCCGCTCGCCCACTTGCTCCATGTCGGCCTTGCGTTCGCGCAAGTAAGGGTCTTCCATTTCCTCGAACTGGCGCACGATGATGTCGAGTTGACTGGTCAACGCCCACTCGGCGTTGTACAGGCGTGTCTTGATCCAGTGCACCACCCCTGAGGTCAGTTCCTCGTCTTGCAGCAGCATCAGGTGCACATCCAGCAAAGCCGCCAACTCGTGGGGGGCGTCCTTGGGCATGTCTTTTTGCAGGCGCTGCAGCTCGTCGACCACCGCTTCGCGGGCCACGCGCAAGCGTTGAATCTCGCTGGTGACTTGGTCGGGCTTGACGAAGTAGTGCGCGACATCGACGCGGCTGGAGGCCACCAGAACGGCACGCCCGATGGCGATGCCACGCGCAACCGCCAAGCCATGGATGCTGAAGGTCATGGCTTATTCGCCTTCGCCAAACTTGTCGTTGATCAGCACCAATAGGGCCGTCAAGGCCTCTGCCTCGCGTTCGCCCAAGGTCTCGACCATCACCTCGCTGCCCAGTCCGGCCGCCAACATCATCACACCCATGATGCTTTTGGCATTGATCCGGCGTTCACCTTTGCTCATCCAAACTTCGCACGGAAAGCTGCCTGCCAACTTGGTCAATTTGGCCGAAGCGCGGGCGTGCAGGCCCAATTTATTGCTGATGGTCACGGTGGCTTGGGGCATGTCTCTGTCCGGTTTGATTTTGGGGGGCGGTACTGCCCACGGGCATCACGCCCTGGGTGCCGCCTGCATGGGCGCGTGCGGCCAAGGCTTCCAGGCTTTCGTGGCGATAGCACACGCTGCGCAGCAGCATGGGCAAGTTGGCCCCGGCCACTAAGCGCGTGTGCAGTCCATCACCGAGCTGCTGGGCCACGTTGCAGGGCGTGGCGCCAAACACGTCACTGAGCAGCAGTACATCGCTCGTGTTCAGTGCGGCCATGGCGGCTCGGGCCTGAGCCAGACTGTCTTCAGGCGCGTCATGGGGCAACACGTCCAGCGCCAGCACGCCATTAGCGCAATCGGGAAAGACGTGCAGGGCGCACTCGCGCAAGGCCGTGGCAAGCGGTGCGTGGGCGATGATGAGGATGCCGATCATGGTGGGATCCGATTATCGACTCTGGACTGGTTTTTTGAGCAAAAAATAGGCCCACGATGCGACCGAACTCAGTCCAAAACAGGCCAATGCCACTTGGTATGCCTGCGTGTTGGCAAGCCCCAAGCCACGCCCGGCATCGACCAACAGGCCGATGCCCCACTGCACCACAAAAATGCCCGCAAAAATCACCAAGTTGTAGGCCGACAAGGCACGACCGGCCAAATGCGAGGGGAAAGCCATGCCCACAGCGGGTTGGGCCAGCGCCACAAAGGTGCTGGTCACACACAACAGCGCAACGCCCACGGCAGCACCAGCCCCCACGCTTGGCCCCATCCAGACCAGCGCCCCGATGACCCCGAAACTCAAGGGCAAGCCCCAGGCAATCAGCCGCTCGACCGGAATGCCCCGGCGTGCCAGACCCGGCGTGATCAGGCCCCACACCCAAAAGGTGACCAACATGGCCAAGTTGATGAGGAACAGGCCGGATGCAGCCTCCGCCGCCGTCCAGCCCGCCACCTGCGTCATCCAGGGCCCCGCCCACAAAGTCTGGATGGCCACCATGCCGCCGTAGCTGAAAAAGCCGATCGGCATCATGCGCCAAAAATAAGCGCTGCGCCAGATCTCGCGGTAACTGCCGTCGTCGTCGGGCGGCGTCTGCGCCGCAGCGGCCGTCTGCGTGGCTGTTTTCCACACCGGCACCAACAGAGCAATCAAGAGCATCGCGATGGCGATCATCACGCCCAACATCACAAACAGGGCGCGCCAGCCCCAGATGGGCATGAGCCATTGCACCGGCAAGGTGGCCGCCAGCATGCCCAAAGAGCCGGTCATCAGCATCCAGGAGTTGGTTCGCAGTTGGGTGCTGGCATCAAACCAGCGGCGGTAACCCGTCAGCGGCGCCATGAGGCAAGCGCTCACGCCCATGCCGCACAACACGCGTGCGGCCAGCAGGCCATGAAAACTGTCGGCCCAAGCAAAGGCCAGACAACCGAGCACCGCAAAACTCAAAAAAGCCAGGATGACTTTTTTCGGACCGTGCTGGTCCAACCAGCGCCCCAAAGGCAGCTGCGTCAGCGAAAAGCCTAAAAAGTACCCCCCTGCCAGCAGGCCGAGGTCTTGCGCACTCAAGCTGAATTCGGTGGTCAGGGTGGGCGACAAGGTGGCGGTGATGGCCCGCACCAGGGCCGAGAAGAAATAGGCCAGCGCAAAAGCCAAAAACACCACCACCGCCATGCGGCGCGGCAAGTGGTCAGGATGCGCCAAGGTGTTGCCGCTCAAGGTGGAGCTCATGGTCGGATGCTTTCAAACAACGTGCTGGCCAATTGCGCCGTGATTTTGTCGTCGTAGACCACGGCATGGACCAGCCGCACCCGCTCACCTTCGGCCACAGCACCCCACACGGCGTCCATGTTCACCGGCTCGCCGCTGGCCCGCAGGCCCGGGGCTTGCACCCGCACAGCCGTCGCCAAGGGCAACTGGCCCGGTCGCGGCCAAGCCTGCTGCTGCCCGGCCGCCAAGGGCTGAGCCACACGGGCATTGTCCAAGGTGGCCTTTTGCCAAGCGGCCATGACCGCGCTGGCATCAGAGCCGGCAGGCAAGGCCGCACTCATCACCGCCACGATGGCCGAGCCGCTTTCGCATCCGACCACTTGCAAGTCCACAGGTACGCCCCCCATGGGCACGCTGCGGGTGGTGCGGTCGGGTTTGCAGGGCAATTGCGCTTTGAGGGCAGTGCCCTCAAAAGCGACATCGCGCCAGTTTTGGGCAGGGCTGCAAGCGCTCAAAGTCAGGGCCCCGAAAAGACAGGCCACCAAGGCCGAAGAATGGATTCGCATGGGGTGATTATCCTGATCAGCGGACGCATTGGGTTTTGGCGACAATGTGCTCCATGAATTCACTCGACGGCATCCGCGTTCTCGACCTCTCCCGCGTTCTGGCGGGCCCCTGGTGTACCCAGACCTTGGCCGATCTGGGGGCCGATGTCATCAAGATCGAACGCCCTGGCACAGGCGACGACACCCGCACCTGGGGGCCACCCTTTTTGAAAGACGCCCAAGGCCAAGACAGCGCTGAGGCCGCTTACTATCTGGGCGCCAACCGCAACAAGCGATCGGTGACGTGCGACATCGCCCAGCCCGAGGGCCAAGCATTGATCCGCGAACTGGTTCGCCACTGCGATGTGTTTGTGGAGAACTTCAAGGTCGGCGACATGGCCCGTTACGGCTTGGACTACGCCAGCCTGATCGCCCTGAACCCCAAGCTGGTCTATTGCAGCGTGACCGGCTTTGGCCAAACCGGCCCTTACCGTGAGCGAGCGGGTTACGACTATGCCGTGCAAGGCATCGGCGGCCTGATGAGCGTGACCGGTGAGCGCGACGACTTGGGTGGCGGCCCCCAAAAAGTGGGCGTGGCGGTGGCCGACCTGTTCACCGGCATGTACGCCACCGTGGCGATTTTGGCGGCCCTGCGCCACGCCGAGCGCACGGGTGAAGGCCAGCAGGTCGACATGGCCTTGCTGGACACGCAAGTCGCGATGCTGGCCAATTTGGGCTCCAATTACCTGGTCAGCGGCAAAACGCCGGGCCGCGCTGGCAACGCGCACCAAAACATCGTGCCCTACCAGGTGTTCGAGGTCATGGCCCCACCGGGCGCTGCCCCTGGCAGCCGCGACCACTTGATTTTGGCCGTGGGCAACGACGGTCAGTTTGTCAAGTTTTGTACCGTCGCCGGCTGCCCCGAACTGGCGCAAGACCCGCGCTACGCGCAAAACACCCAACGTGTTCGCCACCGCGACACTTTGGTGCCCTTGCTGGAGGGCATCCTCAAAACCCGCACCAAAGCCGACTGGTTGGCGGCCCTCGAAGCGGCCAAGGTGCCCTGCGGGGCCATCAACACCCTGAGCGAAGTCTTTGTGGACCCGCAAATTCAGGCCCGTGGCATGGTGCAGGATTGGCAGCATCCGATCAAACCCGACCTGAAACTGGTGGCCAGTCCGATCAAAATGAGCCGCACCCCAGTGCGTCAGGACTTGCCGCCTCCCATGCTGGGCCAGCACACCGCCGAAGTCTTGGGCGAAGTGCTGGGCTTGAATGCTGAACAACTCGGCCATCTTCGCGGCAAAGGGGTCATCTGATGGCTAACTTTTTGCTGGTGCATGGCGCTTGGCATGGGGCCTGGTGTTGGCAGCGTGTGGTGCCGGGCCTCATCGGTGCGGGTCACCGCGTCCATGCCGTCACCCTGACAGGCGTGGGTGAGCGCTCGCACCTGTTGCAGCCGGGTATTGATCTTGAAACGCACATCACCGACGTGATGGCCGCCATGGACGCCGAAGAGATGGATGACGTGGTACTGGTGGTGCACTCGTATGCCGGCATGCTGGGCACCGCCGTGGCCGACCGCAGGCCCGAAAGGCTGCGCCACCTGGTTTATTTGGATGCGGTGCTCCCCAAACCCGGAGAAAGCTGGAGCAGCACCCACGCCAGCGTCACCCGAAACGCCCGAATCGCTGCGGCGCAAGCCCATCCCTTGCACGCCTTTCCTGCGCCTGACCCGTCGGTTTTTGGCCTGAGTGATGCTGACCACGCCTGGGTCCAAAGACGCCAAACCCCGCACCCAGGCGGCCCCTACACCCAAGTCCTCGACTTTGATCCCCAACGCGTGGCCCGTGTACCGCGCACATTCATCAACTGCACCACACCGCC
This sequence comes from Limnohabitans sp. Bal53, assembly GCF_003063355.1. Classification (GTDB taxonomy): domain Bacteria; phylum Pseudomonadota; class Gammaproteobacteria; order Burkholderiales; family Burkholderiaceae_C; genus Limnohabitans_A. Next base: position 9,492 of record NZ_NESH01000003.1, on the reverse strand, counting down.
ATTGGGCACCATCGACGTCAGCCGATTGCGCATGGCAGACCCCAAGTTTTGGGATGGCGCTTGGCTGCCAGGCTCACAAGTGCTGGAGATGCACACCGGTCATGACCCCATGGTCAGTGACCCGGATGGCTTGGTCCAACACTTGTTGTCTTTGCTCTAAAGCCTTTTACGTTTTGCCCCTGCGCGGCACATTCAACGCAAAGCGCCAAACACCTTGCTGAGCAAGGCACTGCCGGCCTCAGCCGGGTTTTGGCGGATCTTCTTTTCCTCTTCGCCGATCATGAAATAAAGCCCATCGAGGGCTTTATCGGTGACGTGGTTTTCCAACAATGCCTTGTCTTTGGGCACCAGACCCATGCCGGACAACTTGCCCGCCACTGCATTGAACTGCTCCACCACGCCCAATTGCCCCAGAACCTGTTTGACCTGGGGCAGAAATTGCGCACTCAAGGGCGCACGTGTCTTGTCCACAAAGAACTGTGTGACCGCAGTATCGCCACCCCTCAAAATGGTCTTGGCATCTTTCACCGACATGGCCTGTATTGACTGCATCAAGGCCTTTTGGGCCAATGGCACAGCTTGTTCTGCGGCGCGGTTCATTTGCAAGGTCAAAGCATCGAGTTGCTGGCCCATGCCCAGCGTTTTGAGCATTCTCGCGCCCTTGTTCAAGGCCTTCGGCAAGCCAATGCGCACTTTGTCGTTGCCCATGAAACCGTCCTCCACACCGAGTAAACCGATTGCGGCTCTGGTGCCTTTTTCCAAGGCCAGTTTCAAGCCTTGTGAGGCATCCCCATCACTCAAGTCCCTCAAACTGAAGCCATGCGCGGGGACAATGGCCAAAATACCCGAGGACATGGCGAACGTATTAAACTTTCTGCGATGAAGAACCATCTGAATACTCCCTGGAATGTGCAGCCTGTGGGCCGTCGTATGTTGAAGGGTGCTTGCGCGCTCGGCTTGCTGCTGGCCCTGTGGGGCTGCGCGGGTGAGCGTGCGCCCGAATCTTCCTTTGTTTTACTCGACGGCAGCACCGTCAGCACTCAGCAATTGCAAGGAAAAGTATCTTTGGTTAATTTTTGGGCCACCAGTTGCACTTCGTGCGTGGCCGAAATGCCCGAGCTGGTCTCCACTTACAACAAGTTCAAGGACCGGGGCTATGAAACCGTGGCCGTGGCCATGAGCTACGACCCACCCAGCTATGTGGTCAATTTTGCCCAGTCACGTCAATTGCCCTTCAAAGTGGCGATTGACAACACTGGGGGCGTAGCGCGCGCTTGGGGCGATGTCAAACTCACACCCACCACCTTTTTGGTGAACAAACGTGGCGAAGTTGTGAAACGGTTTGTCGGGACGCCTAATTTTGTCGAATTGCACCAGTTGATCGACAAGCTGTTGGCAGAATCCTGATTCACTTGTCCCTCACACCTGCAACCGGGCCGCGCTGACCCGGTTGTTTTTTGGAAATCCAGCGGCTTGACTGCGCTGCTTTTAATCCTTGCGGAAGTTGTCGTGGCAGGCTTTGCACGAGGCGGCGGCTGGGCCAAAAGCGGCTTTCAAAGCATCGATGTTGCCCGCTTTGGCTGCGGTGTTGAGCTTCACGATCTCGGCTTGCATTTTGTCAGCCGCTTCTTTGTACTTGCCAGCTTCTTTCCAGATCTCGGGCTTCGCGCGGGTGTCACCCTTGTCTGTGCCTTCACCAAAAGCAGCCCAAGGCAGCTTGGACAGGGTGGCCACCACGTCGGCGTTTTCGGCTGCGGCCTTGGCGTCGTAGGGTACTCGTCCATTGGCCATGGCACCGATTCGGCCGAAATGTGCTGCCATCACCGTGAAACTGGCCTTTCGGTATTTGATGGCATCTTCCGGTTTGGCAAATTGCGCTTGTGCGGGCAAGCCCATCGCCAGCAGTAACAAAGCACTTGCGCAGCTCGTTGTGTATTTCATGTTTGACTCACATCATGGTTTACGGGTTAAAAGGATTTATCCTTCATTCAGTTTCTCATAGTTTTCTGATTCCCGCAGCTTTGAAAGTGTTCATGTTCACCGTTCGCATTTGGGATCTGCCCACCCGCTTTTTTCATTGGGCTTTGGCCGCTTGTGTGGTTGGTTTGTTCATCACGGGCAATGTCGGGGGCAATGCCATGGTTTGGCATTTCCGCTTGGGCTATGCCGTATTGACTTTGGTGCTTTTCAGGCTGGCTTGGGGGTTTGTAGGTGGGCACTGGTCACGCTGGTCCAGTTTGTCCTTGCACCCACGACATGCCTTGGCCTATTTGCAAACACGCGCCAACGAACGGACTGAAGCCGGGCACAACCCGCTGGGCTCTTGGTCCATTCTTGCCATGCTGTTTTTTGTTTTGTTTCAAGTCTCTACTGGTTTGATCAGTGATGACGAGATCGCCAATTCCGGGCCTTTGACTGCACTGGTCTCTGGTAGCTGGGTGTCATGGGCCTCGGCTTGGCACAAACATTGGGGCAAGCTGATCATTTTGGCCTTGGTGGTCTTGCACCTCCTGGCTCTGCTTTGGCATCGCTTTAAAAAGCACCCACCCTTGGTGCCCGCCATGCTGCACGGTGACAAAACACTGCCGCAACCCGTGCCTGCCTCTCGCGACCATTGGCCTCATCGTCTTGTCGCCTTGTTGATCTTGGGCCTGTCGGCCTTGTCCGTTTATGGCCTGCTGTTATGGGGTACTTGATCTTGCCTATACACTGTGTATCTGCGGAGGAAGACCCCCTTGAATTCATCACCTGATTCACCTGTCATTGTGCTGCGCAGCCCCGCTCACACCGCCGACCTGCTGGCTACGCGCTCCATCTTCATGGAATACGCGGCCAGTCTGAATGTGGATTTGTGTTTTCAGGATTTTGAGCAGGAGCTGGATGCCCTACCCGGTGAGTACACCGACCCCCGTGGCGCCTTGCTTCTGGCCTGGGTCGACGGCGAAGTGGCAGGGTGCTGCGCCTTGCGACCCTTCGATGCCAGCGATTACGCCAATGCCGCCGAGATGAAACGCCTGTATGTGCGCCCAGCCTATCGGGGATTGGGATTGGGCCGCCTGCTGACCGAAGCGATCCTGGATGCAGCACGCGCTGCGGCCTATCACTGTGTTTTGCTCGACACCTTAGACGACATGGAAGCCGCTCGCGCCTTGTACGAGGATTTAGGCTTTTTCGAGATTCCACCCTATTACCACAACCCTCACGCTGGCGCTCATTACCTCAAAGTAGACATTATCTAATCGATCTGTCGTGAGGCATCCAGTCAACGTGCATCCATAAAAAAAGGACCCAAGGTCCCTTTTTGATCGGCTTGACAAGGCTCAAGCCTTGGCTTGCGCCAGCAGTGTTCCTGCATCGCTGACTTCAAATTTACCAGGGCCTTCCACGTTCAAAGTAGCCACCTTGCCGTCTTTGACGAGCATGGAATAACGGTTACTGCGCACACCCATGCCACGTGCTGTCAGGTCCAGCGTCAAGCCTGTAGCTTTGCTGAAGTCGCCACTGCCATCTCCCAACATGCGCACTTTGGTGCCCGTCTTTTGTTCGCGTGCCCATGCACCCATCACGAAAGCGTCGTTCACGCTCACGCACCAGATCTCATCCACGCCAGCGGCCTTCAAGGCATCATGGTTTTCCACATAGCCTGGTACGTGTTTGACCGAGCAGGTGGGCGTGAAAGCACCTGGCAAAGCAAACAGGGCGATGGTCTTGCCGGCTGTGGCCTTGGCCACATCGACGGGATTGGGGCCAATGCTGCAACCGTTGCCTTCCACTTCGACGTATTCCATCAGTGTGGCTGCGGGTAATGTATCTCCGACTTTGATCATGTTGTGCTCCTTGTTGTGATGTGGCGAAATGGCCTGGGTAAAAAAAAACGACCCACCATTGTGGGTCGTTTTCAAAAAGTTTGCAGCAGTTGGCCTGAAGGGCTTAAACGGCAGCAGCTTTCTGAACCAGGCGCGTAGCAACCCAGTTTTTGGTCTTCGAAATCGGACGGCTTTCCGTGATTTCGATGGTGTCGCCCAGGTGGAACTCACCTGTTTCGTCGTGCGCGTGGTACTTGCTCGACTTGGCCACGATCTTGCCGTAGAGGGCGTGTTTCACACGACGCTCAACCAGCACGGTCACGGTCTTGGCGCGCTTGTCGCTGACCACCTTGCCAATCAAGGTGCGCTTGAGGGATGTTTTAGCTTCCGTCATGGTCACTCCTTACTTGGCGGCTTGCTTTTGGGCAAGAATGGTTTTGGCACGGGCGATGGCACGGCGAGTTTCGCTCAGCGTACCGGTGTTGCCGAGTTGTTGTGTGGCTTTTTGCATACGAAGGCCAAAGTGGGCTTTTTGCAGCGCTTTGATTTCGTCTTTCACACCAGCAACGTCTTTTTGGCGCAATTCAGCAGCATTCATTTCTTATTTCTCCTGAATTATTGGCCAATCATGCGGGCCACAAAAGTGGTACGCAGAGGCAACTTGGCAGCGGCCAATTTGAAGGCTTCACGGGCCAACTCTTCTGGCACGCCTACGATTTCGTAGAGCACCTTACCGGGTTGGATCTCAGCCACGTAGTACTCGGGGTTACCTTTACCGTTACCCATACGCACTTCAGCAGGCTTGGTGGAAATCGGCTTGTCAGGGAACACACGAATCCAGATACGACCACCACGTTTGACGTGACGGGAAATCGCACGACGTGCGGCTTCGATCTGGCGGGCCGTCAGACGGCCGCGATCAGTGGACTTCAGACCGAAGTCACCGAACGCCACCGTGTTGCCACGGGTAGCGACGCCGGTGTTGCGGCCCTTCTGTTCCTTGCGGAACTTTCTGCGAGCAGGTTGCAGCATGTTGTTACTCCTTATTGACCGTCAGCTGCTGCAGCTGGCGCGGCGACTGTGCGTACGCGCTTAACGGCGGGTTTGGCATCACCACCCGCGCCGGCAGGCTTGTCGCTGCCGTCGGTGGGTGCTGTGTTGGTGCCAGCGGGGCGACGTGGACCGCCACGGCGATCGCCTGCGGGGCGCTCACCAGGACGGGCATCACGACGTGGACCACGCGGACGGCGCTCTTCTTCGGCACGAGGCTCAGCCAAAGCTGGCGCATCGTTGCGACCCAAAGTGTCGCCCTTGTAGACCCATACCTTGACGCCGATGACGCCGTAGGTGGTCTTGGCTTCCGAAGTGGCGTAGTCGATGTCAGCGCGCAGGGTGTGCAATGGCACACGGCCTTCGCGGTACCACTCAGTACGCGCAATTTCGATGCCGTTCAGACGGCCAGCCGACATGATCTTGATGCCTTGGGCACCCAGACGCATGGCGTTTTGCATGGCGCGTTTCATGGCGCGGCGGAACATGATCCGCTTTTCGAGCTGTTGGGTGATGCTGTCAGCGATCAGTTGGGCATCGATTTCAGGCTTGCGCACTTCTTCGATGTTGACCGCAACAGGCACGCCCAGACGCGCAGCGAGTTCTTTCTTGAGCAACTCGATGTCTTCGCCTTTTTTGCCGATCACCACACCTGGACGAGCCGAGAAGATGGTGATGCGGGCGCTCTTGGCTGGACGCTCGATCAGCACGCGGGAAACCGCAGCGTTCTTGAGCTTGGCCTTGAGGTACTCACGCACCTTGATGTCTTCGGCCAGCATGCCGGCGAAGTCTTTGTTGCTGGCGTACCAACGGCTGGACCAGTTACGGCTGACGGCCAAACGGAAGCCGGTAGGATGGATTTTTTGTCCCATGTTTCTTCCCTGGCTTAGTTGCCGACCGTCACATACACATGGCATGTGGGTTTGCTGATGCGGTTGCCACGGCCTTTGGCGCGGGCGGTGAAACGCTTGAGCGTGGTGCCTTGTTCGACGTAGATGGTTTTCACCTTCAATTCGTCGATGTCGGCGCCGTCGTTGTGTTCAGCGTTGGCGATGGCGGACTCGAGAACCTTCTTGACGATGCCCGCAGCTTTTTTCTGCGTGAAAGTCAAAATGTTCAGAGCTTGATCCACTTTTTTACCGCGAATCAAATCGGCGACCAGGCGGCCTTTATCGACCGACAAACGGACGCCCCGGAGGACTGCACGTGTTTCCATGGTCTTTCCTTATTTCTTCTGGACTTTTTTGTCCGCAGGGTGACCCTTGAATGTCCGGGTCAATGCGAATTCGCCCAATTTGTGGCCAACCATTTGGTCGGTCACATAAACAGGAACGTGTTGCTTGCCGTTGTGAACGGCGATGGTCAGACCGATGAAATCGGGCAAAACCATGGAGCGACGCGACCATGTCTTGACGGGCTTTTTGTCTTTGGTGGCAACGGCTTTTTCAACCTTGGCCAACAAGTGGTGGTCAACGAATGGACCCTTTTTGAGAGAGCGTGTCATTGTCTAACCCTTACTTCTTGCGACGCGACACGATCATGACCTGTGTGCGCTTGTTGTTACGGGTACGGTAGCCCTTGGTGAGGTTGCCCCACGGGTCTACTGCATGACGGCCTTCGCCGGTACGGCCTTCGCCACCACCGTGCGGGTGATCCACTGGGTTCATGGCCACGCCACGAACGGTTGGGCGGATACCCATCCAACGCTTGACACCGGCCTTGCCCAATTGGCGCAGGCTGTGCTCTTCGTTGGCGACTTCACCAATGGTTGCACGGCACTCGATGTGGATCTTGCGAACTTCACCGGAGCGCATACGCACTTGAGCGTAGATGCCTTCGCGAGCCAACAATGTGGCCGAAGCACCAGCCGAGCGGGCGATCTGTGCACCAGCACCGGGCTTGAGCTCGATGCAATGGATGGTCGAACCCACGGGGATGTTGCGGATTGGCAAAGTGTTGCCAGCGCGGATCGGCGCTTCTGGGCCCGACATCAGGGTTGCACCGGTCTCAATGCCACGAGGGGCAATGATGTAACGGCGCTCGCCATCGGCGTAGCACAGCAAAGCAATGTGCGCAGTACGGTTTGGGTCGTACTCGATGCGCTCGACTTTCGCCGGGATCGCGTCTTTGTTGCGCTTGAAATCGACCACGCGGTAGTGGTGCTTGTGACCACCGCCTTTGTGGCGCGTTGTGATGTGACCGTTGTTGTTACGGCCCGACTTCTGGTGCTGGGGTTCCAGCAACGGAGCGTAGCCTTCACCTTTGTGCAGGTGGTCACGGGTGACCTTCACCACGCCACGACGGCCTGGGGATGTCGGTTTGATCTTGATGACAGCCATGATTACGCAGCCTCCCCAGACAGGTTCAGCTCTTGACCTGGTTGCAGCGTGACATAAGCCTTGCGAACGTTGTCGCGACGGCCAATGGTCTTGCCAAAACGCTTGGTCTTGCCCTTGGTATTCACCACAGACACGCCTTTGACCTCAACCTTGAACATCAATTGCACAGCGGCTTTGATTTCAGGCTTGGTAGCGTCCTGCAGCACTTTGAATGTCACGGTGTTGGACTTTTCAGCAACCATGGTGGCCTTTTCGGACACGATGGGCGCAACCAGCACGGACATCAGACGACCTTCGTCAAACTTCACGGCGCTCATGCAAACATCTCCTTGAGTTTGTCCATGGCACCTTTGGTCACGAGGACTTTCTTGAAGTTCACCAAAGACACGGGATCAGCGTAACGCGGCTCAACAATCAGGATGTTGATCAGGTTGCGCGATGCCAAGTACAGGTTTTCGTCGACTTCGTCGGCGATCACCAGCACGTTGTCGAGACTCATGGCCTTGAACTTGGCAGCGAGCTGCTTGGTTTTGGGTGTCTCAACTTTGAAGGAATCCACCACAGCCAGACGGCCTTCGCGGGCCAACTGGGAGAAGATCGAAGCCATACCCGCGCGGTACATCTTCTTGTTGATCTTCTGGGTGAAGTTTTCGTCGGGCATGTTCGGGAAAATCCGACCACCGCCACGCCACAAAGGCGAGGAAGTCATGCCAGCACGAGCGCGACCAGTGCCTTTTTGTTTAAAAGGCTTCTTAGTGGAGTGGTGAACTTGTTCACGGTCCTTTTGAGCGCGGGTGCCTTGACGGGCATTGGCCTGATAAGCCACCACGATCTGGTGAATCAGGGCTTCGTTGTATTCACGACCGAACACAGTCTCGGGCGCGTCCACTTTGGAAGCGGCTTGACCTTGGTCGTTCAGGAGTTCGAGCTGCATCAGTTCGCTCCTTTAACTTTAACGGCGGGACGCACTGTCACGAAACCACCTTTGGAACCGGGAATGGCACCCTTGATCATCAACAGACCACGGGCTTCGTCAACGCGGATCACGGCGAGGTTCTGCGTAGTGCAAGTCACGTCACCGAGGTGGCCCGACATTTTCTTGCCAGGGAACACGCGGCCGGGATCTTGCGCCATCGAAATCGAACCAGGCACGTTGTGCGAACGGCTGTTACCGTGCGATGCGCGCTGCGACTTGAAGTTGTGACGCTTGATCGTGCCGGTGAAGCCTTTACCGATGGAAGTGCCTTGCACGTCCACTTTCTGGCCCACAGCAAACACAGCAGCCACGGGCACAGTGGCGCCAGCGGCGTACTGGGCGGCCGTGTCAGCGGTCACGCGGAATTCTTGAATGATTTCACCGGCTTCCACACCGGCTTTGGCCAGGTGACCAGCGATGGGCTTGGTCACGCGCGATGCCTTGCGGGCACCAAATGTCACTTGCAAAGCGACATAGCCATCGTTCTCTTGGGTTTTGACCTGGGATACACGGTTGTTAGACACATCCAACACTGTGACAGGAACTGAATCCCCATCATCAGTGAACAGACGCATCATGCCCACCTTGCGACCCAGCAACCCGAGGGAGTTGCTCAGACTCATTGTTTTCTCCAAAACTTTCACCGAGGCCACTTCAATTGGCAGCCCCGTTTGGTGTGTGAAAGACTGTTAATAAATCTCACCCCAAAAGAGGTGAGCCTGAAATTATAGCCCGACTTGCCATTTCTGGCAAATCGGGCCTTGTTTCAAGTTTTGGATGGCCTAGCGACCACCCCAAACCGCATTACTGCAGCTTGATTTCGACGTCCACGCCAGCGGGCAGATCGAGTTTCATCAGGGCGTCCACAGTCTTGTCTGTGGGGTCCACGATGTCCATCAAACGCTGGTGCGTACGGATTTCCAACTGGTCACGGCTGGTCTTGTTGACGTGCGGTGAGCGCAGGATGTCAAAACGCTTCATGCGTGTTGGCAAAGGCACGGGGCCCTTGACAATCGCGCCGGTGCGCTTGGCGGTGTCAACGATCTCGGCAGCGGACTGGTCGATCAGTTTGTAGTCAAACGCCTTCAGGCGGATGCGGATTTTTTGCTTGGATGACATGTCAATTCCTTGTGGTGAGTTTCTGCTTGCAGTTACGCATTGGCCAGGCCAATGCGCTGCTGCGCCACAAAAGAATTAAGCAATGATCTTGGCAACGACGCCCGCGCCAACGGTGCGGCCACCTTCGCGGATGGCAAAGCGCAAGCCTTCTTCCATCGCAATGGGGTTGATCAACTTCACAGTGATCGACACGTTGTCACCA
>NZ_NESH01000028.1 GCF_003063355.1 Limnohabitans sp. Bal53 | reverse complement strand
GTGGACTTTGCCTACGCCAACATGCAAACCACCTTGCCTGCTGTGCTCAAGGCGCCGTTCCTAGGCGCACTGGACGGCTTTTACGCTGCCAAGCTCAACGCGCAGAGTGCTGCCTTTGTTGGTGGAGGCGAGATCCTCAACGTTGAGGCCAAGAACCTAGAGCTGCGCTTAAACGATAACGATGCGAACTGGTTCCCTGGTACGCCTTTGGAGATGGGGCCTGCCGTCATTGACTGGGCGGCGAGTTTCCCTGCTGATGACGAGGCGGGCACCGCTGCGGGCCTGGGCATCAAGACCGGTGCCTACCTCAAGAGCGAAGACGAAGACACCAGCGAATACGCTGTAGAAGACGAAGCCCTGGGCTACTACACCGACAGTTTGGGCCAGCGGGTCAACGCGCAAGGCTTCTTGCTAGACGACTTAGGCGCGCGCATCGACCAGCTCATCACGCTGGACTTTGACGGCAATCAACGCTTGGGCGTGTCCGTTGAGGACATGCGCATGGACATCGCCGGCTTCATCCACGCGCAGGGCAGCTTCAACTTTGAGAAGGGCCCCCAGCAACTGGTCACTTTGGG
>NZ_NESH01000027.1 GCF_003063355.1 Limnohabitans sp. Bal53 | reverse complement strand
GAATGGCTGTGCACCGCTTCCACCAGCGCCGTCACATGTTCGGGCGGGGTGTATTGGCTGATGCCGTGGCCCAGGTTGAAGATGTGGGTGGGGCCGGTTTGGGTGGTGTCGGTGTGTGGCGTGCCAAAGCTGTCGAGCACGCGGTGCACTTCGGTGGCGATCTGCGCAGGCGGCGCAAACAAGATGTTCGGGTCGATGTTGCCTTGCAGCGCTTTACCGGGGCCACCCACTTGGCCGCCCACGAGGGCGCGGGCACGGCCCAGGTTCATGGTCCAGTCCAGGCCCAACACGTCGCAGTTCAGGCCCGCCATCTCGGGCAGCCACAGGCCGCCGCCTTTGGTGAACACGATGCTGGGGATGCGTTGGCCGTTGTGCTCGGTTTTCAATTGGCTCAGCACGCGGGCCGTGTAGGCCAGGCTGAACTGCTGGAACGCGCCATCGGCCAGCACGCCGCCCCAGCTGTCAAAGATCATGGCCGCTTGGGCACCCGCTTCGATTTGGGTGTTCAGGTAGAGGGCCACAGCGTCTGCATTGATTTCCAGGATGCGGTGCATCAAATCCGGGCGGCTGTACATCAGGGACTTCACATGCCGGTAGTCGTCGGAGCCAGCGCCTTCGACCATGTAGCACGCCAGCGTCCAGGGGCTGCCGGAAAAGCCGATCAGCGGCACACGGCCGTTCAGGGCCTTGCG
>NZ_NESH01000026.1 GCF_003063355.1 Limnohabitans sp. Bal53 | reverse complement strand
GCACGGGCGCGCAGCTCTCAGAGAACTTAGGCACGATTACGGGTTGGGACGTGGCCGTGTCGTACTTTGGGGCAAGCGACATCAACGTGTTCGTGGGCTACGGCAGCCCAGACTTTGACCAAGACAAATGGAGTGAGACCTCAGGCCTGTTTGGCTTCGCGTTTGAGGGGGTGGACTTTGCCTACGCCAACATGCAAACCACCTTGCCTGCTGTGCTCAAGGCGCCGTTCCTAGGCGCACTGGACGGCTTTTACGCTGCCAAGCTCAACGCGCAGAGTGCTGCCTTTGTTGGTGGAGGCGAGATCCTCAACGTTGAGGCCAAGAACCTAGAGCTGCGCTTAAACGATAACGATGCGAACTGGTTCCCTGGTACGCCTTTGGAGATGGGGCCTGCCGTCATTGACTGGGCGGCGAGTTTCCCTGCTGATGACGAGGCGGGCACCGCTGCGGGCCTGGGCATCAAGACCGGTGCCTACCTCAAGAGCGAAGACGAAGACACCAGCGAATACGCTGTAGAAGACGAAGCCCTGGGCTACTACACCGACAGTTTGGGCCAGCGGGTCAACGCGCAAGGCTTCTTGCTAGACGACTTAGGCGCGCGCATCGACCAGCTCATCACGCTGGACTTTGACGGCAATCAACGCTTGGGCGTGTCCGTTGAGGACATGCGCATGGACATCGCCGGCTTCATCCACGCGCAGGGCAGCTTCAACTTTGAGAAGGGCCCCCAGCAACTGGTCACTTTGGG
>NZ_NESH01000025.1 GCF_003063355.1 Limnohabitans sp. Bal53 | reverse complement strand
GGCACCATAGGCGGGTGGCCCGGCCGCTCGGTGAGCGACATCAAGCCAGTGAGGGCCACGTAGTTCATGTCGTGTCCGGCGGCCTGCGCCAACGGCCCATCCTGGCCCCACCCCGTCATGCGCCCGTTCCCTTCACCAAGCCTGGCGCCAGTGAGTCTTACCCCGTGATGGCCCAGCTCGCCATCAAGGCCGCATTGATGGACGCGGGCATCGACTATTCCCTGGTCGAGCAGGCTTACGCCGGCTTTGTGTACGGCGATTCCTGCTCCGGCCAGCGTGCCATCTACGAGGTGGGCATGACCGGCATTCCGGTCATCAACGTCAACAACAACTGCGCCACCGGTTCCACCGCCCTTTACCTCGCGCGCCAGGCGATTGCGAGCGGTGCGGCAGAGTGTGTGCTCGCCGTGGGCTTTGAGCAAATGAACCCCGGCGCGCTGGGTGCTGTTTTCAACGACCGCGCGTCGGTGTTCGAACACTTTGATGCGGTCATCGAAGCCAATGCCGATGTGACCGGCATCCCGGTAGCGCTGCGCATTTTTGGCGCCGCCGGCCGCGAACACATGCGCCGTTTCGGCACCAAGCTGGAAACCTTTGCCAAGATCCGGGCCAAGGCCAGCCGCCACGCGGCCAACAACCCCTTGGCGGTGTTCCGCAAGGAAGTCACCGAAGAAGAAGTGATGGCCTCGCCCGTGATGTGGCCCGGTGTGATGACCCGCCTGATGGCCTGCCCGCCCACCTGTGGCGCCGCCGCCGCCATCATCTGCTCGTCCGACTTTGCCGCGCGCCACGGTCTGAACCAGCAGGTCAGCATCATTGCCCAGTCCATGACAACGGACCGGCCGCTGGCCTTCA
>NZ_NESH01000024.1 GCF_003063355.1 Limnohabitans sp. Bal53 | reverse complement strand
GCCAAGCCCTGTGGTAATCCAGTACCCAAAGTGACCAGTTGCTGGGGGCCCTTCTCAAAGTTGAAGCTGCCCTGCGCGTGGATGAAGCCGGCGATGTCCATGCGCATGTCCTCAACGGACACGCCCAAGCGTTGATTGCCGTCAAAGTCCAGCGTGATGAGCTGGTCAATGCGCGCGCCTAAGTCGTCTAGCAAGAAGCCTTGCGCGTTGACCCGCTGGCCCAAACTGTCGGTGTAGTAGCCCAGGGCTTCGTCTTCTACAGCGTATTCGCTGGTGTCTTCGTCTTCGCTCTTGAGGTAGGCACCGGTCTTGATGCCCAGGCCCGCAGCGGTGCCCGCCTCGTCATCAGCAGGGAAACTCGCCGCCCAGTCAATGACGGCAGGCCCCATCTCCAAAGGCGTACCAGGGAACCAGTTCGCATCGTTATCGTTTAAGCGCAGCTCTAGGTTCTTGGCCTCAACGTTGAGGATCTCGCCTCCACCAACAAAGGCAGCACTCTGCGCGTTGAGCTTGGCAGCGTAAAAGCCGTCCAGTGCGCCTAGGAACGGCGCCTTGAGCACAGCAGGCAAGGTGGTTTGCATGTTGGCGTAGGCAAAGTCCACCCCCTCAAACGCGAAGCCAAACAGGCCTGAGGTCTCACTCCATTTGTCTTGATCAAAGTCTGGGCTGCCGTAGCCCACGAACACGTTGATGTCGCTTGCCCCAAAGTACGACACGGCCACGTCCCAACCCGTAATCGTGCCTAAGTTCTCTGAGAGCTGCGCGCCCGTGCTCACATTGAGCATGTTATTCAGCACGGGCTGCGCGAACTGGGAATACAAAGCTGAGTTAGCCAAGCCCTGTGGTAATCCAGTACCCAAAGTGACCAGTTGCTGGGGGCCCTTCTCAAAGTTGAAGCTGCCCTGCGCGTGGATGAAGCCGGCGATGTCCATGCGCATGTCCTCAACGGACACGCCCA
>NZ_NESH01000023.1 GCF_003063355.1 Limnohabitans sp. Bal53 | reverse complement strand
AAATTCGAACGGACCAAACCCCACGTGAACGTGGGCACCATCGGTCACGTTGACCACGGCAAAACCACACTGACTGCTGCCATCACCACCGTGTTGGCTGCCAAGTTCGGCGGTGCTGCCAAAGCGTACGACCAGATCGACGCCGCACCCGAAGAGAAGGCTCGTGGTATCACGATCAACACCGCTCACGTCGAGTACGAAACAGAAAGCCGTCACTACGCGCACGTGGACTGCCCTGGCCACGCTGACTATGTGAAGAACATGATCACGGGTGCTGCCCAGATGGACGGCGCTATTTTGGTTTGCTCCGCTGCTGACGGCCCTATGCCTCAGACCCGTGAGCACATCTTGTTGGCCCGTCAAGTGGGCGTGCCTTACATCATCGTGTTCCTGAACAAGTGCGACATGGTCGACGACGCTGAGTTGTTGGAGCTGGTCGAGATGGAAGTTCGCGAGTTGTTGTCCAAGTACGACTTCCCTGGCGACGACACACCGATCGTGCAAGGGTCCGCCAAGCTGGCCCTGGAAGGCGACAAAGGTCCTTTGGGTGAAGAGGCCATCATGAAGCTGGCCGCTGCTCTGGACACTTACATCCCTACGCCTGACCGCGCAGTGGACGGCGCATTCTTGATGCCCGTGGAAGACGTGTTCTCCATCTCTGGCCGCGGCACTGTGGTGACTGGCCGTATCGAGCGCGGTATCGTCAAAGTCGGCGAAGAAATCGAAATCGTGGGTATCAAAGACACTGTCAAGACCACTTGCACAGGCGTTGAGATGTTCCGCAAGCTGCTGGACCAAGGTCAAGCCGGTGACAACGTCGGCATCTTGCTGCGCGGCACCAAGCGCGAAGACGTCGAGCGCGGCCAAGTGCTGTGCAAGCCCGGCTCGATCAAGCCCCACACCCACTTCACGGGCGAGATCTATGTCTTGTCCAAAGACGAAGGTGGCCGTCACACGCCTTTCTTCAACAACTACCGTCCTCAGTTCTACTTCCGTACGACTGACGTGACCGGCGCGATCGAATTGCCAGAAGGCAAAGAGATGGTGATGCCTGGTGACAACGTGTCGATCACTGTGAAGTTGATCAACCCCATTGCGATGGAAGAAGGCTTGCGCTTTGCCATCCGCGAAGGTGGCCGCACCGTTGGCGCGGGCGTCGTTGCCAAGATCATTGCTTAA
>NZ_NESH01000022.1 GCF_003063355.1 Limnohabitans sp. Bal53 | reverse complement strand
TGAACCTGCCCCTGTTTGACGTACCGCTTAGCCACTTCATTATGCGGCCTTCAATTGCTGTGCCGCGTCCCAGCGTTTTTCAAACTGCATCGGACTGACGTAGCCCAACGTGGAGTGCAACCGCCGGTGGTTGTAGAACGTCAGCCAGTCAATCACCTCATCCATCGCCTGCCTGCGGGTTGCAAACCTTTGCCCGTACAGCCTGCCCACCTTCAAGCGACCCCACAGGCTCTCCGTGGGTGCGTTGTCCCAGCAATTTCCCTTGCGGCTCATCGAACTCCTCATCTTGTAACTGGCCAGTGCACCTTGGAACTCATGTCCGCAGTTTTGGCTGCCTCGGTCCGAATGGAAGATCAAGCCTGGCGCTGGCTGACGCCGGAACCATGCCATCTTTAACGCGCCTGTCACCAGGCTGCTCTGCATGTGAGGCTGCATGCTCCAGCCCACCACCTGTCGGCTGAACAGGTCTATCACTGCTGCCAAGTACAACCAGCCCTCGTCGGTGGCGATATAGGTGATGTCTCCCGTCCAGACCTGGTTAGGGGCTGTCGGGGTGAAGTTGCGTTGTACCAGGTCAGGCGCAATGGGCAGATGGTGTTTGCTGTCCGTGGTGACGACAAACTTGCGCTTGCACCTTGCACGGATGCCGTGCAACTGCATCAAGCGGCGTACGCGCTCTTTGCCGACCCGATGTCCACGCGCCACCAGTTCCTTCCACATCTTGGGCCAGCCGTACTCCCCTTTGACTTCTGCATGGATGGCGCGGATGTGCGCCAACAGTGCTTCGTCGCTCATGCGTTTGTGAGCACCGGGCTGACTGGGTTTGGGGAATTTCTTGCGTCGGCCGTGTTCAAAGTAGCCGCTGGTGCTCACGCCCAACACCTCGCAGGCCAGGGTGATGGGCCATTGGGCTTTGTTGCTGGCTATCCAGGCGTACTTCACAGCGATTCCCGAGCGAAGTACGCCGTGGCTTTTTTTAGGATGTCGCGCTCCATGGTCACGCGGGCCAATTGCGCTCTGAGGCGGGCCAGCTCCATTTGCTCCGCACTGACGGGCTTATCCCCCGCGCCTTTGAGTTGGCCTTTGGCACTGAGCTTGACCCAGTTGTCCAGACTTGCTTTGGGAATGCCCAACACTTTGGCCGTGACCGACACCGCCTGCCCACCTTTGACCAGCCTGACCGCCTCCATCTTGAATTCCAGCGTGTACTTGGCCCGTTTCCTCGTTTCACTCATCTCGTTCTCCTTGAACTGATTTTTAACCATCAGCTAAGCAGTACGTTTTTCGGGGGCAAGGTCA
>NZ_NESH01000021.1 GCF_003063355.1 Limnohabitans sp. Bal53 | reverse complement strand
CTCCACCAACAAAGGCAGCACTCTGCGCGTTGAGCTTGGCAGCGTAAAAGCCGTCCAGTGCGCCTAGGAACGGCGCCTTGAGCACAGCAGGCAAGGTGGTTTGCATGTTGGCGTAGGCAAAGTCCACGCCCTCAAACGCGAAGCCAAACAGGCCTGAGGTCTCACTCCATTTGTCTGCATCAAAGTCTGGACTGCCGTAGCCCACGAAGACGTCTACGTCGCTTGCGCCAAAGTACGACACGGCCACGGCCCAATCCGTAATCGTGCCTAAGTTCTCTGAGAGCTGCGCGCCCGTGCCTGCCTCAAGCAGCGTGCCAAAGATGTCATGTACCGCCTCACCCGCGGCCGTGGAGGCCAAGCCCTGTGGTAATCCAGTACCCAAAGTGACCAGTTGCTGGGGGCCCTTCTCAAAGTTAAAGCTGCCCTGTGCGTGGATGAACCCGGCGATGTCCATTCGCATGTCCTCAACGGACAAACCGAAGAGTTTGCTACCAAAGTCCAGCGTGATGAGCTGGTCGATGCGCTCGCCTAAGTCATCGAGCAAGAACCCTTGCGCGTTGACCCGCTGGCCCAGGCTGTCGGTGTAGTAGCCCAAGTCCCCGTCTTCTAAGGTGTAGCCGCTGGTGTCTTCGTCTTCGCTCTTGAGGTAGGCGCCGGTCTTGATGCCTAGGCCCGCAGCGGTGCCCGCCTCGTCATCAGCAGGGAAACTCGCCGCCCAGTCAATGACAGCGCGGCCCATCTGCAAGGGCGTGCCTGCGAACCAGTTAGTGTCGTTGTCGTTTAAGCGCAGCTCTAGGTTCTTGGCCTCAACGTTGAGGATCTCGCCTCCACCAACAAAGGCAGCACTCTCCGCATTGAGCTTGGCAGCGTAGAAGCTGTCCAGCGCACCCAGGAACGGTGCCTTGAGCACAGCAGGCAAGGTGGTTTGCATGTTGGCGTAGGCAAAGTCCACCCCCTCAAACGCGAAGCCAAACAGGCCTGAGGTCTCACTCCATTTGTCTTGATCAAAGTCTGGGCTGCCGTAGCCCACGAACACGTTGATGTCGCTTGCCCCAAAGTACGACACGGCCACGTCCCAACCCGTAATCGTGCCTAAGTTCTCTGAGAGCTGCGCGCCCGTGCCTGCCTCAAGCAGCGTGCCAAAGATGTCATGTATCCCCTCACCCGCAGCCGTAGCGGCCAAGCCCTTTGGCAGCCCGCTACCCAAAGTGACCAGTTGCTGGGGGCCCTTCTCAAAGTTGAAGCTGCCCTGCGCGTGGATGAAGCCGGCGATGTCCATGCGCATGTCCTCAACGGACACGCCCA
>NZ_NESH01000020.1 GCF_003063355.1 Limnohabitans sp. Bal53 | reverse complement strand
ACGATTACGCCAGCCGGCAAAGAAAGCCGACCAAGCACCTGATTGGGCTGGGGCTGGTAGTGGTGTTGCACCTTTTGCTCTTTTGGGCCATCAGCTCGGGCTTGGCCCGCGCGGTTGTCAAAAAGATTCAGGGCCCGGTAGAGGCGATCTTGCTGGAGGAGGCAAAGCCTGATATTCCACCACCACCACCACCACCGCCTCCGCCTCCACCTCCGCAGCCCAAAAACTTGCCACCGCCCCCGCCGGCTTACGTACCACCGGTGGAAGTGGCGGTTGCAGCGCCTGAGCCAGTCAATGCCATTGCGGCCGTGACGGCAACACCACAGCCACCAGCACCCGTTGTTGTAACTGCACCAGCGCCGGTTGCGCCTGCGCCAGCCCCGGTGGTTAAAGCAGCGCCTGTGCGTGTGGCTGCAGTGGTCAACTCGGCCAATTGCGAAACGCCTGATTACCCCAGCGCATCACGTCGTCTGGAAGAAGAGGGCACAGTGAGCCTGCGATTCCTCGTGGGTGTGGATGGCAAAGTCATCCAGGCCGAAGTAGAAAAGAGTTCCGGCTACAAGCGCCTGGACGAAGCGGCAAGGGCCGGTTTGTCACGCTGCTCATTCAAGCCTGCGACCGTTGACGGCAAGCCCGAGCAGGGTTGGGCCAACATGAAATACACCTGGCGGCTGGAATGATCCAGCCGCGCAGTTCAAACATCCGATAAACGCCTGTTAATCCATTTAGAGGAGTCCCTCACCATGATCAAACCATCTTTCAAACACATCTCTATTGCCACCGTCCTTGCGCCATTGATGGCGGCGGGATCGGCCATGGCGCAAGCGGTCGATGCGGCGGCAGCCGCCTCGGCCCCGGTGGTCGCAGCCGCCGCTGCAGCCGCTGAAGAAAACCCCTACGGACTGAGCGCGTTGTGGGCGCAAGGCGATGCCGTGGCCAAGGGCACACTGCTGATTTTGGTGCTGATGAGCATGGCCTCTTGGTATGTCATCTTCACCAAATACGCAGAGCAAGCCAAGTTAAACAAGCAAGCCAAAGCGGCACAAGAAAGTTTCTGGTCGGCCAACACAGTTGCGCAGGGCAAAGACACCCTGCAAGAAGGCTCGGCTTTCCGCTTTATCGCCGAGAAGGGTTTGGAGGGTGCGTCCAAGCACACCGGCTTGCTGGGCGCCGTGGACTTCAATGAGTGGGTGACCATGAGCATCCAGCGTGCCATTGGCAACGTGCAAAGCCGCATGCAAGACGGGCTGGCTGTCTTGGCCACAGTGGGCTCTACAGCGCCGTTCGTGGGTCTGTTCGGTACCGTTTGGGGCATTTACCACGCGCTGGTCAAGATTGGCATCTCCGGTCAGGCCTCGATCGACAAGGTGGCGGGTCCCGTGGGTGAGGCCCTGATCATGACCGCCATTGGTTTGGCTGTGGCGGTACCTGCTGTGCTTGGTTACAACTGGTTGGTGCGTCGTAACAAGGCCGTGATGGAGCAAGTCAACGCCTTTGGCTCTGACCTGCATGCTGTGCTGCTCGGCTCGGCCAAGAAGTAAATCCCTTCGCATTTCCTTCGCTTGAGTGGTGGCGGCATCGCCCAAGCGATCACAGGAGGAGCCAACATGGCCATGAACGTAGGCGAAGCCGATGACGAGATCATCGGCACCATCAACACCACGCCCCTGGTGGACGTGATGCTGGTGCTCTTGATCATCTTTTTGATCACGATCCCCGTGGTGACCACCTCCATCAAGGTGGACTTGCCCAAAGAAAAGAACGTGGTGCGCGAGACCAAGCCCGAGAACGTGATCATCTCGGTGGACAAAGCAGGTGGGATATACCTGTACGACACCAAGATGAAAAACAGCACCGATTTGCTCGAGCGCATGAAGAAGTTCTCGGTGATGAAACCTCAGCCCGAGGTGCAGATCCGGGGAGACGGCCAGAGTGATTTCGAGTCAGTGGGGCGCGTGATGTACGCGGTCCAGCGAGCAGGCATCACCAAAGTTGGCTTCATCACCGAGCCCGGTAACTGAAGGAGCAGAGCATGGGAATGAACGTAGGAACGAGTTCCAGCGACGAGCCGGAGGTCATGATTGACATGAACACCACACCGTTGATTGACGTGATGTTGGTGCTGTTGATCATGCTGATCATCACGATCCCGGTACAACTGCATTCGGTGAATTTGGACATGCCGGTGGCAAGCAATGCGGCCAAGAAGGCCGATCCGGTGGTGATCAAGATCGATGTGGATGCGGCCAGCGTGATCAATTGGAATGGCACGCCTGTCACCCGCTCAGAGCTGGAGGCGAAGCTTGCTGAGGCATCAGCGCAGCAGCCGCAGCCTGAGTTGCACATTCGCTCGCATGCGAAGGCGAAGTACGAAGCGGCTGCGGCCGTGATGGCCAATGCACAGAGAGTGGGCTTGACCAAATTGGGCATCGTTGGCTCTGAGCAGTTTGTCAATT